>CAWJEJ010000005.1:0-601160 GCA_963841855.1 Rhodothermales bacterium | reverse complement strand
GTCCTATGTCGAGGACGCGCAGTCGGTCGCACTCGGCCGCTACGTGATGCTCAACCTGACCTATAAGCTGCGCAACTTCGGCCTTTGAGCCGGAATGGGGCAGCCTCAATAAAACATGGGTTTAGGAATTGAAGATCTCAAAGCGGATGAGTCCGCAGCAGGTTCATCGGGTCGGGGTAGAGACCGTCGCCGCGATGGTTGAACCGCCACTCGGTCTCTTTGAGTCGCAGCAGAAAAGTCAAACTGGACACGCCGTTGAACTTGATCATTCGGCGCTTGGCAAAGCTCGCCGATCAGCCGTCGGCGGGCGGAAACGATTCGATGCTGTTGATATGCGTCGAACCATTGGCGAACTGCGCATCGCGCATCGCGATGCTTCACTTGGAAATGCTTGGCGTACCCTATGTTGAACCGTCCCGGGTTTGTCGGAGGCTCCACTCTTTGAGAACCTGGAGCTATGAGCACATCGAAACGCTACTCCCCGAAGTCCGCGAGCGGGCCATTCGTCTAGTCTTTGACCACGAGCACAACCATCCATCCCAGTGGGCAGCCATCCGATCAGTGACCGAGAAAATCGGCTGCACAGCAGAGACCCTACGTAATTGGGTGCGCAAATCTGAGCGCGACAACGGGCGCAGAGCTGGACCGACGAATGACGAGAAAGCGCGCCTGAAAGAACTTGAGCGTGAGGTCAGAGAGTTGGGCCGAGCCAACGAGATCCTACGCAAAGCATCGGCGCCACCACCGACGGTGGTGGGTTCGCACAGGCGGAGCTCGACCGCCGACCGAGATGATGGTGGCCTTCATTGACGACCACCGCAATACCTACGCAGTCGAGTCGATCTGCGCCGTTTTGCCGATTGCTCCGTCGACCTATTACGCTTGGAAAGCCCGCCAGTCCGATCCTGCGCTGCGCTCGGCCCGCGCGGTCAGCGACGAGGTGCTTCGGCCCGAGATCAAATGGGTGTGGCGCAAAAACCGCCGCGTCTATGGCGCACGAAAAGTGTGGCGTCAATTGAACGGGGAAGGTTTCTCTGTCGCTCGGTGCACCGTAGTCGTAGTGCGTTTGATGCGCGAGATAGATTTGCGCGGCGTCGTTCGAGGCCGCCGCGTGCGCACAACCGTACCAGCAGAAGGTGCCGAGCGTCCTTTGGACTTGGTCGGCCGCGACTTCACGCCCGAGCGCCCGAATTCCGCCCCGCCTCGGCGGGCGGGCTTTGGGTTTTGGACCTAACCTATGTCGCTACGTGGCGCGGCTTCGTCTACGTCGCCTTTGTGATCGATGTCTTCTTCGCGCCGCATAGTCGGATGGCGCGTGTCGAACTCGCTCGAGGCCGACCTAGCGCTCGACGCGCCCGAACAGGCCATCTGCGACAGGCAGATTGGAGCCAACAGCCTGGTTCACCATAGCGACAGGGGGTCGCAATACTTGTCCATTCGCTACTCGGAGCGCCTTACCGAGGCGGGCGTCGAGCCGTCAGTGAGCAGCAAGGGTGATTCGTATGACAATGCCCTGGCCGAGACGATAATCGGCCTGTACAAGACCGAGGTGATCCGTCACGAGCGGTAACGTAGCAGATCTTGTGGGTTTAGCAACCGAGCTAACCCCATGACACACGACGACATCACAGAGCGGGCCACAGCCTCGATCGAAGACCGCGTCCGAGACGCCATCAAAGGCGTGCTTCGAACAGGTCATGGAAGAGGAAATGACCGCCCAACTCCAAGCCCAGCACCGCGAGCGCACCGAGAGGCGAAGGGGCGAGCGTAACGGCCACTACGGACGCGCCCTCACCACCGCTGCCGGACACATCCAGCAGATCCGCGTACCCAGAGCGCGCGAGATGCCGTTTCTGACCGAGGTCTTCGAGCGTTACCGGCGCATGACTGGCTCGCTCGAAGAGGCGATCTTGGAGATGTACCTCCAGGGCGTCTCGACGCGCAAGGTCGAGCAGATCACGGGCAAGCTTTCGGGCCAGAAGATCTCCAAGGACGCCGTGAGCCGGATTTGCGCGCGCTTCGAGGACGTGTTCGCCGAGTGGAGAGAGCGCAGGCTCGACAGCAATCGTAGCTACCCATACCTCTACCTCGACGCCGACCTACGTCAAGGCGCGATGGGCCGGAGCGGTGCGCAGCGTGGCTCTGCTCGTCGCTGTCGGCGTCTCCGACGAGGGCCACCGAGAAGTGCTAGCCGTAGAAGCTGCACCAGGCGAGCGCACCGAGACGTGGCGGGACCTGCTGCAAGGTCTCGTCGAGCGCGGGCTGCGCGGTGTGCGGCTGGTTATATCGGACGATCATGAGTCGATCAAGAGCGCGGTTCAAGTCGAGGTCCCGTCAGCGGCTTGGCAGCGCTGCGCAGTCCATTTCCAGCGCAATATCCTCTCTCACGTGCCGCAAACCGAGTCGAAGGAGGTGGCGGCGGACTTGAAGCAGGTGTTTCAGGCGGCTCGCCGGGAGACAGCAGAGACGCTCGCCATCGGTTTCTCGGAGCGCTACGGCAAGCGGTATCCGAAGGCCGTGGCATCGCTTGCACGTGGTCTGGATGAAGCGCTGACGTACACGTCGTTTCCATCGAGCCACCACCGTCTGATCCGCACGACCAACGGCATCGAGCGGGTCTTTCGAGAGGTAAAGCGTCGCACCCGCGTGGTGGGCGTCTTCCCGAACGAGCGGAGCGCCGAGACGCTAGCCACGGCAGTGCTGCTGCGGGTGTCCGAGGACTGGGCCGAGCGCAAGTACCTGGACATGACCCCACTTCACGCCCTATTTCACCAACCCACAACATTCGCTACTTGACCTCACGAGCGTCCCTGGCGCGGACTGGAGCAGGTGGAGCTTGCCACGCTGGAACGCCCGTATCGACGGTGCGGGGTGTGGTGGTTTAACGAGCGCCGGTTGACGGAGCCACTGGGCTACCTTTGTCCTGCCGAGTACGAGCAGGTCTTTCACCGCCAAAGCCAGAGTCAGACTCTGGCTTTGGCACTCACGCAAATCAGTCTCCGGTAAAACCGGGTCTGTTCACCACCTCCTCTTCCTTAAGATTCATGTCTGTCTATTGGCTGACGTTTCGGCCCTGAGGTGGCATTTTATGTCGTTTCCTGGCACAACGCGCATCAAAGCAAAACGGCCCGAAAACGCTGTTTAATCAGGTTTCCGGGCCGTTTTCGGGGGTGGAGCCTAGCGGAATCGAACCGCTGACCTCTTCAATGCCATTGAAGACACACGTACCGTGTAAGTGACTGTGCCCCTTGTGTTTGCGCGGTGTGTGAAGAAGAGTGGTCCGCATGGGGTCCGCACGGATGTGACCCTAAAACATCACGTCTAAATTGAAGAAAAGAGAGGAACGAGTGCAGGCCATGGGCACGAAAACCACGGATGGCTGAGTCCAATATGTTGAGCTTGATCGGTCAGTTGTTGCATGGCCTCGTCGGGACTCATGCAGTGCTGAGCGTGAGGGTTCGGAGGAGGTCATAGAGTGCATGTGGGCATAGGCAGTTAGACGTTAGCGTTCGTCTCGGCTCACTACCGTACCGTCGCCACGGTCCGCGGTTGGCAACCTGTCTTCGGGCTACCGCCAGCCTCACGCCCCCAGAAGTGCGGCAGGGACGACGGCGATGCCGTCTGGTCTTCGGTACGCCGACGGTCCCGCCGTCACCACGACGGCGTCGAGCAGGTCGTCGCCCAGCTTCTCGCCGAGCCACCGAAGGTGCCGCACGTCGCGCTCGCGCACCTCGCGGGCCAACTTGACCTCGATGGCTACGACGCGCCCGTCGGCCCGCTCAATGATCAGGTCGCACTCCTGCTTACCGCCTGCCGTGCGCAGATGTCCCGCGCGCGCTTCGGCAGCCTGTGCGTAGGTACGGATAGAGAGCGTGACGAGCGATTCGAACAGGTGCCCGGCCAGCGTGCCGTCGCGGGGGACGACGGGGCCGGGCGCCTCGCCGCGTAGCAGCCCTTCTTCGGTCGCACCGACTAGCCGAGCTGCCAGGGCAGGGTCTGCCAGGTGATGCTTGGGCGCGCGCGTGAGCCGGGCGATGGGGCTGCGCGAGGGCAGCCATGCAGGCAGCGGATCCAGAATCCAGAGCCGTTCGAGCGTGTCGCGGTAGGAGATCGTCATCGTTTTGGCAGGTTTGTCCGACTCGCCCGCCGTTGCCGCGTCGCGGATCGTCTCGTACTGCGCGCTCGTGGCCGTCGCCGCGGCGTAGGCCGTCATCCACCGGCGCAGGCTGTCGGGGCGCCGCACGGCCAGGCCCTGTTCGCGCACGTCGACGTCGACGATGCGGCGCAGGTAGCCGTCGAGCATCGCCCGCAGCGGTCGTCCGCTCAGCCCGCGCAGTCCTGGAAAGCCCGACCCCAGGATCTCGCGGATGTAGTCCACCAGCCCCACGTCCGTCGTCCCTTCTATGGCAGGGCGCGCGCCCGAGAGCAGAGTGGCGAGGCTGACGGTTGGGGTCTCGATCTGACGCTCGGCCAGCGAGAGCGGGCGCATCCGCACCGTCACCACGCGTGCGGCTCCCGAGTGGGTCGGCTGGTCGGTAGGCGTGGCCGAACCCGTGAGCAGGAAGCTAGCCGGAGCCGCACCGGCGTCGACGGCTCGTCGCACGCTGTCCCACAGTGCGGGCACGCGCTGCCACTCGTCGAGCAGGACGGGCGGAGCGGATTGGAGCACGCGACCCGGGTCGGCGCGCGCCAGTTCGGCCGCCGCCGGATCGTCGAACCGGTACACCGATTGCGCCCGTCGAAGCGCCGTTTCGGTCTTGCCGACGCCTTTCGCTCCCTCGACTGCAATCGCGGGCAGAGCAGGCAGCAGTTCGTCCAGTTCGGAGTCGACGAGTCGGAGCAGATACGCCATCGGTGCAAGCGGACAAATTCAAAAGAGCGAAAGCGAAGGGGTAAGCTACGCACGAGCCGATGGCTACGCTACCTCTATGCAGCGGTCTGCGCTACCTATGTGCAACACGCTACGCTACCTCCATGCACGCCTATCCCTCTCTCTGCCCTCAGATCGCTATTCGTAGAGGCGATCTACTCATTTCGACATCGCAGCTGCGCCACCTGACGAAAGGTGCCACGCAGCCACTCCCCAGAGCGTGCGGCACTGAGGAGAAGCCGCTCACGTGTAGTCCTCAAAATCATTGAGCGGATCGTCGAAGTCGTCGGCCATGTGGATCAGGCCGCGAGCGGTACCGGCTTGGCGACGGTATCTTGCTGAGCGGCTGTGCTGGGCCGAGGACCACCCGTGATCTGGTAGCCAGTGGCTCGTCCCCGCGAGGTTTGAACCGAGCAGGGGGAGTAGAAATGCTGCGAGATGCTCGGTTAAAGTGCTCAGTTCGGGAGCGTCGAGGTTGCTGCGGCGGACGAACCCTCGCCACTGCGACTGTTTGTCCGCGTCGCCGGAGAACTCTTTTGTCAGAGCGATAGGGACTGCTTCGGGCTTGGCCGTGTGCCGCCGCTCGAACGTCCGGTCGACGGCGAGGCGGAGAACGGCTCCCTCGAAGGCGAACGTGCGGCTGAGGTGCCACAGGTCGTAGAAGTCCTTCATCCGAGTGTTGACGATGCCGAGCGAGACGAGTGCTTCGAACTTCTCGGCGACAACAGTCTCGGGCGGATAGGCCGAGAGAGTGGGGGCGGGAAAGTCGAGGAGGGCTGGCAACTCGACCGGCTTGGCATCCGGCGTGACGGCATCGCCGAAGCCCACGTCGATCTGCATCGGGATGCGCGCTCTGCCGAGACGCGCCATCAGCAGCACGCGGAGACCGTCGTATGCCTGCGTCTCACGTATCGGCGACACGCGGATCGAGTCGGGGTCGAAGACCAATGCGTCATCCGGTACGTCGTGGGCAGCTATTTCGCGGATCAGTTGAGAGAGCGTCTCCTCAGTCAGATCGCCGTGGCCCAGCAGGTCGAGGTCGCGCGTGATGCGGTGCGGCTCACCTTGCCACGCGAGAAAGAGCGTGGCGCCTTTGAGTACGAACCGGTCGGCGTGGGGCGACGTGCCGAGCCGGTAGAGGAATCGCTCGCGCGCGTACCGCCCGAGCGTCAAGTCGAATGCTTCTCCGTTCGCACGTGACACGTTGAGGAGGCGTTGGCGAACCGACGCGGAGAGGTTGGCGGGCTGGCTCATGCGAGGGCTTCGAGGTAGGGACGCAGAACGCTCTGTATGCGGCACACGCCCGCCATATGCCACAGGCGGTGGGCGTCGTACGTCGAGGAGCGGCGATAGTCGCGCAGCGCGTCGAGGGCCGTATCGAGGCCAACCGATGAGCGGTACTTAAAGCAGTCGGCGACTGTCTTGGCCGGCTCGTAGGCCCGGACGGTGACACCGTCGACGTCGTGCTCTTGGATGCCTTGCTCGAATGCGGGGCCTGACATGTAGACGACGCGGATCGGGATGCTGGTGCTGCTCGGCGCGCGGGCGTTCCCCTGAATGGCGATCCAGACGGATGCGGGGTCTTGGGTGGTCAGACCATGCAGACGAAGCGCGGAGAGCAGGCAGACGACGCCGTGTGGCACGCGGCGTGCAGGCTTCGGCTAGGGACTGGTGTTCAGTCGGATCGGCGCTTGCGAGCACGTAAAGGCCGCGGTCGACTCGTTCGAGAATGCCTCGGCTGGTGAGGCGAGCGAGTGTCTGGCGTGGAATGCCGAGAGGTGCGAGGTCGGATGAGCGGACGACGCCCTGCTGGCTGGCTAGATCGGTCAGGCGGTCGGCGTGTGTCACAAAGTGCAGGCGGTTAGACGCAAGTGCCTACGATACGTCACACGAGCGGTGTAGTTCAGCCGTCTGCCGGGCGGACGCTTTCCTGTCCAAGTGGACGCCGCGCCGAAGCGGCCGGTCGATCTGGTACTGACAATCCTAGGACGGACGCACCACGTCAAACCGCCGGGGTTGGCCCTCGCTCAAAGCCACATAACTCAACAGAGGAGGATTTGCTGGGTCAGCTTCCCTGTCGTGCGTCGAGCGCGCGCGCCTGCTCGAGCAGATCGTCCAGGGAGGTGTCGGCAAGAAAACTGGCTCGGTCGTCGGTGTAGTTGCCTCGCCCGTTCTGGTACTGACCTAAGAACCGTAGCGTACGCGCAACGCCCATCTCGCGGACGAGAACCGTGATGGCCTCCTGCGTAATCTCGCTGAGCGGCTGTGTAGAAGCAGTCATGGGATATCGAGAGTCGAGACGAGGTGAAGAGGGGAAACGATGGCCGTCGCGTTTGTGTCCACTTCGGCGGCCCGTTTAGCGAAGCGGCGGTCGACCGTGCAGAAGAAGTCGGCGCTGGCCATGACAGCGGACGCGAGGTGCAACGCGTCGAGCTGGCCGATGCCTGCCCGAACGTACTCTTCGGCTTTCGATCCAACACCGTCGGACGTAGCGATGCGTGTCGAGGAGAGAGCGAGGATGCGGGCAGTGTGCGCTTTGCGGCTTGCAAAAGGGTTCTGGTCATTCTCGATCTCGTGAGCGGCAGACAGGGCGAGGTCACTGTCTCCCTGCTCCGCCATCTCGATAATCAAAAGCGCGGCTTCGGCTTCAAGCCGGACGCGTGGATGAGAGAGGTCATCAAGCGGGCGCTGAATGACACAGATGTCGAGATAGACGAGCATGGCTCAACTTACGAGCAGCCCGTACGGTCGTTGGCAAGGTCGATCAGCACGTTCGCGTCGAGCAGCACTCTCACTCGTCCGGATAGATGCTGCCACCGTAAAAGAGCGCTTCGAACTCGGGGTCGGGTTCAAGCAGGGCGCGCCTGATCTCGTCGGAGCTTTGGCTGATCGTGCCGCGCAGGGGAGCCGAGAAGATGTCGAGCTTAGACGGAGATTGGTGGGCGCTGAGTTCGGCCACGACGCGCCCGCGCCGCGTGATGGCGACGCGCTGTCCGCGCTCGACGCGGCGCAGCAGATCGGAGAAGTGCGTCTTGGCTTCGTGGACGCCGACGGTATACGTCTCCATGTGGCTAAACGAGTGGAATAAGCCGGTCAACAGCGGCATACACACGGTGTTTCGGGTTAGAGTGCCTATGCTGCTTCGCGCTTGACCCACTCAGGTGACGGCCCTGGCGCCCCACGCATTCGGGTATAATTGGGTGTGCAATCGGGTATGGTCCGACTCAGCGCCTTTTATGGCAGGAGGACGGCGGGGCGTTCGAGCAGTCCGCCGCCGAAGGCGCGTTGCATCTCGCTGGCGAGGGTGACGGGGCGCAGGCGGGCGTATTGGAGCGTGGTTTCGATGCGGGCGTGGCCCATGATCTCCTTGACGCGGTACACGTCGATGCCTCTGCCGACGGCCATCGTGCCGAACGTGTGGCGCAGGCTGTGGAAGTTGTGGTGCTCGGACTCGCGCAACCGGCAGCCGCGCACGAGGTCGCGGAAGCGCTTGGACAGGTAGGAGCCGGACAGTTTGGCGCCTGCGGCCGACGGGAAGACGAACGCCCGGGCGGACTCGTCGGTGCGGTACCCCATCTGCTCGCGAATGGCATCGAGCGCCGTGCCGACGAGCGGGATGGTGCGCTCGCGTCCGCTCTTGGTGGTGAAGTCCTCGGTGTTGGCGACGCGCACGAACGCGCCGCCCTTTCCGAAGTGGACGGCGTTCCAGCGGAGGGCGCACACTTCGCCGCGGCGCATTCCGGTCCCGGCGGTGAACGGCGCGATGCGCGCGAGCAGCTGGTCGACGTGCGAGGCCTGGGCACCGCGCAGTATGAGGCGGGCGTCGAGAGCGGTGAGCACTTGGGCCAGTTCGTCCTCGGTGAAGAACTTGGGCGTGGTCTCGATGCGGTTCTTCTTGCCACCGCTTTTGGGCGGAAGCGGGTCCCACCCTCGGGGTACGAGCTTTTCGCCTGCGCACCAGCGGGTGAAGATGCCGATGCGGTCGAGGTAGGTCTTGCGCGAGGCGGGCTTGACCTTGCGCGCGTCGATCCAGCGGGTGACGTGGCGGCGTTCGAGCTGCGAGATGAGCAGGCCGGGTGGCAGGCTGCGCGCGAATGGGGCGAGGACGGAGCGGTAGTTCTGGACGCCGACCTCGCCATTGGTCTGCTCGCGGCTGGCGTAGAACCGGTCAACGGCTTCGTCTATGGTGAGGCGGGTGGTGAGCGGCGAGCGCTCGGCCCACGGATCGTAGTCGCCCCGGGCGTAGGAGCGTTCGAGGTCGACGAGGCGGGCGCGGGCGGCGGGTTCGTCGCGCGAGCCGAGAGAGACTTCCTTGCGCGTGGGTCGGCGCTCGGGGTCGTAGAAGACGCCGTAGTAGCCTTTGAGCGAGCGGCGTCCGTTGGCGTCGGCTTTGCGGTATCGGGGCAGGAGCTTGGCCATGCGGGGCGGGGCGAGAGGAGCGGGACCGGCTTTCCGGGTTCTTCTCAACCGGGACAGACCGTAGACGGACCGGGAGTATGGCCGCCTCGGAGTGTCACCTGCGCGTCACCGGCTCCCGGTTTGTCCACGGTCTGAGCACACATAGCCTCGCCGTCGCATGTGCCCGTGCCTATCAGCCAGAGCGAGGGGCTTGCAAACGACCCGTGGCGGCTGGTATCTACGAAAAGCGCGCCCGCCGGCCTGAGAACCTGTGACGGACGCGCTTTCTGTTACACATACTCGCCGTCGGCGAGCGTGCAGCGTCCAAACTACGGCGCGGAGCGCTCACCTGCCCGGCGGCGAGTGCATCCCCCGCCACCGTGACCCACACGAAACGGCCCGCCGGAGCGTCCCGCATCCTAGCGACTCCTCGCCGGAGTCGCTCTCCTTCTACGCCGACGCCGGCTTGATCGCTGCGCTGCGTCCGCGAGCGCGCACGTCGCAGGACGACCGAACGGTGTCGGCTGTCATCCGCGTAGCATGCGGCACTACCTGTCGGCGGCATCCGCTACTGCTCGTGCTGAGAGGTGGCGCGATGACTGCTCTCACTCCTGACCTGCGGCGGGCCATCGCCGACGTGGTGGGCGAAGCGGTGCGTGAGGCGCTGCGCGGCTCGTCCGAAACGCCGGATGCGACCAAACTGCTTGATAGCCGGACCGCCGCCGACCAGCTGAACGTGTCGCTGCGCACGCTGGACCGCATCGTGGCGAGCGGCGATCTGCGGCCAGTGCGCATTGGCCGTCGGCGCTTCTTCCACGTGGAAACCGTCGACGCGTTTGTGCGCGAACTGGGTCGGCGTCCGGCACAGACGAAGCGTCGAAGCCTCAAACGCAAGAGCGGAGGTGCGCGATGACCGAGTATCCCATCGAGCTGGACCGCCGCGATGCACTGCGCATGGCTGGGCTGCTACTGCCCCAAGGTGAGGAGCTAGTCGTCGAGCTGCGCGCGTTCGGCGTGAGCGGCGGGCAGAGCATCCGTCGCGGCTTCTACGACGATGCCGAAAAGCTGGCCAGTGACGCTGTCGAGTTGTCGAAGTGCGGCGCCTCGGGCGTCTACGTGACGCCGAACGACGTGAGCATGGCGGCCAGTCGCTTGAAGGTGCGGATGAACCGGCATGGACGCGTGACGGGCGGCGGCTCGTGCGCGGGCAACGACGACGTGACCGGCCGTAGATGGCTGCTGCTCGACTTCGACCCCGTTCGGCCCAGCGGCACGAGTGCGACCGAAGGCGAGCTTGGCCAGGCGATACTGCGAGCGCGGGCTGTCGCCGACGCGCTATCGGCCGATGGGTGGCCCAATCCGGTGCGAGCCGTGAGCGGCAACGGAGCGCACCTGATGTATAGGGTCGACCTTCCGGCCGGTGATGGTGGGCTGATCAAGGGTGTGACGCACGCACTGTCCGAGCAGTGGAGTGATGACGAGGTGACGCTCGACCCGGCGGTACACAACGCGGCACGTATCTGGAAGATGTATGGGACGATGGCGCGCAAGGGCGAGGACAGCGAGGAGCGTCCGCACCGGGCGGCTCGTCTCGTCGACGTGCCCGAGCCGGTCGAGATCGTGCAGGCCGAGCTGCTGCTCGCCGTGTTGAAACGGCGTGCGGGTGTCGATGAGGGGGGACAAACGTCTAGCTGCACATCGACCCTCTCCCGCGATGACGCGTGGAGCGAAGGCGACGTGCGCGAGATGCTGCGCTGCGTGCCCAGAGACCGTCCGCCGTACGACGAGTGGGTTCGCCTGATCGCGGCGACGTGCGACGCGCTGGGCGGCGACGAAGGGGCAGCGACTGCGGCTATTGGCCGAGCGTTGGCCCGAAGAGAAGAAGGGCGAGTACGCGGCCAAGCTGCGTAGCAGGCTGGGCGAGGTGTCGCGCGGGACGCTGCTGCGAGAAGCTCGGACTGGCGGCTTTCAGTTTGCGAGGGAAAGGGAAGCCGCGCGAAAGCGGATCGAACCGCTGGCGCCTCCCCCGCCCGGTCGCGTGGTCTCTACGCGCGTGCGGCCCGAGGTGGGCAAGATCGTGGCCGACGTACAGCGTGAGCGCATTCGGTGGCTGTGGCCGGGACGCTTGGCCGTCGGTAAGTTGACGCTGCTCGACGGCGATCCGGGTCTGGGCAAAAGCGTGCTGTATTGCGACCTGGCGGCGCGCATGACGAGCGGCAGGCCGTGGCCCGGCGAAGAGGAGCATCCTCGCATGACCAGAATCGGCGACGAGAGTGGACGCGGCGTGGTGATCGTGACGTGCGAGGACGGTCTGGCCGACACGATCCGTCCCAGACTGGAAGAGGCTGGGGCCGACCTGTCCCGCGTCATCGTCGTGCAGACCGTGCCCGTCTGGATCGAGGCGCGCGACGGCGAACCGGGACGATGGGGTGAGCGCGTACCCACGCTACCGGACGACCTGCCGCTGATCGAGGAGGCGGCGGCGCGCGTGGATGCCGGTCTGCTGGTGATCGATCCGCTGTTCGGTCACCTGTCGCCGCGTCTCAACTCGCACAAAGACCAGGACGTGCGGCAGGCGCTGGGACCGCTGGCAGCCGTGGCGGAGCGGCTGGGGCTGGCAGTGCTGATCGTGCGTCACCTGAACAAGCAGAGTGGTGGCAAGGCGATGTACCGCGGTGGTGGAAGCATCGGCATCAGCGGAGCGGCGCGCGTGGGACTGCTCGTCGGCAAGAGTCCGCACGACGAGGGCGAAGTGATCCTGGCGCAGACCAAGAACAACGTGGCGCGCGAGCAGACGTCGCTGGCGTTCGCGGTCGTGCCGAGCAGATCGGACGCCGAAGTGCCGGTCGTCGACTGGCGGGGCGAAAGCGACTTGTCGGCTCAGGACCTGGTGTGTCCTCCCGCCGGGAATGGACGCGAGGCGACGCCGGGCCAGGACGAGGCGAGCGCGATGATCTTGGAGATGCTCGAACCTGGTGGTGTGGCAGCATCTGACGTGTACGCCGAAGCCGAGCGCAGAGGCGTGGCGATTGCGACGCTCAAACGGGCGAAGCGCTCGCTGGGCGTCGAGGCCGAGCGCGTCGGTGGCGCAGCCGGGAAGGGACGGTGGTATTGGACGCTGCCGGACGAGGCGGCTGCGAGTGGAGATGGCGCCGCTCGTAGCGGCTAAGGGTATCACAGTGCCACCTTGATACCCTTAGCGGCAGAGCCGCACCGAAACGGGCCGAAATCGCCGATTCCAGCCTCTCAGGCTAAGGGTATCACGATCAGGCCTTCGGCGGCGATTTATGACCTTGATCCCCTTAGCGGGGCGCCCACACGACCTAGTGCTAGCGACCTGAGCAGTCGTTCTTCTACCATGACCGCAACCGAACACATCCGCTTCGATCCGGCTTCCCGCGAGGTGCGCGAGGCACTGCGTCACCCCCGGGTGCGGCGTGCCCTGCACGTGACAGTGCGCGACGACCGGATGCGTCAGCGCTTCGCCGAACTGCGCGGTGCTGGTCAGAAGGTCGAAGATGCCGTGCTTGCTCTGACGGGACCGTACGAAGATGAGCGCGGCGGTCGCTACTTCCTGAGCGAGGAGCGCGTGCGCACCATCGTCTACCGCAAGGGACAGCGACCCGGCACGACTCAGCAAGCGGGTGTAGGTCGCAGCGGTCGACCTGGAATGCGTGCGCAGGATGGGCTAGTCTGGTACCGAACCAGACCGGCCGGAGGGCCGCAATCGCATGGCCATTTTGAATCGAGGCATCCTGGGGGCGGACGCAACGCCGTCGGCACCGTCGTGATGTCGACCTGGAAGGGCAAGGACGTGATCCGCAGTCGCGCGTCTCGCCCAGCAACCCCAACACGCCCGCCCAGGAGCGCACGCGCAGCCTGTTCCGGCAGATCAGCGCGCTCGCCTCGCGGCCTGATGGACGGCTTCGTGCGGCCCTACTGGACGCGCTTCGAGCGAGGCACGACGGCCTACAACGAGTTCATGCGCGCCAACCAGCGCGTGATGCGCTCGCTGGTCATCCCGGGCACGAGCGCTCCGGGCGAGTACGACCCCGTCCAGGCGATCCTGACGCGCGGCCCACTGGCTCCCGTCGAGGTCGATCGGCGTGGCCGACGGCGGCGACCAGGCCGAAGTGACGTGGGAGCCGGGCGCTGGTGACGCTGGCCGACCGCGTGGCCGTCGTCGTGCTCGACATCGCCAGCAGCACGCTCGTGAGTGTCGACGCGGACCTGGCGCGCGGCGACGAGGAGGCGGCGCTGGGGTTCGCCTATGCCGACCGCGCCCGCTACGCCGTCCACGTGCTCGCCTTCCGCGACGGAGCGAACGGCGACGCCCGAAGCGCTGTCCTGAGCGTCAACTCGTCCGTCGGCTTCGACGAGATGGGACTGCCCGTCCTCGTGACGGCGCGCGACCGCATCGCCGCGCTGGCCGAAGGCGCGCGTGCCAGCGCAGACGGCTCCCGCGATGGCGGCGAGCGCGCTGGGGCACGGCGGCGGTGGCGGTCACGGCGGCGGCAACGACGTGCCGACCAAGCCGCCGCCCGACCTGAACGGACTGCGCCGTGGGCGGTGATGGTGGCAACGAAGAGCCGACCGATCCCGCCGGACGACCTGAACGGATAAACGAGTGGGCGGCGAGAGCTGACTTTCGCCGCCCTTTTTCCGCTCTGCTCATGACCGCTCCGAGGTAGGAGTTGATAAGGAGCCAAGTAGGAGCGGACTAGGAGACAGACGACCATGAACCAGACCGATCACAGACCGCCGCTGGCAGCACAGCCTGGACGCCCGACGCAGGCCGAGAGCTGGCTGATGCGCAACGCCCTGCAACTGGTGACGGCGATGCTCGTCGCGCTCTTCGGCTGGTCGGTCAACACGACGATGCACGCCGTCGCCGACGACATCAGCGACAACACGGTGCGGCTCGAAGCGGCTCGACGAGAGCCTGCGCGGCGTGCTGGTCGACCAGGCGAGCCACGCGCGGCGGCTCGAACACTTGGAGCGGCGCATCGACCACCTGGAAGCGCGCATCGAGTACACGTATCAGCAGCAGCAACAGCGTCGCCCGTGACGCCCCAACGACGCATGACCGAGCAGCAAAACACGGACCAACGGATCAGCGGCGCACCTGAGCGCGTGCCGATCCGGCGCGTCCACGAGACGACCGCGCGGCCCGTACCCGAACTGCGTCCGGCTCCGAAGCTGAGCACGGCGACGGCCAGGCCGGTGCGCAAGCTGCGCGTCGGCGCGGCGGTGGGCGCGCTGGCCGCGCTGATGCTGCCGCTGGTGAACAGCATGCTGGCACGGCGGGGACTGCCGAGCGTGACGGCGGACGACGTCGAGTCGGCGTGGGACCTGGGATTGGCGGCCTATGGCAGCGCGGCGGCCGTCGTAGCCTGGGTGGCGGCGTACCTGGCGCGCCCGTCGGCAGGCGACGCGCCCGTCGTAGAGCTCGAGAGTAGCGATGTACGATCCGCATCCGCTGATCCACCTGCATCGGACCGAGCACCTGCCGGACCGGACGCTGGGTAGGCTGCACGTCTACGACGCAGACGGCGTGCTGCGCCTGGACGGGTGGGCGCTCGAACCGCCGTGGCGCGGCAACCGCATCGGCGAGAGCTGCATACCGCCAGGGCTGTACGACGTGCGGCGGCGGTGGAGCCGGCGGTACCGCAAGCACCTGATCGTGCTGGGGACGGCCCCGCGCAGCTTCATTCTGCTACACGCGGGCAACTATCCACGCGACACACGCGGGTGCATCCTGCCGGGAGTGGGGCGCGCCGACATCGACGGCGACGGACGCGACGAGGTGACGAGCAGCCGCAAGGCGCTGCGTGCTGTGCTATCGATTGTGGAGGACCGCGCGAGACTACTGGTTACGGACCGAGGTGGCTTCTCGGAACACCTCGCGGTGGTGCCAGCGCACGTTGGCTTCGGCGACTCGGCCTGACTGGGCCGATGGGCGGTAGAGCGTGCGGCCGTGGTGGTCGAGTAGGAGCGAGCGGGTAGCCGGGCCGCCCTGGGCACTTGCCGCTACCTCGACGGACCACTCGAACGTGAGCGTCCACGCGCCGCGGTCGAAGAGGCGGTGGTGGAGCGCGCACAGGGCGAGGCCGTTCGACACGTCGTCGGCACCGCCCGCCTGGTGCCAGCGCACGTGGGCGGCGTCGAGGCCGACGGGCTTGCCGTTCAGTCGGGCGTCGAAGCCGCAGAGCGCGCAGGCGTCGCCGTAGGCCGAGAGCACGTGGCGGCGGAAGGCGGGATCGCGGCGGCGCGAAGGGCGGCGCTTGGGCGTGTCGTAGGTGAACGGTGCGTCGTCCAGCGCGTCCTCGTCGAAGCCGGCAGCGGCCAGGATCTCGTCGTGGAGAGTGGAGGGGAAGTGCTCGTCCAGCAGCAGCCGGGCGGCGGTGACGCACGAGCGAGGGATCGCGCGTGAGGAGCGCTTGCACGTCGGAGGTGAAGGTACCGGGCGGGTCGACGCGGCGCAGCGACGTGACGGTGGGGTCGGTGTTGGAGGCGCGGCGAGTGAGTTCTCCGGCTCGGGCGACGGTCCAGAGGTCGTCGTTTTGCAGTCGCCAGAAGGGGTACTGGGGGCTTTGGTTGCCGCTCTGGGTGGGGCGGCCGAAGTCGGTGAGCAGATCGCGTAAGGGCTGTTCTACGGACGAGTAGGGGAGTTCGCGCTGGCCGCTTTGCCACCGGGCGAGGGCGAGCAGGAGTAGGAGCGGCTTGTGCGGGGCGCGCTGTCCGTTCTGGCTGTGCTGGCGGATCGAGCGCAGGCGATCGAGGAAGTTTTTACGCGTCACGGTAGCAGATGATGGAGTCGCCATTTGCAGTCAGAAAGCTGTTTACGTGAGCTGCATGGTGCATGCAAGGACGATCGTGAGAGCTAGGCTTTGTCTGAGAAATGGAATGGCATAGATTCGGCGCCCTTTCCAGCCACCGACCATGCCGCCGCGCCGCTACGAACTCTCCGACGAGCAGTTTGCCCTCGTCCAGCCGCTGCTACCCAGTCCCACACGAGGCAGGCGCCGCGCCGACGATCGCATCACTCTGAACGGCATCTTCTGGAAACTCTGCTCGGGCGCGCCCTGGCGAGACGTACCGGACCGCTACGGCAAGTGGCAGACCGTCTACGAACGCTTCAAGCGCTACCGCGACCAGAGCGTGTTCGATGCCATTCTGCGCGCGCTGCACCTGAAACTGGCCGCAGATGGCAACCTCGACTACTCAACCTGGATGATCGACGGGACGAGCGTACGCGCCTCGCGGGTAGCCGCGGGAGCGCGAAAAAGGGGGACGCCTGCGCCAGAGAGAGCCAGGCAGCCCAAGCGCTCGGCAGAAGCCGCGGTGGACTGACGAGCAAACTGCACGTGGTCTGCGACGGAAACGGATTGCCGCTCGCGGTTCATCTGACGGCAGGCCAGCGCGCCGAAGTAGCGCAGTTCGAGGCGGCATGCGCGCTCGTCGAGGCCCCTCGTCGCCCGGCCCGTCTGCTTGCCGACCGGGGCTACGACTCGAAGAAAGTGCGGGCGTGGCTGCGCGCTCGCCGCATCCGAGCGGTTATTCCAGAGCGCAAGGTGCCCGAAGGCAGGAAGCGTCGTCGCAAAGGGCGTCCGCCGATGCTCTGCACGGAGCAGTACGCGCGCCGCAACGCGGTCGAACGGCTGATCGGGTTTTTGAAAGAGCACCGCAGCATCGCGACTCGCTTCGACAAGTTGGCAAGCTCTTTTCTGGCGATGGTCAAGCTGGCCTGCATTCGCCGCCTTTTTCGGGCCGCTTTCTCAGACAAAGCCTAGGCTGAAATGTCAAGCAGGTGTGACACAGGATGTTCAGCGCGATGAGGTATTTTCCGGCTAAACTCCGCGTCATCTCGATCCTCTCGCCCCCAGTCTATGTTCTATCGCCGAAAAGTCATTCTTGCATTACTCGAAGCTCTGGGAGGAGAGCTAAACCGGACAGATTTTCAGAAGCACCTATTTATCTACACGCAGCAGCAGCCCGAAACGGCTTACGATTTCGTTCCCTACCAGTTTGGATGCTACTCGTTTAGTGCGGAGGCTGATCGTGCCCCAATGATGCGAGCAGGCCTTTTGAGCGATGGCGACACGTGGCGCAAGGAAACGCGGACTAGTTATGTAGAGATGCTCCGTCCAGATGACCGCCGGCGACTAATACATCATGTGGAGCACTATGGAAGGCTTCGAGGACGGGAGCTTGTGCGGAAAGTGTATTCAGATCATCCGTTTTACGCGACTCGCAGCAGAATAGCGCAGGATGTTTTGCATCCGTCAGAGATGGGAGCTGTCGAGGCCATGCGAGTGGTCGAAAATCGTCCAGCTTTACTGACCATTGGATACGAAGGGCGCTCGTTGGAGTCGTACTTAAATCAGCTGCTCCTGCACGGCGTCACTGTGCTGTGCGACGTTCGGAAAAATCCCGTCAGCCGGAAATATGGATTTTCAAAACGCACGCTCAGCGCATGCACCGAAAAGATAGGTATCCGGTATGTACATATTCCCGAGCTGGGAATCCCCTCTGGAAGGCGAAAAGGAGTAGACTCGTCGAGCGACTTTGAGCGCTTGTTTGATGAGTACGCGCGAGACGTGTTACCGCGTCGTGGGGAGGAGTTGAGGCAAATAGCTGGGATTGTTGAGAGAGGTGGGCGAGTTGCGCTTACATGTTTTGAAGCCTGTCATGGAGATTGCCACAGAAGCCGCGTATCTGCGGCAGTAGCGGATCTTCCGCAATGGAATGCACCGCTGAAACATCTATGAGCTTAGTGGAGCGCAAAAAGGTTTTCGTGACCGTGAAGGCTTACCCTTTGCCTTCACGGTCCTACGGCGAACTGGTTTGCACAGCTGGTTTCCTTGAAGACGGATCGTGGGTGCGAATCTATCCTGTGCCCTACCGCTTCCTTAACTCCAATAAATACGTAGCGAAGTATCAATGGATCGAATTGGATATTAAACGAAGTAGTTCGAGCCAGGACTTTCGTGCAGAGAGTTACCGGCCGTTGAGTAGCGAACTGGTCGACATGGTGGTGGGAGAGAAGGTGGGTACAGGGAGGCAACGAGACTGGGCTGCTCGCCGAGAGCTTTGCCTCCGGAATGTGTACACGTCTCGCAGAAAGCTCGTGGAAGACGCTTACGCGGAGCGGCCTATCTCCTTAGCGACATTTAAGCCCACTACAATCTTGGGCCTAGCGGTGGAAGAGGTTGAGCGGGAATGGTCTTCTGTCTGGCAAGCTCAACTGCGTGAGCTAGACTTATTCACGCCTCCTGTTCGGCCAGGTGAGGAGGGAAAGTCTCTTGTATCCAAATTGCCTTATAAGTTCAGCTATCGTTTCCGAGATGAGGATGGAGCAGAATCAAAGCTCATGATCGAGGACTGGGAGATTGGTGCACTTTACTGGAACTGTCTTCGCAACGCTGAGGGAGATGAGGCCGTTGCTGTTAGGCGGTGTGGACATTCAGTGTGGGAGTAAGAGCAGCGATGAGGCGAAATGGGCCATCGACAGGAAGTTGACCGCCTTCTTCTCGTAGCGCGTCGACACCCGCCGAAACCGCTTGACGCGCCCGAAGAAGCGCTCGACTCCGTTTCGCGCTCGGTACTTCGCCGCGTCGTAGCCGCGCTGCACCTTGCGGTTCGAGCGAGGCGGAATTACCGCTTCGGCTCCCTGATGCTCGACGTACCACACCAGCCAGTCCGCATCGTAGCCTTTGTCGGCCACGACGGCGGCGGCGCGCAGGCCGACCAGCAGTTCCATCGCCCGCGTCCGGTCGTCGCGGTTGCCCGGCGAAAGCACGAGCCGCATCGGGCGTCCGTGCTCGTCGCAAGCAGCATGCAGTTTAGTGTTCAGGCCGCCGCGAGAGCGTCCAAAGGCTTCGCGGGCCTGCGCCGCTTCGTGTGAGACCCCCTTTTTTGCGCCCCCGACGCGCATTGGTGTGCCTTGACGCTCGTCGAATCGAGCAGTAGCCACTCGGCCTCGGGGCAGGCGAGCGCCTCGAATATGCGCTGCCAGACGCCGCGTTTGGCCCAGCGGTCGAACCTGCGCCAGGTCGAATTCCAGTTGCCGAGCGCGGGCGGCAGGTCGCGCCAGGGGCATCCGGTCTTGGCGACGAAGAGCACGGCGTCGAGGAAGCGGCGGTTGCTGACGGCGGAGCGGCCTCGGTCGCCGGTTTTGCCGGGCAGTAGCGGAGCGAGGCGGTCGAACTGGGAGTCGGAGAGCGTGTGGCGAGGCATGGCGGCAGCGGCTGGTTACTGCTGCTATCGGCGCGACCAAGCCAAACTCAAATGTCCACACCGCCTAAGAAGGTTCGGGATAAGTACGAGTCTCTGGCCGCTGATCGCGACGTGCATCTCTTTCTAGGAACGACACTAAAATATCACCGAATGGGAGCGCCAAATCCGTTCGTGATCATTGGGGTTTTCTACCCACCCCCACCTCCTCCTCAGCTGGCATTATTCTGACAGTCGTCGAGCGTCCGGATTGGTGTTGAGTCAGAGCTCACGGATAGTCGAGGCGCATTGTTGCTACAAAGGGTATGACTGGACGAAGACGAGATCAGCCCATGGTGCGGGTCTGCCGCGCGATCGAGACTGCTACGCGAGAAAGCGGTTGCTAGCAGCTTCGAGGTTCTCGGGACTGGGGCGACGTTGGAGATCGTCAGGGGCGAAGATGCGCTGTCCGTCGAGGGCGTAGTAGACCTTGCCGTTGTCGAAGTCCTTGCGCAGGCGGGGGCTGACCTTGAAGGTGTAATCGGGCGTGACGGTAACGTATCCGCTGTCGTAGAGGCGGTGCACGTCGGCTCGTAGAAGCAGGCCGTTGGTGAGATCGTGCGAGCCGCCTTCGCGGTAGGGGACGATGTGGGCGGCGTCGAGGGCGGGGAGCGAGTGCTCGCGCGTGACGGCGCACTGTCCGTAGGCGTCTTCAAGGCCGAAGCGGAACGTGCTCTGGCCGAGGCGCGGGCGGATAGTGCGCTCGGCACCGTAGCGCTGAGGCGGTTCGGCGGCTCGGTCGAAGAGCGTGGCCGGTGCTGCTGGGTTCAGGATGATGCTCTGGGAGAGCGTGGCGGCGCGGTCGAGGCAGGCCTGCCAGATGCGTCGGCCTTCGCCATGGGAGGTGTCGTAGCCTTTGCCGCCGACGATCTGATCTGCCCAGTCAGCGGGAGCGTCGATCCACATTTCGCGCGGAAAGAGAAAGGGCGTGGAGAGCAGGATGCAGCCGACCGTGTGCGATAGGCTGTCGGCTCCGCTGGCGTATTTGGCGACGCGCGTCTGGACATCGGTGAGCGATGGGGCGCCGTTGCCTTCTCCAAACGCGCGCCATGCCTCGCGCAGGGTCAAGCGGCGGAAGGCGGTGTAGAGGCCAAAGCCGGCGATGGCGTGTCCGTGCTCTTTTTTGAGCTTGAAGACGAGCGGTTCGCCGAACGAGAGGGCGCGGAAGGTGCCGCCGCGACCGGAAGGTTTCCAGAAGTTGACCTCGTCGAGTCCGTCGGGCTGAGCGGCGAGATCGGAGAGGTGGTAGTACCAGTCGTAGTCGGTGTTGGCGATAAAGGCGCGCATGAGGCTGGCGTCAGAACAGTTGGGGCGTCGTAAGCGGCTTGGCGCGCAGGTCCGTTAGAGCTTGGTGGCTGTTGGCTGCGTAGTAGTCGCGCAACAGGCCGACGGCATACTGGTGCTGGCTCCTCAATCTGTCGAGATCCCACTGACCGTGCCGCATGAATATGCTCTGCGTATAGGGGCGCGCCTCGAAATGCTTCTGGTACCGCTCGCGCTTGTCGGGGTAGGCGGCGTTGCTGAGCGAGCTGTTTTTCTTGACGTCGAGCAGGACGAGGTTACCCAAGCGGTGGACCCACTGCTCATGCGCCTCGGCGGGCAAATCAGGATAGGCGTGCTGAGGCTTCTGGGGTAAGATGTGCTCGACGGACGACTTGGCCCGGTTGAAGTCGAGGCGCGTCTGGCTGTTGGCGTGCAGCAGATCGAGTTTGAGCAGCAGGTAGCGTGTTTTATTGAGCTTCTGGCCACCGAAGGCGCCCCATTCCTCTTCGTCCAGTAGTTGTGCAAACTCGTCTAGGTCCATGTCGGTGCGCGAGCGAGAATGACTGTACCCGTACGTCATTACCTCATCGGCGAGGAACTGTTGGGCCTGAGCTGGCTTGCTGCCCTCGCCTGCGGCGATTTCGTCCATGCGGCGCATGATGGCGAAGATGCGCACTTTGGCTGTGCGGTAGCCCAGCAGCCACGACATCGACAGGATGTTGTCGAGGCGAACGAAGAAGTCAAGGATGTGGTGGTCTCCGAAGACGTTGCGGTAGTAGAGCAGCGGCATAACGAACTGACTACCTAGCGTTTTGCCGAGGATGAAGTAGAGATTGCGAAAGTCGGTCTGCTGTTCGGCTGGGATCTGGAGGTTGGGAACGCTGATGGCTTTGAAGTGCCCCACGTACTGTCCGACGAGCGAGAAGAACTGCTCGCCAGGTTGCAGGTCCTTGCGTTCGATGAGGTAGTCGAAAGCGTGCCGGATCGTCTTGGTCTTGCCGCTGGTGAACTTGATCTGCGAGAGCGCAGTGGCCATGAGAAGCTCGTCGAACGAGTCGAGCGGCTCGCGAATGGCGTCGTCGTAGGATTCCCAGGTACGCGCCAGTTGAAGACGTTTGTCCTCATCAGTTATCTGACGCAGGTTTTGGGCGCGGATGATGTCGGCGGACCGGAGCTGGAGACCTCGGCTGTTGAGGACGGTAAAGAGGTTGTAGGCGTCGTCAAGATTGTCGGGCGTGGAGAGGTAGAGCGCTAGGACGTTGTTGGAGAGGTAGCCGAAGAAGTCGGCGATGTAGTCTTCGCGCTGGTCGGGTTCGAGCTCGCCGAGGCGCTGTGTCCACCAGTGGTGCATGTCGACGAGGACGCCTGCCATGCGGCGGACGGAAACGGACCGCGAATTGTCGGATTCGATGTGGCGTAAGTCTGCGATGTTGCCGGTCGCGCCGGGTTCGAGTACCCAGTCGGCGAGGAACTCCTTGTCGTCGCGCACGACGAACTCAATGCGGTTGCGCTCGGGGATGTTGTCGTAGGTGTCCTCTTCCTGGCGCAGCCGCTCGGAGACCTTCTGGGCGAGTTTGTCGTCATGTGACAGGTCGCGCAGAACGGCGTGGAGGAGGAAGAGCGTGATGAAGCGCTGCTGGCCGTCCAGGATGTCGTGGATGTCGAAACGGTATTCGCCTGAGGTGTGGGTCTTGTCGTTCCAGATCATGCAGCCGATGAAGTACTCTTTACCGGCGTCGGCGTCCATGGCTGAGGTGACGTCGTTGAGCAGGTCGGTGACCTGTTCGGTACCCCACACGTAGGGACGCTGGTACTCGGGGATGCGGTAGAAGCGGGACTTGCCGAAAAGACCTTTGACGTAGAGTTTGCCGGTGCCGAGTGTGTTCATCTGGTGGTATGCAGGGTTGAGAGAGCGTTAGATAGGGCTCGCATGATACGAGACAGGCAATGGGGACCTAGTCTTGGTTTTGTGCAAGTCGCTGTTTGCATGCGAGCCAGTCAGGTAAAAGCTGTTCGAGCAGGCTGTAGAAGGCAGGGCCGTGGTGCGGGTAGCGCGCGTGGCAGAGTTCGTGGAGTGCGACGTAATCTATGCAGGCTGTCGGCACTTTTACCAGATCGGGATGCAGCAGAATGCGGCTCGAAGTGGTGTGGCTGCCCCATCGGCGTTTCATCTTGCGCACGGACATGGGGGGCGCTTCGATGCCAAATGCCGCGGCATGGGCAGCGGCTTGGGCGTAGCGCTCGTCCAATTTGGCCTGTGCCTTCGTTCGGTACCAGCGTTCGAGTAGGATGCGGGTGTGTTCTGGATTCGTGGCTTCGTGGGTGTAGATCTCGAAGTACCTACCGTAGAGACGCACGCGCTCTTTCGCAGGAGCAGACTGCGCGATCACCTTCAAGCGGTACTGCCGTCCGAGGTACCGGTGCGTTTCACCGCTGACGTACTCCTTGTCGGGGACGTGCCTCACGATCCGCTCGAAGGCGCGCTGCTGCTGGGCGATCCACCGGGCTTTGCGCTGGGTGGCGCGGTGCACGTCGGCGTCTGTGGCTGAGAGCGGCGCGCGGACGCGCACCGAGCCGTCGGGACGCACTTCGATGCCGAGCGTCGCGCGTGGGGTGCGGACGATGGTGTACCGGATCTCGCGCGCGCCGTAGGTGAGGCTCCCGCTTGCGGTCGGTGGGGCAGGCGTGCTGCGCTGGCTCACGAGGTGCGGCGGGCGTGGGAGCGTGCCACGCGCAGCACCTCGGCGAGTACGCGGTTGGTACGCTCCTTCCAGTCGTCGCCGTTCATGTCGATCAGGTCCGAGTCGATTAGCAGATAGTCTTCCACGTCGTTTTGCATGTGCTTCTCCACGTCGGGGTCGCGCAGCCAGTCGACGCGGGCGTGGCGCTGGATGAGTGCGTCGATGGCCAGTCCGGCGGCGGCGAGTGTATCGGGGTTGGCGTGTGGGGCCAGGTCGGTCAGGATGCCGAAGTAGGCGCGGGCTTCGGGGCGGCTGTGGAGGACCGACGGTACGCCCTCGGTCCGTCCCGAGCGTGCGGCGTCTTCGATCTCGCGCGCAGCTTTCAAGTATTCCAGCTCGTCCAGGCGCTGCTGGCGGAACGCTTCGATGGCTTCTTCGATCAGAGCCGACAGCTTGCGGTAGAGTGCCGGGTCCTCGTCCATGCGCTGCGTGATGACGCGCTTGGTGCGGTGGGCGATCGCGTCGGCTTTGGAGGCAGCCGAGCCGGTGACGCGCTCGACCTCGCGCTCGAACGCCTCGCGGTCGAACACGTTGACGGGGCGGACGACCTGCTCGACCTCGTCGATGGCGACGTGGGTGTCGAGCAGCTTTCTGATGCGCGACTCGTAGGCGCCGTAGTCGACCGCTTCGGCGTAGCGCAGGCGAACGGACCGGCGCAGGCCGGCGAAGAACTTGGCGTCGGCGAGGTAGCGGGTTTTTAGGTCGGCGGGCGTGCGTTCGTGGTAGTGCTGCGACGAGAGCGCGAGTTGGAGGGTGCGTGCGAACTGGGAGGCGCGGTCGTAGAAGGTGTGGCGCCGCTCCTCGTCTGCGAGGTGACGCTCCATCTGCTCGATGTCTGACGTGTTGGGGACGCCGTCGAAGAGTGCCCACGCATCGGAGTGGTGCTGGCTCAGCTTGTCGACTTCGTCGCGCAGGCTGTGCAGGCTGCCCGCCACGTCGTCCGCTTCGTAGCCAGCTAGCGCGCTATAGCTGGTGAGCGCCTGGTCGAGTTCGCCCAGGACGCCCCAATAGTCGAGCACGTAGCCGAAGTCTTTGCCCTCGTGCAGCCGGTTGACGCGCGCTATGGCCTGGAGCAGCGTGTGCTCACGCAGCGGCTTGTAGACGTAGAGGACGGTCGCGCGGGGCGCGTCGAAGCCCGTGATGAGTTTGCTCACCACGATGAGCAGTTCGATGCCCGGGTCGTCCGGCCCGTCGTACTCCTTGAAGCGGTCGATCACGTGCTCGTCGTAGGCTTCCTCGCCGGCCTGCCCACGGCCGAAGCGCTCCTCGACGTTGCGCTGCCACCACGCGGCGACCTGGGCCATGTCGCTGTCTTCGTCCTCGTCTTCCTCGCGCTGGTCCGGCCCCGAGATGACCGCGGCGCTGACGATGCGGCCATCGTCGGCGAGCATCTGCTGAGCGCGGACGGCAGCGGCTCGGCTAGGGACGACCATCATCGCTTTGAAGCCAGTGTCCTTCCAGTTCTCGGAATAGTGAGCCGCCACGTCGAGCACGACCTCTTCGAGCGTCTGGCGCGTCTGAGCGAGGCGGCTCTTGGCTGTCGCCTTGCGTTTGAGGTCGCGCATCTGCTCGTCCGATAGCTTCTCGGCGACGCGGTCCACGGCGCGGTCGAGCGGCTTTTGATAGACGATCTGGCGGGCGTGGCGTCCCTCGTAGAGCAGCGGCACGACGGTACCGTCGGCGACGGCCTGGTCGATGGTGTAGCTGGGTTCGATGAGTCCGCCGAAGCGGCGCGCGGTGTTTTTCTCGGCCTGCATGAGCGGCGTGCCCGTGAAGCCCAGGTAGCAGGCGTCGGGTAGGACGGTGCGCATGAGCGCGTGAAGCGAGCCGTACTGCGAGCGGTGGCTCTCGTCGACGAGCACGAACGTGTCGGTCTGGCCGGTCAGCGGCGGCGACGTGTCGGCGGCCGTCTTGAACTTGTCGACGAGCGAGGTGACGACCTGGGCGCGCGGGTCGGCGAGCAGGCGGGTCAGGTGGTGGCCGGTGCGGGCGCGCGTGGTCTCTTTGCCGCAGTGCCGGAACGTGCGTTCGATCTGCTTGTCGAGGCTCTTGCGGTCGGTTACGGCGAGGATACGAGCGCCGGGCATGTCGGGCGCAAGCGCGATCGCTTTGGCAAGCATCACCATGGTCAGGCTCTTGCCGCTGCCCTGGGTATGCCACACGACGCCGCCACGCCGCCGGCCCTGGGCGTCGCGCTGGCGGACGCGCTCCATCGCAGAGCGGACGGCGAAGAACTGCTGGTAGCGCGCCACCTTCTTGACGCCGCCGTCGAAGACGACGAACAGGCGCGTCAGTTCGAGCAGGCGCTTGGGGCGCAGCAGCGACCAGAGCGCGCGGTCCTGCTCGCACGGCTCCCACTGGCCTGGCCCGCGCCGCTGCACATGGGGGCGCACGGCGGCCTCGGCGTCTGGCTCCTTCCAGACCGACCAGAACTCGGTCGGTGTGCCGGTCGCGCCGTAGCGGACGGCGTTGGGCTGAACCGAGAGCAGCAGCTGGGCCGTATGGAACAGGCGCGGAATGCCGGACGGCTTCTGGTTGCGCAGCATCTGCGCGATGCCCGCCTCGACGGATGCGTTCTTGTCACGGCGCTTGCACTCGACGATGGCCAGGGGAATGCCGTTGACGAACAGTACGATGTCGGGGCGGTAGGTGGTGCCGTCGGAGCGCTGAACGGGGTACTCGGGCACGGCGTGGTACTCGTTCGCGTCCTCGTCCGGCCGGTCGGTCGTGTCCCAATCGACATAGCGGATGTGGGGACTTTTGCGGTCGCCGTCGACGGTCTGCTCGGCGCTCGTGCCCAGCATCAGCAGGTCGTAGGCCGCTTCTCCGGCCTGGGCGAGACTGGCTTCGGGCAGGCGGCGCAGTTTCTCGGCGGCGTGGTGCGCGCCGGCCGACGAGAGTTCGTGGACGGTACCTCGGTAGTCTATCGGGTTGAGGCGGCGCAGCTGACGTTCGAGAACGGTGCGGAGCAGGACCTCGCTCAGCGAGCCGCCGCGCATCTCCATCGCCTGAGTGGGCGTCAGGACGGTCCAGCCGAGCACTCTGAGCAGGTCGAGCGCGGGGCCTTGCGAGTCGGGCCACTCGGCGTAGGAAGGATTAGACATGGTGCTAAGAGCTAGCAAGAGGAGCGCCAAACGGCACAAGTCCATTGGCTTGTGCCGAGCGAAGACAAGCCAATAGACTTGTGCGGATTGGACTGTGGCGGTTAGCCGCGATCAGTAGGTGCTTGAGGCATTGGGCAGGTGTTCTCCGCAATAGCCGATGGCGAAGCGGCCTGTTTGCTCGTCGGCGTCGAAATAGATCTGGATGCACTCGACTACGTTGTTCTTGCCAATCGTCAGGTGGCGTTGCATCTCGCGACTGGTGCCCTGGTGCCGAAACTGGCGGTGGTGTCCGTGCATGCCCATCGTCGTCTCCGACTCCTTCAGTCCGAAATTGAAGCCCTTGAAGTAGTCCTTTAGCTGGCCGACTGAGCGGTCGGGCGAGGCGAAGTAGGCGCGCGAAAGGTGGGCAACGGCTTCGAGGGCGTCATACACGTCCTCAACGCGCGTCGAACCGGACCGGGTGGCTGCCTCGCGGGCTGAATCCCAGATGATGAGGTATTGCCCGTGTACTCGCTCGGCGCGCTCGAGGGCTTCGAGGATGGTTTGAGGCTCAGCCTGCGCGACCTCGCTGGCGTCGAGCAAGTTTTCACTCTGAGCCGCAGGCACGTATTTCTGCGCGTCGAAGAAATTTTTCAGCGCCGTCTTCGAGCTGACTGGCGAGCGACTGATTTTCGGCTTCCAGTCTGGCGACTCGGGCGGTGAGTACATCGTTCTGGTCGAGCGTGCGATCCATCTCTTCGAGCCACTCGGCACTCTGCGTCTTGTCGGGCTGCTCGCGCGCTTCGCGCACGCGGGCGCGCAACTCTTCGACTTCTCGGCGCTGCTCGGATTCGGTGGCGAGCGCGAGCCGGCGCGCGATGGGGCTTTCGACAAAACGAGCCGCCGCGATTTCCGACAGGCGGCGGAAGAGTACGCTTTCGAGCGAGCGCCCACTCTCGGTCAGTGCGCTCACCTGCTGAGGCAGATAGAGAGGGTGACGCAGGTAGGCGTCGGAAGTGTAGCCGGGCCAGTAAACGCGCACGGCACCGTCGAAGCACGACCCTTGCTTGCCCAGCACGGACGCCGTCAGCACGCGGCTGGCGTCGTAGCTGATTTCGTAGACGTGGGCGAGGCCGACGAGTTGATCCTTAAGGCTTTCCGTCTGGACAAGTGGTTGCCCACCCTCCATCT
Organism: Rhodothermales bacterium; assembly: GCA_963841855.1. Lineage (GTDB taxonomy): Bacteria > Bacteroidota > Rhodothermia > Rhodothermales > BA12 > CAXBBB01. The sequence continues at coordinate 573,339 of CAWJEJ010000005.1, read as the reverse complement.
GCGAGACGAGCACTATGGGCAGCGCACGTTCGGGGTTCTGGATGAAGTCGACGAGCGTGCCTACGTAGTCCGGCGTGACGAGCGTGTGGCGGCTCGCGATCTCGACTGGGCCGGGGCGGCATATGTAATCACGGATCAGGCGCCGCACCACTTTGGGCGGTTTGGTCGTGATCGGGCCTAGCGGCTCGACGCGGTAGCCGGTCGCGGGCGGAGCGACGCGCAGCAGGTAGCTGAACTCGGCGGCTTCTCCGTCGGTGGCGAGGACGATGGTGCTCTTCCATACGCGGCCCAGCGGATCCGGCTCGTCGAAGTCGAACGTGATCATGTGGCCCTCGCCCACTCGGTGCTCGCGGCAGGTGAAGACGTAGCCGCCGTCGAGACGCTGAGGCGCGCCATCGAACGAGAGCGTGAGGCCCTTGCGGCGGTACTTCTTCTCCATCCAGCGACTCACGAGTTGGCGGGCTTCTTCGAGCGAGGGGGGAGCGTGATCCGAGCGTTGCTCGATGCGAAACCGGGTGGCGTAGATGGGGCGCATGGTGAGGATGGACGTATAGCCTCTTGCGGCTATGCGTTTGTGGAGACGGATGGGTTGGAATCCGAGCGCTGCGTTTCGTAGGCCTTGCGCAGCGAGCGCAGGTGGTCGGCGTCGGGGCCGGCGATGAGGCCGCGCTCGTGCAGTTCGCTGATGAAGTCGGCGTCGGAGAAATCTTCCCAGGTGGGATCGAAGGTGCGCAGGGTGACCGAGAGCGCGCCGACCAGCTTGTCGGGGTCGGGGAAACGGGCCTTGTCGACGATCCGGTGCGCTCGCGTAGTGGCTTCGTCGTCGAACAGGTCGGGATGGAGGGCTACGAGGTCGTCGGGCGGGTTTTCGTGCAAGATGGTCTCGATCTGCTCGCGGAGCAGCTTGCGGCGGCGGATGATGTGGGCGCGCAGGTGGCCGGTGAGCGCGTCGGCCGCAGCGGCGGTCTGTTCCCTGAGCGCGTCGATCTCCTGGAGCATCTTGGGCTTGTGCTCGACGAGGAACACGTTTTTCTTGCGCGACGGGGCGTGGACGAAGTACGTGTCTCGGATGCGGCGCGCGTCGTCTTTGAGGGCGAAGTAGGGTTTGAACTCGTCGCTCTTGCCCAGCTCGTCGCGGTCGGGGAAGACCTTCATGCGGGCTTCCAGCGCTTTGCGCAGCTCGGGGTTCGAAACGGGCAGCGCGCCGCTGGGCAGCTCGATGCGGGCGTTATGGAAGCCCGAGCCTTCGATCTTGAGTTCGGCGAACTGGAGTTTGTGGATGTACACGTCGATCTTGCGGCGCAGGTCGGGCTGGACGGGCGCGTTGGCCGAAAGACGCTCTCGGGTTTGCTCCCACGCGTCTGTGTCGATGAGAGCGGCGCCGGGCTGCTCACTGGGGTACGCAGCGGCAGCGTGCGCTTCGGCGCCGGCGTGATGGGCGCGCTCGTCAGCGGCGGCTTTGAGATTGAACGAGGCTTCGGCCCACTCCTCGACGGTGCCGGGTGGGAAATAGTGCAGCACGAGGCGCTCGCTAGTGAGGCGGTCCATGGCGACGGCGTTGTCGCCCGTTCCCTCGACGACGTGGGCGCGGCTCTGGGGGAAGAGGAAGAACGCCTGGGTGTCGGCCACGAGAAAGCCGACCTGGAGGCCGGGCACCTGGCGCACGTCGACGCGACCTGCTAGCAGGGTGTCGACGGCGCTGGTTTCGCCGAAGCCGTTGCGGAACGACCACTCGGATGGGTCGAGCAGCACGCGAACAGCGAACTCGTCTCGGGAGCGGGCCTCGACGAGGGCGTGCGCCAACTCGGGGTGGACTCCTGGAGCCGCGTAGACGACGCGTTCGGTCGCGCCGAGGATGAGGTCGACGAGGTCGGCGTAGCCTAGGCGGCAGACGAGGGCGGGCGGGTCGGTCATGCGGGCGGGGTTAGGCGGCGGACAGCATTCGAGGCGGGCACGCGGACTTGCCCGGTGAGCAGGCGCTGCATCAGGCCTTTCTTCTGCCGGGCGAGGGCGTCGCGGCGGTTGGTGAGGGCGACGCGTTCGGCGTCTGCGGCGTCGAGGACAGCGGCGATGGCGCGCTGCTCGTCCTGGCCGGGCGCGTAGATCGGAATGGCGGTGAAGGCGCTGTGCTGCAAGCCTCGGCGTTTGCCCTCTTTGTTGCCCTGCGTCGAGTACGAGGCGATGCGGTGGCGGACGTAGTGCGCGCCAAGCAGGTGGCGCACGAAGCCCGAATCGAAGCCTTTGCGCAGTGTGAGCACGCGGTAGACCGGGCTGACGATGCCGGGGCGGTCCGCGTCGTAGCGGCCGATGGCTCCGTAGTAGGCCGACATGGGGTCGTAGACGAAGTCGCCGGGGCGAATGACGTTGTAGTTGGAGCGGTCCGCGCTGGCGACGGATTTGTCGAAGTGCTCGCTCTGCGGGCGGATGGCGTACTTGCCGACCGTGATGACGTGGTCGATGGCCGAATCGGCGTTCTTCTCGCTGCGTTTGGCGAACACCTTGCCCAGCCGGAGTTCGCGCCAGTCGGACGGGACCGGGCCGATCTTCGTCTCCTTCATCTCGTCGGTACCAAAGTCCGGCAGGCGCGCGCGGCCTGTGAGCAGGCGTTGGGCCAGCCCCTTGGCGTAGCGGCGTTTGGCGTCGATGAGCGCGTCGAGGTCGGCTAGCGCGCGGTCCCACGAGCCCAGGATGTCGGCGATGGCGCGCTGCTCGGAGAGCGGGGGAAGCGCAACTGGAAAGTGAGATACATCTTGGCCCGTAATGTTCGGGTCCTTGCGACTACTTGCTGCGAACATCCGCCAGTAGACCACCCGGAAGTTCAGCCAGCGCAAAACAAACTCAGGCAAGGCAAGCTCACGATCCACCTCGACAGCGCTAATAGCCTGATTGGTAGCTGCCTCTGTGCTCAGTATCCCAGTCCTGCCAATCTGTTTGAGTCCTCCATACATCGCCACGAGAACAGTCCCTTCTGGTAGAACCTTGCACGATGTTTCCGCAATCGCGGCCTCTGTGATTGATTCGTCGGTCGATTTGATTGGGCCGTTGTTCAGGTCCATCGTTTTGACCCACATCGTTTCCCCTTGCTCGAAGTAGCGATCTTGCTGTGATCGGGCAGGTGTAGCTCCCGACCTGATGTTTCCGACTTGGCCGAGTTTAAGTGGCCTCCAGTCGTCTGGCACCCACCCAATCCGCTTGACGAACCGGAAGCCCGGCCGCACCTCGGGGTGGGGAGCGGCGTCGGAGAGCGTCGGTGTTTGGGTGTCGGGCGTCGTCATGCGGGCATGAACAGGTTGAGGTAATCGAAAAAGACGAAGCGGCGGTTGCGGGCGCGGTCGGTCGTCTGGCGGAGCAGGTCGAGGCGCACGAGGTCGCCGACGAGGCGGTTGGCTGTCTGGTGGGTCACTTGGAGGTGGTCGGCCACCTCGTTGACGGTCACGAGTGGCTTGCGGTAGAGCAGCGCGAGCGTCCGGCGAGCGTTTCCGGCGCGCTGGCCGAGCGCGAGGATGCGGCTCTCGGCGTCCGAGCGCAGTGCCAGGATGGCCTGGAACGTCTCGACGCCCCCACGGGCTGTTTCCCTTATGGCGCGCAGGAAGAAGCGCAGCCAGTGCCCCATGTCGTGCGTGCCCCTCACGACCGTGAAGGCGTCGTAGTAGGCGGCGCGGTGGCGCTCGAAGTAGCTGGACAGGTAGAGCGAGGGCCGCACGAGCAGGCCGTTGGCGATCAGGTAGAGCGTGATGAGCAGCCGCCCGACGCGCCCGTTGCCGTCGAGGAACGGGTGGACGGTCTCGAACTGGTAGTGGCTGATGGCGATGCGGACCAGGTGCGGCACCTGAATGCCGTCGTTGTGCCAGAACCGTTCGAGGTCGCTCATCAGATCGGGTACGGCGTGGTGCGGCGGCGGAATGAAGACGGCGTCCTGGAGGCTCGTCCCACCGATCCAGTTTTGGCTGCGGCGCCACTCGCCGGGCTGCTTGTGCTCGCCGCGCACGCCCTGCAAGAGCGTCCGGTGGGCGTCGCGCAGCAGCCGCGTCGAGAGCGGCAGATCGGCCAGCGCCTGGATGGACTCGTCCATGGCCTGGATGTAGTTCTGCACCTCTTGCCAGTCGTCGCGGCGCTCGGGTTCGATCTCGTCGGCGGGACGCAGCGCCTCGTCCATGTTGGTCTGCGTGCCCTCAATCCGGCTGGACTCGCTCGCCTCTTTGATCACGTGCAGGCGGATGAACAGGTCCACGTCGGGGACGATGAGCGAGCAGGCGTTGAGTTCGCCCAGCGCGCGCGTGGCCTCTTCGAGCAGCGTATTGATGCGCGGGTCCTCCCACGCCCAGCCATGATTGACCGGCGACGGGTGGAAGGCGTCGTACGACTGCTGACGCCGGTACGCGCCCGACGTATAGTCGGACAGGCGGACGAGAGGAGGATCGAGAGCGGGCACGAGGTGGGGTGAGGAGGATTTACACAAGCCTGAGCGCTATGTAAAGATCGGTCGGCATATTTACATAACCAATCGGGTATGTACATCGGGGGCGGACTATTCGGGTAGGCCGAGGGCGTGGAGGTGGCGGGCCAGTTCGCCGCGAGTGGCGTCGATGCGGCTTTCGAGGTCGCGGATCTCCCTTGCGACGGCGTGCAGGTCGACCGGCTCCTCCTCCTCGAACGTGTCGACGTAGCGGGGGATGTTGAGGTTGAAATCGTTCTCCTCGATCTCGGCGAGCGGCGCGCGGTAGGCGTACTTGTCGACCGACTGGTAGGCGCGGACGGTCTCGACGATGCGGTCGATGTGGCTGGTCGACAGCCGGTTTTGCGTTCCGGCGTCGTCGAAGTCCCGACTGGCGTCGACGAACAGCACGCCGGTCTCGGTCCGCCCCTTGCGAAAGAGCAGGATGGCGGCCGGAATGCCCGTGCCGTAGAACAGCCCGGCGGGCAGGCCGACGACGGCGTCGAGCAGTCCGTCGCGGATGAGTTGCTCGCGGATCTTGCCCTCGGCGCTGCCGCGAAAGAGTACGCCGTGCGGCACGACGACCCCAACGCGCCCGCCGTCGTGCTTGGCCGAGTGCAGCATGTGGAGCAGAAACGCATAGTCGCCCTTGGACTTGGGCGGCAGGACGGGCCGCTTGAAGCGCCCGAACGGATCGGCCTCGGCGTCCTCGGCGCCCCACTTTTTGAGACTGAACGGCGGGTTGGCGACGACCACGTCGGCTTTGAGCAGTACGTCGCCTTCGCGGTGTTTGGGGCTGGTGATCGTGTCGCCGCGCAAGATGCTGGCGCGGTCGATGCCGTGCACGAACATGTTCATCTTGGCAAGCGCCCACGTGCCAGCGTTGAGTTCCTGGCCGTAGATGGCAAAGTCGCGCGAGCGCTCGCCGTCAGCGTCGCGCACCTCGTCGGCGACCGTGATGAGCAGCGACCCGGACCCGCAGGTGGGATCGTAGATGCGGTCCCCGGCGCGCGGCGCAACGAGCCGGGCGACGAGCATCGACACCTCTTCGGGCGTGTAGAAGTCGCCGGCTTTCTTGCCGCTGTCCGACGCGAACTTCTTGATGAGGAACTGATAGCCGTTGCCGATCACGTCCTCGCGCCCGGTCTCGCTGGCCTCGACGAACGGCGTGAAGTCGAGCGTGCCCGAGTCGAAGTCGTCGAGCAGGTGGCGCAGGCGGCGGTTGCGCTCCTTGGTTTCGCCCAGGTTGGACTCGGAGTTGAAATCGACGTCGCGGAAGACGCCGTCGAGTTTGCGCTTGTTGGAGTCTTCGAGCGCAGTGAGCGCCTTGTTGATGCGGTCGCCCAGGTCGGGGGCCTGGTAGTGGTCGCGTTTGATCTCGTAGAAGGAGGCGCCGATGGGCAGCACGAAGCGGTCGCGTTCGAGCTTGCGCGCGATGAGTTCGTCGTTGTCGCCGTAGCGCTCGCGCAGGTGGGCGGCGTGCATGCGGTGCACGTCCGAGAGGTATTTCCAGAAGAGCGTGACGAGCACGTAGTCCTTGTACTGCGCCGGGTCGATGGTGCCGCGGAAGGTGTCGCAGGCGCGCCAGAGCGCGTCGTTGATCTGCTTCTGCGTGGTGCGGGTCGTGGCTGTCATTGGTTGTGCTTGAAGAGGTTGCTGTTGCGGCCCGTGACAAGCTTAGAAGCGGGCGTGGCGAGATTGGCGCGGCGGCGCGGCTGCTGACTGATCAGGCGTTCGTCGCGCTGCTGGCTTGTCATGCGAAAGGCATAGACCCAGACCGTTTCGGCGTCTCCGCCGCCGCTGCCCCCGTCGAAGCCCATGTCGAGCAGGATGCGCTCGGTCGCACGGGCTACTTGCTCAGAACTAGTCTGGACTATGACGGCTCGCTCTGGACTGACGCCGTGCTCCGCGAGACGCTGATGCGGTCTAGCAGCGATGCCCACGTACCAGTCTGCGACTGGGCCGCGCACGTTTGAAACGATGTAGGCTACCGCAGACCGAGCTGCTTGGAGTTCTGATGCGGACATTGGATTCATGTTTGTTGGATAGAAGTGAGGCAAGCGGCGTCGAGAGCCTGGGCGCGGCGGTCGAGCAGGTGGTGGGTGAGGGCGCGTTCTTGGGCGGTGAGCCGGACGGCGTCGGCGATGCGATGCTGCACGTCGAGCGGCGGCAAAGGAACGGGCGTTGCCGCGAGGCACGACTTGGAGACGCTCGGGATGTTAGTACCGACCGTGCAGGTGCGCAGGTGCGCCTGGGCAGGCGCGGTGTTGAGGTACCAGGCGACGAAGGCTGGGATCACGCGCTCGTCCTTAGGCCGAATGATGAAGATGGGCGAAGCGGCAGCGGCGTGGGGGGGCTCATCGAGAACGAGAACCGACCGATTGTGCTGACCTTTACCAGCGAAGAGGATGTCGTCGCGACGAATGGGATGGTCCGGGCCCAGGCGGTCAGGTGGCGAAGAAGCGAGATCGGTCCAATCGATGAGGCCTTCGAGCCAATCGACGTTGCGCAGTTGGACGAGCGGAACGCCGGTTTGGCTCGACTCGGCTGCGGTGCGCAGCGAGACACCGGAGGCAATGTCGCAGAGGGCCGCGAGGGATGGACTGGTAGCAGGCATGACGTATAATACAGTAGGTTTGCTACTGTTACAAGTGGTGCGTATGTTCGATCATTCGATTTCTGACGCACGCATGCCTCCCTCCCGCTCCACACCCCAGGTAGCCACCACCAGCACGCAGTGGCATCCTCCTCGTCTCTTGACGGACGAACCCGTTGCCGACGATGCGTTCAAGGGGACGCACGAGCGGCTGGGCAGCGCGCTCGGGGACATCATCGGATCGGAAGACGGTGGGCGAGCGGTGGCGCTGGTAGGGCCGTACGGCAGCGGAAAATCGACAGTCGTAGAGATTCTGCGCGAGCGGTTGCGGCCGATCCGCATAGAAGTGTTGCTTTACCGGTTTACGTGGAATGAGCGACTGACCCGCAGCTTACATTCGATGTGAACAAACAGTGGGTCGGACCACTATTTTGTGGCTTGCTCGCAGCGCTCCTACTCGCCTGCCCATGACAGCTCCATCCTCCGATTACCGAATTGCGTGAGTTGGAATCGCATCTGGCGCGGCAGATGACTCGAGTGAATATGCTATCCGAAATCGAACTGTCGCCGAGCGATGCCCAAATGCTCGAAGCTGCTGTTACCGCACGATTCGCGATGGCCGAAGTCGGAACTGCGTTTCGGCAAGTCGTCGCGGTCGATGCCCATTGGTCTGGCGGTCTTCCTCGCGCGGCTGGGGACGTTTCGCTACGCCGAGGGCAGTACGGCGATGTACTGGCCTATCGTGGATGAAGCGCTAGGTGCCCGCTCGCTCACCCAACGCGTGCGCACCGACCTGGGCAAACACTTCGAGCGGATTGTCCAGCGCTACGGTTTGCTTCGGCTCCCGTCGAATGTGCGGGCGCATCGCTACCTGAGTTTGATCTTACTGCATGGTGGCGTGCCTGCCGGATGCCTGTCGAGCTATTTCGAGCAGGTGTGGCCGCGCGCTTCGTCGTCTCAGTCGGGACACGAAGCGATCGAGGCGGTGCTGTCGTCGGCTAGGGCGCGGCTCCATCTCAACAAGCCCGTCGTGCGCTTCTTGGAGCACGGTGGGAACGCTGCGGCGGACTGGGTCGAGCGTACGCTGGATCTGGCTCAGGACTCCGCCGAAGTGTGGGCTGATCTAAGCGATTCAGCGGCCGCAGAGAGGGCGCGCGAGGCTGGCCTGGGGTCGCACGTCGGCCTTGCGTTTCGCGACTGGGTTCAGCAGCAAGCGGGACAGAGCGGTGGCAAACGCGCGGTGCTTTCGGGGCGTACGTGGAAGAGACCCGAACTGATCTTCGACACTGCCACGTGCTCGCCTGTCGTGCTTTTGCCCAGGCAGAAGTTGTTCGGTGCCGACGCGGAGTGCTCATGGGTCGTCGAGGAGGGGCGGGCGCGCACGTTCGATGCCCCCGCTTGGAACCGATCGACAGAGGCCACGACCGACGAGCGTCGCCACGCCGTCGCTCGTCCGCAGCAAACGTACGCGGTGAGCTGGCGCTCGATGGAAGGGCAGAAGCGGTGGGAGATTGCGGGCGTGACCGAGGTCGATCCGCTCCTCGTTTTCTTCGCGAGAGACGGTAAGCGGGTAGACACGGCCAGCGGGTTGCCGCGCGACGACCTGTGGATCGTGCGTCCGAGTCAGAACGAACTGGAAGGCGAGGGCGCGCGGCTCGTCGACGATAGCGTCGCGCTGGATGCGGGATGGAGCGGCTACATGGCAGAGCGCTGGGACCTCTCGGCTTGCCCAGGCGATGGAGCAGTCACGATTGGCGACCTTCGGTTGGCGCTGCGCATCGAGGGCGATCCCAGGCCGTTTCTGGTCACGCGTCCGATTTCGCTGACCGAACAGTCCGGGGTGCCCGTATTCCGAAGCTGGCCCAACCTGCGCATTCCGCGCGTTCGGTCCACCGAAACGCTCGACGCTTGGACGATGAAGTGGAAGACCGATGCCAGTTCGGGAGTCGTCGATTTGTCGTTGGTGACCGTCGAGGAATCGCCTCGTTGGTGGACCTTAGACACGGAGCTGCTTGGACTTCCCGCTCGCGCGCCCGTCTCGCTCCGACTGCGCGGGCCACTCGGGCGCGGCGCTACGACCCAGCTAGCGGTGTGGAACGGGCTGTCCATCGATGGAGAGGAGCGCATGGTCACTACGGACGCGCCCGCCGTGTTCAGTGTGAGCGTTCCGGATGGCGTCAGCGTGCAGCGCGTCGAGGATGGGAAGTGGGATGAAACTGCGTCTCGCATCTCTGTTCGAGGGCGTGAGGTTTCGCTCTATCTGAACGACGGCGCGGCTGTCGGAGTGGTCACGGTTCAGGTGCCCCGGCTGGCCGCGCACCTCTACGACGGCGCAGTCGAAGCGCCATCGAGCGCGCTCTCGAAGCCCGGTGCTCTGCGCGTCGAGGACGACTGGCTGCGACACGCTTCGCTTCCGTGCGTCGCCTTCTTCTCCGGCGATTTCGCAGCGGACGTGGAACTGCTGAGCGTGGCGTTTCCAGACGGCACCGAAGTTGCCTGCGAGGCTGCTCATCGAGGATGCTCGTTCCGGCTAGGCGAGATCGTGCAGGCGCAAGCTGCCGGTAGGAGCACACAGGCTCACCTGGTTGCCAAGGTGGGCTATGACCTTGTCCGAGTGGGCACGTGGCATCGTGAGATGGGACTGAGTGACCTGGAGGTCGCCGCAATCGAGGACCCGTCGGGGTGTATGCTTCTGTTTAGCTGGTCGTCTGGGCGATTGATAGGCGACGTGCAAGCCTTTCTCTGGCCTCAGTGGACGCCTTGGGACGCTCCGCAGCACGTGAGTGTCGAGCCGATGGGCGATTACGCCGCTAAAACCCAGGCTGTTATGGTGGCTCCGGGTGCCTACGTGGTGCAACTGGTTAGCGTCGACCCGTGGTCTCCGGCTCCATCCAGGCGTCCCGCTCTGGACAGTCCGTCCGTTGCGCACGCGGAGGTCGGCTCTGCGGCTGCTCGCATGATCCGCATTCAAAAGGCGGAAGGTGTGCAGGGTAGGGTAATGCGCGTTCTGGCGACTGACACGCCGTCGGAGCGCACTATTCTATGGAATCAGGCATGCTCCGAAGCCACTATCGACGATCTGCCGCTCTTGATGGACGTAGCGGGACTAGAAGCCGGAGACGATTTATGGCTGCGACTGCAGAAGGCAGGAGCGGATCGCCGCTTTGAGCGGGCCGAGCACATTGCCGAAGCCGACTGGCCTGCGGCCGTGCGCGTTTTCGATGCCGCCATGCCTGAGGCGAGGGCAGCCTACCTCATTGTTCTGGGCGCGCTCGACGCTCCGCTAGGCAAGTGGTCGAGCGCGTGGGAACCGGTCTCGTGGTGCGGCACGACGCCCAGTTCACCCGATCTCGAACGCTGGGCCGAACGGCTCGGGCTGATCGATTCAGAGCACGCCGGCCCAGCGGCTGAGACCGCTGACGAGGAGGTAGAGCAGCCGGATCGGTCTGTTTCGTGGATGGAACTGGTAGCGCGCCGCCGCGACTTCGGCGACGCGGCGCACGATCAGATGAGTACGCTTCCCCCTCAGCAGCTCAGGGCGATAAGCGGATTCCTCGGCTTGGTGCCAGGCGGAGCGTTGGGCAGCGAGGCGCAGCAGGTAGGCTACATGAGGTGGCTATTGCAACGCTCGGTTCGTCAGGAAAACTCGGACGCTTTGGGAGACGCCACCCATGAACTTGTTCGGTGCCTGGCGACGGTCCACGCCATGAATCCAGAGCGGTTTGGAGCCGCCTTTCATGCTGTCCGCGGCCGGTTGCACCAGAAAGCCAGAGCAGGTCAGGCAGACGAGTGGCTGAACGCACCGTTTGCCATCGGCGCACTTGCCTTCCTGCTTCGCACCCAAGCCGTTTCGCCCGACGTGCGAGTGGCCATGGGGTTCAACCAGGCGTGGTTTCGGCTCACTGCTCTGCACGCTCTGCAAGCCGCTCCTGATCTGTTCGCACACGATCTGTGCTGGATGCACCTCGAACTTTCCTCCCCCGATGTCCACTCTTGACCCGATAGCCATCACGCGCACGATCGACGACGCCTACCGTCGATACCTGCTCTCGCTCTACCCGGCTCGCCGCGCCGACCTGCACGCACGTCTGGGCGAGGCCTTTAGGCAGCCGAATCTGCTGACCAAAGGGCCGTACCTGGAAGCGGCGCCCCCCTACCGTTCGGGAAGTTCGATTAGTGATCTCGTCCGCGAAGGACTGCTCTCGCCGGACCTGCTGAACCTGCCGCGCAGCCTGCCTCCGGATCGGCCGCTCTACGCTCATCAGGAAAACGCCGTACGTCACTTGGTAGGTGGTCGCAACCTGATCGTTGCCACCGGCACCGGTTCGGGCAAGACTGAGACGTTCCTTCTTCCGATTCTGAACAGTCTACTCCGCGAGCGGGAAGCGGGAACGCTCTCGCAGCCCGGCGTGCGGGCGCTGCTTCTCTACCCGATGAACGCGCTCGCGAACGATCAGGTAAAGCGTCTACGCGGACTTCTCGAACCGTTTCCTGACATAACATTCGGCCGCTATACGGGCGAGACCAAAGAGAGTGAAAGAGAAGGCCGAGAACATTTTGCTGCTCAGCATCCAGGCCAGCCGCTGATCCCAGGCGAACTAGTGTCACGCGAGCGTATGCGGGAGAATCCGCCCCATCTGCTGCTGACGAACTATGCGATGCTCGAGTACTTGCTGCTTCGGCCGCAAGACCTCTCGTTTTTCGATGGCGAAGCGGCTAGGCACTGGCAAACGCTCGTGCTTGACGAGGCGCATACCTACGACGGCGCTTCGGGTATTGAAGTCGGTCTGCTACTGCGACGCCTCAAGGATCGCATCGGGGCCGCTGGCCGGCTCCAATGCATCGCTACGAGCGCCACGCTGGGCAATGGCCCGCAGGATTTTCCAGAGGCGGCCGAGTTCGCGTCGGAGCTATTCGGTGAGCCGTTCGAGTGGAATCTCACCGATCCCGCCAGGCGCGATGTCATAGAGGCGACGCGCCGCCCAGCCGTCGAGGGCGAGGCTACCTGGGGAACGCTTCCGGTCGACACCTACGCTCGGCTGAGCGCCGCCGCCGGACTTCCACCGCTTGAGGGCGAACCGGATTCTTGGAATCCTCAGCCCGACCCAGTCGAGGTCATGGCAGAAGTAGTCGCGAGCCACTGCCCGGCGCACGTCGTTGGCGAGGCGCTCCAGGCTGCTCGGTCCACGCCCAAGGCTGATCGGAAGGGGGCCTTCTTGCACGCAGTTCTGAAAGGCGATCAGCGGCTGCGCGCGTTGCAGCAAGAACTCGCCAAACGCTTTATGGCGTTCGACGAGGCCGCCGCTCTCGTCTTTGGCTCATCGGAGGAAGACGCGCCACGCGACCAAGAGCGAGGTAAAACGGGTGAGCAAGAAAGAGCAGAGCACGCGCTGACTCAGTTGATCGGGCTGGCCGCGCAGTCTCGTCCGAGCGAGACATCGGAGTCGCTTCTCCCCGCTAGGTACCACTCATTCGCTCGGGCCCTCGAGGGAGCCTACGTCTGCCTGAACCGAGAAGCCCACGCCGACGGAAGCGTCTGGCTGTCGCTTTCTCGCCATAAAACGTGCCCGAGTTGCCAAAGCCGCGTCCACGAGCTGGCGGTGTGCTCGCGCTGCGGTGCGGCTTATATCGTCGGCACCGAGAAGGAAGGCGTGCTCCATCCGGTCGTCTCGCAGCAGCAGCGGACGTTTTTGCTAGTGGACGATGTCGTCGCGGAGGAGGACGAGGACGAGAACGCTTTCGAGGATGCCATCCCAGCCGAAACGATCGAGGCGTTTCTGTGCCTCTCCTGCGGAGCCATTCGTCCCTCGAAAGGACCGTGTGCGTGCGGTGGCAATGTGGCTCGGGTGCTCAAGCCCGACGTGAAGCTCGACGACCTCGGTCCCAAGAAATGCGTGAGTTGCCGGGCGCGCACCAATCGCTCGCCTGTGTACCGGTTGATGACAGGCGCGGACGCTCCGGTCAGCGTACTCACGACTGCTCTGTACGGCGCGTTGCCTCAGTCTGAGGTAGCCACCGAATCCGGCGGCGGGCGCAAATTGCTCATTTTCGCCGACAGTCGTCAAGATGCGGCATTCTTCGCGCCCTATCTGGAGCAGACGTACGAGGCCTTGGTGCGGCGCAGGTTGGTCGTCAGCGCTCTCGAGCGACCACTCGTTCCGGGCGGCATCGAGGAGATCCCTGACGTTGTGGAGACGGTGGCAACCCGAATGAGTCAACTGGGCCTGGCGCCTCCCACTCTGACATCCAAACAGGTCAAACTGCTGGCTGCCAAATGGGTGATGCACGAGGCGCTCTCCGTTAGCCGCCGCCAGTCCGTCGAAGGGACGGCCCTCGTATCCTTCACGCCCAAGCGCCCGCTCGGCTGGAAGGCGCCGCCGCCTCTACTCCAGCCACCGTTCGGCTTGACGGAGGACGAGGTGTGGGACCTGATCGTGGTGCTGCTCGACACGCTTCGGCAGCAAGGCGCCATGACGCTGCCATACGGACTATCGGCCAATGACTCCTTCTTCGAACCGCGCAGCGTCAACGTGTTCGTGCGGCGCGAGGGATACACAGGCAAAATCGGCGGCTCTGCCGTGCTAAGCTGGATGCCTCTGGCCGGTAGAAGTCGACGACTCGATTTCGTTACCCGGCTCATCGCGACGACCTCGCCGGATCTACCCGTCGAAAAGCGTAAGGCGCTGGCGACTCAGGTGCTTGGCAAGTTGTGGGAGCAGTTGACGCACGGCAATGGCCCATTTGCGGAGTATTGGGAGACTTCGTCGGTCAAGGGCGTGTCGAATCTCATGCAGTTGGCGCACGAGCGCTGGGAGGTTCACCTGACCGGCTCAGATCGTCCGGCCTACGCGTGCACGCGCTGCTATGAGGTCTCGACGACCAACCTGCGATCGCTCTGCCCGCGGATGGGCTGCGACGGCTTGCTGGACTCTTTGATTGACGTGCGCCCGTTCCTGCTCGATAGTCACTACAGAACGCTGTATGAAACGCTCGACCCTGTACGCATGCGCGTCGAGGAGCACACGGCTCAGTGGTCGGCCGAGGATGCCGCGCGCATCCAGCAAGACTTCGTCGATGGAAAGGTCAACGTGCTCTCGTGCTCTACCACGTTCGAGATGGGCGTAGACGTAGGCGAGTTGCAAGCCGTCCTACTGCGGAACGTACCACCGGCGACGGCCAACTATTTGCAGCGCGCAGGCCGTGCCGGTCGCAGGATGGGTAGCGCCGCATTCGCGCTCACGTTTGCACAGCGGCGGAGCCACGACCTCGTGCATTTCGCTCAACCGCAGCGCGTGCTGTCCGGAAAAGTGCCTGTGCCCCGAGTCGCGATTCGAAACGCGAAGATCGCCCGCCGGCACGCCCAGGCGGTGCTGCTCGCGGCTTTCCTCAGGAAGGATGCGTCGGGATTATCGCTCAAGTCGGTTGGGTCGTTCTTCGACGACAAAGACTCCTCAGGAAGCACCGCCGCCGACCGTCTTGCCGCATTCGCAGGGGCGCGACCAACAGACGTTCTCGAAGCGCTCATCCGCATCATCCCGGAAGATCTGCACGAAGAGGTTGGTCTCGCAAATTGGGCCTGGCTGGAAAATCCGTCCGAAGGATACCTCGACCTGCTCTCGCGCGTGCGCAGCGAGGTGCTCAACGATCTCGGCGATTACCGTAGGCTCCAAGACGAAGCGTACGAGGCCAAAAAGGGCAAACGAGGCGACATGCTGAAAGGGGCGGAACGCACGGTGATGTCGCGCTCGCTCATCGGGTTCTTGGCCTCACGCAACCTGCTTCCCAAGTACGGCTTCCCCTGCGACATCGTCTCGTTGAAGACAGACCACGTCAACGCTTCGGGCAGGTCGTTGGAGCTAGACCGCGATCTGCGCATCGCTATTTCTGAGTACGCGCCGGGGTCTCAGGTCGTAGCGGGCAAGCACGTCTGGACCAGCGGAGGGCTGGTGCGGCCGATGAACAAAGAGTGGATAGCCACCTACTACGGCGAGTGTCCCAACTGTAGTCAGTTCTTCCGAAGACGAGAGGAGAAACCCGAAGTGTGCAGCGGGTGCGACGAGCCGATACCTGACAACAGAGTGCGCCGATTCATCGCGCCTGAGTTCGGGTTTATAGCCCAGCCCGAAGCGGGCACGCCCGGTGAGTCGCGCCCTGCTCGAACCTACGCTTCGCGCACGTACTTCGCCGACTACGCCGACGGAGAAAGAAAACACGTCGAGATAGACTTGCCGCCCACGGGCGCAGCCAATCTGACGTTGTCCCGATATGGGCTGCTATCCGTCGTCAATAAAGGAGACGGTGGTCTTCATCTCAAAGGTGGGTTCAAAGTCTGCCGCGGTTGCGGTTTCGCACAACTCGCTTCGCATACGGTTAAGGCTCAGCACCTCAATCCGCGGACGAGTAAACCGTGCGACGGGTGGCTGACCGGATACGACCTTGGGCACGAGTTCCTAACCGACGTGGTCGAGATAGAACTGCGTGGTGGCGAGCAGTGGAGACAAGCGATGTCGCCGCCGACAAACTCGGATGTCGACCCGCGCATGTCACTGCTTTATGCCTTGATCGAAGGAGCTTCGGATGTGCTCGAGGTGCGGCGAGATGATTTGGATGGGACGGTTCGCCAGCGCGGATCCATGCGTGAGTCTACACTTATCCTCTACGACAATGTGCCGGGTGGTGCGGGGCACGTACTTAGACTCGAGGACAGAATACCAGAAGTCATTGAGCAGGCCCGGGCGCGCGTTGACCAGTCATGCTGTGGACCCGAGACGAGCTGCTACGAGTGCCTGCGTACCTATCGCAATCAGTTTGCGCACGAGACGCTCTCGCGCGGAGCTGCTTTGGCTGCTCTGAACGCCCTTTCATCGGGGTAGGAAACAACTCCAGCAGGTTTTCCTGCCAGAGCGTTGTGAATCAATATTCAGAGGGTAGCAGAACGGTGGTAGCGCTGCGGTCGGCTTCGGTGATGATCCACAGGCGACCGGCGGCGGTGTCGTAGGCCGACAGGATGCGCAGGCCGGTGTCGAGTGCTTCGCGGTTGGCGCGGGCGTCGTCGGCGCACACGTCGCCCCAGTCGCCCGAGCGGTGGCGGATCAGCAGCGGCAGTAGGTCGACGGCGTGCGCTTCGACGAGAGCGAGCGCTCCGGGCGTGGCGACGATTCGGCCCAGCGGAAAGGAAATGGGGAGTTGCATGGTGTCGGGTGGAAGTGCCCCGCCCGGGTTGCGGCGGGCGGGGCGTGTGAACGGGACGGCTTAGGCGGCGATGCGCTGGCGACGGGCGCGGGCTTGGCGTGCGCGCCGGTCATGCAGCCGCGCGGCCAGTTCCTGGTGGATGGCGGCTTCCTGCTGGGGTGAGATGGTGAGCAGCGAGCAGCGTGAGTTCGTTGCAGAGCAGCCACAGCGCCGTTTCACGCGGGCCGACGGTTTCGATTTCTCCCTGCCAGCCTGCGCCGGTGAGTTCAAGCTCAAAGCCTGCCAGACCGCCACGCAGCGGCGTGACCGCGCAGCCTTCAAGAGCGCCGTAGCCGATGTAGGCGGGCGACGGCTCACGGACGACCGGTGCGGGCTGGGCGAAGAGCGGAGCCGGTGCGGGCGAGGTGGGCGCTTTGGCTTGGCGTGCCAGTTGACCGGCCAGCTTGTGAGCGGCGGCGCGTGCGTTGGCGATGGCACCGACGCGCGAGCGGGCCGCGACGAGGTGCGACGTGCGATTGGTGAGCGTGCCGCCGGCCGTGCCGTGACTGAGCACGACGAGCCACATGGCGGGCGTGGGCGACGGGCGCACCTGGGTGACGGCGACGACGGACGCGCCGCGCTGGACGGCGGGGATGCCGCGCGAGGCGAGCTGTGAGGTGTGGGCGGGGAGTGCTTGGACGGACATTGGACCGAGGGGCTTGTAGTGGAGGTGCCCCCGTTGACTGGTGGTGCGACGCGGTGAAACCGCGCTGCGCCCGGGGGCTGGAAGCCCCTGGGTAGCGTCGGCAGGCGTAGTGCAAGGGCCAGCCCGGAGCCGCAGCGGAGCGCGCCACTGCACGCGAGTGAGGCGAGGACTGGGCGAAGCGAACCCTTGCGCGTAGCCGGAAGCGTCGGCCCACCTTGGCAGCGCCCCCGGGCGCCAAGCGATTACGTCGCCCGCAGGGCGGCGCACAGGTCCGTGCCACGCGCGGCTAGCCCTCGGCGCATCGGTCGGGTGGCCGAGCGTGGGAGCGTCAGCGACGAGCGCGGCGGGGCGTGCGGACTATCGGGCTGGTACCGACGATCGACGGGACGCGCGGGGCGAGCGGCCGGAGCGACACCGGCGGCACGGCGGACGGGAGCGCAGGTGCGAGGGCGGCGCGGCCTGGGTGCGGCGCATCGGCTATCTCCCCGGCTGCCGGGCAAGCGGAGTGCCGCAGAAACGGAGACGCGCGGCGGGCGGCTCTGGGTGGTCGTGCTGCCTGCGTCGATTCAACAGGCGACGGGGCGTGCAAGCGGAGCGAGGCACGAGCGCAGACGCGAGGCGCGGCGGCGTGTCGCCTGCGATGGCATCGTCCCCCTGCGCGTGATCTCTTTCTGCTGACCCGTTCGTTTGGCGTCTACTTCGTCGTCAGTAGCTGACGTTGTCAGTAGCTGATGCGGCGGCCGAGTCTGCGCTGGGCGTCGAACTGCGTTACGGAACTGGTGACGACGCCGTTAACGGTCACTTCGTCGTGCTCGCCGATGAGGACGTTTTCGTAGCCTTCTCCTGACTCGAGGTAGGCACCCGGCGCGCCGTCGCCCGAGCCGCCGTAGCGCAGGCGCTTGACCATCACTGCGGACCCGATGCTGACCACGACCATGTCGCGATCGACCGGCTCGGCTTTGGAGTCGACGATGAGCACGTCGCCGCTGCGCGCGCCGAAGTCGGCGCACGAGTCGCCGGTGATGCGGACGAAGAACGTCTCGGCGGGATCGCCCATGAGCAGAGAGGCAAGGTCCATCGGTTCGTCCTCCATGTCGTCGGAATGGCTCGGCAAGCCGCCGGGGACGAGAAACGGGAGGAAGGGGGCGGCGAAGGCGGAGCCGACGGACGCGCGCCAGATATGCGTGACAGTGACCATGGGGTGGTGGGATGGAGAGAGAAAAGATAAGAGCGTTTCATATGTGCGAACATCTGGTCTTATGTTTTCATCGTGCCCGTTGCACTTTGCTCCACTCCTCGAACTCGCCCGACATGAATCAGCCCGCCCCGAACGATCAGCCGAATACCAACCCGAACGAAGATCCGCCCCGGCACGGGACGACGGTCACCTACCTGGGCCGCGTCGCTGGGAAGAACCGCACGCTGCTGATGCAGGAGCGCGAGGCGTCAGCCGTCGTGCGCAAGACGATCCGAGAGACGGTCGAACACGTGCTGCCCCGAGCGATCGAGCAGGCGGGCGTCGGAACGCCGTCGATCCTGACGCTGGCTCGGCTGGCCGATCTGCTGGGGGTCAAGCCGCGCACCGTGACCGAGACGTTCATCCGGCAGGGCCTGCCCTACGTGCGGCTCTCGAAGGGCCGCGCGCCGGTCTTCGTGCACGACGACGTTATCGCGTGGCTGCGCGAGCGGGGGGCGGTGGAGCGACCTGGCGAGTAGCGGGCAGGCGCGATAGGTTGTCGCATCGACTCACCTCTCGCCGTCATGCGCTTCACGATCTACCGTTCTCTTTCCGATGGCCACTGGTACTGGCGGCTGCGGGCGGGCAACCACGAAATCATCGCCCAGGGCGAGGGATACGCCCGTCGTCGCGGCGCGGAGCACGCCATCGAGCTGATGCGCGCGGCTGCGGATGCGCCTCTGATCGTGCTCGACGAGGCCGAATAGGCGCCTGGGTTTGCCGTTCTGGGGGGATCTGTGACTGCGGGATACGCGCGCTGCGCGACAGAAGGAGCGGCGTGAGGTCGGGTCAGGTGCTATTGCCGGGCGCATGGACGAGTGCGCGCTGGATGGAGCGAGCGAGGCGGTCTAGCTGGGGAGAGGCGCTGGTGCTGCGCAAATCACGCAGCACGTCCGGAATCGATAGTCCGATGGCCGAAACGGTGGCGCGCGTCGCCCCTGCCGAGTCGCGCACGGCGAGGTTGCGAGTGGCGTAGCGGTCGTCAGCGGGGTAGAGCATCAGGGCGCTGCGCAGGTCGTCGCTGCCGAAGGCGTAGCCGGTTCGGGGGCGTGCGGACTGGGGAAAGTGGTCCGCACATGGTCCGCAAATGTAGGCGAAACCTGTCGTTTTCTGTCGCTAACGTGCGCCAGCTGCCAAATGAGAAACGGCCCGGAAAGCGCCTTTAAGCTGCTTTCCGGGCCGTTTTCGGGGTGGAGCCAAGGAGAGTCGAACTCCTGACCTCTGCAGTGCGATTGCAGCGCTCTACCAACTGAGCTATGGCCCCGACAGAACGCCCAACTTACGCCTCCCCGCGCCGGGCGTCAAGACGTGGCGCGGGGAGGCGGTGTGAAAGGCGCGTCGTCGTTCGTTAGTCTGTTTTGAGGGCGCGGTCGATGAGCAGGTCGAGGCGCATCGCGTGGGCGACGGTCTCGGAGTCGTCACCCCGTCGCGCGTCGAGAACCTCTTCGATCTGGCGCAGGCCGTAGAGAGCGGCGGTCTGTGCCAGGGCGTCGTAGCGGTCGCGCTCGTCGGCGACGATGCCGATCATGCCTTCGACCATCGCGATCTGCAGGTTTTGGCGGAACGTGTTGACGGGGCCCGTCCGGTCGGCTTCGAAGCCTGCGGCTACCAAGTCGTCGACGATCTCGGTGAGTGTGTACGTGTTGCCGTAGAGGCGACTGTCGGTCACGCGCTCCAGCGTGTTGGGGTGCAGCAGGTGGGCGAGCACCTGGGCTTGCATACCGAGCACCTGGTCATGCAGGCGTGGGTCTTCTCCGCTGGCGAAGAAGTTGTAGCCGCGTCGCTGCGGCTGGAGTGCGGCGAGCAGGTCGGCGTCCATCTCGAACGCGTCGGGGGCGAACAGGTAGTCGGTCAGCACCTGGACGGCGCGGCGCTGCGTGGCCTCGTCGACCGGGGTGTAGGGCTGCGTTTCGCCCGGTTGCCCCACGAACGCGCGGTCGACGTAGACGCCGCCGACGTAGCGCGACACGACGCCGGTCTGGCGGCTGATCTGGCCCATCAACACGCCGAAGTTGCGGCGCAGCTCGTCGTAGCTCTGCCCCTGACGGTTGGCGCGGTAATCGGTCATCAGGTCGTCCATCAGGCTTTCGACGAGGGCGAAGCGGCCCTGGGCGTAAGCGATGGCGTCGCTCGACAGGTCGTTGACCATGACGCGCGGATCGATCGCTTTGCCGGGCGCGCGCATGTCGTCGGCGTCGTTACCGAAGGCGAGTTCGGGCTCGGTCGAGCGGGCGAGCAGGGCGTCGCGCTCGGTCTCGCTCATCGGCTGGTAGGCGAAGCGAATCGCCCAATCGTCGTAGGGGCCGGGGCGGGTGATGTAGTACTCGCCCTGCTCGACGCCCGGCGGGGCGACGTTGACGGCCGGATAGTCCATCACAGATCCGACCAGTCCGACGCGCCGAGTCAAGCTCGCGTCGTGCACCTGGGTCGGCGAGAGCATCTGGCTGGCTTTCATGTTGTGGTTGAGACCGAGCGTGTGACCGATCTCGTGGAGCACGAGGAAGTACAAAAACTCCTCGACCAAGGCTTCGTCGGCCATCGGTCCGGCGCCTCGGACGGCGAGTGCTACCTGAGCTAGCGCCGTTTCTCCGGCGACGGCGGCGAGCAAGCCGCAGTCCCACGGCTTGTGGCCCCACGCGTCGTGGTCGTGTGCGTCACTCAGTCCCATCGCGTCGTCGTAGAGGTCGGCGTTGCGTTTGGCGCCTATGAGCGACGAGTACTCGAGCATGATGTCCGATCCGATGATCTCACCCGTGCGGGGGTCGACGTAGCTGGGGCCGTAGCCGCCGAACGGGGGCGTCGGGCTGCTCGTCCAGCGGAGCACGTTGTAGCGCACGTCGCCAGCTTCCCAGTCGGCGTCGTCGGGCTGCTGTTCGATGACGAGGGCGTTGGAGAAGCCTGCTTTCTCGAACGACAGGTTCCACTGCAGCGCGGCGCGGCGCACCACGTCGCGGTATTCGACCGGCGTCGTGTTTTCGATCCAGAACGTGATCGGCGTGACGGGGTCGCTCATTGCGGCGCCAGGATTCTGCTTGACCAGACGCCAGCGGTGGACCATGTCGCGGTAGGGCGTCACGCTGGCGCTCGTCAGGTCGGTGCGCTCGGTCGTGAAGTAGCCCACGCGCGGGTCGTCCATCAGTGGCTCCATCGGGACAGCGGGTAGGGCGATGAACGAGTGCTGGACCGAAATGGCCGTGCTGCGCGCGTCGGCGACTTCGCTTCCGCCTGGGTTAAGCGCGTCCGGGTTGTCGTAGACGTACTGGACGACGACGTCGGTGTTTTCGGGATAGGCGCGCAGGTCGGTGATTTTGGTCTTCTCCTTGGACAGGCGGCCCAGAGCGAACGCGGTCGGCGGAGTGCCGGGTCTGCGCGGCGCCTGGATGCGGGCCAGGCTCTCGCTCAGGAAGATGCCGTCGGCGTCGATCAGGATGCCGGTCGAGTCTTCGGCGACGATCTTCTGGACGGCCAGAATCGACTCGGTCATGTTAGCATCGGCGGCGCGGCTGACGGCATTGTCCTCGTCGAAGTAGAAGCGGTCGTTCTCGGCCACGAACTCGACGCGGTCAAAGAAGCGGCGGATCGTGAACACGCGGTTGTCGCGGTACTGCCCCCTAAACGAGCCGCCGCGCGGGATGCCGTCGGTGACGTGGACGACGTAGATCAACTGCTCGCCGACCTGCTCGGGCGTGATCAGCATCTGCATGCTCCCCGATGTCGAGTCGCGGAAGAGCGTCAGCAGCCCATCGTGGCGGATGCTGCCCTTGGTGGCGTCGGCAACGCTCTTCGTCTTGGACTTGGAGGCAGAGGCAGCCGAAGCTGGCGGGGCGGAGACGTCGGGGCGCGATCCGGCGCAGCCTGCGAGCAGAACGACGGCGGAGAGGAGGGCGACGGAGCGAATCGGGATCACGGACTTTGGGGTGAGGCGAAGGGCGGGCGTACGGGCAATATAGGTGCAGGTTTTTTAACAGCACGTGCAGAGTCGTCGGCGTGCGTGCTCTCGCCTGACCCGTTTCGCGCTCAATCCGCCATCGTGCGGCGGACCTACGCGGCGGCCCGTTCGTTAGCTGAGAGATACGTTTTCGACTTCCGACCTTTTTGCCCTCTCCATGCCCGAATCCCACGACTTCCTCAACGCCCGCGACACGTTCGACACCGGATCGGGCAGCGCCTACCTCTACCGCCTCGACGCCATTGGCAAGGCCGGGTTGGGCGACATCACGCGCCTGCCGGTCTCGATCCGCATCTTGCTCGAAGCCCTCCTACGCAACGGCGACGGCCACCTGGTCACCCAGGATGACATCGAACGCTTGGCGGCCTATGATCCCAAGCAGCCCGCCAAGGAAGAGATTCCCTTCATGCCTGCGCGTGTGCTCTTGCAGGACTTCACCGGCGTCCCGGCCGTCGTTGACCTCGCGGCGATGCGCAGCGCGATGGCGCGTTTGGGCGGTGATCCCAACGAGATCAACCCGCGCGTGCCCGTCCACCTCGTGATCGACCACTCGGTCATGGTCGACCACTACGGCGTGCCCGAAGCGCTCAAGCTCAACTCCGAGCTGGAGTTCACGCGCAACAAGGAGCGCTACGAGTTTCTGCGCTGGGGCCAGCAGGCGTTCGAGAACTTCTCCGTCGTCCCACCCGCTAGCGGTATCTGCCACCAGGTCAACCTGGAGTACATCGCCGAGGGTGTCTGGCGCCGGCCCGAGGAAGGGCTCGAAGTCATTTACCCTGACTCGCTCGTAGGCACTGACAGTCACACGACGATGATCAACGGCTTAGGCGTGATGGGTTGGGGCGTCGGCGGCATCGAGGCCGAGGCGGTCATGCTCGGCCAGCCGATCTACATGCTCATGCCCGAAGTGATCGGCGTGCGCGTGTCGGGTGAGATGCCCGAAGGGGCAACGGCGACCGACTTGGTGCTCGGCGTCACCGAGATGCTGCGTAAGTACGGCGTCGTAGGTAAGTTCGTCGAGTTCTTCGGCCAGGGCCTGAGCAACCTGACGCTGCCCGACCGCGCGACGATCGCCAACATGGCACCCGAGTACGGCGCGACGATGGGCTTCTTTCCAGTCGACGACGAGACGCTGGGCTACCTGCGCCGGACCGGTCGCCCCGAAGAACTCGTCCAGACGGTCGAGCGCTATTACAAGGAGCAGGGCCTCTTCCGCACGGCCGAGACGCCCGACCCGCAGTACCTCGACGTGCTCGACCTCGACCTGTCGGACGT
Source organism: Rhodothermales bacterium (assembly GCA_963841855.1). GTDB lineage: Bacteria > Bacteroidota > Rhodothermia > Rhodothermales > BA12 > CAXBBB01. The sequence continues at coordinate 549,970 of CAWJEJ010000005.1, read as the reverse complement.
GGTGCCTTCGATGGCGGGACCCAAACGTCCCCAGGACCGCATCTCGCTGCCTGACGTCAAGGAGTCGTTCGCGGCGTCGCTCGTTTCGCCTGCCGGTCCGCAAGGGTTTGGCATGAAGCCCGAGGACGTGGCGAACACGGGTCACTATGCCAACAAAAAGGGCGGCGAGGATCTGATGCTCCGCCATGGAGACGTGACGATCGCGGCGATCACGAGCTGCACCAACACGTCGAATCCGTCGGTCATGATCGGAGCGGCGCTAGTCGCCAAGAAAGCGGTCGAGCGCGGCCTCAAGGTCAAACCCTATGTCAAGACGAGCCTAGCGCCCGGATCTAAGGTGGTCACCGAGTACCTGCAAGATGCAGGTCTGATGACCTATCTCAACGCGCTGGGCTTCAACCTTGTCGGCTACGGCTGCACGACGTGTATCGGTAACAGCGGCCCGCTTCCGGCCGAGACGGTCGCCGCCATCGACGAGGGCAACCTCATCGTATCGGGCGTGCTCAGTGGCAACCGTAACTTCGAGGGGCGCATCCACCAGAAGGTGCAGGCCAACTACCTCGCATCGCCGCCGCTCGTAGTCGCCTACGCGCTGGCTGGGACGGTCGACACGGATCTGAACAACGATCCGCTAGGGACGGATGAGCAGGGCAACGAAGTCTACCTGCGCGACGTGTGGCCCACGTCCGACGAGATCAAGCAGACCATTGAGGCGGTCATCACGCCCGAGATGTATGCGCGCGAGTACGACGGCATCGAAGACTCGAACCCCGAGTGGAACGCCATCCGCATTCCCGAAGGCGCGATCTACGAGTGGGACAGCGCGTCGACATACGTACAGGAGCCGCCGTTCTTCACGAGCCTGACGCCTGAGACGCCGACCATCAGCGGCATCAGAGGCGCCCGCGTGCTACTCAAAGCAGGCGACTCGACGACGACCGATCACATCTCGCCCGCTGGCGCCATCAAGGCCGACGCGCCCGCCGGAACGTACCTGATCGAGAACGGCGTTCGTCCGTTCGACTTCAACTCGTACGGCAGCCGCCGTGGCAACCACGAAGTCATGATGCGGGGCACGTTCGCCAACATCCGCATCAAGAATCAAATGCTGCCGGGGACCGAGGGCGGCATCACGCGCAACTTCGCGACGGGACAGGTCGAGCCGATCTACGACGCCGCGATGCAGTACGTCGAAGCTGGCACGCCGCTCGTCGTTTTGGGCGGCAAGGACTACGGCATGGGCAGCTCGCGCGACTGGGCCGCCAAGGGCACGATCCTGCTGGGCGTCAAAGCCGTCATCGTCGACTCGTTCGAGCGCATCCACCGGTCGAACCTGATCGGCATGGGCGTGCTTCCGCTCGAATACGCTAAGGGCCAAAACGCCGAATCGCTCGGGTTGGACGGAACCGAGACGTTCGACATCCCAGTCACCGACGACGTGCAGCCGCGCCAGACGCTGACGGTCACGGCGACGCGTGAGAACGGCGAAGTGGTGACGTTCGAGGCCACGGTCCGTCTCGACACGCCCGTCGAGGTCGACTACTACCGCAACGGCGGCATCCTCCACTACGTGCTCCGCGAGTTTCTGAGCGCGCAGGGCGAGAGCGTCGCCGCGTGATCGGTACCTGTGCAAAAGCAGAGCGCCGCGTTTCCGATTGGAGATGCGGCGCTTTTGTTGTTCGCGACTGTGCGGCATTCAAACCACAGGCGAAGGTATATATACCGCGCTACCATTGGCTCTTATTGGATCTCACCGACTTCCGCATACCTCATCTGTCTATGTCCAAGAATCCGCTCAATGCCGCCCGCTTCGTCCTGTCAGCGCCGTCGTGGCAGACGCTTCCGCCGCCCGAGCGTCCCGAAGTCGCCTTTTTGGGGCGCTCGAACGTCGGCAAGAGTTCGCTGCTCAACGCGCTGACGGATCGCAAGCAGCTCGCGCTCACGTCGGGGACGCCGGGCAAGACGCGCACGTTCAACTTCTTCGACGTGAACGGCGCGTTTTACCTCGTCGACATCCCCGGCTATGGCTACGCCAAGGTGAGCAAAGCCGAGCGGGCGCACTGGGCCGCGCTGATCGAGCGCTACGCCGTCGAGCGTCCGAGTCTGCGTCTGTTATTGCATCTGGTCGATAGCCGCCATCCGCCCACCGCCATCGACCGCGAAGTCTTCGCCGCGCTCAAGGGCTCGCACGTGCCCAACGTGATCGTGCTCACCAAGTCGGACAAGCTGGGCACCAACGCGCGCGACAAGAGCGTCAAGCTGGCGCGGCAGGCTGTCGAAGAGAGCGGGAGGGAGGTGCCGATCATCCTGACGAGCGCGCAGACCAAACGCGGTATGGACGAACTGCACCAGTGGATCGCCGACACGACGGCCAGGGGCGATCTCGAGGTGGGCGCCTAGCTACTCGGCCAGATCGCGCAGCAGGGCGAGCGCTAAGCGGTAGACCGACGAGAAGTCGTCCCATTCGAGCGTTTCGGGCACATCGCCGATGCTGTGATAGGGCTGCGTCCCGCCCGACGTAAGCAGGTAGAGGCCGGGCGTCCCCGATTCGAGAAATGGATAGTGGTCCGAGTTAGCCCTGTTGGAGCGTGGCACGATTGGACCGATGTCGAGGCTGTCGGCAAGCGATTGGGCGCGGGCCAACAGGTCGGGGAAGTCGGATCCTCCGAACGCGAGCAGGCCGTTCTCGCCCGATGCGACCATGTCGAAGTTGAGGACGGCGGCGAGCGGCGTGCTCTTGAGCGCATCGTGGAGCACGCCAGCGCCTTTGAGCCCTTGCTCCTCGCCTCCGACGGCAGCGAAGAGCACGTCACGCCCGAGCGGATCGTCAGCGATTGTCTGCGCCAGGGCGAGCAGCAGCGCCGTTCCGCTCGCGTTGTCGTTGGCGCCGCGAAAAACGACGCGCGATGAATCCGACAGGTCGGCGAACGATCCCAGGTGATCGTAATGCGCCAGAATCAGCAGCGGCGCCCCTTCGCCGCTTCCCGCCACGCGACCGACGACGTTAGCCGCGCTCACGTCCGCGTTCGAGCGCGAGCGGACGACGACGCGCGCCCGCTCGGCTCCTTGAGGCCACGACGATCGCTTGACCACCAACATCGGGATTGGCAGATCGAACGCGGCCGGTCCATACGTCAGGTCATCGACGAGCAGGACGACAGCGGTAGCGCCCGAGCGTGCCAGAACGCTCGCCCGAGCCCCGGGAATCGTCACGGCGGGAGGGAGCATCTCGCGCATCGACTCGGCAACGTCCGACGTGACGACAGCGATTTTGCCCGACACCAGCGCCCGCGTCTTACGCGGATCGACGAGCCCTCCAGTTCCATCGCCCACGTCGACCAGCGCGCCCAACACGTCCGCCGCCGCCGACCCGGCGTAGGGCAGCGCTTCGACTCCCATGCGCAGCGTGTCGCCCGAAACGATCAGCAGCGCGCCGTCGACGAGGTCGGTGTCGAAGCGAAACGGCTGGGCGAACGCGTCAGTCATCGGCTCCAAACCGATCGCCGTCATGCGCCGTGCGACGAATGCCGCCGCGCGCGCCGCTCCGTCGTCCGCATACCCGCGACCCGAAAACGCATCGCTCGTCAGCGAGTCGACGTCGGCCTTGGCTTGGGCTAGCCAATCGGCCCGTTGTGCCTGAGCGGCCGGAGCGAGTGTCAGCAGTGCAAGCGCGGCAAAAGCGATTCGGTACATGTCGGAGTAAGGTGGAGGAGAGCCTTCAACGTACGCCGCGTGCTCACCGGTACGTCACGCTGCGGGCTCGATCTCGATCAGCGTCGCGCCTTTAGCGACCGCATCACCCTCGGTGACTACTATGCGCGCTACCGTTCCGGCCGACGCCGCTTTGAGCTCGTTCTCCATCTTCATCGCCTCCAGAATCACCAACCCCTGGCCCGCTTCGACGGCATCGCCTTCGGCCACCAAAAGCGCCCGCACCAGTCCCGGCATCGGCGCTACCACCTCGCGCTCCGCTGCCCCCGATGTGCCGCCGACGCCCAAATCTTCGAGCATCAGGCTCCGCGCATCCTGGACGCGCGCATGGAACCGGTGCCCGTCTACGCGCAGCGTCAACACGTCGCCGTCGCGCGCCTCGACCGTGACCTCATGCCGCGCATGGCCGACCGTCAGCACGTAGTGATCCGTCCCGGCAGGCGTGAGCGTGGGCGTGAGGTCGGCGTCGTTGAGCGTAAGCGTATCGCCGTCGCGCGTGAGGTCGTGCGCGGTGTCGTCGAGGGTGACGCGGAGGGTATCGGGCATCGTTTGTTGTGGGTTGTGCGATAGGCAACAAACGAAAAAACCTGTCAGGTCTCCAAGACCTGACAGGTTTGTAGTCGCCGGAGCGAGTCGGATTTACTTCTCCTCGCCTTCGTCGACGACTTCGAAGTCGGCGTCGATGGTCGAGCCGTCGTCCGCGGTCGTCGTATCGGCTGCGGCACCGTCACCGCCTGGGGCGGCTTCGGCTGCGGCGGCTTCCTGCTGCGCTTTGAGCATGTCCTCGCTGGCTTCGGCCCACGCGGCGTTGAGCTGCTCGGTCGCGGACTCGACTTCGGTCGTCGGCGCTTCGGGGTTGTCGACTGCGGTTTGCAGGCGCTCCTGAGCGGCTTCGACCTTGGCGCGCTTCTCGGCGGGCAGCTTGTCGCCGTACTCGTCGAGGTTTTTCTGCGTCTGGAAGAGCAGCGTGCTGGCGCTGTTGGTCTTCTCGACCGACTCGCGTTTGCGCTTGTCCTCCTCGGAGTTCTCGCGGGCGGCCTGGCGCATTTTCTCGATTTCGGCGTCGCTCAGACCGCTCGACGCTTCGATGCGAATCGATTGCTCCTTGCCCGTCGCCTTGTCCTTGGCCGACACGTTGAGGATACCGTTGGCGTCGATGTCGAACGTGACTTCGACCTGGGGCAGTCCGCGCGGTGCGGGCGGGATGCCGTCCAAGTGGAATTTGCCGATCGTGCGGTTGTCGACGGCCATCGAGCGTTCGCCCTGCAAGACGTGGATCTCGACGCTAGGCTGGTTGTCCGATGCCGTCGAGAACGTCTCGCTCTTGCGCGTCGGGATCGTCGTGTTCGAGGGGATGAGCGGAGTCATCACGCCACCCAGCGTTTCGATGCCCAGCGAGAGCGGAGTCACGTCGAGCAGCAGCACATCGGTCACGTCGCCACTCAAAACGCCGCCCTGGATGGCTGCGCCGACGGCGACGACTTCGTCCGGGTTGACGCTGCGGTTAGGCTTCTTGCCGAAGAACGTCTCGACCGTCCGCTGAACCAGAGGCACGCGCGTCGATCCGCCGACCATGATCACTTCATCGATGTCCGACTTGTTGAGGCCCGCGTCACGGAGCGCCTTCTCCATCGGTGGAATCGTGCGGCTGACCAGATCGTCGACCAACTGCTCGAACTTGGCGCGCGTCAGGTCGAGCGTGAGGTGCTTCGGTCCTTCCGATGTGGCGGTGATGAACGGCAGGTTGACCGTCGTCTGAGCGCTGCTCGAAAGCTCAATCTTGGCTTTCTCAGCCGCTTCCTTCAAGCGCTGGAGCGCCATCGGATCGTTGCGCAGGTCGACGCTCTCCTGCTTCTTGAACTCGTCGGCGATGTAATCGATCAGGATCTGGTCGAAGTCGTCGCCGCCCAAGTGCGTGTCGCCGTTGGTCGATTTGACCTCGAAGACGCCGTCGCCCAGTTCGAGAATCGAGATGTCGTAGGTGCCACCGCCCAGGTCGTAGACCGCGATCTTTTGCTCGATGTCCTTCTTGTCGAGACCGTAGGCGAGGGCTGCCGCCGTGGGCTCGTTGATGATGCGGCGCACTTCGAGTCCGGCGATCTTACCGGCTTCCTGCGTGGCCTTGCGTTGGGCGTCGTTGAAATAGGCTGGGACCGTGACAACGGCCTCGGTGACCTTTTCGCCCAGGTAGTCTTCTGCGGTCTGCTTGAGCCGCTGCAGAATCATCGCCGAGATCTCCTGCGGCGTGTACATCTTGCCGTCGATCTGGACGCGCGCCGTGCCGCCGTCGCCGCTCTGCACGTCGTACGGAACGGTCTTCAGCTCGCTGCCGACTTCGTCGAACTGGCGGCCCATGAAGCGCTTGATCGAGAAGAGCGTGTTGCCGGGGTTGGTGATCGCCTGGCGCTTGGCCGGGGCGCCGACGAGCCGCTCGCCGTCCTTCTTGAACGCGACGATCGACGGTGTCGTGCGGCCGCCTTCGGGGTTGGGGATGACGACGGGTTCGGAGCCTTCCATGACCGAAACGACGGAGTTGGTCGTTCCCAGGTCGATGCCTATGATTTTGCCCATGAGGGGAGAGTGGTTGGGTAGAGAGTGTCTTAGCTAATCGGCGTGGGCGCTGAGCGTGTTAACTCGGCCCGCGGTTCTGCACTCCCATTTAGCAAAGGCGGTGCCGATGCCTGACTTCGTGTCAACATGGCAGAGCACGCGCCATCCGGCAGCGCGATTCGCACACGCGCCACGCACGCGCTGCCGCTCCTACCTATTTTGCGCGCTCCTACCGACGCCCCCTTCATGCGCCATCTTCCCAACGTCCTGACGATCCTGCGCGTCGTCGTGACGCCGCTCGTCTTCTGGGCTGCGTGGAAGGGCGAGGTCACCGATTTGGGCCGGTTCAGCCTAGCCGAGTTCTGGTGGGCCAACATCGCGTTCACCACGTTCGTCGTCGCCGCGATCTCGGACTGGTGGGACGGCTACCTCGCCCGCCGCTACGGATTCGGCAGCAGATTGGGCGCGTTCCTCGATCCGCTGGCTGACAAAGTCCTCGTTTTGGGCACGTTCGTCGTGTTGTCGTGGCTCTATCCGTCGACCGTGCCCTGGTGGTGCGTCGCGCTGATTGCGCTGCGCGACGTCGGCGTGACCGCGCTTCGGAGTTGGGCCGAGGCGACCGGGCGGCACATCCAGACGAGCAACGCCGCCAAGTGGAAGACAGCGTTTCAACTGACCTACCTGATCGCGATGCTCGTCTTCCTGTGGGTGCGCACCTGGACGGGCTGGATGGCCGATCTCGCCGACGCCGCTCTGTTCTCCACTCCTGTCCCGCTCCTGCTGCTGATTGCCGTCGTCGCCGTCACGCTGTGGACGGGCTGGCTCTACGTACCTCGCTCTCCGTCCGTCCCTCATGCCTAAGCTGGCCGCCACCATCGCCGACGACCTGCTCCGCATCGGCGCGGTCGTGCTCCGCCCCGACGATCCGTTCACGTGGGCGAGCGGCATCCAATCGCCGATCTATTGCGACAACAGGCTGACGATGGCGCACCCGGCCGTGCGCACGCGTATTCGCGACGGCTTTGCCGAGCGGATGGAGAGTCGAGGCTGGAAGCCGGACGTGATCGCGGGAACTGCGACGGCTGGCATCCCGCACGCCGCATGGCTCTCGGACTTGCTTGGGCTGCCGATGGTATACGTCCGGAGCAGCGCCAAGGAGCACGGCAAGGGCAACCGGATCGAAGGCGTCATCAAGGCCGGGCAGCGCGTCGTGCTCATCGAAGACCTGATCTCGACCGGCGGCTCGTCCATCGCGGCCTCGAACTCCCTGCGCAGCGCCGGCGCCGATGTAATCGGCCTAGCCGCCATCTTCTCGTACGTCATTCCCGGCGCCCACGAACGCTTCGATAGGGCCGCGCTCCCGCTCTTCACCCTGACGACCGTCGACGCTCTGCTCACGCGCGCCCTAGCTGCCGATACGCTCGACCAAGCTGGAGCCGAAGCCGTCCGCAGCTTCCGGGACGGGCTGGCGGTGAAAGTCTGAACCGACAGCCTTCGAAGCGATAGCACGACGCTCCTTCTCGAACCTCCAACCCTCTTTCATCGTCAATGCGGCGTTGGAGTGACTAGTGCCCGCCTACGAAAAGGTCTCCGGCTCCCGATCCATCGGACGACACTTCGACCCTACCCGCAGCCGATCCGACAGCTTTCAGACGTTCTGGAAGTCCGTCGCGTACGTCGCCGAGCAGTTCGCGTGAACCTCATTCTCTCAATGCCCCTCACGATGCCCATCCGTTTCCTCCTAGCCCTTCTACTCCTCGCGCCCATCGCGGCACGTGCGCAGGACCAGGCGCCCGATGATCGTCGCCCCCCGCTGTTCGTGATGTCGGACGCCGATAGCAAGGTCTATCTGCTGGGCTCGGTCCACCTGCTGCCTCCCGGAGCGCTGCCGCTGCCGTCGTTGGTCGAAGCCGCGTATGCCGACGCCGATGTGCTGGCGTTCGAACTCGATCTGGACGCCGCCCAAGCCAGTGCCATGGAGCTGATGCAACTGGGAATGGGCGACGCTTCGATCGCCCAAGTGCTGACGGCTGAGCAGAAGGCCGACTTCGACGCGTTCGCCATCAGCGCCGGTTTGCCGCAGGGCGCGCTGGATGCGTTCGAGCCGTGGCTGGCGTCGATGACGGCGAGCGTGATGGCGATGCAGCAGGCCGGGATGACGGGCGAGGGCGTCGACGCGCACTTCTTCGGACGCGCCAAGGCCGACGATAAGGAACGCGTCGCGTTCGAGACGGCCGAACAGCAGATGCGCCTGTTCGACGAGTTGCCGATCGACGATCAGGTGGCGATGCTGATGGCGGGCGTCGACGAGGGAGCGGGGTCGGTGAGCGTCTTCCTCGCGCAAATGGTCGATCTGTGGAGCAGGGGAGAGGACGACGCGCTGGCCGATATGATGAATGAGGAGATGGACCAGACACCAGCGCTCCACTCGGCTCTATTGGTCGACCGGAATCGCGCGTGGGTGCCGCAGATCCAGTCGCTGTTGGAGCGCGAAGGCGAGGACGCGCTGGTCGTCGTCGGCGCCGGACACTTGATCGGAGACGAGAGCGTCGTGGCGATGCTGCGCGCGCTGGGCTACACTGTCGAGCGTCTGTAGCGGGCTCCGAACACGCCGCGCCGCGCAGGCGTAGCGCCGGTCCACCAACTGCCGCGCCCATGACCGCCGAAATCCTCGCTATCGGAGACGAACTACTCATCGGACAGGTCGTCAACGGTAACGCGGCGTGGCTCGGCGAGCGGCTGACGCTGGCGGGCATCGACGTGAGCCGCCACGTGGCGCTGGGCGACGATCCCGACCTGATCGCGATGGAACTCGACACGGCGTTTGGGCTGGCCGATCTGGTCATCGTGACGGGCGGCCTAGGCGCCACGCACGACGACCTGACGCGCTCGGCCGTGGCGCGGCACTTCGGCGTCGAACTTGTCGAGGATGCCAACGTGCGCAGGCAGATCGAGCAGCGCTTCAGCAGCAGAGGACGCTCGATGCCGCCGCAGAACCGGCTCCAGGCGCTCGTGCCCGAGGGCTTCGAAGTCCTCGTCAACCACTGGGGCACAGCGCCCGGACTGTGGCACGCGTTCCGACGCGGCGGGGCCGACAAGGTGCTGGTGCTGATGCCCGGTGTCCCGCGCGAGATGCGCAACCTGACCGACGCACACGTGATGCCCCGACTGGCTCAGCAGCGCGGTCTGCGCACCATCCGGCACCGCACGCTGATGACGGCGGGCATCGGCGAGACGCACCTGTCGCAGCAGCTGGGCGACCTGAGCAGCTGGCTCACCGGCGGCCTCCGCCTCGCCTTCCTGCCATCGACGGGCGGCGTTCGGCTGCGCATCACGGCCCTGGGGAAGGAGGCCGATGCAAGGCTGGACGGCTTCGAAAAGTACCTGCGCATGCGGGCGTCTCGTTTCATCTACGGCGCCGACGAAGAATCGCTCGAAGCCGTTTTGGGAGAGCAGCTGGCGCTTCGCGGCCTGTCGGTCGCGACGGCCGAAAGCTGTACCGGTGGGCACTTGGCTGATCGCATCACCAACGCGCCCGGATCGTCGCGCTACTTCAACGGCGGAATGGTCGCTTACGGCAACTACATCAAGCGCGATCTGCTCGGCGTGCCCGAATCGTCGCTGGGCAATGCGGGAGCCGTCAGCGCAGAAGTCGCCGCCGCGATGGCCATCGGAGCACGTAATCAGTTGTCGAGTGACATCGGCCTGTCGACGACCGGCATCGCGGGACCGGATGGCGGAACGGACGACAAGCCCGTCGGCTTGGTCTACATCGGCTATGCGGACGCCGAGCGCAGTTTCGCTCGCCGCTTCCAATTCACTGACGACCGGCGCACGAACAAGGATCTGAGTGCCACCTACGCGCTCTACATGGCATGGCGCGTCCTCACGGGCGGGCACGAATCGTTTCCGTGATATGATGCCAGAACATTCTATGTAGAATGGTGCCGACTGCTGAGGAAGTTTGCCATAGAGCGATCGCGGGCTGTGCGGAAATGCGTTGCTTCCCCTTTACGACCCTTTTGAGCCAATTAGAGGCGGATCGGTTAGTGCGCGAAGGGACTTTTTTCATGAGTGAGGGTATATTCGGAAATGACCTGTGTCTAAAAGATTGTAGGGAAATCGAGACAAAAACCGTTTCTCCCAAGTCATTCGCTGAAAAGGAGTTCAGGCTATGACACAAGGCTGACGCTGCGTCTCGGTATCCTCGATCACACTCACCCGGCGGGCCTCCGCCGCCCGCCAATTCAGGCGACTCACTCATACTCAACTCACGGAATCATGTCCGACAAAGAATCCGCCGCCAAACTCAAAGCGCTCGACGTAGCGCTCAAGCAGATCGAAAAGGCCCACGGCAAAGGCTCAATCATGCGACTGGGCGAGGCGCGCCCGATGTCCGTCGAGACCATCTCGACCGGTTCGCTCCTGCTCGACTCCGCACTGGGCGCCGGTGGCGTGCCGCGCGGACGCGTGACCGAGATCTACGGCCCCGAATCGTCGGGCAAGACGACGCTCGCCACCCACATCATCGCCGAGGCGCAGCGCGAAGGTGGAACGGCCGCGTTCATCGACGCCGAGCACGCGTTCGACTCGACCTACGCCGAAAAGCTGGGCGTCAACATCGGTGACCTGCTCGTCTCGCAGCCCGACACGGGTGAGCAGGCCCTCATGATCTGCGAAACGCTTGTTCGAAGCGGCGCGCTCGACATCATCGTGATCGACTCGGTCGCCGCTCTGGTGCCCAAGGCCGAAATCGAAGGCGACATGGGCGCCAGCCACGTCGGCTTGCAGGCCCGCCTGATGAGCCAGGCGCTGCGTAAGCTGACCGGCACGCTCAACCGCACCAAGACGGCGCTCGTGTTCATCAACCAGATCCGCGAGAAGATCGGCGTCGTCTACGGCAGCCCCGAAGTCACGACGGGCGGCCGCGCGCTCAAGTTCTACTCGTCGGTCCGCATGGACATCCGTCGCATCGGCGCGATCAAGGACGGGACGGACGTGACGGGCAACCGGACGCGCGTCAAGGTCGTCAAGAACAAGATCGCACCGCCGTTCAAGCAGGTCGAGTTCGACATCATCTACGGCGAGGGTATCTCGTCGGCGGGAGAACTGATCGACTTGGGCGTCGAGCACGAGATCATCACCAAGGCCGGTTCGTGGTACTCGTACGGCGAGACGAAAATCGGCCAGGGCCGCGACTCTGTCAAGGTCTTCCTCGCCGAGAACGAAGACGCTCGCGCCGAGATCAAGACGGCGATCAAGCAGATCCTCGCCGGAACGCCCATGCCGGACGCGCGCGAGGACGAGGACGTCGAAGAGATGGACGAGATGCTCGAAGAGGCCTGATCTCGCCCTGCTGATCTAGCGCCAACGTCCGCAGCGGCTCGCTTCCAACCGGAGGCGAGCCGCTGCGCGTTTGGGCCCGTGCCCCGCGTCCCAACTCCCAACCTGCGTAGGGACGAGATTCGTCACGACCGGAGGCACACCCTATGCTTGGATGCAACCGAGAGTAGCGTCTGGGCTGGCGTGACGAGTTGCGTCCCTACGAGTAGGGCGATTCGGCAAGGGCCGTCACGCCACACTGGCCAGCCGCTGAGCCGTTTGGGCGAACGGGCGAAAGGCAATGCCCAACTCGTCGCGCGCTTTCGTGCTGTCGTACCTGAACTGGCCCGTCACGTAGCGGGCGCGCTGGTCGTCGAGTGGCACGCTGAGGCCAACCGCTGAGGCGAGGCTACCGGCCTTGCCAGCAGCGCGGACAGCCCATGCGGGCAGGGTGCGCGGCGATGGCTTGCCCGAAGCCGACGACAACGCGCCGAACACATCCTTCCACGACAGATTCTCGCCCGCCAGCACGTAGCGCGCTCCCGTCGTGCCCCGTTCCATCGCTGCCCTCATCGCCTCAATCACATCCAGCACGTCGACGACGGCGGTCGATCCGGACGGAGCCAGTCCGAGCTTGCCCCTCCGGGCGCGGGCGACGAGTTGCATCGTGTTCTCGCCCGCCCGCCCCTCGCCAAAAATGATCGCCGGATTGACCATGCAGGCGTCCAATCCCTCGGCGATGGCGCGGTGAATCTCGAGTTCGGCATCGTACTTGGAGCGTGCGTAGTCGGAGTTGAGCGGCGAGTCCGACCACTGGTGCGTTTCGTCGATCAGGCCGCCCGACGCCGTCCGCCCCAGCGCGGCGATGCTCGACACGTGGACGAGTTTGCTCACGCCTGCATGAAGCGCGGCGTCGCAGACGTGGCGTGTGCCTTCGACGTTGACCCTGTGCATCGCCGACACGTCGCGGCCATCGTCGACCAGCGCGGCGCAGTGGTAGACGTGCGTAACGCTTCGCATCGCCGGGGCGAGGCTCTCCGCGTCGGTGATGTCGCCCGTTGCGCGGTCGACGTAGAGGGCGGCCCCTCCCAACAGATCGAGTCGCGAGGACGGGCGGACGAGGATGCGGACGCGATGGCCGTCGGCGACGAGGGCGCGGACCAGAGCCGAGCCGACCATGCCGGTGGCTCCTGTGACGAGGGTGATGTCGGGCATGGGAGAGCAGGTAGGGGAGACCTGCGAACCTGTCCACGCGCGTCCGGGTTCAGCGCACCAGAACGGGTGGTTGGCTCGTTGACTCTCTATGCCCTACCCGATGCGCTCGCTCGCCTTCTCGCTTCTGCTTCTGATCGCCGCGCCGCTGGCTGCCCAGCCCGACGTGCGTGTCGCCGCCGTCCAGTACGAGGGCGGAGGCGATTGGTACCAGGCGCAGACGCCGCTGCCCAACATGCTGGCCTACCTGCGCGACCACTCGCTCATCCGCCTCTCGGATCAGCCCGAAGTGGTCGAGCTGTCGACTGACCGGATGTTCTCGTTTCCTGTTCTGGTACTGTCCGGTCACGGCAACGTCGTCTTCTCGAGCGACGAGGCGCTGCGCCTGCGCCGCTACCTGCAAACCGGCGGCTTCCTCTTCGTCGACGACGACTATGGGCTCGACCTGTACATTCGCCGCGAACTGGCCAAGGTGTTTCCCGAGCAAGAGCTGGTCGAACTCGCCGACGACCACCCGATCTACGGCGCTCACTTCGCCTTCCCCGACGGACCGCCCAAAGTCCACGAGCACGACGGTCAGGTGCCGCGCGGCTACGGCCTGTTCCACGAGGGCCGGTTGGTCGTGTTCTACTTGCATGAGTCCAACATCACCGACGGCTGGGAGTCGGGCGACGTACACCCCAACGCCGCCGCCATCCGCGACGCCGCGCTCCGCATGGGCGTCAATGTGCTCGCCTTCGCGCTCACGCAGTAGCCGACGACCGACCGTTCGCTGTGCCGGCTACCGCTCGCGACATCGCTGAGTTTATCCTCTCGGACGTGCTGACGCCCGCGCCAACCGTCGCCCACGGACCGAACCCGGTCGACGGCGACCCCGCTGGCGTGTGGCAAGGCGATGGCGTCCGGACTGTGCGCAAACTCGTCTGGGCCGTCGAGCCCACTCCGGAAAACGCGATTCAAGCAGTGGAGCAAGGCGCCGACGCGCTACTCGCGCACCGCCCCTGGAAGATGGGCGACGTGCCGAGCGGGCTGACTGTGCTGGCCTTTCACCGCGTGCTCGACGACGTACTGACGACCGGTTACAATCCAACGCTCGCTCATCTGTGGCGGATGACCGGCGTGCAGCCGTTTGGAGCCACGCGTCGGCTGTCGGCGCTGGGCATGATCGGAACGCTAGCCGAGCCGGACACCAAGTGGCTCGAACGTGTGATCCAGACGTTCGGGGATGTCGAATCGCACGTCGACGGGAGAGCGCGAGCGGTGCGGCGCGTCGCCGTGGTGGGTGCGTTGCGGGCGGATCTGATCGAGCGGGCAGTGGGATATGGCGCCGACGCCTACGTGACGGGGCAGATGCGCGGCAGCGCGCGGCGGGCCGTCCTTAGGAGCGGAATGCACGTGACGACCGTCGGCCACGCGCGCGGCGAACGGTGGGCGATGCGGCAAGTCGCAGACGCCATCGCCCGTCGGTTCGCATGCGTCGAGGTGGCGGCGCAGATGCTGTAACGCTCTCCCTCGGCGGGATGCAGCCCGGCGACGAGCCGTACCAGAGGTCCACCAACGCTCAGCCCGATGCCCGACCAGCCCATCGCCGACTTTCTGCCCGACGCCCAAACCCGCTTCTCAGGCTTCTGGGCCGACGTGCCCCACGATGCGCGCGTCGTCGTGTTCTGCCACTTCGACGCTGATGGGCTCGCTGCCGGAGCCTTGTTCGGCCGCCTGCTACCCGCTATGGCATACACGAACGTACACGTCGAACCATCGGGCAAGGGCGAGAACGCATTCACCGACGCCGTTCGCCAACGCATCGGTGCGTTCAAGCCAGAAGCACTCGTCGTGACGGATCTGGGAGTCAGCGCCCAAGGCGTGCTCTCCAATGTGCCGACGCTCTACGTCGACCACCACCTGCCGACGGGCGAGCCCGAGGATGCCACCGTCGTCACCGGCTACGGCGTCGACCCGATTCCCAACTCGGCGTGGCTGGCGCACGAACTGTTTCGCCCGCTCGTCGGCGAGGAGACGCACGCCGCGACCGACTGGATCGCCGCCGTCGGGACGCTCTCGGACTTGGGCGACAAGGCGCCGTGGCCTCCACTCGCTCAGGCCAAGAAGAGGTTCACGGCCAAGTGGCTCAAAGAAGCCGTCGTTTTATGCAACGCCGCCCGCCGCGCTCCAGCCTTCGACGTGGCGACGCCGCTGCGCATCCTGATGACGGCCGAGCATCCGCGCGCGTTCGGCGACGAGTCGGTCGAGGGGACGGACCGGCTCGCCTGCTACCGCAAACAGGTCAACACCGCTGTCAACAAAGCTCGGAGAGTCGCGCCCACGTTCAGCGAGACGCAGCCCGTCGCCCTACTCGAAATCGACTCGCCGTGCCAGATCCATCCGCTGATCGCGCAGCAGTGGCGCGGACGACTGCCCGACTACGCCGTCATCGCCGCCAATAAGGGCTACATGCCCGGCGTGATCGCGTTCTCGTCGCGCACCAAGATCCCCGGTTTCAGCCTGCCCGAGATGTACCGCACCGTCGACCTGGGCCCCGAACTCAACGCACAGTTCGGCAATGGGCACGATCAGGCATCCGGCGGTCATCTGCCCCCCGACGCGTTCGAGCGGCTGCTGGCTGGCCTGGGCTTCGAGCGCGAACGGGACGCGGGCTGAGCCGTAGAGTTCGATATCGACCAAACCGCGCCATGTCCCTATCACCTGCCGTCCAGCCCGAGACGTCTTCCGCTGTCCCAGTCGGTGAGCCGATCACGTTCGACGACTACATCTCGCGCGACGACGACCGCAAAGCCGACCTGATCGACGGACACCTGATCGACGATATGCCGACGTACCAACACGAAGACATTTTCCTTTTCCTCGTATTTCTAATGCGGGGGTTCGCGAAAAAGCGCAATCTTGGTGTCGTCCTCGGCTCGCGTACCCCGATCCGCATCGACGGACGCAATGGAGTCGAACCGGACATTCTCTTCGTTCAAAAAGACCGCCGCGACGTGATCGAACGGCTGCATCTAAGCGCAGCGCCGGACATCGCCGTCGAGATCGTATCGCCGACCTCGACGCGGCGCGATTATGTCCGCAAGCGAGCAGCGTATGAGCAGATGGGCGTCGCCGAATACTGGCTGATTGATCCGCAGGAGAACGAAGCGCTATTTCTGCGCCTGACGCCGGGCGGTGTATATCGCGACGCGACGCCTCCGCATGGCGAGCGATTCGAGAGTCATGTGCTCTACGGGTTCTCGCTCGATCCGGCAATTCTGTTCGCCGACGAGCTGCCCAACGAGTACGACCTGCTCACCGAGATGCTGAACGAGCTGAGCTGAGTCGGACGGTCGGCTGCAATTTCCTTAGCCAGCGGCAACGCCATTGTGCCGTCGCCTAGCCAACCGGCAGCGGAGCGAGCAGCCACCCTTGAACTCACCCAGCTGTCATCGCGAGGAGCGCAGCGACGTGGCGATTACCGAAGCCAGCGGCCACCAAATGAGATCGCCGCGCTGCGCTCGCGATGACAAGGTGGAGGGTTCAGTGCTGTTTGCGTGGCTCACCGCTTCGCTCCAAAACGGGGAGGCGGAGGCTTGAGGATCCGTCTGGCGCACGTGAGCGAGCAGTCAGCTTACTGTCAAGCCCCGATACCTACGCCGCCGCGCGCACGCTCGCCACTTCCCGGTTGAGCCACGTGTCGAGGACGGGCCAGGCTTCTTTGAGCGAGGCGAGGACGTGGTCGGGATTGTCTTTCCTCAACGCGTCCATGTCGTAGTTGCCGGTCGCGACGGTGATCGTGAAGGCGCCGACGGTTTGGGCGCAGCGCGTGTCGAACGGGGTGTCGCCGATGACGCACACGTCGCCGCCGTCGAGGGCGATGCCGGTGCGGGACTTGAACTGCTCCATTGCCAGAGCGGGCAATGCGTTGCGTTCGGGATGGTCGGATGCGAACGCGCCCCACTCGAAGTGCTCGCCCAGTCCGGCGGCTTCGACTTTGAGGAACGCCATCGGCTCGATGTTGCCGGTCAGCAGCGCCAAGTGGGCGCGCGGGTCGTCGGCGAGTTTCAAGACCAACTCGCGGGCGCCGGGGAGGACGGTCACGTCGGCATTGGGCATCGCGCGGTGCATCTCGGCTTCGTAGACGCGCAGCAGGACGGGAAGCAGGGTTTCGGCGTTGGGCTCGTCTCCGTGGGCGAGGATCTCCCCGAAGATCTGAGGATCGGTCTTGCCCGAGAACGAAACCGGCGTCGTGTCTACGTCGCGGCCCAAGACAGTATGCAGAGCAAACGCGACGCTGCGGCGACCGACGCCGTGCGTCTGCATCAGCGTGCCGTCTATGTCGAAAAGGATGAGCTTCATTGCAACGGGAGGGTAGTAGGAGGTAGGGCCGAGAGGGAAACAAACCGGCTTCCGATTTCCTCTAACTCGACTACTTGTAGGGGCCGACCAACGCGACGGTCCGACCGATTGAGCCGTCCCATAGCGACGGAGTCGAAACGACCGCACACCACCCCGACGACCGATCTCGATTGGTCTTACCAACTAACGCACACGACGACTAGCCGAATGGCACAAAGCAAACAAGACGCCTCCAACGGCACGACTCCCAAGCGCCTCTACCTGCTCGACGCGATGGCGCTGGCTTACCGCTCGCACTTCGTCTTCATCGCTCGCCCGCTCATCAACAGCCGAGGTGAGAACACGTCGGCGACCTACGGTTTTGCGGCTGCGATCTTGAAGCTGATCGAGGACCACGACATCGAACACCTGGCCGTCGTCTTCGATGCGCCGGGCGAGAGCGGGACGTACCGCGACGAACTCTATTCCGAGTACAAGGCCAACCGCGACAAGATGCCGGACGAACTCATGGCCAACCTGCCGTGGATCGAAGAACTGGTCGAGGCGATGGACCTGCCGGTCATCAAAGCGAGCGGCGTCGAGGCGGACGACGTGATCGGGACGCTGGCGGTCAAAGGCGAGGAGCAGGGCGCAGAGGTCGTGATCGTGTCGGCGGACAAGGATTTTAGGCAACTGCTGACGCCTAGCATCTCGATCTTTAGGCCGGCGCACCGGGGCGAGACGTTCGACACGATGACGGACGATGACTTCCGCGAGAAATACGAGTTGGAGCCGGTCCAGTTCATCGACATGCTCGCGCTCATGGGCGACGCGTCGGACAACGTGCCGGGCGTGCCGGGCATCGGCGAGAAGACGGCGATGAAGCTGCTCAAAGAGCACGGATCGGTCGAGAAGCTGATCGAAGCGGCCGGAACGCTCAAAGGCAAGCGCGCGCGCGAGGGCATGCAGAACCACGCCCAAGATGCGCTGATGAGCAAGAAGCTCGTCACGATCATGACCGACCTGGACGTCGACATCGACTGGGACGGCTTCCAGATCGGGACCGGCGACGACGAGGCGCTGCGTGACATCTTCGACCGGTTGGAGTTCAAGACGCTCTACGAGCGCGCTGTCCTGGGCAAGAAGACGCGGACCGAACCCGACCTTTTTGCGACCGCCGATCCGTCGACCGCGTTCGACTTCGGCCCGTACGAACCCGTCAACCGCATGGACGAGGAGGCGACGGACTACTCGACGGTCACGCGCAAAGAGGATCTGCCCGAGTTGGTCCAGACGCTCAAATCGCAGGACCGCTTCGCCCTGGACACCGAGACCACGTCGACCGATGCGATGATGGCATCGCTGGTCGGCCTGTCGTTTAGCTGGAAAGAGCGGCAGGCCGTCTACGTCCCGACGCCGCTGCCGGATGGCACGCAGACTGAGGAGATCTTGGCGGCGCTGGCTCCGGCGTTCGGCTGCGCGGCGCTCAAAGTGGGGCAGAACCTGAAGTACGACCTGACGGTCCTGGGACGGCACGGCGCCGACGTGAACGGGCCGATCTTCGACACGCTCGTCGCCCACTACCTGCACGCGCCCGAGGAGGAGCACAACCTGGACGCCATCGCGCGCAAGTTCTTGTCATACCGCATGGTGCCGATTACAGATCTGATCGGCAAGAAGGGCAAGGATCAGAAGACGATGCGCGACCTGCCCATCGAAGAGGTCGCCCCCTACGCCTGCGAGGACGCCGACATCACGCTGCGCCTCTATCCGCTCTTGCAGGAGAAGCTGGAAGAAGAGAAGCTGGTCGAGATCGCGCGCGACATCGAGTTTCCGCTCGTCCCCGTCCTGACAGCGATGGAGCGCGAAGGCATCTCGATCGACGCCAAGCGACTCGCCGCCATCTCCAAGCAACTGGGCGAGCAGCTGGCCGAACTCGAGACCAAGATCTACCAATCGGCGGGAGAGAGTTTTACGATTGGGTCGCCCGCTCAGCTGGGCGTCATCCTGTTCGAAAAGCTTGAGCTGCGCGTCGTCTCCAAGACGAGCAAGGGCAAGCCGTCGACCAAGGAGAGCGTGCTCCACGAACTGGCGACCGAGCACCCGCTGCCCGGCATGATCCTCGACTGGCGCAAACTCTCTAAGCTCAAATCGACCTACGTCGACAACCTGGCCGACCTGCGCCACCCCGAAGACAATAGGGTCCACACGTCGTTCAACCAGACCGTCACGTCGACGGGGCGCCTGTCGTCGTCCGGCCCCAACCTGCAAAACATCCCCGTGCGGACCGAGCAAGGCCGTGAGATCCGAAAAGCGTTCGTGCCGCGCGAAGGGTGGACGCTGATGGCTGCCGACTACGTCCAGATCGAACTGCGCATCCTCGCCCACCTGTCGGGCGACGAGGCGCTCGTCAAGGCGTTCGCGACCGGACAGGACATCCACACGGCAGCGGCATCGCTGGTGTATGGCGTCGACCTGAGCGACGTGACGCGCGATCAGCGGCGCAAGGCCAAAGAGGTCAACTACGGAATCCCGTACGGCGTGTCCGGCTGGGGACTGGCGCAGCGCCTGCGCGGGTCGATCCAGGAGGCGCAGGAGCTGATCGACCAGTACACGCGCTCGTATCCCGGCGTGATGCGCTTCCTCAACGAACTCGTCGAGCGGGCACGCGCCGCAGGCTACGCCGAGACGATGCTGGGCCGACGCCGCTACATTCCGACGATCAACGCCCGCAACCGCAACGAACGCAACTTCGCCGAACGCGTCGCCGTCAACATGCCGATCCAGGGCACCCAGGCCGATATGATCAAGCGCGCGATGGTGGCGATCCACGACCGGCTCGAAGAGAGCGACCTGGAAGCCAAACTGCTGCTCCAGGTCCACGACGAACTCGTCCTCGAATGCCCACCATCCGAAGCCGACGCCCTCGCCCAGATCGTTCGCGAAGAGATGGTCGCCGCCCTGCCGCTGGGAGATGTCCCGGTGACCGTCGATGTGAACACGGGACCGACGTGGCTGGACGCGCACTGACGATGAGATGAAGCAAACCGAATACTTCAAGCGCCGCGTGCTGGGCGAGCGTCCGTATCTCCTCCTCGCGTGGTGCGAAGACACGGTACGCAACACGGATGCCGTGCAGGTGCAGGCCGACGGGCGCGTCCGGCACTGGAAATACATTGAGGAGTTGGGCAAGTACCTGCGCGTGATCACGCTCGAAGACCGCGAGACGCTGCACAACGCCTTCCCCGACCGATCCTTCGACCCCGACTCGCTATGACGTTCGAATATTACCCAGAGACCGACACACTCTACATCGCCCTACGTCCCGGTCCGGGAGCCGACGCCGAAGAGGTCGCCCCCGATGTGGTGTTCGACTACGACGAGGGCGGAAACGTGATCGGTATGACGCTCGAACACGCAAGCGAGCGGGCCGACCTCTCCTCATTTTCAGTCAAAGCGCTGCCTGCTCTCGTAGCCGCAACAGCGACATGATCAAGCGCGCGATGGTGGCGATCCACGACCGGCTCGAAGAGAGCGACCTGGAAGCCAAACTGCTGCTCCAGGTCCACGACGAACTCGTCCTCGAATGCCCACCATCCGAAGCCGACGCCCTCGCTCAGATCGTCCGCGAAGAGATGGTCGCCGCCCTGCCGCTGGGAGATGTGCCCGTCACCGTTGACGTGAACACGGGGCCGACATGGCTCGACGCGCATTGATAAAAGTCACTATTACATCCACAAAACGCACATATATATGCCATCGGATATATTCGGATTGAGCAGAGAGCGAAAAATTGTAAAGTCAGGAGTGAGAGAAATATTCTCACCTCATAGGCCTATAAATCAAATTGATTTCTTCTTTGGAAGAAGGGATTAGGTCAGGGCCATAATCGAACAATTAAATACACCTGGTCAACACTCACTTCTATACGGGGACAGAGGTGTGGGGAAGAGTTCGCTCGCAAATATAGCATCAGAAGTTCTTCTATCCGATATGGTCAACGGAAGACTTTACTTTGCAAGATGTGATTCTTCAAGCACATTTGAATCTATATTATCAACACGTCTTGCAGAACTGGGGTGCGATCTGGATATTACTGGTTCTACTTCTACTAGGAAGACGGGTGGAAGTGCGAAGCTGAAAAATTCCTATCGCTGAAGGAGGATTTGATTCTTATACCGAAACTAAGGAAAATAGGAAGGGGCTTTCTGGATCTTTGTCGCCATCGGTAGCTGCTGAGATACTGAGAAACACAGCTGCCCTTTTGGTCATTGATGAGGCTGATGTGATGGAGTCCAATGTAGACAAGAAAAAAATAGCAGAATTTGTTAAGCTTCTCAGTGACGCTGACGCTGCATTTAAATTATTAATAGTTGGTGTCGCTGAGACAGGAGCATCGCTAGTAGCAAATCACGAGTCGGTAGTCAGGTGTCTTAGAGAAACTAAACTTAATAGAATGTTAGATCATGAATTGTCGTTAATTGTAGAAGGTGGAGCGACTAAACTGGGAATATATTTTGACGCTAATGTGACTAAAAGCATAGTTAATATAAGCTCGGGATACCCTAACTTTGTTCATCTGATTGCCTTGAAATGTTCGGAAGATGCCATCGCAGAGGACAGGGAAAGAATAACGAAAGATAATCTGAAACATGCTTTGCAGAGAGCTTCGCGCGATGCTGAGGGCACTCTTGGTCGAGTTTACGATTCCTCCGTGCGGTCTGGTGGTACTACAAGGTATAGAGACATCGTTTGTGCTGCTGCCGGTTTGACAAAGGAGGAGTTTACGTCAAAGGAACTAAGGGAGGAACTGGCTAGGCAAACGGGAAGTAGCCTTGCTCAGTCGACTGTTAATGAGTACATCAAAAGACTAGTTTCAGATAACAGTAGTACCATCTTAAGAAGAATAGTTAAGGGTCTGTATAGGTTTAATGATCCTAGAATGCCAAGTTACGTTAAGATGGCTAACAAAATGATATAAGAGCTTAGAAGGTAGATTGTGTATATCAGTTTTGATAGATGGTAATTTGAGTTAATCTTTTGTCATGTGCAAGTGATCCGGCTTTTCGCTCTCGCTCTCTTCGCCTTCCCACTTCGTCGCAACCGCGCAGGACGAGCCGCTGCGCGAACTGCGTGCGGTCAAGCTCACCAACGTGGCAAGCGACGTGCTCTTCTCGGACGCGGGCATCGCCTCGGCGATGGACGACATGGCGGCGCTGGGCATCAACGCCGTCCTGCCCGTCGTGTGGAACGGCAGCGGGGCCGACGGGACGCACACGCTGTATCCGAGCCAGGTGATGGACACCACGTTCGGTCGGCCCATCCACCCGCGGTTTTCCGGGCGCGATATGCTGCGCCGCGTCGTCATCGAGGCGCACCGCAATGGGATCGAAGTGCTGCCGTGGTTCGAGATGGGGTTTTCGCCGTCGTTCAGCCAGGACGGGGGGTACATGCTGGCGCAGAAGCCCGACTGGGCGGCGCTGGACGTGAGCGGCAATCCGGTCGTGGAGAACGGATTCGACTGGATGAGCGCGACGCATCCCGACGTGCAGGCGTTCATCCACGATCTGACGCTCGAGGTGGCGCAGAACTACGACGTCGACGGCGTCGAGTATTCGGACCGCATTCCGGCGATGCCGGTCCGCGCGGGCTACGACGCGGCGACCGTCGCGCTGTACAAATCCGAACACGGTGGGGTGGGTCCGCCGACGAATCATAAGGATGCGGCGTGGATGCGCTGGCGGGCCGACCGGCTCAACGGGTTCTTCCGCGACGTGCGCGAGTCCGTAAAGGCCGAAGGCGTCCACCTGACCGTCGCCGCGAGTCCGAGTCTGTATCCGTGGGCGTATCAGAACTATTTGCAGGACTCCAAGACGTGGATCGGAGAGGGCATCGCCGACCACGTCATCCCGCAGGTGTACCGCCGGACGCTGGGCGAGTACACGTTCGAACTGGACAAATCGCTGCGCAACTATCCGGGCATGGAAGGTCGCTATTTCTCGGGGATGCTGGTTCGCCTGGGCAGCTACCTGATCGCCGACGACTATATGCGCGGCGCCATCGCCGTCAACCGGTCTCGCGGTGTCAGCGGCGAGGTGTTTTTCTTCTACGAAGGACTGCGCGCCGAGGGCGGACGGATCGCCGACGTGCTGCGTCCGATCTACGCCGAGCCTGCACTGGTGCCGGGAAGAACAGGCGTCTGGCGTCCGCGCGCGACGATGAGTGCGGACCAGGACGCGGCGACGGTGGGGGACTGGACGGCGACGAGCGACGGTTTCCAAAACGGCGGGACGCGCCGGAGCACGAGCGCGGACGCATCGCTAACCTACACGTTCGACGTGTCGCAGTCGGCGTGGTACGGCGTTTATGCTCATGGTTCACCAAACGCTGACGCTACCTCTGCTGCGCGGTACACCGTCGTCGGTCGTGATGGCGACGAGGTCGTCGCGCGCGATCAGACCGATGAGGAGTTTGCAGGCTGGCACCTGGTATCGACCGTCTACTTGGAAGCAGGTCAACGTGACGCGCTGCGCCTCGACCGCGCCACCGCGGGCGCTCAGCCGCTGCTCGCCGACGATGCAATGCTTCTGATCGACCGGAAGCGCTCGCCCGATGTCGTCTTCGTGGCGAACGCCGATCCCGTCATTGCACACACACGCCCAGCGCAGTCGCTTCGGGTCTATCCGAACCCGTTCGCAGGCACGACGACGCTTCGCTTCGACGCGCCTATCGAACCCGGCGCGACGCTAGCGGTCTTCGACGTACTCGGACGCCACATTCTCACGCAGGATCTTGGCTCAAAGTCCCGCGACGTGCAGATCGACCTCAGCGGCTTCCCCGCTGGCTTCTACTTGGCCCGCGCCACGAGCGGCACGCAGACGGCGACCGCTCGCCTCATCTCGACGCGGTAAATCAGCCTGCCAGATGTTGCACGAAGCTCAGGCTGCTCACGCGCTCGCCCGCTTTCTGGGACTTGTCCCGCCGACCGGCGCCCTGTGGGGATTCCACGTCTCGTGGTCCACGACGAATCCACCCGATTGGGTCGTCCAGCGCAACCGGCTCCGGCCCGACGACGTCCGCTTTACGCTGTCGCTCTGCCAGTCGTACTGGACGGCCAAACTCGAACGCCGCGACGAGTCCTACAAGGTGATCTGGAACGGTCAGGATCCCCGCGTCGACTCCGCGCAGTTGCGCTACCGCGTGCTGACGCCGTGGCCGCCTCTGATCGCTCCGGTTGACGCGCCACGTCTCGCCTGCGACCTGGGGACACTCCTCGGGCGAGACTTCCAGCGCGACGTCAACCTGGACGGATCGCTCGTGGATCAAGTGCTCCAATCCGGGTTCGACGACGCTCCGCTGAGACACTGGCTGAAGCCTTCGGCAGACGAGTGGCAGGTGTTCGGTAAGCGGCGCTGACGAGCAGAGAATGCCGTCCCGATCAGCGATCCGGCACGACACCAATGCGGGCGGTTGCCCCAAGCGAACGAGGTGAGGTACTATGGTGGCGTTCGTGCTCTCCTTGGGCTCTGCGCGCTAGAGTCTCGTCCCGAAAAGTATCTGTATGCGTCTGTCTTTGCTCCTGCTCTCTCTTCTGTCGTTTGCGCCCCCGGCGTCCGCTCAAGACTCGCTCTTGCTCGTGGTCCGGGTGGACGACATCCTCTCGCGCTCGTCGATTGCGTCGCGCAGTCTGGTACCGTTCGAGGCGGCGGTCGAGGCGCGCGGGGGCAAGGTGACGTGGGCGGTGATTCCTGGTCGGCTGACGGAGTCGCAGAACCGCGATGGGGTCCTCGCGGCCGAGTTGCGCAAGACGATCGATCGGGGACACGAGGTGTCGCTGCACGGATTCTCGCACATCTGCCAGCGGTGTAGGCAGTCGAGCCACGAGATGTGGTGCACGACGCACCAATCGGCGTTCACGCCCTTGCAGCAGAGCAAACTGCTCGACGACGGGCTGGCGATTCTTCAAGACAAAGTCGGCGTACGGCCTACCTCGTTCGTCCCGCCGGGCTATGTCGCCGATTCGACCACGTACCGACTGTTGGGCGAAAAGGGGATGCCGTGGATCTCGACGGCGGGCGAGGACGGCGCCGGTTTGCATCCGTCGCTCTTCAACGTCGTCCGGTCCGAAGACTTCAACTGGGCCATCGACGCGGACAACTACGCCGAACGCCTCACCGACGTACTGGCCGACGTGCGGACGCGCGCCCCCCAGCAGGGCCACTACGTGCTGGTGCTCCACGATCCGTTCACGCGGCCCGGATACGCAAACGGCATTTCGACGCGGTGGGTGGGCGAGGTGTTGGATTCGCTCAACGTGGAATATGAGGGCCGTATTCGGTACCGCACGCTGAGCCAGGCCGCAGCTTCGCTCTCTACTCGGACGACCGATGCGCCCCCTGTCCAATCGCTGACCTCCTTCGCCATGGGCGCCAACACGCCTAATCCGTTCAGCCAGTCCACCACCTTTCATTTCAGTCTCGGCGCACCGACGGACGTACTGCTCACCGTCCACGATCTGCTGGGCCGCCACGTGGCGACCGTCCTCGACGGGTACCGCGCCGCCGGTTCTCACTCCGTTCCGTGGACGGCGACGGATTTGCCCGCAGGCGTGTACCTCTACCGCTTGAGTACCGTAGATGCTGCACGCACTTCTCGGCTGGTTCTAGCCAGGTGAATCCAGCCTTGGAGCCGGGCGCGTGGAAGGCCACGTTCCGACCTATCGCTCATCCCTCATCTCTCCAAATCCGATGATCATCGTCACTACTTCCACCGTCGCTGGCAAGCGTGTCGTTCTCACGCATGGACTGGTGAGGGGCAACGCGGTCCGGGCGCGGCACATCGGGAGCGACATCGGCGCGGCGCTCAAGAACATCGTCGGCGGAGAGATCGGCGGCTATGCGACGCTGCTCCAGGACAGCCGCGAGACCGCACTCGAACGCATGATGGAGGATGCCCAGAGCCTGGGCGCCAACGCGGTCGTCTCCGTTCGCATCACTACGTCGAGCGTGATGGCAGGCGCGGCGGAGATTCTGGCGTATGGAACGGCGGTGACGGTCGAGGACGATGCGGCGTGGCGTTTCCAAACCTGACAGGTCTCGAAGACCTGCTAGGTCTACTCCGAGTGTTTACTCTCTCGCCCAGATCATAAACGTGAGCGGCGGCAGGCCGAGCGTCTGCATTCCACCGGTCAGCATGGGGCCGTCGAGCGGAGTCGTCCCGGCGCGCGTGCCGTCGGTCACCAATCGCCACGTTCCGGGCGCGGCGTCGACGCTCAGCCGGGCGGGCGCGTTGGTGGTGTTCATGGCGACCATCAGGCGCTCGTCGATCTGGTAGCCGAGCAGGCCGAGGGCGTCGTCGGGGGCGAACCAGCGGACGTAGCCTTCGGGCGGGGTGTCGGCGACGCGAAGCGGGGCGCCCATCGGGCTGTTGCGCAGGGCGATCAGGCCTTTCCACCACGCTTCCATCGCGGCGATGTCGTCGGGGCCGTCGGTCCGGCCAATCGTGTCCCAAAGGAAGAGGTTGGGTTTGCGGACGTTGTACGTGTCGCCCCTTCCTTTGAAGTAGATCGGGTTGCCTGCGTCGAAGCGCGTGTTGTATTCGATCTGAGCTGAGCCTTTGCTCCGCAGCACTTCGCTTCCGCCGTGGATGACGACGGGGCCAAGCGAAGTGAACAGCAGGCCCGCCGCGATGCGGTACTCGGCTTCGTCGACGCCCATCAGGCCGTTCCAGCCCGTCGTGGCAAACTGGTCGGCGAGCGTCCAGTTGTCGTGGATGTCGAGGTAGTTGATGCCGCGTCCCGGCTCGCGCTCGTCGGGAAACGCGCCGACGATGGCGTCCATCACCCGGCCTCGCTCGGACACGTTGCCCCCGGCGAATCCGCGGTCGGTCACTTTGGCGTCGGGTTTACTCGTCGGGCCTTTGAAGCTGTTGCGCGCGTCGTCCTGGAAAAAGATGATCGGGCTGTCGGTCTTGTACCAATACCAGTCGGGGTTGGCGACGACATCCGGATCACTCGCAGCGATCCACGGCTCACCATAGACGATGGCATCGTCCGGGAGCGCGTCCATCATCAGCTGCAAACTCTGCTGGTCGATCTGACCTGCGAGGTCTACGCGGAAGCCGTCGATGCCCAGGTCGTCCATGAAGTGCACGGCCTGATCGACCAGCCAGCGCTGCACCATCGGGCGCTCTTCGGTCTTGACTTCGTTGCCGAACGGGCCGATGTGCTCGCCCTGCTCGTCGGTGCGGTGGTAGTAGAGCTTGTCGAAGGCGTTGAAGGCAAACGGATCGCTGCGCCCGTCCATGTTCTCGCCGGTGTGGTTGGGCACGATGTCGACGATGACGCTGATGCCCGCCTGGTGAAAGCGCTCGACCATCGCTTTGAACTGCGCGCGTTCGGCTCCGGGCTCCGTACCCCGTTCGCGGAAGCGGCTTTCCAACGCGAAGAAGTGCGTCGTCCGGTAGCCCCACTGGTAGTTCTCGTCTGCTATATCGTTCGCGATCGCGAAACTGTCGGCGGCGAACGTCGCGCGCCACAGGCTGTCGGGGTAGTGCAGGTACTCCTGGACGGGCTGCAGGTGGACGACGTTGATGCCCAGTTCGAGCAGGTGGTCGAAGCCGATCGCTTCGCCTCGCTCGTTGCGCAGTCCCGGCGTGGCGACGGCGGTAAACGTGCTCTTCAGCTCATCGGCGATGGGAAGCTCGCGCGTGAAATCGTCGACGTGGAGTTGGTAGCTGACGATCTCGCCGGTCGACGGACGTCCTCCGACGACGGGAGCGGGCGGCGGAGTGTCGCGCCATACCCTAGCGCGGCCAAATCCGTCGTCGCTGACCAGGGCGTAGGGATCGGTCGCGTGCATTCCGGTCTGGTCGTAGAAGCGGCTGCCCGGACCGGCGGGCCCGCGCACTCGGAAGTCGTAGTAGCTGCCGCTCAGATCGCCCGGCAAGACGGCTTCCCACACGCCGTCGGCGTCACGCTGCATCGACGCCGTGTTGCTGAACATCGGGCCCGTTCGGCTGGAATAGGTGTAGAGCGTCACGTCGGTTGCGCGGGGTGAGAAGACGCGGAAGGCGGTCACGTCGTCACCTGCGATGGCGCCGAGCGGTTTGTCCGAGACGAGCGTGCGCCATAGCCGGTCGAAGCGGACCCTAGCGCGCAGGTCCTGGCCGGGCAGGCTGGCGTAGTAGACCTGATGGATGTCGAGCGGCTCTGCAGTGCGCAGCAGCGTTTCGGTCGCGTCGACCGGAGCAACGTGGGCGACTTCGACCCCAGTGCCGTCCCACAGTTCGATGCGGTAGGCCGATGCGTCGGTGGGGCGCGTGACGCCATCGCCGGTCGGCCAGACGAGGACGTTGCCTTCGGGTGTCATCTGGGCGCGCAGCCGGGGCGACGTGGCGCCGAACCTATAGACGAGATTGCCGCCCTGCGCGTTGGATGCGCCAGCGGGAGCGTCGCGCCAGATGCCGTCGCCCGTCCGAAACTTGAACGGCGATCCCGGGGCGACGACGCGCTGATCTGCGTTGGCTACGGTCAGTCGCCACGTGCCGTCTTCGCCGGGAAGGAGATCCCAGTCCGAAGGGGTCGTCGCGTCGTCCCAGTCGCGAAAGGCGCCGGTTACCCAGACGCGGGGCGTCGCGTCGATACCATAGTCGGCGGGATCGAACGTGAACACGAGCGTGTCGCCGCGTTCCTCGTAGCCCAGCGGCGGTGCGTCTTGCGCGTAGGCAGCGGGCGTCAGGGCGAGTAGAACGAGTGCGAGGAGCGAGCGGGGCATCAAGAGTCGAGATAGGTGAGAATCGGCTCGTACGCTTATCTCGCGTGTGGGTGTCGCCAGCCTAGCGGCCCAAGCGCCACTGATAGCCGAACGCGCCGTAGTACGTCCGCCGTTTGTAGCCGATGGGCTGCTCGCCTATCAGTGCAAAGCTGGCCCCCGCCGAAACCGTAAATCCAAACGCACTCGATACCGGGACGAACGCGCTCAGCTGTGGCTCCAGCATCACCGTCCGCACATCGTCATCGTTCAGGCGAGGGGTGTCGGTGGTCACGTTCCGAAATCGTTCATCGCCAAGGCGGAGAGACAGAGTCTGGCGAAAGCCGTCCTCGTAATCGTAGCTCACGTTCAGCAGGGCAAAGCGGGTGTAGGACGATGCCGTATAGGTTACCGTCGAGCGCGGACGTCCGATTATACAGTACAGGCCGCAAGATTCGACGCCGTTGGCGAGTCGCGCGTTTCCCGCGTGTTCGCCGACCTCGAATCCAGCGAACACGTCAGCGGCCCACGGCCCGTCGATTAGATCGTACGCGCCTACACCAAACCCGACTCTGCGGTGCGAGTAGTCTGGGCGCTGCTCTGGCAGAATCGACCCATTCGCCGTCGCCATCAGCGCGATGTGGTGAGGAAGAGCAATAGCTGCGTGCGCCTGCCCTTCGAGCGCGATGCTGACCTCGTTGAGTGCATTGCTGTACCCGACGCGCGGTGTCACCAACCCAGCTGCTGATAGGTCGCCCGGTCCTTTCAGTACCGGCACGGGTTTGGGCGCGGGCGAGTAGCGGATAGCTGGTGCCGAGCATCCCGAAGAGCAGATGAGAGCGGCGAGAATCAGGAAACGCATTGAACTCGGAAGCAAGTTGTGTCCAAACTTACGCATGCAGCCAGCCCGATTCGTGAGTTGCGACGCGTTCTGTGACGTAGTCGGGACGCAGATTTCCTAGTGTGCCTGGGGCGGTGTAACCTGCGCGGATCGTGCCAGCGTCGGGGACAGGCAGCGCGGCGGCTTCTCTGGCGGCGCGTCGGTAGGCGTCGCGGAAGGGGACGCCTTGCTGCACGAGTTCGAGCGCGCGGTCGGTGGCGAACAGTTCGGGCGACAGGGCGGCGGCGCAGGCGTCCGAATCGAACGTGAGGTCGGGGACTAATGCGTTGGCGGCGGATAGCACGTCCTCGGTTACGGCGACGGCCCGCATCAGCGCTTCCTTGGTCAGTTGCAGGTCGCGATGGTAGCCGCCGGGCAGGCCCGCGGGCAGCGTCATCAGCACGTGCGCTTCGGCCAAGACGCGGTGGTAGTACGCGCGCATCAGTTCGAGCACGTCCGGGTTGCGCTTTTGCGGCATGATCGAGGAGCCGGTCGTGAACCTCGTCGGCAGGCGGACGAATCCAAACTCGCTGGTGGCGAACAGGACGAGGTCGCTCGCGAGCCGGTTCACGGTGGCGCAGACCTGGAGGCAGGCGTGGGCGGCGTGCAGCTCCAGCTTGCCCCGCGAGAGCTGGACCGTCGGCGCGTGCAGCTGGACCGACCCAAACCCCATCCGCCCCGAGTTATCCTGAATCGGCAAGTCCAGGCGCGGAACGCCATAGCCCGCCGCGCTCCCCAGCGGCGACGTGTCGATCTGCCTATGCGCGTCGCGCATGGCGTCGAGGTCGGACGCGCACAGTTCGGCGTAGCCCATCGCCCACAGGCCTGCACTCGTCGGCATGGCGCGCTGTCCGTGTGTGTAGCCGGGCATGACGAGGTCGGCGTTGCGCGTCGCGAACTCGGCCAGTGCGCGCGTCAGCGTGGCCGTCTGGTTGCCCAGCGCTACCATCCGGCTTTTGAGCCACAGCCTCAGCGCCGTCAGCACCTGGTCGTTGCGGCTGCGCCCAGTGTGGATGCGCTTGCCCGTATCGCCCAGGTCATCGACCAGGAAGCGCTCAATGACGGTGTGGCAGTCCTCGTCGTCGGGCGTAATCGTCAGCTCATCGGCGGCGATGGCAGCATCCAGCCGGTCCAGCGCGGCCTGCACCTGCGTCCACTCGTCGCCCGAAAACACGCCGATCTCGGCCAATCCATGGGCGTGCGCTCGCGTGCCGACCGCGTCGAATGGCAGCAGCGCCCTATCCCACAGATAATCGTCGCCAACGGTGAACCGAATCACCCAGTCGTCGACTGCCTGTCCTTTGCTCCAGATGTGGTCGGCCATGTCGTCGTGCGGGATGTGGTTGTGTGATGGTAGGTGCGAGAGTCATCTCGCCCGCGAGGAAGGGTGCTACGCTCGGCCTGCGCGCCGACAGCCAGTGCAGCCCGATGTTTGTGCGTGCGATGGAAAAGTGGCGCTAGGCTGCGGGTGGATGAGATGAATCTCGCCCTTAAGAGGGGGTGGATCGGAGGGTGAAATACGCACGGGCGATGGCGGCATAGTCGCGGGCCGCATCGTCTACGTCAGAGAGGCGGATGCGCTCTTGGGGGGTGTGGCTGAGTTCGCTGCGACTGGGGCCGATTTTTACGGCAGGTACGTCGCGCAGAAAAAGCCAATCGCTCATCGTCGGCGATCCAAACGGAGCCGCGCCGGGCAGGGCCGATGCACAGGCCTGGGCGATGCGGCTGTCGGGGCCAGTCGATACGGGGACGAGCCGCTTAGAGTGGACGTGGACGCCCGATTCGGTTGCCTGATCGATCGCGGCGATCAGCGCGTCGTGCGTACTTGAAGGCGTCGTGCGGATGTCGAGCGTGACCGTGCATGCGTCCGGGACGACGTTGCTCGCGCCGCCTCCCGCAATCACGGTCGGCGTTATCGTCGTTGGGCCCAATAGTGGATCGTCGGCGAAGCGCAGATCCGAAAGCACGCGCAGGTCGCGAGCGGCGCGCAGGATGGCGTTGTCTCCCAGGTGCGATCGGGCAGCGTGGGCGGTCGTGCCGTGCGCCTGGAGGTGCAGGATCAGCAGACCCTTCTGCGCCAGACACGGCTGCATCTCGGTCGGCTCGCCGACGAGGGCGGCGCTGACCGGTGGCAGGTGGGCGCGCAGCGTTTCCAATCCGTTGTAGCCCTTGCCTGTCTCCTCGCACGCCGTCAGGGCGACAGCCAGCGTGCCTCGCTCTGGATCGTAGCCCGCATCGTGCAGGTCGAGCATCGCCCTCAGCATCGCCGCCCCGCAGCCTTTGGCGTCGGTCGTGCCGCGTCCCCACAGTTCTCCGCCCGCTTCGTGTCCGTCCCATGCGCCGTGCGGATGATCAGACGACGGCGGCACTACGTCGAGGTGCGATGCCATGAGCAGCAGGTCGTCGCCGCTACCGATCCAGGCGATGACGTTGTCGTCGAGTCTGCCGACGTTGACGCCGCGCTTCGAAAGCCAGTCGAACAGCAGATCGGCCAGCGGGCCCTCTTCGCGCGACAGCGTCGGAATCGCAGCCATCCGCCGTACCAAGTCGGACGCCGTCATCGGTCCACTCGGCCACGCATCAAGCGCGGCGGGCTGCGTCGGCGCGATCGTCAGATCGGACGCGGAGACGTAGGGCGGCGCGTCGGGCGTGCGCGGTTGGGTCTGCTTGAGGTCGGCGAGGGCGGGCATCGCGTCAGGCGGCGAGGCGCGTTCCGGCGTCGAAGCGGCCGATGTCGGCGGGCGCGCAGATCGTGACGCTCGCCACGCCCGATTGGAGCGCTGCGAACCCGACATCGCCTTTGACGCGCATGCCATCGGTGATCCAGCCTGCGGCGACGCCCGCGCGAAATGCGGCCCCGTTGAGGATCGGAACGCGGGAAGCAGGATCGTCGGCTTTGGCTCGGATGCCGCCCGCTTCGGTGACGAGCAGTAGACGATCGGCGTTCAGCGCGCGGGCCAACTCTCCGGCGACCGTGTCGGCGTTGACGTTGAGCAGGTTGCCGCTCACATCGGCGCACAAGCTCGACACGACGGGCACGAACTTTCCGGCGAGCAGCTTGACGAGTGTGGTGTCGACCGAGGCCAGATCGCCGACGTGCCCGAAGTCGACCGTTTCCCCGTCCACATCCACCGGCGGCCTGCGCGTCGCCACGACCGTCGACCCGCTCAGCGCCGCCATACCGACCGTCGCTACGCGTGCGCCCACGCCCGCCGACGTGACGGCCGCGTTGACCTCTCCTGCGAGTATGTGCGTCGCAATCCGCAAGTCGATGTCGCCCGTCACCCGACGCCCGGCGACGATGGTCGGCTCGTGTCCCAAAATCCGGGCGTGCGCCGTCATCTGCGGCCCGGCGCCATGCACGACGACGACGGCGTGCGACCGGAGCAATTGGCCAACGCCGCGCCACAGATCGGCGAGTGCGTCGGGCTTCTGTGCGAGGGCGCCGCCGATTTTGACGACGGAAAACGGACGATCGGTAGGCATGCGGAGGGGAGAGGTACAACTCGAAGAAACGGTGGGCGTGCCGGGCGAAAAGGCGATGTTCTCGCGCCGACTGGAGGTATTACAGCAAGCGCCACATCCACTCGAGGATCGCCTTCTGCGCGTGCAGCCGGTTCTCGGCCTGATTCAAGTGGATGGAATAGGGACCGGTGAGCACGTCTGCGTCCACTACGACGCCCCTCCGGACGGGAAGGCAGTGCATGAACGCGGCATCGTTGGTCGCCTCCATGCGCGCACGCGTCACGCGCCAATCGGTGTGCTGAGATCGGAGGGTGGCCTCGGCGTCAGGGTGGGTGTAGACGAGCGGCGCTGACCACGCCTTGGCGTAGACGACGTCGGCGTCTGCTAGCGCGTCGGCTGACTCGTAGATCGTCTCGAATGACGCGCCATTGGCATCGGCGAGAGCGCGCGCATCGGCGACGATGTCGGGCGCCAAGTCGAAGCCGGGCGGCTGGGCGAGCGTTACATCGTAGCCCAGCCGCGCCGCCGTCAGCAACGCCGAGTGGGGAACGGCCTGAGGCAGCGCGCGCGGGTGCGGCGCCCACGTCAGGACGAAGCGCTTGCCCCGAGCGTCGGCGTGCCGCTGTCGAAGCGTCGCTGCGTCGGCCAGCGCCTGGCACGGATGCAGCAAGGCGGATTCGAGGTTGACGACGGGGACGCTAGCGTGGCACGCAAACGTGCGGACGAGCCGGTCGCTGCGGTCCTCGTCGAGATCCGTCTTGGATGCGAATAGCCGCACGCCCAGCGCATCGTAGTAGCGCGACAGCACGCCGACCGCCTCCTGAATGTGTTCGGCGCGGTCGCCGTTCATCGGCTCGTCGTCCCACGCAAACCCCCACACACCGCCGCTGCCGATGTCGAGCGTCGTCGCGTGCGCTCCGAGTTGCGCCGCCGCCAGTTCCATCGACGTACGCGTGCGCAGCGACGAGTTGAAAAACAGCATCCCCAGGCTCTTGCCCCGCGCCCCATCCGACCAGCCGGGATGAGCCGCATGATGCAGCGCCCGACTTAGGCACACGCCCCACGCATCATCATCGGACCAGTCGAGAACGTGGCGGAGAGCGTCAGTCATAGCAAGAAGTAGTGTCGTGATCGTCGTCTTAGGGAGCGGCTCGCCGAGCCGCCCGTACAGATCAGGCGTCGGGATACGCGTCCGCAACCGCCAGCCCAAAGCGCTCGGCAAACGCGTCGAGGGCCCAGTCGGGCGTCGTGAGCGGAGGCATGACGCGCAGCGTGTTGGGGTCGCCCGAGCCGCCCGTCAGGATGCCGCGTGCCCGCAGCGCCGCCACGACCGGAGCCGCCGGGCGCCCCAGGTCGACACCGAGCAATGCACCGCCGCCCCGCACCTCGCGCGCGATACCCTCGACGGCACGCGTAATCCCAGCCTGAATCGCGCACGAGCGCTCCATCAGTCCGTCTCGTTCGATCGTGTCGAGGACGGCCGTCATCGCCGCCATCGCCAGCATCCCGCCGCCGAACGTCGTCCCCTGATCGCCCGACTTGACGCCGGCCGCGATGTCGTCCGAGACCAGAACGGCGCCGATCGGCACGCCGCCCCCGAGTGATTTGGCGAGCGAGATCAGGTCCGGTTTGACGCCGATGTTCTGGCTGATCGAGAAGCGCCCGAGCCTGCCGACGCCGGTCTGCACTTCGTCGAAAATCAAGAGCGCGCCGACCGCGTCGCAGGCTTGGCGTAGGCCGTGGAAGTAGGCGTCGTCGGCGGTGAACATGCCCGCCATGCTCTGGATCGGCTCTACGATGATCGCGGCGACGGTGTCGTCGAGGGTGGCGCGGGCTGCGTCCAAATCGCCGAACGGGATGAACGTCGTCTTGTCCAGCGCGCTGAGATAGGGCGCGCGGTACTTCTCGGCGTGCGTAGCAGCCAGGCTACCCATCGTCCGCCCGTGAAAACCGGATTCCATCGCGACGATGCGCGGGCGACCGGTATGCGAGCGGGCGAGTTTGAGAGCGGTCTCGTTGGCCTCGGTGCCGCTGTTGCAAAAGAACGAGTGGCGCAGGCCGTCAGGTGCCATCCGTCCCAATCGCTCGGCAGCGCGCGCGCGGACGGGTGAGTAGGCGACGTTCGAGTAGAACAGCAACTCGCTGGCCTGAGCCGTAATCGCCTGGGTAATCGCGGGGTGGCAGTGGCCGAGGATGGTGACGCAGTGGCCGCCGTAGAAGTCGAGGTACTCGTTGCCATCGGTATCCCAGATGCGGATGCCTTCGCCGCGCGCGAACGCCATCGGCAGCTTGCTGTACGTCGGGATCGTCCACTCGTCTTCGAGAGCGAGCAGATCGGCTGTGGGCGAAGCGGTGTCGGTCATGGCAGCGAGGGGGCAGGGAGGAGGCCGGTCGTGTGGGGCAAGCCGAGCAGCGTGTTGAGGTTCTGGACGGCCTGGCTGGCGGCGCCTTTGAGCAAGTTGTCGAGCGCAAAACCGACGACGGCGACTTGGTCTTTGACGACGACACCGACATCGCAAAACGGCGTGCCGACGCTGTACCGCAGCTCGGGCAGTCCGTCCCACACGCGAATCAATCCGCCGGACGGATACGCGGCGTCGAACCAACCGCGCACCGTCGCCTGATCAAATTCGTCGGACAGTGCGACATGGGCAGTGCCCCATATGCCGCGCGTCCACGGACCGCTGGCGGGGACGAAGTGGACGCGCGCATGATCGCCCAGCGTCGCCTCGACTTCGGGGACGTGCTGATGAGCGAGAACTTTATAGCCTCGTACGTTGCCGTCGCGCGTCGGAAAGTGCGTACCCGTCGACGGTCGCGCTCCCGATCCGCTGGCGCCGGTCAGCGCCGTCACGTGCGCGTCTACGCGGTCCACGTGCTGCGCCAGAGGCCACATTGCTGCCGTGATTGCCGTTGCAAAGCAGCCCGGGTTGGCGATGGCGCGGCAGCCTGGAGGCGGATCGCCGTTGATCTCGGGAATGCAATAGAAGAAATCGCTCAACCGGTCGGGGAGCGGGTGCGGCGTGCCGAAGCGCTGCTCGTAAACGGCTGGGTCTGAAAACCGGAAGTCCGCGCTCAGATCGACGATGGCGCCTCCGAATCCGGCTTTGTCCAGCCACGCAACGGTCGCGGCTGCCTGCCCGTGCTCTGCCGCGATCACGACCGCGTCGACTTGGGTTAGATCAAGCGATTCGCTGAACGCCAACTCCGTCTGCCCGCGCAGCGCCGCGTGCGACGCCCAGACGGGCTGTCCGGCAAACGTCCGGCTCGTCACCCCGGCGATCTCGACGGCCGGATGCCCCAGCAGCAGCCGCACCAACTCGCCGCCGCCATACCCCGCGCCGTGCAGGATGCCGACGCGAAACGCGCCACCCGCCACCACACTCGTAGGGGCGAGATTCTTCTCGCCCGCGCTGGTCGCCGGTTGGAAGTCGGTCGGAGGAGGGAGGTTAGCCACGGTGCAAGAGGAAAGTTCGGAAGGGGCGGCACGCGTTGGGCGCGGGGTCAGAGGCAGGGGATCGCCACGTCGCTGCGCTCCTCGCGATGACGAAGAGGGGAAGGGGAGAAAAGGCCTACGACTGAAACTGCGCAATGGGCGGCAGCGGCGCGGTTTGTCCGCCGACGGTGAGGGGGCGTTCGCCCTGGCGCAAGGCGTGGGCGACGAGTTGCGTCAAGGCGTCGGCGTCGGCCCGTGCGTTGAGGGCGGGGATGCCCAGCGCGTTTTGGATGTACTGCTTGCCGACAGCGTTGTCGGTCACGGGGCCTGTGACGGCGGTCACGCCGCTGCGGTAGCGCTCGCGAAAGATCTGATCCGCCGCCCACGCGCCGACCAGGTCGACGGCGGCGACGATGTGCGCGCGTGTGAAGCTCTGCAACTCCTTGTCGAGCAGCAGGTCGTCGACGCCGTAGTAGCCGATGAAGCCGTCTCCCAGTTCGAGCACGATGCAGTCGGGCTTGCTCTCGTTGAGCCGGGCGATGATGCCCTTGCTAATCGGCTCCATCTCCTTGCTCGTCGACGAGACGATGCCCGCTTCGCTGAACGAGACCGTGTGGGCGGCGCCGTTTTCGCGCATCGCCCGAGTGTCACGCAGCAGACTGGCGCCCGTCAGCTTGGCGGCGGCGACCGTGAAGCCCTCGCGGGTCAGCCCTTGAATCAGCCGGGCACAGGCGTAGGTTTTGCCGGTATTCATGCTCGTGCCGCTCACCATGACCAAGGGCGCCGAATGCTGGAGCGTGTAGAGCGGCTCGATGGCGTTGTCCTGGATCCGCGCGTGGTGCATCTCGCCGCCGCGTTCCATCACGACCGCGCCCAGCACCTCGACGCGCAGCGCCGGGCCCAACTCGGGGTGATCCGACGTGCACTTGCCGACGATGCCGCCCATGTTGAGGATGTTGAGCACGTCGCCCGTCGCCACGCTGCGGGGAATGCGTCCGCTGTATCCTTTGAGTGCTTGCCGCTCGCCCAGCGCGCCGATCAGCACATCGCCCTGGTTGATGCGGTGAAACGCACCGTCGGCGTCCTCTAGCTGGTTGTAGACCTCCTTGCGGTCGAGCGCGCGGACGGCTACGCAGTACCCTTCCTGAGCGACGACGTAGTCCGATACGTGTACGTCGTGCCCCAACCGGCACAGCGCGGCGGACGAGGCGACGCGGTCAACGGTGAGCGAGCGGGTCTGGCGAAGCGGCATGGGATAGTGTGTGTAGTTGTCATCGCGAGGCTACCCGCCTTCGCGGGCACAGGCTCCGGCCGTGGCGATCGCCGTGTCAAACGGATAGTTCGGAGATCGCCACGTCGCGTTGCTCCCTCGCGATGGCAAGGTTCAGGGTTTGGCGATAGCGTCAGGCGGCGCGGCTGGCGAGGAAGGCTTGGATGCCGGCGATCTGCGTAAATCCGGCGGCATCGCGTCCGTCCCACAGCGTATTGGTCTCGCCATACGTCGCCACACCCGTGTTGAACATCGAGTGCGGGCTGCTCGCTCCGACGACGCGCGCCGACCCTTTGTACAACTCGACCGTGACATCGCCGGTCACGCGCTGCTGCGACGCGTCGATGTACGCCTCAAGGTCGCGCATGACCGGGTCGAAGAACTGGCCTTCGTGGAGCAGCATCCCGTAGAAATCGCCCAGCTGCGCCTTCTGAAACTGCTGCCAGCGCGAGAGCACCAGTTTTTCCAACTCGCGGTGAGCGGCGATCAGCGTCAGCGCGGCCGGAGCTTCGAAGGCGACGCGGCCCTTGATGCCCAGAATCGTGTCGCCGACGTGCATGCCCCGTCCGACGCCGTGCGCTCCGGCAACCTGCGTCAGCGCCTCGACCAGAGCGACCGGCTCCATCGCGCTGCCGTCCAAATGCGTCGGAATGCCCTTGTCGAACGTCAGCGTAATCGTCTGCGCATCGTCCGGCGCGTCTGTCGGAGCGGTCGTGCCGGGGTAGGCATCCGATGGAAGGCCGAGCGATGTGTCGTGCGTCTCTTTGCCGCCGATCGTCGTGCCCCACAGACCCTGGTTGACCGAGTAGTCGGTCGTCTTGCTGCTCACGTGGAAGTCGCGATTGCGGAGGTAGTTGGTTGTGGCCTCGCGCGACAGACTGTGCTCGCGGATCGGCGCCAAGACGGTCAGCCCATCGCCGACGATGCGCATCGCCACGTCGAAGCGAACTTGGTCGTTGCCCGCGCCGGTCGATCCATGCGCGACCGTTTGGCAGCCCAACGCGCGCGCGGCCTGCGCCACGTGCTGCGCCTGAATCACGCGTTCGGGTCCGACGCACAGCGGGTAGACGTTGCCCCGGAGCACGTTTCCAGCAATCAACCGCCGCAGGACCGTGTCGAACAGATCGGCCCTTGCGTCGATCGTCTGATGGCTGGCCGATCCCAACTCCTTGGAGCGCGTGGCAACAGCCTCGAGTTCGGCTGGAGAGAATCCGCCCGTGTTGACGGTAACAGTGTGGATCTCTTGTCCGGTCTCGTCGCGCAGGAAAGGGACGCAGAACGACGTGTCGAGGCCACCCGAGAAGGCGAGAGCGATGGGCATGTGTCTGGGGAATACGAAAAGAGCACCGGTCCGGCGGGGGACCCGTGCTCAGAGCAAATCGGCGAGGGGAGATTCGTCCTCAGCGCGCGCAGCCCGGCGTCCGGTCCCTAGAGGAACGGCGTGCAGGTCGGCGTCGAAGCGTGGGGCGAATCATGACGGCGAAGATAGGGCGGTCGCCTCTATGACGCGAACCTGCTGGCACAAGAAAGCGCTTCCGGGGTGTGCAGAACCGGCGAAAGGCGCGCGCGTCACTTCTCTGACCCTGTGACAGTAGCGTTACGCGAGGGGGTTAGGCATTGCAATGAAAGCGGTCTATCCTACCGGCGATTATCTCTATGTGTGCTATTCGGATGCCCCTTCCGATCCTACTTCTGGCCGCTTTCGTCGTCACGGCCACTTCTGGTTGCGACTCCAACGCTGACTCCGGTCTGGGCGACTGCCCCAGCGATTTTGGTCGAACAATCGACTTCGACCGGACGGTAGGGGCCGCTACTAATCCACCCGACGACGCGCGCTTTCGGGCGCAGTTCGGAGGCGACGACATTGCTGGCCCCGCCGCTGCCTTCGCCAACCTCGGAAGCTCCGTGCAGACTGTCGACGTTCTCCTTCTCTACTATGAGACCGCTTCGGGACGCCCTTCCGCTGACTCGCTCGTTCGTTTTCAGCTGTATCTACCGGCAGGTTCGTGGGGTTCGCTTGGAGAAGGGGACGACATGGTCGTTGACGCCGATTACTTTCCGCCCGGCACCCTCTCCCAATCAGGTACGGGCAAGGTGCGGCTCGACCGGCGCTCCGGCGACCGAGTCGAGGTCACGTTTGCGGCCTGTGTCAGCCCGTCTCGCATCCAACCGATCCGAGTCCCTTCACGCGACGTTTTGCGCGGTTCGGCTACGGTTCAGGTGCGCCAAGCCTCGTCGGTGTCTACAGGGCGCTGATCTCTCCCTCGCTCCAGATCACCATGCTTACCCCAATCGTCTCCTGTCGCGTCGGCGACGATCTGCTCGGACGAGTCGTGGTCGCCGCTCTGCTGCTCGTCGCCGCGCTTCCGGCAGTGTCTCAGGTACTCGCCGTCGACGACGGCACACCCGAGAGCGCTATTTCTGCTCAGAACAATGAGCACTTGTTCGCGTGGATGAACGTGCTCTCGCCCCCCGCGGAGTTGTGCGACGACTACCAGATCGAAGCTGTCCAGATCATGTGGGAGCAGTATCTGACACTCGGCGATTCGGTGAGCGCTTACGTCTACGAGGACACCGACGATGACCTATCGCCCGTAACCGGAGCGCGGCTGCTCGCCGAAGTACCTAACGTGCGCGTGACGCACAACGATGGGACAACGCTTTCCGAATATGCGTTGGCTGAGCCGGTGACGATTGGCGAATGCCGCAACGTGATCGTCGCCTTCGTCAACACAGGCACGCGAGGTCGGCAGTCCGACGGTGATCCTGCCGCCGTCGACACGTCGTCTTTCGCCGGGCGCTCGTGGTTAACGCGTCCGGTCGAGACGCTGCAGTTACCGCCCGACCTGTCGTCCGAGGCACTGTTTACCATTTTCGACGGTTTTGATGGCACCTTCGACGGCAACTTCCTGATCCGCGCCGTCGCCAGCGCGGTCGTCACGTCGAACGGCGAAGCCCAGCGGGTGCGGTTTGAACTCGGTGTGCCGTCGCCCAACCCGGCCCGGGACGTTACGCGCGTCGCGTTTACGCTTTCCCACGCCGGGACCGTGCGCGCTCAGGTGCGGACGTTGGACGGACGCGTCGTTCGCTCAGTCGAGCAGTCGCACGCGGCAGGCGAGGGCGAGTTGTCGGTCGACGTGTCCGGGTTGGCGGCGGGCGTCTACCTGCTCGTCACGCAGACGCACGATGGAACGTCGGCGCGGCAGGTCGTGGTAGCGCGCTGATCGGTAGGAAAGTTGACATCTCTGCCAGAGATGTCAACTTTGAGCGGACCGCGTGTTATCCAGGCAGGCGAGGTCTTACCTCCCCGTCGAAAGCCGGACCCGGCGCTCGTGGTAGTTTCGCGGGCTGTCTGCTCTACGTCTCCACGCCATGCCTCGTCTCGTCTTCCTGCTCGCGATCCTCCTGCTCGCGCCGTCCACCTCCGCCCAGCCGATCCGCGCCACCGACTTGTTCGAGATCCGTGAGGCGAACGACGTGGCGATCGCGCCGGGCAGCCGACAGGTCCTCTACACCATCCGCCAGGCGTACCGCGACGGAGACGGCCCAGGCGCCGACGCGGGCTACCGCTCGCAACTCTGGACCGCCGACCTGACAGGCCGCGACGAGCCCCGAGCGCTCACGTCGCCCACGGTCAACGCGTCGCAGCCCGTCTGGCGGCCCGACGGCGACGCCATCGCGTTTGTTCGGTCGGTAGATGGGAAGCCGCAGATCCACGTGCTTTCGCTTCTGGGCGGTGAGGCCGTCGTGGTGACGGACGAGGCGAACGGCGCCAGCAGCCCGCAGTTTTCTCCCGACGGGCTGCGCATCCTCTATGCATCGAGCCGCAGCGAGGCCGACATGCGCCGGGTGACGGGCGAGGATCTGCCTTTTAGAGAGCGCCCGCGCTACGCTCGCTCGTCGGCGACGCCCGACCCTGACGGTTCGCTGTCGCAGATTCAGGCCTACCTCGACAGCAGCAGTGCCGACGGGCAGGCACGCGTCGTCGACCGACTCGATTTTCAGGGCGAAACCGATTTGTCCGAAGGGCTGAGCTTTCGCCACCTGTTCGTGACCAACGCCGACGGATCGGGCCAGTCCCAACTCGTCGCGGGCGGATGGCGCAGCTATAGCGGCGGCGCTTGGCTGCCTCAGGGTGATGGCGTCGTCGTGTCGGCCGCGCAAGGAGCGGACCGCGACCTGGACGCGCGGACGCATCCCGACCGCATCGAACTCTCGTCGCTCTACGTCGCGCGCGGCGGGCGGCTGTCGCTTCTGGCCCAGGCCGATTCGGTTTCGTTCTACTCGCCGGCGCCCTCGCCCGACGGATCGGCGGTCGCGTTTCTGACCTCGGATCTGCGCGAGGCAGGTTTTGGGCAGACCGAGATCGGCGTCGTCTCGCTCGAACAGGGTAATATCGTCGGGACTGCGTTTCCCAGTGGCGGAAGCGCGCGCAACCTCACGGGCGGTTTCGACCGCTCGGCCGGCAGCATCCGGTGGTCGCCGTCGTCGCGTTATGTCTACTTCACGTCTCCGTCGAACGGTGGATTTCCGCTCTACCGCGTCGCCCCGTTCGGCGAATTCGCCGATCCCTCTGACGCCCGCGCCGACAGCCTGGCAACCGACGCCACGCTGATCGGCGCGATGATCCGCGCCGGAGCGCTGCCCGACAGCCTCGCCATAGATGAGCCCATTGCCGACGAACGAGGCGAAGCTGTCGACGCGGCCGCGCTGGAGGAGGGGGGCGAGTTGGCCAAGCTCATCGGCACGCTCGACGAAACGCTCGACCAAATCGTCGCCGACAGTCTCGCGCGGCTGGGTCCTGCCGTCGAGCGGCTGCTGAGTTTCGATCAGGGCGTCCGCAGCTTCGACTTGGACCAGGCGTCCGCTGTCTTCGTCCGCACGACGGCGTCCAACCCGTTCGAACTCGTCCGAATGGACCTCTCGACGGGCGAAGTAGAAGAGATCCACGATCCCAACGCATGGCTGGCCGGCCGCACGGTCGCCCCGATGCGAGCCGCTCGCTACCTCACGCCCGACAGCCTGCTGGTCGACTATTGGACGATTCAACCTGCCGCGTCGCGTGGAAGCGTGCCGACGACGCTGGAAATCCATGGCGGCCCATCGGCGATGTGGGGGCCGGGAGAGGCGTCGATGTGGCACGAGTTTCAGCTGCTCGCCGCGCGCGGCATGGGCGTCGTGTTTGCCAACCCGCGCGGCTCGGGCGGCTACGGACGCGCGTTTCAGCGCGCCAACTACGCACGCTGGGGCGACCTTCCCGCGCGCGACGTTCTGGGCGCGCTCGACCGCGCCGCAGACGATAACGCGTGGATCGACGAGAGCCGACTAGGCGTGACGGGCGGCTCATACGCGGGCTACCTGACGGCCTGGATCGTATCGCACGACGACCGATTCAAAGCGGCCGTCGCCCAACGCGGGGTCTACGACCTGAACACGTTCTTCGGCGAAGGCAACGCGTGGCGCTTGGTGCCGACGCACTTCGGCGGCTATCCGTGGACCGATGACGACGTGCTAGCCTTCGACCCACTCGTCGGCGCCGACCGGCTCTCTGCCGCGCGGCCTCTACCCGTCCCGCAGGCCACGCGCGATCGGGCTTCGGCGCTGCTGGCCGAACTGCTAGGGGACATGGGCGCGCTGGTCTC
The DNA here is from genome assembly GCA_963841855.1 of Rhodothermales bacterium. Classification (GTDB taxonomy): domain Bacteria; phylum Bacteroidota; class Rhodothermia; order Rhodothermales; family BA12; genus CAXBBB01. The sequence goes on along the minus strand of CAWJEJ010000005.1, from coordinate 506,409 downwards.
CGACCTCGACGCGCTCCCGCAGATTGATGGCCAAGCCACCGACACGCTCGCCGCTACGCTCCGAGGCGACGCCCTCGTTCGCCTGGCGCGCAGTTTGCAGCAGTTGCCCGGTGTCGGCAGCTCCGCTCTTCTCGTCGGATCGGACACCCTCGCCGCCGAGCGCATCAGCACGCGCGAACTGCTCGCCCGCAACTCGCCGCTGACCTACGCCGACCAGATCAATACGCCGCTGCTCATCATGCACGGCTCCAGCGACCTGCGGACGGGCGTCATCCAGAGCGAGATGCTCTACCGCTCGCTCAAAGTGCTGGGTCGCGACGTCGAGTACGTCCGCTATCCCGGCGCGGGGCACGACCTCAGCCGCGGCGGCGATCCGCAGCAGCGCCTGGACCGCCTGCTCCGGATCTACGAGTTTCTGGCGCGGCACGTGGAATAGGGGCTCGAAGATTTCTTCATCCCCTTACGTCTGTCATCCCTGCCCCGCAGGAATCCGCAGCTGCCTCCGAGATTGGTCGTGCTTCGAACGAGAAGCCCTTACGGCCCGCTCGCACCGAGCGTTTTCTCGAATGGCCGAGTGCGGTCGCACAGATGGATCAGAAATCGACCACGTGAACGAAGAGCGCAGCAGTCAAACAGATCAGTCTCAACCGGAAAATCGCTTCCACCCAGTGCAACCTCGCCTGACCGGACCGGTTGGTTAACACTGTTAAGTCTGATTCTAACTATCCCGCCTCCTCCACATGGAAGCCACCCGGCAACGACCCGCGCTCGACCTCGATACCTACCAAAAGCCGTTCCGCCATGCCACCGTTTTGGGCGCGGGCACGATGGGCGCCCAGATCGCGGCTCACCTCGCCAACGCCGGACTGACGGTCGACCTGCTCGACGTGGCGCCGTCCGACATCGGGCGCGAAGGGCCGAACAGCAGCATCGTCGAGAAGGCATGGAAGACGACACAGAAGCTGTCGCCCGATCCGCTGTTCACTCCGAGCGTCGCCGAACGCGTCCGGCTGGGCAACTTCGCCGACGATTTCGCTCGGATCGAGAAGGCCGATTGGATCATCGAAGTCGTCGTCGAGCGGTTGGACGTGAAGCGCCAGGTCATGAAGCGCATCTCGGAGCACGCCCGCGAGGATGCCGTCATTTCGACCAACACGAGCGGCATTCCCATCGGCGAGATCGCGTCCGAGCTGGACGAAGACTTTCGGCGCCGCTTCCTGGGCACGCACTTCTTCAACCCGCCGCGCTACCTCAAGCTGCTCGAACTGATTCCGACCGACGACACCGACGCCGACGTTCTGAACCGCGTCGCCTACTTCGGGCGCGTCCACCTGGGCAAAGGCATCGTCGTCGCCAACGACGTGCCCTACTTCGTCGGCAACCGGCTGGGCGTCTACGCCATGATGGGCGCGATGGAGTACTGGCTCAGCGGCGACTACACGATCGAGGAGATCGACACGCTAACCGGTACGCTCGTCGGCCACCCCAAGAGCGCCACGTTCCGCACCGCCGACGTGGTCGGCCTGGACGTACTCAAAGCCGTCGCCGACACGCTCTACGAGAAAGCGCCGAACGACGAAAGCCGCGACCGTTTCCAGGCGCCCGACGTGCTCAACTCGCTGGTCGAAAACGGAGCATTGGGTGCCAAGACGCGCGCCGGATTCTACAAGAAGGAAGGCAAGTCGATCAAGAGCATCGACCCGTCCAGCGGCACCTACGCCGACCCGAAGGAATCATCGCTCGACGTGTCGGCGATCAAGAAAGCCGGGAGCTTGCCCGACCGCATGCGCGCGCTCTGGGCCGACGACGGACGAGCCGGGCAGTTCTTCCGCCAGACGACGCGCGACCTGATGGGCTACGCCGCACGCCGTATCCCCGAGATCACCGACCGCCCCTCGGACGCCGACCGTGCCATCGAGTGGGGCTTCGGCTGGGAGATGGGACCGTTCCGCACGTGGGACGCTTTGGGCTTCCAGACCGTCCTCGACGATCTACGCGAGCACGACATCGCGCTCCCATCTTGGGTCGACGAAATGGCATCAGCCGGACACGACGCCTTCTACCACAGCGGCGAGAGCTACGTACCCGGCCAGGGCTACGTCGCCGACGCGCGCCCGGCCGACGAGTTCGGACTGGCCGCCGTCAAGTCGGACGAGGGCAAGACGCTCTGGAAAAACGACGAAGCCGCCCTGCTCGACATCGGCGATGGCGTCGCGCTCTTCGAGTTCAGAAGCCGATCGAACAGCCTGGGACGCGAACTGATGTCGGGGCTGATCGAAGCCATCGACAAGGTCGAGAACGACGCCGATTTGAGGGGCATGATCATCGGCAACGAAGGCACCAACTTCGCCGTCGGCGCCAACCTGGGCGAGGTCGCGATGGCGGCGGCGGGAGGCATGTGGGAGATGTTGGAAGCCCAAGTTGCTGGTTTCCAGCAGGCGATGCAGCGCATCCGCTACTCGCCCAAGCCGGTCGTGACGACGGTGCACCAGAAAGCGCTGGGCGGCGGCTGCGAAATGGTGATGGCGAGTCCGCATCCGGTCGCCGCGGCCGAGAGCTACATCGGATTGGTCGAGCTAGGCGTCGGCTTGATCCCCGCAGGCACCGGCTCGACCCGCTTGGCAGCGCTGGCCTCGCGCCGCGCACCCAACGGGCATCCGAGCGAAGTACAGAACCAGTTGCAGCCCATGTTCGAAGCCGTCGCGATGGCGAACGTCGCCACGAGCGCAGTCCAGGCTCAAGCCATGGGCTTCATGGCCGACAACGGGATCGTCGTGATGAACGCCGAGCGCCGCTTCCACGTGGCGCGCGCCGAAGTCGTTCGCCTGTCGGATCAGGGCTATCTCGCGCCGCCGGTCGAGACGCACATCCAGGTGTTGGGGAGGGATACTGCCGCCGCGTTCGGCATCGCCGTAACGCAGTTCCTGGACGGCAACTTCGTGTCGGAGTACGACGCCTTCCTCGCCGCACAGTTTGCGCACGTCCTCACGGGCGGCGACCTAACCGGTCCGCAGTTCGTCCACGAGGATTACCTCATCGAACTCGAACGCGAGGTGTTCATGCGGCTCCTCGGCGAGACCAAGACGCAGGAGCGCATCACCGGCCTGCTCACGACCGGCAAACCGCTCCGCAACTGACCCACGCCTGCCGATTGTCATTGCGAGGACGCAGGCCGTGGCGATCTGCGGATTGCTCGCGCACTTCGCGAGGACCTCGAATGCGGTGTGCCTCTTAACTCTGAACCTGCTTCCAGTCGACGTTGCATGCAACGTCGCTACGATTACCAACCGACTCTATCATGCAACCTCGAAACGCATACATCGCCTCCGCCGTCCGCATCGCCGTGGGCAAGGCGCGCAAGGGCGCCCTCCGCAACGCCCGCCCCGAAGCGCTCGGCGCGCATGTCGTTAACGCGGCGGCGCAGCGCGTTAAAGGACTTGACCTCGAACAGATCGACGACTGCCTGATCGGATGCGCGTTTCCCGAAGGCGCGCAGGGTATGAACCTGGGTCGCATCATCGCCCAGCGTGCCGCGTTGCCGGACAGTGTGCCGGGCGCGACGATCAACCGCTTCTGCTCGTCAGGTTTGCAGACGATTGTGATGGCGAGCCAGGCCGTCTCAGCAGGGCACGCTGGCGTCGTCGTGGCCGGAGGTGTCGAGTCGATGAGCCGGGTGCCAATGTCGGGCTTCTTCTTCCAACCCGATCCGGCGACCGTCGACGACCGGCCTGAAGTTTACGTGTCGATGGGCATCACGGCCGAGAACGTCGCCGCCAACTACGACGTGAGCCGAGAAGACCAGGACGCGTTCGCGCTCCAGTCGCACCAGCGCGCCCTCGACGCCATCCAAAGCGGACGGTTCAAAGACGAGATCGCGCCGTACGAGATGACCGATGTGCTCTACAACGACAGCGATCAGCAGACGCACGAGCACACCTTCACGCACGAGGTCGACGAAGGGCCGCGCGCCGACACGTCGCTCGAAGCGCTGGGCCGACTGCGCCCGGCTTTCCGCGCAGGTGGGACTGTTACGGCAGGCAACAGCAGCCAGATGAACGACGGCGCCGCGGCAGCGGTCGTGATCGACGAGGAGACCAAAAACGCGTTGGGGATCGACCCGCTGGGACGCGTCGTCGGCTTCGCGCTGTCGGGTGTGCCGCCCGAACTGATGGGCATCGGCCCCATAGGCGCGATTCAGAAAGTACTGAAGCAGACGGGTTTGAGCGTTTCCGACATCGACTTGGTCGAACTCAACGAGGCGTTCGCAGCTCAGGCCTTGGCCGTCATGCGCGAAGTCGGCCTGGACCAGAGCAAAGTCAACGTCAACGGCGGCGCTATCGCGCTGGGTCATCCGCTGGGCTGTACGGGCGCCAAACTGACGACGACGCTCCTGCACGAGATGGAGCGCCGAGGCAGCCGCTACGGACTCGTGTCGATGTGCGTCGGTGGCGGAATGGGCGCCGCGGCCGTGATCGAAAACCTGCGGCGGTAGCCCAGACTGTCGCTCGATCAAACATGACATGTCTCTCAGACATGTCATGTTTTTGCGTTTGGTACCGACGGGATGGTGCCGCCGGTTTGAAGCCCGCGCAGATAGAGCCGAGCGCGTGAACGTCGCCGGACGCGTGGGGTTAAGCGGGTTCATCCACGCCATTCCGATCCGCTATGCCCGCCCCAACACCGCCGCCCATCGGAGAGAAAGCCGGAAAGAAGCAAGCCGTCGAGGCGATGTTCGACAGCATTGCGCCGCAGTACGACCGCCTCAACCGCATCCTGAGCCTGGGCATCGATCAGGGCTGGCGCCGCAAAGCCGTCCGCTGGCTGGGCGAGAGTAGCCCGCGCACCATCCTCGACGCGGCGACGGGAACGGGCGATTTGGCAATCCAGGCGCTCACCCTCGACCCCGAGCACGTGACAGGCATCGACCTGTCCGAGCCGATGCTGGCCGTCGGGCGCAAAAAGATCGCCGCGATGGGCGAGTCGAGGCGCATCACGATGCAGCAGGCCGACGCCGCCGATTTGCCGTTTGCCGACGACACGTTCGACGCTGCCCTCGTCGCGTTCGGAGTCCGCAACTTCGAAGACCTCGACGCCGGGCTCGCCGACATCCGGCGCGTGCTCAAGCCGGGCGGCGCCCTCGTCGTGCTTGAGTTCTCGACGCCGACGCTTCCCGTCTTTCGCGAACTCTATGCGTTCTACTCGCGCTACATCCTGCCTTGGGTCGGCTCGCTGCTCTCGGGCAACCGGGGCGCGTACGAGTACCTGCCCGAGTCGGTCAAGCAATTCCCCGACGGCCGCGATTTTCTCAACCGGATGCAGGGCGTCGGCTACGGTGAGTTGCAAGCGATGCCCGTCACGCTGGGCGTGGCGACGATCTACCGGGGCGTCAAAGCCACTCATGAGAGATGACTAATTACTCGGTTCTGACTTTAGTGTCTCCTCTTCAATCTCAATCTGTGCGTCGAAAAACTTATCCGTAGTAACGACGGCCAAGTCCATCAGCTCTTCAGAGATAGACATGAAGTCGATGTCCGTCCAGTTCATCAATAGGGTAACAGTGGCAAGCGTGATGGAATGCGCTGCGGTATTCCCTGGATCTGCTAGTCCATAGTTACTCGGGCCTGCCAGCATCACTGAATCTGGATTGGTTAAGCCAATTGGGGTGGTTAGCGCTGGCGAGTTGGCATGAACGCTATGGCCAGCTAGTCGATAGTATGGGCGCACATGGTCTAACTCAACGTCGTGTTCAATGAGCTTGAATATCGTATTCAATCTGCTTTTTCGTCGAGTGCGGGATATCCGAGTGCTTCGTTGTATTTGTGATACTCGACCGAATTCCTCTTAGATCTGGCCAGATCGTGAAGCAGATAACGTTCCGCAACGTCCTGACCGTTTTTCTTGATAAATACCAGTATAGTAGCCGTCTCATGGAGAGAGCGCCAGCGAGCCATTGCTCCGCCAGCATGGCCAGACCGAAGCAGGGCAATTACCTCTGATGTAATCAGGTAAGCCTGCGCGTGAAGCTGAAAAAGAACTGACTCAAGTATACCAGCAGTCTCTTCCCGAGATGAAAGCCGGTTCTGTGCCTCAATCCCAAGGTCCACACTCATCCAATGGAGCAGTTCTAAGCTCTCCAAGGCTTAATGCCACCTGGCTTGCAGCCTCAATTCGGAAGCATCTAAATCAGCACGGTTTTGCCTCACCACATCAGCGCCATTCTGGACCATCCATTCCCGCCAGTCTCGACGATTACTCTCTACCGCCTCCTCTAAGAGTTGCTTTATGTCTTTCTCGGCAAAGCTGGCCATTCGTCTATCCTTATCAGGCTATTGGGTGGATTTGTCTTGCCGCTTCTCCGCATAGTCCGCCGCATCCGTTTCGTCCTCAAATAGCGTGACTTGGTCAAACTGCCCGCCGCCGGTCCAGTCGCTGCCCATGTTGTTCTCGCGGTCGAGGTAGACTTGGCCCGTATGGGTGTTTTCGAACACGACGAAGCGGGGTTTGTCGGGGAGGCCTTCTAGGGCTTGGGCGAGTTCGCCCTCGTCGTGACGACCCATTTCGGTGTATCCCGCGTCGTCGGAGATGCCTTCCATCCACCCGCGCAGGCGGTAGCGGCTCTTGTCGGCGCTGTGGCTGAGCTGCGTCATGCGCTGGGGTTTGGCATCAGTGTCGCGCTTGTCTTCGGCGACCGGGTAGCGTTGGACGACGCCATGGTCGGTGCCGGGGCGGTCGGTTTTGGGAGCGGGGCCGTTGTAGCTGCCAGTCGGGGCGAGATCGTCGTGGTCGGACATGGTGAAATCGGTTGTGTCGGGAGAGGAGTTAGTCGGTCGGGCGCTCGGAGTGGGCCTGGACGTTGAGGTAGCGCAGCAGTTCTTCCTGCTCGGGCGTCAACTCGCGGTCGCGGCGGGGCATCACGGCCTGGGCGACGCGCAAGAACTTGTCGATGCGGTACGGCACGTAGCCACCGGGTTTTCCCCACGTGAAGGCGGGCACGAAGCGATCGTGGAAGCCGGGGTCGTACAGGTTGCAGCCGACGCCGACGACAGTCCCCGTGTTGAACATCGTCCCGATGCTGCACTTGGAGTGGTCGCCCAAGACGAGTCCCATGAACTGCTTGCCGGTCGACCGCATCTCGCCATCGTGCATCGAATAGAGCGCGACGGGGCCATAGTCGTTTCGCAGGTTGGAGGTGTCCGTTCCGGCGCCGATGTTGCACCACTGGCCGACGTAGGTATGCCCCATGAAGCCGTCGTGCGCCTTGTTGCTGAAGCCGAACACGATCGTCGTGTGGACCTCGCCGCCGATCTTGCAGCCTGGCCCGACCGCGATTCCGTCGAGCTTGGCGTTCGTGTTCGCGTGCGACATCGGCCCCATATAGAGTGGGCCTCGCAAGACGGCACCTTCGTGAACGGTTACGCCTGCGTCCAAATAGATCGGCCCGTTTTCGGCGGACAGGACCGCGTTGGCTTTCACTGTTACGCCCTCGGCCAGATAGATGGCATCCTCGTCGACCAGCGCGGCCGACGGGCTCAGCGTCACGTTCTCGCGCTCGACCTGTTTGTATCCTCGCCGGAGCGCTGCGAAATCGCGTTCGATGGATTCGCGCACGCCATGCACTAGGTTGGGGATCGTGTCGACCAGTTTGGCAGCCGACAGGGCGACGCGCTCGGCCGACGGCCCACCCAGGCGCGTCAGTTCTTCGGCGTCCAGAAAGTCCGGCAGATCGACGGCGTCAGAGAGAGCGGGGATCCAGGCGGCGACGACCGTTTGATCTTGCATGAACAGCTTGGCCGGTCCGCGCAGCATTTGCTCGACGCGTCCCAGGGCGTCGCCCGCACCGGCGATCCAGCGTCCGTTGACGAAGAGTAAGTCGACGCCTGCGGGAATGCGGTTGACGGGCAGATCGTGCTCCAGCCGGGCCGTTGCGGCGAGGTGCGCCCGCGTGTGCAAGATGGTGCCGGTAGCATTGGGGAAGGCGCCTTGCAGCGTCTGCAGCGCCGAGCGGATACCCAGCCGAAGCGCATAGACGGGGCGCGTGTCGACCAAGGGGCGGAGCGCGAGGGCGTCGGTGTCTTCAAACGGGACGAGAAGCATGAGCAAAGGGGGGGGGGAGGTACTCGGGGCAAACTTAGGCGACGGCGCTCGTGTTCGCGCGCGCGGGTCCGTCTCTCAATCGGCACAGTTGGGCAGCAGCGAGTGGAGCACCTTCCAAGTCCACCAACCCGCCCCTCTATGGATTCGATCACGCAAATGGCCCTTGGCGCTTCGCTTGGCGAATTGGCACTGGGGCGAAAAGTGGGGCGCAAGGCGATGGCGTGGGGCGCGCTGGCCGGAACGATTCCCGACCTCGACGTGATCGCGTCGCCGTTCATCACGGCAGCCCAGGCACTGCGCCTGCACCGAGGGCCGACGCACAGCCTGTTCTTCGCCTTCGTCGCCGCGCCGCTGTTGGGACTGCTCGTCGCTCGAATCCACCGCAAGCGCAACGACGCGCACGCCGACTGGAAAGGCTGGGCGTGGCTCTTCTTCTTGGGCTTGTGGACGCACCCGCTCATCGACTGGCTGACCGTCTACGGCACCCAACTCTTCTGGCCGATCACCGATCATCCGTACGGCCTGGGCGCGCTGTTCATCATCGACCCGCTCTACTCGGTCCCTATCCTGATCGCTCTGGTCCGCAGTTGGTTCACGACCGACGACCGGAAGCGCCTCAGGTGGAACCGCGCCGCGCTGATCTTCTCGACGCTCTACGCCTGCTGGGGCATCGGCGTCAAGTACCACGTCGAAGCGCTGGCATGGGACAACCTGCGCGAGCAAGGGCTCGAACTGCAGGTCGACCGCGTGCTCGCCAAGGCGACGCCGCTCAACACGATCGCGTGGGACGTGCTGGCGCGCGGCCGCGACGACGTGTGGGAGAGCCGCTACGCGCTGACCGAAGACGACACCAAGTTTCCGTTCGTCGCCGTGCCGCGCGAGTGGGAGCGGACCGTCCCGTTTCAGGGCAGCGATGCGTACGATGCCATCGAGTGGTTCTCGCAGGGCTTCAGCGCCGCCCGTCCCGCCGAGGGGGATACGGTAGCCCGCGTCCTCGATCTGCGCTTCGGCAAAGTCGTCTCGAACTCAGACTATAGCGACTCGGGCTACCTCTTCCTCTACGACTTCTACCAGCAGGACGGCGTCTGGACGTTTGGGCAAAAGCGCCCCGACGCCGACATCGGCGCGACGTTCGAGCGGCTTTGGCTGCGCATCAAGGGCGAGGAGCCCGCCGAAAACGATCCGCGGCTGGACGTGAGCCCCTAGTACTGTGACCTGCTGACTCTGACGGGCTGACTCAGAGCCTCCGCCTGGTAATCGCGAGCGAAGCGTGGCGATCTCCAACGGTTGACGGGCCGAGTGCGTCGCCCTTGGCTCGCGATGAGTGAGCGGAGCAGTGAGTCGATCCGTCACTCTGATGCGGTCGCGGTACTAGCCCGCCAAAAGGCCGAAACGCGCGGAACCGCTGGGCTCGCGATATGGTCACGCACACTCCCCAAACCGACTCTCCCAACCGACTATGAAGTTCTTCATCGACACTGCCGACCTCGACGAAATCCGCGAAGCCGCCGCCATGGGCGTCCTCGACGGCGTCACCACTAACCCGTCTCTGATGAAGAAGGCGGGCGACGTGAGCTTCCACGAGCACATCGTCGCGATCTGCGAACTCGTCGACGGCGACGTGTCGGCCGAGGTGACGGCGACCGACTACGACGGCATCATGAAGGAGGGCCGCGCGCTGGCCAAACTGCACGACAACGTCGTCGTCAAAGTGCCGCTGATCCTCGACGGCATCAAGGCGATCAAGACGTTCAGCGAAGAGGGCATCCCGACCAACTGCACGCTCTGCTTCTCGCCGACCCAGGCGCTGATCGCCGCCAAAGCCGGAGCGACCTACATCAGCCCGTTCATCGGCCGCCTCGACGACATCTCGACGAGCGGCATGGAATTGATCGAGCAGATCGTCCAGATCTATGGCAACTACGGATTGGAAACCGAAATCCTCGCCGCCTCGATCCGCCACCCGATGCACGTGACGGAAGCCGCGATGGCCGGAGCCGACGTGGCCACGATGCCGCTCAGCGTGATCAAATCGCTCCTCAAGCACCCGCTGACGGACAACGGACTGGCCAAATTCCTCAGCGACTGGAAAGCCTACGAAGCCGGACTCAGCAAGTAACTCCGCACAACGCAACGCGAGCGCCTACGCCTTACCGGGTGTGGGCGCTCGCGTTTTAGCCCGACTCGGTATGGACACAGCGGCATCGCAACTCTTCGCAGCGCTCGACCTGACAGGCACGTTCGTGTTCGCCGTCGCCGGAGGGTTTCGGGGGACGCGGCACGGGCTGGACGTGCTGGGCGTGCTCGTGCTCGCCGTCGTCACCGGAGTCGGCGGCGGGCTGATTCGCGACATGCTGATTGGCGCCACGCCCGCAGCGTCGCTGGCCGATGAGCGCTATTTGATCATCTGCCTGATCGGCGGCATCGTCGCGTTCCTGGCGGCCGGACGCGTGGCGCAGCAGTGGAATAAAGTCATGATCGCCGACGCGGTCGGGCTGGGCGTGTTCGCGGCGATCGGAGCGGCCAAGGCGTCGGCGTTCGGGCTGGGGCCGGTCGGCGTGATGGGCATGGCGGCGCTGACGGCAACCGGCGGCGGGGCGATCCGCGACGTGCTCGTCGGCGAGATCCCGGCCGTCATCCGCCACGACTTCTATGCGACGGCGGCACTTATTGGTGGAGCGGTTTTCCTCGCAGTGGAGTGGATCGGTCTGTCGAATGACGTCGCCATTTGGGTTACCACTGTGATCGTGACGACGCTGCGGTTCTGGGCGATGATTGGGAATCTCAGGCTGCCAACTGCGGATGTGGCGGTGGAGTAGAGCAGCGATTTGTCGTGTCACTTCCTAGACCACCATTCCTGTGCAGACAGGAGTCCACAACTGCTATGGCGAGATCGGAGCTCAGACTCGCGCGTCAGGGCGTGTAGCTTCGATGCGCGATCGAGATTGCCACGTCCCGTTCGACTACGCTCAGGGCAGGCTGCTTTGCTCCTCGCAATGCCAGGGTGGAAACGTGGGAGCGGGTATCATTCAGCGTCAGGCGATGGACTGTCGGTTGCGGCGTTGGCAGGCAATTCCCAACGCTCGCCCACTTTGAGTTCGCGGATGCGGTCGTCGATGCCTGCTTCCAAGGCGTAGCGGTGAAAGCGCGCGGGCGGCTCGCTCATTGGCTCGTCGGCCAGATCGAAGACGCCCCAGTGGACGGGGATGACGTAGGGTGAACCCAGGTCGATGGCGGCCTGGACCGAGTTCTCAGGCGCCATGTGGACTTCTTCCATGAACCAGCGCGGAAGGTAGGCGCCGATGGGCAGCAGCGCGACGTGCGGGACGCCGTAATGGGCTCGGATCTCGGAAAACAGAGTGCCGTAGCCCGTGTCGCCGCCATAGTAAACACGCGTGGCTTCGTCGCCCGAACCTGCCGAGAGGTACCAGCTCGCCCAGAGCGTGCCGTTGCGGTTGGTGATGCTGCGGCCCGAGAAGTGGCGCGCGGGTGTGCAACTGACGCGGATCGACTCGTGACCGTCCATCGCGGGGAGATCGACGAACTGATCCCAGTCCATCTCGGCGACGCGGTTGGCGCCCCAGTCCTTGACGATGTCGCCCAGTCCGAGCGGGACGAGAAAGAGCGGGTCGTGCGCCCTGACCAGCGCTTTGACCGAAGGTTTGTCCAGGTGATCGTAGTGGTCGTGCGAAAAGATCACGGCGTCGACGCGGGGCAAGTCGGCTGGTTGGAGTGGCGCGTCGACTAGGCGTTTGGGTCCGGCGAACGAGAGCGGCGACGCGCGCGGCCCGAGCATCGGGTCGATCAGAATCGCGCGGCCTTGCATCTGGACGACGAGCGCGCTGTGTCCCAGCCACGTGACGCGCATCCGCTCGGGCTCGGCCGCCAAGTCCGACGGCGACAGCGGGACCGACTGTACGTCACCCGGAGGTACGCTCCGCGTTGCCCGGCTCGCCATCCACCGAAACGCCTGGAGTGGGCGCACGTTGCTGGGTTCGCCGTGCACGTTGCGGAAGCCCTCGGCGGCGTGGTGCGTCGTCTGGTGCCACGGATGGGTCTGGACGGGCGGAGCGTTCACAGCGAGCGGAGTGGGGGAGAGAAGCGCGCAGCCACCGGCGGTCGAAGTCAGAGCGGCGAGTAGGAGGAGACGGAGCATGGCGGGTAGGACGGCACCGTTCGATACCGGCTGCGGAGAGAGCGGGTTCGCGAGGACAGTATCGGTACTCCACGCGCGGATTTGGCGCGAAGGGCGACCCGTTGCCAGCTCGTCGCGCGTTACGTTGACCTGCTTACACACGATCAAAAAACACAGCATGGAGTTTCTCGCGCTTGGAGGGTCCGAAGAAATCGGAGCCAGTTGCCACTACGTAAAACTGGGAGAAGTTGGCCTGCTGCTCGACGTGGGCATGGACCCGGATCTGGACGGCCACGCGGCGCTCCCGCGTTTCGACCTGATCCTCGACGACCCCAACCGCTTCGTCGATCACATCATCGTCACGCACGCGCACCACGATCACCTGGGCGGCCTGATTCCCGCTCTCCAGAAGTTTCCGCACGCCCAGGTCCACATGACCAAGGCGACGACGATGCTCGCCGACTTCCTGCTGGGTTCTTCGGCGCGCTTGCAGAAGCGTCGCGTCAAGGAGGGCAGCACGACGACGCCTCCGCTGTTCACCGAGGAAGAGGTCGAGAACTACACTTACCTCTTTGCCGGGCACGAACTCGAAAAGCCGTTCGAATTGGCAGGCGTGCGGGGCGGATCGGACGTGCTCGCCACGTTCTACGACGCCGGCCACATCCTGGGATCGGCGGGCGTTCTGCTCGAATACTCGGAAGGCGGAAAAGAGCACAGCTTGTTCTTCACGTCGGACACCAGCGTTCAGCACCAGACCGTCATTCCTTCGGCCGTTTTCCCCGACGGACAGATCGATACCCTGCTGCTCGAGTCCACGCTCGGAGCCGATCCGGGCGCCGAACTGACGACGCGCCGTGAGCAGGAAGAATTGTTCGCCCAGGCCGTTTCGGAAACGCTCGAAGAGGGCGGAAGCGTGCTCGTGCCGGTCTTCGCGCTGGGCCGCAGCCAGGAGATGATCGCGCTGATCGACCGTTACAAGCGCAAAGGCGTCATTCCCAAAGCACACGCCGATGTACACGGCCGGGTCGATGCGCGCCATCGCCGACATCTATGACAAGACGCGCCTGACGACGCCGCGCCTCAACGACGAATTCAACGTCTTCGGCGTCGAGCAGAAGCGCCTGGGCCGCAGCCCCAAAGCGTTCGAGCGGACGCTGGAGACGCCGTCGATCTACTTGCTCGCCTCGGGCATGATGTTCGAGCGCACCGCCGCTTTTGACGTGGCGACCAAACTGATCGAAGGAGAGAAAAACGCGATCCTCTTCGTCGGCTACGCCAAGCCCGGCTGCCCCGCCGACCTGGTTCAGCACGCCGCCGCCAACCGCAACAATGCCGGACTGAGCGAGATCGAGATCACGCTGTCGTCCGAGATCGGTCCCCAGGTGCTGCGCTGCCACATCGACCGCTTCCGCTTCACCGGCCACGCCAACCGCCGCGACCTCGTCAGCATCGTCGGCGAATTAGAGCCCGAACGCGTCCTCCTCGTCCATGGCGAAACGTCGGCGCGCGAGTGGATGAAGCAGCAGATCGAGACCGAATACCCGGACGTTGACGTGATCATGCCCGTCCAAGGCAACCCGCTCGCCCTATAGCGCCGTGCCCCGTAGCGACGCAGCACGCTGCGTCGCCAGCCCGCGTAGCAACGCCAAGGCCCAGCCCACCCCCACCCAACCCAGAACCGTGTCATCGCGAGCGAAGCGCGGCGATCTCCGCGAGCGAAGCGCGGCGATCTCCTGAGTCAGCCAATAGCGCGGAGATTGCCACGTCGCGTCGCTCCCCGCGATGACTCGGAGCGTGCCTTTGCGTTGGCCTGCTCGGCGTAAGCGGGATCGGCTGCTCGTCGCAGCGTGCTGCGACGCTACGTAGTTTCGCGCTAGACTAGGGCACCGGGCAAACGTCCGCGCATTCACCTTGCGCCTTCTCCCACCTGCCCGACCGCCCCGATGGAACTGCCTCCCGATGCTATCCGCGCCTTCGTCGCCGATCTGACGCCGCGCATTCAGGGCGAGGTCCGTGCCGATGCGATGACGCGGGCGCTCTATGCGACCGACGGGTCGATGTACCAAAAAATGGCCGTCGCCGTCGTGTTTCCCAAAGTGGACGCCGACGTGCAGGCGACGCTCCATGCGGCGATCCATCACGACTTACCGATCTTACCGCGCGGAGGCGGCTCGTCGCTGGCGGGGCAGACCGTCGCGCACGCCGTCGTGATCGACTTCTCGCGCTGGATGAACGCGATTCTCGAAGTCGACGCCGAGCGGGGGCGCGTGCGCGTGCAGCCTGGACTGGTGCTCGACCGGCTGACGGCCGAACTGCGTCCGCTGGGCTGGATGGTGGGGCCGGATCCGGCATCGTCGAGCCGGGCTACGCTGGGCGGCATGGTCGGCAACAACGCGACGGGCACGCACTCGATCGCATATGGAAACGTAATCCACCACGTGCGCAGCCTGAGCGGGTATCTGGACGACGGATCGCCGTTTCACTTCGAGCCGCTCAGCGAGGACGAGTGGTCGGGCAGAATCCGCCCGCCCCGACCGCACCGGCGAGCTGTACCGCGACATCGACGCGCTCGTGGACCGGTATCGCGAGGTCATCGTCCGTGACACGTCGAAGCACTGGCGCCGCAACTCGGGCTACAGGCTCGAACACCTGCTCGGCGCTCCGTTCGCGACGGAGTACGGCCACAAAGACGCCGGAACACGCAACCTGGCGCGCATCCTGGCCGGAAGCGAAGGCACGCTCGCCCTTACGACCGAAATCGAGCTAGACCTGGTGCGCCGTCCGCCGATGACCGTCCTGGGCGTTGTGCACTACGAGACCGTAGACGCGAGTCTGCGGTCGGCCGTCACGATCCTGGGCGAGCATCCGAGCGCTATCGAACTGTTTGACGGCGTCGCGATTCGGGCTGCGCGGGCTTCGAAGGGCTTCGCCGATAAAATGGGCTGGGTCAAAGGCGAGCCCGAAGCGGTCCTCATCGTCGAGTTCAGCGGCGACACGCTGGCCCACCTCGGCGCCAAACTGGACGCGCTCGAAGCCCGGTTGGCGGCGGCAGGTGAGGGCTACGCTATCGTTCGAGCGACGACAGCCGCAGAGGTGGCGCAGGTGTGGGGCGTCCGCAAGGAAGGGTTGGGGCTGATCATGGGCGTCAAAGGCGTCCGCAAGCCGATCGCGTTCATCGAAGACGCTAGCGTGCCGGTCGAGCACTTGGCCGATTACATCGCAGGGCTCCAGGCGCTGCTGGCCAAGCACGACACGCCGTCAGCCATCTACGCCCACGCATCGGCCGGAACGCTCCACGTGCGCCCGTTCATCGACACCAAGACGCACGCCGGACTGGACACGATGGAAGCCATCGCGGTCGGATCGATGGAGCTGGTCAGAAGCTTCGGTGGCGCCGTTTCGAGCGAGCACGGCGACGGGCTGGCACGCAGCTGGCTCAACCGCGACCTGCTCGGCGACGAACTCTACGAGGTCAACGTCGACCTCAAAGTGATCTTCGACACAAACGAGCGCTTCAACCCCGGCAACGTCGTCGAGTCGCCGTCGATGAAAGCGAACCAGCGGCTTGGGCCGGACTACCAAACGCTGCCGATTTTGACCGAGTTCGACTGGTCGGCAGATGGCGGGTTTGCGGGTGCCGTCGAGATGTGCAACGGCAACGGCGCGTGCCGCAAGCTGGAGAGCGGCGTGATGTGCCCGTCCTACATGGCGACGCGCGAGGAGGAGCACACCACGCGCGGACGCGCCAACGCGCTGCGCATGGCGATGAGCGGCGCGCTGGGGCCGGACGCGCTGACGAGCGAGCGGATGTACGAGGTCATGGACCTGTGCGTGGCGTGCAAAGGCTGCAAGACCGAGTGCCCGTCCAACGTCGACATGGGGCGGATGAAGACCGAGTGGCTGGGCACCTACTACGCCAAACACGGCGTCAGCGTGCGGACGCGCTTCTTCGCTGCGGCGCCGCTGATCGCGCGGCTGACCAAAGGTGCTAGGGCACGGCTCGTCAACTGGATCAACAGACAGCCCGCCGCGCGCAAGGCGATGGAGAAGACGTTGGGAATCGCCGCGGATCGCGAGTTGCCGCCGTTTGCACCCATCCCGTTCACCGACTGGTTTGCTGGGCAAACGTGGCGCATAGACGGCCCACCCGTCGTCATCTACGCCGACACGTTCACCAACCACAACCACCCCGAGATCGGCCAGGCGGCGGCGCGCTTCCTACACCGCGCAGGCTATTCGGTGTCCGTCACGACGCCCGACGCCTGCTGCGGACGCCCGCAACTAAGCAAGGGCTTGGTCGCCCAGGCCAAAGCCCTTGCCAAAGAGTCGATCGAAAAGCTGATGCCCTACGTCGACGCAAATGTGCCGATCGTCGGCCTCGAACCGTCGTGCATCCTCACGTTCCGCGACGAGTGGAAGGCGATGCTTCCCGGCGACGAGCGCGTCGACCGCCTGGCCGTGCTCTCGATGTTGTTCGAGGACTTCGTCGCAAGGGAAGCCGCTGCGGGCCGGATGGATCAGGTCGAGTGGAAGCCGATCAACGGTGTCTCGCGCGTTTGGCTGCATGGGCACTGCCACCAGAAAGCCCTAGCCGGAACGGCCGGGTCGATGGCCGCGCTCGCGTTGCCGGGCTACGCCGTCGAACTGATCGACTCGTCGTGCTGCGGTATGGCCGGATCGTTCGGCTACGAAGTCGAGCACCAGGAGGTGTCCAAAGCGATGGCCGAGCGCCGGTTGCTTCCCGCCGTCCGTGCCGCTCAGTCGGACACGCTCATCGCCGCGCCAGGCACGAGTTGCCGCGCTCAGATCGGAGACTTGTCCGAATCCCAAGCCCTCCACCCGGCTCAAATCCTGGAAGCTGCTCTAGCGTGAGCGCTGAGCCGGCTGAGCGCCGAGCCTCGACGCGTTGGAGTCGGGCTATCTTTCCGTCGGTCCCACACCTCTCGCCTTATGCGCCTGCTCTTCCCTCTCGCCATTCTCCTGTTGCCCGCCTGCTCGGAGGCGCAGTACGAAACTACACCCACCAGCGCGCTCGTCACCGACGCTCAGGTCGACATGCTCCAGACGCGCGTCGACTCGCTGCTGACTGCGTCGATCGCCGATCAGGCATTTCCCGGAGCGTCGGCTGCGGCCGGATATCCGAACGCCGTCGTCTTGATGACCGCCGATGGCACCTACACTTACGACGACGCGCGCCCAATTACGCCCCAGACGCGCTACGATCTGGCGTCGCTCACCAAGGTCGTCGCCACCACGACGGCAATCATGCTGCTGACCGAAAGGGGAGAGATCGACATCGACGCTCCCGTTGCGCGCTACGTCCCTGCGTTCGGACAAGCGGGCAAGGAGAGTGTGACCGTCCGCCAGATCATGACGCACTCGGCCGGGCTGACGGCGTTTCGCCCGTTCCACGTCCAAGGATTCACGACGGCTGAGCAGGTCTTCGACACGATCTACGCCACGCCGCTCCAGTACGAGCCGGACACCAAAACCGTCTACTCCGATTGGGGCATGATGGTGCTGCTGCGCGCCGTCGAGGGTATCACGGCAATGCCTTTCGATGAGTGGGCAACGGCGAACATCTTCGAGCCGCTCGGTATGAACGCGACGGGATACATCGCGGTCGACTCTCCCGATTCGGACGCCGTGCCGACCGAAGTGGACGGCACGCGCGGACTCGTCAGCGGATACGTTCACGACGAGACGGCGATGCTCGTCGGCGGCGTCGCCGGGCATGCGGGGTTGTTCTCGACGGCCGAAGATCTGAGCCGGTTCGCTCGGATGCTGTTGGGCGGCGGAACGCTTGAAGGCGTCACGCTTCTCCAGCCCGAGACGATCGCCCGGTTTGCGTCGCGCCAGAACGTGGTCGGCCAGAGCACCCGCGCTATCGGATGGGACACGCGCTCGGACGCAGGTTATTCGTCGGCAGGCACCAGGTTCGGACCGCGCGCATTCGGACACACCGGATTCACCGGCACGTCGATGTGGTTCGATCCGGACGCGCAGATCTTTGCCATTCTGCTCACCAACCGCGTTCACCCGACGCGCGACAACGGCAAAATCGGCGGCGTCCGCGCGGCGTATGCCGATCTGGTGTATGACGCCCTGGCGCAGTAGCTGGCTGGAACAGCCTCGTTCCAGCCGTCATTCCGTACCGCTCTCCAACGCCTCACCATGCCCACCTACATCTACCGCCGCGAAGACGGCACCGACTTCGAGATCGAACAGCGCATCAGCGAACCCGCACTCACTGTCGATCCGGAAACGGGCCAAGCGGTTCGCCGCGTGATCAGTGGCAAGGCCGGATTGGTGTTCAAAGGCAGCGGGTTTTATCTGACGGACTATACGAACTACGGTAAGGACGGTAAGAAGAAGCCGTCCGGCGGCGATGCGGCGCCCGATGCCAAGGCCAGCGACGCCAAGGAGGCGAAGTCCGAATCCAAGCCCGCTGAGACGAAGGCAGCCGAGTCGAAGCCCAAGCCCGACGCTCCGGCCAAGCCCAAAGGCGACGCATCGTGAGCGACTTCGCCGGACACGCCGCCTCGTTCTGGAACGCTCGCTACGCCGACCCTGAGTATGGCTACGGGGTTGCGCCCAACGCCTATCTCGCCTCGCACGCACATCGTCTCAAGCCCGGCATGACCGCGCTCGTCCCCGCCGACGGCGAAGGCCGAAACGGCGTCTGGCTCGCCGAGCAGGGACTGGACGTGACAACCGTCGATCTGTCGGCCGAGGGCGTCCGCAAGTCGCGCAAGCTAGCGACCCAGCGCGGAGTCGCTCTCATCGCCGAGCAGGCCGATCTGCTGACGTGGAACTGGCCCGAACGAGCGTTCGACGTGGTCGCGTCGATCTACCTGCACCTGCCGCCCGCCACACGCGACGATCTCCACCGCCGCATGACGACCGCGCTCCGACCCGGCGGGCTGCTCGTCATCGAAGCGTTCACGCCTGCTCAGCTTGCCTTTCAAAACAGCCACGACTCGGGCGGCCCGCGGCAAGCCGACATGCTGTACACAGCAGAGATGCTGCGCTCGGATTTTGCCGCGATGGACGTCGTCGAGCTAGAGGAGACGGAGGCCGAGTTAGAGGAGGGCGCTTATCACAGCGGACGCGCGGCCGTCGTGCGCGGCGTGTTTCGCAAGCATATTGCTCTGTGACGCGCACGTTGGCTCGCCATTCGGGGATTCGGTGAACACGCCCAGTGACTTGACAAGCAGTCCCGGATTTCCCTATTATTGCGGTCCCGATAGCCACGCCGTCGGGCATACCAAGCGGAACTAGCTCAGTTGGTAGAGCGCAACCTTGCCAAGGTTGAGGTCGCCGGTTCGAGCCCGGTGTTCCGCTCCATACGCCTCCCTCGGTCAGCCGGGTGGAGGCGTTTCTCGTTCGCACGCATGCTCTCTCTTGGCCCTGCTCATCTCGCCGTTCGGCTGTCGGCGCAGATCGGCGAGTGGCAGATCGATTTGCCGGTTCAGTGGGGCGCTGCCTATCACAGGTTTTCGGTCGAGAACGTTCGCGCTGAGACCGGACGTGTGCCGGGCGAGCCGGTGTGGATCGCTCGGTTGGAAGTCGACGCGCCTGAGTTCGTTGCCGTCCTGAGACTGGGCGGTGCGCCGCATGCGTTCGTCGATGGGCGACTGGGCGTTATCGAGGTAGCGGTCGCCCCAGGCGCTGTCGTTATCGCGATCATGCCGGACGGGAAAGCTAGTGCGAGATCGCAAGATCGACTGGTGCTCGACGGTCCGACCGTTCAGCGGCTCGTGCGAGGCGACACCGCGACCGTGGCCTTTGCCTTTGGGAGCGACGGACTCCACGCCCGCGCCGCGCTGTTTCCCTTCCTTGGAGGCGCGCGGAGCCGAGCGGGATTGCAGGCTGCGCGGTTCGCTCAGTCGAGCGGCGCTTCGAGCAGCACGTAGCGCTTGTCTATGACGGCGCCCATGCGTTCCAAGGCGAGGAGCAGGCGCTTGTTGCCAGCCAAGACCCAGCTCAGCTCGCAGCCCTGATATCCCATCTTGCGGCCCCGGCGGATCGTCTCGGCGATCAGGACGGCGTCGAGGCCTTTGCCCTGGTAGTCTTGGCGCGCGCCCATGAGCGGCATGCGCAGGTCGGTGATTGTGCCCATCTTGGCGCGCGCGACGAGTCCGACCAGGTTACCGGGCGTCAGCTTGCCGCTTTTGACGTGGCGGAGGGCCTGGTTGAAGTCGGGCAGCGAGACCGAGAAGCCGACCGGCTCGCCGTCGCGCTCCGCGAACACGAACAGTTCGGGCACGAGGATCGGCTTGAGTTCCGACGCGAGGTGCCGCGCTTCGGCGTCGGTCATGGCAACAAACCCCTCGTTCTTCTCCCAGCCGTCGTTGTAGATCTTCATCGCCGCCGCCACGTCTTCGTCGAACCGCTTGGGGTCGAGGCCGCGCACGGTCAGGCCAGGCAGCCGCCGCCGCACGATCTCATCGCCGCGGAAGAGCTTGCTCGGGTCCATGAATTTGACGTGGGTGTAGAGCGACAGCATCTCGGTCTGCGTCTCGAATCCCCAGCGCCGCAAAAAGTCCTCGTAGTACGGCGGGTTGTACGGCATCATGACCGACGGCTGGAAGTCGAATCCTTCGACGAGCAGGCCCGCTGTGTCGTTCAGGCTTGGGTTGGCCGGGCCGCGCATCGCCCTCAAGCCCATACCGCGCAGCCAATTGGCGGCGGTGTTGAGCAGTGCACGGGCGACTTCGTAGTCGTTGACGCATTCGAAAAAGCCGAAGAAGCCGGTCGCGTCGTCAAACGTCTCGAGGTGAGCGCCGTTCTGAATTGCGGCGATGCGCCCGACGATCTCTCCTTCACCGTTGCGCGCGAGGTAGGGCTGCATCAGGCCGTGCTCGAAGAAGGGGTTTTTCTTTTCGTCGATCAGCGCTAGGGTGTCGCGGCGAAGGGTAGGTACCCAGTAGTCGCTGTCGGCGTAGAGGCGAAACGGGAAGTCGACGAAGGCGTGGCGGTCTTTGCGGGTGTCGGCTGGGGTGACGGTGATCGGCATGAGGTGCGGTTTGTTGCTGGCTGATTGCGCGGTGCTGATGTGTACCGTTTGGTCGTGGGCGCAACGGCTTACGAAAAGAACACCGTTCTCTGATCTATCTCCTCCTCACCCAACCGTCATCCCTGCGGAGGCAGGGATCCACAACGGCCTGCCAAGCTAGCTCTTGCTGCGTTCTTCCATGCGATGATGTATGATCGCTGCGCGAGCCTTCTTTTGTCTTGGTCCCCTTCGGCTTCGCTCAGGGCAGGCGCCAGAAGCGAAAGATCAAGGCTTACGTCGCCCCGGCTGATGCGACGTTACGGTCGCTGAAAACCTGCAAACTCGCTCGCTGCGCTCACTCAAACAGCAGCTTTTCGGCCGCTCTCTCCACTCTGCATCTTTTCGCCGGACCGTCTGAGGCCGCTTCTCTGTCTCGTGCTGAAGAGGCGCGGCGCACTCGCGAGGACGAGCAGAGAGATAAACTCGAAAAGTCAAACATGCTCCGCGTGTCAGATTACATTGTGGCGTTTGCCAACCTTTTTGAAGGCCGAGAGGATGAAGTCGAGTTGGGAGTCGGTGTGGCTGGCCATGTAGCTGGTGCGCATCAGGCTCTGTCCGCGCGGCACGGCGGGGGGGACGACGGCGTTGACGAAAACGCCTTCTTCGAGCAGGTCACGCCAGAACTTGAAGCACGTCTCCATGTCGCCGACGACGACCGGGATGATCGGTGACTGGCTCTGCCAGATGTTGAATCCCAGGTCCGAGAAACCCCTGCGCATGTGATCCGAGATAGTCCACAGGCGGTCGAGGCGCTCGGGCTCTTGCTCCAGGATGTCGAGGCAGGCCAGTACGGTCGCCACGTTGGCGGGCGGCATTGACGCGCTGAAGATGTGCGTCGACGCGCTGTGGCGGATGTATTCGATGGCTTCGTAGCTGCCTGTCACGAATCCGCCCAGGCTGGCGAAGCTCTTGGAGAACGTGCCCGTCGTCAAGTCGACGCGGTCGCCCAGGCCGAAGTGCGCTGCCGATCCGCGTCCGCCGGGGCCTACGACGCCGACGGCGTGGGCATCGTCAAGCATCAAGGCGGCTTCGAACTCCTCGGCCAAGTCGACGAGCGCCGGAACGTCGGCGAGGATGCCGCTCATCGAGAAGACGCCGTCGGTTACGATCATCTTGCCCGCTCCGGGACGTTCGATGTGAACCTTTTCGAGCTGTCGGCGCAGGTGCGTGATGTCGTTGTGGCGAAAGCGCACGATGTCGGCGTCTGTCACCTTGGTGCCCGCGACGATGCAGGCGTGGTTGTCCTTGTCTGAGAACACGACATCGCCACGGCCGGCAAGACTCTGGATGACGCCCTGGTTGGTCATGTAGCCCGTCGAGAAGAGCACGCAGGCTTCGGCACCCATGAACTCGGCCAAGCGGCGCTCCAACTCGATGTGGAGGTCGAGTGTGCCGTTGAGAAAGCGGCTACCGGTACAGCCCGTTCCATACTTCTCGATCGCGTCCTGAGCTGCTTTTTTGACGCGAGGGTCCGAGACCAAGCCTAGGTAGTTGTTCGACCCCGCCATGACGATTTCGCGCCCGCCCATGATCGCCTTGGAGCCGTCATTGCGCTCGATCGAGCGGAAGTAGGGATAGAGTCCGGCGGCCTTGATGTCCGAGTAGTCGCCGCCGGGAGCGAGGAATCGCTTGGCTTTGGCGAAGATCGGCTTGGAGGGCGTGTCTTCCACGTGATGGCCGTTGCGCGACTGAGCGGCGGAGCGGGCGGCGCGCTTGACGAGGACGTTGGGTATAGACATAGCGGTGGTTTGAAATCAAGCGGCAACGGCCGCGGGCGGCGCGTAGTGCAGATCGGCAGTTGAAGCGGTCGCGGAGGAACGCGCTGGGCGGTCCGCTAGAGGAGACGAATGGTGTAGCAGGCGCTCTATAGCATGAATGGCATCGTGCGTACCCGTACGCGCGTTTGCGGGGTGTCGTTGCGCAGAGGCCACGAAGTCCACGAAAGCGCTCAACGCGTTCGGACTCGGAATCGGTGCGTCCGCCATCTGTGCCCAGCCCTGCTGGCAAGCCTGTAGCGCGTTGAGCTTTTGCTCAAAAACGCCGCCGTTGGGAAGGGCTAGAACCGGCTTGCCCAAGTGGCGACATTCGGCTAGCAGCGTAAAGCCTGCCGTGCAAATGACTCCGCGCGCGCGTTCGAGATCGGCGAGGAAACCAGTGCGCGAGGCCGAGCGGTGAGCGACGCGGCTGGAGCTAGAATAGGGCAAGCCGTAGGCAACGACCGGAACGCCGAGCGCGTCCAGTCTACGCGTCATCTCGTGCATGCCTCGCGACGCGTTGACGTAGACCAGTAGCGGACCGTCGCGCGTCGGCCTGAGGCCTGTCACGTCCTCAGTTAGAATCGGTGCGACGAACGTAGCATCGCGCGTGGCAGGCGGGAAGTAGAACGAGGTGACGACGGTAGCCTCGGCTTCGGGGATCATCGCGTCGATGACGAATCGGATGAAGCGCGCGTTGGGCGACGCGTCGAGGTCGGCCTGCCAGTCGGTATGCGTGAGCAGGTGCTGATGGTCGACCGAAGCGACCGGAACGCCCATCCGCTTAGCAGCGCGCGGAACGAACGGCTCGAAATCGGTGGCGACAGCGTCAGGTTGCCAGTCTTCGATTGCTCGTTCCAAGCGGCCGATCGTGCGTCTAGCCGAGAGCACGCGGGGCAGGTTGTGAGCAAACGTCCGCGTCATCGAGACGCCGTTGCGCTGGATCACTTGTTCGAG
The DNA here is from genome assembly GCA_963841855.1 of Rhodothermales bacterium. GTDB lineage: Bacteria > Bacteroidota > Rhodothermia > Rhodothermales > BA12 > CAXBBB01. The sequence continues at coordinate 482,411 of CAWJEJ010000005.1, read as the reverse complement.
CGTCGGCAGGCGCAGGACGGGTTCTCCTTGGGCTTCGAAGCGGTCGGCGTTGGGGCCTCCACACGCCAACCGAACCGTATGTCCACGCGCGCGCAACGCATCCGCCATCGCTCGCACGCGCGAGGCGTGCCCGCGGCCTTGTCCGCTCAGGGCGTACAGCAGTCGAGCCATAAAAGAGGCGTGATCAGAATCTAACGACGACGTTGACCATGAGGGCATCGGTCGTTGGAGCGAGGGTGAGGCGGAAGTCGGGGGCGGCGTCGAAGTCGGAGAGGTGGGCGCTCACGTACGCGTCGACGGCGGTGAGGGCATACCATAAGCCGAAGCGAACCACCGAAAGGTCACGCGAGCGCCGAAAAGAATTGCGCAGATTGACTAGGGGCGTCGTCCGTCTGGCGTCGATGAGCGCTTGGTATTCGGCGGCATCGGCTTCGTTCTCGGGGTAGCGATCGGGAAACTCGGCGAACCGGACGACGCGCTGCATGCGGCGGTATTCGCGCTCGTTATAGACAGCTAGTCCGCCGAACGCGGCCAGCCCGCCCCAGACGAACGGCAGTTTGTACGCGTCGCCGTTGTAGATCTGGCCCCAGCCCGGCGCCATCAGCGAGCGGCGCAGCGCCACGTCGGGATCGCGGCGGACGGTGTCGGCGATGACCAGCGGAGTGGGCGTTTCGGTCCATCTCAAACCTGACAGGTCTTGGAGACTTGTCAGGCTTCCGTCCTGTCCGTGTGCCGAGCCGGCGCTTGCCAGGGCTAGCCCGATGATCAACAGCCACCGCATCACACCGCCTCCGAGTGGTACGGCTGCGGGACGAACGTCGGCGCTCCGGCGGGCAGGGTGTGGGCGTGGCCGGGCAGGTCGATCTGGGGCAGGCGGAAGGGTTCGTCTTCGCCAGCGGGCAGTGGGTTGGGTTCGGCCCAAATCTCGCCGCGTGTAGTGCGCATCACGACGCGCTCTCCGGCTCGGCCCATCACGTAGCTGCCGTCGAGCGGAACCTTGCCGAACGGCGTGTCGAGTACGTAGCGCGGGATCGCGAACCCGGTCGTCGTGCCCTGAAGCTCCTGCATCAGCCGCATGCCGCGTTCGATCGACGTGCGCAGGTGAGCGGTGCCGCCGATCAGCTGGGCTTGGTACAGGTAGTAGGGACGTACGCGCAGGCGGACCAGCCCGTTGAGTAGGGCGCGCAGCGTCGGCTCGTCGTCGTTGATGCCTCGGAGTAAGACGGTTTGGTTGCCGACCGGGACGCCTGCTCCCAGGAGCCGGTCGAGCGCCGTCGCCGACTCAGCAGACAGCTCGCGCGGGTGGTTGAAGTGGGTATTGAGCCAGACCGGATGGTGATCGCGCAGGATCGCGCAGAGTTCGGGCGTAATGCGTTGGGGCAGTTTGACCGGCATCCGCGACCCGATGCGGACGATCTCGATATGGGGGATGTCGCGCAGTTCCGATAGAAGCCACGCCAGCGCCTTGTCGCCCATCGTCAGCGGGTCGCCGCCGGTGAGGAGCACGTCGCGGATTTCGTCGTGCTCGCGCAGGTAAGCCAAAGCGTCGCGCAGTTCGGACTTGCGCATCATCATCTCGCCATCGCCGACCATGCGTTTGCGTAGGCAGTAGCGGCAGTAGATCGCGCACTCGGCCGTGACGCAGAAGGCGACGCGGTCTCGATAGTTGTGGATCAGGTTCTTGACCGGACTGTGCGCAACTTCTTCGAGCGGATCCTCGACGCCGACGATGTCGGGCTGCATCTCGGCCATCGTCGGCACGACCTGCTTGCGGATCGGATCGTCGGGATCATCAGGCCTGATCAGGCTCGCGTAGTGCGGCGTCACGTTCCAGCGGAAAATGCCGCGCGTCGCTTCGATGGCGGCCAGTTCGTCGGTCGTCGGCGTGACGTAGCGGCGCAATTCGGACTCGTCGTGGACGCGGTTACGCATGTGCCAGCGCCAATCGGCCCAGCTATCGGCGTTGACCTCGTAGGGTGGTTGGGTAGTCGGAAAAGACGTCGGCACTAGCGGATCGAGTTCAGAATGGCGGAGTCGCGCGTCGTCTGGAGAACGGTTTTGCACCTGCGACACGTGTACGCCGCCGATTTGGGCCGCTTCGACGCGCCCGCAAATAGCCACAGCCAGCCCAGCGCGCTGTACGACGCGACGAGGTGGACGAGCGGGTGCGTTTTGTCGTGACCGCAGGGACAGGTGGAAGGAGAGTCGGACATGGTGAAAGATCGGAAGCGACCCGAGTCAACGCGTGTGAGCAATCCAAAGATGTCAACTCTCCGAGAGTTGACGTCCTTCACCCAGTACTGCTCATCGCCCGCTCGAACGCGTGGCCGAGCACGTCGCCCAAGAAGGCGTCGTACGACTGGCCGAGCAGTTCGGCGACGATGGCGAACGTGCCGTCGGGAGCGAACGTGGGCAGTGGATTGGCTTCGAGAAAGAATGGCGTGCCGGTTGGGCCGACGCGGAAGTCCATTCGGGCAAAGTCGCGGCAGCCCAGCGCGCGGAAGGCGCGCAGTGTCTGATCGGCTAGATCGGCTTCCAACTGGGGCGTGAGGACCGGTGGCAGGTCGTAGGCGCGTTCTCCCGAATCGCGCCCGTAGCGGCTGCCCCTAGCCTCGAGCGCGTGCAGGCCGATTCCCGTCTCGCGATCCGTCGCGCGTTGCAATGCCGGAAGAACGCGCGCGCCATCGTGCGTGACACCGACGGTGAACTCTGCCCCTTCGACGAAGCGCTCGACTAGCGCCGGTTGCCGGTATAGCCGGGCGACACGGTTGACTTCGGCTCGCAACTCGTCGACGTTCGCCACTTTGCTCGACGGAGCGATGCCCATCGCTGAGCCTTCGCCGCGCGGTTTGACGAAGAGGGGAAACGGCGGCAGATCGTCCGGGTCGATGGCACCTGAATCGGCGAATGAGCGCCATTCGGGCACGCGCACGCCCTGAGCCGACACAAGGCTCTGCGTCCACGCCTTGTCGAGCGAGACGGACATCGTCAGCGCGTCGGAGCCCGCAAACGGCAGGCCGATCATCTCGAACAGCGTCGGCGCGTAGCCTTCCCGGTTGCGCGATCCCGACGACTCGGCAATGCTGAGCCCGGCATTGCACTTCATCGTCGAGAGCGCGCCCAGCAAATCGTGCGCAGTCCCGATGCGGACCGGCTCGTGTCCCAGCGCGCGGACGGCATCGCACAAAGCGTCGACGGTTTCTTGCGGCTCGAACTCGGCGTCGGCGTCGGGCGCATCGCCGTCCTTCCACTCGTAGGCGTCGAACGTGTCGTAGACGAGGGCTATGCGAGAGGGCATGGGGCGGCGAGGGGGGGGCACCCAAACGCAAGGTGAGAGTCACGGTTGCCCTGCTGTAAGTCGTCGCCTACGCCAGAACCTTGGCAGTGGTGAGCAAAAACCAAAGGGGAAGGGTGCAGCAGCTGTGAGGCGCGAGTGGAGCGTGCAGAACGCAAACGCGGCGACCCTGCAGGAGCAGAGCCGCCGCGTGGCGGTGGGAGAGGGGCTCAAATCAAGCGTCGGCCATAACCGCTTCTGGGTTGATGGCCCGGTTCGCGATTTTCGTCAGCAGCTCGTCTGTCCGAGTTTCCTCTTCGAGCGTCTTGCCCAAGAGTGCCTTGTCGTCCATGCGGCCCAAAATCTCGGCGAACTGGCAAACGGTACCGTATCCAGCCATTTCGTAATGCTCGGCGCGCTGCGCGTTGGCGATCAGTCCGGCGTCGATGACCGGAGCGGGGGCGTCGCTGGCGACTACGTTGTTGGTCTCCTTGAGCCAGCTCGTAGCCTCTTTGAGAATGCCTTCCATCGCCTGGCACTTGTGCCCGCCAGTGGATTCGTTCAGGCTTTTGAGTACCTGCTCGACGCGGTCGCGGTGGATCTTGGTCTGGTCGTGGTGCGTCGTGAAGGCGGCTTTGAGTTCGGGATGCGTCGCGCTCTTGGCCATCTTGGGCAGCATGTCCATCAGCTGCGTTTCGGCGCTGTACATGTCTTTGAGCTGCTCGACGTAGAGGTCGTGTAGGTTGCGTGGGGTGCTCATCGGTATCTGGGTTGTAGTAGTGAAGTGGGCAGGTCGTGACTGCCTCGTAGTAGTGTAGTAACCGGAAGCTGAGAGGTGGGGTTCGGTCAACTGTGAGCGCGGCGTGACGAGTCGGCGCCGTCATCGAAAGGGATGGTTCGTACCTTCGGATTCCCTCTTCAGTCTACCCGACGACATGCCCAACTTCGCGCTCACCGGACTGGCGGGCTACATCGCACCGCGTCACCTCCAGGCGATCCGCGATACCGGCAATACGCTCGTCGCCGCCGTCGACCCGCACGACTCGGTCGGCATCATCGACAGCTTTTTCCCGCGCGCAGCCTTCTTCACCGAGTACGAGCGCTTCGACCGGCACCTGGAAAAGCTCTACCGCCAGAGCGAGGCCGAGCGCGCCCACTTCGTCAGCGTGTGCTCTCCCAACCACCTGCACGACGCTCACATCCGGACGGCTCTACGCGTGGGCGCGCACGCGATCTGCGAGAAACCCCTCGTGCTCAAGCCGCGCAACCTCGACCTGCTCGAAGAACTCGAAGCCGAGAGCGAAGGGACGGTCAATACGATCCTTCAACTGCGCGTCCATCCGACTCTGGTGGCGCTCAAGAACCGCGTGTCTCAGGCCGAGCGGCGGCGCAAGGTGCGACTGACTTATGTGACGAGCCGGGGGCGGTGGTACGGATACAGTTGGAAGGGCGAGCCCGCCAAGAGCGGCGGCGTGGCGACCAACATCGGGGTCCACTTCTTCGACCTGCTGATGTGGCTCTTCGGCTCGCCCGAGCAGAGCGAAGTGCACCTGTCCCAAACCGAGAAGATGGGCGGCGCGATGATCCTGCCCGGCGCCGATGTCGAGTGGTTTCTCTCACTCGACCCCGCTGACCTACCCGATGGAACGCCCGCCGATCAGACGACGCACCGCTCGATCACCGTCGACGGCGACGAGGTCGAGTTCAGCGGCGGCTTTCGCGACCTGCACACGCGCGTCTACGAGGAAACGCTGGCCGGACGCGGCTTCCGCATCGCCGACGCCCGTCCTGCCATCGAACTCGTCGACCGGCTGCGCGCCGACGTTCCCCACGCGCATCCGTCGCTGAATCTGCATCCGATGACGGCCAGGGCGCTTGGAGGTCGGCCGTGAGCGAGCGCGTCACTCAGATGCCCGGCGTGCGCATCCACGCGAGCGCGTACGTCGACCAAGGCGCGCAGATCGGCGAGGGGACGGGCGTGTGGCACTTTTGCCACGTGTCGGGCGGCGCCGTCGTTGGCGAGCGGTGTGTGTTGGGGCAGAACGTGTTCGTGGCCGACGGCGCCGTCATCGGCAGCAACGTCAAGATTCAGAACAACGTCGCCGTTTATGGCGGCTGCCTGGTCGAAGACGACGTGTTTCTGGGGCCGAGCTGCGTGCTCACCAACGTCACCAATCCGCGCAGCCAGGTCAACCGCCGCACGCTCTACGAGACGACGCGCATCCGCAGAGGAGCGACTGTGGGCGCCAATGCGACCGTCGTGTGCGGCGTCGTGTTGGGGCGCTACTGCTTCGTTGCCGCCGGAGCCGTCGTCACGCGCGATGTGCCCGACTACGCCTTGGTCGTCGGCGCGCCCGGACGCACCCAAGGATGGATGAGCAGGCACGGACACCGTCTCACGTTCGGCGCAGACGGAATCGCTGTCTGTCCCGAATCCGGCCTGCACTACCGCCTCGACAGCGGCATCGTCCGCTGCCTCGACGTGGACGAGGACGATGCGCTTCCTAGCGACCTGGCGACCGGCGTGCGCCCCTACGATTCGTTTAAATCCGACCTCTCCACATGAGCGAGCACTCGCCGATTCCCATCCTCGACCTGACGCCCGAGATTGACGCGTTGTGGGACGAACTCACGTCAGCCACGCAGCGCGTCATGCGCTCGGCGCACTTCATCATGGGACCCGAAGTGGCGGCGTTCGAGTCCGAAGTCGCCGCGTATCTGGGCACGCGGCACGCCGTCTCCGTCAACTCGGGCACCGATGCTCTGGTGATCGGGCTGCGCGCGCTAGGCATCGGTCCGGGCGATCACGTGATCACGACACCGTTTACGTTCTTCGCGACGGCCGAGAGCATCTCGCTCTCTGGGCGCCACGCCGGTCTTCGTCGACGTCGACCCGAACACGTTCAACATCGACCCGGCCAAGATCGAAGCCGCCGTCACCGACCGGACGCGCGCGATCATGCCGGTTCACCTCTACGGCCAGCCGTGCGCGATGGCCCAGATCGTCGACATCGCACGTCGGCACGACCTGAAGATCATCGAAGACTGCGCTCAGTCGTTCGGCGCGCGCTACTCGGGCGGCTGCGCCGGATGCCACGGCGACCACTGCGTTCCGTCCACGCGCCTATCGCTGACCGGCAAGCAGACGGGCACGATGGGAGACATCGGTGCCTACTCGTTTTTTCCGTCCAAAACCCTGGGCGCGTACGGCGACGGCGGATTGCTCGTGACCAACGACGATGCTGTCGCAGAGCATGCCCGAATGCTGCGAGTTCACGGTTCCAAGAAGAAGTACCACAACGAAGTCGTCGGTTACAACAGCCGCCTGGACGCGATGCAGGCCGCCATCCTACGCGTCAAACTGCCCTACCTGGACGCATACACCCAGGGCCGCCGCCGCGTCGCCACCCGCTACACCGACGCGCTTTCGGGGATCGACGGTCTGATCGCGCCGCCTGTCGCCGATGGCCACGTCTTCCACCAGTACACGATCCGCGTGCTCGAAGGGCGCCGCGACGCGCTGGCCCAGGCGCTCGAAGAGCAGCACATCCAGACGATGATCTACTACCCGATTCCCCAAGATCGCCTGCCGATCTACGCCGGAAAGCATCCTACAAATCTCATCAGCGATCGGTTAGCGGGCGAAGTGCTCAGCCTGCCCATCTGGCCCCAGATGACCGACGACGTACAGGAACGGGTCATCGCTGCTGTCCAGCAGGCGATGCGGTGAGTAGCGAGCGCTTCATGCGATGAGGTATGAGTCGAGCGCTGACTCCCAAGTCTCAAAGTTGCCAGGTTTCGAAAGCCTGGCAGCGTTTCCTTCCAAGCAACCCTCTCGGCACGAGAATAGCGCGAGGACCGGTCAACTCGTCGCGGGCCGAGCGTCTGGATAGGTGTGGTAGGTCACCGATAGCCTGGCTTGGTCGAGCACGTGGCCTTCCAGCGCTCCAACTACGTCCGCGCCGCCGAAGTCGCTTCCCAGTTCGAGCGTTTCGGTGTCGAGCGCGTAGACCGTTAGCTCGTAGCGGTGGATGCGCTCGTCGTTCCATGGGGGGCAGGGGCCATCGTAGCCGCCGTAGACGCCTTTCATTTCCTCATCGCCTTCGAACCAACTGGTATAGCCGTTGCGTCCGCGCGTGCCGTACGGAGTCGGACGCACGTCCTTGCCGCGGGGCGTGACGCCATCCGAGTCGTGACCTGCGTGCAGCGCAGATCGGCCCGCCGGGATGTCGACCAAGAGCCAGTGGTAGAAATCGGCGCGCTCGCGGTCGTACTCGACGGTCGTGCCCTCCTCGTTGGCACCGTCGCGGTAGGCGGGCGCATCGCGGTCGACGAAGACGATGGCAAAGCTTTTGGTCGACGCCGGAAAATCGCTCCACGTCAGCTCGGGACTGCGGTTAGCGCCGAGCGTGGCCTTGCCGCCGGACGGGACGCAGAACGCGAACTCGGGTGGACAGGGCTGGCCGTCGGTCAGGGAGTCGCTGGTGAGGTTCATAGAGGGGGAGGAGAATCAGGAGGATAAAACACGCCCAACGAGCCGAGCGCCGTGAGGCTTCCCTCGTGTTGCGACAGTCCTTTTACGGTTGCGACTGGCCGCACACCGTTGATTCGGCGATCTCTATCCCGACCCGATGACCCAGCGCACGATCACCGACTCCGAAGGCACCCAGTGGTCGTTCGCCCAGACGCTCGCTACCTCAGGCGACACCCACGCCGACGCCCGCCACGCCCACAACACGTCGGGAGGCGAGCAAGTCGTCGTCGTCGCGACGCCCAGCGGAGGTGCTCAGTCGATCCGGCTCGAACTGCCGCCTACGTGGAGCGAGTCGATGGACGATGACGCGCTGACAGATCTGCTCTCGGGTGCGGGCCAAACGGGTGGCTGATTCGTCCACGCGCAAGCCGCTGTTCGTGCTGCTCGCCGCCGTCTTCGTCGACCGGCTCGACTTTGGCGTGCTGATCCCGATTTTACCTCTTTTGCTGGCTGATCCGTCGTCGGACTACTTCCTGCTCGACGGCCCCGGCAGTTTGGATACGGGCTACATCCTGCTGGGATTGATCGGCGGCGCCTACGCTATCAGCGCTTTTCTCGCCGCCCCGATTCTAGGCCAACTCGCCGACAAATACGGCCGAAAACCGATGCTGCTGGTTGCCTTCGGCGGGTCGACGCTTTCGTACGTACTCTTCGGGTTAGGGATCGTGTTCGAGTCGATCCCGCTGCTCTTCGTCAGCCGCATCGTCGACGGCGCGACGGGAGGCAACGTGCTCGTCGCCCAATCCGCCATCGCCGACCTGACCGAACCCGACGATCGAGCGCGCGTGTTCGGCTACTTCTCGGCGATGCTCTCGCTTGGCTTCGTCTTCGGCCCGTTGGCGGGCGGCCTGCTCGGCGACCCCGACATCGTAAGCTGGTTCACGCCGGCGCTTCCGTTCTGGATTGCTGCCGTTCTGGGCGTAATCAACCTGGTGCTGATCATGATGTTTTTTGCCGAGACGCTCGAAGAGCCCAACGACGATCCGATCTCTGCTAGCGTTGCCTTTTCGCGCATCCGCGACGCCCTCAAACTGCCGACACTACGCTCGCTCTACCTGACCGAACTGCTCTTCCTGGCAGGCTTCACGTTTTTCACCAGCTTCTTCAACGTTCTCCTGGTCGAGCGGCTGGGGTATGATCAGAGCGACATCGGCATCTTCTTCACCGCTCTGGGCGCCAGCTTCTTCCTCGTACAGACGACGCTCGTCGAGCCAATCCGCAACCGCTTAGGTCCAGTCTGGACGCTAAGAACCGCGCTCTTCGGCATCACCGCGACCATAATCGCTATCGCATTCGTGCAGCAGACGTGGCAGCTCTACGCGCTGGTTCCGTTCTTCGCGATCACCAACGGCGTAATCGGCCCCAACCTGGTCGCCCTAGTCAGCAACCGCGCGTCGGATTCGGATCAGGGACGCGTGCTCGGCATCCGGTCGAGCGTTCAATCGCTGGGACGGACGGCGCCGCCGCTCGTCTCCGGGCCGCTGGCCGCATTGGGGAGCGCAGCCACGCCAATCCTCGTCGGCGGAGCGCTAGCCGGAATCGCCGCATTGACGTTTACGTCACTCGTAAAGCCGGGAGTGGAAGACGAACCGGTCGAAGAGTAGGAGGGGCGCAAACGCAAAACGCCTCGCACCGACCGAAGTCAGTGCGAGGCGTTGCGATGGGAGTGGAGGAGACGGGCAGCAAGTCGAACCCCCGCCGCGCTGCTGGGCGAGATCGAACGTCTCGCCAGCCTGCGATCGGTGCTGCGGATAGGTTAATCGTCAGATTCAATTTTCCTCAGCCGCTCAACCCATCCAGGATGCGTGTCGGATAGCGTGTCCTCCTTGTGGCCAGACTTTCGTCCGTATGAGTCATCTCGGTCGTACCCTTGCTCAAAGACGTTCCATTCTGTCCCTGGCCCCATCTCGCTCGGCTTGGTTTTTACGCGAACGTGTTCGGTCTTAGGGTCGAAGTTTATGATGAATACATCATCCTCATAACGGTAGCGTCCATTCTTCTGCAACTCGCCCTTACTCCTTGCTATTGACCGAGCTTTATTAGCAATTACGTCGTCGTTTTTGGGGCCAGTCATGTGCAGAGTTGGATTGGTTTAGTCAGATCGATGAGCAGGTGCCAATCTAACTAAATCAATCTGTTTGCGCGCAATGACTACAGCAGAGGCAGCGAGTAGGAGAGCGAGCCATACCAGAACGGATCGCCGTCGCCGACGACCGGCGCCCCGATGCCGCCGCCGACGCTCCACCTGTCCCACCGCACGCGCGGCCCGACCGTCGTACCCAGTCGCCCGGCCTGCGGAACGTAGAGCATGGAGCCGGTCAGGCTGACGCTCCACCGCTTCACTGGCACCTGATACCGTACCTGCTGCCACGCCCGAGAGTCCGGATCGAAGCTGGTCACGACGGCCGTGCGTCCAGACCGCTCGAAATGCAACGGCTTCGGCGGAGCGAGCGTGTAGCGTCCAAGGTCGACGGGCGCGTAGATCGTGTCGACGCGAAGCCGCTCCACCTCTACCGGGCGAAAGACGTCTACGCGTTCGACGACGACGTCCCGCACGCGGATCGTGTCGCGCACGGTGAGCGGACGGTCGACGAACACGGTGTCGACATGCGCGAGCGTTCGATCCTCCCCTTGGGCACCCGTGCAGCCGCGCAGGTGCCACGCCGCAGGAAAGCGAGGACAGAGAAGGCGAGAACGGTGAGGCGTGTCATGGTCGGGGGATTGGTGGCGAGATGGTCGGCGGCATCGCGCCGTGCCGAGCGCCAGGCGCGACCGCGTCGTCGAGCTCAGCCGCAGTTCGTCGGTTCGACGGCCGTCGTTGGCGTCGATTCGGTGCGTCCTTCTCGCGATCGCCGCCCGTTCGAGCCTGCCATCCGCTCGTCCGCGCGGCCGCCTCGAGCCGCACGTCAAGCGTGGCGAGCCGTTCGCGCAGAGCCGCGCCCTCGGCCCTCGCCTCGTCGAGCAGTCTGCGCAGCTCGCCGATGTCGCGCGCGCGTCGTCGTCGGCTTCGTCCTGAGCCGCGATCGCTGCCACGCTGCGCTCCTTGAACCAGCTGACGAGCTGCTCGATGATCTTGAGCACTCCGCCTACGATGGCCACGCCGACGCCGACGCTGTCCGATGTCGTCGAGCATGGCGCTACCTCCGGTACGGTGTCGACTGGTAGGCGTAGACCGCAGCCAGCGTCGCCCACAAGCGTCGCGAGAACCACGCCACCGAAAGCGGCTGCGAGACGAAGTAGGCCGCAGCAGAGGGTAGAAGCGTAGCCAGAGCAGCGTGTCCTACAGCCGGCCGGCACCTGTCCGGAAGCACGCGCGCGCCTTGCCGCTCGGCGAGCGTCGGCAGCATCGGCACGCCCTCTCGAGCAGCGCGCCAGCGGCGACGACGAGTCCACGCCCACGAGCGAGAGCGGCGATTACCGATCCGGCGTCCATGTCGACGACAGTTCGGCGAAGCGCGCGCCCCGGTAGGACCCGAACCAGATCAGTCTACGGCCCGGCCTACCGCATAGACAGCCAGCACGTATTCCGCCGGGGCGGGTTTGCCGAGCGGTAAGACGCCTCGTCTTCATCCGTCCCACCTCGCTCGCTTGCCGCGGTTGTCGCGGTGGACGAAGCCGGAGCGGCGGTAGATGCCCAGCCCGCCGCCGACAGCGATCTCACGCCCAACGACAGCGAGCGAATACGTCGACGCATGGCGCGCGATAGCGACACGTTCGTAGAACGTGAGCGCAATGCGTTTGCCTTCGAACGACTCGTCGACGCGCGCGAGGTCGGCGACGGACGCGCGAAGGGGCACGCGGTCCTTAGCGTCGCCGACGAGGTGGCGGGACGCGTCCTTACCGCCGACGGCAGCATTGTAGTCGCGCGACCGAACGAGCGACGTAGACCGCAGCGCGCCGACCTCGTCGCGCACGCGTTGGTCGATCACCAGCCCGTACATCACGTGAAGCAGTTGGCGCGGCGTCGGCAGCTGGTTGCGCACGCCGGAGCGGTGCACCCGCTTATGCACGGCCACGACCTCGTCGCCCGAGAAGTTGGCCAGCTTCATCGCGTCGATGGCCTCGACGACGTACGCTTCCCACTTGGCCTGCACGGTGTCCGATTGGGCGCGGTGCCGCTCGATGCGAGCGAGCGTCGCGTCGATGTCGATGCACCCGGCGAACTCCTCGTATCCTTCCGCTGTCGCCCGCCCACTCAGGCGCGTGCGGTGAGGGCCGAGAACTGCGCCTGCACGAGTCCGGCGACGGCGGTGTAGTGATTGGAGGTAGAGCATTACGGCAGCAGAGCGGGAGGCGAGTGAGGCGTCGGGCAGTCCCGGCACGAGCGAGCGACGGCGACCACGCGGAAGCGCGGCGCGAGTCGACGTCGACCTGCCGCGAACTGCGCTTCGGCGGCGCGGCGCGTGGCTACGACGACGTCGTCGCCGCCGGCGCCGTCTCGATCCAGTCGCTCGCCCTCGCCTGCGCCGCGGTAGCGCACCTGGCGTCCCGGTGACGGCCCTAGCGGTGACGACGATGGCGGACGCGGCCTGCACGGCGACGGGGCGACGGCTGGACGACGGGCGGCAGGCCGGTGTCGTAGCCGATCGTGACCGGCGCCGACAGGCTTCCGTCTTGGTACCGCGTCCGCAGGTCGAGCCGTGCGTCGTCGTAGCCGAACAGCGGCACATGTCGACCGATGGCGTGCCTAGCCCGGAGCGCCGGGCCGACGACGTACGAAACCGGAGTAAAGCCCATCACGCCCGTCACGAATCGGTGCTCTGACGTAGCACGTGCCCTGCCACGGCACGAAGCGCAGAACGTCGTCCTTCGACGCGCACGTCGACGGGCGGCTGAGGGTCGGCGTGGTGCGGGCCGAGCGGTAGCGTCAGGTCGACGTGCCGTAGCCGCGTCCGTCGGTGCGGACTCCGGGTCGTGGCGAGGCTGTCCGTAGTGCGGCGCGGGCGTCGAACGCAGTTGCCGTAGTCGTCGTAGCAGCGCGGCGTAGACGCCCGCGGCCTCGGCGACGGCCCACGACTGCTCGTGCCGCCCGTCTGCGCAGCGCACGTCGAGCTCGAGGCCGGGGCCGTAGTCGACGCGCTCGGTGTCGCCGTCGTCGGGGTCCTCGCCGCCGACGACGACGGGCCAGAACAGGCGCGGCGGGTCGGCGAGGAAAGCGTCGGCGTTCGATCCGTGAGCGGAGACGACGGGCACGTCGAAGAAGCGGCATTTGTCCATCGCTCCGCGCTGATTCCAGATGCCCGGGCGGGGCCAGAGGATCAGGTCGGCACCGGCGGCGAGGGCGGCGTCGAACGTGCCGCCAATAATGGACTCGCACGCGCCAACCTGCGGGCGCGTGGCAGTCGAAAACGGCGCTCCATTTCGGCGGCGTGTCCGGGCGTCGTGTCGAGGTTGACGGCTAGCATCAGCCCGTCTCGCCAACGGCGTAAACCTCGCATTCTCCGCCCTCGCCATATATGTCATAGCGGGTGCCATTCACCTGGTAGAGATTGACATTCACCTTGCCCGGCTGAGGTAGAACCAGCGCGCGCAGTTCGACATCGTTCTCGCCATCTTTCACCCGCACATCTCCCTTGCGAACGTACGTGACATCGCCAAGGGGCAGCGCAAACTCATATCGCCCCGAACCGGCCAGCACTTCTGCGCCTAAAACCTGAACAACGGCGACGTTCTTTTCAAACACGATCATCGTTGCCTCTCCGTCCAAGCCAGAGATGTAAAACTCAACGTGTTTGGTGCCTCCTCCACCGCCCGACACCTTAACCGGAGCGCCGCCGCCGACGGGACCGATGTAGTGCGAGATCGAGCCGTCGGCCTCCTGGACGAAGTGCTCCGCGCCCGGCCTTGAGTTGGGCCGGTAGTCCGGCGGGATTGGTGAGCGGCTGCTTGAGGGCCATGTGGGCGCGGGATTGGAGCGAGACAGAGTGGGAATCTGTCCGCCCCGGCCCCGGCTCGGCAATACCGATTTCGCGTCACGCGCTCACAGCGCCCCGCTCCCCGTCTCGTACGTGCCCTCGATGAGCACGACCGAAACGTCGCCCTCCAGGTCAGCTACGTCCACGTCGTCGCCCCGGAGCAGCGCCGACAGGAAGTCGAAGATCACGCCGCTCGTCTGCACGTCCGGTCCCGTCGCGTTCCACGTGACGAGCGAGTAGCCGATGGCCTCCATCGCGTCGTCGACGATGGTGCGCATGGCCGCGCCGTAGCGCCCGCCCACGACGACGCGCGAGCCGTCGAGGCCGACGATTTCAAGCCAGCCCCGGTTCATGGCCACCAGGTCCGCCGGGGCGTCGATGATGGGCAGCGCTACGCTGGTGCGGCGGCTCGCCTGCTCGGCCACGCCGCCGACGAGCGAAGCCGTGGCCTCCTCCTGGCTGGGAAACGAGGCCGCCTCCTCCAGGATGTCGTCGACCGAGACCTCGACCCAGGCGGGCGCGGCGATTTCGTTGGGGTTTTCGTCCGTGTAGCGGATGAGCGCGATAGGGCCTGATTTCATTGTATCGGTTCGATGGAGAGTTGCACGTCGACGCCCATCCGGGCCACGTCGAGATCGTAGGTCATCGTCGGCACGTCGAGCGAGCCGGTGAGCAGCAGGTCGATGAAGCCGCCGCCCGCCGAGCCGGGCACTCCGGCCTGCTCCACGTCGACGCCCTCAGCCCGGAGCGCGGCCACGTCGAGCGCGTCCGCCGTGAGCGGCTCGCCGTCCGCGCCGTGGTAGAGGCGCACGAGGACGCGGCCCCCGGCCTCGGCCACGAGGGCGCGGGCGTGCAGGATGGCCGCACCCGTCTCGGCGAAGGCGGGCGGTGCGAGCACGTCGAACGAGGCGTCGACGGCCACGATGCGGGCCGGGCTTGCGTAGCGCGGTCCGGCCTGTGCCGTGCGCACGGTCGTCGTGCCGCCCGAGGCCGGGCCGATCTCGATTACTTCGCTCATTGCGCGTCGGGTTTTTCGGTGATCGCCTCGGCGGCCAGCACGTCACCGGCCACCAGTACTTCGGCGTCGGCCTGCGCGCCGCCGGGGAAAAAGAAGAGGTCGAACAGGGCGGCCTCGCCGACGCCCGCCGTCGCCAGCGCGTCCGCCGTCGCCGTGATCCGGTGGCCGTCGACGGCCAGCGTCGTAGCGCCGCCGCCCCAGGCCTGGGGGCCTTCGGTGTCGAATCGCAGCAGCAGCGGGCCGCCCGCGAAGCGGCGCACGTCCATGCGGGCCGATGTTCCTAACAGGAACGGATCGGGGTCGCCCTGGGCAGTGACGCGCTCAAACGTCTGCTCGAAGCGGGCACCGGCTACCATGCGGAGGCGGGCGCGGCCCGCGTCGAAGGCGGGCACCTGGTCGTCGGTGTCGAAAACGGGCATGGCGAGGCGGAGGAGGCGTTTGAAAAGGTAGCGGGCGGAGCAGGGCACGGCGGCGGCGTTACGAGATACTGAGACGGGGCGCGCGAAACGACGCCCCGCGCTCGACCTGGCTGCCGTTGTCGCCGCGCAGCGCCCAGGCGACCGAATGCGTCCCGGCGGGGGCCGTGACCGTGGCCGAGCGCAACTCGAACGGGCGCACGTTGAACGCATCGGCCTCGGCCAGGAGCGCGCCCGCCGCGTCGTAGCAGCGCACGTAGAGCCATAGCGCATCGTTCTGGGCCTGGGCGTCCTCGAACGTCACGCCTGCCATATGCACCGACGCGGTGACGCGGCGGCCACCGACAGGCGCTACGACGCGGGCCTCGAGCGTCGCGTCGCCGCCCTCATCGACGGTGAACGTGCCGACGCCTGACGCCAGCGTGGCAGGCCGTAGCTCGGATTTGCGCCGCCGATGGTGTAGGCCTCGGGCGGCGCGGCCAGCCCGGCCCAGCCGTAGAGGGCCAGCAGGTTGGACGTTTCAGCGACCGGGGCGGACGCGCGCGCCGTCGAGAGCAGCAGGCGGCGCCCCCACAGCATCTGCGGCTCGCCCTCCTCGGGAGCCGATAGGCTCGGCACGACCGGATCGGCCCACACGGCGTGCACCGATTCGCCCTCGGCGAAGGCCGTAACCCGAACGCCCGCCGACGCCCATGCCGCGATGCGTTCGATGGCGTCCGTGTCGAGCACGAGAGCCGACATCCGGTATCCGGTGCGCGCGCGCAGCTCGTCGCCGTCGAGCGCAACGCGCACGTCGAACGCTTCGGCGAATGCGTATTCGCTCGCTGCGTCGAACGATACCGGCACTCCGGTTTCGGGCAGCAGGGTCAGGCGCCTGAGGATACGGGAAGCGGTCACGACGTAGCGGGGATGTGAGGTATTTCGAGCGCTTCGAGGCGCGTCGTCAGTCCGGCGCGCACGTCCCACGACCCGCGGACAGCGCGGAACGTGCGCATCTGTCCGCTGGCGTAAGCGCGAAACGGTAGCGATGGGTCCACGAAGCCCGTCACGCTCGCGCCGCGCAGCCGGCAGCCGCACGGGGAGGCGCCACTCGGCCAGCGCGTCGGCGACCGCATCGGCGAGGTCGGTTTCGTCGGCCGAATGCGGCGAGCCGGAGACGGCCTCCCACACGCTACCGGTGCCGAGGGAGTTGTACGTGCGTAGCGACTCGTCGTAGCCGAACGTGTCGCTCGTCCACGGCGCCGACGCTTCGAGCACGCGCTGACCCAGCGCGAACGTACCGCGCTCGGCCACGACCTCGCGTCCCTGCGGACCGGCGGTGAAGCGCAGCCCGTCGAAGCGCTCGCGCCTGAGCGTGCCGCCGGAGAGCAGGCGATGCGTGGGGACGGGCAGAGCAGCAGCAGCCCCCTGAGTGTCGTAGGAGGCGGCGGGGATGGGGTCGACCGTCGGCAGCGCGTACGTAGCCACGACGCGGCCGTGGCGCCACGAGTGCGCCACCACGCCGAGTAGCCCAGCCACGGTGCCGCTTGCCACGCGTCCGCGCTGCTTGCCGAGCGCCGTCATGTTCACCGCCGCGCGGTCGAAGGCGCTGCGGTCGAGATTGCCCGACATGACGCCGAACGACGGACGCCACGGATGCCACACCGCCGGGACCGAGGCCGACAGCCCGGACGCTACGGGCACCTCGCTCGAAAACAGCGCCTGCACCTGCACTTGCCCCAGCGTGAGCGCCGCCTCGTCGCCTGCCACGCGCACGCGGTCGGAGAACGTAATGGATCCGGCCTGCCACCCGGACGCCGTCAGTTCGTCGTCGCGGTCGAACGGATCGACGTGGCCGTAGAACAGGCTCAGTCCGCCGATCCGAATCGACAGCCGCGAGCGCTGCCCCGGGTCGGAGAGCGCGGCGAACAGCCCGTCGCCCGCGTCGACGACAGAGGGCTTTGCCCAGGCGGCGAGCAGGCCCAGCCCGTCGGGGTCGGAGAACGCCCAGTCGACGGGGAGTTCTCCCTCGATGGGGACAGGCGGGAGCGTGCCCACCGGTGCGCCGTCGACGTTTCGGACGACTTCGACGACGGCGTCGACGCCGGGCGCGTGGGCGGGCGTGAGCGTGGTGCGGTGCGTGACGTGGTCAGCCATTCCAGCCTCCGGGGTCCTGCCTGCCGAGGTGCTCGGCGAATCGGCGGTTGGCGTCGTGCACGTCGCGGTCTCCGATGCGCAGTTGCATCGACCGCACGGCCTGTTCTACTTGCCCCGTGCGCTGCTCGACTCGGCCGAGAGCGGCCACGATGCGGTCTGCGTCGTAGGCGGACGCCTGCGCGCCTCCCGACCGCTCCATCTCCTCGCGCGTGGGCAGGCTGACGCCGGGATAGCGGTTGAGCGCGTCGATGGTCGACGCGTTGGCCAGCGCCGACCGCCGGTTGACGACGGCCTCTCCGGGCGTGAGGTACATGAGCGTGCTGTCCTTGTCCGGCCCGCTGCCCGGCACCCAGCCGCCCGCGTTGGCCGCCGGAATGGGCTGCGAAGCACGGCGGCCGCCTGAGTTGCGCCGATAGCAGCTGCCAATCCCATAGCAATTGGATTTCCGAAGGCTCCACGATGTTCTTGGCCGTCTCGAACGCAATCGTCATCAGCGCCAACGCCTTTTCGCGCCTGGCCTGCGCGCGTGCCGCCTCGCGTCGCATCTGCTCGTACTTGGCTTCGGCTGCGTTGCGCCCGCTGATGGCGGCGAGCTTCTGCTTCTCGAGATCCGTTCGCTGCTCGGCCGACAGGTCATCGCGTTCGAGTTGCAGACTGATACGCTCGATGCGTGCGTCGAACTGCCAACTCCTTCTCTTCGCGCTCGTCGATCTCCTGCATCCCGCGCCGCGTGCTGGGCCGCTGCGAGGTCGCCGAGCGCGCCGATGCCGTCGCGTGGCCGCCGCCCCACGTTGCTCAGCGCTTTGGCCTGGTCGACGAATCTGGTAGGCTCCAGCTCGGGCGCCGTCCTCGAGCGGCGATCTCCGAGGGAATTCGATCTTCCTGATCTCGACCGGAAGCTCGATCTCGCCGTCCGGAAAGCGGAAGGCGTCCGGGTCGTACCCTTCGCTCGGACCTGGAATCGTTCCCGTCTGCGAGCCGATCTGCCGACCATCCGGTCGATTTGGTCCTCGCGCGCCTTGATCTGATCGCGGATCGCCTGCTTCCTGCGCTCGGATCGGCTGCCAGCGCGGCGGGGTCGGCGCCGAGCTCGGCGAGTTCTGCGGCAAGCTCGGTGACCTCTTCGCGGGCTTTCTGGAGCAGCGTCTTCGTCTCCTCGGCAGCCTCACCCATTTTGGTCATAGCGTCCGCCGCATCTCGTAGCCGCGCTGCCGAGATCGTTCGTCGCACCAGTCATGCCAGATCGCCCGTGACGCTGCACCGGCACTCGTGGTCACGTCGACGGCGTCACGTCTGATTCTCGGCCGAGTTCGTCCGCGTCGTCCATCTTCGCACGGACATCGGCAGCTTGTCCACGGCACGTGTCGAGCACGCCGGACAAGCCCACCGTCCAGTCCGAGCATTTGGGCGATGCCGGTCGATCAAGTCCGAGCGCGCGCACCAACCCGGCGGCAAACTCGAGGAACGTCGCCGTCGCACTAACGAGTTGCCGCCGGAACGCCCACAGCCCGGCGACGACGCCTGCAATCGCCGCGATCACGAGACCGACGGGGTTGGCCGTCATCGCGGTGTTGAGCACCATTGAGCGATCGCTTCCCGCTTTGGTGACGGCGGGCTGGGTGCGGACGGCCACCGTGTAGGCCCACGTCGTCGCAGCGGCGACTTTCGTGTAGGCGTGGGACGCCAGCACCGCAGCCAGAGAATGCCGACGATGCGGGGCCGCCGTACCGATCTCACCTCGGTACGTCTGAAGCACGCCCGTCATCGACGACACCGCTCCGATAGCCATCTTGACCGCTCGGTTGGCCCGCTGCCGAACGCATCGAAGATGACGAGCTTCAACTCGTCGAGCGTGCTTTGCAAGATGCGGAGGCACCGTCGAGGGTGTTGAGCATCGTCTCAGCCAGCGCAGCCGCCGCGCCCTTCGACCCTTCGAGCTGCGTCGTGTAGGCCGCGAGTTCGTCGCCGCCGACGCGCACGAGCGCGGCCAGTCCCGACATCGCCTCCTGCCCGGCGAGTGTCGATAGCGCCTGCGCGCGCTGCTCCTGGTCAGTCGGACAGCCCCGATTCAACGGACGACGATGATGTCCGGGAACGACTTCATCTTGCCGTCGGCCGTCGCGACCTTGATGCCGAGTTGGTCCATCAAAGTCAGCCGCTTCTTTGGACGGAGCCGACAGCTTGGCCAGAATCCCGCGCAGCGCCGTGCCGCCCTCGCTGCCCTGGATGCCCGCGTCGCCCAACCGGCCCGCAGCGGCGGCCACCTGCTCGACGCTGATACCCATCGCAGACGCGACGGGCGCGACGACCTTCATCGTCTGCCCCAGCATCTGCACGTTCGTGTTGCTCGACGTGGACGCGGCGGCGAGCACGTCGGCCGCGCGCGCCGACTGATCCGCGTTCAGCCCGAACCCGCTCAGCACGTTCGACGCGATGTCCGACGCCTCGGCCAGCGAGAGTTGTCCAGCAGCCGCGAGGTTGAGCAGCCCCGGCATGGCCGTCATCGTCTCCTCGACCTGAACCCGGCCTGCGCCAGGAATCCCATGCCCTGCGCCGCCTCGATGGCCAGAACTGCGTCGTCGCGCCCAGTTCGCGCGCCGCCGCCGTCAGTTGCTCCATCTGCGCGGTCGTCGCGCCCGAGATGCCGCCCACGCGCGCCATCTCCTTCTCGAACGTGCGCCCCACCTCGAACGTCGACGCGGCGAACTGCTTCACCGACCCGGCCAGCTTGAGCACGGCGTCGGCGGCGAGCGTGCCCATTGTCACGTCGAAGATGCCGCCGAAGCGTTTCGTTTTCTTACCCGATTCGTCGAGCACCTTGTCGAACTTGACGAACGCACCGTCGGCGCGCTTCAAGCCCGTCACGGCTCCGCTCGCGTCGACGACGAGTTCGATGGTGACGGGCGTGGCCATGGGGCGGGTGGGTTAGAGTGGCAGGTTCAGCGCTTGCGAGCCGACGCCTTCATCGCTTCGAGTCGGATGTGGACGGCACGGGCCTCGATCCAGATCAAGCGTTTCGCCCAGCGGCCAGCGGTAGGACGATGTCGTGGTACTCATTCATTTCCAAGCCCCCGCCAGCACGCGCCGGGGTCGGGCTTGCCGCCGGCGTCCTTGGGCGGGCGCACCTTCGAGTTCGCCCTCAGCGCCTCGATCTCGGGTGTGGCCCGGTCTCCAGCTCGAACGCTGAGGCGAACGCGAAAGTCGCCAGCGCGGCCCCACGAGTATGCGTCCGTCGCCCACCAGCTCGCGCTTCAGGTCGATGCCGTGGCCCGGCGCGACCGCGTCGAGCACGCCCTGAAACCTGCCCGGCGCGTCGGATGCGCATTGGTGGACGAGGCCGTTCCAGGTTCTCGCCGCCGGTGAGCGCCAGGTCGCTGTCAGACGCCGCACGGCCTCGCACACCCCGCTCTCGTCGGTATTCGGCCAGCCGTGAGCGCCGAGGCCGGACGCACCGCGCGCCAGCAGCCGCTCGATGCGCCGCTTGCGCAGCGCGCCCGCCCAGCGAAAGCGGATGCGGACGCCCGTTGCTACCGAGCGTCCGCGTGGCCGTGAAGAAGCTTGCGGGAGCGTCACGGTGAAGGCGATTTCCACGAGCGTCTCGACGCCGTCGCCCGAACCAGATCGAACGTGCCCTTGAACATGAAGACGGTGGCTCCGATCTTGCCGTAGCCCTGGTCGTCGTTGGTCGTGCGCCGCACGCGCAGGCCTTTCGTGCCGCCGTATTTGCGCTTTACGCCTTGGGCGTTCGTGACGGTGACTTCGACGCGCGTGCGGTTGTTGGCAAACGCCGTCACCTTGTCCACGAAGTCGGAGTTGGTGTCGAGGATGGCCCAGGCCCTGGGACGAGCTTCACCGATGCCTGTTCGGCCTCTCCGGCGATCAGATTTTGCGTGGCTTCCTCCTCGTTGGGGAAAGTCGACCCCTCTTCGAGGATGTCGTCGAACGTGGCCTTGGGGGCCGCCTGGTCCTGCCCGGCAACGGTGTCGACGAGAACTTCGGTGATCGGGCCTTTGATGGCGATGCGGGCCATAAGAAAGAGTGGGCCCTTAGAGGACGAGTACGAGAAAGAGGGCGAGGTGAGCGCAGACGTCGTCGCGCAGTTTGACGTGGTGGATGCGCACGTCAGTCGGAATGCCGACCGAGAACGCATCGCCCGACGCCGTGCGAAGCGATGCCCCACGATAGAAGGCGGTCACGATTCCGGTCAGTCCCTTTATCGCGGCACGGAAGCGCACCTGCTCGTCGGCGAAATCGCTCGCGGTCGGCTTCGAGCCAGACGTTGATCTCGAACACCTCGGCCGTTTCGATGGGCGTGCCTGCGACGGAGAGCGGTCGAAACCGGCGGTCTCCCGCGTAGAGGACTTCGGCGTACAACTGGCTGCCCATGACGCGCTTCTGCTCGGCCGCGTCCCCGCCGTCGATAGTGACCGGGTGTACGTCCTGGACGACGATTGTGCGGTCGGACAGGTGAGCGTGCAGGTGCTCACGCGTGAACGTGGCGACGGCATCGTGTTTGTCTTGGGAGTCGGTCACGTCAGTCAGAGTTTGTTGGAGCGCCGCCGGTCAGCTTGTCGAGGAAAGCGGCGAGCAGCTTCTTCGCGCGGGCGATGATGCGCGGCGTTTCTCGTTCGAGGGCCGGAAGCCAGGAGAGGGACGGGCCGGAATCGTCAGATCGCGCCAGCAAGCCTGTACGGCTGTACCGGTTGCCCAGCTTCGACGTGCGGCTGTGCTCGGGGACCTCTACCGTGCCGTCGAAGCCATCTTCTTGCGCCCGAGTGTAGGGCACGGACGATCCCTTGGTCAGTCTGGCCATCCCGTTTGCCAGTTCGATCCTTCGGATGCCTTCTCCGGCCTGATCGGTGTCGACAGCCCGCCAGGATCCCCGGCGATTGAGCGTGAGAGCCGCCCGCTCTTGCGCCTGAGCGTGTCGGTCGTGTTGGGGCCGGATTCGCCTTCGCCCTCGCGCATGAACTTGGCGATGCGTGGCAGCGATGCCGATGCGCGCGTTGGCGTACGAGAGCAGCGGCTTCAACACCTTGCGTGCCAGGCCTTCTTGCTCAGTTTGGCCGCAGGTCAGGTAGGAGCCCGTCGCGATCCATTCGCGCGTGCTCACAGCGCCCGGCGGGTACGGTGAGATCCGGGCCAGTTGGGCGTCACGGAATCCGCTCTCCATCCGGCTCCGAACTCGATCACGCCCGACCCCATCGCGACCTTCTGCGTCCGAGCAGGGGAGCGGCCTCCTTCGTACAGATCGGCGACGG
Source organism: Rhodothermales bacterium (assembly GCA_963841855.1). Taxonomy (GTDB): domain Bacteria; phylum Bacteroidota; class Rhodothermia; order Rhodothermales; family BA12; genus CAXBBB01. Next base: position 459,857 of record CAWJEJ010000005.1, on the reverse strand, counting down.
CGAGCGCGCAGACGACCGACTCAATGACGCAGATGGCAGCTTCGTTGGGGGCGACGGCGGCCTCCGGAGACCACCGAACGCCCGCCACGTCTTCGCCTGCGCGCCGGTAGCCGCAGACGGCCGTCGGCGCGTCTGACCACGACCACGGATCGCAGGCGCCTGGGCGCGCACCAGCTGCACGGCACGCGCCTGGCCTGGGCGAAGCGGCAGGCGACCTGCGGCGCCGCTCCGATCCACTGGACGAATGGCCACGCCTTGAGGCGCGCGACGTACAGGCCACCCGGAGCGGGCGTCCACATCACGTCGTCGCAGGTCGGCGGCGCGAGCGAGCAGGCTACGCCGCAGGTGCTTCTCGACCTCGTCCGAGGCGGACGCGAGAGCCGCACGCGCGGCAGCCACGCCCGTCGCTGATCCGGCGTCGAATCCGGGGGCGTCGGGTCGCAGCTGCGCGAAGCGGTCGAGCGTGACGAGGGGTTCGCTCACTTGGCCTTGGAGCGAGAGCGTGAGCGGGCAGGCTTCGCCGGCGTCTCGTCGGCATCCGGCGTCTCGTCGGCATCCGGCGTCTCGTCGGCATCCGGCGTCTCGTCGGCATCCGGCGTCTCGTCGGCATCCGGCGTCTCGTCGGCATCCGGCGTCTCGTCCTGCGCCAGGGGCGCGGACTCGTATTCGTGCTCGGGCAAACCGGCGAACTCGCCTTCGGGAGCCTCGAACGTGTCGCCCTTGCGGTACGAGTAGGACTGACCCGTGACGGCTCCGGTGACGGTGCCCCGGCCCAGCATACGGTTGTGGTAGGTGTCGGCTGACATGGTCGTGTGGATTGGTGAGAAGTGCTAATCAGACGAGCGGGGCCGATAGCCGTAGCCACCGTCCCCGCTCTCGAAATGCGTCAGTGCGCTTAGGCGGCAGCCTTCGTGCGGCCGACGGCGGCGGCGTCGAACTCGGGGAACTCCACGTCCATCGCGAACACGCAGCGCAGCGCGGCGCTGTTAGTGAGCGCGAGGTGGATGAGCGTGTTGTCGTCCGTGTCCTTGATCGTGGCCTCGGTGAGCCGCGTCGTCGTCATCTGCTGGCCGTTGCCGTAGAGGACGTAGTTCGGGTTCACGTACGCCGCGTAGGGGCTGCTCGCGCCGTCGACGTACGGGAACGCCTCGGTGAAGACGACCGGGCGACCGGCGATGCGGTACTGGCCCGTCGGCCCGGCTCCCAGCGGGAAGTACCGGCGGCCGTCGCCGTCCTCGAGCTTGAGGATGTGCTGCTCGGCGTCGGGGTGCGTGACGTAGACGCCGCCCTCGCGGATCGACGGAGGAAGCTCGAACTTCATCGCCGTCCAGTCGTCGACCGTCAGGTCACCAAACGCCGTCGCCGTCGGCGAGGTAGCGTAGCTGATGTTGCCGTCGGTGGCGTGCTTGATCAGCCCCTTGCGGCCGTGGAAGGCAGCGGTGCCGTCGGCGGTGATCAGCATCTGATCCTTCTTGCGCGAGGCTCCTTCGCCCAGCTTGCGCAGAACGATGGGGATCAGCACGCCGCCCACCTTGCGCTCGGCAATGAGCGTCCACGGCACGATGACGCCGAAATACTTCTCGGTCAGCGTCGACTTGCCGAAGGCCGTCCGGCGGGCCTTGAGTTCGCTGCCTTCGATCATCGCGAAGAAGTCGATGTCACCGAGCACCTTGGGGATGTCGGCGGCCGCGACGTTCGCGATGGGGAGCTGCGTGCAGTACTGGGGCACGAACCCGTAGTTGCGCTCGATGTCGATGACGAGATTGGCCACGACGGTCGGCAGGAAGACGCCGCCACGCGCATCCGTCAGCGTGGCGAGCACGTCGCGGCGCTGCGACGGGTCGGCCTGGGCGTAGCGCTGGGCCATCGTGTCACCGTAGAGTCCAGCCTCGATGGCCGTCGCGTTGAGTTCGAAGGCTCGGTTGAAGTCCTGGTTGAGCGCGGCGCGGAACAGGTCGGCGACGAGCTCGGCAGCGCCCGCACCGATGGTGACTTCGCGTCCGCCGACGGTGTCGATGACGAGCTGCTGACCGGCGCCGACAGCGGCGGCGTGCTGCACCGGCGCGCGTCTCGGCGGGTTGGCCCTGACGGCTTGCGGGGACGATTTCGACGGGAGGCGTGGCCTGAACGCTGATCACCAGCGGCGGGCGCAGCGCCGTCACCCTGAGGGTTGAAGATGTCGCGGGCGACGCGCTGGAAGTCCTCCAGCGTCATGCCGCTTATTGGGACAGGTTGCCGTTCGTTCGGTGTCGGCACGGCGGGAGAGGGGGCGGCGCCACCTGCGTCGTTCGGAGCGTCGAACAAGACTTGCGGCATGCCAGCCAGGCCGACGAAGGCCAGGCCAGCGGCACCGGCGGAGGCGTACGAGATGCCGTCGGCGAGCGATGCCGCGTCGACGGGCGTCGCCAGCACGACGGCGAAGATGAGCGCGAGCAGAGCCGCGAAGAGGAAGCGAGGGTTACGCATGGGCGTGGGTACCGATAGGAGGTTAGTCAGGCGATGCCGAGCGCACGTTCGTGCTCGTGCTTTGAGTGTGGCGAGCATCCGCAGAGCGGTCTCGGGATCGATCAGCGCGGGCGCAGTAGGACCGGCGTCGGTCCGTTGGGCGGGCGGCGCGTCGTCCGGTGCTCGCTCCGAAGAGGGCGCAGGATCGTCACCGGCAGCCGGGGAGGCGGCAGCGCGTTCGATGGGGGAGCCGAGTCGCTGGCAGAGCGAGCGTCTTCGGCCTGAGTAGAGGCAGGGGTGGACAGCGATGCGATTTGCCCGCGCAGATCGTCCAGGGCAGTCGTGAACTCGCGGATGACGGCGGCGACGGCGTCGCTGCTGCGGCCCTCGACGAGTGCGTCAGGGTTGGACGGGATGAGACGACCGACCATTCGAGCAGCATCCACTTGCCGATGACGCAGTACATAGCGCCGGTTTTGGTCGTCGCGGATCGTCTCGATGACGAGCGGAATGAACCCAATGCTCGCGCCGCGCACAGACCCTGTTGACCTTGCGATGCCAGCGGGCCACCTCGGGGTCGTCCAAGTCCCACGACGATTCGTCGACGGTCGCGATGAGGCGTTCGCCGTCGATGCGGACGCGGCTGTCCCGGCGACGAGCGTGCGGTCGTGGCCGATCAGAACGACGGGGTTGCGCTCGTAGCGCGTCAGGTCGCCGCCCGCCGGGTCGATGATCGTGCGGTACGTGTCGAGCGACTCGGTGTTGATCACCCACGTGCGCGACTGCCCATCTGAGCCTTCGCGCACTTCGGCGGCGTAGAAACGCTGGGTCATCTGGCCTTCGCGTGGGGCGCGATAGGCGATGCCGTCGATTACGATGTCGTCGAGTTCGTCCATCCGCGGGAATCTGCTTGCGCGCGGCACGCGGTGTCAGTCCCGGTTTCGCGTCACGCACGCTGCGCCGTCACGCTCAGTCGTCGTAGTAGATGTGCCTCAGCGTGCCGTGGCGTCCGGTGGCTCATCCTCGAGGTCGGCGCAGGCCCGGTCGACACTGCCCACCTCCTGCGCCCGCTGCCGGATGAGTTGGAACCACGCGCTGCTCTTCGGTCTGACGAGCGATCACCTCGGCGGCGCGGCGCAGGCGGCGCCCGTTGAGCTGCGATATGTGATCGGCGAGCGCGTCGACTCGGCCTGGGCTGGGACCGGGCTTACGTTTGGCGCGGACGCGAGGTGCGCATGGGTGCGTCGTTGTCTGGTTCATGGGGGTGGTGGTCCAGTCGGCAGGGTCGTCGTAGTCTTCGTGGTGTCCGACGGGAAGGCGCGTGCAGCGGCAGCCGATGATCTCTCGGCCCGGCCCAAGTGGATCGCCTGGGTAGCGCAGCTTTGCCCCGCCCACGTCGAACGTCTCGCCAATGCCGCGCACCTGCCCGTCTGAGTCCCGGTGCGAGTCGCGCACGCTGCCGTCTCTCTGCGAGAGCCAGCGGTGGCGTGTCACCTCGGCGTCTTCCCACGCGGCGTGCTGTCCCGCCTCGAACGCCGCCGTGCCGGTCGTCTGAGCGATCGTGCGGGCGCGGTGGGCCGACGCCGAGGTGAACACGTCCTGGACGCGCTTCGTGAGCTGCGTGAGCGACTCCTGCGCCTCGACGCCTGCACGGATGGTGCGGCCCAGGTCGCGCGCCGTCGTCTCCGGAATGCTCTTGGCGTTTTCCAGGCTCGCGGCGATGGCCTTTTTGACGGTGGGACGCTCGGCATCCGGGTTGCCTTCAAACGCCACGGACGCTGCGCCGATCTCGTGACCGATGCGTGCGGCCACCCTGAGCGGAGCGCCGAGCCTACGCAGCGTCTCGCGCGTCCACTTGGCCAGGTCGAAGATCATCGACACCGTCACCTCGGGCGGGTCGTCGTCGGCTCGCGTCTCCCCATCGGCAGAGCGTAGCGATTCGAGTACGGCGACGGCGGCTGCGCCCTGCTCGGCGAAGAGGCGGCGGGCTTCCATCTCGGTCGGCGCGATGGCCCTACGGCGTGCGCGGTCGATCCGCTTCCACGCCGCCGATAGCTCGGCCTCTGTCGCGTCGGCTCGTGTGGCCCGGTGCAGAATGGCCGACACGCTGCGCGTCGACCGCTCAGGCTTTTTTCCGCCGCCCTCGTCTTCGTCGTCTTTACTCTCTTTGCCTTTGTCCTCGTCCTCTTTCGGTGGGGTAGTGCTGGCCGACTCGAGCGGGACCATCGCCGCCGACACCATGTGCACGTCGCCGCCTGCGACGGGATCGAGGCCGCGACGACGGCGGATCTCGTTGATCGACTGGAGGCCCGACTCGGTGTCGCTGCGGTCGATGCGAGACTGCTGCTCGGCGTCCGTCGGCGTCAGGTCGGGAGCCGTCACGCGGAGCGCGCCCGGGCGAGAGCCGAACGCGCGTTCGAGTCCGAAACCCAGCCGGTCGGCTATCGCGTCCGCTTCGTCCTGGACGGTCGTCGCGTAGAACGTGAGCCTCGCCGCCTCGGCATTGGCCCGGTTCGCCTTGTCGGAAAGCAGGCCCTCAGGGACGCCGGTGATTTGCAGGATGTGCGTATCACGCAGTTTCTGACTGTCGATCAGCGCGAGATCCTCGGGCGTAAAGCCGGTGCGGATGGCTTTGAGACCGGCACCCACGACCGGAATGCCGTCGCGGTCGTCGATGTAGCGCTTCTTGAACTCGCGCCCGTACTGGATGAGCTGATCCGGGTCGACATCGGGTTCGTCCGTCGTGAGCATGACGGGTGGAAACTGGCCGTGCTGCATGGTGTCGCGCTCGTAGATCCGTGCGTGCAACTCGGCGTCGAGGTGGTACGCGGCCTGTTGGAGCAGTCCCGACGTGCGGTAGGCCGACGTGGGATCGCGGATGCGTGAACCGCACCACGTCGCGCGCCTTCACGTCGAAGTCTTGCCCGTCTTCGCGGCGGTAGCAGTAGCCTGCCACGCCGCCCGTCGCGTTCGGGATGGGGATGAGGGTACCGGTGTCGGGGTGCAGTTCGTAGAGCGCGACCGGCATACCGCGGCTGTCGCGTCCGACGAGGCAGTCCGCCGATCCGCGCGAGTCGCGGCAGATCGACACCCAGCGCCAAAACTCGCGCGGACTGCGGTGCGGCGACGGGTGCATGATGAGCGGCAGCCAGGGCGATCCCTCGGCGACTTCCCATCCGGCCCGCGTGAACGCTTCGACGGCGAACCCTTCGGGGCCACGCCCGCCGAGGACGGCAGAGGCGATGGCACCGGCCCGCAGGTCGAGGCATCGGCGGAAGAGGCCGACTAGGTGCTGACGCATTTGCTCAGGCGTTACCTGATCGGGGTCGAGGATGCCGAGCGACTGCGAGCGGCGGAGAATCCAGCGCCACCCGTCGGGCGAACGGTCTGAGGATCACGAACGAGTCCAGCGTACATGGCGGATCAGGCTAGGGGAAACAGATAGCACAGCACGCCGATGTATGTGGCGAGCGTTGTGAGATTGAGCAGGAATGCGGCGGCGTCACTGACCCCGGTGGCGGGAGGTTGAGGGCGCGGGTAGTCACCTTTTGCCAGTCGCAGAAAGCCGAACAGCGTGCGACTGGCGGCAGCGAGGGCAGACAGGCAGACGACGGCGATGAGAAAGTGCAGCATGGCGGGTCAGGTGTTGAGGAAGGCGGAGAAGGCGGCGGCTGCGACGAGCAGCACGGCGACGCCCAGGTAGATGAGCGACTGCACGCGGCTGATCTTGGCGCGCGTCGCGTCGGTCCAGCGCACGCCGCCTCGGTGCTCGCCCCACGTGACGAGCGTGCAGACAGGCGGATAGGCGAGCATCCAGACGACGAGAAGGGTGAGAGCAGCGGTCACGGGCGCACCTCCTGTCCTCGCTTCCAGTCTCCCCGATGCCAGGCAGCGGCGCAGCGCTCAGCACCCCACTTGCGCTGCCACATTTCGAGGCGAGCGCCGGGCGGTTGCCGCTCGAACGCTGTGGCCGCAGCGTCTGCGTTCTGGTACACGTCGGTGCGATGGATCGGGTAGCCAGTCGCGCGTTGCCTGGCCTTGCGCGGACGAACGACGACGAACCACGTCTTGCGCACGAGTAGCGGACGCAGTGTGGCCACCGAGACGACGGCGATGAGCAGTGCGATAGAGCACGCGACGATGAGTTGCGGATCGGTCATGGAGTCAGACGCCGCCGAGGAACGGCGTTTTTTTGATGAGTAGGTCGGTGAGCGCCCACGTCGCCGCGTCGATGCGGTTGGGGCTTTCGCTACCGTCGGATGCGTCCCACGTGGTCCATTCGTCCTCGAGTGCAGTCAGGCCGGTGCCGACGTGGTGGATGGTCTTCTCTTCGTAGCGCTGCGCGATGGGTTCGGCACGGGCACGCTTGCCCTTCGATGCGTGGACGAGCACGACCGTGATGGAAGGCGTGGAGCGAAGCCCTTCGGCGTGCAGCTCCTTGGCCGCTGTCTCGATGACCTGCCGCACCATCTCGCCGCCCTGGTTGGATTCGGCAACGATGCGGCTCGCGCCCGTGCGATCTGCCAGCAGGACGGCGCGGCGTCCCCACTGCGACGGCGTGTAGCGGCCAGTCTCGTCGTGCGTGACGTAGCCGTGTTTGTCGGCCGTCCGGCCGGCGGCGATAATGCCGGTGTCGTCGCTCGACTTCTTCGTCGTGGTAGCCGGGTCGATGGCCACGACGCGGCGCGTGAGTTCGGGGCAGTGCGGACGCGGCTGATCTGCTCGCTCTTCAGGAGCGCGCCCTCGACGTCGCCGACTTCGTGCTGTTTCTCCCGCTTGAACGCCCGGAAGCCGAACTTGAAAATCTCCGCCTGGCACACGGTGAGGTCGCATCCCGACCACGTCGGCACGCCGCCCGTGATGACGTGCGTGCGCTTGCCACCGTCGAACTCGACTGTCTCGCCATTAGGGTAGGTCCACGACTCGACGAACCGCTCTTCGGTCTCGAGGCCGACGACAGCGGGAACGGGGCCGGAGACGAAGCGCGTGGCCATGAAGTCCGCTCGCCCGTCTGCAAGCTGCGCAAAGATGCCGTTCGGGATGATGAGGTTCTGCACGCCCCACACTGCGCAGTCGGGCGAGCCAGCGGGCAAGATCGATTCAGTCAGCGTCTCAATTTTCTTCTTCGTCGCGGCTGCCGTGTCGTGCCGCTCGTCGATGTCGTCGAAGATGATCAGGTCAGGGCGTAGGTCGTCGAGCTTTATGCCGCGCACGGCGACATCGAGACCCAAGCCGAGCACGCTGAATCCCGCCGCCGTCCGGATCAGGTTCGAACGCCATCCCTTGCTCTGACCCTTCTCGTTTTCGAGTCGCCGCCCGATGTCGCCACCGATGCGCTCGAGGATGGTGCCGATGTTGGCGACGTGCTTATCGGCTGCGTCCTGAGTCGAGCAGACGTAGAGCACGAACCCTCGACGCCCCGTCTCTCCGAGGTAGGATGCCCCTTTTCGGCGAACGTACTCTTGCCGTGGCCACGCGCCCAAATGGAGACGAACTCTCGGCTGCGCTTACTCAGTTCAATCGTTTCCAGCCAGTCGCCCGCTTCCTCGTGGTGTGAAGCAAACTCCTTCATGCCTGGATGAACCGCGCGAAACCAGTCCTTCCACGCATCCGGAAGGGCAGGGGAGTCAATCACGCCGCCGACGTCGATGGGCTCGAACTCTATGATGGGATTCGAACATCATCCCTTGGCTTTACCGAATGCCTCGAGCAGTCGAACCGCCTTATCGGTCATCACCCCGTGCAGCGTGGCCAGTGCGGCCGCATCTTGGCGACGTACCCAGACCGGATCACGGAATACTATTGCCTGTTCGCGGAGCGTGGCGAGGTCTCTCGCCCAGGTATGGGTGAGCAGGTCGCCGATCTCCGCTGCCTTTTTTGGGGTTGCAACCGGTTGCAACTCGTCGGGTGACCGGCTTTCCCCGACCGGCGTGCCTTGGGGAATGGAGTATTCCTTGGCTACCGATCCAATCGATCGACCTTGAAGAAGCGCGGCCATCACCGCTGCTTTTGTCTCTTCTGCGTATCTGGGCAAAACAAAAAAGGCGCTGCATCCGCCCGTTGCCGAGCAGTCGCAGCGCCATCTAGGCGGAGGAAGTATGTACCGGCGTGAGGTCACGCGTCGGTCCGCGTCGCAGCAGGCTCCGGGGACGCCTCAACTTACGCACGTACAGCGGCTTACGCTCCCGCCTGCTCCTCGGCAGTGTGAAACCACGTCTGCGTCGCCGTCATCGCGCTGATGGCCACCGTACCGTCGCGGCGGGGCAGAGCGCTCAGCACGGCGGTCGCATGGCTGCGGCTACCGTGCGAGTGCTCGTAGATGCGCGCGCGACCGCTTCGAGCGCGGCCTCAGCGGCAGGCGCGGGCAGGCGGGCGGCGAGAGCCATGATGCGGCGGGCTCGGGCGTCGGCTGCGGCTGCGGCGCAGCGGGTGCTGCGTGACGTCGCCGACGCGTTCCGCATCGCGACCAAACCCCAAGAGTGGCCCACCGCCCGTCTCGCTCACCGGACCTGATCGTAGTTCACTACTGCATCCTCGTGATTCTCTATCAGATAGGAATTGGCTCCCCATCTCAGCACTGTTGGGTCCTGCACATCCCGAAGTGGAGATTCCTCCTCGCCTTCGACGAGGAAAACGCAGAAGCCTTCTAGTCGTGGCGGCACTGGCATAGCAGGCCCGCGCGAAATAACGAAGGTGCCTTGCTTGTTATACAGATCAGCGATGGAGTCGCCAACTTGTTTCTGCCTAGTGTAGTGGGCGCGCGCCAGGCGCGACACGACCGAGCAGCTATCGTTTAGAGCAACACGGTACCGCTTCCCTGTGATTTTGTGCTCTTGGTAGGTCCCTACTGGTGCATCGCATCCAAGTAAGGAGGCGATAGTCAGGAAGACAACTGGCAATCCACACGTGAGGCGTTCAGCCGTCATGGTCACGACGTTTCGGTTTGCGTAAATTGGGGTATGGCTACTCTATCCCCGTCGACGGTCAAGTACAAAGGCAAGCTGCTGCGCGACTGCTCGCGAGAGGAGTTAGAGGGGGCGGTTTTGGGTTTGCTGGCCAAGAACACTACGCTGTCTCAGAGTCTGAAGGAAGCGAGGGAACCTGAGATTCTAGGATGGATGCGGGAGGGAGTAGAAGCGGCCCAGCATCGCCGTCGCCGTTGAAGGCGCTCCAGGCTTTCCACGACGCTTCGAGTAGCCGGACGCCGATGTCGACGTTCTGAAACGTGATGCCCCAGTTTCTCAGCTGGGTGACGCGGCGGGCCATGTAAGTGCGAAACTCTACGATGACGCTGCTCTGCTCTTCGGTGAGCGACTCGTATACTTCTTGGCGGATGATCGTCGGCGGCGAGACGGCTTCGGCAGCGAGCACGATGCTCTCGCGAAGCGCTACCCTGGGCCCCTGAATCCGAATACGGATAGCGGCCATGTGGAACGTGTCGATGAATCCGAGCATCGAGTCGCTAAGAACGTGCGGCAACTCAGCGGCATTGATTCGGTCGAACAGCTCTTGTAGCTCGGACTCGATCTCGTCCACATCATCGCCACCGATAGTCGGTTCGTCGGGAAGGATATTGGCGAAGATGCCTAGCGTGGCTCTCGCTTGCTGTGTCTCAGACCGAGCGGTGCTACCTCCGCCAGTGAGTCGAGCAATGGTTACACAAGACCGCAGCTTGTTGAGCGTCGGTGCGGCGTTGTGCGCGTCGATCACATCTCCAAGCTTTGATGTTAAGTAGTCTATCTCCTCGCTAATCCATAGTCCAACTCGGAATATCGGCGGGCCTTCGTTTGGCGATACGTGCGGGCGTGTTGGGTGCGCTCCGACACGTAGACGCTCATCACGTAGTAGCGTTGCTCGCCTGAGTGGACGCGCCAGTAGGTGCCATCATACCCATCGGCGATGTAAGTGCCTGCCGGTCGTGCCTCGGTCGATGCTGACGCGGATGCGTAGGGAGCCTCACGCCAGGTGCCATGAGACGATGTGAAGATACACCGTGTCGGCCGATGTGGTATCTGCCGCAGCCGGTGTATCAATGCCCCGAGGGGGAGGAACGGGCAGGCGCTGCGCGTGAGCAGAAGTAGCGGTCAGCAGGAGGAACAGTGATAGGGTGAACAGGCGCATGGGTGGCGACGATTTTGAGTTAGAGTTCTAGGCCATCCGAGATGGCTTTGCGGAGCCTCCGGACGATGTCATCCTTTTTCAGTACTCCTTGTAGCTGAGACGCTCTACCTCGCCAGATTCAGGTAATTTGGGGACCCCAGCGCGTGGTCAAATGGAGGTATTCTGCGCCTTTGGGCTTGACGATGTCTAGGGTTGCAATTGTAATCCCCTGGTCTTGGCTGTGTATACATGAGAGAACCTTCTCATGTGCTCGTCGGCGTTGATAGCGGGGCCATAGTCGAAGTAGTCCACATCGGCGGGGTTTGCTTCATCTACCTCTCGGCCTGCGGGTTGAGCCTGCTGAAATACCCATTCGCGGAAGCGGTCTTCTTCTGCGCGCTCCGGAAGGGGTGTGTAGGGAGGTTCGTTCATCATTGGCGTTCCAAGCTGTCCAGCGCGTCGTTGGCGGCATCCTCGGCGATGAGATAGGCGATAGCCGCAATCACAATGCCCGCGATCTGAATGCCGAGCATCACTTGCAGGGTCGTTCGAGACGCGCGGATGTCGGCTCGCATCTCTTCGGCTTCGGCGCGCGTCATGAACGGGAGCGCGGAGGAGTCGGCGGCCGTTGGCGCTTGGACGGCGGGCCTGGGCAGCGCGGTGGTGTCGGCTCCGGCGTAGAGTTCGGGGTAGGCGCGGGCTGCGTTGGTCGTCGCGTAGAGAAACCGGCGCTCGTCGTCGGTGAGCTGCTCGATGGGGAAGACGCGCAGGCTGTCGGCGCGGCGCACGTCGCGGGCGCGGTCGGCGCTGAGGGCGGCGCGCTGCTCGGGCGTATTGGCATACTGAGTAGCGCATCCGGTCAGGCAGAGCAGACAGACGAGTAGGAGTAGGCGCATGGTGTTGGAGGTCACTCGGAGATCTGCACTGTTTCGCCGTCAGCGAAGACGATCATCTCGGGCTGCCACTCAATCTGCGATCTCGTCCAGCGGCGTGTTCAGCAGCTTGACGTTGTCGCTGATGAACTCGTTGATGTCGTAGGAGGCGGTGTAGGTGGTGCGTCCACCGGCGGCAATACGTTCGTCGTGCTTGATGATCAGGTTCTGATGCCATCGCCGAACATGTCGTTGACGACGAGCATCCCTTTGAATCCGGTGATGTCCTGGTCGAGACGCGTTCTCGTAGAGATACTCGAATCTGGAATACGTGCTGAACCTGGCTTCCCGCTTGCTCTTGGAGACGGCGGTGACGCGCACGATGCCGCGCAGGCGTTCGAGTTCGGCCTCGCGAGCCGCGCGCTCTGCTTCGAGCGCGTTCGCGTTCGGCTGCGACGCGAGCTTCTTCCTCTTCGCGAAACTGGCGCTGGCGTTCGAGCGCCTCGCCGACGGTGACGTTCGGCTGATCGAGGGCTGTCTCGTCGACTTCTTCGCCCGCCCTGGTTGCTGCCATCGCGGTTGCAAACGAGGAGCGCATTATGTAGGCGGCGAGGTCGGTCTTCTGCTCTTCGGTCAGAACGTCGTTCTCGTTGAGTTCGGTGAGGGTTTCGACGGTGAGCGGTTTGTCCATCGGATCGCCACAAGCGGCGAGGCTGAGACACAGGAGGAAGGCGGCGAGGATGCGCATAGGTGCGATTGGTAAGGGTGAGTCAGTCAGGTTGGCGCAGCATTCCGAGGGCGGCGAGGCGCTCGATCATGCGGGAGAGCGTGCGCGTATCGGTGACGTCGGCATCGTCGCGGGGCCAGAGCACGTGGCCGACCAGGTGGAGGCGGACGCGCGAACCGGTCTCGCTGTGTTCGAGCCAGCCAGGGCCGGTCGCGCCCTTGACACGCTTGGCGGGCACGAACACCTCATCGACGGTGCCGTCGGCGTGGTTGTCGGAGATGATGCGCATGCCGCCGCCGGTGTACGGATGGAGGCGTTTGAGCGCGAGGCTCCAGTCTCCGGTGTCCTGCTCCTCGACCTGGTAGATGTAGCGCTGACCGTTCACGATGTGGTCGTCAGGGCCGAATACCTCGAAGACGACCCAGCTGCCAAGCGGAATGCCTGGCTCCATCGAGCGGCCATCGGTGCGCATGGCGCGCAGGCCAGGCGGCGGGTCGAAGCCGAGCAGGCTGGCGAAGAACTGGCGGGAGAGCGGGTGGGAGTAGGCGTCGCGCGTGGTGACCTGATCGAGCAGGTTGGGGCGTCCGCAGGCGGCGCGGACGCGGCTCTCGTCGAGGATGGTGAGGACGTAGGTCTCGTCTCCGGGGAGGAGTTGTAGGGCGCGTTTGGCGGGATCGAGTCGTGCGACGGGCTTGCTTGGAGCACCGGGAGCGACGTAGTGGAGCGACGGCATATTTGCCTCGCTCAATCGCCGAATGTGACCCGATTTGGCGAGACGACCGACGTAAGTCGGACAAACGAAGCCGTTAGACCTGTGGCATCATCCACCTCGGCAGCGATACCGCCTCGATTTTGAGCATTGATCCACACCTGACCATCTCGGCGGCAGAGTAGCCTGTCGCATAGGCCAATTTTTGTCAGCGGCTACTTGTGGCAGTTGTGGCCGATTGCACATTGCTACCGCTCCATAACACCCCGCACCCATGCCCGACGACACGACACCGAAGCCGACGCGACACCGACAAGCAGGTCGAGCCGGGTCAGAAGACGGCGGATAAGTCCTCACCGAGATGCCAAGACACCTCGGTGACGTGCTAGACGAAAAGGAAGGTCTAGCCGGTATCCGCTGCACCGTGATCTGGAAACCCCGAGTCCGGCGATGGCAGGAGCCGCTCGCGCAGGGGACGGCTGAGCCTGGCTCAGATGGCCCGTGCATCATTCGGGTGCCGCCGTGAGCGTTTGACCTGCACCTGCGGCGCTTCGAGCACACATCGAGCCCTGTGGAAGGAGAGCGGCGACCAGGTCCTTCGTATAATATCGTCCATTGGTAAAGAGGTAAGATGGAAGAGAAGGGTAGAATGAAGGAAGAATCTAGGGCCATTGCTCACTAGCAACAACCGCTAATCAAGATGAAACTAAGACCAAACTGCTCGCCGCCGCCATCAGCGCCCGCGTCGAGTCCGACGCGCTCACCTACAGCCAGGCCGCCGAACAGGTGAGGGGCATCGACGCCAGCGCGCTCAACCGCTACGCCAACGCCGCCTATTCGCGCGGCAGCTACGCCGCCGTGCGCCGCATCGCCCGCTGGCTCGGGACGCCCCGCCGACGACTTCTACGACTTCGACGAGGCCGAAAGCGAAGAGGAGGTGACCGCATGAGTCACCTCCTGATCCACGACGCCGACAAGAAGACGTTCGTCGTCCACCCGACCGGAGCCGAGACGGCTGACCTCGTCGATGCCAGCGGCGTCGCCACCAGCGTCGCCCTGTCGAGCACCGACCTGATCGGCCTGATGCAGCGCGGCGAGGTCGCCCTGTCGCTCGAAGCGCCGACCGGCACGTCAGCCCCGCAGTACGGCACGCCCGCCGACACCGCCGACGCCGAGATGCTCCGCAAGCAGCTGGGCTTTCCGGACGACGACCAACTCGCCAAACTGACGACGCGCTGGGTGCTGTCGCTACGACGACGCCGGTGCTCCACCTGCGCACGCTCAGCCAGGACGAGCGCAACCAGATCCGCGCCTACAACAGTCTGCCGCCCGTCGAAGCCGGAAAGGCCCTCGCGGACAAGCAGAAGCGCAAGAAGGTTGCCCCGGCACACGGCGCAGGCGCGATCGCCGAGAGCGACTACACCGCCGCCTCGACCTACTCGGACCACACCGACGAGGAGAAGGCGAAGATCGCCCGCGCGGAGAAGCGCGAGAAGGATCGCCGCGCGAACAAGCGCCACGCCAAACCCGCCGCGAAGGGCATCACCGCCCGGGACACGCCCGAGATGGTCGCCGCGCGCTCGAAGATGCGAGACACCGCCTATGCCGCCAGCGCCGAATACGACGTGGCTGCTGACGTAGACGAGTGGTTCGGATGATGCGCCTTCTCCTGACCGCCGCTCTGGGCTTTTTGCTCGCGCCCGTCGCCGCCCTTCTCGCGCTCGCGGGCCTCACGCTCTGCGCCAGTAGCGACGAGCCCAGCCCAGCCGACGAGCCGCACTACTTCATCTGACCCGACTACCCCGCGCGCCTTGGGTGAGGACGCGTGGGGAGGGCGGCAGAGGCGTCCTCACCGAGCGCGACGCTCGCCTCTGCTGCCCGCCTTTCAAAGAACACGCCTGAGAGACGGTCTCCCAGGTGACTCCGACAACAAACCAACGCAGAGATGCCCGACGCTACCACTACTCGGCGCCGAATCGTGCCCACCCGGCACGACCGCGCCGCCCGACGCCCCGACACCAAAGCTCCGGCAGTCCGCTGGCCCGGCGACGATTCAGCCAACCGGCAGGTCAAACCGGCCCAGCCCGTGACTCGCACCATCGCCGCCGTGCTCTCGGCCGAGGCCGACGCCTGCCGCTCGCTCGTCGAGGGGCTGTGGCAGCGCGGCTGGCAGTCGTCGCGCATCGGCCGGGCGATGGGCTACGCCGACGGCACACCGGTGAGCAAACTGATGAGCGGCGGAAGCGCCACGCCGCGCATGGTCGTCAGCCTGGCCGTGCTGGGTCAGACGCTGGGCCTGACGGGCGTCGTGCAGGCGCGGTGCGTCGGCGGCTACGGCGTCGTCAGCCTGCCCGGCTCGCCGCCGCCCGGCGACTGGCTGGCCTACCTCTCGCGCCTGATGAGCGAACTGCGCACCGCCGCGGTCGCGCTCGTGGCCTGACTCCAATCAATTCACGTCGCCGATGGGCGGCACCATCCAAAACAAGGGCGACCGGCTCGCCACTACGCAAGACCGGTCGCCGTCTCCGACAAAAGAGATGACCCAAAGTACGAACCGGCCCGGCAAGGGCAACACCGAAAGCCCAAACGCCTCCGCGTTCGCCCGTCCCTTCGGATGGAACGGTCGACTTGACCCACTACGAAGAGAACGAGCATTCCAGCGAGAGCGAGGGGCTGACAAAGCGCGAATTCGCCACTTCGCCGCCCTGCAGGACCGCGCCAATCCGCTGACTGCGACGCCGCCGCTTCCTGCAGCCGGCCGGCGTCACATCCACCCGGGAAGCACCCGACGGCCAGCTGCGGCAGCTGTGAACAGCAGCAGCAGGCCTCGCGTCGCCAGCGGAACCTCCGGCAGTTTCGAGCAGCACGGCTACGTCGTCACCGAGCCGTCCATCGTCGACGTGTCGGACGAAGACCCTGCACGACGTGCCAGCCGAGGCGGTGAGGCAGCAGACCGCGTGATCGACAAGCTGAAAGCGCCGTCTCGTCGCCCGACCTGTCCGGCTTCGAGCAGCACGGCTACGTCGTCACCGAGCCGTCCATCGTCGACGTGTCGGACGAAGAGGTGCCGCATGATCCGCCTCGTCCTCACCTCTGCCGGTCACTGGCTCGTCGACGACGGCACTGACCACCACGTCGTCCGCCTCAGCCGCTCGCGCTTCTGGGCTGCGTGCGCGAGCCTCTACGCTGCCCGAACGCACCCCGACGCCGCAGCCGAGTGCACCGACTACGTCGAGAGCATCACTCCCGCGTGCGAAATCGGGGCCGACCGCCTTGGCGCGCTTGCCGCGTGCATCGAGAGCAACGCCGGATGCACCGACGAATGCCGCGAGCGCATCGAGGTCACCGCCGAGCAGCTGGTGCGCTGCTACTTGGACCACCGGTGGATCGACCGGGCCGAGCAGAAGGCCCGCATCGCCGCGCGCTACGCCAAGGCCCGCGCTCGCCGCGAGCACCGTCACTCATTTGGATTCGCAGGTACACCATGGATGATCAGCAGCAAACCGGCGGGCAGGATCTGTACGATACTCGCCGCCTTCTTCTCACCCGACGATCTCGACTGGCGCGCGATCACCATCAGCAAGCGGACGGGCAAGGGACTCGCCGCCGCCTACATCACCAACCGCGCCATCATGAACCGGCTCGACGAGGCGGTCGGTCCAGCCAACTGGCGCAACGAGTTCGCGCCCGGTCCGGGTGGCGGCATCGTGTGCGGCCTGTCGATCTACGTCGAGAGCCGAGGCGAGTGGGTGACCAAGTGGGACGGAGCCGAGAACACCGACGTCGAGGCCATCAAAGGCGGCCTGTCCAACGCGATGCGCCGCGCGGCCGTGCAGTGGGGCATCGGACGCTACCTGTACGACTTCCCGCAGCAGTGGGTACCCGTCGACGACTACAAGCAGTTCAAGATCTCGCCGCGCATCCCGGATCACTACCTGCCCGGACGCGAGGCGCACGCTCAGCCTGCACGCCCCGCCCGAGCCGAGCGCACGCCCGCAGAGCGGGAGGAGATTCGCCAGGAAGAGGCTATGCACGCCGGTCCAGTCACCGACACGACCAAGAGGCGGCTCTGCAACCGCGCCAAGCTGTCTCACGACTGCGACGAGTGGGTCGACCTGCTCGCCGAGGACATCGTCGACGCGACGGGCGAAAGAGAGCACCGACACGCTCACCGAAGGCACGGCGCTCCAACTCGTCAGCTACTTCGAGCGGCAGCTGCAGGCGCGCGCCGAGTCGGCGGGAGGTGACGCATGAGCCGCTTCGTGACTACAAAGGAGCGCGCAGAGATGCGCCGCCTCTACGCCTCCGGCCTGACGTGTGCCGAGGTGGGGCGGCGCATCGGTCGCCCGGCAAACACTGTCCTCTACCACGTCCGCGACATCACACGCTCAGCCTCCGAGGCTGCCCGCCTGGCACGGCCTGTCGACGCCGATCGCAACCGGTCAATGGCGCTCCACTACACCGGCCGCGTCGAGCGCCGCACCCTGCTGCGCATCACGACGGCCACGAGCCGCACCGAACTCATCGTCCACTACCACTGACCCCACCCAGCACCATGCCTGACACACCCGCACCACCCGAGCGCGACACGCTCTACTCCATCACGGCCAAGCTAGCCGAACTCGAAGCCGCCATCATCGAAGCGGGCGGCGAGATCGAAGATGAAGCGTTCGAGGCGGACTACGCCGAGGCGCTCGCCGAACTCGACGGCAAGGCCGAGAACTACATCCGCGTGATCCGCAACGCCGAAGCCGAGGCGCACCTGTGGGCCAGCCGGGCCGAAGGGTTCGAGGACGAGGCGGGGCGGTTGCGCGCCCACGAGAAGGCCGCGCGGCGCACCGTCGACACGCTCAAAGCCCGGATGCTTGCCGGGATGCAGCTGCGCGGCGAGACGAAGCACGTCACCGACCTGGGCACGATCACCGTGCGCACGAGCGGAAGCCGCAGCGTCGTGCTCACCGTCGACGTGGACGATCTGCCCGAGCAGTACCGCACCGTCCGCGTCTCGGCCGACAAGCGCGCCATCGGGGCAGACCTGAAAGCGGGCGACGAACTCGCCTCCACCGTCGCCTACCTCGACGAGCCGAAGCAGTCCCTCAACATCCGATAAGCCATGAAGCTACTCAAGCTCAAATACGACCCCAAGAAGCGCCGGACGCTCGTGCGGTGGACGCAGGCCGGAGAGGGGGGCATAGACGAACTCGAACTCGACAGCCCCGACGAGCCGCACCCTGACCTGCTCTCTGCGCTCCAGGACCTCGCGCCCATCGTACTCGCCGCCTGCGACTGGCACGAGATGGGGCACGTCGACACGTCGACTGGCGAGGTGCTACCCAGCCTGAGTGTCGACGTGCGCGGCATCACCATCAAAGAGATGGACGACGACTTTCTGGGCGAGATCGACGCCGTTCTGATCACGGCCATGCGCCCACTCGACTGGATCGGCACGCCGCTCGTCGTCAACACGCCGCTCGCGCCTGCTCAAATGCTGCCGCACCCCCGCGCCGAGGAGTTGATCGAGAAGGTCGGGTACCATGCGCTCCGCTTCGCCAAGGGTGTCAGAGCGCCCGAGAAGCCGCGCGACGTGCAGAGCAGCATGTTCGTCCTCAATCGCGCAGACTAAGCCGACCGAAGTACGTGGCCGACTACACCCCACCACCCCGCTCGCACGACAGCGTGATCGACTCGGACCTGTCCGATGTCGAGTACCGCGTGTGGCACGCCGTGCGCTGGTTTCAGGGCGCGAACGAGTGGTCGTGGAGAGAGCATCAGACCATCGCCGACAAGTGCAAGAAGTCGCCGTCTCAGTTCAGCAAGGTGCTCGGCAGGCTCGTCGAAAAGGGGTGGGTTGAGCGCGGTGCGGGCATCATGCTGCGCTGCTACATGCCGACGATTGGACACGTGAACAGCTTCACGGAAGTTGCCTCAGAGGAAAGAGCAGTTGCCTCGCAGGAAACCGAAGCAAGTGCAGAACAACCGTTCCAGTTTCCTGAGAGGAAAGAGCGAGTTGCCTCACAGGAAACTCCAGTTGCCTCAGAGGAAAGTGGAGTTTCCCCACAGGAAACTGCCCCATATAAGGAAGAACAAGAACATAAACAGGAACTACAGGAACAGGAAAAAGAGCAGGGGCGAGGCGAAGCGAGCGTGGCACCGCCCGCACGTGAAGACGCGCCCGAATGTGAAGCGCTCCCTGATCCTGCCGAGCTTGGCGAACCGTTCAAGCCCTTCGCCAGACTCGAATCCGTTCCCGTTCCGCTGGGCAAATCCGAGGCGCACCTGCCCAGCCACATCGAGGAGGCGTGGAAAGTCGCTGGCCGCCCTGGGCTGAGCGACGAGGAGTTCGCCCGGCTCTCGCTCCGGTCCACGTTCGGCAGGCCGTCCAGGCTGAACGGGCGACCGTGGGAGCCTGCCTACACCGCCGTCGTCGGCGTCGTGAAACTGCTGCGTCAGGGGTGGCCGCGCGCCTGGATCGTCTCGGCCTGCGTGGTCGCCGCCGACACGGGCCGGGCCAAGCCGCACCACCTGCGCTCCTTCCTCGACGTGTGGGAGCGGAGCCACCGCGAATCGAATCAGCCGCGCCCCGAAGCGGCACCCATCCAACTAGCAAAACCCGACCCCCATGCGAGGCCCCCGAAAACTCAGCACCATCACCGACGCGATGAGCCAAGGCAGTCCGCTAGCGAGCGGGCCGGAAGCATCAGCTCTCGCACCGCTCTCGAAACCGCTGCCGAGGCGCGCGAGCTACTCCGATGCGGTGGCGCTGCCTGACGGCCCGCTGACGGCCAAAGATCTATACCTGCTCACCGACCCCGTCGACACCGACTACGCGCTCTCGCAGGTCGCCCTCGTCGTTTCGATGCAGAAGCCGAACGTCGACGCCCGGGGCATGGCCGATCTCGCCTCTGCCATCGCCAGCGTCGACGAGGGATGGACCAAACCAGAACTCGCTGCCGCCGCTCGCCTGCTCTCCAAATCGTCCGACCTGAGAGACGCCATCCGGTATGGTCGCACGCTCGTCTACGCCGACTTCGAGGAAGCCCGGACGGCCGACGCGCCGTCGTCGGGTCGCCTGCTCAGCTACTTCGAGGCGATGAGCCGGTGGCAGAGAGCCGGAGAGCCGGGCACGTTCCCAGATGCCATGTTCGAGAAGGTGGCCAAGGACAAAAACGGCAAGATCCTTCTTCGCCTGATCTGATGACTGAGCCAAAGAAACGCCCGCCCCGCAGGATTCCCGGTCCGCCGCCCGGCCACGAACTGATGACGGATCACGAAGCCCGCAAGTGCGCAGACCACTTCACCAGCCGCTGGGAAGTGCCCGTCCAGATGGGACGCGGCGACACCCTGATGCCCAGCGAACTCGCTGCCCTTCGCCGCCTGCTGATCGACACCTACCAGCGCCGCCACGAAGCTGCCACCGCTCAGGTGCAGGCTGCGCATTCCGCCAACGTCCGGCGCTCTCTTCCGAGCGCCGACCAACCCACGCTGCTATGAACCGACCAACTGAAACAGCCGTCCCCGATACCCCCCAGACGCTACACGACCTGCTCGCCGAGATCGAGACCAATACCGATGCGGCTATCACGTCAGGATGGCGCGGACGGATATGCACTGTGCGGCACATCCACTTCGGCGATCACGGCTTCCCGATCTACACCGACGAATCGCCATCGCGCGCGAGCATGATCAAATACCGCGCGATGATAGTCGCCTGGGTGCAGGCCGAGTGCGAGCGCCGCGACTGGCGCTGGACTGCCGAGGCGCGCGATTACGACGGCGAATATGCCTTCACGATTACGAGCGACCTGGACCTCGTCTACGCCAACTACTCCGCCAACTCTCTGGCCGTCGCCGCGCTCTCCTCGCTGGCCGAACTACTTGCAGCGGAGGTGGCATCGTGAGTGACATCCGAATCCTCCACGGCAACGCTCTCCGCCTGCTGCTCGACCTGGAAACGGCGAGCGTCGACGCACTCATCACCGACCCGCCGTACAGCAGCGGGGGCATGATGCGCAGCGATCGAACGCTCGGAGTCCACGCCAAGTACGTGACGAGCGGAAGCGGCAGTAAAGACCTCGTCGGCTTCTCGGGCGACAACCGCGACGCGCGCTCATACGGTTACTGGGCATCGCTCTGGCTCACCGAAGCGCTGCGCGTCGTCAAACCGGGCGGCGTGTGCATCCTGTTTACGGACTGGCGGCAGCTACCGACGACGACCGACGCGCTCCAAGCAGGCGGGTGGGTCTGGCGCGGCATCGTTCCGTGGGCCAAGCCCAACGCGCGCCCGCAGCAGGGCCGCTTCTCGGCCCAGTGCGAGTACGCCGTGTGGGGCACGAACGGCCCGCGCAAGCTCGCCGGAGACTGCCTGCCGGGATTTTTCGAAGCCGACCCGCCGCGCAGCCGAGACCACGTGACGCAAAAAACCGCTCGACGTGACGCGGCAACTCGTCCGCATCGTGCACCCGAATGGCCTCGTACTCGATCCGTTTGCAGGCCGTGGTACCACCGCCGAGGCGTGTCAGTTGGAGGGGCGCTCCTGCATCGGGTTCGAGATCGAACCCGCATTTCGCGGACGTAGCCAGCGCACCAGTCTGAAAGCACGCAACGCCCGGCCTGTTCGGGGAGGTGGCATCGTGAAGCGCACGACCCTCCCCGCCTCACCGTCGGCATCGCACCCGGCACGACGACCCGCATTGCCCGCATCCGCTTCGGCCGTCCCTCGCCGAACTCACCAGCGGCAAACCGTCCACGCCCGTGCGCTTCTGCGCGAGCTCACGTCCGTACCTCGTCGCCATCGAGGACGCGCGCAAGCTGCCGATGTACGCCCGCCACCGTATGGGCACAGCGAGGCAGAAGGCGTACAAGATGGGCCGGGGCGCCGGCCGCGTCGACCAAATCACGGACGAGCTCACCGACGTGTGCCACCATGAAGCACTGCCTCGTGCTCGTGCGCGCGAATCTGCTCGGCCAGAAGTGCGACGCCGCACCTGGAGGAGAGCGCGCCGGGTGGGCAGCCACGCACCAAGACTCGAACCAGACATCCAGCCGGATGCCAGCCGCGTCGGCCTCTACGTCGCCGAGCGCCCCGGCCTCATCCGCGTCAACCAAGCCCGCCCTCTCGCCATGCGAAAGTAACCGACCTGTTTCTGCGGAGCCGGAGGCTCGACGACCGGCGCGTCTGCCGTCGCGGGCGTCGAGGTGACGCACGCGTTCAACCATTGGGAGAAAGCCGTCGACACGCACGGTGCCAACCACCCAAGCACCGAAGTCGACATCACGGACCTGCACGAAGTCCACCCGGCGTGCTATCCGCGCATGGACGTGCTGCTCGGCAGCCCGGAGTGCCGCACGCACACTGGGTCGTCTGGCCGTCGACGCAAGGGACTCAACCAGATGGACTTCTTCGACCAGTGCGAGCTATCGCCCCGAGACGTGAAGAGCCGCGCTACGATGTGGCGATGGTCCACTGGAGGAGCGTCCACCGGCCCGATCGTCGTCGTCGAAAACGTCGTCGACGTGAACTACTGGGCGCCGCTACCTCAGTGGCTCGCCGAGTTCGAGCGGATGGACTACGAGGTGCAGAAAGTCTACGTCTCAGCGATGCACGTACACGGCCTCGTCGACGAGCGCATCAAGTTCACGACGCCGCAGAGCCGAGACCGGGTCTATTTCGTCTTCAACCGGAAGGGGATGGTTCAACCCGATATGGCGCTCAACCCGCCTGCTCCGTGCCCACGATGCGCGTGCCACGTCAGCGCGGTTCAGTCGTGGAAGGACACGAAGATCGGGCGCCGACGATGGGGCAAGTATCGTACGCAGTACCTCTACACCTGCCCGACATGCGCGACCGCAGTGGAGCCATACACGTTCGCCGCATCCAACATCATCGACTACTCGATCCCTGGAATCCGGATAGGCGACAGAGAGAAACTGGGTATGCGTCCTCTCAGTGAGAAGACCATCGCGCGCATCGAGTATGGACTCAGGCGTTTCGGCTTGCAGCGATACAACGTCGACTTGGCTTACAGCCATCGAGGACCGAATGTAGCCGAGTCGATGTCCAAGCCGCTCTCGACGCAGACGACAGCTCAAACCCGGGCGATGGTCTACGCGAACCGGACCAACTCGACGATCAACGGCGACGACGAACCGACCCACACCCAGTCAACCGGCGGCAACCTTGCACTGCTGACGATCCATCGGGGCACGTCAAAAAGCCAGCCCGATCACAAGCCGCTCCCTGCCGTAACGGGTGGCGCTATCAATCACGGGTTGGTGACCGGCGGGGCCTACCCCACGCAGCCCAGCGCGCTGCTGACACTCAGAGGAGGGCGAAGTCTGTCGCCGATGACCGACACGCTCGCCTCGCTCGTCTCGGCTCAGCAAATCGGAACGCTCTCGACGCATCCGTTTCTCGTCCAGTACAACGGGACCGGCACGGCCCGCTCAACGGCAGACGCATTGCCAGCCGTCACGACGCGCGACCGCAACGGCCTGTGCGTCCCCGATAGCAGCGCCGGTGCTAGCGTTTGGGACCTGTTCTTCCGCATGCTGATGGCCGACGAAGAGTTGAAGCCTGGGGGCGGCTTTCCCGAGTCCTACGTGCTGCTGGGCACCAACAGAGACAAGGTCAAACTGATAGGCAACTCGAACAGTCCTTCGGTCGAGAACTGGATCATGCTACGCGTTTCCGAGGCGGCAGCCGCATCTTGCTCCTATTTGTGATGACGACAGCCCAAGCCTACGCCATTCTCACCGCCGACGGCGACGCGTACTCAGAGGATGACGCCGCCGAAATTGCTCAGCTGCTCGACCTGCTTGCGCGCCAAGTCGTGATGCCCGCTATACTCACCCGCACCGACTCCGACAAAGAAGACACTCATGGCCACCAACCGACGACGAAGCGAGACCCCGCCCGCCACGCACCGGCACACCGAGGCCCGGCAAGCAGCGCTCTACCTGCGCGTGTCGAGCGACGACCAGGTCAAGGGGTACAGTCTGACCGATCAGGAGGCGATGCTTCGCCAGTGGTGCCGAAGCCGAGGCGTTGACGTAGCCGCCACGTTCCGCGACGAGGGCGTCAGCGCCAAGAGCCGCGCGGGCGTGGGCGAGTCATTCTCCACCCGCCCCGGATGGCAGCGCATGATGGAGTGGCTTCGCACGGATGGCCATGCGTGCGGCCTCGTCCTATTCAAGGACTACTCGCCGCTTCTCCCGCGACGCCACCGACGCGCTCGTCACCATCCGGCAGCTCGACGCGCTCGGCGTCGAAGTGCAAGCCGCCGAGCAGCCCATCGACTGGAGCGTGCCCGAGCAAGTGCCGCTCGTCATGCTCTACATCGGGATGCCCGAGGCCGAGAACCGGCGGCGCGCGCTCAACATCCGCCGAGGCGTGCAGCGTGCGCACATGGAAGGCCGCTGGATTCAGACCGCTCCGACCGGCTACGTGAAGCGCTACGACGACAGGGGCAAACCCTACATCGTCCCCGACCCGGACACGGCCCACCTGGTACGCGACGCGTTCGACCTCGCCGCCGCCGGCGACCTGTCGATCGACGCGATCCGCAAGACGCTTCGCAGGCCCGACGGCAAGATGCTGATGGCGCAGCCCGTTCCGGTTCGCCCAGATGCTCCAGAACCGCGCGTACTTGGGCGAGGTCCACGTCAAACCCGACGCCGCACAGGGCATCCGCGAGCACTGGGTCGACGGAATGCACGACGCGCTCGTGAGCCAGGCGACGTTCGACCGCGCGCAGCTGCGCTTCCAGTCGGACGCGCGGCGGACCAAGACGAAGCTCGTCGAGGAGCTTCCGCTACGCCGTCACCTGCTCAATCCGTCGACGGGCGCACGGCTCGGCGGATCCGGGTCGAAGAGTCGCCACGGCTACCGCGTCTGGTACTACCACGGTAGGGGCAAAGGCGCGTTCAGGATCAAGGCCGACGACGCGCACGAGCAGTTCAGCGGCTACCTGCGCTCGGTCAGCCTGAGCGCTCCGGTGATGCGGCTCTTCCGGGCGATCCTGAGCGAGGTCGTCGAGGAGCGCAGCGCAGGTGCGTCGGCCCGCCTGTCCGTTCTGACGCGCAAGAGGGGAGAGGTGCAGGAGCAGCTCGACGCCGCCGATGACCTCTTTATATCAGGCAAGCTCGGACCCGAGGCCCACGCCCGCGCGACGGACCGCTACCACGGCGAATTGCAGCGCGTCGCCGACGGCGTCCGAGAGATCGAAGCGCTGCGCGGAGCCAACGTCGAAGCGGTGGGCTGGGGCGTCGGCCTGCTGGGCAGTCTCGACGAAGCGTGGAAGCGCGCGCCCATCGAAGGAAAGAGCGCGCTGGTGGGTTCGATCTTCCCTTCTGGGCTGATCGTCGAAACGTCGGGATGTCGAACCCCTCAGCCGTCGAACGTTTTGGCGCTGTTATCGGCCCCTACGCTATCTGCGAGCGGTATAAACAAAGCAAGCCCGACCCCCGAAGGGGCCGGGCTTACCGGGAGGTGGAGGTGCCGGGAGTCGAACCCGGGTCCGAGTGAGCGGACAAAGCAGGCGTCTACGTAACCTAGCCATCCTATTGTTGATCTCGCGCACGGTCCATAGCCAGATGGCAGGGCCGGACTGTGCGCCAGGCTGATTGAGTTAATGTCGGTCAGCCTCAGCCGGTGGCTTCTCGCATCATCCTATCTTAAGTCGATGCCTCGTTACCTTGCCGATAGGCAAGCGCGGTAGGAGACAGCTGGGGCTTTACGCCGCCAGCGCGTACGAGTAGTCGTTCGCAATTATGGTTTTCCAGTCGGATTAACGAGGATCCTGGAATCCTCGGCACGCAACCTGTTGCGCGACTCACCCGTCGAAACCGGAACACCCCCATGTGTTCAAAGAACGTACGCCGAAGCGTGAGTCGAGTACCGTGCGGCGCACTTCAGGTTCCACTCTCGTCAACCCGAATGGCGGCTTCGAACCCGTTCGCCTTCATCGCATTCAGCAGTGGCGGCTCAATTGCTCGCTTCAGATTTCCGGGCAAGTATCCGATATTGCTCCGAGCGCCGTCGAAGTAGACGCGGTACGGATGCACGAGCACGCGCACTCGGTTAGATGCCATCGTCAGCACTTCGAGACGTGCCTCGACACGGTATATGCCTGCTCGGCTGAACGTTCGAGGCTGCGTTTCCAGGGACAAAGCCGTAGAGTCGGCTGCGATCTGCCATCCAGCTTCCTCCAGTGCACCGACGATGCTAGGGGCCGTCGCCCCGGTTGGTGCGCGTTCAGCATAGTCGAAATAGGGTGGCGCAAACGTCGGCGCGCAGCCAGCGAGAGCGGTCAGGAGCAGGGCGAACAGAGTGACGCGCATCGGAGGACGTAGGGGCCAAAAAAACAGCCGGACGGAAACGCTCACCCATCGTTCCGTCCGGCTTGTGCAGGTCGCTGCACTCGGCATCCTGTTCGGATACACATGGTGTACGAGCAACGTGCGTGCCATACCTAATCAGGGCTAAGTTTTTTTGTTTCAGCTACTTGAGGGGTACTAATATGTGCCCTCGGTGTCCACGATTTTATCGCGGACGAGTAGTATACAGGACACCGCTTCGGCAGAAGAGTGATGAGGTGGGCGAACTGCGCGCTGCGCAGGCTCAACTGCCTCTAGGTGCCGCCGAGTGCGAAGCTTTGATTGGTGCTGGGAACCCCAGCGCCGTCTTGCCTATATTACCGATCCTTCGAGACGTCTCATTTTACCCTCTTCTCTATGCCCTGCGGACGCAAGCGCAAACGACACAAGATCGCCACTCACAAGCGCAAGAAGCGCCTGCGCAAGAACCGGCACAAGAAGAAGCGCTAGGCGCTGACTTTTATGGGCTGTCTCCCCGATGGGAGGCGGCCCTTTTTTGTGCGCGTTCGTACTTTGCTTCTTCTCACTACCAATCGCCTCAGATTCGCTCGCAATGTCCCGTTCGAGTACGCTAGGATTTCTCTTCGGCAGCGCTGCCGGTCTCGCTGCTGGCTTGCTGCTGGCTCCCGAGGAAGGACAGAAACTGCGCCGCCGCGTCGTCTACCAACTCGAACGCCTGGGCGAGCGCGCTGCACGTCTCTCCGACTTGATGCAACGCTCGGACACTGATGTCGACACGACGGCCAGAGGAACCGGACAGGCCGTCGTGCGCAACGCCCGCGAAGAGGCCGCCCGCATACGAGCCGAGATTGACGCTCTGATCGGCGAAGTTCGCTCGGTCGATTCCGCTTGACGCCCAATTATGCCTGATTTTACAATTTTAATGCCGCCCGCCGAGGGCAAGCAGACCGGCGGTAATCCGCTCGCGCCCGACATGTTCGACATCCGCGCGGGCGGTACGTTCAACTATTTCCGCGAGCTCAACCCCGAGCGTAAAAGGCTCATTGCTGCTCTCCAAGATTTTGTCCGCACCGGTGCCGACAAGCATGAGGCCGTCTTCGGAGTCAAGGGAGACACGCTCGCTCAAGCCGTACACGATAACCTGAATCTCTCAGGTGCGCCGCTGATGGCTGCTCTCGAGCGCTACAGTCCGGGCGTGATGTACCAGTCGATGGACTTTCAAGGACTGCCTACGGGTGCTCAGCGCCGCTTCCTGGAACACACTATTATCGTGTCGGGACTGTACGGACTGCTCCGGCCAGACGATCTCATCCCCAGCTACCGGCTCAAAGTCGACGCGTCGCTGCCCGAGGTGGGCAAGGTGAGCGCGTTCTGGCGCCCACGCGTGAGTGAGGTGTTGAACCGAGCCGTAAAGGGCCGCATCGTTTGGAATCTGCTTCCCCAGGCTCACCAGGACGTGTGGGACGACGAGCACACCTACGATCACCAGTTCGTCGTCACGTTTGTGCGCGAGAAGGCAGGCGAGCGTTCGGCGGTTTCGCACGGCGTCAAGCAGCTGCGCGGGCAACTCGTCAACTACATCGCCAGAGAGACGGTCGACGATCTGGAAGGGCTGCGGGAGTGGCGCGCTCCCGACAACTATAGGCTCGACGAACATGCAACCGAGGTCGACGCAGACTCCAAGACGACGACGCTCGTTTACGTGCGCAAAGTGTGATGGGTAAACCCGTCGTCATCGGCATCGCAGGCGGATCGGGGTCGGGCAAATCGACTGTGCTGCGTACGATCGTCGAGGCGTTTGGGCCCGAGCGCATCGCGGTTCTCGACCACGACGCATACTACAAGGATCTCGCGCATCTGCCGCCCAAGATCCGCACTGAGTTCAACTTCGATCACCCCGACGCCCTCGAAACCGGGCTCATGGCTCGTCACCTGGATGCGCTGCTAGCGGGCGAGACCATAGAGAAACCGCGCTACGACTTCGTCAACCACAGCCGCCTAGCTGACACCAATACGGTCAAACCGCGTCCGGTCGTTATCGTCGAAGGCATTCTCGTGCTCGCCGAACCTGAACTAGTCGAGCGAATGGACATCAAACTGTTCGTCGACACCGCAGACGACATTCGCCTCATCCGCCGCCTACGGCGAGACATCGAGGAGCGTGGTCGTTCGGCTACATCCGTAATCGACCAGTATGAGCGTACCGTTCGTCCGATGCACTTGGAATTTGTCGAGCCCTCCAAGCGCTTAGCGGACGTGATCTTGCCGCGCGGCGGTCACAACCAAGTCGCTACCGAAATGGTGATGGCGCGTATCGAGACGCTGCTCGGTAGGTGAGCGAGTGTTCAGTGAGCCGGAGCGCTTCCGCGCCTGTGGAGTGCGAACGTCACCAAGCCTTCGTGCACCAAGTCCGGCGCGGCTTCGTCGTGCGTGACGAAATCGGCTAGCTCTTCGGACCAACCTCCGGTCAGTACGACTGTCAGCGGCAAGTCGAGGTGGGCGCGCAGGCGGGCGATCATGCCGTTGACAGAATCAACGAATCCCCACCACGCACCAGACGCGATGGATGATGCTGTGTCGGAGCCTATGAGATCGGGTCTGGCTTCGGGATGGACGTGGGGAAGTTGAGCCGTACCTCGGGCGAGAGCTTCGAGTTGAAGTATGGGGCCGGGAGCGATGGCACCGCCCAGGTACCGACTGCCGACGAGCACTTCGTAGGTGACAGCGGTCCCGGCATCAACGACGACGAGGGCGGGAGCGAGGGGGTGCCGGGCGCGTGCTCCCAGCGCAGCAGCGATCCGATCGGCCCCCAGCGTGTTCGGTGTGCGGTATGCGATCTCGATGGGCAACGCGTCCCGAGCGCCGAGAAAGCGGATGAAAGCCGCTGGCAGCGCCCGTTGGAGCGCGCTCTGCACCGCGCCGTTGACCGAGGGGACGACCGATGCGATTGCGACCTGAGACGTGTCCGATGGAAGGTCGAGGCAAAAGCCAGAATGGGCGAGAGCGGCCGTAGCAAAACTGAAGCGAGACGCCACTCGGCCCTTGCGCCAGACGATCCCCTTGCTGTTCGTGTTGCCCACGTCGAGCGTAGCTAGAGGGCGGTTCACGAACTCATAGGCCGAAACGTGACGTCGCCCGCATGGAAGACCTGGACGCCCGACGATGTGGCGATGCGCAGCGCTCCATCGTCCGCCACGCCGAGCAGTTCGCCAGTCGCCGGTGCGCGATCGTGCGTGCGCCAGAGCGAGACGCGCTCGCCCAGGCCGTCCAGCCGCGACTCGTATAGCGTGCGCAGCGTCACCGCCCGCGTCTCGCCGACGAGCGGTAGGAGGGAGCCGAGGTGCGTGAGCAGAAGAGCCAGCACATCGCCGCGCGCAACAGGCCGCCCAGCGACTGCTTCGAGCGAGGTAGCGCCCTCGACGCTCCCGCCCGCTTCGCGTCCGACGTTGACGCCAATGCCGAGCACCAGAGCGCTCGACGTTCCGGCGCGCTCCATCAAAATGCCCGACAGTTTGCGCTGACCGACGCGCACGTCGTTGGGCCACTTGACCGTCGATCGTGCTCCCGTCGCCTCCTCAGCCGTTCGAGCTATGGCAAGCGCAGCCGCCATTCCCACTCGTCCTCCGTGCGCTTCGGCGCGGTTGAGGCGCAGAACGAGAGACAAGGTAAGCGCGCTTCCCCGCGGCGTCTGCCACGTGCGTCCCAGTCGCCCTCGCCCTTTGGTCTGCTCATCGGCCAAGACAATCGCTCCGTGGGGCGCTGTGGTAAGCGCCCAGGCGCGCGCGGCGTCGTTCGTGGATCCGACTGACTCGAACCACCGAACAGGTTGTCCCAGCCCGCAGGCGCGCGAATGCTCAATCGCGCGTTCTATCCAATCCGGCACGACTTGCGCAGGCGGTACGTGTGGGGGATCTTGGACTATGACTTCGGCGCGACGCATCGCTCTCTTACGCTCAGCCAGGGGCGCGGTTTGCGCACTGGTTGCGTGTTGGCTGCTCGCTAGCCCAGCGCGCGCTCAGCAGCGTCCTTTGTCCTTGCAAGACGAAGTGTATCGCGCGGTTGTAGCGTTGGAAACGGCGGGTAGTGTGTTCGAGGCCAAAGTTCGCCTGGATGACGTGCTCGTTCAGTCGCCCACCGATGCGCCTGCTCTGGTGGCGCGAGCCCGCGTTCTACTCCGCATGGGCCGCTCGCTCGACGCATTGCGCGACGCACGCCTCGCTGCCGACGCTCTTCCGGCCGAAGGCATAGCGCTCTTGACATGGATGGAATCCGCCCGCTTGTCGGGGCGGACGGCCGAGGCGCGACGCGCTGGTGATCGGGCCGCGGCGCTGGCTCTGACGAGTGCTCCGCTACACGTCCGATTGGCCTGGAACGCTCGGCTGTTGGGCAGTCTGAAACAGGCCGAGGCGTTTGCGCGAATCGCCATTCAGCAGGACGCCAACTACGCACCTGCCTACGCCGAACTAGCTCTCGTCTTCGATCGTCAGGGCCTGGAAGACGCGGGAGCCTCCGTCATAGTGCGCGGAATATCGCGCGGGATCTTGCCGCCTGAAGACTTCGAGCCGGATAACTCCCTATCGCGCTGGGCCGACCACCCCGAAGTCCGGCGCGTGTTGCGGTAGCAGCGCCCTACCGTCGTCCGCTCGCAGACACGCTTTCGCCACGCCGGTAACCATAGTACGTCGATACCGTACCGATGCGCTTGACATCGCGGAAAGGCATCCAGACCGACGTGTAAAAGCGCGACGTGTAGGGCAGATAATCGCCGTTGGACATGGGGCGGACGTGGAGAAAGAACGAGCTCTCCTCGCGGTAGAGTAGCGCCAGGTCGATCCGGCTGAGTTCTACAGCGAGGAGTTGAGACGTCTGGGCGTCGACCATGTAGCGCACGCGGCGAACGTTGTAGCCGTCGCCTTCGCCAGGCAGCGCCTCTACCTGGTAAACGCGCGCCTCGCGGTCCCACATTAACGTGTCGCGCCTGGATTCGAACGAGTAGGCGTGGAGGTGCCGATCTTGCAGATAGATGGGATCGTCTGGCAGGACGTAGTCGGAGAGGTCGATGGGGTCGATCTCGGAGACGGTCGATGAGACGAACGTCGAAAACAAGCCAAAGTCGAACGCGCCGGCCGAGTCGGCAGCCGTAACGACGGGCGCGCTTCCGGGCTCGGCTTCGAGCGTGTACTCGGCGAACGCGGCCAAAAGTCCTTCCTCGGAAACCTGCTCGGTGCGGCGATAGCGCGAAAACGCGTAGGCGCGCTGATTCTCGAATGATTGCCGAAACGCCGTCACGTCGATATCGCGCAGGATCTGGGCGATGGGCTGGACCTCGGCCTGCTGCGGGGCGACCCCATAAGTGGCGACGGCCAGCGTACCCACTGGGAGACCGTCGGACGCCGCGCCGCCGCACGCTGAGACAGCGAGGATCAGGCTGAGACCAAAAGCGAGACGGAGGGACATGCAGACAGAATACAACGCGGTGCTTGCCTTAATGCACAAAGCGTTCCAGTAAGGCGAGCGGGCGCCGAGGAAGTGAGCGAACCGCATTTGCAAACGCTTCACGGGATGGTCGGGGAGGGTTGCGTACCTATCGTACGTCCTGTAGGGGTGCCGCGCGTGCGGCTGAGAACATACCCTTTGCACCTGATCCGGTTCGTACCGGCGTAGGAAATCAGACCGCGACACGCTCCGAGCGTGCGCCATCCCGGCAGGCAGCCCACTAGACTCCGCCTACGCGATGCTGCGCCTTCTCATCCTCCTCCTGCTGGCCTGTCCAGCCGCTTCCCAAACGCTGACCGGAGTCATCACCGATGGTTCGGTCCGGCTTCCCGGTGCCACCGTCGTGCTGCTCCAGGGCGAGCGCGTCGTCGCTGGCACGTCGGCCGATTCCCAAGGCGCCTACCGGCTGGACGCGCGCGCGCCGGGGACGTACCGGCTGCGCGCCTCGTTCGTCGGATTCGGTGCGTTCGAGACAGACGTGACGCTGACGAGCGGGCAAACGCAAACGCGTGACATCGTGCTCGACGCGCGCGCTCTTCCAGGCGACGAGGTCGTAGTTGCGGCCGGGCGGCCGGCCAGTCAGGCGCCCGTAACCGTGAGCAACGTGACGGCGGCCGAGTTGGAAGCGCTGCCCCAATCGGCCGATCTACCGGTCCTGCTCGCGACCCAGCCGGGCGTCACGTTTTCGAGTGAGGGCGGCGGCGGCATCGGCTATACCAGTCTGCGCCTGCGCGGCTTCGACCAGCGACGTGTGGCAGTGTCGATCAACGGGGTCCCTCAGAACGACCCCGAAGACCTGGGCGTGTTCTGGCTCAACTTTTACGACATGCGCGGCTCCGTAACCGACGTCCAAGTGCAGCGCGGAGCCGCGTCGGCGGCCTACGGGCAGAGCGCCGTCGCGGGAGCCGTCAACATCGCCGTCGACCCGTTTCGCCCTCAGCCCTACGCGTTCGCCGAAGTCGGCTATGGCGCCTTCGATACGCGCAAGGCGACCGTCGAGGCCAATACGGGGCTGCTCGGCTCGGACGCATGGGGCGGGCGATGGGCGGGCTACCTGCGCCTGAGCCGCACCCAGACCGACGGCTATCGCAGAGGCGCATGGGTCGATGCCGACCGCGTCTTCGGCGGCGTCACGCGCTACGGCGAGCGCTCGCGCGTGACCCTGCTCGCGTTCGGCGGGCCGCAGCGCGACGGGCTCGCATACTCCGGCATTCCCAAAGGCGCCAACGACGGGCCGTTCGTCGACGAGTCCGGCACCGAGTTCGACCGCCGCAGCAACTACTCGGACGCGTTCGGCGAGAACGAGCGCTTCAACCAACCTCACGTCTACCTCCATCACGACCTGTCGCTCTCAGGCGACCTCGACCTCAGCCAGACGCTGTTTTGGGTGCGCGGCGACGGCCATTTCGACTTCGACGCCACGTTCCGCTCGGCCGACTACCTGCGCTTGCCCAGCGGCTTCGTGCCGGACAGCCTACGCCAGGCCGATCTGTTCACGTCCGCGCCCGGCACGTCCGTCTTTTTGCGCGCCGCCATCGACCAGAATCAGGTGGGATGGATGCCACGCCTGATGCGCCGGCTGGACTGGGGAAGCGTGACGCTCGGCGGCGAAGCTCGGCTGCATCGGTCGCTGCGCTGGGGGCGAATCCAGGAGGCTGTCGGCATTCCCGATGGGCTCGTCGGCAGCGAGAACGACGTGCGCATCTACAGCTTCCGAGGCGAGAAGGCCGTAGCGAGCGGGTTCGCTTCGGTTCTGGCGCGCCCGTCGGATCTGGTGGCTGTTCAGTACGAGACGCGGCTGACGTGGCGGCAGTACCGGATCTACGACGAGGCGTTCTTCGGCACCGACCTGCGCGCGCCGTTCACGTTTTGGGATCACCGCGCCGGGGCGACGCTCTTTCCCGATCGGTCCGCCCGCTTCTATGCCAACGTGGCGCTGGCGAGCCGAGAGCCGCGGCTGAAAACGATCTACGACGGCGAGGTCGCTGGAACCGGGTTCGTGCCCCAGGTCGAGGGTGCAGCCTCCGGACGCGTCGAACCACTCGTGCAGCCGGAGCGCGGCATCACGGCCGAAGTCGCTGGCGAGTGGGAGGGTGTGCGCAGTAGGCTGCGCGTCGGCGGCTACGGCTACTGGGTGCGCGGCGAGATCGTCCCGCTGCCCCGGCTCGACCAGTTCGGCGTCCCTATCACCGACAATGCCGACCGCACGCGGCACCTGGGAGTGGAAATCGAAGGCAGCGTTCGGCTGGCGCGCGGGCTCGACCTGTCGGGCCACCTGACGCTGAGCCGAGACCGCTTTGTCCGGTTCGACGAGGTCGACGCCGTCGGCATCCGCCAAGATCGGAGCGGCAACTCGATCGCTGGTTTCCCGTCGCGTAGCGGCTACGCAGCCCTTTCGTACACGCGCGGCGGCTTCTCGGCTCGCATCGACGCCGTCCACGCCGGGGCGACGCCGGTCGACAACTCGGGGCGCGGCGGCGACGCTCAGGTGGACGCCTACACGCTCGTCGGAGCAGGCGTGAGGTACCGGCTTCCGGGACCGATGCGCGGTCTGGAACTGAGCGCCGAGGTTCAGAACCTGCTCGACGACAACGTATTGCTCTCGGGCAACACGACCGCGTTCGGACCGCAGTTCTTCCCGGCCGCCACGCGCAGCGCCTACCTGACGGCGCGCTACACCGTGGGACGGACCGGCCGGTAGGAGTCGGAATAGAGCCGATACATTCGGCCCGAACCCTGAGCGCCCGCCAGCGGATAGCAGACGCTCATCCACCCGCACCGCCATGCCCGAGGGACCCGAAGTCCGCCGCTCCGCCGATCTGATCGCCCCCGTCCTGGTCGGTCAACCGCTGGTCGAGGTCGAGGCGCGGACCAAGGCGGCCAAGGCGTGGCTCGCCGATGAGCCGGGACGCCTGACCGGTCGGCTCGTCGAGCGCGTGTTCACGCATGGCAAGCACTTGGTCGTCCAGATTGAGGGCGGCGCGTACGTCCATGTGCATCTGATGATGTGGGGCCGGTGGTTCGTCGTCGAGGGAGCGCCCGAGCCGCGCGAGCGCAAGGAGCGGCTGCGCTTGGTCACGCCCGACGGCGCGGCGATTCTCAACTCGGCGCCCGTCGTCGAGGTGGGCGAGGGCGATCCGTACGAACAGGTCGAGTTGCTGGCCACGCTGGGACCCGAAACGCTGCCCTATCCCGACGATCCTCCGTTCGACGCGGCCGAGGCTAGGCGCCGTCTGATGCTCCGCCCCAAGCGCACCGTCGGCGCGGCGCTGCTCGACCAGCAGGCGCTGGCGGGCATCGGCAACTACCTGCGCGCCGACATACTCTTCGCCTGCCGTCTGCATCCGTGGAAACCCGTCGGCCTGCTCGAGGACGCCGAGTGGGCGGCGCTCCTCTCGGCGATTCCCGACTTCTGCCATCACGCCTACCAGACAGGTGGGCGCACGCTCTCGCCCGCCGATTTCGAGCGCGTCGGAGCGGACCCGGCGCTGTCGTACCCCTCGGCCAAGCCGTGGCAGCAGCGGCACTACGTCTTCCGCCGCACTAACCTGCCGTGTCTCGCCTGCGGCACGCCCGTCCGCCAGCAGCGGCAGGTCACGCGCAAAGGCGAAGAGACGCGCGATGGCGACGACAAGACGCGCATCATTTACTTCTGCCCCACGTGCCAGAACGTCGGCGAGCCCAAATGGGACAGCGCGATCCAGGCACCCGAAGCGAGCGTCGAACCAGTCGGGTCGCCTGCGCGCGCGGCCAAACGCCCACCTCAACCGACCCAGGCCACATGACAGAGCCGATCCTCCAACCCAGCGCTCCGCTGCACCAGTGGGCGCAATCTGCCGAGCGCGTCGAAGGTACACGCTCGCGCATCGAGAAGGCCGCTCACGTAGGCGACCTGCTGACGGCTCTCACCGGCGCGGATCTCGAACGGGCGGCGCGCTGGTTTGCCGGTCACGCGTTCGAGATATCGGACGGGCGGACGGTCAACGTCGGCCACGCGGCGATCCTCCAGGCTCTCGAATCGGCGACCGACCTCTCACCCGACGAGTTGCGCGCGCGCATGGTGCGGCTGGGCGATCCGGGCACGCTGGGGCACCAAGCGCTGACACCGCGCGAACCCACGTTAACGCTGGCCGATCTCGACCTGCTCTTCGAGGCGCTAGCGAGCACGCGCAAGCGAGCCGACCAGCAGGCGCTGCTAGCCGCGTTTCTAGCCGACGCGACGCCGCTCGAAGCCCGCTACGCCATCCGCATGCTGGCGAGCGATCTGCGCATCGGCATGAAAGAAGCGGGGGTCGAAGACGCACTGGCTCGTGCGTTCGAGGTCGATCTGGGCGAGATTCGGCGCGTCAACATGCTGATCGGTTCGCTGGGCGAGACGGCCGTTCGAGCCCAGGACGGAACGATGGGTCAGGCTCAGATGCGGCTGTTTCATCCCATAGCGTTCATGCTTGCCGGGGCCGCAGACACGACCGAGGAGTTGGAAAAACTCATGCCCGACGGTCTCGCGATCGAAGACAAGTTCGACGGCATCCGGTGCCAGGCCCATGTCGGCGATTCCAACGGCG
The DNA here is from genome assembly GCA_963841855.1 of Rhodothermales bacterium. Lineage (GTDB taxonomy): Bacteria > Bacteroidota > Rhodothermia > Rhodothermales > BA12 > CAXBBB01. Next base: position 423,608 of record CAWJEJ010000005.1, on the reverse strand, counting down.
CCGCGCCGCTAGGACGAACAGTCGGCGACCGGCACGTCGCGCTGTTTTCTCGCCAGCGGTCGGACGTGACGCGCAGCTTTCCCGAAGTCGCTGCCGCACTAGTCGCCGCTCTTCCCCAAGGCGAGTGGATCCTGGACGGCGAGATCGTGGCTCTGGACAGCGAGGGTAACGTTGCTTCGTTCGCGCTGCTGCAAAAGCGATTGGGCCGAGTTCGCGTGCCTCAGGCGATGCTCGACGACATCCCCACCGTTCTCATCGCTTACGACGTGCTCTACGCCACCGATCTGGTCATCGAGCGTCCGCTCTCCCACCGCCGCGCCCTTCTGGTCGACGCGCTGGCCCAAGCCGGATCGCACGTCCGACTGTCGGATCAGGAGGTATGGACCGACGCTACCGAAGAGCGGCTGGACGCGCGGTTCGAGCAGGCGCGCGAGCGGGGTAACGAGGGACTGATGGCCAAGTCGCTGGCCTCGCCCTACACGCCCGGCAAACGCGGTGGCGACTGGCTCAAAGTCAAGCGCGCCCTCGCCACCCTCGACGTCGTGGTGACGAGCGTCGAGAGGGGAAGCGGCAAGCGCTCCAAGATCTATTCGGACTACACGTTCGCCGTCCGCACCTCCAAGACCGACGATACGCTGCTCCCGATCGGCAAGGCCTACTCGGGCCTGACAGACGTTGAACTGGCCGAGCTGAGCGAATGGTTTGTCGCGCACACCACGCAGCAATTCGCGCATGGGCGCGTGCGCCTGGTCGAACCCCAAGTCGTACTCGAAGTCGCCTTCGACGCGGTTCAGGTGAGCAAACGGCACAAGAGCGGCTTCGCCCTCCGATTTCCTCGCATCGTGCGGTGGAGAAAGGACAAGCGGCCAGACGAGATAGACGAGTTGTCGGAAGTCGCCCGGCTCTCCAGCGTGTGACCGACCCAGCAGGCGACGTGCGCGCTAGAGGAGGGATGAACTGGTAGCGCTTCCATCGGTGCGTCAAACATGGGGCTATGTGTAGCTTGTAAACGACATAGTACTTGCTTGAAATGCATGTGCGTCTGTCGAAACTTCAAGTGTGCCAGAGCGCCTGATTCGTTTCTTATACGCGTAGTCCGTCCCTATTTCGATCCTCGCCACATGACGCCACGCGCTTTTGCCGCTCACTCGTTCGATCCTCTCTCTGCGTTCGCGGAAAGCGGTGTGCACGAGCGGGGAGAGCGGATTGCGGTCGTGCTGCTGGCGCCCGGCGGTGTGCTGAGCGAGCAGGGGGCGGAAGATTTTCTTTTTCGGTTGCTGATGGATCCCTACCGTTTTCCTGCGGTGTGGCTGCCCGTGTGGCTGCGCGAACTGGGGGCTCGGTGGATGGCTCGGAGGCAGACTCCGGCACTTCAGGAAGCCTTGCAGGCCGTCGGTGGAACGTCGCCCGAGGCGCGCATCGTAGGCGAGCAGGCGCGCGCGTTGCAGGCGTCGCTTGCCCGGCAAATGGGGAGTGACCTTACGGTCCGCGTCTACGTGGCCTCGCGCTATGCCGATCCTCAGGCCGAGGCCACGCTCGAACGGGTGCTGTCCGACGGCTGCGACCGCGTCGTCCTGGTGCCCGTCACGCCGGTGCGCCTTTCGGCCGTCACCGACGCGTGCCTGGCGTGGTGGCAGACGGTGTGCCACGAACGCTCCGTCCACCCGCCGACCGTCGTCGTGCCTTCGGTGGCGCAGTCCGAGGGGTTCTCGCGCGCGCTGGGAGAGCGCATCGGCGAGGCGCTCAAGCGGTTTCCTCGTGCGATCCGCCCCAACGTCCATCTGCTGTTCGCCGCCCATCCGGCCGCCCGCGTCGACGCGCCCGACGAGTCGCCCGAGTCCTCTCCGCTGGGCGAACTGGCCCGCCGCGTCCTTGGCGAGCGAAACGAAAAGCGCCGCATCCACTGGGCCTACGCGCCGAGTTGGGGACTGCGCCGCGCGCTCTCGCCCGAACCCGGCGAGGCGCTCCAACTGGCACTGGATGAGGGAGCGAGCGGTGTCGTCGTGGTGCCGCTAGGATATTCGTCGGACACGGTCGAGACGGCATACGAGCTAGACATCAGGCTCCGCCGGGCGGCAGCGGAGAGCGGACTGGCGCAGTTCGAGATCGCCGCGGGCATCAACTGTCACACGCTCTACATCGACGCGTTGGCGTCGTCGGTGCTCGACGCGGCCGGGTGGAAGCGCACGCCGCTGGCCCTGGCCTCCTGATCGTGCGCGCCCCCTCGGATCACCTGCTGCGCACGTTCGCCGCCATACCGCTGCCCCAAACGGTTCTCGTGATCGGCGACGATGCGCTGCGCCACGTGCTGCCGCTGTCCCTCCTGGGTTTCGGCGTTACGGCCTGCACGCACGACGCCTCCGCCGCCGATGCGTGCCACGCGCAGCTGAAAGCCCGAGGGATGAGCGTGGAGGTCGTAGCGATGCCGTTCGACGATCTCGCGTTCGGCGACGAGTCGTTCGGCTGGATCGTCGCGACCGACCTCAGCGTGCGCGCCGATCTGGGGCACGTCCACCGCGTGCTGGCCGAGGGCGGTTGGCTGTTCGCCGAGACGGGCGCTTCGTCCGCCGATCTGGTGCGGGCGTTCGAGCAGGTCGGGTTCGCCATCGCCGAAGCTCCCGCGCCCGCCCAAAACGTGGCGCGCACGCATGGCATCTTCAGACGCGTCGGGCAGCGGACGCAGGGATAACGCTGCCGCGTGCTTTGGCGGACCGCGCTCCTCGTCACTCTTCGATGCGCTGATCGGACATGTCGGTGACGAGGGTGCGAACGATGTCTACGAATTCGGTGACGACAAATGGTTTGGAGACGTAGCCGCTAAAACCCTGTGCAAGAAACCGCTCGCGATCTCCCGGGAGAGCGTAGGCCGTCAGCGCTAGGACGGGCGTGTCGCTGTATCCGTCCATGGCTCGGATCGCGGCGAGAACGTCCGAGCCGCTGGCGCCGTCGCCCAGGTTAATGTCCATCAGGATGGCACGGTAGCGGCGCTTGCGCGCTATGCGGAGCGCGTCGTCGGCGGTCGATGCGATCGCCAGTTCGCAGATGGGTTCGAGAAGGGAGCGCAGAAGGTACTGCGTGTCTTCGTTGTCCTCGACGACCAGCAAGGCGGCATCGCTCGGCGTGTCGTCGGAGTCCTCGTGGTTGACCGAGCCCTCGGCGGCCTCTAGATCGACCATGAACCGGCTGCCCTGACCCGGCTGCGTGTCGACGCGCAGCTCTCCGCCCATCATCTCGGTCAACCGCTTGGCGATCGACAGGCCCAGCCCCGACCCTTCGTGCGTGCGGCTCAGACCCGACGACTCTTGCTCGAAGGGCTGAAAGATGCGCGGCAGAAACTCACTCTTGATGCCGATACCGGTATCCTCGACGATGATGCGCACGCGAGGTCCCGTAGCGGTTCGGCGAGCATCCAGACAGAGCTTCACCGAGCCGTCGTTAGTGAATTTGACAGCGTTGCCGACGAGGTTGTTGAGAATGCTCGTCAGCGCGCCTGCGTCGTAGCGGACGCGCCAGTGCTCAGCGTCGGGAGGATACTCTTCGATCAGCCGGATGCCCTTGTCATGGGCGCGCGGGCGAAACAGGTTGGCGATCTCGCGCAGTTCGGGCACGATGGGGCCAGTCTCCATCGTCAGGCGCCGCTTTCCGCTCTCGATAGCCGACAGGTCGAGGATCAGGTTGAGCGTTTTGAGCAGACGCGTTCCGCTGCGTTCGATGCGGTCGGCGAACGTGCGCAGGTCGTCCTGTTCGATGCGGCGTGTCAGCAGACCCGCAAAACCTAGAATCGCCGTCAGCGGCGTGCGGATCTCGTGGCTCATGCTGGCCAGAAACTCCGTCTTGGCCCTAGCGGCAGCTTCGGCGCGCTCCTTCTCGATGGTGAGCCGTTCGTTGGTCTCTCGGATCTCACCCGTGGCCTGCCGCACGCGCAGGTCCAGGCTCTTGTTGAGCGATTCGGAGTGCTGCCGCGCCTCGACGCGCTCGGTTACGTCATTCTGCACGCCGACGAAGTGCGTGAGCACGTCGCCGGTGTAGATCGGCGTCAGGTACAACTCGTTCCAAAACGGCGTGCCGTCTTTCTTGAAGTTCTGAATCGTCTGCTTGACGAACTCGCCCTCGTCCAGCGCGCGGTGGATCGACGCGCGCGCCTCGCTCGGGCCGGGTTCGTCGTCACCGGGGGACTGCAAAAACCGGCAGTTGCGTCCGATCACTTCGTCATACGCATACTGCGTCAGCGTCAGAAACCCCTCGTTGACGTATACGAGCGGCATGTCCTCTTGCCGCGCGTCGGCGATGACGATGGAGTTGTTGGCGGCTTCGACTGCGCGCTCCAGCATCTTCATCCGCTGACTCGTCTGCCTGCGCTCGGTCACGTCGTGGAGCGTAACCAGAAGCGCCGAGACGGGCGGCGTGCCTCTCAGGTCGCGCACCGAGACAGCGAACCAGCGGTCCGAGCCGTCGGCGTGGCGCAGACAGATTTCGAGCGGGCCGCCGGCCTCTTTGACCAATTCGTCGACCGTTTCCAACGTCGCATCCTGCGCGCGGTTGGTCCCCGCGATGCGGTCGCGCAGCGGATAGTCGGCCAGTTCGCTCACGCTCACACCCAGCGCCTCGCCCAGCGCCCGCGAGCCGTACAGCAGCGTCCAGTCTTCGCTCAGCGCGAGGATCGGCTGCGGGACGTTTTCGGCGAGAAAGGCGAGGTGTTCGACGCGCTCGAGGCGCGTGATTTCGGTTCGGTCAGACGACGGCACAGCGGGAGAGGTTGGTAGTGAGAGAGGCCGCGTCTCGTCCGACTTCGACCTCTTTGCGACTCTCGGACAGAGTCAGGAGCAGACGTTTGCAGCGGTTGTGGATTCCTGCCTGCGCGGGTGTGATGAGCTGTGGAGTGTCAGCCGTCTTCGTCTTTCTCGTAGGCTTCGATGATGTCCTTGACGAGCCGGTGCCGCACCACATCCGACTTGTTGAAGTCGACGAAGCCGATGCCTTCGACGTTCGACAAGATGCGCCGCACGTGGACCAGGCCCGACTGCTCGCGCGAGGGCAGGTCCGTCTGGGTCACATCGCCCGTCACGATGGCACGGCTGTTGGTACCCAGACGCGTCAAGAACATCTTCATCTGCGACGTGGTCGCGTTCTGCGCCTCGTCGAGGATGACGAACGCGGAGTCGAGCGTTCGGCCCCGCATAAATGCCAGCGGCACGATTTCGACGATGTTCTGGTCCATGTTGGCGCGCAGCTTTTCGAGCGACATCATCGATTCGAGCGCGTCGTAGAGCGGGCGCAGGTAGGGGTCGATCTTGTCGCGCAGGTCGCCGGGGAGAAAGCCCAATCGTTCGCCCGCTTCGACGGCCGGACGCGTCAGTACGATCTTTTTGACCTGCCTACTCTTGAGCGCCGCCACTCCGAGCGCGACCGCCACGTACGTCTTGCCCGTTCCCGCCGGACCGACGGCAAACAGAACGTCGTTCTGCCGCGCCTTGCCGATCATCTCGGTTTGGGTGGGCGTCTTGCTGCGAACGATGCCGCCGCTGGCCGTGTGCAGGATCACGTCACGCGCGCCGCCGACGGATTTGGGAATGCGGTCGGTCGCGCCCGAAAGCGCGAGAACGGTGTCTACGTCGTTTTCGGTCAGCGTGCCGTTGCGCGTCAGCAGAACCGAGAGTTCGTGAATCACCTGCTCGATGCGCTCGACTTCCTGGTCGGGGCCGCGCAGGTAGATCGTCGTGCCGCGCGCGGTGACGGTGGTCTCGGGGAACGCCGCGTCGATGCGGCGCAGGTAGGTGTCGTTGAAGCCGAACAGCAGCAGCGGCTCGACTTGGTCGATGTGGAGGCTTTTCTCGGTCAAGGGAATCGGTTGGGGCGGAACAGACGTGCGCGCCCGTCGATCTGACGAGCACGCGAAAAGATATGCAGACCTATATGACGCCCAGCCTGATCGTTGAGTTCGCCAAGTGGAGCGGCGCAGGCAACGATTTCATTGCGATCGACAACCGCTTCTACGCGCTTGGAGACGCCGAAGCCGCTCGCCTCGCCGCCCAACTGTGCGATCGCCGGACCGGCATCGGAGCCGACGGCCTGCTCCTGCTCTCGGTCGACGGCGACGCGTTCGACACGGCTGCGTCCGATCCGCGCCTGACGATCTACAACGCCGACGGATCGCGCCCGACGATGTGCGGCAACGGCGCCCGCTGCATGGCGCGCATCGCCGCCGACTCCGGCTTCGGCGCCGTCAGCGGCGGCACGACCACGCTCACGCTGCAAACCGATGCGGGACCCGTCGGCGCCCGCGTGGAAGGCGCCAGCGTCACCCTCGATCTGCCCGGCGCTCGCAACCTGCGCACGCTGACCTTGGGTGAGCACCACGTCTTCTACGCGTGGACCGGGACCGAACACGCCGTCGTCTGGACGGACGACCTGGACGCCGCCGATGTGGACGCGGTCGGGCTCCGACTACGCCACGCCGACGCATGGGGCGAGCGAGGCGCCAACGTGACGTTCGCTCAACCGGTCGAGGCGAGCCGCATCCGCGTGCGGACGTTCGAGAAGGGCGTCGAAGCCGAAACGCTGGCCTGCGGAACGGGCGCTGTCGCCGCGGCGCTGGCATTTGTGGCAGACCAGGCGGCCCCGTCTCAAGGCGCACGCGCCCGCGTCGAAGTCGAGGCGCGTGGCGGAACGCTCTCTGTCGGCTTCGACTGGAAGGGAGGGCGAGCGCTACCGGCGGCGGTTGGGGGCGTCACGCTCGGCGGACCGGCGCGGCGATTGTTCCGGGGCACGTTCACGCTGGGCAAGACCGGACTCGAGTCGGAGTAGCGGAGTAGCCGCCCAAGCGGGCCGCAGAGCCGCGCGAGCGGCTGCCGAGGGTCGGATCGCGCATTCAACGCCGACTTTGCCCGCCAGCCCGTTCGCGCGCCCTAGTTTTCGCCTTCCGCTCATCGCACGCCTCACCCATGCCGCAGCCCACGAAACACGTCGTCGTCAACGGAGAACGCTTCCGGGTCCACCTTAGCCGGGACGAACTGCGACTGCGCATCGCCGAGTTGGGCCAGCAGATCACGCGCGACTACGCAGGCAAGAAGCCCATCTTCATCGGCGTCCTCAACGGGGCCATCATGTTCATGTCCGATCTGCTGCGCGCCGTTGACCTGGAGTGCGAGATCGACTTCCTCAAGCTGTCCAGCTACGGCGCCGAGAAGGTGTCGTCGGGCAACGTGACCAAGCTCAAGGGCATTGATGCCAACCTGGCGGGGCGCCACGTCATCTTCGTCGAGGACATCGTCGACACTGGCCTGTCGATGCAGTTCATCATGGATCTGGCGCAGGAATCCAGCCCGGCATCCGTCGCCGTGGCTACGCTTCTGCACAAGCACGAGGCCACTCGCGTGCCGCTGACGCTCGACTACGTCGGGTACCGCATTCCCAATCAGTTCGTGATCGGCTACGGGCTGGACTGGGGGCAGGTCGGACGAAACCTGCCCGAACTCTACATCCTCGACGAGCCTGGAAAGAGCTGAAGCGGGCACGGCGCCTGCTCTCGACCGTGCGTTTGAGCGGAGCCGGCCACATCCGCCGCTTAACCTATCGCGGCGTAGGCCCGATACTGCACCGATGATCCCACCCACGACCTCGCGCCTAGCCATCTACCGCGCCCTGCTCGGGTTCGCAGGCGTCGCAGGTGTCGTGGTCAACTTACTGGTTTCTCAGCCCGGCAGGCGGCTGACTACGATCGTCGGCGTTGCGGTGTACGTGCTGCCGCTGGTGATTCTGGCGCTCACGTACGTCTCGGACCGCGTGAGGTCACGCACGCGCGAACTCACGGTCGCGGTAGCCTACCTGGTGTCCGCGCTCGACCTGACCAAGATCGCGCTGTTCAGCAGAGCCGACGTGCCGATGTGGATGGGGATGATCGTGATCTCGTGCATCTCGCTGATCGGCGTCTTCGCGCGGCGGTGGCACGAGGTCGCCGCATACGGCGCGTTCGCCCTGGCTCTCATCGCGGGCTACTGGCTGGCCGGGTGGATCGACGACGAAGGAGCGACGATCATCGCGATTGCCTCAACGACGGTCGCCATCGCGATTTCGATCGCCGCGCACGTCCGCGTCAGCGCCGAGCGCTCACTGCTCGACTCGAACGCTAGCCTCGCTCTGGCGCTCGACGACGCCGAGCGGCTACGAGATGCGGCCGAGCGCGCTGCCAAGGCCAAGTCGGAGTTTCTGGCGACGATGAGCCACGAGATCCGCACGCCGCTCAACGGCGTCATCGGTATGGCCGACCTGCTGGACGAGTCTTCGCTCGACGGCGATCAGCGTGAAAGCGTCGAGACCATCCGTACGAGCGCCGACGCGCTGCTGAACATCATCGGCGACGTGCTCGACTTCTCGAAAATCGAAGCCGGTCGGGTAGAAATCGAATCGATCCCGATGGAGCCCAGGCGCGTCGCCCAGTCTGCACTGCGGGTCGTCCGGACGGCGGCCCAGGCCAAAGGGCTGACGCTCGACTTCGACGCGGACGGCGGCGTTCCGGAGTGGGTGTCTGGCGATCCCAACCGGCTGGGACAGGTGCTGCTCAACCTGCTCTCCAACGCGGTCAAGTTCACCGAGCAGGGCGGCGTAACCCTCTCGATCTCGGCCGATCCAGACGCCCAGAGCCTGGCCTTCGTCGTCCGCGACACGGGCATCGGCATGACGGACGAAGCGCGCGCTACCGTCTTCGACTCGTTCACCCAGGCCGACGCCTCGACGACGCGCCGCTACGGAGGGACCGGTCTGGGCTTGGCCATATCAGCTCAGTTGATGGCCTTGATGGGTGGAACTCTAGCCGCCGAGAGCGAGCCCGGTGCCGGCTCGGCGTTCACGGCGCGCGTAGCCTACGCTCCGGCTCGTCGGGGAGAGCGCCAGAGAGAAGTCGGCGCAGACCTGCTCGGCCAGGCTCGGCCCGATCATACTCTGCGCGTGCTCGTCGTGGACGACAACGAGATCAACCGCCGCGTCGCCGTGCGGATGGCCCAGCGGTTGGGACACGAGGCGCTGGCCGTAGCCGACGGGATGTCCGCGCTGGATGCCGTTCGCCTATCGATCGACGCGCGCCCGTTCGACGCCGTTCTGATGGACGTGCAGATGCCCGACGTCGACGGCTACGAAACGACGCGGCGCATGAGCGACGAGTGGGGAGCGCGCGCGCCGTTCGTCGCGATGCTCACCGCCGACGCTTCGGACGACGACCGCAGCAGGTCGCGCGCCGCAGGGGCTCGGGCGTTTATGACCAAGCCCATCCGCATCGACGATCTGGGCCGCGTTCTGTCTGAAGCTTCAGGGCACGTGCGCGCAGAGTAGGGTTTGCGTCAGCCTGCTCGGCGGTTGCCATCGGCGCGTTCGCCTCATGGTGGCAGAGAGCGTTCCGGCTCAGGCTGTTGATTGCGTTCCACGGCCCCGATTTGGTCGAAGCGCGCGACATCACCGTGGGCGCCACGGCCGCCGCGATCGCGGCGGTATCGCTCTCCGCGACCTACTCTCGGAGACTCTGCTCGATTCCCACGCCGCGAGGCGCGCAGACGTACGGCTTGACGACCGGCCGCCGCACCGGGCCGACCAAGGAGAAGTCGGCCGCCCGGGCGAAGTCTTGAACCGTACCGTCGCGCTCGCGGATCAGGATGGATTCGGAATACGCCGTGTTGGTGACCTCGCCGAAGTGGAGATAGTAGCAGGCCAGTTCGCTAGTCTCCTCCACGCCAGCCAACCCTCTGGCGACGATCCATCCCTCGACTTCCGACTGCCACGCAGCCCGTTCCTGCTCGCCCGGCGATGCGTCGAGAAACGTGACGATGGGCAAGCGGCGGTGGAGAAAGCGGCTGCTCAGTTCGGCCAGGACAGAGTCGGCGGCGTGCTGCCACGCTTTGAGCGAGACGAGCACGTCGGCGTCGTCCAAGGCGCAAAAGGCGCGCTGCACGTCGGCGTCGTCCAGGTCGCCCGGTGTGACGTCGCGCTGGAGAAAGAAGCGCAGGCCCGGAGCGCAGGCATCGGTGACGGCAGCATCGCCCGCCCGCACGGCGCGCCGGGCCCTCGCCAGCGCCATGCGCAGCACGAAGTCGCCCGCGAGGACGGTCTTGTGGAGGTACACCTGCCAGTACATCAGGCGGCGGCTCACGAGAAAGTTCTCGACGGCGTAGACGCCCTTGGACTCGACGACCAACTGGCTCTGCCCGCCTCCGTGGGACGGCTCGACGCGCAGCGTCTTGATCAGCCGGTCGACGCCGACTTCGCCCTCGACGACGCCTGTGAAGTAGCTGTCGCGCCTCAGATAGTCGAGCCGGTCCACGTCGAGTTGGCCCGAAATCAGATGGTGGAAGAACGGCCGTTCGTACGCGTCGTCGAACATCTGGAGCGTCAGGTCGAGCGCGCCGCTCAGCTGGGCGTTCAGCGAGACGATCAGCGCCCTACTCACCTGCTCGTGGTGGACGCCGTCCATGAGCGTAGGCTCGAGCGTGTGCGAGAACGGGCCGTGGCCTATGTCGTGGAGGAGGGCAGCAGCCAGCGCGGCCGTGTATTCGGCGTCCGAAATCGGCGTTCCTTTGCCGCGCAGTACGGAAAGTGCCTCCTGCATCAGCGCCATCGCCCCCAGCGCGTGACCAAAGCGGCTGTGCTCGGCTCCGGGAAAGACGAGGTGCCCAACGCCCAACTGGCGGATTCTGCGCAGCCGCTGCACTTCGGGCCGCTCGACCAAACCCAGCAGCAATCCGTGCGGGACCGAAACGAACCCGTGAACGGGGTCCGAGAATACTTTGTAGCGGCGTTCCAAAGGCATCGGGGTGGGAGAGCCGCAAGGTCGCCCCGGCGCTGTATCCTGCGCAACCCGCGCGTGGCCAGAGTCTGTGACGCGCCGTGGGCCAACGCCGCGTTTTCTCTTTCCCTCGTGCTCGACCTCGCCGTCTGCTACCGCTACGCCCTCGCCGAAATGCTGCGCGGATCGGGCCTGTCGCCTCACGCCGACCACGCGATGGTCCGTTCGTGGCTCGCACCGTCGGACGCTGCGCGCGCCGTCTTCGAGCAGCCGTCGCAGGTGACGCTCGCAGACTTGCGGCCCCATACCGGCGGGGCGGAGACGGCGCTGGTCCCGCTGTGGCACTCGGACGGCTCGCCCGACCTGGTGGGATCGGCGTTCTACTGGCTCGCCGGATTGGACGAACTGCGCACCCGGCAGCGCGACACGCACGGACGCGTCCGCTCGGCCGACAGCCTGCTCGTCCAGTCGGGCAACGCGACTCGTCCTCTCGCCGACGTGTACCGCCGCTGGCTGCTCTCCAAGGCCCACGCCGCCCAACTCAGCCTCGTGGACGACGCGGGCTGGTCGTTCTGCGCTACACACGACATCGACGCGCTACGCAAGTGGCGGCCGGGGATCGTGTGGCGCGAAGTCGGCCAGCGCGCCGTCGCTAACCGGCTGGGCGAATCGATGGGGCGGAGAGTGCGGCGCCTCGCGTCGGCCCTGGGCGGCGTTCTGACGCCGGGCGATCCCTACGCCCTAGCACCGATGCAACTGGCCGATGCGGCGGCGCGCTATGGCGCCAGGGCGACGTTTCTATTCAAAGCCGACGCGCGGTCGATCTACGACGTGCCCTACCCGGTCCCACACGGCGTGCTTGCTCGGCTGAGGCAGCGGGGCCACGAGATCGGCCTGCATCCCTCGCACGCATCGTTCGACGACCCGTCGGCTCTGATGCGCGAAGCCGACCGTGTGGGCCTGTCCGGCCGCTACGCTCACCGCGCGCACTACCTACGCTACGACGTGCTGCGCTCGCCCGGTCTGCTCGCCCAGGCAGGCGTCTCGGTCGACAGCACGCTGGGCTGGAGCGACCGCGCCGGTTTTCGCCGCGCCACCGCCCGCCCGTTTCGCCTCTTCGACCTGCTCAGCGGCGAGCCAACCCAGGTAGTCGAAATCCCGCTCGCACTGATGGATGGCGCCCTGTTCAACCGGCAGCATCTGTCGCCTGTCCGGGCGCGAGCCGTCACCCAAGACGTGCTCGACCAGGCGCAGCGTTCGGGCGGAGCGGTCGCCGGACTGTGGCACCATCACACGTTCGATGCCGACGACGCGCCGGGCTGGGCCGACCACTTCGAGCGTACGCTGCGCACTGCCGCCGAATCGGGCGCCAACCTCTGCACTCTTTCCCAAGCCGCTCGCACCGGCTGACGATCCGAATCGCCCGAATGGTCTTAGCTGCTGAGCAGCACGTCCTGCGCCGCCAGATCGCGCGTGATCGTGCGGTAGAAATGCAGCGCGTCGAACTCGCCCGTCAGTCCCCGCCTGAGTCCCACCTGTTCGGCGTGATCGGCGTCGATGGTGCCGCAGAAGTAGCCCCATTTGGCGCTGCGCACGCTCACCAGTCCGTCGTTTTGGCCTTCGCGCCCATAGAGCAGCCGGTTTTGCAGCGTTAGCAGAGGGTTGATGCCCACGCGCGTTCCCTTGCCCGCGCGTCCGGCGTACGAAGCGTAGCGCACGTCGGGGTGGTCGGGCGTCGACGGGTTGAACGTCTCTTCGAGGTAGCGCGGCGTCAACTCGTGCGTGGCCTGAGCGATGTCGGACGTGGTGCCGCTCATCGCCGTTGCAGCGAACCAGTCGACGGCGCCTGCTAGCAGTTCGCGCAGGCGTTCAGGCTGCTCCTCGACGATCTGAGCGATCTGGCTGCCCCGGTGCGGCGTTGAGATCGTCGTCAGCGAGCGGACGTAGGCGTGGCCGCCCAGGTGCGTGATCAGGTGGCGCGCGTCCAGCCCGCCCATCGAATGCGCGATCAGGTGGACCGATGCGGCGCCGGTCTCTTCCAGTATCGTCTCGATGCGCTCGTTCCACATCGCCGCGCGCACCGCCGTGGTGTGGTAGGGCGATACGTTGGGCGCGTAGGCCTGGACGCCATACTGCCGCAGGTCCATCGCCTCGCCGTGCAGGTGGCCGCGCCGCTTGAGTCCGGCTAGCAACCCGAATCCGTGCATCATCACGAGCGGACACCGCAGCCCAATCACGGGAGGCTGGGGGAACGGGTCCAGACTGGCAAACTTGGTTACGGCCGACGCCGCGAGGTCGATTAGGGCCATAGGTCAGGAGAGAAACCAGAGCGCTGCCGCGCCGATGAGCGGGACGCGCACGTTGTCGTTGACGCCCAGCGGAAGGGCCTCGGCGAGCGTCATCACGCCGACGACCAGAGCTGCGACGGGCGAGGCGCCGATGCCGACCGCCAGAACGAGAGCGCACGTGATCGCAAACGCCAGCGATCCCTCGACGGTCCTCGACGTGCCCAGCCATTGGATACGTCCCACGGATCGTCCGACGAGTGCGGCGGCGGCGTCGGCCAGCATGAACGCGGCGAAAATCCATCCGGCCGTTTGTACGTCGGGCCACCACGCCAGCAGCGCGGCCGTGATGAGCACCCACGTCGCCCCGTTGAGCACGACGCCGCCTGTCGTGTCGCGTTCGGACGCGCGCATCATGAAGCCGAACATCCGGTCGACCAGCCGGGCGACCCAGGGCACGAACGCCCTGGACGAATCGATGGAGGCGGCCAAAAAGGCGGAGAGGCCGAAAAACAGGCGCGACACGTCGGGCGGAAACAGCGTCAGCATCAGAGGCACTACTAGCGCGACCAGATGGAGCGCCTTGCGCACGCCTTCGGCTTTGAGCGAGAGCGGGTGCAGCGTGTCCGAGGCCATAGGTCGCAAAATAGGGCGAAGCACGCCGCGCCCGCGTGCCGAATCCGATCCAGTTTGTCAGCGTTGATTGCCGCTCTCTTCCCCGTCCATCCGGCGCCCATGCCCTCGCTCCTGATTACGCTGCTCGGCGTCGCGCTGGGGGCGGGCATCTGGCTCTACGTGCTGCGCCGCTACGACCGCGTCGAGCCCGAAGCGATCCGCCATCTGCTCATGGTCGGTGTCGTCGGCGGAGGCGCGAGCCTGGTCGCCGCCGTCGTGATGAACGGCTGGATCGGTGGGCGCTTCGGCATCTACCTCGACACGCTGGGAAGCGCGGACCTGTCGCTGGGCCAGCTGGCCAGTCTGACGCTGGCGACGGGATTCGTCGAGGAGACCCTCAAACTCATAGCCGCCGTCGTCGCGACGCGCTGGCTGGGCGACTTCGACGAGCCGGTCGACGGCATGATCTACGCGATGACGACAGCTCTGGGGTTTGCGGCGTTCGAGAACGTGCTCTACGCCTATCAATACGGCAACCAACTCTTGCTCTCGCGCTTCCTGTGGCCCGTTCCCGCGCACATGGCCTACGCCGCCGTCTGGGGCTACGGCATGGTGCTGGCGCGCTACGCCTCGTCGCGCAGGCCAGGCTGGATCGTCGTCGCGCCGTACCTGATCGCTGCCTCGCTGCTGCACGCCGCCGCCAACCTGGGGCTGCTGTGGGGGACGCGGTGGGCGCTGGCGGGAAGTCTGGCCGTGCTGGTCGGGCTGGGCGTGTTGGCGCACGTGCGGATGCACAAACTGGTGGCGAGCAGCCCGTTTCTCAAGCCCGGCGTCTGCGCCGAGTGCGAGTTCGTCAACGAGCCCCACGCCACCGTCTGCCTCAACTGCGAGGCCGACCTGATCGGCGACGAGATCTTCGCCCCATGCCCCTGTGGATTGGTCCGCATCCCCGCCGAAGCCCACCTCTGCACGCGCTGCGGGCGCGACATCGACCAGGCCCTCTACTCCTACGACGAGCGATGACGCTGGACGCCGCTCGCACCCACTGCCTGACGCTCTCGGGCGCGTCGGAGTATCAGCCGTTTGGGCCGGACAACCTGGTTTTTCGAGTCGGTTCGGGCGAGAGGCACAAGATGTTCGCCTTGCTCTCGCTCGGCGCCGTTCCGCCACGGATCAACCTCAAGTGCGATCCCGAACGGGCCGTCGAGTTGCGCGAGCGGTACGCGTCCGTCGTGCCGGGGTGGCACATGAACAAGACGCATTGGAATACGGTCGTGCTGGGTGGCCAGGCGCCATCGGATGAGATTCGGGAGTGGATGGAGCACAGTCATGCTCTGGTGCTGGCGTCGCTGCCCAAAAAGGTGCAAGCCGAGATTGCCGAATGAGCCGACTCGAACCTCGCGTGCTGCTCTGCGACAATCACCTGCTGGGCATCGTGAAGCCTGCTGGTCTGCTCTCGCAGGAAGACCACACCGGCGACCTAGACGTGTTGACGTGGGCCAAGGCCTATCTCAAGGAGCGATTCGACAAGCCCGGGAACGTCTTCGTCGGCTTGGTGCACCGGCTCGACCGTCCCGTTTCGGGCGTGATGATGCTGGCGCGGACGAGCAAAGGCGCCAGCCGGCTGAGCGCGCAGATCCGCGAGCGGACTGTTGCGAAGCGCTATCTATGCGCCGTCGAAGGGCGATTGGAGGGGAGTCAGGTGCTGTCGGGCTACTTGCGCAAAGACCGCGACCGTAGCCGAATGACCACCAAGGCTGATGGCGATGCCAAAGCCGCCCGCCTGACCTACCGCAGCTTATGGGCGTCGGATGCGTTCTCGATCGTCGAGGTCGATCTGGAGACGGGACGAGCGCACCAGATCCGCGTCCAACTGGCTCACATCGGCCATCCGCTGGTCGGCGACGCGCGCTACGGTGCTCCGTCCGCCTTTTTGCCCAAGCGCATCGCCTTGCACGCGTCGCGGTTCGAGTGCAAACATCCCACGCGCGACGAGCAGATGGTACTGTCGGCGCTGCCTGGCGACTGGCCTCTGCCGTTCGAGCGCGCCCTCTCGCAGATCAGCTATTCCGGATGATCGCGATGCGCTCCTCGGCGCTCAGCGCTTTGGGCTTGGGCATGAAGATCGCCATCAGGACGTAGGCGCCGATCGCCGCTCCAGACGAGGCGAACATGGCCGCGATCCACGCGATGCGAACGATCGTCGGGTCCCATCCAAACCGCTCGGCGATACCGCCCGCCACGCCCGCCAGCTTGCGGTCCGTGCTCTTGGTCAGCCGCCGCCTGTCGTGTGCCAGCTTGGGAGCCATACCGACGCCGTACGAGCGCCTCGCCTCGGAGTTGAGCGCCTGGGCGCGCGGCTTGGCTCGGGCGCTGGCGGCCAGCGGCGTCGACTTGGGACGGCGCTTGAACAGTCCGAAGCCGAGAGCGAAGATCAAGACACCTGCAATCCAGGGCAGGACGCCAACGAGCCCGCTGACGTAAATACCGCTCAACCCCATCTGCTGCAAGATGTAGAGCGCGCCGACGCCCATCATGCCCATCCCCGTTATCGTCGCCAGGTTGATCTTCGACTCGGGACGCTCCTCCTCCTTGAACAGCACTTGCTCCAGTTCGGCGTCGGAGAAGCGATCGATGGCGTCCAGGTCGTCGGTGAGCGAGGAGCCGTAGGAAGCGGAGGAGCGAGTACGAGTGGACATGAGGCGCGGCGGACTTAGGCGGGCGGGGCCGGTCGGAAGGGTGTCACGTGGGGTACGGCACGAGGCGACCGGGGTTGCACGGGCGGCAACTCGCGAGCGCTCGTCCACAGGCAGAATCGCTCGGTCACGATCAGATCGACGCGCGCATCGTGCGGCTCGGACGGAAGTTCAGCGCTAAAGCAAGTCGAGGCGACAGGGAAAACGCGAAGTGCATCCGTATAGTGGGCGAGCAGCCGGTCATAGAACCCGCCGCCGTAACCAAGCCGCACGCCTGAGGGGTCTGCTGCAAGACCAGGCAGAACGATGGTGACAGGTGGTGGGGCGAGGGGGGAGGCGGACGCCGGTTCGAGAATGCCATAACGTGGATCGGCGATCAGTTCGTCGGTCGGCGACCAGACACGGAAGGACAGAGTTCGGTGCCCGTCGATTCGAGGCAGCGCAACGGTGACGCCTCGCTCGACAAGTTGGCCGAACGCGGAGAGCAGGTCCAGTTCTCCGCGCGATAGATCGGGTGCGTAAGCGTAGACGACGGAAGCGTCGACCAGCGACAGAAGCGATGCGCCGATGCAACGCGAGACCGACGGCAACAGCCGCTGACGATGGCGTCTGGCCCAAACGCGGGCAGCGTGCTTGGAGTCGAGGAGCATTCTGCGGAGGAGCGCGGAGTAGAACCCTGACAAGTCTCCAAGGCTTGCCAGGTTTGGACGGCAAGGAGTAATCGAAGAGGATTTCGGTTTCACCGCCACTTCGCCGCTCATCCACTTTGCAAGCCGTATTCTGTGATTCTGCCCGAACGGAAACCGAGCAGGGTACAGCTTCTGCTCCGCCCGCTCACCCGGCACCGCTACCCAGCGCGCCCCGGTCCCTCCACTCAACTCCCCTCCGGCATCCATGTTTGATAGTCTTTCCGACAAATTAGAAGACGCCCTCAAGTCCGTCCAGGGCAAGGGGAAGATCAACGAACTCAACGTCGCTGAGACGATGCGCGAAGTGCGGCGCGCGCTGTTGGCTGCCGACGTGAATTACGACGTAGCCCGCGAATTCACCGCGCGCGTCAAAGAGGAAGCGCTGGGCGAGAAAGTGCTTACGGCCGTCGATCCCGGTCAGCAGCTCGTCAAAATCGTCTACGACGAGCTCGTCCACTTCATGGGCGGACAGCAAGTCGGCATCGCCAGCAACCCCAAGCCGCCCACCGTTATCCTCGTCGCCGGGCTCCAGGGCTCGGGAAAGACGACGTTCTGCGGAAAGCTCGCGCTGCACCTCAAAGGCAAGGGCAAGAACCCGATGCTCGCCGCCGCCGACGTATACCGCCCGGCCGCCGTCGATCAGCTCAAGACGCTCGCCGCTCAGGTCGGCGTGCCGGTCCACAGCATCTTGGGTGACGATGGGCAGCCGCTCAAAGATGCCGTCCGCGTCGCTACCGAAGCCGTCCAGCAGGCGCGCAAGCAGGCACGCGACGTGCTCATCATCGACACCGCCGGTCGCCTGCACGTCGACGAAGAGATGATGCGCGAGGTCGAAGCGATCAAGCGCGCCGTCAGTCCTGACGAGATCCTGTTCGTCGTCGACTCGATGACGGGGCAGGACGCGGTCAACACGGCCAAGAGCTTCAACGATCGCCTCGACTTCAACGGCGTCGTCCTGACCAAGCTCGACGGCGACACGCGCGGCGGTGCGGCGCTCTCGATCCGCAGTGTCGTCGAGAAGCCGATCAAGTTTGCATCGACCGGCGAGAAGCTCGACGCTCTGACGCCGTTCTATCCGGATCGCATGGCGCAGCGCATTCTCGGCATGGGCGACGTGGTGTCGTTTGTCGAGAAGGCGCAGGATCAGTACGACGAAGCCCAGGCCGAGCGACTGCAGAAAAAGATCAAATCGGCGCAGTTCGACCTCGAGGACTTCCTCGAGCAGTTGCAGAAGATCAAGTCGATGGGCTCGATCGGCGATCTGCTGGGCATGATCCCCGGACTGGGCAAGCAGGTCAAAGACCTCGAAGTCGAAGAAGACGCGTTCAAGCACATCGAAGCCATCATCCGCTCGATGACGCTCGAGGAGCGCCGCAATCCCGGCCTGCTCAACGGTAGCCGCCGCCGCCGGATCGCGCGCGGATCGGGCCAGCAGGTCCGCGACGTGAACCAGCTTCTCAAGCAGTTCGAGGACATGAAGAAGATGATGAAGACCGTCACCAAACTCGCCGGAAAAGGCCGCCAGATCGACCTGGGTTCGCTCATGGGCGGGCTGGGCGGCCGATAGACAACTCCCAACCCCGTACGGGCGGCTCGCCGAGCCGTCCCCTACCAACCAACCCCGCACGGGCGATTCATGAATCGCCCCAACACCTAATCCAACCCCAACACACATGGCCGTTTCGCTCCGCCTTCGCCGCATGGGACGCCGCAAGCGCCCCGTCTACGCGATCGTCGCTGCCGACAGCAGAAGCCCGCGCGACGGGCGCTTCATCGAAGACCTGGGCCGCTACGACCCGGTCGAGAAAGTCGCTCAGATCAGCGTCAAGCACGACCGCGTGCTCTACTGGCTCGGCGTCGGCGCGCAGCCGTCGCACACCGTCCGCAACATCCTCAAGACGCAGGGCGTGATGCTCGGCTTCTCGATGACCCGCAAGGGCGCGTCGGAAGAAGAGGTCGAAGCCGCCATGACCGCGCACCGCGAGACCAAGACGTTCGGCAAGGAGAAGACGACCGCCAAGGAGCGCAACCGCGAGGCGATGAAGACCGAGAAGGCCAACGCCGCCAAGCGCGCCGCCGAACTCGCCGAACTCCGCAAGGAAGAGGAGGCTCGCATCGCCGCCGAGAAAAAGGCCGCCGATGACGCCGCCGCCGCCGAGCGCCTGGCCGCTCAGGAAGCCGCCAAAGCCGAGCAGGAAGCCGTCAACGCCGAGACCGTAGCCGCCGAAGGTGGTGACGCTGCCGCCGCGACGCCCGTCGCAGAAGCCGCGCCCGCTGCCGCCGAGACGCCTGCCGTCGAAGCCGCTCCCGCTACCGAAACGACCGAAGCGCCCGCCGAGGAAGTCGCTGCCGAAGCCTCGACGCCCGTCGTCGATGCCGAAGACGCCCCGACGCCTGCCGCCGATGTCGACGTGGCCAAGGGCGAAGCCTCGCAGCCCGAAGTGATCTCCGAGGAGACGCCCGAGCCCGCAAACGCTCCTGCCCCAGCCGCGTCTGCCGAAGAAGCGCTTGCCGCTGACGCGTCTGCTGACGATTCCACCGACGAGAAAGCCGCGTAAGCTGGCTGCCTCTCTGTTCTTTTACGTATTGCTGTGACTCCACAGGACGAAACGCCCCCGGACGACTCGCTCCCCGACGATGCAGTCTCGCAGGACGACCTGATCCTCGTCGGCCGCGCCTTCAAACCGCACGGCGTCGACGGGACGATCAAGGTCATTCCTGAGACCGACGATCCCGCCGCACTGGCTGATCTGGACGTGCTCTATCTGGGGCGCGACGCCGAATCAGCCGAACCTCGGAAGATCGACGCGATGCGGGCGATGACGTCGAGCAAAGGACTGACGCTGTTGATTCAGTTCGACGGTGTCGACACGCCCGAAGCTGCGGCTAGTCTGCGCGGCCAAGGCGTGTATGCGCCCCAATCGCTGCTTCCGCTCGCCGATGGCGAGTACTTCCTGCACGATCTGATCGGTCTCGAAGTGGTCGACGAGGAGGGCAGCGCGCTGGGAACTGTCGCCGACGTGTACGACACCGACGCGCACCTCATCTACGGCGTCCGCCTCCCCGACGGACGCGAGGCCCTGGTGCCGGACGTGGACGCGTTCGTCGTCGATCTCGACATGGACGCGCGCACGCTGGTGCTGCGCCCCATCGAAGGGCTGCTCGACGCTTGACCCGCTGACCGTGCTGCACATCGACTTCGTCACCGCCCTGCCGGACCTAGTTCGGCCCTACCTCGGCCAGAGCATTTTGGGGAGGGCGGTAGCGGGCGGCCACGTCCGGTTCGACGTGCACGATCTGCGCGACTACGCGACTGACAAGCACCGCAAAGTCGACGATTATCCGTTTGGCGGAGGTGCTGGAATGGTGCTCAAACCCGAACCGATTCTGGCGTGCATCGAAGCGATTCAGTCCGACGCAAATCAAACCGGCGTGCCGGTCGACGAGGTGATCTACCTGTCGCCCGACGGAGACGTGATTTCGCAAAGCATGGCGTCCGAACTGTCGCAGGTCGGGCGCGTCGTGATGCTCTGCGGGCACTACAAGGGCGTCGACCAGCGCGTTCGCGATCTGATCGTGACGCGCGAGGTGTCGCTCGGAGACTTCGTGCTCTCGGGCGGCGAACTGCCTGCGCTCGTGCTCGCCGACGCGATGGTGCGGCTCGTCCCCGGCGTGCTTGGAAACGCGCAGTCGGCCCTGAGCGATTCGTTCATGGACGGACTGCTCGACGCGCCCTCGTACACGCGTCCTGCCACGTTTCGCGGTCTCGAAGTTCCAGCCGTCCTACGGTCGGGCGATCACGGGGCCATCGACGCGTGGCGCGACGATCAACGCTTGGCTAAAACGCGCGAACGCCGTCCCGATCTGCTCGACTGATTCCATCTCGCGTACGGGCGGCTCGCCGAGCCGCCCGTGCCGATTCCGCATCCCATTGCGCAATGCGTCCGCCGAAAGGCCACAGCAACACTCTTTCTCTCTTTCACGCTTTCAAACCAAAAGGTGCTCTTCATGGCTACCGATGCTATTTCTCTCATCCAGGCGACGCAACAGCGCGACGACCTGCCCTCGTTCAACCCCGGCGACACGCTGGCCGTCCACGTCCGCGTCGTCGAGGGCGACAAGGAGCGTATCCAGGTCTACCAGGGCGTCGTGATCTCGATGCGCAACGGCGCTGGCGGTACGTTCAAAGTGCGCAAGGTGTCCAACGGCATCGGCGTCGAGCGTACGTTCCCGATGAACACGCCGCGCATCGCCAAGATCGAAGTCGTTCAGGAGGGCCGCGTTCGCCGCGCCAAACTGTTCTACTTGCGCGACCGCAAGGGCAAAGCCGCGCGCATCAAGCCCAAGCGCCGCGACGCCAAAGCATAACCGCTTTTGCGTTTGACCTGAAACATGTCATGTCTCCGCGACATGACATGTTTTTTCGTACCCGTCTATGACCTTCCGCTTCGCCCTTCCCGACGCCGCAGTCGTTGACCTGCTCGCCGACGTATTGGCATCGCAGGGCAACGAAGTCGCGCGGATGCCCGAGGCTGAGATTCGGTCCGCGCTCGACAATGACGCCGCCGACATCGGCCTGATGCCGACGATCACGCTGATCCAGCAGGCCGACGATTTCGAGGCGTTGGGCGGCGGCGCCGTCGCGACGTGGGGCAACCCCTACGTTCGGCTGCTGCTGGCGGGCGACCTGTCCGATCCGATCCAGACGCTGGCGTTCAACCCGGCCGATCTGCAAGCTGCTCTGGCGGCGACACTGGTGCTGCGCGAGCACTATGGGCAGAAACCGGTCCTGGTGCCGCGCCCGGCCGTCTCATCGGCCGACCTGGGAACGGCCGACGCCGTCATCGTGACGGGAGCGCACGCGCTCGACGTGCCTCAAGGTGTGCTGGCGCTCGACCTGTCGCAAGAGTGGTACGAACTGGCGAACTATCCGATGGTGTGGTACCTGTTCGCCGTCCCTTCTGGCAACGCGACCGAGGTGCACCGCGACGCCGTCGTGGCGGCCGTCTCGCAGGCCGATCCGATGCGCGCCGATCATGCGCTGAGTCCCAACCGGACGACCGAGATGGCGCACTTCTACGAGCACAGCCTGAGCTACCGCTGGGACGACCTGGCAACGGCGAGCCTGACCGAGTGGAGCGACTACCTGTTTCAGTCTGGCGTCTTGCCTGATCCCTCCTACGTCAGCGTCGCCACGTTCGCGAGCGACATCGACGAAGAGGACGAGGGCGACGAGCCTGAAAACCGCGACTCGCGCGACGACAATCAGGCGTTCGAGGACAGCGGTTTCTACGACGATCTACCCGACGAGGATTGAGCTATGGCCAAAGGAGAGAAGACCATCGTTACGAACCGCAAGGCGCGCTTCGAATACGCGATCGAGGACGAGCTGGAGGCGGGCATCTCGCTGCTGGGGACGGAAGTCAAATCGCTGCGCGACGGCAAGGCCAACTTGCAAGAAGCGTATTGCGAATTCAAAGGGCAGAGCCTGTTTCTGCGTCACCTACACATTGCGCACTACAAGTACGGCTCAATCAACAACCACGACGAAGTCCGCGCGCGCCAGCTGCTGATGCACCGGGCCGAACTGGACAAGTGGAGCAAGGCGGTTTCGCAAAAGGGCTACACCATCGTCCCGCTGCGCGTCTACTTCAAAGAGGGTAAGTGCAAAGTGCGCATTGGTCTGGGCAAGGGTAAGAAGCTGCACGACAAGCGCCAATCCATCGCCGAGCGCGACAGCAAACGCCGCATGGACCGCGCCGCCTCGGATCGATAGTTTGCCGCCGACCCCTCCGTCCATCAGGCTGATATTGCGAGAAGCGGAGCGACGTGGCAATCTCTCAGCTACCGGCTAACTAGGGAGATCGCCACGGCTTTCAGCGTCGCGATGACAAACCTACACCTCATTATTCCATGCCCCACTTTCCGCCCATCGACGACCAACTCGCGCTGATTCGCCGAGGTGCCGAGGAGATTTTGCCCGAGTCAGAGTTGTGGGCCAAGCTGGAGCGCGCCGAGAAAACCGGCACGCCGCTGCGCGTCAAGCTGGGCTGCGATCCGTCGCGTCCCGACCTGCACATCGGCCACGCGGTCGTGCTGCGTAAGCTGCGGCAGTTTCAGGATCTGGGGCACCAGGCCGTGCTGATCGTCGGCGACTTTACGGCCATGATCGGCGATCCGACGGGCAAGAGCAAGACGCGGCCCGCGCTGACGCTCGAAGAAAGCCGAGCCAACGGGCAGAGCTATTGGGACCAGGCGGGGCAGATTCTCGACCTGGATAAAGCCGAAGTCGTCCACAACTCGGACTGGCTAGGCGAGATGTCGTTCGCCGACGTGATCGGGCTGGCGGGCAAATACACCGTCGCTCGGATGCTCGAACGCGACGACTTCTCCAAGCGCTACGCAGGCGGCGAGCCGATTTCGCTGCACGAGTTTTTGTATCCGTTGGCCCAGGCGCAAGACTCGGTCGCCATCAGGTCGGATGTCGAGTTGGGCGGGACGGATCAGAAGTTCAACCTGCTCGTCGGGCGCGAAATCCAGAGCCGCAATGAGATGGAGGCGCAGGTCTGCCTGACGATGCCGCTGCTCGAAGGGACGGACGGCGTCGAGAAGATGTCCAAGTCGCTCGACAACTACATCGGCCTGACCGACAGCGCGAACGACATGTACGGCAAGACGCTGTCGATCCCGGACCATATGATCGAACGCTACCACGTCTTGGCTGCCGATACGCCCGATGGCGAGATGGACGCCGTCCGCGCGTTCATCGATAGCGATCCCCGCAACGCCAAGCACGATCTGGCGCACCGGCTGACGGCGCTCTACCATCGCAAAGACGGCGCCGACGCGGCTCGCGCCCACTTCGAGCGAACGGTCGTCCAGGGCAACGCGCCCAAGGATATGGATGATCTGATCGTGTCGGAGCCGACCGGCCTGCTGACGCTAATCCGCGAGGCCGGATTTGCGTCGTCGAACGGCGAGGCGCGCCGATTCGTGCAGCAGGGCGCCGTTTCTCTGGGCGGAGAGAAGGTCGACGATCCAGCGATGGACGTGTCCGTGCCGACGGGCGAGGGCATCGTGATGCAAGTGGGCAAGCGGCGGTTTGTACGGCTCACCAACGGCTGATAGGTGCGCTTCCCTTTCCGGCGGTGTTGTCCAAGCGGATAGAACAGGCAAATCCTCCGGCTATGCCTCTCTGTGTTCGCTAGCGGCGTAGTCATACCAAATCCGAGATTTAGCAGCGCATTTTCCACATCGTCATCCTGAGCCTGTTGAAGGACTTCCGTCCTTTGCTGTCAGAGCACGGTGATCCTTCGATTTCGCTCAGGATGACATAAAACGGACGCACCAGCATCGTTCGAATTCGGTATCAGGCTTGCTGTACCCGCGTGTCCATCGCCTCGACTTTCGCGATCAGCGCCGCTTTGTAGGCCACGATGCGGTCCATCAGATCGTTGTCCCCGGTTGCAAGGATCTGCAGCGCGAGCAGTCCGGCGTTGAGCGCTCCGCCGATGGCGACCGTCGCGACGGGCACGCCTCCTGGCATCTGCACGATCGACAGCAGCGAGTCCATGCCTTTCAGATGCCGCGTAGCCACCGGTACCCCGATGACCGGCAGCGGCGTAGACGCGGCGATCATGCCCGGCAAGTGCGCCGCCCCACCAGCCCCGGCGATCACGACTTTGATACCCCGCTCGCGTGCTGACTCGGCCCAGTTGGTCATCGCACGCGGCGTCCGGTGCGCCGACAGCACGCGCGCTTCGAACGCGACGCCGAACTCGCGCAGCACGTCGAGCGCGGGTTGCATCGTCGGCAGATCGGATTCGCTGCCCATCGCGATGCCGATGAGTGGGGAAGCTGGCATAGTTCGGTGGGTTAAAACCTGACAGGTCTCAAAGACCTGTCAGGTTTGGGAGATTGCTACAGCGTGATCTGCCTAACCGCGCGCTCTGCGCGGCTTCTAGCGTCGTCCGGCGCCTCGTCCAGCACGGTGACGTGCCCCATCTTGCGGCGCGGGCGTACGCTGCGCTTGCCATACAAGTGGACATGAACGCCCGGCTCTGCGAGTAGATCGGCGAACCCATCGGCCTGGACTTCGCCATCGCGCGTGCCGAGCAGGTTGATCATGCACGCGGCAGAGCGCAAGAGGTCAGACGATGCAGGCGGCAAGCCCAAGACGGCGCGGACGTGCTGCTCGAACTGGCTCGTCTGGCACGCTTCGATCGTGTAATGCCCCGTATTGTGCGGCCGCGGCGCTAGCTCGTTGATCGAGACCGATCCGTCCGGCATCGCGAACAACTCGACGCCGACGATCCCGACCGCGTCGACTGCCTCGACTGCGGCGACGGCCAGATGGTGAGCACACTGCTCGATTTCGCCCGAAAAGCCAGACGGCACGACGACGGCATGGCACCGATGGTCGCGCTGCTCCGAGTAGGCAACGGGGTAGACGACCGTACGTCCATCGGCCCAGCGCGCAACGAGAACCGATAGCTCGGCCTCGAACGGCGCCCACGCTTCGGCGAGCAATCCGTCTTCCTGGGCCAGGTCGTCCCAAGCCGCATCGAGGTCGGCGACTGTTTTGCACGTCGCGTTTCCGTAGCCGTCATAGCTGCCCCGCCTGCGCTTAGCCATCAGCGGTAGGCCGAGCGCATCGGCGGCGGCGTGCAACTCTTCGCGCGTGGTGCAGACGCGGAAGTCTGGCGTAACGAGACCGGCGCCCGCTAATGTCCGTTTTTGCAAGGCTTTGTCACGGATCGTCGTCAGTGTGGCGGGCGAGGGGAAGACGCGCGTGCCGGGCGACGCTTGGGCGAGCAGGTCGGCAGGTGCCCATTCGGACTCGACGGTGACGGCGTCGCAGCCTGAAGCCCATGTGCGAAGCACGTCGTCATCGGTCCAGTCGGCGACGGTCACGTCGGCGAAGTCGCGCACGCCATCGGCCGCTTTGTCGACGAGGAAGCGGCAGCGGATGCCCATCGGGATCGCGGCGAGCGCCATCATGCGGCCGAGTTGTCCGCCTCCGAGTATGCCGAGTGTGGGAGTCATCGCGAGGTGTGAAATGATGCGCAGACCTCGGATTGCCACGCTTCGCTCGCAATGACGAGGATAGAGGCGGGAGGTGAGGGCGCAATCATCGCGCGTCGAGTTCGATCAGGTAGCTGTCTAGCGTCGGCTCGTCGGGCACCAAGACCTGGCGCGCTTTGCTGCCTTCGAATGGGCCGACGATTCCGGCGTCTTCTAGCTGATCTACGATTCTCGCGGCGCGCGTGTAGCCGACCGATAATTTACGTTGCAGAAGCGAGACCGAGCCTTGCTGGCTGCGCACGATGATGCGGGCGGCGTCGGCGAAGTAGGCGTCGAGTTCGTCCGTATTGCTGCTGCCTTCGGTGTCAAAAATGCTGCTCTCCTCCTCGAACGCGGGCAAGGTGTACGGCCCCGGCCCCGGTTGCTTGCCGATGTGCTCGGTGATCGCCTCGATTTCCTCCATCGACACGTACGGTCCTTGAAGGCGCACCATCCGGCTTCCGTTCATGTAGAGCAGGTCGCCGTTGCCCATCAGCGCCTCGGCGCCGCCCTGATCAAGAATCGTGCGGCTGTCGATTTTGCTCGACACCTGGTAGGCCATGCGCGACGGGAAGTTGGCCTTGATCAAGCCCGTGATCACGTCGACGCTGGGCCGCTGCGTCGCCAGCACCAAGTGGATACCGACGGCCCTGGCCATCTGCGCCAGGCGCGCGATGGGGCCTTCGATGTCTTTGCCCGCCGTCATCATCAAGTCGGCCAGCTCGTCGACGACGACGACGATGTAGGGCAGGTGGCGGTGGTCTTCGTCGGGGTCGAGCTTGCCCTCGGCGAAGCGCTTGTTGTAGTCCTTGATGCCCCGCACCGCTGCCGCCGAGAGCAGATCGTACCGGTTCTCCATCTCCTTCTCGCAGCTCTTGAGCACACCCAATGCCTCGGCGAAGTCGGTCACGATGGGTTCTTCGCTGCCCTCGGGAAGCGCGATGAAGTGGTTGTGCAGCGCGCGGTAGGGCGTCAGTTCGATCTTTTTGGGATCGATCATGACGAACTTCAGGTTTTGCGGACTGCACTTGTACAGCAGACCCGTAATCAGCGTGTTCAGGCCGACCGACTTGCCCGATCCCGTCGCCCCGGCAATCAAGAGGTGCGGCATTTTGGCCAGATCCTCGACGTAGGTGTCGCCCTCGATCGTCTTGCCGATGGGGACGGGAAGCTCCATCTTGGACTCGCTGAACGTCTCGGTCCCGATCAGATCGCGGCCCCGCACAAACTCTCGCTTGCGGTTGGGAATCTCGACGCCAATCGCGCTCTTGCCGGGGATCGGCGCGATCATACGGATGCCGGGCGCCGCCATCGCCATCGCCAGGTCGTTTTCGAGTTCGGTGATGCGACGGATTTTGACGCCGGGCGCAGGCGTGAGTTCGTAGAGTGTGACCGTCGGGCCGACGATGGCTTCGATGCCGGTGATCTCGATTTTGTACGTTTCGAGCTTGTCGAGCAGGACTTGTTTGTGTTCGGCCAACTCGTCGTCGTCGATCGTCCTCGCGCCGTCGCTGGCTTCGAGCAGTTGGATCGACGGAAACGAGTAGGCCGCGTCGTCCTCGCCCTCGGCGGGCTTGACGCGCGTGACGTTCTTCTCGACGTGCTGCTCGCGCACCTTCATGTCCGGCGCCGCAACGGGTTCGCCGTCGTCATTCGACGTGACCGGAATCGGAGCCGGACGCGGAGGCGCCAGTCCATCGCCCGAAGGCGCGGCGGGCACCGAGGGCGACACGACGATGGGGGGAGAACCGGGCACCTGACGCGGCGCGACGGGCGGCGGAGACGGGGCGGGCGGTGTGAGCGGCTGCGGCTTGGGGCGCGTGGCGGGCTCGGCGGTCTGAGTGTTCGATGCGGGCTTGGCCGGAGCGCTGCGCCCCGCTTTCTGGGCCTGGATCTCGGCTCGCCGCTCCTCGGCGCGTGCTCTTCGAGCCTCGGACGCTGCCAAACGAGCGGCCTTGCGCTCCTCCCGCCCTTCGGTGTAGGTGGACAGCTTGTCGGATGCCCCGTAGCGCGCGTGGTCGATCCAGCCTTCGACGCGGTCCAGTGCGCCCTGAATGTCGCCTTCGATCAGGCTCAGCGTCGTCGCGGCGAGCAGCAGGATCAGCACGATGGCGGCGCCGACCATGCCGAATATACCCGAGAGCACGTCGGCGATCGTCAGTCCCCACGCACCAGCAGCCACCTGCGAGGGATCGTCCATCGCCAGCCCGAACCAGCCTACGCTCGTCGCGATCAGCAGCGAGAGCACAGCCAGCAAGACGGAGATCGTAGGCAGATTGCCGCTCGGCCGGTCGCGGAAGAACACCCAGCCCCAGGCCAGTAGCAACCCGCCGAAGAGCAGCGACACCCAGCCGAACGAACCGGGCAGCAGAGCGCTCGAAAGGTATGCGCCGACGACGCCGACTCGGTTCTCTATTCCTGATGGCGGGTCGATGAGCGATCCGGCTCCCGAACCTCGCAGCACATCCATGTCGCCGGGCGAGTAGCTGGCCAGGGCGAGCAGGAAGAGCAGCGCCGTCGCGATCAGCGTCAGCCCCAACACCTCGCGGCGGCGGTTGGGAGCGGCCGTATCGGCTTTCTTCGACTTTTTGGAAGGGGACTTCGCCATGCCGAAAGGTACGCCACCAGGCGGGCGGCTTCAACCGGTGCACATGCGCGCGCTTATGTCTGGCGTGGCAGTGAAGCGTTTTTGACTTTGTCCAGAAACCATCGCTCATCCTCCCCTCGCGGAGGGGAGGTGCCGCGTCAGCGGCGGAGGGGTCAAGTGGTTTGCCGCCAGTCACCGGACCACCCCGCCCTTCGGGCACCCCTCGTCGAAGAGGGGGCGGCTCCTCGAATCGAATGGCCACCTGTACATCATGCCGCCGCTCGTGCTTACTTGTGGAACGGCCGCTTCGCCACGACCGCGTCGAGCACCTTGCGCCGCTGCTGAATGCGCAGCGCCGAGCCCACAGTCGTGTAGGCCGCGTCGTTGGGCACGTAGCCCATGCCGATGCCCTTGTTCAGGTTGGGCGACTGCGAGCCGGACGTGACGTGGCCGATCTCATTGTCGTCCGCGTCCACGATCAGATCGCCGTGGCGCGGGATGCCGCGCCCCTCGACGACGAAGCCGACCAGTTTACGCGCCAGTCCGGCTTCCTTCTGCGCCACCAGTGCGTCGCGCCCGACGAAGTCTCCGGCGTCGAGTTTGACGACCCAGCCCAGTCCGGCTTCGAGCGGCGTCGTGTTATCCGACAAGTCGTTGCCGTAGAGCGAGAAGCCCGCTTCCAGTCGGAGCGTGTCGCGCGCTCCCAAGCCGGCGGGGAGCAGGCCATCGTCGGCTCCAGCCTCGATCAGGGCGTCCCAGATCGTTTGGGCGGCTTGGGTCGGGGCGTAGATCTCCAGGCCCGGCTCTCCGGTGTAGCCTGTGTGCGAGAGAATGACGCCGTCGACGCCCAGAAAACCATCGGCTTCGCGGAAACGGTAGTAGGGGATCTCGGACGTGTCGAATCCGGCCAGACGGGAGGCGATGGCGTGCGCCTTGGGGCCTTGCAGCGCCAGTAGGCTCGTCCGGTCGGACGCGTTGCTCAGTTCGGCCTCCACCTCGTTGTGCGCCTGCATGTGGTGCCAATCCTTGTCGATGTTCGACGCGTTGACGACGAGCATCCAGCGCTCGTCCGAGAAGCGGTAGGCGAGCAAGTCGTCGACGATACCGCCCGACTCGTTGCACATCGCCGAGTACATCGCCTGTCCGTCGGAGATCTTGCTGGCATCGTTGGTGACTAGGTTCTGGACGAACGCCGTCGCCTGAGACCCCGTCACCCAGATCTCACCCATGTGCGACACATCGAACAGCCCGGCAGCCTGGCGGACGGCGTGGTGCTCCTCAATGATGCCGCTGTACTGGACCGGCATCGCCCAGCCGCCAAAGTCCATCATGCGCGCGCCCTGTCGGACGTGTTCGTCGTAAAGCGGCGTGCGGGCGGGGGCGTCGGACATGAGTCGTGAGGTGTTGTGTTGCCGAAAGGTAGCCCGGGAAGCGCTTTGCCGAGCGATGACGGGGGCTTCAAACATGTCAAGTCTTGGAGACTTGACATGTTTAGATTGAGAGCCAACCGCACCCGCCGCCATGCTGAAAGTCGACCGAGACCGAAAGTCGCTATCCCAACTCGCCACTTCGACGTTGGCAGAAGCGCAGATGCTCGAACGCGACCATCTGCAAGAGTGCATTTACAACAGCGGGTCAGCCTTCTTCGACGAAATTGGAGAGCGTGTTTTCTTGGTCGGCAAGGAGGTCATGCCTTCGCAAACGGTCCAGGACCGAATCGACCTCTTGGGTATCGATTCCGAAGGCGCGGCGGTAATCATCGAACTCAAGCGCGGCTCCAACAAGCTGCAAATGTTTCAAGCGATCTCGTATGCCGGGATGATCAGCAAGTGGGGAGTGGAAGACTTTCGCAGCCGACTCTCCGAAACACGCTGGGAGGAGTTGACCGAATTTTTGGACGTCGACGTAGAGCAGATCAACCTGAGGCAGCGCATTCTCCTGGTGGCCGAAGGGTACGACTACGCGCTGCTCGTCGGGACCGAGTGGCTGAGCGAACAACACAACGTCGACGTACGCTGCGTTTCCGTCGCCTTTGCCAGGGATGAGGCGACGGGAGCCGAATACCTTGCCTGCACGAGCACGTATCCACCGGCAGAACTGGCCGACCACGCCGTCGCTCGGCGACAGTCGCCAGCTTCGGCCAACCCCAAGAAATGGGAAACGTGGGAGGAGGCGCTTGCAGCAATCGAAAACGCCGATGTCAGAGCGTTCGCCCAGTCAGAAATGGCACAGGGGCGCGGCGGCAATTTGGGCAAGCGGGCACTCTATTTCGGGACGAACGGCAGGTGGCCGTGGAACTTCGACTGCCGAAACAAGCACGCGTACGTGTGGCAGGATAGACGATTTGAGGGCGACATCGAGTTTTGGAGAGCGCGTGTCAGTGTGCCCGAGCGAGTACGGTCCGTCAACAAAGGCACAGCACTCTCCTTCATCCTCTGCTCCGGCGAGGACATCGCAGCATTCAAGTCAGTGACTGATTCAGGGATTGCGGATTCGCTCTGGCTGAACGGAGATGCAGACGCATCTGGACCAGCCGAGCCGATGGGCGATTGAGGCCGGTTACCCGTTTCGTTGCGGCGATTCCGGCTGCACGGCGCTATTCTTCGACACACCGACCGCCGCCCCATGTCCGACTCGCATCGCCCCGACGCGCCCCGACCGATCTCCAACGACGCTCAGCCCGCGCACATTGACGAGGCGACGGCGCATCAGGCCGCCGAGCGCGCGACCGACGCCGCCGATTGGGGCCACGCCGAGCACGACAACCGCGACACGCTCTACCACTTCGCCTACCTCGCCGTCACGCTGGCGCACGGAGCCGACGGCGACCTGAACCCGCTCGAGATCGACGCGCTGATCGAGCGGCTGCACCGCCACTACGTCGGCTGGTCGCTGGACGCCGCTCGGGCGATCGCCTACGAAGCCCTCGCCGATTACCGCGACGCGCCCGACCGCTGGTCCGGGGCGCAGCAGGCGTGCCACTACCTCGCCGCCCACCTCGACGCGCTCGAACGCGACCAAGCGCTCGACGACCTGCTCCGCGTCGCCCAGGCCGACGGCATCGTGCGCTCGGGCGAGCTGGAGTTCGTCAACCAGGTGGCCGTCTACTGGCACGCCGTCGGCACGCCCGTCCCCGCTGACTGGACGAGCAGCCACGACCTGGCCTACCTCTTCCTCACGCTTGCCTTGGGAGCCGACGGCAACCTGGGTCCGCGCGAAATCGCGTTCATCGACACACGGCTGGGCGACGACAGCGAGACCGTCTTTGCCGAAGCCCGCACGTTCTACGTCGCTCACAACGACAGCCAGACGCAGTCGATCGTGCTCCGCCGCCTGCGCGACCGCTGGCCCGCGTCCGACCGCGCGCACATGCTCCGCGACCTGGTCAGCCTAGCCAACGCCGACGGCCGCTTCATGGATGAGGAGGAGGACCTGATCAACAGCCTGCTCTACGCCTGGGACATCGACCCGGCACAGTTGTACAAAGCGTGAAATTGGCGGAGGGCTCGCGCTCATCCCGTGTTTGCGCCAGGCATGACGGTTGCAAAGCTTTCTCGGAGAAAGGGCGGGGTGGTCCGTCAGTTGATAGCGCGCCACTTGACCCCTCCGCCGCTGACGCGGCACCTCCCCTCCGAGAGGGGAGGATGAATCAGCCGCTTGCCTAGAACTCATGTCCGTCCGCTCACTTCTCGTCCTCCTCATGCTCGCGGCCGCTCCGCTGTCTGCTCAGGCGCCCGATTCGATCTCGGCGATGCGGTTCGGCGGTGCTACGATCGAGACGCAGGCGTACGAGTTTCTGCTCAGCCTGCCCGATGGGTACGAGGACGACGACGGGTCGTGGCCGCTCGTGCTGTTTCTCCACGGCTCGGGCGAGCGCGACGGCGAGTTGAGCAAGGTCGCGATGCACGGCCCGCTGCGCCACGTGCGCGAGGGGACGCGGTATCCGTTCGTGCTCGTGGCGCCGCAGCAGCCCCAAGGTTCGTGGTGGGACGTGCGCTCGCTGGGCGCGCTGCTCGACCACATTGAGGCGACGCACCGCATTGACGCGTCGCGCATCTACGTCACTGGGCTGAGTATGGGCGGGTTCGGCGCGTGGAATATGGCCGAGACGTTTCCCGACCGCTTTGCCGCCGTCGCCCCGATCTGCGGAGGAGGGACACCGTGGCGGATCTGCCCGGCCGTCGTCAGCGGGACGCAGTTTTGGGCGTTCCACGGTGCGCTCGACCAGGTCATCCCGGCCCAACGCTCGGTCGAGATGGTCGAGCAGATCTTTGGGTGCGGCGGTGCGGCCCAGCTCACGATCTACGCCGACGCCTACCACGACAGCTGGACGCGCACCTACGCCGATGCGGTCTTCTGGGAGTGGATGCTCGCCCAGCGCCGGACGGATAAAGACTGAGCGAGGCGGCACGCCGACGTAGATCAGTGGTGAACACGAAGCCAGGCGGACACGTTAGCCGACGCTCCTCATCCGACTCGTCCGCATGGCCTATTCCGCCGAGATCAGCCGCGTCTCGCCCACCGCCTTCCTGTTTCTGCTCGACCAATCGGCGTCGATGCAGGACCGCTTCGGGGGCGCCGAGCAGCGGGGCGACGCCGCTCCCTCCAAGTCGCGCGTCCTAGCCGACACGGTCAACAAGTTGCTCCAAAACCTGGTGCTCCGCTGCGCCAAGGAAGACGGCGTCCGCGACTACTTCCACGTCGGCGTGATCGGCTACGGGCCGCGCGTGCAGCGGCTAATCGAACCGGCCGAGGGTGAGGGCGCTCCGGGCGGACTGGTGCCGATCTCGCACCTCGCCGAGCGTCCGCTGCGGCTGGATACGCGCGTCAAACGCGTCCCCGATGGCGACGGCGGTTTTCGCGAGCAGCAGGCGCGCGTGCCGGTCTGGTTCGACGCCAAAGCCGAAAACGGAACGCCGATGTGCGCCGGACTCGACCTGGCGACCCAGGCCGTCCGCTCGTGGACCGAGGCCTATCCCGACGCCTTTCCGCCGACTGTCATCAACGTGACCGACGGAGAGGCGACCGATGGCGAGCCGCTGCGCTACGCCCAGACGCTGCGCAGCTACGGCACGCGCGACGGCGAAGCGCTGCTGTTCAACGTCCACCTGAGCGAGACCAACCAGGCGCCCGTTACCTTTCCCGACACGGCCGAAGAACTCCCGACCGACGATCCCTACGCGCAGACGCTGTTTCAGATGTCGAGCGCGCTGCCGTTCTCGATGCGTGCGGCTGCCGAAAGCGAAGGCTTCCGCGTCACGCTCGACACGCGCGGCTTCGTCTACAACGCCGATCCAGGCGCGCTGGTGAAGCTACTCGAAATCGGCACGCGGCCCAGCAATCTGCGCTGATGCGGGTGCTGAGTCAGAGCGTCGCCAAGCGGGGGAGCATGTCCGCCGAGAACGAGGACGCGGCGCATTGGGCTGACGTGTCGGGTGTTCTGCGCGCTTGCGTGTCGGATGGCGCGACCGAGTCGGCGTTTTCGGGCGCTTGGGCCGATCTGCTCGCCCGGTCATTCTGCGTCGACGGCAACTTCGATGCGGCGTGGCGGGCGTGGGAGAACGAAGCTGCGTTTCACTCCGTGAACGTTCCGTGGTACGTCGAAGCCAAAGTCGCCGAGGGGGCGCACGCCGCGGCGCTGGGCGTAGCGGTCGAAGGGCGGACGTGGCACGCGTGGGCGACGGGCGACTGCGCGCTGTTCATCGTCGATTCGAGCGACGCGATCGTGTCGGCGTGGCCGTTCGCGGACGCCGACGCGTTTGGTTCATCGCCCGATCTGTTCATGTCGACGCGCGCATCGGCTCCGCTGCACGAGCAGTCCGGCCTGCTCGACAAAAGACAGCGATTGCTGCTGGCGACTGATGCCCTGGCGGCCCATCTGCTCGGCGACTCGGCGGACTTGGGCGGCCTGCTCAGCGCGATCAACGACGCCGACAACTTCGCCCGCTGGACCGATGCCGCTCGCGCAAATGGTATGCGCAACGACGACACGACGGCTCTCCTGATTACGCCCTGACGCCATGCCCTCTGCCCAGGCGTTTGCCGAAGCCGTCCAGTTTCCCGATACCGCGTTCACCGACGGGGTGCTCGCAGGCTGCATGCCCGACCTGACGACGCTCGGCCTTCCGCGCGGCATCTCGGGCGCGTTCGCGATCGTGTTTCGCATGACCGATCCGATGGGCGAGGCCTGGGCGGCCAAGTGCTTCTTCAACCCGTCGCCCGACCTGCACCGCCGCTTTTCGGCGCTCGCTTCGCGGCTGGCCGAGTATCCGGTCGACGCCGTCGCACCGTTCAACTTTCTTCCGGGCGGCATCCGAGCCGACGGGCAGGCGTGGCCGGTCCTGCGGATGCCGTGGCAGGACGGTCACCCACTGGTCTCGCACGTCCAGCATCATCTAGACCAACCGGACGCACTGATCGCCTTAGCATCTGCACTCGCCGCCACACAGCGCGATTTGGAGGCCGCAGGCATTGCGCACGGCGACTTGCAGCATGGGAATATCCTCGTCGACGGCGACGCTCGGGTTCCTCGCATTCGGCTCGTCGATCTAGACGCCGTCTACGTACCTGCGCTGCGCAAACTGAGCAGCCTCGAAGCCGGACATCGCAACTACGCCCACCCGGATCGCAGCGCACGCGACTTCGGGCCTCACCTCGACCGCTTCACGTTTCGCATCCTCGACGCATCGCTCCGCGCCCTGGCCGCGCGCCCCAACCTGTGGGACGCCTACCACACCGGCGAGAATCTGATCTTCTCGGCCGCCGACTTCTTCGACCCAGACACTTCGCTCCTGCTCGCTGATCTGTCCGCCGATGAGCGCACGTCCGACTTGGCTGAAATCGTCCGCCGCGCGTCGCTGCTGCCGTCCGAGCGCGTGCCCATGCTGGGCGAAGCCGTCGACAAACCGCGACGGCTCGAGCGCACGTCGGCTGAGATGCCACGCCGGACCGGAGCGGTTGTCGCGTGGCTGGCACTGGTTGTGGTGCTCGGCTTCTGGAGCATGCTGATCGCGTTTGCTGCTAGTGGGGACGGACGCTTCGACGTGCTAGGCGGAGTGTCCTTGGTGGTGCTCACTATTGGAGCGGTCTCGGGTGCGCTGCGGCTCTACTATCAGCACCCCCACACACGGCGAACGCGGCGGCTGGCTAGGGAGGGCGCATCGCTCGACCGGTTGATTGTCGAAGTCGAGGCAGAGCAGCGGCGCATCGAAACGGATCGCGAGCGCCTGGTCACCAACATCGACGATCTGCGCGCCGAGCGCCTGCGACACGTCCAGGACGATGCCCTGCGCGACCGCTTAAAGCATCACCTGATCGGGGAGGCAGCGTCGGCAGGCGTGCCGCACAAGGCCATCGTGCGGATGAAGCTGGCGGGCATTCGCAGCGCGTGGCACGCGACGCCCGACCACGTTCGGCAGGCGATGGAGTTGAGCGACCAGACGCGCGCGCAGGTCGGCATGTGGCGCAACGGCCTGATCCAGACGTACCAAGACGCGATTCCCAATGCTCTGACCGAGGGCGAGGAGCGCCGGTTGGCCAGAGAACGCGCGCACCGCATCGACGATCTGGACGCTCAACTCGGCCGAATCGGGGAGCGCCGCGCCACGCTCGATCAGGAGCGCAGCGCCCTCGGCGTCCGCACGTCCGAGCACCAGCCGCTGGGCTTCGTCGCCTACTGGAAGCGCCTGCTCACTGCCCAGCCGCTGCCCAGCGTCGCCGCACCCGCCCCGGCGCCCAACGCGCCCCGCTCGGCACCGCCCACCGTCACGCCCGACGACGCGCCCTGGTGGCAGAACTGAGCGGCTGACGCCCCTCTCCGCCACTTGTCGTCGCGAGCGCAGCGTGGCGATCGCCAACGCCAGCCGCTGATAAGGAGATCGCCACGTCGCTACGCTCCTCGCGATGACAGTTGGAAAAGTCATCGGTGGCAGCGATGTCAGGCGCAGTCTACCCGATCCGCGCGCCATTGCTCGCGGGTTGCGTCGGCCTCAGCAGAATGGTGCCCTCGGCGCCGGTCGAGCCGAGCACGAGCACCTCGGACTTCACGCCCGCGACGCGCCGAGGTGCCAGATTGACGACAGCGACGATCTGCATCCCGACCAACTCTTCGGCTGCATAGTGCTGCGTCAGTTGCGCCGACGACGTGCGCATGCCCAGTCGCCCAAAGTCGATATCGAGCACGTACGCTGGTACGCGCGCCCTTTCATTGGGCCGAGCGGCCGTGATCGTGCCGACGCGCATCTCGACCGACCCAAACGTCTCGAACGCAATTGGCTCGCTCACTCCGCGCAGTTTTGGAGCCGTCTCGTGTCGACGACGTGCAGGATGCGCCACGTGTCGTCCGTGTGGACGAGCGTGAAGGCGTTGACACCGCAGTGCGAAAACTGGCCATCGACGTAGAAGCGGTAGCCCGTCCACGCCGTCGCCAGCGGACCGTCGACGTGCAGCGTCGTGCTCGTCAGCCGCTCGTCGAGATAGACGCCTGCGCCTGCGATGCTCGCCACGAACGCGTCGACGGGCGTCTCGGTGACGCTGGGCGCCGAGCCGCGGCTAGCCTGCGTCGTGCGGATCGTAGCGTCGGGGTGGAAAGCGCTGCGCATGAGCGTCGAGTCGGCTTGGCGCATGCCGTCGAACAGGGCGCGGATCGGCGCGGTCACCGCAGATGTGTCGGCCGTCTGCGATCCCATCGTCTGCGCCGATGCGGGGGCGGCGAGCAGCAGGAGTAGAATCAGGCGAGTCATCGGTCGAGAGGAGTGACGGAGGGCGCGGCCGTGGCGTCGCTGTCCAGTTCGGTTTCGTTGCGGAAGTAGCGCACGAGCCACGCCGTCGCCAGCGCGCCGACGGTCAGGCAGACCAAGCCCAGCAGCGTCCGCCCAAAGAGCAGGTAGCCGACGCCGAACAGGACCGAGTAGACGAGCGTGATGCCCGCGAGCCAGTTGAGGAACAGCGGCCCCAACTTGTCGCCGGGGCGGATGTCGGGGTTGCGTGCGGCGACGACTTTCCAGCCCGGTCCGCCCGGACGCGTCTTGCGGTAGAACGCGTCGAGCCGCTCGTCGGTCGTCGGACGCGTGGCGAAGGTGACGACGAGCGCCAGCGCGATGGTGAATCCGGCGACCGAGAACAGGTTGACCGGAAACTCGGCACTCAACCCGGGGATCGACACGTCGAACGCTCCGGCGATGAGGGCGATCAGCATCAGCGCGATGGGCGAGAGCGTCACGGCCAGCTCGCTCCAGGCGTTGATGCGCCACCAGTACCAGCGCAGGATGAGCACGAAGCCCAGTCCCGCCGACGCCGTGATGATGAGGCCCCACGCTTGCGAGATCGAGTCGAGGTTGGCCGTCACGACCAATCCGAAGAGCGCCACGCAGAAGGTTAGCACGCGCGAGATGAACACGAGCCGTTTGGAACCGGCGCCGGGCTCGATGAAGCGCTGCCACACGTCGTTGACGAGGTAGCTCGTGCCCCAGTTGAGCTGAGTCGAGATCGTCGACATGAACGCGGCCAGGAACGAAGCGAACAGCAGCCCGCGCAGGCCCGACGGCAACAGGTCGCGCATCGCCATGACGAAGCCCTCGCGCTCCTGTCCGGCGCCTAGTTCGGGATAGAGGAGGAGCGACGCCAGCGCGACCAGGATCCACGGCCACGGACGCAGGCAAAAGTGTGCGATCGTGAACCAGAGCGACGCGAACACGGCGTTCTTCTCGTCTTTGGCCGAGAGCATCCGCTGCGCCACATAGCCGCCGCCACCCGGCTCAGATCCGGGATACCAACTCGCCCACCACTGCACGCCGACGTAGGCAAAAAAGGCCATGATCGAGAGCGACAGCACCTCGACGCCTCCCGCGATCGTGTCGCCCGTCGACTGAGCGCCGATGTTGGGCAGCAGTTGGAGCGTCGCCTCGGGCAGCCGCTCGCGCAGTCCGGCCAGCCCGCCGACCTCGGGTGCGTCCAAGGCGTAGTAGGCGAGAAAGAAGCAACCGATGATGGCGATCGCGAACTGAAACACGTCGGTCACCACGACGCCCCACAGCCCCGCCAGCAGCGCGTAGGCTGCGACGACCATCACCAGAAGGGCGACCAGTACGAGCGAGGCGCTGATGTCGGCGCCTAGAATCGAGAACGAGGTCTGCCCGAATAGGGCCAGTCCGGGAAAGAGCACGCTCAGAACCGTCTCCATCGCCAGCGACACCCAGCCGATCACGATGGCGTTGAGGATGAGCCCGAAGAAAACCGCTTTGATCCCGCGTAGCCACGCCGCCGGTGCGCCCTCGTAGCGGATCTCGACCAGTTCGACATCGGTCAGCACGCCGCTCCGTCGCCACAGGCTTGCGAAGAAAAAGACCGTCAGCATGTTGCCCAGCGCCATATTCCACCACAGCCAGTTGCCCGCCACGCCGCTCTGCGCGACTAGCTCCGTCACGGCCAGCGGCGTGTCGGCGGCGAACGTCGTGGCGACCATCGACGTGCCTGCCAGCCACCAGGGCAGGTTTTTACCGGCTCCGAAGAACTCGTCCGTGTTGGCTCCGGCCCGGCGCGCGTAGTAGATCGCGATCCCGAACGAGAAGGCGAAGTATAGAGCGACCAGTGACCAGTCGAGCGGAGAAAGACCCATGCGGAGAAAAGGAAAAACGCAGTCCGGCGGAATGCGGGACTGCGTCGAAGGTAGGAGACGATCAGCGCGTTAGGCGACGCCGAACACGATAGAGATGACGACGGCCAGTCCACCGGCGACGGCGGAGAGCGTGACGATGGCGCGCGTGGCAGGAGAGGAGGACCGAGAGATCATGGTGCGTGGTGAATCGTGATGTGGGGGACCTGTGAAGAATACGAAAGCGGAGTTCATGTATCAAGTGAGGTTGCACATTTCGCTGCGTCGCTACCTTCTCTTACGCCGCGCCGGGCCGCCGAGCACGACGCGCGACACTTCTCTCTTCGCTCTCCCGCTCCGACTGATGCGCCTGCTGCTCCTCGCCGCTTTCCTCTTCGCACCGTCCATCGCCTGCGCGCAGACAGCCGTCCCCGATCCCGCGCGCGGCCTCGGTGGAATGGTCGTCTCAGCCCACGCCGATGCGTCCGACGCCGGGCGCGAGATCCTGATGGCAGGCGGCAACGCGGTCGACGCGGCCGTGGCGACGGGTTTTGCCCTTGCCGTCACCTATCCCGTCGCGGGCAACGTCGGCGGCGGTGGGTTCATGGTGATCCGCGAGCCCGACGGATCGGCGACGACCTACGACTACCGCGAGCGTGCTCCGGCCGGCGCCACGCGCGACATGTTCTTGGACTCGACCGGCGCGTTCGTCCCCAACCGCTCGCAGCGCGGCTACCTGGCGTCGGGCGTGCCGGGCGCGGTTGCCGGAATGCTCAAAGCCCACGACGATCACGGACGCCTCTCGCGCGCCGCCGTCCTAGCGCCCGCAATTCGCCTGGCACGCGATGGCTTCGTCCTGACGCAGCGCCACGCCGACCGCTTCAACGCCTACCGCGACGCGTTCAAGCGCTTCCCATCGACTACCAAATACTTCCTGCCCGCCGACACGTCGCAGCGCTGGCTGCCCGACCACGTGTTTCGCCAGCCCGATCTGGCCGACGTGCTCCAGCGCATCGCCGACCAGGGTGCGGACGGCTTCTACCGCGGTGAGACTGCCCGCCTGATCGCAGCCGAAATGGAACGCGGCGACGGCCTGATCACCGAAGCAGACTTGGCCGACTACTTCGCCGTCGAGCGCGAGCCGATTACGGGCTTCTACCGAGGCCACCGCATCCTGACGATGCCGCCTCCGTCGAGTGGAGGCATCGCCGTCATGCAGCTTCTCCACTCCGTCGAGCCCTATCCGGTCCGCGAGCTGGGCTATGGATCGAGCGCGCTGACGCACCTGATGGCCGAGTCGATGCGGCGCGTCTACGCCGATAGGGCCGAGTTTCTGGGCGATCCCGACTATGCCGACGTTCCCATCGCGGCTTTGGTCGAAGCCGACTACACGCGCGCCCGAATGACCGACTTCAATCCCTACCGCGCGTCCGGCAGCGGAGACGTCACGCACGGCGCTCCCCGCGAATCCGACCAGACGACGCATTATAGCGTGGTCGACGGCGAGGGCCAAGCCGTCAGTGTGACGACGACGCTCAACGGCGGATATGGCTCGCTCGTCGTCGTTGACGGCGCAGGTTTCTTTCTCAACAACGAGATGGACGACTTCTCGGCCAAGCCCGGCGCCGCCAACATGTTCGGCCTGCTAGGCGCCGAGGCCAACAGCATCGAACCCGGCAAGCGCATGCTCTCGTCGATGACGCCGACGATCGTCGAAGATCCCGACGGCGAGTTGCTGCTCGTCACGGGCACGCCCGGCGGCGCCACGATCATCACGACCGTTTTCCAGGTCATTCTCAACGTGATCGACCACCAAATGGACATGCAGCGCGCCGTCGACGCGGGGCGCATCCACCACCAGTGGTTTCCCGACGAGTTGCGCTACGAACCCTTTGCCCTAGGCCCCGATGCCGTCGACAACCTCGAACTGCGCGGGTGGGACGTCGTGGGGCGCAGAGGCACGTGGGGCAACGCGGCCAGCATCCTCGTCCGGAGCGAAACGCGCTTCCAGGTCGATCCGTCGGGCCTAGACGAACTTCAGACGCGTTCGGCCCTGCGCGTGCTGCTCGGCGCGCCGGACCACAGGGGCGAAGGCAGCGCCAGCGGATACTGATGCGTGTGGACCGACTCTCCTACTCTCACGCGCTCGCTGGCGTCCTAGTGCTGGCGTTCGTGGCCCGCCTAGCGCTCGTCTTCGCGATGGGTGATACGCACATCGAATACGAGTTCGGAACGTTGGTCGACAATCTGCTCGCCGGAGCGGGCTACAGCTATTGGACCGAAACGCCCGCTGGCGTACTCGTCGAAGCCGGCGTCGTCGAGGGCGGGCGGGCGTTTCCGTCGGCCTACATGCCGCCCGGCTATGCGTGGCTGCTGTGGGCGATGGCGTGGCTCGTCGGGACCGAGCCGTCGGGCGTCCGGCTGATCGAGCTGGTGCAGGTCGGGTGGGGCGTGTTGGAGTGCGGGCTGCTCTACCTGATCGGCGCGCGGCTCTTCTCGCGGCGGACTGCCCTGCTGGCCGCGCTGGCGTTCGCTGTCTATCCGATTCTGGCGTTCGTCCCGGCGCAGATCAGTTCGATCAACGGCTACCTGCTCGGCCTGATGGTCTCGCTCTGGCTGCTGTTCCGCGCGCGCGACAGCGGGATGGTCGTCGATGCGCTGCTGGCGGGCCTCGCGTTTGGAGCGACCGTCCTGCTCCGCGCGCAGTTCATCGCGTTCGTCCCGTTCGCCGCACTCGTCCTGTTCTGGACGCCCCAGACGCCGCGCCTGCGCTGGCGGCCCGCGCTTGGCTTCTGCGCCGTCGCCTTTCTGGTGCTCGCCCCGTGGACGATGCGCAACGCCGCCGTTTTGAGCGTGGCTACTCCGCTCACCACGAGCGGAGGGCACAACCTCTGGCAAGCCTACGGACCGCACGCGACCGGCACCCATTTCGCCTATTCCGACCCATCGATCTCTTTTCCTGCCGACATCACAGCAGAGATTCAAGCGCTCCCGCGAACCGACCGGCTCGAACTCGCGATCGACAGCGTTTATGCCGCGCGCGCCAGGCAGACCATCGCCGACGACCCGATGCGCCTCTTGACGATGGCGCCCAAAAAGCTT
Organism: Rhodothermales bacterium; assembly: GCA_963841855.1. Taxonomy (GTDB): domain Bacteria; phylum Bacteroidota; class Rhodothermia; order Rhodothermales; family BA12; genus CAXBBB01. The sequence continues at coordinate 381,212 of CAWJEJ010000005.1, read as the reverse complement.
TGGCTCTTCTGGGTCCATTTCGACTCGGCCGACATCGAGTATCCCGGCGCGCGTTCTCCAGCATTCTGGCTGCCGTGGCTGCTCACCCTCCCGCTCTTTTTGCTCGGCTTGTGGCGATCCGTCCGCGCTCACGCCGCGCGTCACGCGTTTCTCTACCTCTACCTGCTGGGCCAAACGGCGATCTTCGTCGCCTTCTTCGTGCTGCCCCGGTACCGCATTGAAGTACTGCCGGTCGTCCTGCTCTTCGCTGCCGAAGGGGTTCGATGGATCGGCGAACGGCTGGGCTGGTGGGGCGCGGACGCATCCCGCTAGTCGCCCGCGGTCACGTCCACTCGTGCATTTCCTTGGTGATCTCTTCGGCGGCGACGGGCACGGGGTAGTCGCCCGAGAAGCAGGCGTTGCAAAACCCTTTGGCGTCTGGATTGGCCTTGTGAACCGCTTTCATCATACTGCCGACCGACACGTAGGCGAGCGAGTCGACGCCTAGCCACTTCTCGATGTCCGGGATGCCTTCGAACTGGTTGACGAGCAGTTCGTCGTAGCTGGGGAAGTCCATGCCGTAAAAGCACGGCGCCTTGACCGGCGGGCTGGCGACGCGGAAGTGCACCTCGCGCGCTCCGGCTTTGCGCACCATCTTGACGAGTTGCTGCGCCGTCGTTCCCCGCACGATCGAGTCGTCAAGCATGACGACGATGCGGTCTTTGAGCACGCCGTCGACCGTGTTGAACTTGCGCCGCACCTTGAGCTCGCGGTTGCTCTGGCCCGGCGATATGAACGTGCGCCCGACGTAGTGGTTACGGATCAGTCCGATCTCGAAGCGGCAGTCGTGCCCCAGTTTCAGGCACTCGTCGACGTAGCCGATGGCGGCCGTGTTGCTGCTGTCCGGAACCGCGATCACGATGGGTCGCTTGCCGTCGTCGCCGTGAGGGGGGACGGGCGCGTCGTGCGCCAACGCCTTGCCGATCTTGCGCCGCACCTTGTCGACGTTTTCGCCGAAAACTTTACTGTCGGGCCGCGAGAAGTAGACGTACTCGAACACGCACTGGCTCACGCCGAACCGCTGGCTCAGCTGTTCGGAGTGAAACTCGCCCGTTCTGCAGCCCTCGGCGTCGATGATCAGAATTTCGCCCGGGCGGATGTCGCGCAGGTATTCGGCTTCGATCAGGTCAAAGGCGCACGTTTCGGACGCGACGCAGTAGCCCCACGTGCCGTCCGAGTTCATGACGCGGCCCAGCGCCAGAGGGCGGAAGCCGTTGGGATCGCGGACGGCGATCAGCGCGTCGTCGGTCAGGATCGAAAGTGAGAAGGCGCCCTCGACCTGTCCCAGCGCGTCGATCACTTGGTCGACGCGGCGCTCGCGTCGGCTTTGAGCGATCAGGTGGAGGATGAGTTCGCTGTCGGCCGTCGACTGAAACAGCGTACCGCGCTCGCTGAACGACCTGCGCAGTTCGGCGGCGTTGGAGATATTGCCGTTGTGCGCCAGGGCGACGTTGCCGGTTTTGTCGTGCACGACGAACGGCTGGATGTTGACCTTGTTGTCGGCCGCGCCGCTCGTCGAGTACCGGTTGTGACCGATGGCGCTGCTACCGACCAGCGTCGACTCGAACAGGCGCGCGTCGTCGAACACGTCGAGGACCAATCCGAAGTCCTTGTGGACGTTCATCGTGTCGCGCTGCCGGACGGCGTCGTAGCGCGACGTGACGATGCCCGACGACTCTTGCCCCCGATGCTGGAGCGCGTGCAGTCCGTAGTACGTCAGCCGGGCGGCCTGGCTCGTATTGAACGCGCCGAAGATGCCGCAGTATTCCTGGTATTGACGCATGGGCGAGCCGGGGGTCGAAGTGGTGGGAGGACGCCCGTCAAGCTACAACGCCACGAGCAGAGCGGCGGCAGCGATTCCCGCGGCATCCCACGCCAAGTCGCGCACGCTGAACCCAGATCCCCCGATTCTCCGCGCATCGTACACTTCTTTGGCCAATCCGACGGCCAGCGCCCCGCCCGCCGAAACCGGAAGCGCTGCACCCTCGCCCGCGTCGAACTTGTTGACGAGTACGTATTGGCCGTTGGTCGTCAGCAGGAAACTGATGGTGAAATGCAGCGCTTTGTCGCGGCCCAGCCACGCGTCGTCGGCCCACTTCCAATCAGCGGGGGAGGACGTTCGTCGTTCAGCCCAATAGTTCTCCTCTGCTCCTGATCGCATTTCCGCCTCCGAGCCGTCCCCTTCTCGGACAAGCAGGGGCGCCCGGCGGGCGGGGTGGTCCAACGCGGCGCACGCTTCGGCCCGAATCACGACCGCGCACCCATCAGCCTGCGCCCACGCGGGCGAAGCGGCCATGACGAGCAGCAGGATCAGGACGGACGCGAGGTGCGGCACAGCAGGTGGCGTCAATCGCTCATAAGCGTACGCATCGCTACGACGATGCCGCCGAACAGGATCAGCCCGGCCAGCAGCATCACGATCATGCCCCCAATGGGAAACGCCTGGTACTGCACCGAAACGTTCTGCGTCATGCCACCCGACGAGAGCCGGACGACGCCCGCGCGCTGCGGCTGCCACGACCACGAAGTCGCACCGGCATCGCGGATGACGAGTTCTTCAGATACCAGTGCCGTCGCGCCGGGGCGATAGAGCACATCGAGCGTGTCGCTTGCGCCTGGGGGAGCGATGATCATCAGAGTTTCGCCGCCGGGAACGACGGTGCCGTCGATGAACTGCGCGCGGGCGCTGGGAATCGCGACCAGGGCAACGAGTAGGAAGAAAAAGTGTCGCATCGGATCAGAGGGCGTGAGCGTCGTCGGACATCGCGTCGAACGGCGACGGAGGCGGTGGCGTCGGGCGTCCATAGGTCAGGTAGGCGGCGCCGATCAGGGTGAAGCCGAGCCAGAACAGCGGGACTGCGAGCGGCAGCCAGTCGAAGTCTCCGAGCGGGATCGTCGAGCCGAACAGGTCGGTGCCCATCTCCTCGACGATGCTCCAGATCAGCACGAAGCCGAGCATGCCGGGCGCGACGTATTTGAGCAGCACGTCGAACCACGGCCCCAGCGGGATCTTGGTGTTCATATTCACGGCGGCGCGCAGCTTGCTCGCCCCCAACACCCAGCCGACGAAGATGACTTCGAGCAGTCCGACCGTGAGCAGACTGTACGTGTTGACCCAGTGGTCCATGATGTCGAGCAGCGACAGGCCCAGCGTGCCGTTGCCGCCCAGTCCGGGGTCGATGATCGTCGGCATCGTGTAGGCCAGCGATCCCAGCGCGCCGGGCACGAAGACGATGGCCAGAGCGACGGCCCGCGAGCAGCCCAGCTTGTCGCGCAGAGCGGATGCCGGGCCCTCGATCAGCGACACGCTCGACGTGAGCCCGGCGACGACCATCAGGAAGAAGAAGGCAAAGCCCAGAATCTTGGCGAACGCTCCGAACTCGGCGATGCCTTGGGGGATGACGAAGAAGCTCAGCGTCAGCGTGCCTCCGACCGGGTTGAGGGCAAAGGCGAAGAGCAGTCCGAAGATGGCGACGCCTGCCAGGTACTCGAACCCGCAGTTCATGAACGAGACCAGAAGCGAGTTGTTGACCACGTCCGACTTCTTGGGCAGGTAGCTTGCATAAGCCGTCATCGTGCCCAGACCCAGCGACAGCGAGAAGAACATCTGCGCGAACGCGCCCTTCCAGACGGCCGGGTCGGTCACTCCGGCAAAGTCGGGCGTGAAGAGGTAGAGCACGCCGTCCCAGCCGCCCTCGCGCGTCAGTGCCAGCACGATCAGGCCGATCATGAAGAGCCACATCAGCGGCACGAAAATGCGAACGGCTTTCTCGATCGTCGTCGTGCCTTTAGCGAGGATCAGCCCGTTCAGGCCCCAGATCGTCAGGACGGCCAGCATCGGCCAGTACGTCGAGATCATGTCGAAAAAGAAGATCGTCGAGCTAACACCGGCCGATGGCTCCAGAAATGGCGCGAACGGCGCCGTCGCTCCGGGTTCGAACAAGCCGCCCAGCGCGCCGACCATCATGCCCAGCGCCCAGCCCAGCAGCGCCACGTAGTACATCGTGATCAGCAGCGCGCACGACAAACTCCACCAGCCGACGAACTCGCCGCGCTTACCCGCAACGGCCGACAGCGCTTGGGGCAGCGCCCGCCGCGTCGTCGCACCCAGGCCGAACTCGACGATCATGACGGGAATGCCCAGCGCGAACAGCGCTACGAAGTAGGGCACGTAGAACGCACCGCCGCCATACTGGTAAGCGTTCGAAGCGAAGAAGACGATGTTGCCCAGCCCGATCGCCGAACCCGACGCGGCGAGAACGAAGCCAAGCTTGGAATTCCAGGTGCCGCGTTCTTCTTGTGAGATCGTTGCCAAAGGGGGACGGTGTCGATGGGAGAGGGACAGCACGGAAGGTAAGGTGTCAGGGCGCGGCGTTCCCACCCGCTTCACATCGCTCAGAGCGGTTGAGCGCCCGCGGCCGCCGACTCGTCGCCGAAAAAGGCCTCCAGATCGGTCACGCTGGAGCTGTTCGGGATAAAGTCGCGCGCGATGCGGCCCTGGTCGACGACGAGAATCCGGTCGCAGATCTCGGCGACGTGCAGCAGGTTGTGTGACGAGAGCAGCAGCGTCGTGCCCAGGTCGCGCGTCTGTTGCAGCAGCACGTCGCGCAGGCGCAGTTGGGCGCGCGGGTCGAGCGTGGCGAAGGGCTCGTCGAGCACGATCACGCTCGGCCCGGCGAGGAGGGCTCCCACCAGACCCACCTTGCGCGCGTTACCCGTCGACAGGTCGCGAATCAAGGGCGCGTGGGCAGCGGTCAGGTCGGGTCCGAGCAGAGCGCCGTAAAAGTCGATGAGCCTGTCTACCTCAGCTGACGAGCGGCCGTAGAGCCCACCGACGTAGCGGAAATACTCGTCGGGACGGAGGAAGTCGAACAGGAATCGGCTGTCGAGAAACGCGCCGACGTGGACTTTCCATCCGTCGTCCAGTCCGACGTTGTGGCTGCCGATTCGGACGTGCCCGCTGTCGGGTTGCGTCAGGTCGAGCAGGCAGCGCAGCAGCGTCGTCTTACCCGCGCCGTTGTTGCCGACGATGCCGATGCACTGCCCAGTCGGGATGTCGAGCGCGGGGATCGACAGCTCGAATGGCCCATAGGCTTTGCGCAGCGCGTCGATCTGGATGTCCATCGGCCCAAGCTACGCCACGCGCCTGTTACTGCGTCGCTCGAAACGCCGCAGCCATTTGGTGCCGGACGCGGGCAAATCGGCGCGTCAGCACGGCCAGCCACAGCGGCATCAGCGCCAGCCCCAGCACGCCCAGCCCGGCGACGATCCACAGCCCCGTCGCCTTCCACACGAACACGACGACGAACGCCGGAAGGCCGATCAGCGCGCCGCCCAGCATCTGCTTGCCCGTGATGCCCTGGTAGTTGAACAGCGTGCTCCCGCTCAGATCGAGGGCAGTTCGATTCGTCATGGCGACGCCGACCGTCAGCGGAATCCCGACGCCCACCACGTACAACGCCGCTGACAGCGTCGGAAGCAGCAGTTGTGGTCGCAGCAGTCCGAACAGCGGCGCCGCCACGACCACAACGCCAACGACGCTCAGCCCTAGCAGCGCGATTTTGGCGGCGATCAGATTGCGCAGTTTGGTCGGCCGGACGAGTAGCCCGTCGAACGCACGCCCTTCCCAGCCGAACATCAGCGGACCATAGTTGAACGCGATGATGCCCGACGAGATAAAGCCCATCGTAAAAGCTAGCCCGACGCTCTCGCGCTCGCCCACGAGCAGTGGATACGCGAGCGCAAACGCTAGCGACGACAGCACCATTTGCCGCGTCCGCCGATGCCGGATGATGAGCAGCAACTCCAACCTGATCGCCGACCGAATGGGGCGCCCGGCCACGAACCGCCCCAGCGACAGTGCGCGCGGACGCGTTGCCTCGGGGTGTAGCAGCGCGTGGTACTGTCCGTACGTGACAGCGCGAAAGAGCAGCAGCGTGGCGACCATTAGACCGGCCAGCGGCGCCAGACTGCCAAACAGCGTTGCGTCGAGTTGGACGCGGATGATCCAGGGCAGATACTGCGTCGTCAGCAGGTCTAGCGCGATCAGCACGCTAACGCCGATCAGCGCCCACCGCACCTCTGCAAACCGCCACGGACGGAGTCGCAGCCACCGGCACAGCAGGTCGGCGCACATGAGGGAGAGCAGCAGGAGGGCTGTCCATACGATTGCCGCTCCCGCTCCGAATGGACGTGCGAGCGTCGAGAGGGCAAACGCGCCGACGAACAGCATCGGCATCAGTGTGTGAATGTTGAACAGGTCCAGCGCTGTCATCCGCCGCACCAACCTGCGCCTGTCGACGGGGAGCATGAGGTAGGGCGCGAGGTTTCCGGCCAGCCCCGACTGTGTCAGGTAGCGGAGCACGAGCAGCGCCGCCCACGCTTGAGGCACGAACTGGTGCAGCAAGCCTAGCGGCTCGGCCTCATCGGCGTAGATAAACGCCGCTGCCTTGGCGTTCAAACCAAAAAAGACCAGCAGAAACGCGATGTACAGCCCAAACAGCGCCTTGAGCACACCCACGCCCCACGACCGCGATTGCCGACGCCACCGCAGCGCGCGCAGCCGGGCCAGCGAAAGGGTGAGCGAGGACGTGGCGGTCATGCAAGGAGGCTAACGGTACGATCCGATCCTGACGCGAAGGTGGAAGACCAACAGCGGCCCCAGACCTTTGTCACTGCGAGCGAAGCGTGGCAATTCCCTGAGTTAGCCGCTGATGCTGGAGATCGCCACGTCGCTCCGCTCCTCGCGATGACAGTTGGATGGGGAGGAGTGGGGTTCCAGTGCGGTAGCGGTTGAGGCGGACCTCACGCCGCCGTCACTCGTCCGCAATCACTAGGTCGACCTCGCGCGTTTGCGGGTTGGCGGCGGCGACGGTGACGCGCAACTGATCGCCGGGGCGGAAGCGGCGCTTGGACTTCTGGCCCGTGAGCGTCAAGCGGTCGCCGTCGAACTCCCAGCGGTCCTTGGGCAGATCGCGGATCGGAACCAGTCCTTCGGCGAGGACGGCCGACAGCTCGACGAACAGGCCGAACTTGGCGACGCCTGAGACGACGCCGTCGAACGTCTCGCCCAGATGTTGTTCGAGGTATTCGACTTGCTTGAGCTTGACCGACTCGCGCTCGGCCGTCGTCGCCGCCTTCTCGCGCTCCGATAAGTGCTTGCCGTCGGCCGAGAGCTCATCCTTGTCAGCCGCCTTACCGCCTGACGTGTAGCTTTTGAGCAATCGGTGGGCGATGATGTCCGGGTAGCGGCGGATAGGCGAGGTGAAGTGCGAGTAGTGCTCGAAGCCCAGTCCGTAGTGACCCAGTTTCTCAGGACCGTAGACGGCTTTGGACATGGCTCGAAGGGCGACTGTCGTGATGACAGGCGCTTCGGGCGAGCCTTCGACCTGGGCGAGCAGCTTGTTCAGGTCCTGCGAATCGACGTTGCCGTCGGTCAGCGGGAGCTTGAAGCCGAACGCCTTGACGTAGTCGGCCAGGCCCTGCATCCGCTCGGGGTCGGGCACGTCGTGGATGCGGTAGATGAACGGCTTGCTGCTGCCCTCGCGCGCGGCGCACTGGTTGGCGAGCAGCATGAACTCCTCGACGAGCCGGTTGGTGTCGATGCGCTCCTTGCGCCGCACGCCGTCGACTTTGCCGTCTTCATCGAGCACGATTTTGACTTCGGGCAGGTTGAAGTCGACCGACCCGCTGGCCATGCGCTTCTTGGTGAGCACGTGCGCCAGATCATTGGCGCGGTGCAAGTCGTCCGAGTAGCGGTGCTTGGCCTGTCCGTCGAGAACCGCTTGGGCGTCTTCATATGAGAAGCGCTGCTGCGAGTGGATGACGGTCTCGACGAACTCCCAGCTTCCGACCTCGCCGTCGGCCGTGACGCGCATAATGCACGAGTAGGCCAGCCGGTCGCGCTTGGGCACGAGGGAGCAGACGCCGTTCGATAGGTGCTCGGGCAGCATCGGAATGACGCGGTCGACGAGGTAGATACTCGTCCCACGCTCGTACGCCTCTTTGTCTAGCTCGCTTCCGGGCTGGACATAGTGCGACACGTCGGCGATGTGCACGCCGACCTCGAAATCGCCGCCGTCCAGTTCGGTGACGTGGATCGCGTCGTCGAAGTCTTTGGCGTCGACCGGGTCGATCGTAAAGATGCGATATTTGCGCAGGTCACGACGCGCTTTGACGACGTTGCGCGGAATGCGGTCGGGAATTGCGGCAGCTTCGGCCTCGACCTCATCCGAGAAGTCGCCACGCGCGCCCAGGCTCATCGCCAGCGCCATGACACGAACCTTGGGATCGTCGGCGTCGCCCAGAATGCTCTGCACGACGCCCTCGGGCGTATTCATGCCCTTGGTGAAGCGTTTGAGACCAATCGAGACCTTCTGACCGGATTCGGCGCCGTTGAGGTCACCTTTGGCGACTTCGAACTTGTAAGGCACGCGCGTATCGTCTGGCTGGACCGTAGCGCTGCCGCCCTTGATCGTGAGCGTGCCGACGAACGTGCTGCGCCCCCGCTCGGCGACATCGGTAATGCGATACGCATCGCGCCCTCTGCGGTCGCTGCCCTTTTTCTTCTCGATCGCGACCGTGTCGCCGTCGAACGCGCCGTTGAGATCGCGGTCGCCCACGAATCCGTCCTCGTCCCACCCGTCGACGGCCACGAAGCCGAAGCCATTGGGGTGGACTGTCAACCTACCAGTCGTCGCGCCATTGCTCGACTTAGACGTGCCGGACGAGGCCTTGTTCGGCTTAACGTTGTCGGTGGAGCGCTTCGACGAGCTGGGTTCGTCCGAATTGCCTTTCGAAGAGCGCGACGGCTTCTGCTCGCTAGGCCGAGTTTCTGCTTTGGGCGCCCGTTCGGCTGGCTCGGTGGCGAGCGACTTAGACGCGCGCGGCTTGCGCTTGCTGGACGAGAGTGCCTCGTCGGTGCTAGGGGGTTCTGCTTTTTTTGAGCGAGATGGCTTGGCAGTCGTTTCGTCCGAAGCGTCTGCTTTCGAAGGTTTGCTGCGCAGATCAATCTTCGTCGTACGGCGCGATTTCTTAGATTTGGGAGCTGGCTTTTCAGACTCGGCCTGCACGTCGGGCTGCTCCTCGGGCTTGGCGGGCGCCTCTTGCCTCTCGGATGCCAAAGCCTCAGTCTTGGCCGTCTGAGGCGAAGATGCGCGCTTCGGCTCGGACTGCTTGGGCGGCTCGGCGAGCGTGCTACCTGCGTAGGCGAACGTCTGGTCGGTCTGCGTGACCTCGCCTCGTTTGGTCAAGATGTGGAGGTCCGCCATGAAGCGGCGGAAGGCGCGGTTGTCTTTGATGCCGAGTTTGCGGCCCAGATCGCGGGCGGAGTAGGTGCGGTCTGCGTTGTTGCGCAGAAGCTTGACGATGCGCGCTTCTTGCGGCGTGTGGTTGGCCAAAATGGGTAGGGCGTCGGGTGGAGGGCGACCTCGTGGCCGCGCGTCTGAATCAGTGGAATTGTGCCACAAGATGAGGCAAACGACGTGCCTCGTTTGTGACGTGTATGCACGAACGCGCCAGGTTGGCAGAGCTAGCGGGTGAAAAGGGTCGCGAACGCGTCGGCGATCTGCTCGTCGGACACGTCGTCGGCGAGGTATGGATTCCCCAGCGCGCGCAGCAGGACGAGTCGGATCTGGCCCGACGTGCTCTTCTTGTCGCGCCGCATGATAGTCAGTAGATCGGAAGGGTCGAGTGGTAGAAGTTTAGGCGTTGGCAGCAGGTCGAGCGCCTGCCACGCGCGTGGGTCGAGGTCGCCGCTCAGACGCTCCGAGAGCCATAGAGCCGCCTGCATGCCCAGCGCGACCGCCTCACCGTGTGTCACCTCGCCATAACCCAATCGGGTTTCCAGTGCGTGCCCAAACGTATGCCCCAAGTTGAGAAACGCTCGCCGTCCCGACTCGCGCTCGTCCGCCGACACGACCCCGCACTTCACCGCCGCCGCTGCTGGAACGATGCGTGCGACGGTCGCAGGATCGCACCTAAGGAGCGCGTCGCCGGATTCCAGGATCAGGTCGAGAAGTGGCGCTTGCTCCGAATGGTCAGCCCTTGGAGAGTCGACAGCTTTCCCTCCTGATAGCAGCGCGTGCTTGACTGCTTCGGCCAGCCCGCTCGTCCACTCGCGCGGCGGAAGCGTGGACAGCGTTTGGGTATCGGCGAAGACCACGCGCGGCGGCCAGAATGCGCCGATCAGGTTCTTGCCCGCTGCATGGTTAATGCCGGTCTTGCCACCGATCGCGCTGTCGACTTGGGCAATGCTCGTCGTCGGCACTTGCACGAGGGGCAGTCCGCGCAGCAGTGTAGCCGCCAGATATCCAGCCAGATCGCCGACGACGCCGCCGCCCAGCGCGAAGACCGGCGTCGACCGCTCGACGCCCCACGCCAGCGCCTGATCGTAGAGCCGGTTGAGATGTTCGCTCGACTTGGTCGCCTCGCCCGCCGGGACTGTCAGCACGTGCGGGTCGAAACCCGACGCTAGCAGCGACTCAGCGGCCGCACCTGCGTATAGCGGGCCGACGTTCGTGTCGGTGATGATGAGCGCGCGCCCGCTCAGCCCGCAGTCACGCGCCGCCTCGCCCAAGCCGGACAGCGGAGCGAAGCGAACCGCATAGCTGCCGTCTGCGTGACGAACGGTGAGGTCGGAGTGAGGCATAAAAGGCGAGAGCAGACGTGCCCACTGTGTCATCGCGAGGCCGTAGGCCATGGCGATCTCCGTACCCAGCCGCTAGATCAGGAGATCGCCACGTCGCTGCGCTACTCGCGATGGCAGGGTCAGAGGGTGAGCGGTGGGCTTACAGTCCGCCGTAGATGGCGGCGCCGTCGAGATAGGTCGCGATGACCTCGGCGCCCAGGATCTGATCGATCGGAACGGTCATGATGTCGCGAGAGAGGACGACGAAGTCGGCGCGTTTGCCGGGTGCCAGGCTACCCACTTCGTCTTCCATGAACCCGGCATAGGCGGCGTCGAGGGTGAAGCCGCGCAGGGCTTCGGAGCGCGTGAGCAGCTGGCTCGGGTACCATCCGCCCTGGGGCATCTGATCGGCGTCCTGGCGTGAGACGGCGGCGTAAAAACCTAGCAGCGGGTCGACGCGCTCGACCGGGAAGTCGGAGCCCAAGGCCAGACGCGCGCCGCTGTCGAGGAAACTGCGCCACGCGTAGGCGCCTTCGATCCGGTCAGCGCCGACGCGGTCCTGGGCCCACGGCATGTCGCTCGTGGCGTGCGTGGGCTGCATCGACGCGATGATGCCCAGCGGCGCGAACCGGGCGATGTCCTCGGGTGAGACGACGACCTGGGCGTGCTCGATGCGGTGGCGTCCTGCGTTCTCTCTGGCCTGGGGGATCATCTGCGCGTAGGTGTCGAGCACGATGCGGTTGGCGCGGTCGCCGATGGCGTGCGTGTTGACTTGCAAGCCGCACGCCATCGCGCGCGCCACGATGTCGGCGTAGCGGTCGGGGGGCGTTAGCAGCAGGCCGTGGTTGGCCGGATCATCCGAGTAGGGTTCGATCATCGCCGCGCCCCGGCTGCCCAGCGCACCGTCCATGTAGAGCTTGAGCGAGCGGACGGATAGGCGGCCGCTATAGTCCGGCATCAGGCCTTGATTGCAAAAATGATCCAGCGTCAGCCCCTCGCCGCCGATCATTGCGTAGAGGCGCAGCGGAAAGCGGCCGTTGTCGATGGCGTTCTGGTAGAGTCGGATCGTCCCAAGTCCGATGCCTGCTTCGTGGACGCCCGTCAGCCCGTAGCGCGCGGTTTCGGCCAGTGCGCGTTCGAGCATCAGGGTCTGCTCGCCTATCGAAGGCGACGGGACAGCGCGCCCGACGAGCACGTTCGCGTTGTCGATAAACACGCCTGTCGGTCGTCCCTGCGCGTCTTTGAGGACGGATCCGCCGTCGGGGTCAGCAGGCGCCATTGCCGCCGGGTCGATTCCTGCCATGCGCAGGGCGGCAGTGTTGGCCCAGTCGGCGTGACCGTCGATGCGCTGCAACCAGATGGGACGGTCGGGGAACGCGGCGTCGAGATCGGCGGCCGTGGGAAAGTCGGTGTTGGGCCAATCGTTTTGGTCCCACCCGCGACCGGTCAGCCACGCGCCGTCGGGCAGATCTGCGGCAAACGCCTGCAGCCGGGCAACGACATCGGCGCGCGAGGTGGCGCCTACCAGATCCGCCGACAGCAGCGCGCCGCCCAGGTTCATCAGGTGCGCGTGCGCGTCGATCAGGCCTGGGACGACGGTGCGTCCTTGGGCGTCGAGCAGCGTCGCGTCCGGGTGTGCCGCCCGCAGATCGGACTCGCTACCGACCGATAGAATGCGGCCGTTCTCGAAAGCCATCGCCTGGGCCATCGGCGCGTCTGCGTCAACGGTGTAGATCGTCGCGTTGACGAGGAGCGTCGGTTGCGCCTGGGAGGCGAGGGGCAGAAGGAAGAGGGCGAGGAGCAGGCGAAACATATGTAATGGGGCGTGAGGAGTCGGAAAGTTAAGGGATCCAGTCCAAACCTGACAGGTCTTGGAGACTTCTCCGGCCACCATCTCCTCACCCTCGTGAAAGCTGTTATTGCAAGTCAAAGACAACTGCATCTCGTCGACCGCGCCGATCCCACCGCTCGGCCGGGCGAATTGCTGATTGACGTGCGGGCAACAGCCGTCAACCGAGCCGATCTGCTCCAAGCCGCCGGGCATTATGCTCCGCCGCCAGGCGCTTCGGACGTGTTAGGTTTGGAAGCGGTCGGAGAGGTCGTGTCGGTGGGAGAGGGTGTTGCCGACGAGTGGATTGGCAAACGCGTCGGGGCGCTACTGGGCGGTGGCGGTTATGCGTCCAGCGTCGCGGTCGATGTCGGTTCCGTTTTCGCTCTTCCGCGCCATGCAAGCTGGACCGAAGGCGCCGCGATTCCCGAAGTATTTCTGACGGCCCAACAGGCGCTCGACGTGATCGGGCGCATCCGTAGCGGCGAGCACGTACTGATTCACGCCGGAGCGAGCGGTGTCGGCACCGCGGCGATCCAACTGGCTCGTCTGCGCGGCGCGATTCCGCACGTCACTGCTTCGCCCGCCAAGCACGACGCCTGCCACGCATTGGGCGCCGAGTCCGTGACCGACTACCACGACCCGGACTGGCCCGATCACGTGCTCGAAGCTACTGGCGGCAGCGGCGCACACGTCATCCTAGACTTTATCGGCGCCCCCTACGCCGCTCCTCACGTGCGCCTGCTGGCGCGCGATGGGCGCTGGATCGTCCTCGGTTTGATGGGCACGTCCGACCAAAGAGGCACACCGATCGACTCGCTCGACCTGCGCGGCTTGTTCGCCAAACGCGGCACGCTCGTCACCTCGACGCTGCGCAGTCGCGATACGATCTACAAAGCCGCACTTGTTCGCAGCTTCGCTTCGAATGTGCTGCCCGCCTTCACGAGCGGCGAACTGCGTCCCGTCGTCGACTGCGCCTTCGATCTGGCCGATGTCACCGCCGCGCACGCTTATGTCAGAGCGCGTAAGAACGTCGGCAAGGTGGTGCTGATCGTCAGCGACGCGCCGTAGCGACGGAGCACCCCCCTCCGCCACAAACGTCAGATCAACCCAGCGCCTCCACCCCCGGCAGCGTCACGCCCTCCAGAAACTCGAGCATCGCGCCGCCGCCCGTCGAGACGTGCGAGACTTGGTCTGACTTGCCGCTCTGCACAATGGCAGCCACCGAATCTCCGCCGCCGACGACGGTTAGCGCGCCAGCCGCCGTGGCATCGGCCAGGGCCTGGGCGACGGCGAACGTGCCCTTGCTGAATCGCTCCATCTCGAAGACACCCATCGGCCCGTTCCAGACGACGGTTTTGGCCGCGCGAATCAGATCGCCATAGCGCGCGATCGTGTCGGGGCCGATGTCGAGCGCCATCGTGTCGTCCGGAATCTCATCCTGGACGATCTGAGTTTCGGCGTCGTTCGAAAACGCGTCGGCGGCGATGTGATCGCGAGGGAGCACGATTCGGCCGTCGGCTTCGTCGTAGAGTTTGCGGGCCAGATCGAGTTTGTCCTCCTCGACCATGCTGGTGCCGGTGCTGTGGCCGAGCGCTTTGAGGAACGTGTAGCTCATCGCGCCTCCGATCAGGATGTGGTCGGCTTTGCTCATCAGCGAGCGGATCACGCCAATCTTATCCGACACCTTGGCGCCGCCCAAGATGGCGACGAACGGCTGTGTGGGCGTGCCGAGCAATTGTCCCAGATAGTCGACTTCCTTGGCGAGCAGCAGCCCTCCAGCCTTGGCGCCAACGCGCCGCGCTACGCCGTCCGTAGATGCGTGAGCGCGGTGAGCCGACCCAAACGCGTCGTTCACATACACGTCGGCGAGCGCTGCAAGGCCGTCGGCTACGTCGTCGGCGTTCTTGGTTTCGCCCTCAAGAAAGCGCGTGTTTTCGAGTACGAGGATATCGCCGTTTTTGAGCGTACCCGCCGCAGCTTCAGCCTCCGGCCCGATCGTTGCGTCGCAAAAGCGAACGTTAGCGCTGACGAGCGTCGCCAGATGGTCCGCGATGGGACGCAGGCTGAACGCGTGGTCGGCTTGGCCTTTGGGGCGGCCCAGGTGCGAGGCGAGCAGGACACGGGCGCCCCGCTCGGTGAGCGCGTCAATCGTCGGAAGGGCAGCGGTGATGCGCGTGTCGTCCGTAATCGTCCGTCCGTCGAGTGGCACGTTGAAGTCGACGCGAACCAGGACGTGTTTGCCGGTCACGTTGAGGGAATCCAGGGTGTTCATAATCGGGAGAATAGATGTGTGGGGCGAACACGAGATGTCTCCGAGACACGTCGTGTTTCAGCCGGTGCTGCCAAAGCAGAACCGCCGCCTCGGGTAGACCGGGGCGGCGGTGGAGGGAAAGCGATCGGTTAAATCGCCTGCCCGATGGTGTAGGGCGCCGGAGCGGATTTCTCCTCAGCCTCGACGACCTGAGCGGGACGCTCTTTGTACGGATAGATCTCTTTGAGCAGCGCCTGAAGCTTGGTCCGGCCCCTGTTGATGCGGCTCTTGACCGTACCCATCGGCAAGCCGGTGATTTCGGCGATCTCTTCGTAGGCGAGTTGCTGCACATCGCGCAGAACGACGACTTCGCGGAACGTCGACGGGATTTCCTTGAGCGCCTGCTGGATGTAGTTGTCCTGGATCATCTGCTCGGCCGACTTGTCGGGCAGGAACGTCTCGTCCGGGATTTCCATCTCGTATTCCTCGTTGTCGCGGTTGACCGACTGGAGCGAGTACATCCGGCGGCGCTTGCGCTTGCGGTACTCGCTGCGTGCGAGGTTTCCGGCAATGGTGTAGAGCCACGTCGAGAACTTGGCGATGCGCTGGTAGCTGTGGCGGTTGCGGTGGACGCGCAGGAAGGTCTCCTGAAGCAAGTCCTCGCAGCGCTTCACGTCGCCCAGGAAGCCGTAGAGGTAGCGCATCAGGCGCTCCGAGTAGCGGTCGACGAGCAGGTTGAACGCCTCGACAGTTCCGGCTTGAAACTGCTCCATCAGGTCCTCGTCGCTCATCGCGCGGAGCGTCTGCTGGCGCGGAGAAAGCGTGGTCGAATCCGATTGCATCGATCCGGGGAGCGTGGCGTTGTCTAGCACAGGCGGTAGGGTAGGTAGTCGTGAGAAAGGGGCGAATCGTTCCAGCGGGGGTACGATCCGGATCAAAAGAATACGGGTTCCCGTCGGCGCTGGCGGTAACGATAAGGTGAGCGGAGCGCGCTGCCGCTCGTGCCGTCGTCTCCGTTCGCCTCGCAGCCAGGGGCCAACGCCTGATCTGCCGGTGAGCGGCCTGGCTGCGAGAGCGTGGATGCGAGATGGCCTTTCTCACTGCCGCTCTACTGGCTACTTTAACCTCCTCCATTTACCTGCTAAGTCATGCGCTTGCTGCTGCTCGCCTTTCTATTCGCTGTATCGCCCGCCCTGGCGCAAAACAGTCCCATCGCCCTTGCGATTCATGGAGGAGCCGGTACCATCACGCGCGAAAACATGACCGAAGAGGACGAGGCGGCCTACCGGGCTGCGCTCGAAACCGCGCTGCGCGCTGGACATGCCGTCCTCGAATCGGGCGGAAGCAGCCTCGACGCCGTCGTCGCGGCGATTCAGTCGATGGAAGCCGATCCGCTGTTCAACGCGGGTGTGGGCGCCGTGCTGACCGAGGAAGGCGTCGCCGAACTCGACGCGTCGATTATGAGCGGAGCCGATCTGGATGCCGGCGCCGTCGCTGGAGTGCGCACGGTTGCGTCGCCGATCGCGCTGGCGCGAGCCGTCATGGAGCAGTCTCCACATGTGATGATGGCCAGCACGGGTGCCGAGGCGTTTGCGCTTTCGGTGGGCATTCCGGCTGTCGACAACGCCCTGTTCGTCACGCCCAGCCGCCGCCGAGCGCTTGAGCGCACGCTTGAGCGCCGCAACCGAACGGGGGCGCTGCCGGACAGCTTCTCGGTGGGAGCCGAGCGCATGGGAACGGTTGGGGCCGTCGCACTCGACCGGATGGGCAATCTGGCTGCGGGAACGAGCACGGGCGGCATGACGGCCAAGCAGTTCGGCCGCGTCGGCGATGCGCCGATCATCGGAGCCGGGACGTATGCCGACAACGAGACCGCCGCCATCTCGGCAACTGGCCACGGCGAGTATTTCATCCGCGGCGTGGTGGCGCACGACGTAGCGTCCATGATGCGCTACACCGGACTGTCGCTTTCCGCGTCCGCAAACGCTGTCATCCACGGTCGGCTGACCGACTTGGGAGGGACCGGTGGCATCATCGCGATCGACCGGCAGGGCAATGTGTCGATGCCCTTCAACACGTCTGGGATGTACAGAGGCATGATTTCAACCGATGGAGAGATGACGATCGGTATCTACCGAGACTGAATGGGCGCGAAGCCGAGAGGGTCGAGGCACGCCTATTGAATGGTATCGGGGTGACACCCACCGCCCCAATCCCTCTGCCCGATGCTTCGTTACTCCACCATTTTTCCGCTGCTGCTCATCCCGTTCCTTCTCGCTGCGTGCGACACGAATGAGCCCGACTCGGTAATCGTCAGTTTCAACACCGACTTCCGCATGGCCGACGCCGCCATCAGCGGATCCGTCGCGAGCGTCAGCTACAACGTGCCCGACCTGACGCCGCGCATCGTCGACGGTGGCGTCGTGCTCGCATTCTTCCGCGAGCAGAACACGTGGACGGCTATGCCTTACACCTACGGCGTCGAGTCGCAGGATTTGGTGGCTGTCGATTATACGGTTTCGCTGGGGTACGCATTCGAAACCCGCACCTTCGAAGTCTTCTACGAAGCGTCGACCGACCAGATCGATCTGACGCAGCTTCCGGATCGGCGCATCAAAGTCGTTCTACTCGACGCCGCGGTTGCGCTGGGCAAGAACGAAGGCATCGACCTGCGCGACTGGGAGCAGGTCAAAGCCGCCTATGGTCTGAGCGACTAACTCCTTCTCCGTTTAGGATCCGAACCTGATGGGCCGCGCAGCCTGTCAGGTTCTTGCGTTTACGGCCCCCGGATGGGGCGGTGACGCGTCCGACTGAGAAGCGCTCCATCGGGCGAGAGTGTAGGGCGACCACAACTGGACGGACGCGGTCGCGAGCGGAGGCCAGTCGGACTGCTCGATCGGACAGACGACAAATGCCCACCCGGCAACGCAGCCTGCCGATCTCAAGATGAAGCCCAGCGCGGCGCTCGTCCACCACCACGTGCCTACGCCGCGCCTGCTACTCGAAGTCTGTCGTCAAGCGGAAGCGGCTGATGCGGTTGTTGCCGGTGTCGGCCACGAAAACAGTCCGCCGGAAGTAGGCGACGCCTTGCGGGTTGCGAAACTGCTGCCCACCGCCGCCGCTCCCTCCGAAGCTGACGTTTACGGGACGGCTGTCCTGGGCGCCTGCGGGTGGCTGCACGCCTTCGATTCCACTCAGCGTAAAGGCGTACAAGCTATCGAGAGCCGAGTCGATCACGAACAAGTAGTTGGTGCCGTCGGTCGTGACGGCGAGGTCGCTGGGAGAGGCGAAGCGGTTTTCCTCGAACAGGAAGCGGCTGCCGCGCGTCGTGTCGCCGACCACGCCCAAGAGGCCGGGGATGGGCGCAATGTCGATGCCGTCGACTCCCTCGGTAATGTCGAAAGCGAGTATGCTGAAGCGAAGGCTACGGCTTTCTCCTTGCTGCGCCAGGTAGAGGCGTCCGGCCGCGCTAGCCGGAAACGACAACTGCTGCGGTGGAGCAACTGGAGAGATCACGTCCGCCGGGTTGATGGCGCTGCGCAGGCTCGGCAGGGTCGCGGAGAGCGCCTCGACGCGTAGAGCTCGCCCGGTTCGGTCGTAGAGCACGACCGCGTCGTAGGCAGCCTGCCGAGGCACGCGCGAATCGGCCACATCGGGACCGCGGCGGCTGATGTAGATACTGTTGTCGGGCTGGAGAGCGAGGCCGGTGAAGCGCACCTGCTCGTCGCTGCGAACGGGCGTGCGCTGGCGCGACAGGCTGCGAACCGGGTCGTCGAACGGAAAGAGGATGATGTCTTCGATCTGGACGGCTCCGGTCGTCAGCCCCGAAAAACGGTAGACGGCAGGCAAGGTGTAGGCAGTGTCGGCGACGGTCGTGTCGCGGACGGACGTGACGTAGACGTGCAAGCGGCGGTCTTGGATCACATTGGTGGCCTGCTGCAGCGGCTCGAAGCGCAGCGGGCGTCCCGCGCGGTCCAACACGTGCAGTCCACGCGCGTCGGTGACGTAGATCAATTCGTCGAAGCCGACAAACACGTCGGTTGGCGCGTCGAGGGGAGCGCCGTCGCCGCCCGTCACGTAGGTGGGCAGCGCGACGTAGGCCACTTCGTCCACCAGGCCGGGCTCGATGCGCCCTTCGTCGAAGATCTCGTCGGTCGTGTCGTTGCTCTTGGAGCCCAAGAAGTCGCAGCCGGTCGCGCTCGTCAGCAGAGCGAGTAGGAGTAGAGTGCGCAGCATTTACAGGCCGAGGTTGAGCGAGATGCGATGAACGTCGCCCAAGCGGTCGAGGCGATTGAATCCGTAGTCGAAGCGGGCCGATCGGGCGCCGGGCAGCGGCACGCGGATGCCCGCGCCGACCGAGGGAAGCGACTGCTCTTCGAGTCCGACGCGGTAGCCCGAACGCAGGACCAGAGCGTTCAGCAGCGTGAGTTCGGCGCCCAGGCTGAGCTGCTCCGCGTTGTCGTTCGGATTCGAGAGCTGCGCCGAGAAATCCAAGCTGCTGCCGGGTCCCACCCGCTCGGACACCAAGCGTGACGCGTCGTACGTAATACCCATCAGGAAGACCGTCGGAGGTGTAATACTGGCGAAGTTGTCCTCTGTCACTGTTCCCGTCAGGGTCTCGCGTGTGACACTACCTCCCGGATCGGCGTCGAGGCCGAAGTTGCGAATCGCGACGGCGATCTGAGCGCCCGTCGTGCCGATGCGGTAGAAGACGCCCAAGTCGACGACGGCTGTTTGAGCGGTCACGTCGAGCGTCGACGAGCGCAGGTATTTGGCCGTGATGCCGTAGGAGAACAGGTCCGAGAGCTGCTGCGCGACCGTGAGACCGGCGGCGAACTCGTCATACGAGAACGAGCGGCCCGTTCCGGTCGATTGAAGCTCGGTCGTCTCGTCCATGTCGCCCGACGTGAACAGCTGAGCGCTCACCCCGATCGTCATGCCCAGTTGGCGTACTGGAAACGTGAGCGCGCCATAGTCGACGCGCGTGTCGACGAAGTAGCGCGCCTGGGAAACGATCGCGTTGGGGCCCGAAAGCTGAGCGGCCAAGGCAGGATTCCAAAACAGGGCGCTGGCGTCCATCACGTTGGCGACGACGGTCTCGCCCATCGCAGCGGACCGCGCGTCGGGCGGGATGAGCAGCATCTGGAAGCCCGACGTGCCCGCTCGCTCGCTACCGAACGACTGAGCGTGCAGCGAGCAGGGGAGCAGCAGAACCGCGAAAAAGATCAGATATCGCATCGCTTAAAACGTGTAGCTGACGCCGAAGACGAACTGGCGTCCGGGTAGGTAGCGCGCCGGGTTGAACGGAGGCAGACCGGACGTGGTCGGGTCTTCGTAGCGCGGATCGCGGCGGCCCAGCGTCACGTCGTACTGCCGATCACCGCGCAGCGACGTGAAGTCGGCGTCCTCGCTCAGCAGAGGGTAGGCGCGTCCCGTCACTGGGTTGATGACCAGGCCGCGGTTGGAATCGAGCAGGTTCGAAATCTCGAGCGTCAACACCAGGTCGTTTCCGGCAACGGCGATGCGGCGCCTCAGGTTGAGGTCGAAGTTGAGCCACGGGTTGCCGACCTGGGAGAACCGGGCCTGGGGATCGGTGTCGGTTTCGTAGATCGGACGCCACACGCAGTTGTCGCGCGAAACGGCGGCGGCCGGATCGGCTAGCGCCTGCCCCGTGATCGGATCGCGCTGGCAGCCGACGAAGTTGGCTGGCGTATAACGCGTGCCGCTGCGGAAAGAGCCTTGCAGATAGGCCGAGAAGCGGTTGAGACCGGGGATGCCGAAGAGCGGCCTGGAGCGGTTGTAGTCGTAGAGCATGCTCACCTTGACGTCGAACGGACGATCCCACGCAAGCGGCGCCTCGGCGGTGTCTTGAATGTCGCCGTTGGCGAGAAAGCTCTGGATCGCGTCATTGTTGGTCGATGAGAGACCAGTCGCTCGGCTGTAGCTCGCGTTGATCTCGCCCCTGAACGCCTGTGTGATGCGCTTGATGTAGGTCGCTTCCAAGCCGCGAACCCGGGCAAAGTCGCCGTTGACGCGGAAGGCGCGCGTCACGTCGCGGCCGGACGGGTCGGGGATGACGAGGTTTTCGACAGTGATGAAGTCGTACTTGTCGCGCCAGAACGCTGTCACTTCGAGTACGTCGTTGGGCGTGAGCTGGCTCTTGAGTCCTAGCTCGTAGCTGATATCGCGCTCGGGGTCGAGGTCAGGGTTGCCCAGATCGCTGAAAAAGCTTTGATCCTGGTAGAACGGATCCAGGCCCGCATAGACGAACGTCGGGTGGGGAAGCTGCGTCGAGTGGCCGTAGTTGAAGTAAAGGACGCGGTTGTCCGTGACGGGAAACGAGACGTTGAGCTTGGGTAAGAAGTAAAACTTGGTCCGGTTACCCAGAATGTCGACCGTGCCGTCGCGGTACCCGTCACGCACCTGCTGAAGGATGGGCGCGCGTTCGTTCTCAATCAGGTCGTCGACGTAGGCGCCGGGCTGCCAGCCCTCGAAACGAGCGCCGACGGTGGCGATCAATCCTTTATAGCGAATCTTCTGCGACGCGTAGAATGCGCCCTGCCGCGGGTTGACCTGCCAGATGTCCGAGCTTTCGCCCAGGCGATTGGTGCGCACGGCGTCCTCTCCCGTCCCGATCGGTGCGCCGACCCAGGGCCGTTCGATGTCGATCCACTGATAGTCGTTGAAGTCGATGTCCAGGCCCAGCGTCAGGCTGTTGTTGCGGTCTCCGAAAAAGCGCGTGTAGCTACCGCGCAGGGTAATCTGCTCGGCATAGTGGTCATGGAAAAGCGTCGCCAGTCCACCGTTGTTGACCAAGCCAGGGCCGGGCAGGACGAACACGACCTGGGGCTCGGCTCCGTCGACCGCGGGCACGGCTACGATCGCGATCGGGTCGGTGACGATGCTCTCGGGATCCAACTCCTGGTTGACGTTGGTTGGGCGCCAGTCGCGGCCGTTGGCGTCGGCGCGCAGACGGGTGAACAGGCGGCTCGCCGTCAACTGGTAGAACGACGAGGTCGACGGGACGTGGTTGAAGGTGACGTAGCCCAGCAGGTTGTCGTGCGTGTAGGTGTTGGCCTGGTCGGGCTGGAGCGCGAACCCGTATTGGAAGCCCGGTCCGAAGACGGCTTCGTTGCCGGTAATCTGCAGCGAGCGCGTGTTCTGATTGACCGCGATCGAGCGCTGGTAAGCGCCCGTCAGCTTCATGCCCTGCTTGATCTGCCAATCTAGCTTGCCCAGCCCGCTCCACCGGTTGTCCTGGCGCGGCGACCAGAAGTCGCCCACGAGGGACGATTGCACGTCATTGGCGGCGAAGTCGCGCGTAAACGTGTCCGAGAATTGCGCTTGGCCCGCTGCGAAGAAGCGCAGCCGGCCCGGGAGGATGGGGCCGCCCAGCGACACTTCGTACCGGTCGTCGTTGAAGGTCGAGTTCCACGTATCGTTGAAGCCCAGGTTGTCTCGCTTGTGCAGAAAGGAGCCGCTGAACGTGTCCGTGCCACTACGCGTCTGAACGGCCACGACGCCACTCGTCACGTCGCCGTGTTCGGCGCCGACTCCGCCCGTCGTGACTTCGACCGATTCGAGCGAGTTCGACCCCAACTCGACACCGAACCCCGTTCCGGCCAGTGGATCTTTGGCACTGACGCCGTCGATCACGAAACCGGTTTCCTGGGCACGTCCGCCCCTGATGTACAGGCCCGTCGGGTCGCGCGTGACGCCTGCCTGGTTGGCGACGACGTCTTGAACAGTCTGCACGGGGGCGGCTTCGATCTCGCGCCGCGTCGTGAGTTGACTGCTATTGGCAGCCTCGATCTCGACGAGGGGACGGTCGCCCACGACTACGACTTCGTCATCGGTGGACAAGACGGCCTCGGCGATGTCGATGTCGAGCCGCGTGGTTTCGCCCGCCCGGACGCGTATGCCGGTGAAGCGCTTGGTTTCGAATCCGATGTAGGACACCTGAATCGTGTAGACGCCCGGGTTGATGCCGGGGACGGTGTATCGGCCGTCGGCGTCCGTAGCCGTGCCGCGCGTCGTGCCCTCGACGAGTATGTTGACGCCCGGCAACGCGATGCCAGTGCCGGTTTCGGTCACGCGGCCAGCGAGCGTGCCTTGGGACCACGCCGGAGCAGCGGCGAGAGAGATCAGGCCGATGGCGGCGATGCGCAGGAGGAGAGACAAAGGCATCGGGCTAGTTGGTGGGAAAACGGAGTCCTTCGAGCATCAATCGCAGCGCCTCGCGGGGCGCCGAATCGTCATTGCCGCCGAGCCGGACCGTGCCGTCGGAGTCGATCAGGGCAAGTGCCATGAAGCCGACGGTGCGATCACGGGTCATAGCGGCTACAGCAGAAGCGCCGGTCCAGTCGCGGGGGCGCTGACCGATTGCCGTGAAGCGTAAACTGGCCGAGTAGAGAGGCACTACGTCGCTGGCGAGGGCGAGCGGAGCCAGCGAGAGCGGGCGGCCCACGTTGGTGAGGACGGGCAAGCTCGCTCCTGTTCCGGGCACGCTCGAAGCGGGACGAACTTCTCCGTTGCGCGGAATCTCGAGCGCTAGAATACTGTCGGGCCGGATGAAGTTCGACACGATCGGAAGAACCGAGAACGCCGGATTGTCCGGATTGGCCTGGTCCGCGTCGACCAGCGAGGTCGGGCTGACGACGAGGACGCTTCCGCCACGCTCGACTAGCTGCGCCAG
The DNA here is from genome assembly GCA_963841855.1 of Rhodothermales bacterium. GTDB lineage: Bacteria > Bacteroidota > Rhodothermia > Rhodothermales > BA12 > CAXBBB01. The sequence continues at coordinate 357,769 of CAWJEJ010000005.1, read as the reverse complement.
GGCAGGCGCGGCGAACGCGAACGACTCGGTACGCGCGCTCCCGATCACGCTCTGGCTGACAAAGTAGACGTGGTCGTACTGCGCCAGCAGCGCGGTCATCGTGGGCGAGGCTAGCCTGGGCAGCAACCGTGAGCGCAGAGGAGCGTCGGGGTCTGTCAGCGTGTAGGTGTCGAACGAGCCGCTGTAGGCCGCCAGAACGCTCGAATGGAACGCCACGGTGGTTTCGGAACGGTTGCTCTGCACGTCGTTGATGAACAGGACGTTGCTCGTGCGGCGCTTGGCATAAAACTCCACACGCGACGTATCGCTGAATGCTTCTGTAGCGTCGACGGCGCGGATGTAGAGCGTATTGTCGGCGTCGAGTCTGAGTCCCGACAGCGTCACGCCCGTTGCTCGGAACGCGCGGCCCGCAAACACGCGTGCCGTGGCCGTCTGGGCTCCGGCATCGGCGGCGTCCGACACGATAGTGAAGAACGTGGCCTCGATCCCCAGATCGACGTACGTCGTCGAGTCATTGAGTCCGATCTCGAACCGCTGCAAGTCTCCATCTCCCTCCGGATCCGACGCGCTAAACGAGAACGAGATCACGCCCAGCGTCGTGTCAGGTGGGAGGTCGGATTCGCTCAGGCCGAGGATTGGCCTGCCATTCTTGATCGGGTAGATCGTGGAAGCAGGCGTCGGGTCGACATCTCCATCGTTGTCGACGGATCGCACTTCGAACGCGACATCGTCGACGCTCTGCCCACGTTGGATCGGGAGCAGAACGGTCGTGTCGCGCGCGGTCGTGCGGGACCACCCGGCATTGGGCGCGGGGGCTGCTCCGCTGGCATCGAAGAAGCGGATCTCGTAGGCTTCGACGTAGCCGTCGGGGTCGGTTCCGCTCCAGTTGACGGTCAACGTTGAAGAGAGGCGGTTGGAGATGTTGTCGACGAGCGACCGGTCTTGGACGGCCAGCTCAGTGTCGGGCGGCTGGTTGGCGAACGCTTCGCCGCCCACGTCTCCGTCGCAGCCCATGCCGAGCGCGAGCAGAGGGAGCAGGTAGGCCAGTCGGTATCCGGTCACGATGGGAGCAGTCTTGAAAAAAAAGGAGAGCGGACGGCGGCTGTGCGCGCCGCCCGCTCCAGTGTAGAGGCCTAAGCCTCGGCTCAGCGGAGGACCGTCAGCGAGCGCGTCAACGCCGTTCCACCCGCCGTCATGCGAACGAAGTAGATGCCCGACGACAGGCGCGAGGCGTCCAGGGAGACACTCTGCTTGCCAGCAGGACGCATCTCGTCGACGAGGGTGACGATCTTGCGGCCCAGCGCGTCGTACACGTCGAGCGTGACGGTTCCGCTTTGGGCCAACTCGAAGCGCAGGTCGGTGCGTCCCGAAGCCGGGTTGGGGGCCGCTGCGAAGAGCGTCGCGACGCCCGGAGCCACGGCGTCGCCGATGCTCGTGAACGTACCGCCGTTGATATCGGTCAACTCTTGGGGGACGAGCTTGTAGTTGCCGAACGAGAAGTTCCACACGCCTTGAAGCGAGCCCAGCGTCTGCCCAGCGGTCAAGCTGTCCAGGTTGAGCGTGGACGGAATGGCCGACGAGAAGTCGTCCGAGCGCAGGCTGGCCTGTCCGCTCGAAGCGAACGAGAACTCGCCGAACCCGTTGCCGCCCCCTCCCTGACCCGGATCGGCGTTGAGCGCCGTCACGGTGACGTTGGCAAAGCGCACGTTCATTCCGACGTACCCGCTAGCCTCGGCAGGCGTGTCGAGTTCGTCCGTCGTGAGGGTGACGTAGTCGAGGCGGGTGCCCATGCTCGTCACCGAGAAATCGGCTGCGTCGACGATCAGGTAGGTGACGCCGAAACGGTCGCTGATCTCGCCGCTCGTGATCGTGAGCTTGCTACCGGCTTTGAGACCCAGACCTGTCGTGTCCGACGCGCTGGCGAAGGCCAGGAAGAGACCGTCGAACTTGTCGGTGCCGTCCTGCACGTTGACGTAGGTGGCGCTCAGGTCCGAGCGCACCGAGCCGCCGATCAGGCCGGGCCGGTTTTGAACGGTGACATTGAGATTCATGTCGGTGTCGATACTCGCGAACGGGCTGCCACCCACGCCACCACTGGCGGTCCGGCGGATGTCTTCGATCTCGTTGATGCCGTCGTAGAGCACGCGGAAGGTCGACGTGCCCCCGGGATAATCCGTGCCGTTGAAGCGCAGGCCCTGCGAGTCGATCACGTCGAACTGGACGGTGACAAACGCGCCATCGGGCTGGGCTGGTACCGAAGCCGTGTAGGTGCCGTCGCCGTTGTCGGTTACCGCCAGCGTCTGGCTGGTACCGTCGGCCGAGTTGGTCACGCTGGCTTCGACCGAGCCGATCGTTCCGCTGACCGCGTCGACCGAGGCCGTCACCTGGGCCGCCGAGTTACCGACGACGGTGGTCTGCGCTGAGATCGCGATGTTCTGGATGTTCGGAATCGTCGCCACGACGACGTCGCGGTTGAGGAACGGGTTGATCTGGAAATGCGCTTCTGCGGGCGTAGCCACGAAGTCGGCGAATCCGCGCACGGCGCCGTTGAGCGACACGAATCCCTGGAGGTTGAGGACCGATCCGAGCGAAGGGGGCGTGACCGTGCTGTCTTTGGGGCTGGGGCCTCCGAGCGCTTTGCACGCTTCGAGGTAGGCGTCGGGGTAGTTCGAGCGGTCGTTGCGGAAGCACAGCGAGATGTCGTTCTGCTGCATCCACGTGTCGCCGCCGTCCTGGCTGACGATGTACGACGAGCGATCCGTTCCGCGCGCGGCCAGTCCGGTCGCGATCACCGTAGCCGATTCGAGGCGCACGTAAGCGTTGACCAGGTCGTTGAGGTTGTCCCAGTTGGCCTGAACCGATCCGTCCGGAAGCTGTCCGTTGATCTCGCTGAGCGTGTAGGTCGTCGGGGCGAGCAGGCTTTCGTCGAAACCGAAGTCTTCCAGAAAGCCTTCCGAAGCGACGGTTTCGCGCTCGTTGGTGGGCGCGAACTGGAGCGACTGGTTGAAGTAGCCGACGGTACCGCGAATCGTGACGACTTCGCCGCGCTGGCGCTCGGCCAGTCCGGTCGTGGTGAAGTTGCCGTCGACGATCTGGATGTCGTTGCCGCGCGCACCCTGAGTGGCGGCGCTGGTGTCACGCGCGAACACGTGCAGGCGGCCCGGCAGTCCCGTATCGGCGCGGGCGCTCGAAAAGCCCGAGATGGTGGGCGTCGTGAGCAGGACGACGGTGATCTCGACTTCTTGTCCTCGGAACGGGGACGCGGTGACGAGTTCGGTCAGCCGGGCCGAAGTGAGCGAGGCGCCTGCCGAGTTGAGCTCGGCGATGTTCGCCGCGGGCAGCGTGTTGATCTGACGCACGGTCGGCGTCGGGAGCTGGTCCTGGGCCGACGCCGCCGGAACGACGAGCAGGATCAGCAGCAGGAGAGTAGCGAGGTGCTTCATGTAAAAGAAGGGTTGGGTTGGTAGTGGATTCGGAAAGAGGAGCTACTTGAGCACGACGAACTTACCGCGCTGCACGCTGCCGGTGTCGAGGTCTTCTACGCTGAAGTAGTAGAGGCCAGTCGCGATGTCCAAGCTGTTGTCGGACAGCAAGTCCCAGCTGTGCTCGCCCGTGGCGACGCGGCGCTCGTCGGTCGAGAAGTCGTTGTACCACCGGATGTCGCCGCCCGACGTGCCTTCGTGGCGCATCTCGGCGACGATCTGCCCACGCATCGTGTAGACGCGGATGTCGGCCCGGGCGGGGAGGCCCGTGAAGTTGAGGCGGCGCGTCCGAGCCGTTCCGCCATCCCATGCGGCTGAAAGGCGGTAGGGGTTAGGATAGACGCCGACCTCGCGGTTACCGCTTTCGGACACGTCGCCGGGAAAAACGCGCTGGGCGTTAGCCGTCCGGCCGCTTTCGAACGAAGGCAGACCCGTGGCCGCGTCGCCCCGGTCGAAGGCGGTCACGGCGAAGAGGTACTGCCAGCCCGAGAGCAGGCGCCCCGCGTCGTAGCGGTACGCGTAGGTCTGGCCGTCGATCGTGACGGGCGTCGCCAGGCGGACGGCTTCGAATCCGTTATTCAGACCGCTTTCGTTGCCCGGCGTGTCGTACGAGGCCACGATCTGCGCCTCGCCGAGCAGGTTGCCCGCTCGGTCGTCGCCGGGATCGGTGCGGTAGATGCGGTAGCCTTCGAAATCGCGCTCGCCCGTGACGGGGTCGAGGCTCTGCTCGGCGGTGTCGTCCCAATAGACGAACGTGCGCGACTCGCGGCGCCCCGTCTGCGGGTTGGTCTCGGGCTCGAACGCCACACGCAGGTTGGGCGAGCGGGGCGGCTCGGGGATCAGATAGCGGTCCAGCCGTCCGTTGCCGTTGACGTCCTCGCCCGGGTCGAGTTCGCCGTCGTAGTCTTGATCCTCGCCCGCGTAGGTGAAGCGCGCAAAACCCACGTTCGAGCGCAGATTGGCGCGCGTCGCGGGCGTGTCGAGCGGTTTGCCGGGCTGACCCTGCGCCGTCTCGGGCTTGAGCGCGCCCGTCCACGCGAACGTTACCGTCAGCGTGTCGCCCGACGGAACGGACGGAAACGGTCCGGTCGAAAGGAGTGTGATGTAGTTGCCCGCTCCGTTGACGCCGTCCGTCCGGATGCGCTCGAAGAAGGCATCGCGCTGCGCGACGTAGGACGGATTGGTGCAGTCCAGGTCGCGGATGCCGTCACAGGTGGGGAAGCTGGCCGGGTTGGGAAACGGCGTCGCCATGCGACCGTAGCGGCCGTCTTCTCCGCCGCCGTCGTTGACGGGGCGAGCCAGCGGACCCGCGTTGCCGCTAAACTGCCAGTAGCGCGGAAAGACAGCGGGCGCAGGATAGCCGTCGGCCAGGTAGCGATCGGCGACAGTGGGGTAGAAAAAGCGGCGCGTCTGGGTGCGCGGGTCGTTCCACTCGGCGCCCAAGATGCTCAGCGCGCCGTACGTGTTGAGCGTCTGCTCCTGACCGCCCGCGTTGAAGGCATAAGTAGTCGTGAGCGAGTCGATGTAGCCATAGCCGCCGCGGCTGAAGAACTGTCCGCCAGTGTCGTTGGTCGTGTTGACGTTGCGCGTGACCAAGTCGCCCCACATGCCTACGTAGACACTGTCCCACGCGGCGCCGCTGGTGTTGACGATGTCGACTTCGTAGATCACGAAGAACTCGGTGAACGGAAAGCCCCATGCGTAGCTCTTGCTCGTCACGACGGCGCCGATGCGGTCGGCGAAGCCGGGCTGGATCTGCGTGTTCGAGCCGGGCACGAAGCGGACCGTGTCGGTAAACGTCGAGACGAAGTCCTGCTGGCTGACGGCTTGGCGCGTGAAGAACGGCGATGACTCCAGGTTGGAGCGCTGCTCGATTTCGGACAGGGGCGCGAACTCGAAGCCGCTCTTGCCCGGCGCGTAACCTGCCGGATCGGTCACGGCGGCAGTGCGGACGGTGGGGCCGCCCACCTGGCGGTTGATACCGATCCACAAGCCCGCCTCGAAGAGGTGCTCGACGCCGCTGTTGAGCGGAAACTCGAACGACGGCGGCCCGGTCGGGTTGTTGCGCACGTTGGCCTCGCCGATGAACCCGCTGTTGGTCACGGTCAGCCCGACGTTGCCGATGTCGTGCACGGCCTCCTCGAACGGCACCGTTTGCGCCGCAGCGAACGACGGCAGGACCAGCAGGCAGAGCAGGAGCGTACGAATCATCTGGAAGAAGTGCAGCGGGGAGCGCGGTAAACTTAGAGGTAGCGGCGCCGCGCGACCTCATTGTAATGTTAAGCCTCTGCTATATGCCGGTAATTCAACTGCAATACGCCAAGACACTTGGCGCCGCCTGGCTCCTCGTCAGTCTCACCGCCTGCGGCTCGGACGCGCCACCCGGCGGTTCGCCCTACAGCTTCGACGTTCCGACTGGGCATGGCATCGGTAAGACTTTTCACGGACGCGAAATCGCTCGCGTCGAGGGGCACGCGGATCACCTCGACCGTCCCACGCGCGCCCTTTCCGAACTGCCCGAGCGCGTGCTCGACGTGATGGCGCTGCGCCCCGACGAAACCATCGCCGACGTGGGAGCGGGCACGGGGTTTTTTACGTTTCGGCTGGCAAAGCGCGTGCCCCAGGGTCAGGTCTTGGCCATCGACATCGACTCGGACATGCTGCAACTGGTCTCGCGCCGGGCCGACTCGCTGGGCCTCTCCAACGTGCGGACGATCAAGGGGACCGAGCAGTCTCCCCAGCTTCCGCCCCGATCCGCCGACGCAGTCCTGGTCGTCGACAGCTACCACGAGTTCAGCTATCCCGCCGAGATGCTGGCGGGTCTGCGCGACGGTCTGCGTGAGGGCGGCCGCCTGTTTCTGGTCGAATATCGAGGCGAGGACGACACGCTCCCCGTCGACCGGCTGCACCGCATGACCGAAGCCCAGGTGCGAACCGAGGTCGAGGCGGCGGGCTTCGTGTTCGTTGTCAATCATGCGGTCCTGCCTCAACAGCATTTGTTCGTCTTCGAGCGCGCAGCAGAGCGCTGAGTCTTAGTCCGCTTGTCCAAGAGTCATTGAGCCAAAGGCATGTCCGCGCCCTCGCTCAGCGACTCCAGCAAAATATCGAACGTGAGTACCGAGTAGGGAGCGATTGATCCAGTCCTGCTTCCTCCATACCCCAGCGACGGGGCGAACGTGACCGTGCGACCGCCGCCGACCTTCATGCCCAGTATGCCGCGTGCGAATCCAGGCACGACGTTGATGTACCCCTCCGTCGTGCATCCCGGGCCAACGCGGACGAGCAGCGGTTCGCGTCCCGCTCCCTGGTTGGTGTCGAACGTCTGACCCGTCTGCAGGCGCCCTGCGTAGCGCACCGTGGCGCACGACTGGGCCGTGGCCACCTCGCCCGTTCCCTCAATGTCTTGGTCGATGGAGAACTCGAAAAAGTCGAGCACCTCGACGTCGTAAATGAGCGTCGAACCGGCAGGTATGGTGCAATCGCCGACCGTCGTGCTTCGGTCACCCAGTCCAAATGTGGGAGGCACAGTGACTTCGCGCTTGCCTCCTATGCGCACGCCATCCAACCCTCTGATGATTGCGCCATACGGCACCTCGCGCGCGCCCAGAGTGACAGGGACGGTATCCGACTCGAACGTGCAGCCGCTGGGGCCGACGCGTCCCACGTATGAGATCGTCACGGTCTGGAAGGATGCTACCTCGGCGCCGGTCCCGACGGCTAGGTCGCGAAAGGTGATCTGCTCCTCTTCGATAGAGTCGCAGGCGGCGGCGAAGAAGAGGAGGGCGAGCGTAAAGAGCAGCCGAGCGGTCATCGGAGAGATCGGATAGTGTAAAACGAAGCGTCGACCCCTCCCAGCGGGAGAGGCCGACGATTGAACTCAAAACTAGGGGCGACGCGTACGAATACCAGGCGAAACCTCGCCAACAGTCGAGTGCCCCGCGTGAGCCGAGCGGCCGTGTTATCCCTGCGCCTGGATGCGCTCCAGATTGGCGATGTTGTCGCGCACGTCCTGAGCCGAACGTTCGAGCATCACGCGCTCGGCTTTGTCCAACTCGACTTCGATCACCTGGGCCACACCACCGCGTCCCAGACGGACCGGGGCACCGATGAACATCTCGTCCAGTCCGTACTCGCCCTTGAGCCAGACGGCGCACGGCAGAATGCGACCGCTGTTCTTGACGATGCCTTCGACCATCTCGGCCGCTGCGGCTCCGGGCGCATACCACGCGCTCGTGCCCATCAGCCCGACGATCTCGCCGCCGCCCTTCTTGGTGCGCTCGACGATGGCGTCGATCTTGTCCGCATCCATCAGCTGGGGCAGCGGGATGCCGCCGATCGTGGTGTAGCGGGGCAGCGGCACCATCGTGTCGCCGTGGCCGCCCATCAGTAGCGCCTGGATATCACGGACGCTTACGCCCAACTCGTCGGCGATGAAGGCTCGGTAGCGCGCCGTATCGAGGACTCCGGCCATGCCCATCACGCGCTCGGACGGAAAGCCGGACGCCATGTACGCGACGTAGGTCATCACGTCGAGCGGGTTGCTCACGACGATTAGGATGGCGTCCGGGCTGTGCTTGGCGAACTGCTCGGTCACGCTCTTGACGATCGACGCGTTCTTGCCCAGCAGGTCGTCGCGGCTCATGCCCGGCTTGCGCGGCAGGCCCGCCGTGATGACGCAGATGTGCGATCCGGCGGTGTCTGCGTAGTCGGTCGTGCCGGTGATCTTGGTGTCGTAGAGGTGGATCGGAGCGGCCTCGATCATGTCGAGCGATTTGCCCTGGGGCACGCCGTCGACGATGTCGACGAGGACGACGTGGTCGACCATGTCTTTGCGTGCGACGCAGTCGGCGACGGTGGCTCCGACGTTTCCGGCGCCGATGACAGTGACTTTGATGGGGCTGAGCTGGGCCATGTGGGGCGATCTTTGTTGAGTGAGAGAAGAGGTGGGAAAACGGCGGTGCGGCGGGAAGCGTTTCCGCCGCATCGAATAAGACGATGGATTCCGACCGAACTCCGTTCCGCTGCTCTCTGCCTTTCGCTCCCCCCGCTCATGCCGCTGCTCTATCTCATCCGCCACGGAATCGCTCACGATCAAGGCCGCGACGGATCGGACTTCACGCGCGAACTCACCGACGAGGGACGCGACAAAATCCGCCGCCAGGCTCACGCCCTTGATCGCGCCGGGCTCACGCCTGCCCACGTCGTCACTAGTCCGCTCGACCGCGCACGGCAAACGGCCGAGGTCCTCGCCGACGTGTGGGGCGTCGGGGTCAGCTACGAATCCGCGCTGGGCCTGGGCGCCCGCCCCGCCGCCTACCTCGACGCATACAACGCGCACGAAGGCCGCGTCGTCGCCGTCGGTCACAACCCCGACATCAGCTATGCCGTCCACGCCTTGACCGGAGCGCGCGTGCAGATGCGGAAGGGTATGGTCGCCGCTGTCAAGTTAGGAGGCAAGAACGCGCGTGAAGGCCAACTCGCCGGCCTCTACGACCCGGACGCACTGGCCGAGTGGGGCGGGTGATCGGCGCTCCTTCGGCTTGCCATCGCGAGCGTGGCGAGGCTAGCGCTGTACTCCCAAACTGCCACGCTGCGCTCGCAATGACAGGATCGGACCCCACAAGTGCGGCTCGTCTCGCGCCGTAGGGGGCGGAGCGTTTACGAGTGGGCCTTGTTCCCTGATCCACCGCAGTGACACCACGTCGTCACTGCGGGCGCCGTACACTCCGAGTTTTCCTCGCCCCATGCTCACCTCGTCCGCCACATTCGTCGTCACCGACCTGGAGACTACCGGCGTGTCGGCGGACAAGTCGCGGATTCTCGAAGTCGGCGCGGTCAAGGTCCGAGGCGGCAAGATCGTCGACCGCTACCAGTCGCTCGTCAACCCGGGCGTGATCGTGCCGAGGCGGATCACGCAGCTGACGGGCATCTCGAACGCCGCCGTGATCGACGCGCCGACGATCGACCGCGTGCTGCCCGAGTACCTCGCCTTTTTGGGCGACGGGATCTTCGTGGCGCACAATGTGCCGTTCGACGCGCGCTTCGTCGCCGCCGAAGCCGCTCGCCTGGGCCTGCCCGCGCCGCCCAACCCCAAACTGTGCACGCTGCGTCTGGCTCGGCGCATCCTGACCGGGCTGCGGAGCAAAGGGCTAGGCTCGGTCGCCAACCACTTCGGCATCCCGATCAACGGTCGCCACCGCGCCATGGGCGACGCCGATGCAACGGCTCAGGTGCTGCTCCACTTCCTCAAGCATCTCGACTATCAGGACCTGCGCTCGGTCGACGACGTGCTCGCCTTTCAAAACCGGCGCTACTCCAAAGGGGGTGAGGCGCCGCGCTACCTGCAAAAGGTGCGCGAGGCGGCGGCGGCGCTACCCGAGCGGCCCGGCGTCTACTTCATGCGCGATTCGAACAAGGCCGTCGTCTACGTCGGCAAGGCGCTCAACCTCCGCAGCCGGGTCCGGTCGTATTTCAACGCCATCGAAGCGCACCCACCGCGCCTGCGCAGGCTCGTCGAGACGGTTCGCAGCATCTCGCACGAGGAGACGGGGAGCGAGCTATCGGCGCTGCTGCTCGAGTCCAAGCTGATCAAGGAGATCCAGCCCAAGTTCAACCGCGCCTCGCTGCGCTACCGCAACCGCCCATTCCTGCGACTGGATGCCAGCCACCGCGTCCCGCGCGTAGAGGCGACGCCCTATATTCTCGACGATGGCGCCGAATACTACGGTCCGCTAGGTGGACGCCGCCAAGCCGAGGCGATCATCCAGGTCGTCGAGCGCCTGTTTCAACTCCGACCTTGCGACGACGCCACTCTGGCACGCGGACAGCGCTGCTTTTACCACGAAGTCGGCCGCTGCCTGGGACCCTGCGAAGGCGATATGGAGGCCGAGTACGCAGCAGAAGTCGACCGCGTCCGAGCGTTTGTGACCGGGCGCGACACGTCGGTTCTCGACCGGCTGACGTTGGCGATGAAGGAGGCCGCTGCCAACCGCGAATACGAACTGGCCGGACAGTACCGCGACTGGCTGCAATCGCTCCACAATATGACACAGAAGCGCCGGTCGGTCGCCCAGTCGGTGATGGATCACCACGCCGTCGTCGTGCAACCGGCGGCGGGGCAGATCGGGCGGCAGGTGTTCGCCATCCGCTACGGCCGCCACGTCGAAACGCTGACGCTGGGAGCGGACGCATCCGGCGGCGATGCTCAGCGCATTCGCGGCTTTCTCGATCGCCACTTTGCGAACGACCCGCCGCGCCCCGAGCGCTACCTCAAACGCGAGATCGACGAGGTGCGCGTGCTGGCTCACTGGCTCTACGTTCACCGCGAGAGCGCGCGCCACGTGCTGCACGAGTCGGGCGGATTAGTGGACGATCTGATGGCACGCGTCGAGGCGGCGCTGCGCTTCGACGTGGCAGAGGCGGAGGATGTCGAGGACAGCGAACTGGAGGCGGCATAGAGAAGGCGCGTCTCACGTCATGGACTCAAACGCGGCGTCAGTCCTGCCAGCCAGTGTCGTGTAGTCTTGCAGCAGCGTACGAAGGAAAAAGTACAGGCGCTGCTCGCCCGGCGTGATGCCGTACGCCGCCTCGATGACTTCTACGACCGACAAGGCGATCTTCTTGGACTGCGCCGTCACGCCTTCGAGGCGGATCACCCGGATGGCGTCGCGGACCAGGGCGATGTCGGCGTCGCTCAGGCGCGCGGCGTCGGGATAGGTGACCGGCTCGTCCGACGCTACGCGTTCGAAGAGGGTGTCGCTCAAGCGGGCGCGGTCCTTGGAACTGACGACGGTCGTCCCGGCGGCCAGATCGCCCAGGCGCTGCGAGTCCTTGGTCAGCGCGATCGACGTGACGGCGACGGCGCCGGTCGAGATCGTGAAGTCGACGAAGCCCAGCAGCCAGCGCAGCAGATAGTCGCCGATCGACGGCGGCTCTCCGTCGAGGCGGACGACGCGGATCTTGCGCACCTTCTTGCCCGGCGTCTGTCCGTCCATCGCGATCTCGAAGACGGGGAAGTAGAGCAGCCAGGGCAGGCTGAAAAACGCCACCTGAAGAGCGGCCGAGCCCACCTCGACCACGTAGAAGAGCAGCGACAGCAGAACCGTATAGGCGACGAGAATGCCCAGGTCGATGAGGTAAGCGAGCAGCCGGTCGCCGACGCCCGCCGGTTCGAGCGCAAGCGTGACGTTGTGGGCGGTCTGGACGTGAATCATGGAGGGCGAGAAGTACCGTAAACAGAAGATAGTAGGACGGCATCCGCGTTGCTATTTTGACACTCCATCTCTTTCACGCTACCACCCACCGCCCGTGCGCGAGGCCACGTTTCTCCAGCACAACGCCGACAAGTGGCGCCGCCTCGAAGGACTGGCCGACGACCGCAAGGCCGATCCCGACGAACTGGCGTCGCTCTTCGTCGAAGCGTCGGATGACCTCTCGTACGCACGCACGTTTTATCCCAAGAGCAAGAGCGTCGCCTACCTGAACGATCTGCTCGGGCGGCTCTACCGCACGCTCTACAAGAACAAGACCACTGAGTCGCACCGCTTCCGCACGTTTTGGACGCACGAAGTGCCCCTAGCCGTCTGGAGCGCGCGCTGGCTGATGGGCGTCGCGTTCATCGTCGCTCTCGTGTGCACGGCCGTCGGCGTCGCTAGCCAGGTGCTCGACCCCGACTTCGTCCGCTACGTGATGGGCGACTACTACGTCGACATGACGCTGGCCAACATCGAGTCGGGCGATCCGATGGCCGTCTATAGACGAGGAGCCGCCGTCGACTCGTTCGCCGCCATCACGTTCAACAACGTCCGCGTCTCGCTGCTGGTCTACTCGGTCGGGGTCCTGACGCCGCTGATCCCGCTCTTCATCCTGATGCGCAACATGCTGATGCTGGGCTGCTTCTTCGCGTTTCTGGCGCAGCAGGGCGTCTTTGGCACCGCGCTGGGCATTGTCTGGGTTCATGGCACGCTCGAAATCGCGGCGATCGTGATCGCGGGCGGTGCGGGCTTCCAACTGGGCTGGGGCTGGATCGCACCGGGCACGATGCCGCGCCTGACGGCGTTCGCCAAGAGCGCGCGGTCGAGTGTTACCATCATCGTCGGCTTGCTTCCAGTCTTCCTGGTCGCCGGGCTGCTCGAAGGTTTCGTGACGCGCCATACGATGATGCCGCTGGTGGTCAAACTGCTCATCATCGGCGCGTCGCTGGCGTTTCTGATCGGCTACTTCTTCGTCCTGCCGCTCGTGCGGGCGCGGGCTGCGGGTAAAACGCGGCTCACCCCTTCGGCTTCGTCGGCGCCGCGCGACCGTTCGGGTGCGCTCGCCCTCCTTTCGACCGACTGATCTATGCAAGAAGAGGCCTTTGTACTGCGCCGCCCGCGCTCGTTCGGCGAAGTGTTCAACGACACGTTTCGCTTTCTCCGGCTGGCGCTTCCGGTCATGAAGCCGACGCTGCTGCGCGTCATCCTGCCCCTGGCCCTCGTCGCGTCGATTGCGGTTGGCGGCGGCTTCGGGACGATTTTGGGGAGCGTTTTTGCCGAGGCGTCGCAGTTCTCGACGGGCGGAGATCTGGACGTGGTGGGATACTCGCTGCTGGGAGTGATCGCCTTCTTCGGGTTGTTTCTCTACGCAGGCGTGCTGGCCTATTTCTGCGCGTTCACGTTCGCCTGCATGAAGGCTTACGACCGCTTTGGCTCGTTCGACGGCGTGACTCAGGAGCAACTGCGCGCAGCAGCGAAGGTGCGCTTTTGGCCTCTGGTAGCCTTTTCTCTGCTGTCGAGCGTCGCGTACGTTGCTCTCGCTCTGTTTGGCCTGATTCCGTGCCTGGGCGTTCTGATTCAGTATGCCGGGATGGGATGGCTGCTCGGCCGCCTGGGCATGGCACCGGGAGCCATCGGCGTCGACCGCGTGCCCGTGATGCAGGCGTTCAGCCTGAGCAACCGGCTCTCGATTACCAACGGCGCGTTCTGGTCGACGCTAGGTGTCCTGTTCCTGGCCAGCCTGATCTCCAACCTGCTCGTCGCCGGGTTCGTGTTCGGGCCGTCCATCTTGGGCGTGCTGGGCGTCGCGTTCAGCGGCGTTGACTTCGAATCCAGCAGCATGCTGGTCAGCGTCCTGCTGGGCATGTTTTTCGGCCTAGTGCTGTGCGTGTCGCTGCTGTCTTACATCGTTCCCGTCATCGCTTCGGGCGTGCAGTACGCGCAGCTCAGCGAGCGCACGCAGCACACGACGTTGTGGCGCGACCTCGACGAGCGGCGGGCCGAACTGGGCCTGGTGGGCGCGCCGGGAGGCCAAGCGTGAGCCGGATTTCTGTCTTGCTGCTGATTGCCGCTTGGGCATTCGCTCCCCCCAACTCGGCGAGTGCGCAGGCGGCGGATTCTGTCGCCCAAGCGCGCGCGTCTGGTCCCTACGCATCTGCCGAGGCGACGCTGGACAGCCTGCGGTCAGACCCGGCTCTGCGCTACGAGGTCGACCCCGAATCTTCCGATTCGCTCTGGAGCAGGTTTTGGAGAGGCATAGAACGGATCCTCGGACGGATATTCGATGGCAACGCGGGCTATTTCACTCGGCCCGTCCTGTATAGCATGATGGGACTGCTGCTCGTGTGGGCCATCGTGCTCGTCGCGCGCTCGGACGTGCGCGTGCTCAGGCGCGGTACCACGTCGGCGCGCGCGTCGGGTGGCAGCGTCTTGCCCGACGACATCACGCGCGAGGATTACGCCCGGCTCGCGCAGTCTGCCGAGGAGCGGGGCGAGTTGCGCGAGGCGCTGCGCTACCGCTTTCTCCACGTCCTCCAGCGCCTCGACGCGACCGGCCGGTCTGGCTATCGCCCGGACAAGACGCACGAGGCCTACGCGGCCGATTTGCCGGCGGACGACCGAGCGCCGTTCTTCGCCGTCGCTCGGCCGTTCGAGCGCGTGTGGTATGGCGGATACGCCATCGACGAAGCCCGTTATCCGGCCGTTCGCGAAGCCGCGCTCGGACTCGTCGGCGCCCTGAAACCCCAACCGGCATGATGCGGCGTGACAATGTGTACTGGTACGGGCTGGCTCTGCTGCTGCTCGTCTTCGGCGTGTTTCAGGCGCTCCGCCCCCAACCGATCGACTGGCGCGTGACGCTCGAATCCGGCGGCGACGAGCCTTACGATCTGCGCGCCCTCTACACCATCTGGCCCAACCTGGCGCCCGGCAAACCGCTGAGCGACAGCACGCGAGCCGCGTCCCAACTGGTCCAGTCCAGCCGTTTGGGCGCGGCACCGTCGACCGTCGCTCTGATCGGAAACGAAGCCCTCACGGTGACGATCGGGGAGTATTCCAGTGCCGCCGACTCGGTGGACTATCAGAGCGTGGTGGATTTTCTCACGGGCGGCGGGACGGTGTTCATCGCCGGCGATTACGTCTCGGTCGACCTCGAACCGTTTGGGCTCTATGTCGATTATGGACCCTGGGAGACAGATCAGTACATCGGCTTTCTGACTCCGCTCGACGACACGCTGCGACATACCGTTCGCCTGACCGACACCCAAGAGGAGTTTACGTTGCAGACCGTCTACGTTTCCAACGCGCTCGGTTTGGGCAGGGCCGATGGCTACGAGGACTCGGACCTCTACCTCGCCTACGACACGCTGGACGGAGGGGGAGAGGACGAACCCCGGCTCATGGAGGGCGTCGGCGCGCCCGAGGTGCTGGCAACAGTATGCACCGGCTCGTGCGCGGACGGAGAGGAGTCTCCCATTCTCGTGCGTGTGCCCGTTGGCCAGGGAAGCGTCGTCGTGACGACGGGCGCGCGGATGCTGACCAACATCGCCCTCTTGGATGCTCAGGCGTTGCCCTTCGCCGCGGCCGTAGCACGTGTACTACCCGATGGTCCGGTCGTGCGCAGAGTCGACACGTTTGCAAGTGGCCGCCCCGCCTCGCCGCTCTACGTGCTGACGCGCTATCCGTCGCTGCTGTGGTCGTGGTACACTCTGCTTGGGCTGGGGCTGCTGGCTGTCGTCGCCTACGCGCGCCGCAGGCAACGGCCGACTCCGCCGCGCACGGCGATGCGCAACGAGACCGCCGCGTTCGTCCAAACCGTCGCCCAGCTCTACCGCAACCGGGGCGACCACGCCAATCTGACGCGCAAGATGGCCACGCGCTTTCGCCACACCGCCTACGACGCGTTCGGCCTCTCGCGCCGCCAGCAGACCGCCGAGATCGTCTCCGAGCGCGCCAGCATGCCGCTCGCCGACGCCGAAAACCTGATTCGGTGGGTCGACCGCGCCGAAGCGGGCCAGCTCACGACCGGATCCGAGGTCGAGGAGTTCGCGGATCTACTCGCTCCGTTCTTCGACCGCGCACCGCGCACCTCCCGACTTCCCCTTCCAGCCTGACCCGATGCTCGACCCCACCGATTCCTCGCCACCCGCGCTGCCTCCCACCGATTCCAGCGCCGCCCCTGCCTTCGATCCCGACGCGCCTCGCATCGATCTGGCTTCGGTCGCCGATGCCGCCGCTCGTGTCCGCGCCGAGGTGGGGCGGGCGCTCGTCGGCCAGGAAGAGCGCGTGACGCTGCTGCTGACCGCTCTGCTCTCGGGTGGCCACGTGCTGCTCGAAGGCGTTCCGGGCATCGCCAAAACCCTGACGGCCAGGCTGCTCGCCCGTACGGTCGATGCCGACTATCGCCGCATCCAGTTCACGCCCGACCTGATGCCGTCCGACGTGGTGGGGACAGCCGTCTTCAACCCCAAGAGCGCCGAGTTCTCGTTTCGCGCCGGGCCGATCTTCTCCAACTTCGTGCTGATCGACGAGATCAACCGAGCGCCTGCCAAGACGCAGTCGGCGCTGTTCGAAGTGATGGAGGAGCGCCAGGTGACGGTCGATGGCACGACCTATCCGATGTCCGAGCCGTTTATGGTGCTCGCGACGCAGAACCCGCTTGAACACGAAGGCACCTACCGCCTGCCCGAAGCCCAGCTAGACCGCTTCCTGTTCAAGCTCGCCCTGGACTATCCGACCGCCGATGAAGAGGTCGAAATCCTAACGCGCGCGCTCACCAAAGCGCCGTCCGCCGTCGTCGAGACGATTGGCGCCGTCTTGTCGAAAGCCGAGTTGGCCCAGGCGCGCAGCATCGTGTCGCAGGTGCGCGTCGAGCCGCCGGTCGTGCGCTACATCGCCGGTATCACGCTCGCCACGAGGGGCAATGCGTCGCTGATGCTCGGAGCCTCGCCGCGCGCGTCGCTGAGTTTGCTTTCGAGCGGACGCGCCTACGCCGTCCTCGCCGGGCGCGACTACGTGCTCCCCGACGACATTCAGGCCGTCGCGCCACATGTGCTGCGCCACCGCATCCAACTCGCGCCCGAACTCGAAATGGAAGGCCGCGCACCCGACGAAGTCGTCGCCGACATCTTGCGGCAGGTCGAAATCCCTCGCTGATCCACTCGGCTTTAACGCTTTTTTACACGCCGAGGATGGAAAAGAGCAGCGGCCGGTGGTAGTTTGGTCGCCCGACTAAGGAGAGATGCCGGAGTGGTCGAACGGTCCGCATTCGAAATGCGGTGTACCGCAAGGTACCGAGGGTTCGAATCCCTCTCTCTCCTCCCAAGCGTCCGGGCTGCACCAGCGGCTCGGACGTTTTTGCGTTTGGCCCAGCGCGCTCACGCTCCAACACTCGGCGCCAACCGCACCGCGCCTAGGCGACTGCCGCCACCGCCCACCCTGTGTCATCGCGAGCGCAGCGTGGCGATCTCCAGCGCCTGCCGATACTACGGAGATCGCCACGTCGCTCCGCTCCTCGCGATGACGAGCAGCGGGGTTCAGCGCGTTGGTCCTCCGCCCCGCACTGACGCTCACAGGTTGACGAGCACTTGCAGTTGCACGTCGCGCGCGCGGTTGCCGTCGATGGCGTCCAGGCCGCTGCTCAGATTGGCCACGTCCTGCCGCACCGTCTGCGCGTAGCGCGCCTCGACGCGGATGCCGGGCAGCGCGTCCCACCGGGCGACGAGGTACTGCCGCACGCCGCGTCCGCCGAACGCGGGAACGCTGAACCGGAAGCGCAGGTCGGATTCGTAGGCGTAGACGCGCGCCTCGAACGCGTCCACGTCGAAGACTGCCATGCGGGCGTCGAGCGACAGGCGCGGCCACACGCGCCAGCGCGCGTCGGCGGCGGCGAACGTGCCGTACGCGGTGGGGCGATTGTCGTCAGGCGTTTGGGCGCGGACCAGATCGGCGCGCAGGCGCAGGCGCACGTCGTCGTTGTAGACGTAGGTGCCCTGGACGCGCGCCGACGTGCGGTACTCGGATCCGACGCTCGCGAACTCCGACCCGAACGGCGTGAATGTCGAAACCGCGTCATCGCGCTTCTCGGTGCGGAGTGTCACGTCGAGGCGAGCCCAGCGGCGCGGCGACCAGCCCACATCGGCCAGCAGATCGAGTCCGGGCGTGGGGCGAGAGCGGAAGCGCGACGGGGCCGTCAGGCGGTAGGCGTCGGCGTAGAGGTTGAGGCGGAGCGTGCGCGTCAGGCGGCTCGTCAGGCCGAGATAGACGCCTTCCTCGCCGGCCAATCCGGCCGACTGCTCGGCAAACGCGCCGTTCTGCACCGGATCGAAATCTGCCTGAGCCAAACGCACGTGCATCAGGACCGTCGATCCGCGACCGACGCGCGCCGCCACGCCGCCGACTGCGCTGCGATGGCCACTGCCGTCTAGGCCGAGCTCGCCGAACAGTCTGGCCTCACCGACCGTCACGTTTCCGAACAGCCCAAAACCTGCATAATGCGTGCGCTGAATGGGGTCGCGGCGGAATCGTCCGTTCGTGGTCGCGACGGGAAACGGATAACTGCGCTGAGCAGCGACGATGCCCACGCCGAACCGCTCGCGCTCGAACTGGAGCGCTCCGCCAAACTCGCGCGCCTCGACCGCGCCTCGCCGCGCCAACTCGCTGTCGGTCCGGTGCAGTCCGGACTCCGAGATCGACAAGATCACCGGCGCTCCTCCGACCGAGTCCAGACTGGCGTCGACGTCGCGCACCGACCCCCACGCCGACGCCGATGCGCCCCACGGCAGCGCCACCTGAGCGCCCACACCGCGCAGAAACAGCGTCTCGGCCGATCCGCCGTACGGTCGGATGCCACTGCCCGCGCGCCCGACGCCGCTCGTCGCCTCGCGCGATTTGCCGATCGCTCCGGCCCGCCCGACGACCAAGCCCTCGCCGAACGCCGTCGTGAAGTCTCCGACGACCAGTTCGCGGACCGGGCCGAGGTCGCGGAGGGCGAGGTGCGCGCTCGTGAAGTCGGCCGGACCTTCGCGCCCGTCGCCGAAGCCTATGCGCTCGCCCGCATCGTTTTCGAGCGTGAGGTTGGCCTGTAACCTGTCGCCGATCAGCACGCGAGTCCGCGTCAGCAGGCCAGCGCGCGGCCCGGGGTAGCGGCCTTCGCTAAAGCCGCGCGACCGTTCCAAGCGCGTACCCACGCGGTGGACGCCCAGCACGCGGATGTCGCTCAGCGCCTCGCGCAGACTCTCGCGAAGCTGCGACGGCTCGCGAAACGTCACGAACGGACGCATCAGACTGATCTCGTCCGACGTGATGCCGTCGATGGCCAGCAGTTGTTCGAGAGCGCGAAGCGGCGTGGCCCGGCTCTCGCGGAACCGCACGATGGCCGATGCAAGCAGCGGCGAGATGCCCGGCAGGACGGCGATTTCGTCGGCTGATGCGCTGTTGAGGTCGAGCGGGCGCGCGGCCAAATCTTCGAGCCGAGCCGCCAGCGCTTCTTCGTCGCCGTCGATGGCGGCGGACTCTAGCAGATCATCCAGATCGCCGTAGGCTTCAGTCGAGTCGCGCTCCTGAGCGTGCAGCGTCGGCGCGGCCAGGAGTAAGAGTAAGGCGAAGAGCCATCGGAAGGGCATCGGCGGGACGGAAGGGCGAGCCGCAATCTACACTGCCGCCTCGGCCCTTGAGGTGCTGCACAGCCGCAATCCGAGAGATGGGTCGAGAGTGGAAAGCCGTCGACATTGCAAAAGTGGACAGCTTTGAGATGCGGCGCACAGTGACCAGCGGGAATGCCGCACGGCTCCGGCTCAGTCTGCCGCGTACGAACACGGGACGAAACCGATGACCGATTCGGGGAGGTTTTCGCGGTAGTCCATCCAGCGCTCCATCGAACTCGGCATCAGACTCATCCGCTCCGTCACGAAGCGTAGCGCGGCGTCGTTGCGAGTGGGGCAGTCCGAGCGCATGACGGTGGGAGAGGTGTACCGGCGCATCGGCGAGAGGTCGGCTCTGAAGAGGACGTGCGGCCACTCTGCGCTCTGCTCCAGGGAGTTTTGCATGGCATGCGCGACCCACAGTGCAATGTCGAACAGCGGACGGGCGGATGCGCCGATGGGCTCGCCGCGCAGACTGTTGCAGCCGAGCATCAGGTAGGCGTGTTCGCCGCTCTCAGCCTCGCCGGGCTTGAGACTCAGCCGCATCGACTGCGCCGTTGCCAGCGCTACGGCGTCCAACTCGGGGCAGTCCGACTCGACGCGCTCTATGCCGACCGGATAGTGCTTTTGCGAGAAGGTCATGCGCAGCGACACCATCGGGTTGAACCGGGCGCGCCACTCCTCGTCCAGCGCATCGCTGACGGCTTGCGGGCTTTGCATCGGAATCAGTAGCCCCATTTCGCGCCCCGCGTAGATCAGGCCGTTGATGTCGAGGACCACGTAGCCGTCGTAGCCGGGCGCCGAGACGATGATCGTGCCGTCGGGCGGAAGGTCGGTGAGCGCGAGGAAGAAGCGCCCCTCATCGTCTGATACCGACTCGACCTGCGTCGATCCTACTCGCACGCTCGCGCCCACGAGCGGCTCGCCGCTGTCGGAGTCCAGCACCTGCCCTACGAAGCCGCGGCTGGTTTGCGTCGAGCCGACGATGCGAAGCGACTTCATGCCTAGCTCGTACCCGTCTGCATCCTCCCAACGCGGAGAGATCAACTCCTCTCGCGCGGGCAGAAGGACGATTCGCGCAGGGTAACCTGAAGCCGATAGGCGAACGCCGCTCAACAGTTCGTGGCCGTCGACGATGAGTGTGAAGCGCCCATCACCGCCCGTGACGGCTGACGTGTAGGCATCGGGCATCACGATCGTGGCGCCCGGCACCACCTCGCCGTTCGCGTCCACGACCGCTCCGGTCAGGCCGAGGTCGGTGCGGTCGAGGTCGGTGAGGCGCAGTTTGCCGTCGTCCAGCCGCACGTACGACGAGTCGAGGCGGAAGCGGACGAGCTGGAGCAGGCGCACGTTTACCGATTCACCACCACGCTCGGCAGGGCGGTAGAGGTAGCGCGACACCTGGTCGAGCGCTGCTTCGTCGAGTCCGGCGCCCAAGCCGCGGCGCACCTCGGCGTCGCGCACCGTCCCCTGTTTGGTGACGACGAACCGGACGAGCACGTCGCCTTCGACGCCCAGTGCGCGCGCCTCATCGGTAATGAGGTCGGGTTCGGAATACATGAAATGCTGCCCATCGGGGCCGATGCGCAGCGCCTGCCGGTCCCACTCATCGAACACGCGATCCGTAGCGGCGGGCGGTGCGGCAGGAGGAATCCGGAACGTCTGCGCTTCGGCCAGAATGCTGTCCATTTTTGCCTGGTCGGCAGGCGAAACGTCCGACGAAGGCGCTTCCTGAGCCCGAACCGACAGGCTGAGACTGAGCATCAGTAAGACGAGCAGCGCGATGGGAAGGCTGCTGGGCGACGAGGTGAGGCGGAGCGACATGGCGTGGACGCGGGGCGTGAGGTGGTTGCGAGGGGCGGCGAGGGCGACGGGGACCGGAGCGATGGCGTAGCGCAGCAGCAGGTGGGCGTAGAGCGAGCGCTCCGAGGGGCGGACCGACAGCACGCAGGCATCGGCGGCTTGCTCGCGGCGAAGCGCAGCACGAGTGACGAGGGCCTGGGAAGCGGGATGCCAGGGTGTGAGCGCGCAGGCCAGCCGAGCCGCCGCATCCCACGCTGGATCGTGCGAGCGGACGTGCGCAGCTTCGTGGGTGAGCGCGAGGCGGAGCGCGTCGGGATCACCAGCGAGCGAGATCGGCAGTACGATGCGCGGGCGCAAGAGGCCATGCGAGAACGGCGTCACGTCGTCGCGGACGAATGCGACCGGGGCGTCGACGCCAAGGCGAGCTGTGGTTTGCAGCGCGTCGCGTGCCTGTGAGGGCAGGCAGGCACGGAGCCGACCGATCCACCTGCGCACGCGCACCTGGCGCACCGTCCATCGTGCCAGCCCGAACGCTGAAGAGCCGATCAGCGCCAGCGTCAGCGCGCCCAGCCCGGCCCAAAGCAGCGGAGGTGCAGGCTGCGGAGGCGAGAACGTCGGGGCGGTCTGTTGAAGTTGGGAAGGCTGTGCAGTCTGCCGCTGGGAAGGCTGTGCAGTCGTGCGGTTTGCATCGGGGAGCCGTAGCGCGGGCGTACTCGTCGGCGCTGGAAGCTCGGCGTAGACGTGAGTCGGAGCAGGCGTGGGGAGCGGCACCGCGATCGGGGCCCACGACCGAAGGCCGATTCCAATCGGAAGCGAGACGAGAAGCACGACCAGCAACCGGTGCCGCAGATCGGGGCGCCTGAGCGCTAGCCGGTGGTCGAGTAGCAGCGCCGTGCCAGCTGCAAGGCTCCAGACTAGCAGAGGAACCCAGATTGACCAGAGCGCGGATTGGCCCAGGTCGGCGAGCCAGAAAGTCGCATCACGCAGCATTGCCGTCCGGGTTAGGTGACGGTGAATCCAGCGTGGCGATGAACGCGCGCAGGTGGGCGATCTCGTCGTCCGAAAGCGATTCGTGCTGCGCCAATGCCTGCACCAACTCGACCGGTGAGCCGCCGAACACCTTGTCGACCAGCGTCCGGGCGACGGATCCGCGCACGTTGGTCGCGCTCCGAGCGGGACGGTAGCGGATGCGCGTGCCGTCGCGCTCGCCCGAGAGGTAGCCTTTGTCGGCGAGGTTTTTCATGACTGTCATGACGGTCGTGTACGCGACCGGGCGGCTCTGCTGAATGCGCGCGTGGACCTCGGTCACGACCGCATCGCCCAGATGCCAGACGTGCTGCAAGATTTCGAGTTCGGTCTCGCCCAGTCCGACGAGTGAGGCTTTACGGCGTTTCGACATGACGGCTCCTATTGCGTTCGTACTAATAATATAGTAGAAGCGTGCCGCGCGCAAGTCTCAGTCGAAGATTGTGGGCGAAATGTGGTTCACCCGCCCTCATGATCGCTCCAGTGCGTTCTCGTCGGGACTAGATCCGCGTCGTTTTCCAGCTTGGGCGGCAGTGAATTCGCGCCTTGGCAGGAAAACGGCAGGAGGGAGGGGCGTCGCGATGAGGCCAGCGGTAGGTGCTGACTCTACCACGACCAGCCAACTTCGACCGAGGGCGACCATCCCAGCAGCAGGTGACGCGTCGCGGCCAGATCGGCGCGCAGGTTACCGATGCGCAGTCCGGCGCCGAGCCCGACCTGCTGCGGATCCGTGCCGACGCCTGCGCGCACCACGAGCACATCGACGATCTGGACTTCGGCTCCGACGTGCCCAGCCGGTCCGAAAGCCGGGTCGTGGACCAGATCGGCGACCAGGCGCAGGCGATCGGAGGCGAGATAGGCGATTCCGGCGCGCAAGTCGGCGGGCAGCGGCTCGCGGCCGGCCACGTCGCCCGAGATCACGTTGCGCGCTTCGACAGCGACCGAGAGCGCGTAGGTGACTTCGGCCCAAACGCTGGGACTCAGTCCCCATCCGATGCCGTTGCCATAGTCGCCTCCCGCCGAGATCGAGACGGCGTCGGCTCGGAGTGCGATCGACAGCGCGCGCGGCTGCGAAGGAAAGAGGCGGCGCGCGGCGATGAGTCCGAACTGCGAGCTGCGAAACGCCTCGCTGCCGAAACTGGCCGCCTGAATTCCCAGCGTCGTATAGCCGCGCCGCGCAACCACCTGAGCCGATCCTTCGCGTAGTTCCGACAGGCCGAAGCGCTGCTCTGCGCCGAGCGTGAGACCCGGCTGCGTCCACTGCATCATCGCCCCGACGCGCGTCCAGCCGTCGCCCTGTAGTGCCAGTCCGGCGCCGCCCAGTCCGGCCGCACGCGCGCCTTGTCCGAGCGGAATCTGCACGCCGACCTGTTGGAGTTCGGGTTGCGCCTGGGCGGGGAGCGTGAGAGCCAGGAGGAGCAGGGCGAGCAGTGTGCGCACGGATCGGGCGAATTGATTCGTTGCTAGAATAGAGCCGCCGCGCTGCTTTGTCCACGCCCGCACCACTCTGCCTCGGCGACGTAGCTTTCGCCACCGCCAATCTCGCCCTCCTGATGCGTTTTCTCTCCCTCGCCTGCCTGCTCGCTCTGGCCGCCGCGCCCTCGGTCGGCGCGCAAGAACTGCTCTGCCGGGTCAACGTCGACTATGCCCAACTGGAACGCTCGGATGTCAATTTCCTCGACCAGTTCGCCATTGAGGTGCAAGAGTACCTCAACAACCAGCGGTGGACGAATGACCGTGTCGAAGACATAGAGCGCATCGACTGCGCCATGCAGATCGCTTTCACCGATAGTCCGACGCAGACCTCGTACCGCGCCCGCCTCGTCGTCACGTCGCAGCGGCCCATCTATGGCACCCGGCAGACGACGTCGATGCTCAAGGTGGCCGACGAGGGATGGGAGTTCGAGTACGTGCAGGGGCAGAGCCTGACGCGCGATCCCAACCGCGTCGACCGCCTCACGGCGCTGCTCGACTACTACGCCTACCTGATTCTGGGCTACGACTACGATTCGTTCGCACCGCTGGGAGGCACGCCCTTTTTCGAGCGCGCCTTCGACATCGTGACGCGTGCTCAGGGCGAAGCCGTCAGCGGGTGGACCTCGTTCGGAGCGGATCGGACGCGCTCGCAGATTGCCCAGGAGATGACCGATCCGCGCTACCTGCCCGTGCGCCAGGCCTACTACGCCGTCCACCGCCTGGGAATAGACACGTTCATCGAGGATCCGGAAGTCGCCCGGGCGTCTGTCCTGGCGGCGCTCCAATCGTTCGAAGGCGTCTCGGACCAGGTGGCCAATCCCTACGTGCTCGACATTTTCTTCGACACCAAATCGAGCGCCATCGTGGGCATGCTGAGCCGCTCGGCGCAGTCTAGTCAGGCCTACGCGCTACTGCTGACGCTAGACCCGACCCGCTCATCGGTCTACGGCGCTCTCGTCAACTGATAGGCGCGCAGCCGTCGGCTGATCCCGCGGAGACTGGCGGCGCGGCGTCTTCGCGATCGGCCGACGCTAGGTGCACTATCCGTCTTCGTTTGGCGGTTTCCCGCAATGGACGACGAGTTCGCTCAGCACAGCCGGAGATCGTCTCTACTTCGCACGGCGAGAGACTGCTCTGCGCGACCTCGCTCCCCAAGTCGAGCACTGGGTCGCAATCTTGACAGGGCGATCGCGCTTACTGCCGCGTTGGACCCGGCCGGTGTTTCGGTTGCGGCTTACAAAGACGTGCGCGAGCGCATGATCGATGTCGGCGTCGTACATCTAGAGCGGCAGGAGAGACGCGTTGCTTTTGCATTCGAAGCCTTCCCAGGCAGCTATTCAAGCCCGCTGTACGTCTCCGCTGGCCCGTCTCCCCACTATGAGAGCAAGTGGCCGAAGCGAGAATCCGTAGCGCTGACCCAGGTTGCTCCCGACTGGTGGATCTATGCGACTACGTGGCGAGAACCGAAACGGACCCGGCAAACGCTGTCAACTCCGGCATTCTGCACACGCGCGCTCGGGCCGACGGCGTACTTTTAGGGCTGATTTATCCGTCATTCCTCTCTCCGCGCCATGCAGCCCTCGCAACGCGACGCCCTCGCACAACGCCTCGAAGCCCGCTACGGCCGTGCCTCGGATTCGCTTCCCGCTGCAGACCGATCGCTTCACGACGCCGTCGAGCGGATGGTGGCTGCCGGTGCCGCGCGGATGGGCGTCCGGCGCGAGTCGGATCAGCAGTTTGCCGACGCGTGCGCGCTGGCGCCTCCGATGGCACGCATGATCGACCACACGGCGCTCAAAGCCGAGACGACCGTCGATCAGATCGAAACGCTGTGCGCCGAAGCCAGAACGCACTGCTTCGCCTCGGTCTGCGTCAATCCGGTCCACGTTGCACGTTCGGCCCGGCTGCTCTCGGGCAGCCCCGTCGCCATCTGTACGGTTGTTGGCTTCCCACTGGGGGCGACGACGAGCCAGATCAAGGCCGCCGAGACCGAAGGCGCCATCCGCGATGGGGCGACTGAGATCGACATGGTGCTGGCCATCGGCCTGCTCAAGAGCGGCGACACCGACGCCGTCGAGCGCGACATTCGAGCCGTCGTCGAGGCCGCCAAAGGGCCGCGTGCGGCGCGCCCGGCATTGGTCAAGGTGATCCTGGAAACCGTACTGCTCACCGACGAAGAAAAAGTGATTGCGTGCGTGCTCGCTCAGAACGCCGGAGCCGACTTCGTTAAAACGTCGACCGGTTTCAACAAGGGCGGTGCAACTCAGAACGACGTCGCGCTGATGCGGCGCGTCGTCGGTGACCGGATGGGCGTCAAGGCGTCGGGCGGCGTCCGCTCGGCAGGCGACGTCGAGGCGATGGTCGCCAGCGGCGCGTCGCGCATCGGCGCCAGCGCCAGCGTCGCCATCGTCAGCGGCCTCACGTCCACTTCGGACTATTGAGCCCGGTCGCACCCTTTCCCCCTGTTCTCCTGCTCTGCCCATCGCCATGCGCCTGATCGCCCCGCTTCTCCTCCTGCTGACCGTCACGGCGTGCTCGTCCACGCGCGAGGCCGCCGACGACCGCCGCGACGAGAACGCGCTGCCCCTCCCTCAGCAGATCGACCACTCGGCCTACGAGACCTTCGACGAACGTCCGTACCGCGAGGGACAGGCAGCAGCGACGACCGACCAAGGTCCTCGGCACGACGTACCCGAGCGTCTACTCGACGGCACCTACGCGACACCTCAGATCGAGCCGGGCACGCGTCAAACGGTTCAGGGCTACCGGGTCCAGGTTTACCAGTCGACTGACAAGGCCGACGCCGACGCGCGGGTCACCGAGGCCGTCGCGTGGTGGAACAGCCGCCATCAGGGCACGCCCGAAGTCTACACCGTTTTCCGCGCTCCCTACTACCGGGTGCGTGTTGGCAATTACGGCACGCGCGAGGCCGCCAACACCGCTCTCCGCACCCTACGCGCGCGCTTCCCCCAAGCGCTACTCGTCCAGGACCGCGTCACCGTACTCGCCAAGTGACGTGCGGTTGATGTATACGGCATGGATGGGGCTGCTCGTGCTGGCCGCACCGCTAGCGGCTCAGGCGCCCGACACGCTGAATCTGCCTTCATGCGGCCGCCTGGCCTGCGACCCCGACGCGCTCCAGCGCGACATCGACCTCTTGATGTGGGCGTATGGCAATCCGTACGGTAGTCTCGCGCTGGGCAAAGTCGACGATCTGTCCTACGCGACGTTTGTGGCGATTCCATTCGGCTTGAGCGTCTATGGCGCCGCCAGCAACGGCGATCTGCGTCCGGCCGTTCGGGTGGCGATTTCTCAGGTCGCCTCGACGGGACTGGTGTGGGTGCTCAAGCGCTCTCAGGCGCGCCCGCGTCCCTTTCGCTCAGGCCTGGTCGATCGGCGCGGGTCGATCCTCGACAGCCTGGTGCTCACGCGCGACAACGGCAGCTTCCCCAGCGGCCACGCCACGCTGGCCTTCACGGCCGCCACGTCGCTCGCGCTGAGCATCGACCTGTGGTACGTCACGATTCCCGCCTACGCATGGGCCACCTCGATAGCGTGGGCGAGGGTGCGTCAGGGTGTCCACTATCCCTCAGACGTGCTCGCGGGCGCTGCCGTCGGCTTCACGACGGCGGCGATTGTCCACGTGCTGCTGCCGGACGGACTGGGAGTCGAGGTGCCAGTTTTCAGCCTGCGCCTACGGCTCTGATTCTGCCCTGCCCGTCACGCAGCGTACAACCGCAGAAACGTTCGCAGCAGATCGTCGGCGTGGGTCGTGTCGTGGAGAGCGGCGAGGGTAGCGGCAAATGCGGCGTCGTCTCCGCCTTCGGGATAGTGATCGCGGTAGAAAATCAGGCGCTCGCGCTCGCGTGCGGCGTCCAGTTCGGGGTGAAACTGGGTGCCGAAGACCGGAGCGTCGGGCAGGCGAAACGACTGGTGCGGCTGCGTGTCCGAAATCGCCAGTTCAATGACGCTGGGCGGCAGAGCGGTGACGCGGTCGTGGTGGCCCTGGTTGGCGAGGAAGCGGCGCGGAAGCGTACCCAGCAGCGGATCGGCGGCTCCGGCATCGGTCAGGTCGACGTAGCACGTGCCCATCTCGGCTTTGGCGCCGTCGTGCCGGACTTCGCCGCCCAGCGCGCGCGCCAGCACCTGGTGACCCCAGCAGCTTCCGAACGTCGGCAGTTTGCGCTGCACCGCCGACTGCGCCAGGGCGAGCAGGTCCGGCATCCAGTCGTAATCGCGCCACGCGTCGAACGCGCCCGCCCCGCCGATCATGAGCGCGTCGCAGTCGTCCAGCAATGCGACGGTCAGGTCGTCGGTGAGCACGCTGACGGTCGTGATCTGATCGCCCGAGATGCCCGATCGCTCGGCGAAGCAGTCGACTTCCTGCTGCTGGATGTAGGGCTCGGCGCGCGCCTGGAGCAGCGTCACGCGGACGTTCGAGAGGGCAGGATCTAGAGTGTGGCTCACGGGCGGATCAGGTCGGAGAAGTGGCGTTCGATCATGCGGTTGAGGCGGTAGACCGGCAGGCCGACGACGGCGTAGTAGTCGCCTTCGATGCGGCGGACGAACAGGGCACCTCGGTCGTCCTGGATGCCATAGGCTCCGGCCTTGTCCATCGGAGATCCGCTGTCGACGTAAGCCGAGATGGCATCGTCTGTCAGATCGCCGAAATAGACGTCGACGGCTTCGTGGGCCGTCTCGCGCCTGCCCGACCCTGAGTGGACCAATGCCAGTCCAGTCAGCACGGTGTGGCGCTGGCCCGAAAGGCGGCGCAGCATGGCACGCGCATTGGCGGCGCCGGACGGCTTGCCCAGGATCTCGCCGTCGAGCACGACGATGGTATCCGACCCCACGACGAGCGCGTCGGGACGTTCGTGCGCGACGGCGGCGGCTTTTTCCATTGCCAAGTGCAGCACCAGAGCGCTGGGCTCGATGCCGACTGGAGGCGTCTCGTCGACCTGGGCCGCGTGGACGGTGAAGTCGTAGCCGAGTAGCGGCAGCAGCGCGCGCCTGCGCGGCGACGCGGACGCCAGAACGAGCGGAACGGAAAGCGGCATGGGGCGGAAATGGCGAGCGTGTTCAGGGTACGGCCCCGAGGGCGTAGTTTGCGAGCTTTGCACGCCCACCGCTGAATGATCGTTCTATCCATCTGTAACCACAAGGGAGGGACGGGGAAGACGACGACTGCCGCTCACCTCGCCGCCGCTCTCGGCCTGAGCGGACTGCGCACCCTCGTCGTCGACCTCGACCCGCAAGGCTTCCTGACGCGTCTGCTCGACATCGACGAGCCTGACGTGACGGCGTCGTCGCTCACGCTCTTCGATCCCAACTTCGACCTCTCCACGGTGCCCATCGTCCGGGCGAGCGGCTTCGACCTGCTGCCGTCGTCGAGCAAAATGACGCACGCGATGCGCCAGCTGACCAAGCCGACCGACGTGCTCTACGCCAAGGAGGCACTCAAGAACGCGCCCGAGTACGACGTCGTCCTGTTCGACACCGCCGCCGCCGTTACGGTCTATAGCCTCAACGCGCTGGTGGCGTCGCGCTTCGTCGTCATCCCGGTCACGCCCGAGCATCAACCCGTGCTGGGCGCCGAGCAGACGTTCCAGACGATCCGGACTGTCCAACACAAGCTCAATCCGCAGCTGACCGATCCGATGTTCCTGTTCACCCAGGTCGACGCGCGTAAGGGGACGCACAACGCCTACCGCACGCTCGTCAAAGAGCATTATGGACCCTGCGTGCTCAAGTCGATGATCCGCACCTCTACCGAGCTGTCGCGTCAGCACGGCGTCGGCAAGACGGCGTTCGACGGCTCGCCGACGGCGCGCGGGCCGCGCAACTATGCCAACGCCGCCGACGAAATCCTGCACATCATTCGAAAGGGCGGCTTGCACACCGACGTACGCGGGCGGTCGGCCGAACTCCACGCTCGCCTCAAGTCGGGCGACGTGCCGACGACGGATCCGCCTACCTACGCCGACTCTATCCTGTGATGACCTCTCGCACGCGCTCTCTGATTCTCCTCATCACCTCGCTGGCTGCGCTGATCGCGTTGGTCTGGATTGGATTGGTGGGCGTCGGTTTGATCCCGCCACTGGGCCTCATGCTCGACCCGGCAGACGGCCTGTATCACACGGCGCGCATGGCGGATGCCGAGCGCGCCCAACCCGATGTGGACGAGATGGATGCCGCCGTCACCATCGTGCGCGACGCACGGGGCGTGCCGCACATCTTTGCCGAGACGGACGCCGATGCCGTGCGCGCGCTGGGCTGGGCGACGGCTCAAGACCGCCTGTTTCAGATGGACTTCGTCGCGCGCGTCGCGGCGGGCAGGCTCAGCGAGGCAGTCGGCTCGTCGGCCATCGGCACGGACCGCTACCTGCGCGGTACGGGCATGGAGTGGGGCGCGCAGCGCAACTGGGCGGCGATCCAGCAGGAGGGAGGCCTCGAACTGGAGATGCTGACGTGGTTCGCCCAGGGCGTCAACGCCTACGTCTCAGCCCTCAGCCCGTCCGGCTATCCCGCCGAGATGCGACTGCTCGGCTACGCGCCCGAGCCGTGGACGCCGATTCACACCCTGCGCATGATGCAGTACATGGCTTTCGACCTCTCGTCGGGCAGCGACTGGCCCGGCTATGCAGACATGGCCGACGATCTTGCCGCCGACTACGACACGCTCTTTCCGCGCTACGCCCGCCTGGGTCCGCCCGTCGACCCGTCGTGGGGACAGGACCAGGTGTCCGCGTCGATTCCTGCCGGCGCACGCGCGCCCAGGCTGAGCGCGTACCTGCAACGCGTCCACGAGATGACGGCTGGGACGATGTGGGAGGGCTTGCGAATGGGCAAAGGCTCGAACAACTGGGCCGTCGCGCCGTCGCACTCGGCCTCGGGCGGCGCGCTGCTGGCGGGCGACATGCACCTCTCGCTCACGCTGCCCGCGATCTGGTACGAGGCGCGGATGCTCTCGCCCAACCTCAACACCTACGGCGTCGCCGTGCCCGGGGCGCCGCTGCCCGTCGAAGCGTTCACGCCCCATCATGCCTGGGCCTTCACCAACGCGCCCGCCGACCAAGTCGACTGGTTTCGCCTCGAACTCTCGGACGACGAGCAGCAGTACCGCTGCGGCGAGAAGTGGTGCGACCTAGTAATGGAGGTCGCCGACATCAACGTCAATGGTGGCGACGCAGTGGCTGACACGCTGCGCCTCAGCCATCTGGGGCCGGTCACGATGCGCGACGGCGAGGCGCTGGCGATGAAGTGGACCGCTCACGAGCGCAACCGCACGATGGCCGCGCTGTGGGGCATGAACACGGCCAGAACGAGCGCCGAGTTCGACGACGCCACGAGGCTGTGGGACACGCCGATGCAAAACATCGCCTATGCGAGCGTCGACGGCACCGTCCGCATCCGCTCGACCGGCCACGTGCCGATCCGATCCGTTGGCGTCGCGTGGGGCGTGCAGGACGGAACGACGGCCGACTCGGCGTGGATCGGGCGCATTCCGTTTGACGATCTGCCGTTCCGCGATGCCGCCACCGATGGCTTCTTGCAGTCGACCAATCAGATGCTCGCCGGAGCCAACTATCCCTACTATCTGGGCCAAAACTGGCAATCCGAGATGCGGCCCCTGAGGATAGACAGCCTGCTGCGCGCCCAGCCGACGCACTCGGCCGACGACTTCAAACGCTACCAGAGCGACGTGCACGTCGTCGAGCACGATCTGCTCTCACCGCTCATGGCCGATCTCGACGCCCAGACGCTGTCGCCACGCGCGCTCGACCTGCGCCAGATGCTTCTTGCGTGGAACGGAGACGCCGACAACGACCGATCTGCGCCGCTGGCCTACTACGTGTTCACTCGGATGCTCGATGATCTGACGTGGGACGAGCCCGAGCTCAAACGCACTCCGAGCGAAGGCATTTTCCCCTGGCTCTACGCCGAAAGCCCAGACAGTCCCTGGTTCGACAACGAATCCACGCCCGAGCGCGAAGACGCACCCGCCATTCTCGCGCTGACCCTGAACCGCGCCGCCGACAGCCTGGACGCGCGCTACGGAGCCGACACGACCGCCTGGCGCTGGGGCGATCACCACGCCGTCGTCTTCCGCCACATCACCGAAAGCGACGCACTTCGCCCGTTCTGGCGCGGCCCCGTCGAGTATCCCGGCTTCGCCTCGACGCTCTCTCCGGCGCGCGGCCTGCGCACGACCCACAGCGCTTCGTGGCGCGTCGTCGTTGACTTTGGATCGGGCACTCCCCAAGCTTGGGGCATCTACCCCGGCGGACAAAGCGGCAATCCGTTCTCGTCGCTCTACGACTTGCATCTGCCCGCGTTCACCGCGTTCGAGTACTACGACCTACACCTGACGACCGAGCCGGACGATCCGCGACTGACTTCGGCGGAGTGACTCAAATCTAGCAAAGAGCCGAGGCCCATCACGTGGTAGGCCTCGGCTCGTGTTTACGCAGAGCGAATGGTACGACGAGAGTGACTTCCCGCATCTGGCATATTCGAATAAAATCAGCATAAAACGATCTCCTGGTCAGGAAATGTTTATGTCAAAGGCTATTCAGATACATTCCGATCAAAATGGGAGAAATCAAAGAGACAAACCCTATGAAAACACTTGACACCTCGATCTTCCTCTTCGATAAACCTAGTCTATATCCTATTGTGCTAAGTTGTAATGATACAGATATACTACCACCAACAAACATCACAGTAAAAACGTGAAGTTTGCCCGGTATTATATATTCGCTAAAAGCCCAGCTAAGAAGCAAAGACCAGCAGAGTAGAAGGAAACTCGCTGCGTCAAGAATGACAGGTGGTCGAGTTTGATGTGAGGATTCAGAATTGTTCATGCCTTGAAATCGAACTGTCTGTTTCGTTTTACGTGTGATTAAGCGGGGTTTGCATCTCTTACTAATCCATGCTGCTCCCAGCGCTCGAGTATAGCGCGCGGACCTGCGCATAGGCTCACATACATTTCGTCTTGATCCTGCTCAAATTTGGAGTATTGCTTAGAGCACCAAGATCCAGCTTTCATCTTCCATTCGTGATAGACGGCTGCTGAATATCCATAGTGACCGCCTACACCACCAAGTATCCCTCCAACCAAGCCTCCCGCTCCCGTACCCAGGCTGGGAACCACTGATCCAGCTCCGGCCCCAAACGTAGCCCCTAGACCCATTCCTCCGAAAAGAGATCCCATGTATCCCCCAGCTGTCCACAGATCAGTATATGAAACTGGTCCGTCATCATCATCAAAATGATCAATGCTTAATGGCTCGATCTTTATTGCGGATTCGGCCGTTGTGTCATGAAAATCGTCAACAACAATCCCGTTCTTGACTAAGGTATTGACGCCTTTTGTCATACTGATGAAATACAGATCAATATCGTTTATGGGATCTACGGTCATTGTTTCTAGTTCTATGCGCTCTAGGCACATTTTGAATTCGTCGGATCCAAGTGGTCCACACAATGAAACGTATTCAATGAGATCATTTGAAGGTAGCAATTCGGTTTTCCCGAAGTATTTGAAGGCTGAGTTCGAGACTTCGATTGCTTGCAAAGCCTCGGTATCAAGGAGTCCGATGACTTGATCTATATCTGTGACTGATCCGTTAATCGACGATTGATTCTCGATGATCGTCGAAACTACCGCATTTATTGCAGCATTGTGTGGATTAACATGAGATACTGCTTCGGCCGGGAGCGATGAGTCGCACGCGGAGAGGCCGACGGTAATGAGTGCGATGGCGATCAGACCAAAGCGTGGATTGAGTTTTCTCACGTTGTTATGAGATGGGAGCGTAGTACGCTCGATGAGGGAATATACCGGGCCAAAAGCGGCCCGGCGTCTCGCTGTATGCAAGCGCTTAAAACCTAGGCACCTGCTCCCAGAAATGCACTGGAGCAATCGACAAATCTGGCTAATACACCCTTTAAACGCAGAAAGCCGAGGTCCACCATTCGGCAGACCTCGGCTCGTATCGCTGAGTGCGAGCGGGGTGGCTTAGAAGTCCATTCCGCCCATGCCTCCCATTCCGCCCATGTCGGGCGCACCGCCACCGGCGGTCTTCGGCTCGGGCTTGTCGGCGACGACGGCTTCGGTCGTCAGCAGCAGCGACGAGACGCTGGCCGCGTTTTCGAGAGCAGAGCGCGTCACCTTGGTCGGGTCGATGACGCCCTGCTCGAGCAAGTTGCCGTACTCCTCGGTCAGCGCGTTGAAGCCATAGTCGGCTTTGCCTTCTTTGACCTTCTGAACGATGATCGAGCCTTCCAATCCAGCGTTGACGGCAATTTGACGCATCGGCTCTTCGAGCGCGCGGCGGATGATGTTGACGCCCGTCTGCTGGTCGGCGTTGGTGACTTCGAAGCCTTCGAGAGCCGACAGCGCGCGCAGGTAGGCGACGCCGCCTCCCGGTACGATGCCTTCTTCGACGGCGGCACGCGTGGCGTGGAGAGCATCCTCGACGCGAGCCTTCTTCTCTTTCATCTCGGGCTCGGTCGCGGCTCCGATCTGCAAGACGGCGACGCCGCCCGACAGCTTGGCGAGGCGCTCCTGAAGCTTCTCGCGGTCGTAGTCGCTCGTGGTCGACTCGATCTG
This sequence comes from Rhodothermales bacterium, assembly GCA_963841855.1. Lineage (GTDB taxonomy): Bacteria > Bacteroidota > Rhodothermia > Rhodothermales > BA12 > CAXBBB01. The sequence continues at coordinate 323,475 of CAWJEJ010000005.1, read as the reverse complement.
CTGGCGGATCTGGTTGACCCTGGCGGTGATGTCCTCTTTCGAACCGGCACCGTCGACGACCGTCGTGTTGTCCTTGTCGATGACGACGCGCTTGGCCGTTCCCAGATAGTCCATCGTCGCGTTCTCCAAGCGGTAGCCGCGCTCCTCGCTGACGACCGTTGCGCCCGTGAGCGTGGCGATGTCTTCGAGCATGGCTTTGCGGCGATCACCGAAGCCCGGCGCCTTGACGGCGGCGACGCGCAGCGTTCCGCGCAGCTTGTTGACGACGAGCGTGGCCAGGGCTTCGCCTTCGATGTCTTCTGCGATGATGAGCAGCGGACGACCGGCCTGAGCGACTTTCTCGAGGACCGGGAGCAGATCCTTCATCGCCGAGATCTTCTTGTCGTGGATGAGCACGAGCGGATCTTCGACGATCGCTTCCATCGTGTCCGGGTTGGTCACGAAGTAAGGCGAGAGGTAGCCGCGGTCGAACTGCATGCCTTCGACGACCGTGAGGTCCGTCTCCGTTCCTTTGGCTTCTTCGACCGTGATCACGCCGTCCTTGCCGACGCGCTCGAACGCTTCGGCGATCAACTTGCCGATCGTCTCGTCGTTGTTGGCCGAGATGGTCGCGACCTGAGCGATCTCGTTTTTGGAGTCGATTTCGCGGCTCTGCTCGCGCAGGTTGGCGACGATCTTCTCGACGGCTTTGTCGATGCCGCGCTTCAAGTCCATCGGGTTGGCTCCGGCCGTGACGTTCTTGAGTCCAGCCGTCATGATGGCCTGGGCGAGAACCGTGGCCGTCGTCGTGCCGTCACCGGCAACGTCGCTCGTCTTCGAAGCGACCTCTTTGACCATCTGCGCGCCGACGTTCTCGATCTTGTCTTCGAGTTCGATCTCTTTGGCGACGCTCACGCCGTCCTTGGTGATGGTCGGGGCGCCGAATTTCTTCTCAATGATGACGTTGCGGCCTTTGGGTCCGAGTGTCACCTTGACGGCGTTGGCGAGGGCATCGACGCCGCGCTTCAATCCTGCGCGGGAGTCGGTGCCAAACGTAATTGTTTTAGACATGTGTCTGTATTAGTTGTAGTTGGGTAGGGTGATGTTGGGGGCGAGCGGCGCTTTCTTCGCTCTCGTCATCCCGAGCCTGTCGAAGGATCTCCGTGCGCCGAGCAAACTGGGCGTTCAGAATTCCCCGTTCGACTACGCTCAGGGCAGGCTTTCGACTTCGCTCAGGATGACGATCGGGCAGGGCGTCTAATCGTCACCAAGAGGGGAGTCGCAGTGCGACCTTAGCCGATCACGCCGAGGATGTCGGATTCGCGCATGATCATGACGTCTTCGCCGTCGAGCTGCACTTCCGTTCCGGCGTACTTGCCGTAGAGAACCGTGTCGCCCTTCTTGACCGTCATGTCGATCTTGGTGCCGTTCTCGACCTTGCCTGCGCCAACGGCGAGGACCGTGCCGCGCTGGGGCTTCTCTTTGGCCGTGTCGGGGATGTAGAGGCCGCTCTGGGTTTTCTCTTCGGCGGCTTCGGGCTGAACGACGACGCGGTCGCCGAGGGGGGTAATGCTTGCCATCTGGAATGGTTAGTTTGTGAGAGGTAGCCTTGTTGGCACTCTCGGGGTGAGAGTGCTAAATCTACCGAGCGACCCGCTCGCCTGTTCCACTAGAAAGCCCCGTACGGCCCCCTTTCGCCGTTAGGATTCGATGAACACTGCCGCACTCCCGCATGCTCGCTCGCTGACCCGCTTCCGTTGGATGGGGACCGGAGTGGCGGGCGCGCTGTGCGGACTGCTGCTCGTCGGCGCCCTATCGCCCGCATTCCTCCCAATCGGCTGGCGGATGCTGCCGATGACGGTTTTCCACGCCTTCTGCCACCAACTCTCCGACCGCTCGCCGCACGTCGACGGCGTCCAACTGGCCGTGTGCTGGCGCTGCCTTGGCATCTATGCTGGACTCGTGATCGGTGCACTGCTCTTGCCCCTCGTCGGACGGGGCGATGTGTGGATCAACCGAAACGCCAAATGGCTGCTGCTCGGCGCGCTCGTGCTGACGGGCCTCGACTGGGCCGGACCGGTCGTCGGCTACTGGGACAACACGTGGCTCTCGCGCATGGCGACGGGAGGGGGGCTGGGCGCGGTTGCGGGCTACCTGTTTGCGCGTGCGCTGGCCGTAGCGTTTCGAGGCAGGCCACAGATCGACGAAGCAGCGTTCGACCGAGACGTATCGCCTCATCCGCCGCAGGTGACGTAGCTTTCTGGATGTCCGATCAGCCCATGCCGTCTCCTACCCGTTCCATCGTCCTCGGGGCGTGCGTCAGCCTGGCGCTGTTCGCGTTTTCGGGCCTGCCCGCCATTGGCGCGTGCGTGCTATGCATCGGCTTCCTCTCGCCCGGACTGGCGACGGTCTGGCACTACTCCAAAGCCGCCGACGGTCGGCTCGCCACGATGGATGGCGTTCGGCTGGGCGCGCAGTCGGGGCTGCTCAGTTTCGCGCTGCTGATCCTGACGAGCGTCGTCGCGTGGCTGATCGCCGGTCGCCCCGACCTGATGGCGCCGATGATCGAGCAGATGCAAGGCGGCAACTCGGGCCTGATCGACCTCATCGTCGCGTCGGCTCCCGAGGGTCAAGATCCGGTCGCCGAGATGGAAGCCACGATGCGCTCGCCGCTGTTCGGCATCTTGTCGGCGGCGCTGACGGCGGGACTGCTGTCGCTGGGCGGCGTGATTGGCGGCGCGCTGGGAACGGGCATTTTCGGCCGCACTGTATCCGACGACGAACTCTGACCGTAGGTTAACGATCTCTCCCTTCTCACTCCACCCACCTCACACCCATGCCCTCAAAGGTACCCTCAATCGTCGTCGGCGCAGCCGTCGCTGTCATTATCGGAGTCGTCACCCAGTTCGTCACTACAGGCCCAGCGATGGGTAACCAAGTGCTGAGCGGAGTGATGGGCTGCCTGGCCTGCCTCGCCTATGCCATAGCGGGCGTCGTCGCCGTCTACCACTATACCAACACGCACGGCCTGACGATCAGTCCAGGGTCGGGCGCAGGACTGGGCGCGCTGGCAGCCGTCGCCGGAGCGCTCGTCGCTTACCTGATCGGGCTCTTGCTGCAAACTGTCGGCGTGATGCCTTCGGCGGACGAGATGATGCAGATGCAGATGGAGTTGATGCGCGACCAGGGCATGAGCGAAGAGCAAATCGAGCAGGTCGGGCAGTTCGCCGGAATGAGCCAGGGCCCGATTGCCATCGCCATCGCCGTCGTAGTGGGCGCGATCTTGGGCGCGATCGGCGGGGCCATCGGCGCGGCGATGTTCAAGAAAGGCGGCGACCCGATGCTGGCCGACGACACGATCTGATTCGCGTCTCGCGCAGTTCGCACAGCCTGCCAGGTCATCCCGACCTGGCAGGCTTTTTTCGTTTACCGCCGCTTGCTCTTGGGCGGTCCGAGGATCTCAGAAGCGACGATGGCCTCGCGCAGCCGCTTCTTGTCGCGTAGAAAGCGGACGCGGGACGGAGCCTTACGCAGATCGTGCGCATGCTTGGTCGGCCGCGAAGAGACCTGGCGGAAGACCTCTCCGGTCTCCTCAAAGCGATCTTCTGCCGACTTCGTCTGAGTCGACGATTCCAGCCGGGCGCGTGAGATCGCCTTTTTGGACAGATCGCGTCCCTGGGGAATAGGACGAGTCTGAGAAGTTCTTCCCGATCCGGAGGGAATCGGCGGCGGTTGTGGAAGGCGCGCCTGGTGGGGCAGGGGAGCGGGCTCGGATATTGGCTCCGGCTCGAAGTCGGCTTGCAGCACCTCCGAAATGCGTTTGAGCGCGTCGCCTAGCGACTCGGGGGCCTGCTCGTCGGGCGTCCTGCGTTCAAGCCGCGTCTGCTGCGACGGATCGACTTGGCCGAGTGGATGCTCGCGCTCGTACCGTTCGGGAAGCGAGGGCGGCTCGGCCTGCTGCTTGCGGCGCTGTTCCTGCTGGGCCTTTTTGGCACGGTTGCTCATCGCGCGCAGCAGAAACCAGCCGGCGGCGACGAGAAGCGGAAAGAGTTCTTCCATGGGGCAGAGAGAGTGGGTTCAGCCGTCGCGGCGGGCGAGGTAGGCGCGCAAAGCTGCTCGGTAGCGGTCGGCTTTGCGGTTGTGCTCGGACAACGTACGGGAAAACTCGTGCGTGCCGTCGAGCGCGGGCGATGCCACGAAATACAGATCGTCCGTCGCGTCCGGGTTGAGGACCGATCGCAGCGACGAGGGCGACGGATTGGTCAGCGGTCCGGGCGGTACGCCGTCGATGCGGTACGTGTTGTACGGATGATCGAGTTCGTAGTCGACGAAGAGCAGGCGGCGGCGCTTGCCCTCGGTTTCCAGCAGTCCGTACTGAACCGTCGGGTCGGCCTGCAACCGCATCCCGATGCGCAGCCGGTTGAGGTAGACGCCCGCGATGTGTCCGCGCTCGGGTTTGTGCTGGCTTTCCCACTCGACGATCGACGCGACGGCTGCCACCTGAATCGGCGACAGGGTATCCGTCCCCTCGCCTACGATGTCTGTGAACGCGTCGTGCGCTTTGCGGATGATCGTCTGGGGCGAGCTTAGCCAGAACGCGAAGTACGTTTCGGGAAGCAAGAAGCCGATGGCCTGCTCTTCGGTCACGCCCAGTTCCTGGAGCAACTCGGGATCGCGCATCGCTTGCCGAAAATCGGTCGAGTCGAACGCGAACGGCTCGGAGATCACGCGCGCCAGTCGGCCGATCGTCGTTCCAGGCGGGATCGTGACACGCAGCGCGGTCTGCTCGCCTCGCCGCAAGCGGCCCAGCAGGTCGAAGTTGCTGCCGCCGGTTTCGAACTCGTAGTAGCCGGGCTTGATCTGATCGCCCCATCCGGTCGCGGCGGCAAATGCGCGAAACGAAGCGGCGCTCGCCAGCACACCCGCCGATTCGAGTGAGTCGATGGTCGCGTCTACGTCGCCGCGCTCGGTCAGGTAGACGCCGCGCTCTCCGGGCAGTGCGTTCGGACCCCAGATGATCCACGCGCCCACGCCTCCTGCGAGTAGGGCGAGCACGAACAAGACGAGTAGAATGCGGCGCATTAGGGAGATGTGTGAAAGAGAGAGGTGGGGCATTTCTCTCGTCTGCTTAACCCGTCGTCCTCGACTTGATCCAGGACCCAGGAGCTCGAACGAGCTTTCCTGTTTGACTCAAAACAAAGTGAGTGAGAGTCGCTCTGCAAGCTGCCGTCTCGCAACGGGCTCAAGGCAGGTTGCGGCTTGGGAAGCGGTTGTGGATCCTTGCCTTCGCAGGGGTGACGGTTGGAAAAGGAACAGAAGTCTGAATCGTCAGCGAGCAGAGTCGCCGGTCTGGTCGGGCGCGCCCTGGTCGTACTGGTGCCGCTCGCTCGACCGCGTCTCGTCGATCACGCGCTCGAATAGGCGGCGGACCGAGGCGTCGGCGAGCGGGCCGCGGTTGGCGCCGATCACGTTGTCCAGCACGTCCTGCTCACGCGTCGGCACGTAGACGGGCATGTCGAGCCGCTTCTTGATCGCACCGATCTCGTGGGCGCACGCCAGCCGCTCGTTGAGTAGGCGCACGACTTCCCTGTCGATCTGGTCGATGCGGACGCGCCACGGCCCCAGGTCGGACGGTTGCGGCTCGGCGGGAACGGCCCGTCGCGCGGCGCCCAGGTCGAACGGCGGCAGCGGCGCGGGCAGGTCAGGAGGCACCATCGAGCGATAGAGAAGGAGCGGCGGCGAGCGTGAGCGGACTGTCGTATCCCGATCGCAGCCTGTGCAAACCGGCGACGGCGATCATGGCCGCGTTGTCGGTGCAAAAGCGCGGCTCGGGCACGTGTAACCGCAAACTACGGCGCTCGGCAAGTCCACGTGCGCGCGCTCGCAAACCCCGGTTCGCCGACACGCCGCCGACGATGGCAATGTCGCGCACGCCCGTCGACTGTATCGCTGCCTCAAACGGACGCATCAGCATGTCGATGACGGCGGCTTGAAACGAGGCGCAGACATCGGCTAGGTGCTCGTTCAAAAATGCGTCTGTGTCGGGCTGATCGCGCAGAGCGTAGAGAACGGCCGTCTTGATGCCCGAGAACGAATAGGCGCCGTCGTCCAGGTACGTGCGGGGCAAGTCGAGAAACGTCGGGTCACCCTGTTGGGCTAGTCGGTCGACGTGAGGGCCGCCTGGATATTCCAGTCCCAGCATCTTGCCCACCTTGTCGAACGCTTCGCCTGCCGCATCGTCGCGCGTGCGGCCCAGCGTCGTGTGACGAAAGCCGTCTTCGACCAGAACGAGCTGCGAGTGCCCGCCCGACACGACCAAGCACAGGTAGGGAAGAGCGGGCTGCTGGCCGCTTAGAAATGGCGAGTAGAGGTGGCCTTCGAGATGGTTGACGCCGATCAACCCGGCGCCCAGTGCCAACGCGTAGGCTTTGGCGAAACTGAGCCCGACTAGCAGCGCGCCCGCCAGGCCCGGTCCGTACGTCACCGCGACGCCATCCAGATCGCCTTGATCGACGCCTGCTTGAGCCAGCGCCGCCGCAACCGTCGGCACGATCAGCCGCTGGTGCGCTCTCGACGCCACTTCGGGGACGACGCCGCCCCAGCGCGCGTGCTCCACCTGCGACGCCACGACCGACGCCAACAACTCGTCGCCGCGCATGACCGCGGCGGCCGTGTCGTCGCACGACGTTTCGATGGCCAGCAGCAGAAGTTCGGGCATACGGAAGAGGAGGGGGTAGGCGTTGAGCCGTAGGTTGACTGGCACGACCACAAGGTCCGAACGATTCCGATCGCGTGGGCAGAACAAGCCCGAGCCTTTCGGGGTTCTGCCTTCTGTCCGGTCCCCGTCCTTCTGCACCACTCCGACTCCATGCGCCGCTCGCTCGTCCTGTTCGTTTTTGCCGCGACCTTAGCCGTCGCCGTTCCCTCACAGGCACAGCTGCGCTCCGACGCGTCGGAGCTCAACCAGGGCGAAAGCGTGCGGCTGATGGACAGCGGATTCAAGCTGTCAACGCTCTTCTCGCCCAGCGTCTTTCGCATGTCGCATAGCTATGAGATGACAGCGGGATCGTTCGGCGGCACCGGCTACTCGCTTGGGATGTACACCAACAGCATGCAATGGCAGTTTTCGAACCAGCTCGCCGCTCGCGTAGACGTGGCGATGGCGCACAGCCCGTTTGGCGGAAGCGACGTGCTCGGCCTGGGTAACGATCCCAATCAGCCGTTCAAACTGTTCGTGCGCAATGCTGAAATCGCCTATCGCCCAAGCGACTCGATCCAGCTCAATTTCTCGTACCGTCAGAGCCCGTTTGGCGGCTACGGCAGCCCTTACGGATCGGCGTACGGCAGAAATAGCTACGGCGCGCGCGACTATGGCTTCGGGGCCGCTTCGGGCGAACGCCTCTTCTGGCGCGCATCGACCAACTGATCGACGCATGGCCGAAGCGGACGAGCGACGAGGTTCGGGCGGAGGCCCATTCGGAACGCTGGGCGGCGTCGTCCTCGGTTTGGTCCTGCTCGTGCTCGGCTACGGCTTCGTGACGCGCCTGGGTCGTGGCGGATCCGACGATCTGCCACCCGAACCCACCGACCAGGTCGTAGGCGACATCGTGCAGGTTGGCGTGCGCAACGGGACCGACGTTGCCGGTCTGGCCAAGCGGACACGCAACGTGCTGCGCAGCAAAGGCTTCGACGTGCTCGAAGCCGACAACTACGAGCGAACTGACGTGGACTCTTCGTTCGTGATCGACCGCGTCGGCAATCCCGAAGCAGCGAGGCGCGTCGCTGACGCGCTGGGCGTCGATGCCGTGCGCATCAGAGAAGACATCCGCCCTGATTTGTACCTCGACGCGACGGTCGTGCTGGGTGCCGATTACGCAACGCTCACCGGTCTGGCGAACGAGCCGACCGACCGCTAGTTATTCCGCCTGATCAACCGACTTCCATTCTATGGCCGACCCCGCCCTCGACACTTCGCCTCTCTCCGACGCCACGCCCGAACCGACCATTTCCGATGTGTCGCCGACGCGGCGTGACTCCCAGGTTCCCGTCACCTCGCTAGCCGCTTCTGCCGTCGATGCCCTGCTCGATCGGAAAGCGCACGAGATCCGCGTGATTGATCTGCGGGGCAAGGGCGGCGTTTCGGATTTGCTGGTGCTGGCTACGGGAGCCACTGACGTGCAGGTGCGAGCGCTTGCGGAGTCGGTGCGGCAACAGGTCAAGGAGAATCACAGCGAGAAGCCGTGGCGCAGCGAAGGGACCGAACTGAATCAGTGGGTCGTGCTCGATTACGTCGACTTGGTCGTCCATCTGTTCCAACCCGAGCGGCGCAGCTTTTACGGTCTTGAGCGCTTGTGGGGCGACGCGCCATACGAAGACATCGACCCGGACGCCGATTCGTCAGCGGCCATCGCGATGCTGCATCCGGCGTCTTCGTGACACGCGTGGTCGCGCTCTCGGTTGTCGTGCTCGGCGCTCTTTTCTGCAGCGGATGCGCGGCGAGTCGTGACGAAGCGCCACCACCAGGGCAGCAGTTTGGCACGCGTCCGCCCGACGATTCCACGTTCGAGAGGTTGGAGATCACTCAGCCGGACGAGGACGAAGCCTTCTATATTACGCCCGCTGTTCTGAACGGCGTAACGCTGCGCATCGAACCGTTCGAGCCAGGCGTGCTGGGGCTGGAGGGCACGCGAGTCGAGGCGCTCGTAACCGGAGCATTTCCCGACGCATGTTCGGCCCTCCACACGGCTGCGCAGGAGCGTGCGATGCGTCTTATCGACGTGACGATTGAGATGCGCAGGCCGCAGGGACAGATGTGCGCGACCGTCGTGCGTCCGTTTCGCTACTATCTGCTGCTCGACGGTACGTTCACGCCTGGGGACTACACTTTGCTCGTCAACGGCAAGGAGTACCCCTTCGTCGTGCGCCAACCCAGCGACAGGTGATAGTGGCTCGTCCATTGGGGTAATCCAGAAGGAGTAGAACGATTCTACCGGCTTCGATGGGCTTCTGCTGCTGCGCCGACCGAGCCCATTTGCGCCGTTGCCTACTGCCGTCGAGTTTGCGCTGACTCCGGTGAGACGCAGTCTTGCCGAAGCTCGCGCCGCAGGGGATATTGGCCGAGTCTGCTCGCCCCTCACGCCATGCTCCGCTCTCTGATTATCGCCGCCTTTCTGACTGTCGGCCTGGGTGCGCTCGTCTTCGTGCCGACGCGCCCTGCACATTCCAACAGTGGGGGAGCCGCTTCGCGCAACGCCGGAGTCCCTGGCGAGAGCACGTGCGCTTCGTCCGGTTGTCATTCGTCGTTCGGCTTGAACAGCGGAAGTGGTTCAGTCGTCGTTTCGTCGGCCGACAGCTACTCGCTGGGCGCCAGCCTCGACCTGACGGTTCGGGTATCTCAGTCGGACGCAGCGACCTATGGTTTTCAAATCGCCGCTCGCGACGTCAACGGCGATCCTGCGGGTTCATTCGAACTCTCCGACGAGGGCACGAAGTTTTCGAGCAGCACGACGTTTGGGCAGCGCTACGTCGGGCATAACGCGCCGCGCGAGTCGGGCGAATGGCGCGTGCGCTGGCTCCCCGCAGCCGACCAAGCGGGTGACGTAACGTTCTACGCCACCGGCAACGCCGCCAACGGTGATGGATCGTCGGGTGGCGACCGGGTCTACTCAACCAGCCGAGCGGTGGCCCAGGGGCAGGGAACGCCCATCGAAGGCGTCAACCGAGCGGCGGGTCTGACGCTGATCGTTCAAGGCGAGCATCCGATCGGTTCGGCCGTTCTCGCGCGGATCGAAGGCGCGACGGGCGGCACGCTCGCACTCTACGACGCTCTGGGACGAATGCGGGTGAGTGCGCCGCTCGTCAGCGGCTCGGCGACGCTGCATCGCGGCGCGATGGAGGCGGGATGGTACGTGCTCGTCGCCGATACGCCTCAGGGCAGAATTACGCGTAGCCTGGTGCTGCGCTGATTCCGTTTTCTTCTGCCGCCTGGAACGGTTGGGCAATACGCGAGCGGCGCTGGCGCTCCGTATTGATGCGGCGCCTGCGATCGCCGTAGGTTGCCCGCTCACCCAACTTCGACCTCTCGCATGTCTATCAAATTCGGTACCGACGGCTGGCGCGCCGTCATCGGCGACGACTTTACCTACGTCAACCTCGAAATCGTCAGCCGAGCGACCGCTCAGTGGTTGCTCGATACGGCGGGCGACGATCCGGCAGTCGTGCTGGGCCACGACACGCGGTTTCAGGGGCGCGCATTCAGCGAGTATTCGGCCCGCGTCTTCGCCTCGCTCGGCGTCCGTGTCATCCTCGCATCGCGCGTCGCTCCGACTCCGGCCATCTCGTGGGGCGCGTTGGGTTATGGACTGAGCGCGGGCATCGTGATCACGGCGAGTCACAACCCGCCCAGCTACTCGGGTTTCAAAATCAAAGCCTCGTTCGGCGGACCGGCCTCGCCCGAGCAGATCGCGGCCGTCGAAGAGCGCTACGACTACGACGGCGCGGACAGCTACGAGTTGAAATCACTGGCCGACCTGATGAACGCCGGGCTAATCGAGGAGCGCGACGTGACCGGCGATTACCTCGACGTACTCCGCGAGCGGTTGGACGTGGACGCCATCGCCTCTAGCGGACTCAAGATCGCCCACGACGCGATGTACGGAGCGGGACGTGGACTGGTCGCCGACCTGATCGGTGCCGAGAACGTCGTTTCGATGCACGACACGTTCAACCCGGGCATGATGGGGCAGGCGCCCGAGCCTATCGAGCGCAACCTGGGCGAACTCAGCGCAACGATCGTCCGCGAAGGCTGCGCTGCTGGTCTAGCCAACGACGGTGACGCCGACCGCATCGGCATGTACGACGAAACCGGCGCCTTCGTCGACTCGCACCAATTGCTGGCGCTGCTCGTCAAATACCTCCACCAGGAGCGAGGGCTTTCCGGCTCCATCGTCAAAACGTTCTCGACGACGCAGATGCTCGACAAGATGGGCGAGCGCTACGGATTGCCGGTCGAGACGACGCAGATCGGCTTCAAGTACATCGGCAAGATGATCGTCGACGGTGACGTGATCGTGGGCGGTGAGGAGAGCGGCGGCATGGCAGTCAAAGGTCACATTCCCGAGCGCGACGGCATCTACATCGGCCTGCTGATCGTCGAGATGATGGTCCGCAGAGGCAAGAAGCTGTCCGAGTTGGTGCAAGAGCTGTTCGACGAGTTCGGCAACCACCGCAGCATCCGCGTCGACGTGCACACGACGCACGAACGCAAGGCAGCCGTGTTGGAGCGCCTGTCGTCCGGCGGGTTGTCCAGCGTCGGTGGGCACGTCGTGTCTGAGGTGCAGACGCTCGACGGTTTCAAATACCTCATGGGCGACCGCTGGCTGCTCGTTCGTCCATCCGGGACCGAGCCGGTCCTGCGCGTCTACGCCGAAGCGCCGACTGAAGCCGAAGCACGCGCCGTCGTCGCCGACGCGATGGCGCAGTTGGATCTGGACGCCTAGCGAGACGTGATTCTTCGACCCGTTGACAGTCGGACCGCCGTGGCTTCGAAGCTGTTGTGGGTCGACTGCATCGCGGGTGGAGTCGTCGGCGTGGTTGTGCTGGTTCTGAGCGGTTGGCTGAGCGAGTGGCACGGTGTGCCGCGTGGGGTGCTGGTGCTTACGGGCGTCGCCAACGCGGTTCGGACGCCGGTTTGCTTCGGCTTGGCCATGGCGCACTTTGAATCCGCGATCGCTTTCGGACTGATCCACTTGATCGGCGAGGGGTGCTTCGTCGGCGGGCTGGCTGCTGCCGAGTGGACGTGTCGCGAGCAGTTGATGCAGCGAGCATAAGCGCAAGCGCGCAGGAAAAAGTTGCCAACTCTTCGACGCGGCCGCTAAGCCAAAGTCTTTCGTTGAGACTAGGCAACTTTGGAAGGGCCGAGTTCAGCGCGTCGTTCTCAGCCGAAGCGTCGTCCGAGCATCGCACACAGGTCTTCAAGCGCGGTTCGATCATCGGCGTCGAAGGCGTCGGGCGTGCTGGAGTCCACGTCGAGGACGGCAAGCAGATCGCCCGACGGCGTGACGACAGGCACGACGATCTCGCTGCGCGTCGAACTGGCGCAAGCGATGTGGCCTGGAAACGCGTCTACGTCGGGCACGAGGTGGGTCGTTCGCGTCCGAGCGGCGGCTCCGCAGACGCCGCGTGCGTAGGGAATCCGCAGGCAGCCGTGGCCGCCCTGGTAGGGTCCGATCGTCAGCATTGCCGGGGCGGTGCGGCGGTAGAAGCCAGTCCAATCGTAATGATCGAACGCGTGGTGCAGTTCGCAGGCGACGGTTGCCATCGCGGCGATCCAATCGGTCTCGCCTTCGAGCAGCGCGTCGATCCTCGTCCGCGTTTCGGCGTATCGGTCGGCGCGCGTCATCAGGTCAGGCATCGGCCGTCTCCCTCACGTCGACGCCCTTCCAGAACGCGACGTAACCCTTGATCCCGCTGGCGGCTTCTTTGGGTTCGGGATAGGTCCATGCCGCATTGGCATTGGTCTGCCCGCCCGTCGTGATCGAATAGTACGACGCCTTGCCCTTCCACGGACACGTCGTGTGATAATCGGTCGGATCGAGTACGTCCCAATTCAGGCTGTCAGCGGGGAAGTAATGATTGCCTTCGATGACGACGGTGGCGTCGCTTTGAGCAACCGTGGCGCCGTTCCAAGTAGCTTCGATCATGGATGCGAATGCGGTTAAGTGAGTGAGAGAGCACGACTGTGCTGCAAAAGAGTTCGGATCTGGTGCAGCAGGCAGCGTGCGGCGTAATACGAAAGGGATTGCCCGATTTCAGGTATCGCTCATGCTCCGAGCCAGCGTCCACACGACGAGAGCGCCTCTGGCGATCCAGGCTAGGGTTCGGATCCAGTTGGTCGACACCAATTTGGCGTGGGACGCAGCGTCCCAGCCGCCGGACAGAGCATTGTGTGCAGGAATGGAGGCCAGCGCTGTCGATGCCCAGATCACGCCGACGAGTATCAAGCCGAGCCACGCAACCCAGGCAGGCCACGCGTCGGGCCGGTAGGCGACGAGTGCGACTGCAGTCGCCAACTCGATCAGCATCAGAGGCACCACGATCCAGGAGATGCGGCGTGCATGATCGGCTTCGTACGCGGCGAATCCGCTCGCCCCAACTCCCGCGAACAGAGGATAGTGAACGAGTTGGATGACGAGAATCACGCCGACCATCGCGAGCGTCGAAGCGGCATGGGCAAGAATGAGCGCCTTCACGCTGCCGCTCGGTCCGCTAGCAGGGCTTCGGCTGCTCGGCGTCCGCTGCGCATGGCGCCGTTGATCGAAGCGGTCGCGGCCCAGTCGCCGCAGCGGTAGAGGCCAGGGCGCACGCGCACGTCGCTGTCGCGCGGGCTAAGAAACGGCGGCGACTGATCGGGGAGACCGTAGACGATGCGGTAGCTGCGCATCATGCGCCACTCGGCGGTGACCGGTCCATACCAGCGGCCGAGTTGAGCGCGCACGCGCTGCTGCAACACTTCGTCCGACTCGTCCGGCAGGCCGACGACGACCACGCAGATGAGCGACTCGCCAGCGGGCGCATAGCCGGGCGCCACGTCCGAGGGTACGCTCAGGTTGGTAATTGGACCGTCACCGGTTCCGTTGAGCACCAGCGTCGGCCCTCGCGTCGGCGAGGTGGGAGCGGCGTAGTAAAAGCAGACCTCGCCCAACCCCCCGGTCGGCGTTGCGGGCGCGTCTCGGATAACACCCAGCCGCTCGGCAGCGGGCGCGTGGGTAGCCACGACGATGGCGGAAGCGTCGAGGCGCTCGCCGCTCGCGAGCACGACGCTGCTCTCTTCCAGACCCGAAACGGACGCGTTGAGCCGGATGGTGCCTGCCGGTAGAGGAGCGGCGATCAGGTGGGGCAACGCCTGCATGCCACCTTTGGGAAGCGTGGCGCGACCCTCACTGAACATCTTGAAGACGAACTCGAACATGCGGCTCGACGCGTTGAGGTCGGGGTCCAGGGTGATGCCTCCCAAGAACGGGCGGAAGAAGCGGTCGATCATGGCAGGCGAGAAGCCCCAGCGCGTGCGCAGCGCCTGGGCGGTCGTAATCTCTTCGCGTGCGAACACGTCGCTTAGCTTGAGCCGCTTGACGGTGCGGCGTAAGACGGCTACTCTGAGCTTGTCTGCCAACGATCCGACAGGACTGAACGCTGTCGGGATAGCGCCCAGAGGGTTGCGGAACGGGTCGGCGATTCGAGAGAATCCGTCTTTCAATCTGACGAGCGCCCCGGCGTCAAAAGCGTGCAGGTCGAGGCGCGACAGGTCGACGAAGCGCGGCGGTTCGGGATAAGCGTCGAGGTAGACCTGAAAACCGCGGTCCATGCGGAATCCACCCACCTCATCTGTCCGAATGCGCCCACCGACGGCGTCGGCCGCATCGACCACCAGCGTGGGAACGCCTGCCGCGTCGAGCGTGCGCGCGGCGGCAAGCCCGCTGACTCCGGCGCCGATGATGACGACGGGGGAAGCAGTGGGCGCGGCGGCCAAGTCGGGCATGAAAGAAGAGTGAGCGGGGAAACGGGCAGAGCGGAGCGCCTATATGGAGCGCCCATTTCTAACTCAACGGCGGGCACGTGGCGCGGTTACTCCGACTTGGTGAAGAGTCGGAAAGGGAGCTTGCGCCGCCGACGAGCGGCGGGCAATATCCAGTGCCAGCGTTTTATGTTCGCCGCCAACGCTCCCGTTTCCTCCCGGAGGTCGCGGAAAAACCTGATCTGGGCCAAGGGCCGACCGTCGAGATGAGCGGACTCGTGCAGACGCAGTTCAACACGTCCAACCGGGCGGGCGCCGACGCTACCGAACTGCTGCTGCGCAGAGTGCGTCTAGGAGCGAGCGAGCGCATATCGCCCATTATTAGCGGACGCATCCAGGCCGAACTCGCCAACGCGGCTGAGGGGGGATCCGCCGAACTCAACGAGGCCTACGCGCTGGCCCAGTTTACGCCCGCGTTCGGCATTCTCGTGGGCAAAGGCGGACGGCCGTTCGGCATCATCGACGCAACGGCTGCGGCCAATCTGGTGCCGATCGAACGCGGCGCTCGCTTCCGTGGCGCCGAAACCGTCGAACTCTACCGCACGCTCGAAGCGCTCGCCTACGCCGGGCGTTCGGTCGGCGTGCAGGTGCTCGGAGAGGCCGGATCGTTCGTCTACGCAGGCGGCTACTTCTCGGGCGCGACGGGCGAGGAAGGCGCCGACGCCGACATCCGCCAAGTGGCCGCCCGGGTCCAATACGAGTTTGCGGACAAAGTGCTCATCGGCGTGGCGGCCAGCAACCGCGCCTACAGCAGGGACGATCCGCCTGGCGTCGAGGGCAGCGATGCGCGGGGCGCCAATCCGTCCGGCGAGTCCAAACGGGCGTCGGGCTTTGCTCTGGACGTGCAGATCGGAGCGTACGGGGAGCCGGGTGTGCACGTGGTGGCCGAAGCCGCGCTGGGCGTGCTCGATCCGTACCTCGGTCACGACTTCCGCGCGTTTCAAGCATGGGCTGCGTTCCGCTCCCGGGTCGCCGCCGGTCCGCTGAGTGCCGTCGAACCCCTGATCCGCTTCAGCATCGCCGACGCCGACGGTCCGCTAGGTCAGGACGAAGGATTCCTGCTCACGCCTGGCCTCAACCTGTACGCCGACGGCAACACGCGGCTAGCGCTCAACGCTGACGTGTTTTTCCCTGCCGCAGAAGACGTCGATCCGCTGTTCGCCTTTCGCGCCCAGGTTCAGATCGCGTTTTAACGCCGCGTCAGAGGGCGACCGAGTGGCAAGAATGCAGAATAGAAAGCTGTCAGGTTTTCGAAATCTGACAGCTTTGAAATAACGGGAAACCTACGCTCACGACGCTGTCGCCTCGGCCTTCTCGGTCGATCCGTCGAACGGCGCCTTCTGCTTGCCTAGCACGTGGCGGAGCAGACCGGCCAGACGCGGCTCGCGAAACGCGTAGTCGGTTGCGACTAGCTGCTCGGGCATCACGCGGACGCTCTGGAGGAGGGCTTCGTCGGCGACCTCGCCCATCAGCGCGCGCGCGACACTGCCGGGGACGTTGAAAAACGTCGGGCGCTTGAGCACGCCTCCGAGCGTCGCGGCCAGTTCTTCCATCGTGACTGGGTTGGGAGACACGAGGTTGACCGCGCCGCTCAGTTCGTCGGTTGCCAGCGCGTGAATGTAGCCGCCTGCCGCGTCGTCCAGTCCGATCCACGAAAACCACTGGTGCGGAGATCCCAGCCGCCCACCGACGCCCATCTTGAACGCGGGCAGCATCAGTTCGAGCGCTCCAGCTTTGGGCGAGAGCACAATACCCGTCCGCAGATGCACGACGCGGATTCCGGCGTCCTCGGCGGCCTGCGTCGCGCGCTCCCACTGACGCGTGACGAGGCTCAGGAAACCCGTTTCGGAGATCGGCGACTCCTCGGTCAGGATGCGGTTGCCGGCGTCGCCGTAGATACCGATAGCCGACGCCGAGAGCAGCGTCTTGGGCGGAGATTGGAGGTTGGCGAGCGTCCGGGCGAGCAGTTCGGTGCCCTGCAAACGGCTCTGCAAGATGCGCTCCTTCTTCTCGTCCGTCCATCGGAGCGCGAAGATGTTTTCGCCTGCCAGGTGGATCACGGCGTCCAGACCTTCGAGCTTTTCGGCCTCGATTACGCCCTGGCGCGGCTGCCAGAAGATGGCGTCCGGATCCTTGTGCGACTCGTTCCGCGTGACCGGCAGGACGGTGTGGCCTCCACCTTGAAGCATCGCTGTCAGAGCCGTGCCGATCAGGCCCGAAGCTCCGGTTATAGCGATGCGCATGGGCGAGAGGTCGTAGGTCTGGTGCATAGTCAAGTCGGCGTGTGTCGTGCGGTGTCGGTAGGCGAACTGGCGCCCGAGTTCGGAGCGAATGGCCCAACCGGCAGCTAAGTTGCCCAGCGAGCCAGCGGGCAAGTCGAAGTCGATGGCGTCGACGAGCAGCGAGGTGCCACCTTCTGCGGCTTCCATCGTGTGGCGGTGCGACCATGAAGCGAACGGGCCGCGCGCCTGCACGTCGGTGAAGCCCTTGCCGGGCGAGTAGTCCTGGTGGACAGCTTTCCAGCGGATGCCGGGGCCGACGGGAGCGGGGTGGATGCTGAACTCGGCCACGTCGCCGTCGCGTATTCCGTCCATGCGGCTGACGCGGATGTCGGTCCACGGCGGAGCCAAACGCTGAAACGCGCCGGGGCGTGCGTGCCACTCGAACAGGGCGTCCGATCCAATGGGCATCGGCGAGGCGAAACGCAAATGCGGCATCAGGTACCCGTGATGGTGGGAGGAGGCGCGTTGCCGATGCCGCCTGCTCCGCCCTGTCCGCTCGCACCGTCGCCGCCCCGAAAGAGCGACGACTTCTCGAAGCCTTTGGCCTCGTCGATGAACAGCTGCATGTGAGGGAACGGAATCTCGATGTCGACGGCATCCAAGGCATTCTTGACCTTCTCGACGTACTCGAAGCGCATCGGGATTTCGGTCTTCGAGTCTGCGAGGAAAAAGCGCAGCTCCATGTTGACGCTGCTGTCGCCCAGTTCGGTCACGACGACTTTGGGTTCGGGCGTCGTCGCGATGCGGTCGTCGCCTTCGAGCGAGGCCAGAACGGCAGCCCGGGCGTCCTGCATATTCTCTTTGTACGCGATGCCGAACGGCACCTGGACGCGGACGTGGTGCAGCATCGCATGGTTGATCAGCTTCTGGTTGACCATCGTCACGTTGGGCATCACCATGACCGTGTCGTTGAGCGTGCGCAGACGCGTCGAGCGAAGGCTGATCTCCATCACCGTCCCATACGTCCCGTCGACCTCGACCTGGTCGCCGACCGAGAAGGGCCGGTCGAGCAGAATCGTGACGCCCGAAATGAAGTTCTGAACCGTGTCTTGGGACGCAAAACCGACCGCGATGCCGACGATCGACAGACCGGCCAGCAGCGTCGTGATGTCGGCGCCCAGTTGGTCGAGCACCATGACGCTGATAATCGTCAGCCCGAGGATGCGGAACGACTTGTTGACCAGCGATTCGACGCCCGCGTCAATATGTTTGCTCTTGTGCATCACCCGCGTCAGCAGACCCCGAATGACACGGTACACGACGTAGAGCAGCAGGAAGACGACGAACGCTTGCAGCAGCTTCGGAATGAACCCAGCCGCCAGAGCAATGCCTGCCTCGCGGGTCTGGAGCCAGAATCCAGACACGTCGCCGCGCGAGATAGCTCCTGCGGCCTGCCCGATCTGTTCGCTGAGATCGCCGATAGAACTCGTCGTGTCGGCGACGGCAGGTTCACCGTCTGGCGTAAGCATCGAAACTTGCATGGAAATCGGAAACGTCAGTGGGAGAGGGGCTCGGCAGTGTGTCGGCCGAGGATAAAGTGAGTCGAGGCCGCCGCTTGGCGACGCAGTGGGAAAGATTCTCTAGGCCGATCGTCTGGCTGCTTCCAACGTGTTGCGCAGCAGGAGAGCGATCGTCATCGGGCCGACGCCGCCGGGAACGGGCGTGATCGCACCCGCCACTTGGCGCACCGCCTCGAAGTCGACGTCTCCAACGAGCCGGTAACCGCGCTCGCGCGTGTCGTCGTCGACGCGGTTGATGCCCACGTCGATGACGGCCGCGCCGGGTTTGACCATGTCGGCCGTGACGAAGTTAGCCCGCCCGATGGCGGCGATCAAGATGTCGGCCTGCCGCGTGATCGCGGCTAGATCGCGCGTTCGGCTGTGGCACACCGTCACCGTCGCGTCGACGCCGCGTGCCAGGAGTAATCCGGCCATCGGCCTGCCGACGATGTTGCTGCGCCCCACGACGACGGCGTGCGCTCCACTCGTTTCGATGCCGCTGCGCCTGAGCAGTTCGATGATACCAGCGGGCGTTGCCGGGGCGAATGCGTCCGATCCGATCTGCAAGCGTCCGATGCTGACCGGGTGGAAGCCGTCGACGTCTTTGCCGGGCGCGATCGCTTCGATGACGGATTGTTCGTCGATCTGATCAGGAAGCGGAAGCTGGACCAGGATCCCATCAACCGAGTCGTCTTGGTTTAGGCGTTTGATCTCGGCGAGCAACTCGGCCTGTGAGATTGTGTCCGCGTGGCGAATCGTATGGCTCTCGATGCCCGCTTCTCTGGCCGCCTTGGTCTTGGCGCGCACGTACGAGGCCGACGCCGGGTGCTCGCCGATGAGCAAGACTGCGAGGTAAGGAGCGCGTCGCCCATCGGACGTGTGAACGGCAACGCCCGCTGCAACGTCGGCGCGCACGTCGGCGGCGATGGCGGTTCCGTCGATCAGGCGGGCGGACATAGGTCGGGAGATGAAGAGGCAAAAGGTAACCGATGCGACGCCAGCCAGCCGAAACGGATTCGCAATGCCGCGCTTGGAGCAAACGGCGAACTCAATCCGCGCATTCGATTCATCCAGCCTTCTCGGAACCGTCTGGCGAGACGGCCGGTTTGGCGCCATCACTTACCCGAAAGGCCGATCCCTTTCGCGTGCTCATCCAGAAGAGGGGAGGGACTTTGGCCCTACGATCCTCTGGCAACCACCGACCGCTCCGGCGCAAGGGAAGGTGCTAACTCCAACCTCGGCAGCCGCCGGGGGCAGATGAGCGGAAGACCCATCGCCCTCGGCTCAGGCCGCTTTCGATAGCTTCTTCTGCATTTCTGCGGGAGAGGCTTTTTGCGTTTCGGCACCTCTGCCGGCGCAGCGCACTCCACATAGCCTCGCCCGCCCGGATGGTCACGGTTCGGTTCGATAACTCATCAACCCAACCCACCCACACCCATGAGCGATCTCCGCTTCGAAACCCTGCAGCTTCACGCAGGCCACACCCCCGACAGCGCCACCAACAGTAGGGCCGTCCCGATCTACGCCACGACCTCGTTCGTCTTCAATGACGCGGACCACGGCGCCGACTTGTTCGGCCTCAGGCAGTTCGGCAACATCTACACGCGCATCATGAACCCGACGACGGACGTGTTCGAGAAGCGCATCGCCGCACTCGAAGGCGGACTCGCCGCCGTCGCAACGGCATCGGGCCAAGCCGCGCAGTTCCTGGCGCTCCAGACGCTCGCCCACGCCGGAGACAACATCGTGTCGACCAGTTTTCTGTATGGCGGCACGTACAACCAGTTCAAAGTCGCCTTCCCGCGCCTGGGCATCGACGTGCGCTTCGCCGATGGCGATGACGCCGACTCGATCGAAAGCCTGATTGACGACAAGACCAAGGCGATCTACGTCGAAACCATCGGCAACCCGCGCTTCAACGTGCCTGATTTTGAGGCGATCGCGGCCGTCGCCAAGAAGCACGGCGTCGCGTTCGTGGTCGATAACACGTTCGGAGCGGGTGGCTACCTGTTCCAGCCGCTCAAGCACGGCGCCGACATCGTCGTCGAGAGCGCGACCAAGTGGATCGGCGGGCACGGCACGACGATCGGCGGCGTCATCGTCGACGGCGGAACGGGACCGTGGGACAACGGCCGCTACCCCGAGTTCACGTCGCCGAGCGAAGGCTACCACGGCTTGAACTTTTGGGAGACATTCGGCCCCGATGGCGTGCTGGGTGCCAACGTGACGTTCGCGATCAAAGCCCGCGTCGAAGCGCTGCGCGACTTCGGTGCCAGCCAAAACCCGTTTGGCTCGTTCTTGCTGCTCCAAGGCCTGGAAACGCTCAGCCTGCGCGTCGACCGTGCGGTCAGCAACGCGCTCGAACTGGCGCAGTGGCTCCAAGAGCGTCCCGAAGTGGCGTGGGTGAGCTACCCCGGATTGGAAGACCACCCGTTCCACGGACGCGCGAAGCAGTACCTCAAGCGCGGGTTTGGCGCCGTCTTGGCGTTTGGCGTTCATGGCGGAGCAGACGCGGGCAAGCAGCTCGTCAACAACGTCGAACTCGCCAGTCACTTGGCTAACGTCGGCGACGCCAAGACGCTCGTCATCCACCCGTCGAGCACGACGCACCAGCAGTTGGCCGCCGAGGACCAGGTCCGCGCCGGAGTCTCGCCCGACCTGATCCGCGTGTCGGTGGGCATCGAGCACATCGAGGACATCAAAGCCGACTTCGCCCAAGCGCTCGAAAAGGCCGTCGCCCACGCGCTGGCGTGACCGGCTGATCGCACGGACTGCACCGCGCCAGTGCCCGAACTCTGCCATCGCGAGGAGCGCAGCGATCAGCACAGTCCTTTCGGACTGTCATCGCGAGCGAAGCGTGGCGATCACCGAAGCTAGCCGATAGCATGGAGATCGCCGCGTCGCGCTGCCCCTCACGATGGCGAGGTGGAGGGTCGGGCCGTGCCGCCGGGATCCTCGGTTTCTCGCCACGCTTTCCACCTGAATGACTGCATCCGGCCCGCAAACGCTCGTCGTCGACTCGTTCGCTCTCGAAGAGGGGACGAGGTTTTGCAACGCGCCCATCGCCTTTCAGACGTGGGGCGAGCCGTCGGCGACGTGCACGCTCGTGTGCCACGCTCTCACCGGCGGCGCCGATGCGGCGGACTGGTGGCCCGGACTAGTGGGGCCGGGCAAGGCGCTCGACCCGGCCGATCGGTTCATCGTCTGCTGTAACGCGATCGCTTCGCCTTATGGATCGCTCTCGCCCCTCACCATGTCGCCTGAAACGGCGCGTTCCTACGGCTCTGCGTTTCCGGTCGCCACGATTCGCGACACCGTCCGGCTGCACCGGCGCGTGTTGGACGAGTTAGGAATCGAGCGCGTCGATTTGGTTATCGGCGGATCGATGGGAGGGATGCAAGCGCTCGAATGGGCGGTGCTGGACGAGCGCGTTCAGGCGATCGCGCCCATCGCTGTCGGCGCGTCTCAGCGGGCCTGGGCGATCGGGTGGGGCGAGGTCGAGCGGCAGGCGATCTATGCCGACGCCGACTGGAACGGCGGCGACTACCGCTCCGACGCGCGGCCTACGTCGGGTCTCGCCGCTGCGCGCATGGCGGCGATGCTGTCGTACCGCGCTCCGGCAGGATTCGACCAGCGCCACGGTCGTGACCGGATGCCCGCGTCGGACCAGTTCTCGGTCGTCAGTTACCTGCGCTACCAGGGTGCCAAATTCGTCGATCGGATGGATCCGCTGTGCTACGTTCGCATGACGCAGCAGATGGATTCGCACGACCTGAGCCGCGACCGAGGCTTGATGGCCGACGTGCTCGCCTCGATTCGCCAGCCTGCACTGGTCGTCGCCATCGACAGCGACGGCTTATACCCACCCGCCGAGCAGCGCGAACTGGCGAGCGGATTGCCCAGCGCCACGCTCGCCACGCTCACATCGCCGCACGGCCACGACGCCTTTCTGATCGAATACGACCAACTCACTCACCATCTCACGCGCTGGATGTCCGAGCGCGGCATCTGACGTTTGCCACGTCGTAACCCCGGGCGAAGTCGGCCCCAGCCTGGCGGCAAACTCGGCATCCGGAGACCCTTCGACAGGCTCAGGATGACCACGCGAGAAGTGGGGCGGCGAGCCTTGACTCTGACCTTCCGTTTTCCAAACTATGTCAACACCTCCATCACTTCCCATCCGCGTCGGCATACTGGGCGCTACCGGCGCTGTCGGGCAGCAGTTCGTGCGTCTGCTCGGCGATCATCCGTGGTTCACCATCACCGCCGTGTCCGCGTCGCCTCGATCGGCAGGCAAACGGTACTGCGAAGCCGCGCACTGGCTCCACAGCGAGCCGATTCCCAGCGCCGTCGCCGACCTCATCGTGCAACCGACCGAGCCCAATCTCGATTGCGATCTGGTCTTTTCGGGCCTGGACGCTTCGGTTGCCGGAGAGGCCGAAGCGGCATTCGCATCGGCGGGCTACGCGGTCGTCTCGAACGCGCGCAACCACCGGATGTCGGCCGACGTGCCGCTGCTGATTCCCGAAGTCAATCCGGATCACCTGAGCCTGATCAAGCGCCAGACTTGGGGCGGCGGCTTCATCGTGACCAATCCCAACTGCTCGACGGTCGGACTGGTGAGCGCGCTGGCGCCGCTGCACCGCGCGTGGGGCGTAGAGGCCGTGCAGGTGACGACGTTGCAGGCGCTCTCAGGCGCGGGCTATCCCGGCGTCGCCTCGCTGGACGCGCTGGGTAACGTCGTCCCTCACATCGGCGGCGAGGAGGACAAACTGGCGACCGAGCCGCTCAAACTGCTGGGATCGGTGGGCGAGGCCGGCATCGAAAACGCAGCGATCGTCGTGTCGGCACAGTGCAACCGCGTGCCCGTAGTGGAGGGACACACGCTCTGCGTCAGCGTCCGGCTGGCAGGCGATCCGTCCGCCGCCGACGTTGCCGACGCGCTCCGCAACGCCCCCAACCCGCTTCGAGGCCTGGGTTTGCCGACAGCTCCGGCTAAGTTCGTCGAGGTGGTGGACGATCCCGCGCACCCGCAACCTCGTCTCCACGTATACAGTGGCGGCGGCATGACGACGACCGTCGGGCGCATCCAGCCGTGCCCCAACTTCGGCGTCAAGTTCGTGGCGCTGGTCCACAACACGATCAGGGGGGCAGCGGGCGGCGCGATCCTCAACGCCGAACTGCTCGCCTCGCGCGGGAACTTGGGCACCCGCTACGTTTCTCGCACCTCCTGACGCACGTTCTATGCCCTACACGATCCGCCCCGCTCGCCCAGCCGACCTCGACACGTTGGCGCAGATGTGGTCGGCCTTCATGCGTGAGCAGGCCGACATCGACGCCCGCGCGACGCCTTCCAGGGACGCCAACGAGCGCGGACGCACGACGCTCCGCGACGCTATCGGATCGCCGTCTGCCGTCGTGCTCGTCGCCGAAGCAAACGGAAAGCCAGTCGGGTTCGTGGCCGGGCACACGTCAGCTCCGTCGCCGGTCTACGCGGGAAGTGTAGAGGCGCAGTTGACCGAGCTGTACGTTGCTCCAGCGCACAGGCGGGCCGGTCTCGCGGGCCGGTTGATGCACGAGGCGACCGGGTGGGCGCGTGGCAAGGGGCTGAGCCGCGTCCGGTTCGACGTGCTGGCAGCCAACTCGGGGTCGCACGCGGTCTGGCAGGGGCAGCAAATCGAGCCCATCAGCGTGACCTATGCCGTCGAGTTGGAGGCGCCCGCCCCAGAGCCGACGCGTGGGCCGATGGGATTTCAGGTGTAGCCAGTGTCTGGGTCTCGCTGCGGGTGGGTTGCCGATGGAGGCGATGCCCGGTTGACTCTTATCGTAGCGAGTCGTGTAAAACGCGAACCGGCCCGATGAGACGTGTGTCACCGAGCCGGTCGCTTCAGGTTGGGCGAAAAGCGTCAGAGTCGCGCCAATGCCAACGCTTGATTGATCTCGAAGCGTTCGAGAGCGGTGAGCGACTGGCCGTCGGCCATCTGGCGGGCGAGTTGCTCGACTGAGCAGCCCTCGTCGCATGCCTTTCCGAGCGAAGGGACACGTGCGGCGTCACGAACGATCTGCCGTGCTTCGGCCAACCGCTCGGCGCTCCACGATCCTTCCAGCACAGCTATCGCCTCAGCGAGGACGCGCGCGTCGGGATGACGAGTCGACAGCAGAACGTCTGCATGGCGGGCCACTTGATCGACATCGGGGTCGGCCTGGAGCAGGTGAGAACGAAGCAGAAAGTCGCTGGCTGTCTGCCGAGCAACCGTCGCGTACGGCGTACCGTCGAGGTCAGCCTCCATCGCGCGAGCGAGAGGCGCGATGTTTTCGGGCGTCGGGTTGTCACGTAGTGTGTCGGAGAGCGGCTGAGACGCCTGTGCATACCGCGTCAGCAGATCCGCGCGCTGCGAACCATCCAGGGCTTTCCACTGATCGAGTTCGTCACCATAGAGCCGGGTGGGCACGAATCCCACATCGGCTACCACGTTGGAGGCGATGACGACCGGCGGAGACTGGGCAACGGCAGGAGCCTCGGAGCAGGCGGAAGCGAGTGTGAGGGCAGCAAGTGCTACCGTACTGAGGATCCTCTTCATGTGCATGTTGGTGAAGAGTGAAATGGATAGTCTCTAAAACGCAGAGACTGTGAACACAATAATCTTATTCATCTCGATTGCAGTCTGTCAAGGGGGGGGTTAACGCCTGCGTAATCCCGGCGACAGCTTTTGAAGAATCTGAATGAAGCCTCCTCCTTCACTCCTAAGGTCGATCACGGACATGAATGCCCGGGTGTACTGATTCATCCGGCCTCCCGCGCGCGCTTCGTTTCTTTGCTGCTCCGCTCGACGCCTTTCCGATGTCCACCCCCGAAACGCCTCACGAGGCCACGCCCTATGACGCCCTCGCCGCCGGTTACGACGTGGTGATGGAGCACGTCGACTACGAGTTTTGGGCCGACTACGTCCACGACCTGATCCAGCGCCATCAACCCGGCGCGCTGGACGTACTCGAACTGGGCTGCGGAACGGGATCGCTGGCGATCGAGCTTCAGCCGCTGGGATCGTACCGCTACATGGCTACGGATGGGTCGGCTGCGATGGTGCGCGTAGCTGAGCGCAAAGCCGAGTTGCACGGCGCGAACGTAGCATTCGCCGTCGCCGACTTCACCTCGTTCCACACCGACGCTCAGGCTGACGCCCTCGTGCTGGTGTACGACGGCCTCAACTACCTCGTCGACGAGGCGGACGTGCGCAGTTTCTTCGCGTCGGCAGCGCGCGCGCTCAAGCCCCAGGGCATCTTCGTGTTCGACGTGTCGACGCCGGCAAACAGCGCCAACAACGAGGCCGATTTCCAGGACGAGGGCGAAGCCGAAGGGTTTTCGTACGTTCGCACCAGCCGCTACGACAGCGACGCCCAGCTGCACACGACCAATTTCGAGCTGTCGATCCTGGGGCAGACGTTCCACGAGACGCACGTCCAGCGCGCCTACACGCTCGAAGAAGTTCGCGCGCTGCTGCCTCCGGGGCTGGAAGAAGTCGCTGCCTACGACGGGTTTTCGGACGCCGAGGCGAGCGGCGCCAGTGAACGCGTCCACCTGGTTGTGCGCCGCATCGACGGTTCTGCGTAGCTTGCGTCCATGATCGATTTGCGCAACGTCACCGTCTCATACCCCGTCCCCGGCGGCGGCAAGCGCGACGTGCTGAGCGACCTCTCGCTGTCCGTTCAGCGCGGCGAGCGCGTCAACCTCGTCGGCCCGACGGGCTGCGGCAAGAGCACGCTGCTGCGCCTGCTCTACCTCGACGTGATTCCTCAGAGCGGCACGATCCAGATCGGCGACTATAAGAGCGACACGATCCGGCCGCGCGAAGTGCCGTTCCTGCGGCGCAGCGTCGGCGTCATCTTCCAAGATTTTCAGCTGCTCCCGGACCGCAACGTCTACGAAAACGTCGCGTTCGTGCTGCACGTGACGGGCAAGAGCGGCAAGCGGATCAAGACACGCGTGCTCCACGCGTTGGCGCGCGTCGGCCTGAGCCACAAGTGGCAGCGGATGCCGCACGAACTCTCGGGCGGAGAGCAGCAGCGCGTCGCCGTCGCTAGGGCCATCGTCGGCGAGCCGTGGGTGCTCTTGGCCGACGAGCCGACGGGCAACCTCGACCCGGCTGTGTCTGACGAAATCATGAAACTGCTTCTGAGTCTGCACGAGCAAGGCATGACGCTCGTCATGGCGACGCACGACTACCGCCTGGTCCAGAAATATCCGACGCGCACGATGGGCTACCTGAGCGGCCAGTTCGTCGAAGTCGACCCGCACACGCTGTGAATGGAAAAAGGCGGCGGACGGCAGGCGGCGACGGGGCATGCCTAGTCGGTACAGACAGCATCGGTAATCCGCGTCCAAACCGTAGCGGCGCGGCATGCCGCGTCGACCCGCAGTGACGCCCGACCCCATCCGCAGCCGCGTCGTCGAGCGCTCGCCGCATTTCTTCGGCTGGAACGTGACAGCCGCCGCAGCCCTCGTCATGGGCGCGACGATTGTCGGCCAGACGGCGGGCGTGGCGCTCTTCATCGACGCATTCATCGGCGATCTGAGCCTGTCGCGTCAGACCGTCTCTCTGGCCTACTCGGGCGCGACGATCGCCGCCGCGCTGGTGCTGCCCCTGACCGGACGCGCGCTCGACCGCTGGGAGCCGCGCCGCGGAGCGCTCGCTGCTGCGATGCTGCTGGCCGTTTCGTGCGTGGCGATGGGGCAGGTGAGGGGATTGGTGACGCTGATCGGCGGCTTCTTCCTGCTGCGGGCGTTGGGGCAGGGCGCTCTGGCGCTCTCGGCGATCCACGTCGTCAACCTGTGGTTCGTTCGGCGGCGCGGGCTAGCGATTGGGCTGATGGGCGTGGGCATGGCGCTGGCCGTCGCCGTCGTCCCGATTGCGATGCAGCAGGGCATCGACGCGCTGGGCTGGCGAGCGACGTACGCCGTCATCGGCGCGTGCGTGCTGGTCGTGGTGCTGCCCATCGCCGGGCTGTTCTTTCGCCACCGTCCCGAGCGCTACGGACTGCTGCCCGATGGACCCATCCGGCCGGATGAGTTGCCGACCGTCGAACTCTCGTCGACGCTGGTCGAGGCGCGCCGCACGTCGCACTTTTGGACGCTCGTCGGCAGCATCTGCGTGTTGAACTGTCTGGGGACGGCGTACCTGTTTCACCACGTCGATCTGATGACGAGCGGCGGCGTCACGCGCGAAGCCGCCGCGGTCATGTTCGTGGCGTACGGACTCGTCAACTGGATCGCCAACCTGGGCGCAGGTCTAGGCGTCGACCGGTGGGGACCGCGCAAGGTGCTAGCTATGGGGCTGGCGCTGTTTACGCTGCTGACCGTTGGCCTGCCGCTGGCGCAGACGAGCGCGGCCGTAGTGGTCTACGGGGTCGTCTTTGGAGTCGTGCAGGGGATCCAGAGCAACGTCGGCGGCAGCGCGTTTGCTTACTATTTCGGACGCGATCACATCGGCGCGATCAAGGGATTCACGCACACCCTATTCGTCGCCGCGACCGCGATCGGGCCACCACTGCTGCCGCTCATCGCCGGACTGCTGGGCGGATACTCGGCTGCGCTGTGGGTGCTGGCGCTAGCACCGCTGGGCGCGACGGTCGCTGTCTGGGCCGCGTTGCCTCACATCGTTCCGAGCGCGAGATAGCGTACAATCGGCGGGGCACCCGTTTGTGAACGAACGGCGACGGCGTCTATCTTTGCCCACCGTCCGCGCGGCAGTGCCCTCGCCCTGACGCACGCTCGCCTTCCCCTCCCCACCTCCCGACTCGCTCGAATGGATCTGTTCAGCACCGTCATTGACAGCGTCAACGACATCCTCAAATGGCCGCTCATCATCGGCCTGCTCGGAACAGGTCTCTTCTTGACGCTCCGACTGGGCTTCGTCCAGTTTCGCCGATTCGCTCACGGCGTCGCTGTTACAACGGGCAAATACGACGACCCCGACGAGCCGGGCGACGTGTCGCACTTCCAGGCTCTGACGACGGCGCTCTCGGCGACAGTCGGCGTCGGTAACATCGCCGGAGTCGCGATGGCCGTCCACCTGGGCGGACCGGGCGCGGTCTTTTGGATGTGGGTGACGGCGCTCTTGGGCATGGCGACCAAATACTCCGAAGTCACGCTCGCGCAGCAGTACCGCGAGGTCGTCAAGCCCGACCTCGACGCCAAGGCGTGGGAGGGCAGCGTGTCGGGTGGGCCGATGTACTACATCGAGAAAGGGCTTACCGAACGCTTCGGCGTCGGACTCAAAGGCGTCTTCAAGGGTGTCGCCATCTTTTTCGCCGCCGCGCTGATGCTGACCTCGTTCATGACGGGCAACGCAGTCCAGGCCAACACGATTGCGACTCAGGTCGCCGACACGTTCGGCATCGCGCCGTGGATGACGGGCTTGACGACAGCTATCGTCGTCGGCATCGTGATCTTGGGCGGCATCGCTAGGATCGGTAAGGTGACGAGCATCGTCGCGCCGGTCATGGCGGCGGTGTACGTCGCAGGCGCTTTGGTCATTCTGGGCCTCAACATCGAAGCCGTCCCGTCGTCGTTCGCTCTGATCTTCACCGAAGCGTTCAACCCGACGTCGGGCATCGCCGGAACGGGCGCCGGTCTCTTCCTGCTCACGCTCACCTACGGCGTGCAGCGCGGCCTCTTTTCGAACGAAGCTGGGCAGGGCAGCGCGCCCATCGCGCACTCGGCGGCCAAAACCGACGAACCCGTCAGCGAAGGCGTCGTGGCGCTCTTGGAGCCGTTCATCGACACGATCATTATCTGTACGATTACGGCCCTGGTCATCATCTCGACCGGCGTGTTCAGCGAGCAGGTCGACACCACCTTCCGCCTGTCGGACAACAACGTCAGCTACCTCGTCCAAGACGATGCGGGCACGTTCGCGCGTGAATCGGCGGACGGCACGTTCGTCGCCGCGGACCGGCCCGAAACGATTCAGTACGTCGACGGTCGCCCCGTCGGAAGCGTCGGTATGGGCTACTTGCAGATCGGTCTCGACCAGCCGCTCTACGTCGACGAGGCGCGGACCATTCCGTTCACCGGCACGCTCTTTCCGCGCGCAAACGAAGCCGAAGCCGCCGACGGATTGCGCACCGACGCGCTCTACGGCGCAGGTTATCGCAACTCGGCTCCGCTGACGACGCTGGCATTCGAGAAGGGTCTGGACGAGATCAATCTGGGCTGGCTGGGGCGCTATATCGTCTTGATCTCGGTCGTTCTGTTCGCCGTCTCGACGTCGATCTCGTGGAGCTACTATGGCGACCGCTGCGCCAACTACATCTTCGGCGCCGGAGCGATCTTGCCGTTCAAGTTCGTGTTCGTGATCATGCACTTCGTCGGCGCGACGCTGGCCGTAACGACGATCTGGGACCTGGGCGACGTGGCGCTCTCGCTCGTGACGCTGCCCAACGTGATCGCGCTGCTGCTGCTCTCGGGCGTACTCGCCACGCTCACGAAGAGCTATTTCGAGCGCCGTCCGTGGGAGGAGAATGCTGTCGTGCATCAGCGCGTCGTCGCCGAGAAGAAGGCGCAGAAGGATCTGAAGAAAGGTGGACCGAAAGGACCGGGCGCTGGCAACCCGCCGCGCGTCTAACCCGATGGCCGACCCGAACCTTCCCGACTCGCTCGACGTCGTCGATCACGCCCTCCTGCGGCGCGAGATGACGATCCTACGCGACGTGACGACCGATCACGGCACGTTTCGGGCGTCGCTCATCCGGGCGTCGTCGCTGCTCGCCGCTCACGCATTGCGCCAGGTGCCGATGCGCGAAGTCGAAGTCGTGACGCCGCTCGAGCCGACCATCGGCCACGCGTTCGAGCGCGAAGTCGTCCTGGTGCCTGTCCTGCGCGCCGGTTTGGGCCTGATGGACGGCTTCCTGTCGCTGCTGCCCGACGCGCGCGTCGGTCACGTCGGCGTGCAGCGCGATCACGACTCGCACCTGCCACGCGGATACTACGAGCGCCTGCCGCCGGGCCTTCCCGATGCCGCCACGTTCGTGCTCGACCCCATGCTGGCCACGGGTGGAAGCGCCATCGCCGCCGTCGCCCGCTTGCGCGAGTTGGGCGCGCGGCACCTGTCGTTCGTCTGCCTCGTCGCCGCGCCCGAAGGCGTCCGCGCCCTCGCCGAAGCCCATCCCGACGTGCCCATCGTGACGGCCGCGCTCGACCGCGAACTGGACGCCAACGCCTACATCCGCCCCGGCCTCGGCGACGCGGGCGACCGGCTCTACGGCACGCGCTAGCACTTTCAGCGTCGCACTTTATTACCACGTTCACCTCTCGCCGATGCGCGCTGCGCTGCTGCTTTTCCTGCTGATCCTGACGCCTGCCGCCCACGCGCAGGACGTCTCGCCGTTTGAAGCCGAAGCGGTCCAGGCCGAGCCGGTTCGCATCGTCGTGCCGCCACTCGTGCTCCAGGGCGGCGAGGTGTCGGTCGAGGTCTACGGGCTACCGATGCATCCGGGTGGGACGGCGAGGCTGGGCGATCAGGAGGTCCGCCTGGCCTACGACGCAGACGGCGACGTGCATCGCGCCAAACTTCACGCGGATGCTTCGGGCGATGTCGTCGTGGTGTCGAACGGGCAGACGATTGGGCAGACGCCCGCGCGCGCCATTCCGGGCTGGTGGTCGATACTGCCGCCGATCATCGCGATCGGCGTCGCGCTGCTGTTCAAGCGCGTGATTCCGGCCTTGTTCTTGG
The DNA here is from genome assembly GCA_963841855.1 of Rhodothermales bacterium. Taxonomy (GTDB): domain Bacteria; phylum Bacteroidota; class Rhodothermia; order Rhodothermales; family BA12; genus CAXBBB01. The sequence goes on along the minus strand of CAWJEJ010000005.1, from coordinate 292,412 downwards.
GCATCTGGGTCGGCGCCTGGATCGTGCATGGAACTCTGGTCGCCGGTTTCTTCTGGGGCATGCTCGACGCGTTCCAGATCTTCATCCTCAACGCCCTCGCCGACACGGATCACGCCGCAATCGTCCTGTTTTCGCTCATGATCGGCGGGATGGTCGGCATCATCAGTCGCAACGGCGGCACGTTCGGCATCGTCCGGCACCTGGTCAAGTTCGCGTCGACGAGCCGCCGGGGGCAGGTCGCCACGTCGATGCTGGGCATGGTGATCTTTTTCGACGACTACGCCAACACGCTCGTCGTCGGCAACACGATGCGGCCCGTGACGGACCGGCTGCGCATCTCGCGCGAAAAGCTGGCCTATCTGGTCGATTCGACCGCCGCGCCCATCGCCTGCCTCGCCTTGGTGACGACGTGGATCGGCTACGAAGTCGGCTTGATCGGCACGGCGACCGACAAGATCGCGGGTCTCAACGAGGGCGCGTACAGCATTTTCCTCAACTCGATTCCCTACAGCTTCTACCCGATCTTCAGCATCGCGTTTCTGCTGTTCATCGCGAGCAGTGGGCGCGATTTCGGACCGATGCGCAAAGCCGAGATGCGCGCGCGCGAAACCGGCGCCGTCTTGGGCGCCGACGCCATCGTCGACGCGTCGGCGGACAGCGAAGAGTTGATGCCGGTCGAGGGCAAGCCGCAGCGGGCGTTCAACGCGCTGATTCCGGTCTTCGTGCTCGTGTTCGGCGTGCTGGCCGGGCTGTACTATACCGGCGTGCAGCAGTTTGGCTCAGGCGCGTTCGCTTTGGGCTTTGGGCTAGGCGATATCGGCAACCAACTACGCGAAATCATCGGCGAGGCCGACAGCTACCGCTCGCTCATGTGGGCGTCGCTGGCGAGCGTGCTCGTCGCAGCGGTCCTCTCAATGGGGCAGCGGATCTTGACCATCGACCAGACCATCGACGCGTGGTACAGCGGCATGAAGTCGATGCTGCTCGCTATGGTCATCCTCGTCATGGCCTGGGCGCTCTCGTCGGTCACCGAAGCGTTGGGCACGGCGCAGTTTCTCACGTCCGTCCTCTCGGGCGCTCTGGTCCCCGGCATCGTGCCGACGCTGGTCTTCCTGCTCGCTGCCGCGACCGCGTTCTCGACCGGCACGAGTTGGGGCACGATGGGGATTCTGATGCCGATTGTCGTCCCGCTGGCCTGGGGCGTCCTCGCCGCCGACGGATTGCACACCGACGCCGAGTACATGCACATCGTCTACTCGACCGTCTCGGCCGTCCTCGCCGGAGCCGTCTGGGGCGATCACTGCTCACCGATCTCGGACACGACCATTCTTTCGTCGATGGCGTCGGGCTGCGACCACATTGCCCACGTCCGCACGCAGCTTCCCTACGCGCTGACCGTCGGCGCCGTCTCGATCCTGATCGGTACGCTGCCGACGGGTTTCAACGCGCCGTGGTGGATCTCGATGCCGGTCGGAATACTGATCCTGTTCCTCGTCTCGCGCTACGTCGCCCAGCCCGTACCGATCTTCGAGGAGGACGCGAGCGTCCCGGCGGTGTGACGCCGCGCGAGATCGCCGGACTGTGCGATTTTATGCAGCGGTGCGAGCGGCCCTAGCACTGCGACCTGCTGACTCTGACAGGCTGCACCGAAGCCCCCCACTTGGTCACCGCGAGCCCAGAGTGGTGATTTCCAGTGGTCGAGGGGCCGAGTGCATCGCGCGCTGCTCGCGAGGATCGAGAGGAGCAGCGAGTCGACCCGTCACTCTGACGCAGTTGCAGTGCTAGAGTATTCCAGAGATCTGACACTGATCGGCAAACTGAGCCTTCGCCGAGACCTCGGCTAGCGCGTAGTTTGACGACACCAAAAGCCCCATCTGCCATGACGCGCCGCCTCGTTCTCGCCTCCGCTTGCCTGCTCGCCCTGAGCAGTTGCACCCAACTCAACCAGTTTCAGGCGCTTCGCAACGTCGACTTTGCCATCGACGGCGTGCAGCAAGCCAACCTCGCGGGCGTCAACCTGAGCAGCATTCGTACTTCCAGTGACGTGCGTCCGATGGACCTGCTTCGACTTGGGCAGGCTGCCAGCAGCGGCTCGCTTCCGCTCTCGTTCGACCTGATGCTGGGCGCCGACAACCCGCAGGCCAACGGCACGGCACAAATGCTCGAACTCGACTGGACCCTCTTCTTGCAAGACCGCGAGACCGTGTCGGGCGTGTTCAACCGCAGCGTCACGCTTCCGGCCGGACAGCGCTCGGTCGTGCCGATCAGCATCCAGCTCGACCTAGTGCCGTTCTTCGGCAACAACGTCGGCGAACTGCTCAACATCGCGACGGCATTGGCCGGGCAAGAAACGCCCGGAGCCAGCGCGATCCGCCTCGTCGCTACGCCGACGATCCAGACGCCCATCGGCCCGATCCGTTACCCGAACCCGATCACAATCGTCAGCACGTCGGTGGGCGGGTCGAACCAGTGATCGTTGCGATCGACGGACCGGCGGGCTCGGGCAAAAGCTCGACGGCGAAAGCGGCGGCCAATGCACTGGGTTTTCTCTACCTCGACACGGGCGCGATGTATAGGACGGTCACGCTCGCGCTGATCGACGCGGGGTGGCCCAACCGGACGCTCCACGCGCTGCCTCAGCCGTTCGAGTTGACACTCGGCCACGACCGGGACGGCCTGCTCACGCTCGACCTCAACGGATCGGACGTAACCGAGCGCATCCGCGAACCCGCCGTCACAGCAGCAGCGAGCAAAGTCGCCGCGCTCCCCTGGGTGCGTCACGCGCTACTGGGCAAACAGCGCGAGATTGCGGCCAGCTGGACGCGCAGGGGGGGAGGCGTCATCCTCGACGGGCGCGACATCGGGACGGTCGTCTTCCCCGATGCCGAGTTGAAGCTGTTTTTGGATGCCGACCTCGACGTGCGTGCCGAGCGCAGATTCGTAGAAGCCGTCGCGAGAGGGCACGACGTGACATTCGATCAGATCCGCGACGATCTGGCCGAGCGTGACCATCGCGACGCCAACCGAGACGTGGCTCCGCTGAAATGCGCGCACGATGCGGTCCGCGTCGACACCGGTGTGCTGTCGATGGAAGATCAGGTGGATTTGGTCGTGCGGCTCGTCGAGCAAAAGAAAGCGGGGGACTAACCCGCCCGCTTTCCGTATGTTGTCGGGCTCTCTGCGAGGGCCGCGCACGTGCGCTCGTCTTCTCCTCGCGCCGAGACCTCCCAACGCAACACGCGCCCGCGTGCGAGGAAGACGACGCCGACGGACGCCCGGGGCAATCGCCTCACCGTATTTACATGGCTGATAACCAGCAAAAAGACAAAGAGATCGCCGAAGAGCAGGTCGCCGAAGTTGCCGCAGACGCGGCGAACGCCAAAAACACTGCTCCCACCTCGGTCGAGCCCGAAGCCGCACTGACCACGCCGGTCAGCGACGACGCGCCTACCGAAGAAAAGGAAAGCCTCCTCGAGCGCGCTGCCGACGCCGTTTCCGGAGCCGTCGAGACCGCCAAAGAAGCCGTCAGCGATGCCGCCGAAGCCGTCGCGGACACGGCCGAGATCGTCGTCGACAAAGCCGAAACGGTTGCGGACAAGGCAGGAGACGTTGCAAAAGCCGTCGCCGAGAAGGTCGAAGACGTGGTCGAAGCGCTCACGCCCGCTGAGCAGGCCGAGGCCGAAGCCGCCGAGCAGTCTGCCAAGCAAGACGCCGAAGGCGAGCACAAAAGCTTTCTCGAGCGCGCTATCGAAGCCGGTAGCCATCTCATCGAAGACGCCGTCGAGACGATCCAAGAGATCGTGTCGGGCGACGACATCGAACGCGTAGAGGACGAAGCGGCCATGACGGTCGCCGACCTCAACAAGAACCAGAGCAAAGGCCAGATCGGATACACCGGCGAGATCCTGGGCGACGTCGTCACGCTTGCCGACCTGGAAAACCAGGAAGACGAAGTCGAAGAGCGCCGCCGCCGTGCCGCCTACGAAGCGCTCGTCGAAGGCACGATCACGCAGATCTCCGAGCAGGACATCGTCACGGGCAGGGTCGTCAGCGTCGGTCCCAAGGACGTCCTGATCGACTTCGGCTTCAAGAGCGACGGCGTTGTCGCCAAGAACGAGTTCTCGCAGGACCTGAAGCCCGGCGACACCGTCGAGGTCTTCCTGGAGCGCAAGGAGAACTACAAGGGCGAGCCGATCATCTCCAAGACCAAGGCCGACAGCGTGCAGCGCTGGCGTCGTGTGGAGAAAGCATTCGAGACCGAAGAGGTCATCGAAGGCGTCATCATCCGCCGCATCAAGGGCGGTATGATCGCGCAGCTGGACCTGGGCGACATGGAGGCGTTCCTGCCCGGATCGCAGATCGACGTGCGCCCCGTGCGCGACTTCGACGCGTATCTCGAGCGCCGGATGGAATTCAAGGTCGTCAAGCTCAACCCGGCCAACGAGAACATCGTCATCTCGCACAAAGCCCTGGTCGAAAAAGACCTGCTCGCCCAGCGTGAGACAATCCTTTCGACGATGGAGCCCGGCCAGATCCTCGAAGGCACCGTCAAGAACATCACCGACTTCGGCGTCTTCGTCGACTTGGGCGGCGTCGACGGGCTGCTGCACATCACGGACCTCAGCTGGGGTAGGGTGTCGCATCCGTCCGAAGTGCTCAACATCGAAGACCAGATTAACGTCGTCGTCTTGGACTACGACCGCGAGCGTCAGCGCATCTCGCTGGGCTACAAGCAGCTGATGCCGCACCCGTGGGAGACCATCCACGAGACGTTCAAGGAAGACCAGGTCGTCGAAGGCAAGGTCGTCTCGATCACCGACTATGGCGCGTTCGTCGAGCTGGACCGTGGCATCGAAGGACTGGTTCACATCTCCGAGATGAGCTGGACCGAGCACGTCAAGCACCCGAGCCAGGTCGTCAACCTGGGCCAGATCACCCAGGTCAAGATCCTCAACATCGACGACGAGTCGAAGAAGATCAGCCTGGGCATGAAGCAGATGCAGGCCGACCCATGGGACGGCATCGCAGCGCGTCATCCGGTCGGCTCGACGCTGTCGGGCAAGGTGCGCAACATTACGGCGTTCGGCGTCTTCGTCGAGATCGAAGAAGGCATCGACGGGTTGGTTCACATCTCGGACCTGAGCTGGACCAAGAAGGTGCGCCATCCTGGAGAAGTCGTCCGCAAGGGCGAGGAGCTTCAGGTGCAGGTGCTCGGAATCGACGAGCGCAACCGCCGCATTTCGCTGGGCCACAAGCAGGTCGAGACGAACCCGTGGAAGCAGTTCGAGAACGTCTACGCCGAAGGCACGCAGCACCCGGTCACGGTCACACGCGTCGCCGAAGCAGGACTCACGGTCGATCTTCCGCTCGAAGTCGAAGGCTTCATTCCGGCTGGTGAGCTGGAGCGCAAGGGACATCCGGCCGACAGCTACAAGGAAGGCCAGGTGCTCGAAGGCGTCAGTGTCATCCGCTTCGACGGGCAGAACAAAGACATCATCTTGTCCGAAGTCGCTCAGGAGCGCGAAGCCGCACGCACGGCGCGCTACGCCGAGCAGCGCGAACGCCGCGAAGGTCAGCAGCGCGAGCGGCAGGACATCCAGACGTACGCGTCGTCGCAGCAGGGCAGTGGCCCGGCAACGCTCGGCGAACTGTCCGGACTGGCCGCGCTCAAAGCGCAGTTCGAAGAAGCCGAAGCGAACGAGGCCGCTGAAGCCGCCGACGCATCCGTCGCGGACAAGGCCGAAGGAGGTGGGGGAAAACCCGTCACCTCGACCTCGTCGAAAGCTAACGTCAACGAAATCGACGCGATGGCCAAAGCCGGCAAAGGCTCGGTCAACACCGACGACGACTTCAACGACGACGATGCGGACGACGGAGACGAGGACGAGGGCTAATTCTCTCTGACTCAGCGTCTCAGACGTAATCCCCTGGCGGAGCCGACTGGAGTGATCCGATCGGCTCCGCTTTTTTTTGTGAGCGATGCCGCGACTAAACCGGTCAGGTCTTCAAAACCAAGCGCGTCCGCTCAGCGTCGTACGGCGTTGCTGTCGCTCTCTCCCAACTCTCGCCGATGAACCGTTTCTTTATTCCCCAGGCCAGCAACTCGGTCACGCTCCGCGTCGAACTCGCCAACCAGCCCGGCGTGCTCGCCCGCCTGACGAGCGCCATCGGACAGCACAGCGCCAACATCGGCGACATCGAGATCATCCAGTCGGACGGTCCCGTTCTCACGCGCGATGTGACCGTCTACTCGCTCGGTGGGCAACTGGAAGAGCTGATCGTCACGATCAAAGCGCTAGAGGGGATTCGCCTCGTCAACGTATCCGACCGCACGTTCCTGATGCATCGAGGCGGCAAGATCTCGGTCGACAGCAAAGTGCCCATTCGCAGCAGGGAGCAGTTGTCGATGGCGTACACGCCTGGCGTCGCGCGCGTCTGCACGGCGATCCACGAGCATCCCGAGCAGGCGTACGAGTTGACGAGCAAGGGCAACATGGTCGCCGTCGTGACCGATGGAACGGCTGTCTTGGGACTGGGCGACATTGGGCCCGAAGCCGCGCTGCCTGTCATGGAGGGCAAGGCGCAGCTGTTCAAGGAATTCGCGGGCGTCAACGCGTTCCCGATCTGCTTGGATACGACCGATACCGAAGCGATCATCGACACCGTCAAGCGGATCGCACCCGGATTCGGGGGTATCAACCTGGAGGACATTTCGGCTCCGCGCTGCTTCGAGATTGAGCGGCGGCTGAAGGCCGAACTGGACATTCCCGTCTTCCACGACGATCAGCACGGCACGGCTGTCGTGACGACGGCTGCTCTGATCAATGCGTTGCGGGTGGTAGGAAAGCGGCCCGCGGACATTAAAGTTGTCATCATGGGTGTGGGCGCGGCAGGGACAGCGGTCGGCAAGATGATTCTCGACCTGGGCGTCACCAACCTGATCGGAGTCGATCGCAACGGTGCACTGGTGCGCGGCCGCAGCGACTTGTCGGCGGACAAGCAGGCCTTCGCTGCGATCTCCAATCCGCTATTGGAAGCCGGTACCATCAGCGAGGTCATTCGCGGCGCCGACGTGTTCATCGGGTTGAGTGGCCCCAACCTCATTACGGTCGATGATTTGAAGGCGATGGCGCCCAACCCTATTGTGTTCGCCATGTCGAATCCCGATCCCGAGATCGCGCCCGAGTTGGCGTTCGAGCACGTAGCGGTCATGGCAACCGGGCGGAGCGATTATCCGAACCAGATCAACAACGTGCTCTGCTTCCCAGGCATCTTCAAGGGCGCACTCGCCTGCCGCGCGAACGACATTACGGAAGGGATGAAGCTCGCCGCAGCCCACGCCATCGCTCAGGCCATCTCGGACGATACGCTGACAGCCGAGTTCATCATCCCGAGCGTGTTCGACTCTCGCGTAGTCAAGAGCGTCGTCAAGGCAGTCGAAGCCGCCGCGCGAGCCGAAGGCGTGGCCCGAGGATAATTGCCGGGGTGGTGGGATGTAGCATCGGCGCGATAGCTCCAGCCCATGCACTCAGAACCCGAAGTGGTATCAGCTGAATACGAGTTTGCGTTGGACCAAATGCCAAACGGAGATGCGACCAGTTACCTGGGGCAGGCCGGCGTTACAGCAGTCCTAGCTCCAGCCGCACTTCTTCGGACATATTCTCCATCCGAAACGGCGGATCCCATACCAGCTCGACGTGCGCAGACTCCACGCCTTCCGTGTCGTAGACCTTGCGTTCGACCTCGCCCGGCAGCGTTCCGGCAACGGGGCAGGAAGGAGCCGTGAGTGTCATATCGACGTCTACGTGGCGGTCTTCTCGGACGCGCACGTCGTAGATCAGACCAAGCTCGTAGATGTTGACCGGCAGCTCGGGGTCGTAGACGGTGCGAAGTGTCTCTATCACACGGCCTTCAATTAGGGCGCGCTCGTGAGCGTCGGCTGTAGCGGTAGTGTCGGGCATCAGAGCAGTGTTAAGCGGCGTAAGCGCGTAGCCGGTCCAGCATAGCGGCCAGTCCGTTCTTGCGGGTAGGAGATAGATGTCCGTAGAGCCCCAGACGTTCCATGAACTCCAAGTCAGCGTTCCGTATATCCCTCGCGGAAAGTCCGGACAGAGCCTGATGCAGCAGCGCAACCAAGCCGCGTGTGATTAGGGCGTCGGAGTCGCCCGAGAAGTGGAGCGTTTCGCCTTCGATGCGAGGGATGATCCACACCTGAGACTGGCATCCTTTGACAAGAAAGAGGTCGTTCTTGTCGACAGCAGGGAGCGCGACCATATCGCGTCCCTTCTCGATCAGAAGTTCGTACCGATCGAGTGGGTCGTCAAACGGGGCGAACTCGGCTTCGAGCGCAATCAGCCGATCAGCGAGTGTGTCCATCAAGAATATGTGGGTTTGCGAGCGGGTCAAATAGACGAAGACCTCTTACTCGTGAGAAGGTACCGCGTGGCCGGAGTCACCCAACCGTAAAGCCTGCGTCGCCCGCACTTTACGCGTTGTGAGTTCACGCACGCAAAGTTAGCTTGACGACGTTAAGTATCCGTCGATCCTTCTACTGCACACGCCATGTCGATTTCCAAACGCGCCCTCACCGCCTCCAGTTTGATCAGCGCGAGCCTCGTCGCAGGCACACTGAGCATCGTTCTGGTCCGATTTCGCACGGCCGCGGCTCATCTTTTCGGTCTGGATGCCGCGCAGTTTTCGGAGACCGATGTGATGATGGATTTGAGCCGCTTGATCTGACCGTAAGTGGGGCGAAACTGAGGTTGTCTCGTCTTCGTAGGCTGGGCTACTCTCACGACTCTTACCCCTATGCGTAGTCCCGGCGCCATCGCGCTTCTCGTCCTCGTTCTCGTCCTTGGCTTTGCTGGATGCGCTGGATGCGGTCAGTACAATTCGCTCGTCGACCAAGACGAATCCGTCAACACGGCCTGGGCCAACGTCGAGTCGCAGTATCAGCGGCGCGCTGACCTGATTCCCAACCTTGTCTCGACCGTGCGAGCGTCGGCCGATTTTGAGAGCGAGACGCTTCAGAACGTAGTCGAGGCCCGCGCCCGTGCCACGAGTATCAACGTCTCGGCGGAAGATCTGAACGATCCCGAAAAAGTGCGCCAGTTTCAAGAGGCACAGTCGGCGCTTTCCGGCTCGCTGGGTCGCCTCTTAGCGGTCGCTGAGAGCTATCCGCAGTTGCAGGCGACCGCCAGCTTTCGCGATTTGCAGGCGCAGCTCGAAGGAACTGAAAACCGCATCCAGGTTGCGCGCAGTGACTACAACAACGTCGTGCGTGGCTACAACACCAGCGTGCGGCAATTCCCCGCCGCCCTTTTCGCAGGCTTCATGGGCTTCGACCAGCGTTCTGCTTTCGAAGCGGATGCCGGATCTGATGAGGCTCCGGACGTAGGCGACATGTTCGACAACAACTGACTTCCATCGCCCGATTCGGTTTTCTGTCGATGCATCGGCTTCTCGTGCTGCTCGCGTTTTGCGTCGCTCCTCTAGCGCACGCACAATCCGACGTGCGCCCTACCGGTTTCGTAATCGACGAGGCGGCGCTGCTCACACCTGGACAGAGGGCTAGCCTGGAAACCCGACTGGCGGCGTACAGCGATACGACTTCCAACCAGATCGCGATCGTCATCCTGCGGACCATCGACGGTGCAGATCCCGCTACCTACGCCACCGACCTGGCTCGTGACCTGGGCGTCGGGCAGCAGGGGCGAGACAATGGAATCGTGGTTCTGGTCGCTATCGAGGACCGCGACGTGTTCATCGCTGTTGGCAGGGGACTGGAGGGCGCGGTGCCTGACGTGTATGCGTCCCGCATCGTCCGCAACGTGGTCGTCCCGCAGTTTCGTGACGAAAACTACTATGCCGGTTTAGAAGAGGCGACGACGATTCTGATGGCGGCGGCGGCAGGTGAATACGATGCGCTGGAGCGAGCCGAGCGATCCGACGGAGAGGGTGGATTTCCGATTCAACTCATTCTGCTCGCGATCCTGCTCGTGTTCTATTTCTCGTCTCGTGGAGGAAAGGGCGGCAAGCGCTACGGAGGCGGGCGAGGTGGACCTCCGATCATTATCTGGGGCGGCGGAGGCTTCGGCGGTGGAAGTGGCGGCGGATTTGGTGGAGGCGGCTTCGGCGGCGGCGGATTTGGTGGTTTCGGTGGCGGAGGTTTTGGCGGCGGCGGAGCCGGAGGAAGCTGGTGACCGACCGCATTCCCGCGCTAATTGAGTTCCTCGCCCAAGATCCGGGTGATGCGTTCACCCGCTTCGCATTGGCGCAGGAATATGCCAAGCGAGGTCAAAAAGACCAGGCGCTCGGCCACTATCAGACGCTCGTCCGCGAGCATCCAGATTACGTCGGCACCTACTATCATCTGGGCAAACTGATGGAAGCGGTCGGGCGGAAAGACGACGCTGAGCAAACGTACCGCAACGGTATTGAGGTGGCACAAAAGCTTCGCGACGCGCATAGCCGTGCCGAACTCAGCGACGCGCTGCTGAACCTGCAGGGTCTCGGTTGGGACGATGACGAGTGACGCTGCCTCTGCTCCAGATGAGGGCCCGCGCGAAGCTCTGTTTCCGTCGCCCAACGATCCGCTCACCCAAGACGCCCGTTCGTACTTCAAGCTGACACGCACGGCGACGTATGGCTTCTGGTCAGCGCTACCCCTGTTGGTACTGTACGAGATTCTGATTCTGTGGATCAACAGGCCGGGTGGCGTCAGCGTGCGCATCGGTGCGGACATCTGGTTCAAGTCGATTCTAAGCGTAATCGGGCTCAGCGGAACGTGGGCGACGACGCTCGTCGTGATCGCGCTCGGGTTCGGCATCGTGTGGTGGGAGCGCAAGCGGCGAGGGCAAATCGTGCCGGTCCATGGCGACTTTTTGGGGTGGATGCTTGTCGAAAGTCTGTCCTACGCCGTCTTGCTGCCTATCGTCGCTACGGTTGTGATGGCGCCCGTATTGTTTTCGGCGTTTCCCTCGGCGATGATCGCGCCGCAGGCCGAGTTTGGTTTGCTGACCGAACTGACGCTTTCTCTCGGTGCGGGACTATACGAAGAGCTGCTGTTCCGAGTCGTTCTCGTGACCGGATTGTTTTGGCTGTTTCGAGCGCTCACCAAAGGCGAGAGGCGGCTGTCCTACGCGCTGGCGGCAGTCATCGGCGCCTTTGTTTTCAGCGCCGTTCACTACGTCGGGGCCTATGGCGATCCGCTTCAACTGACCTCGTTCGTATACCGCTTCTTGCTGGGCTTGCTGCTCAACGTGCTCTACCTGCTGCGCGGCTTTGGAGTGGCCGCGTGGACGCACGCGCTCTACGACGTGCTGGTGGTGACGGACATTCTGTGAGTCTGGAACGACCGGGCGGGGCACGCGAGTAGACGGCTTTCTCTCTACGCTTCGCCATGCCTCGCCTGCTGCTCTTCGCCGCTCTCTTCCTCGCCGCCTGCTCGTCCGATGACGTGTCCCAGCAAGACGACGGCACTTTGGTGCTGGGCGCGGGCAAAGTGTCGTCTCAAGAGACGCGCGGAGTCGACCCGGCTGGGCGCGCGCTCTCTATCGACCTGTTCGCTGGCAGCATCGACTTGAACGCGACCGACGATGCGTCCGCTGATTTGACGTTCGAACGCCACGCCAGGGCCGACGACGACGAAACTGCTCGCGAACGGTTGGACGGCATCCGAATCACCGAAACCGGAGTCGACGGCGCCTACCGCTATACCGTCACGTCGGACGACGCCGATCGGACCGAAGTCGACATCAGCGGATCGGTCCCTGCCGGAACGCCCCTGACGCTCACGCTGCCCAACGGCACCGTCAGGCTTTCGGGCTTTTCGTCGAGCGTGAGCATCCGCGTTTCGAACGGCACGGTGGCGTTGGCCCATATGCGCGGAGGCGCCGCCATAGAACTCAGCAACGGCAATGTCGACGCCGATTTCTCGGGACTAGGCGGCGACGTGCAGATCGAAACGAGCAACGGCAATATCGCCCTGACCATTCCCGCCAACGCCTCGGCCAGCATCGACGCGCGCACGTCAGCGGGCCGCATCTCGGCCGACGACCTACCGATGCGCAACCGCGATCTCGATCCCGACGGCGCGGGCGCTTCGTTCTCAGCCCAACTCAGCGACGCCGCCCGCCGCGTGATGCTGCGCACCGAAAACGGAACGATAGCGCTTCGAGGCAACTGAACGACGTCGTCTCGCTCTCGCCCAATCGCTAGTTGCCGCGCTTGGTTCGCTCCCTCGGCTGCTCCTGTGTTTCCATGCGAGCAAGTCACCCGACCGGTAGCGGGAGCAGGTTGGGCAGCGCCTCTTCCAGTGAAGGATGATGCAACGCTCGGGCCGGGGCTGTGGGCTAGCAGCTGAAGAGCGCAGCGACGAACAGGGCAGCGTAGCGAGCCAGGAACCCGCGCGACAGCGGGCGGAGGAAGCAGACCCGGAAGGCGCCCGGCGACTATGCGGCGCTAACCGCTCTGCTGACGGCCGGAGCGAGGAAGGACTGTTTCATTCTACCGACGCTGGCTCGACAAAGAAGCCGCTTGAAGTGCAGTCACCTTTATAGTACAACTCCAATTTATTCGGAGGCAGACCTCTGCATTCTTTCCTGTATAAATAGTACTCATGTCGATAAAGCAAGGTGTCTTCTCCTTTAACTAATGTAATGTACTGTATGAATATGTAACCTGATAAATATCGTGCAATACTTATTTCGTACTTGTCTGCTAGCGAAGTATCAGGTTCAAATTGCCTATACCCACTTTACTCATGAAATCCGAATCTAATGTCAAATTGGAGGAATTAAAAAATGTTCTAGACACCTTTAGTTAGGTGAATTTTGTGTATCACACCCCAAAACACCTATAAACAAAACGCACAACAATGCAATAGATAATTTCATTTTATCATCAAACAGATAAATACAAAGAGTACTGTATGTCGGGAATTAAATTCGCTCCCTGAGGTGCCCCGGAGATGTAGGCATAGTAAGACCTTGATGCATGACATGTCTTGATTTAGTATTCCGTAACCGGAGGCGTAGTCGCATGCTATTCCGCTTTCCCGGCCAGATCGAGCAGAAACGCGTAGTCGAACGCCGTGTCGTTGAAGCGGCGGAAGCGTCCCGTTGTACCGCTGTGGCCTGCTTCCATGTCGGTTTTGAGCAGCAGCAGGTTGTCGTCCGTCTTCACGTCGCGCAGCCTAGCGACCCACTTGGCTGGCTCCCAGTATTGCACCTGCGAGTCGTGCAGGCCCGTCGTTACGAGCATGTTCGGATAGTCCTTGGCCTCGACGTTATCGTAGGGCGAGTAGGACAGCATGTAGGCGAAGGCGTCCGGCTCGTTGGGATTGCCCCACTCGTCGTATTCGAACGTCGTGAGTGGGATCGTGTCATCGAGCATTGTCGTGACGACATCGACGAACGGCACGGCAGCAACGACGCCTGCCCACAAGTCGGGACGCAGGTTGACGATGGCGCCCATCAGCAGTCCACCCGCCGATCCGCCGTTCGCGTAGAGACCGTCCGGCGCGGCGTACCCCTGAGCAATCAGGTGTTCTCCCGCGGCGATGAAGTCGGTGAACGTGTTCATTTTACGCATCAGCTTGCCGTCTTCGTACCACCCTCTGCCCATCTCCTGACCGCCTCGGATGTGGGCGATGGCATACACAAAGCCACGGTCGAGCAGGCTGAGCCGAGTCGGTGAGAACGACGCATTCATCGACGCGCCGTAGCTGCCGTAGCCGTACAGCAGAGCCGGAGCCGACCCGTCGACCGGCGTGTCCTTGTGACGAACGATCGAGATCGGGACGCGCGCGCCGTCGCTCGCCACTGCCCAACTGCGCTCGGTGACGTAGTCGGCCGAATCGAAACCGCCGACGACCTCGTCTTGCTTGACGACTGTCTTTTCGCGCGCGTTCATGTCGTAGTCGACGGTCTGCGTCGGCGTCGTCATCGACGTGTAGGTGTAGCGAAGCACGTCGGTTTCGAACTCGCGGTTCACGTTGAGCGAGACGGTGTAGGCCGGTTCATCGAAGGCGATGAAGTGCTCGGACGCTTCCGATGAGTCGCGAATGCGCAGCCGCCGAAGCGCGTCGGTGCGCTCTTGCACGGCCAAGTGCCCGCTCGACACTTCGAAGGCTTCCAGATATACATCGTCGTCGTGCGCCACCACATCCTCCCACTGATCGACAGACGTAGCGCCAGGACGCGCCCGGCTCAGTTTGAAGTTGCTGGCTCCGTCGGCGTTCGAGCGGATATAGAACCAGTCGCCCGCATGGTCGACCGAGTACTCCAATCCGCGCTGGCGAGGCGCGACGATGGTGAAGCGGCCGGTCGGAGTCGAAGCGTCCAGGTAGCGCACTTCGTCCGACAATGTCTGCGACGATCGGATCATCACGAACTCGCGGCTCTTGCTACGCTCCACCCCGACGTAAAACTCCTCGTCGTCCTCCTGAAACACGAGCGCATCGCTCATCGGGTTGCTGCCGACGCGGTGGCGTAGCACCTGGTACGTCCGCAGCGTGCTCACGTCCTGCCGCGGGTAGAACAGCGTCTGATCGTCAGCCCACACGCCATATCCGCCAGTCGTTTCGATGGGCTGGCCGATCATCTCGCCGGTTGTCAGGTCTTTGATGTGCAGCGTGTAGATGCGGCGGCCGACAGTATCGGCGGCGAACACCAGAAGAGTGCCATCGGGACTCACGTCCATGCCACCGATCTGGAAGTAGGAAAAATCCTCGGCCATCGGGTTCACGTCGAGGATTACCTCTTCGTCGGCGTCGAGCGTCTGGGGCTTGCGTGCGTAGATCGGGTACTCCTTGTCCTGCTCGAAGCGTGTGTAGTACCAGTAGCCGTTATCGAAGTAGGGAGCCGACGCGTCGTCTTGCGTGATGCGGGCGACCATCTCGTCGTAGAGCTTCTGACGCAGATCAGCGAGATGTGCCGTCTTCTCTTCGGTGTACGCGTTCTCGGCGTTGAGATAGGCGATCACATCGGCGTCCTCGCGGTCGTTGAGCCAATAGTAGTCGTCGACGCGGTCGGTGCCAAAGTTGGAGAGCGTGAGCGGGCGCTTTTCGGCCATAGGAGCAGGTGTCTGCGCTGACGCCGTCGATGCGATCAGGAGCAGAGCGAGAGCGGGGAGGAGGCGCATGAGGAATCGGAAAGTGAAAGGCGGAAAATACGAAAGGCAGGATGTGAGGCGGTTTGGTCAAACATGCCAAGTGTTGGAGACTTGGCATGTTTAGCTTCGCAGTCCACTTCACCCCGACCGCTATGCTCATCGACTCCGACAACCGTCCCTGGGGACGCTGGGAGGAATACCTCAACGAACCTGGCTACCGCGTCAAACGCATCGTCGTGCTGCCGGGCGAGCGGCTGAGCCTTCAGCGCCACGCACAGCGCAAGGAGTATTGGGTAATCGTCCAGGGCGAAGGCATTTTCCACTTGGACGGTGAGGACCGCCGCGTCGCTGCGGGCGATAGTCTGTTCATTCCATTGGGCGGCATCCACCGCATCGCCAACGACACCGACGAATACCTCGTCATCATCGAAACCCAGATGGGCGTCTGCCGCGAAGACGACATCGAACGCTTGGAAGACGATTATGGTCGTAGCTAATCGGTTCTCCGCCACTGTCTTGTGCGCTTTGGTCGTCCTGCTCTTCGCGAGCGAGAGTCATGCTCAGGCCGAGCCGGACCCTTTTGCTCTGCGCGACGCGTTCTTCGCCGACTTGACAGCGCTGGCTGATTCGCTACCGGGTACGTTCAGCTTCGTGGTCCACGAAATTAATGGGCGGGAGAAATTCTCCTACAACTCGCTGGAGCCCTATCCGCAGGCCAGCGCGATCAAGATTCCAATTCTGGTCGAACTGCATCGCGCCTTTCAGTCGGAAAGTCTTTCGCCCGACGAGCGGGTGACCATCGTGGATGCGGCCCGAGTCGGAGGGACCGGCATTCTGGTGTCCGGCAGTCCGTCAGAGGTCTCGCTGTCCGAGTTGGGCGAACTGATGATCGTCCATAGCGACAACACGGCGACCAACCTGCTGATCGAGCGTATCGGCATGTACGAGATCGATAAGAGCCTGGAGGGTGTCTGGCCATTCAACTTCGAGCACCTGTCGCTCGAGCGCAAGATGATGGATTTCGAGGCTCGAGAGGCTGGTCTCGAGAACAGCGGCGCTCCCATCGAAGTCGACATGTATATGCGGTCTCTCTACCAAGACCGGATGATTCAGGGCGACGAGAAGGACGAGATTTTACGTATCCTCGGGCTACCCAAGTCCGAAGGTCCACTGCGAGGCTTGCCGTCCGGTGCCGTCGCTGCGTGGAAATCAGGTCAGCTTCCTGGAGTCCGTACACTCTGGGCAATCATCGAACTGGAAGGCGCCACATTTGCACTCACCGCGATGGGCAAAGAGGGCAACGAGCAGGCATTCGAGAGTGCCATCGCCGAGATAGTCGCCAAATCGTGCGTCTACTTCGAGCGGTGGGCGGCTCAGGCCCAATAGTCAGCACAGAAAGCAGAAAGCCCGCCAGGACACTCGGTCCGGCGGGCTTTCTCGTTGTGAGCAGCGAGCGTCAGGCAGCGTCGCCCGATTCGGCTTCGGCTTCTTCGGGACTGTCACCTTCCGCCACATCGGCGGCGACGGGTTCGCCTTTGCGCGTCTCGAACTGCAACTCGGCGTCGGATTTGTCCTTGTCGTAGCTGACCAGAATCGTGTCGCCTTCAGCCAGATCGGCGTTGAGAATCTGCTCGGCCATCGGGTCCTCGACGTATTTCTGCAACGCTCGGCGGAGCGGACGCGCGCCGAACTGCGGGTCGTAGCCCTTGTCCGACAGGAACGTCTTGGCGTCGTGGTCCAGCTCGACCGAAATGCCCAGGTCGCTCGTGCGGACCAAGAGTTCGGCCATGAGCAGGTCGATGATCTCGAAGATATGCGACTTCTCCAGGGGCTGAAACACGATCACGTCGTCGATGCGGTTCAAGAACTCGGGGTTGAACACGCGTTTGAGCGCATCCTCGACCGTCGACTTCATCTTGTTGTAATCGTGCGTGACGACCTCGTTCGACGCCGCGAAGCCCAGGCCTTTGCCGAGGTTTTTGATGTCGCGCGCGCCGATGTTCGACGTCATGATGATGATCGTGTTGCGGAAGTCGACGCGGCGTCCCAGGCCGTCGGTCAGGATTCCGTCGTCCAGGACCTGGAGCAGAATGTTGAACACGTCCGGGTGCGCTTTCTCGATTTCGTCGAGCAGGATGACGCTGTACGGCTTGCGGCGGACCTTCTCGGTCAGCTGCCCACCTTCTTCGTAGCCGACGTATCCGGGAGGCGCGCCGACCAGGCGCGAGACGGAGAATTTCTCCATGTACTCGCTCATGTCGATGCGAATCATGGCATCGGTCGAGTCGAACAAGTACTTGGTCAGGACTTTGGCGAGTTCGGTCTTACCGACGCCCGTAGGTCCCAGGAAGATGAACGAGCCGATGGGCCGCTTGGGGTCTTTGAGTCCGGCGCGGGTGCGCCTGATGGCTTTGCTCAGCTTGACGATCGGCTCCTGCTGCCCGATGACGCGGCCTTTGAGCGCGTCCTCCATCTTCATCAGCTTCTTGCCCTCGGACTGCGAGATCTTGTCAACCGGTACGCCCGTCATCATCGCGACGACTTCGGCGATCGACTGCTCGGTCACGTCGTAGACCTCGTTGTCGGCTTTGCGCTCCCATTCGCGCTTGGCTTCGTCGAGTTCTTCGGCTAGACGCTTTTCGCTATCGCGCAGCCTTGCGGCGTCCTCGAAGCGCTGCTCCTTGACGACGCGCTCCTTCTCGCCCTTGACCTCTTCGATCTTGCCTTCGAGCTCGACGATTTCCTTGGGCACCTTGATGTTCGAGAGGTGCACGCGCGCTCCGGCCTCGTCCATCACGTCGATGGCCTTGTCGGGCAGGAAGCGGTCGGTGATGTATCGCTCGGCCAGTTTGACGGCCAGTTCGATGCCTTCCTGCGAATATCGGACGTTGTGGTGGTCCTCGTAGCGCTCCTTGATGTTGCCCAGAATCTCGACGGTTTCCTCGGGCGTCGACGGCTCGACGATGATCTTTTGGAAGCGCCGGTCGAGCGCGCCGTCTTTTTCGATGAACTGGCGATACTCGTCCAGCGTCGTCGCGCCGATGCACTGGATTTCGCCACGTGCCAGGGCAGGCTTGAACATGTTCGACGCGTCGAGCGAGCCGCTTGCGCCGCCTGCGCCGACGATCGTGTGGAGTTCGTCGATGAACAAGATCACGTCGGGGTTTTTCTCCAGCTCGGACATGACCGCTTTCATGCGCTCCTCGAACTGCCCGCGATACTTGGTGCCCGCAACGAGCGCCGCGAGGTCGAGCGTGATGATGCGCTTGTCGTAGAGCACGCGGCTAACTTTGCGGCTCACAATGCGCAGCGCTAGGCCTTCGGCGATGGCCGTTTTACCCACGCCCGGCTCTCCGATCAGGACCGGGTTGTTTTTCTTGCGGCGCGACAAGACCTGCGCCACGCGCTCGATCTCGGGTTCGCGGCCCACGATGGGGTCCAGTTTGTCTTCCTCTGCGAGTGCCGTCAGGTCGCGTCCGAAGTTGTCGAGTACGGGGGTTTTGCTCTTGTCCATTTTTGCTTTTGCCTGTTTCGACCGTGACGATCGCCCGCTGCCACCGCTGGCTCCAGCCGTAGCCGTAGGGCGCGACGATCCGCCTTTCATGATGCTGTCCAAATCGGCTCGCACGCTGTCGTAATCGACGGTGAACCGCTCGCCCAGAATCTGAGCCGCTAGGTTCTCGTCGTCGCGCAGCAGACTGAGCAGCAGGTGCTCGGTCCCGATCACGTCCGATTTGTAGAGTTTGGCTTCGAGGAAGGTGAGCTTGAGCACCTTCTCGGCCTGCTTGGTGAGTGGTATGTTGCCGCCCGGCGCCGTCCCGCCAACGGTACGCACGGTTTCCTCAATGGCCTGCTTGACCTTATCGGTTTCGCAGCCCAAGTTGCGCAGGATCTTGACTGCGAGCCCCTCACCCTCGCGGATGATGCCGAGCAGTAGATGCTCAGTGCCGATGTAGTCGTGGTTAAGCCGGAGTGCTTCCTCGCGGCTGAGCGAGATCACGTCGCGGACGCGGTTGGAGAAGTTGCCTTCCATGAAGTAGGGGGATGGCGGTGTCGCCGGACGGCGCCGTTCGAAAGCGGGCGAGATGTCGCGGCGTGGCAGGACGAGCCTGCCCAAAGGTCAGAATAAAGTGTCGGGCGGGCAGAGAACGCGCTCGGCGGAGGGGTGTGGCGGCAGTGCAAAAAGAGCGCCGCTCAGGGCGTCATGCCGAAAAGCTCGACCCGCAGCCGCACGTGGCGGTCGCGTTGGGGTTTTCGAACGTGAAGCCACGCGCGTTGAGCCCGTCGTGGTAATCGACCGTGATGCCCATCAGGTAGAGGCCGTGGCGCTTGTCCATGTAGACGGGGATCCCGTCGATTTCGTAGGCGGCGTCCTGGTCGCGCTGTTTGTCGAAGCCCAGGATGTAGCTCATACCCGAGCATCCACCGCCTTTGACTCCCACGCGAAGGCCGTAGCCAGCGGGAATGTCTTTGGTCGTCATGATCTTCTGGACGGCCTCGGCGGCGCGGCCGGAGAGTTGAATGGGAGCAGGTGCGGTAGCGGTCATATCGGAAGGGGATGCGGCCTGCCGCGGATCGTCTCGAAAGGTCGACGAGTCGCGCGGAGGGGCGTGTTTTGCGAACGGGAGCCCGTTGCGGCTGTTCCTTTTGCTGACCCAGCGTTGCGCTGTTTCGTTGCATCTTGCGCCAGGTTCGGTCACGTTGCTTCTAGCTATGATCGCTGCGCGGGGCCTTCTTTCGCCTTGATGCAAAAGAGAGCAAAAGATCAAGGCTGGACTCGCTCCGTGCCGATGACACTCCGGCGGAGGCGGCGCTCCGTTCTCTAGACCCGTTCAACTCGCTTCGCGTCTGTGACGCTTCGCTCAAACACGAACGGCTCTTTTACGCTCTCTCCACTCTGCGTCTTTATCGCCGGACCGAGATCAGGCCGCTACTTCTGCCTAAACCGCAACGGCGCTCCCGTATTTAGTACAAACGCGACATCCCCTCCTTTCGGAGGTGGGGTGCCCGCCAGGGCGGGGTGGTCCGCTTGGCTGGCGACTTCGGCTATCCGAACAAGTCGGGCGTCGTGCGGCGCGCTTCGATCTGGTCGAACAGTTTGTGGTTAGCTTTAGGGAAGGCGTAGGCGTCGCGCTCCTCCAGCCGGATCCATCGCGTTTCTAGTGGGGTGTTCGGCTCGTCGTCGGTCGTGCAGGCGAACGCGGTGACGGTCACGGTGAAGTGGGAGTAGGCGTGCTCCGCCTGTGCCAGCCGCTCGCCGACCTGAGCACCGATATGGAGTTCCTCACGCAGTTCGCGGGTGCAGGCGGCGGTGTCGGTTTCGCCGGCTTCTCGCTTGCCGCCCGGAAGCTCCCACAGGCCGCCGAGCATGGCGGTGGTGGGGCGGCGCTGAATCAAGAAGCGCCCGTCGGCTCTGGTAAGAACGGCGACCGAAACGTGGTGATGAGGACGCTTCTTCTTGGGCTCTTTGTAGGGCAACTCGGCTTGGCGATTCTCAGCGCGTGCGACGCAGATCGAACTCAGCGGACACGTGCCGCATGTGGGATTTTTGGGCGTGCACACCGTCGCCCCCAGCTCCATCACGGCTTGGTTGTAGTCGCCTGGATCGACAGGGGACAGCAGGGCGTCGGCGATGCGCTGGAAGCGAGTGCGAACGGCAGGGCGGTTGATCGGGTCGCCGATACCGAACGCGCGTGACAAGACGCGGAGCACGTTGCCGTCCAAAACGGCGTAGTTGCCTCCAAATGCGATCGACTGAACGGCCGCCGCTGTATACGGACCGACGCCGGGTAGGGTGAGAAAGGTCGCATGGTCGGTCGGTACGATTCCTCCATGCGCACTGGCGACGTGCTTGGCCGCGCGGTGCAGATTGCGAGCCCGCGAGTAGTATCCCAGCCCCTCCCATGTCTTGAGTACGTCGTCCTGGGGCGCTTTGGCGAGCGCTTCAACCGTCGGGAAAGCCGCGACGAACCGCTCGTAGTATGGCGTCATCTGATCGACGCGCGTCTGCTGGAGCATGATCTCGCTGATCCAGATGCGGTAGGGATCGCTCGACTCGCGCCATGGCATTGCCCGTTTGACGCGGTGGTACCACGCGGTCAGATCGTCACGGAAAGCGGCGCGAACCGAATCGGAAATCGGCGGGAGGTCGGTCGGAGTCGGCACGAGAGGCGACAGGGCTGGCGTTGTGGAAGGCGTCCGGCATCGACGCCTTGCGACGAGGCCGGGTTCTGCCTGCTTTCGATCGGCCGCACTACTTTTGCGGTGCCATTCGGATGCTCGCAGACTTTATACGCGCTCCGCCGACTACCCATGACGATTCGCCTGCTCGCTCTTCTGGTCATTGCGCTGATACCCCAGCGTCCGGCAAGTGCTCAGGCGCAACCGAGCCAGCCGCTTCCCGGCAGCGCTCCCGTCGTTGTCGTCGCGACGGACGGCGACGCGCTGTGGCGCGGCCGGTGGATGCCGCCCGATTCGGCATCGGCGCGCCGAATGATCCGCGATACGCTGGCCGCCCGGGGATACGGACTGGCGCGCGTGGTGTCGGCTGATCTTGTGCCCGGCACGGTTGTGGAGAACGAGGCCGGCCTGGAGGGCGAGATGCTGCGCTATGTCGTAGAAATGGGGCCGTTATTGCATATTGGCGCTATCCGGATAGAAGGGATCGGCGCCGAGAAGGCTGCGGTTTTGCTCGCCGATGCCGAGAGCGAGAGCGGCACCCCTTTCCTGTCGTCGCGCCTAGCCGATGACGCTCGCCGCATGGTGCGCGCGCTGGTTGCCGACGGGTACACCCTAGCCCAGATCCGCATCGACCGACTCGACCTTTTGCCCGTCGATTCGTCGCTGTCGGTCGTCCTCAGCGTGGATCTGGGAGCGGCGCTGACGCTGGACAGCATTCAGGTCCGCGGCTCGGACGTGCGCTCGGCCGTCGCTCAGAAACTGATCGGGTACCGCGTCGGTGAGCCGTTGTCGGCCTACGATCCGGCTCGGGTGCGGGCGCGGCTGGAGGCCAGTGGACTGTTCGCTTCGATCGATTCGGTTCGGCTTCGAGTACGCGACGGCCGTTTGGCTTCGATCGTCGTCGATGCGCAGGCTCCAAGTCCGGGCGCGTTCGATCTGGTGCTGGGCGTCGTACCCGACGTGGGTGGTGGTTCGTCGCTCGTCGGGTCAGGCTTTCTGTCGCTGCTTTCGCCGTTCGGGCTTGGCCACCGCTACCTGCTGCGCCTCGACCGGCAGCCCGGGCGCACGAGCCGGGCCGAAGCGTCGGCCGAGTTGCCCTATCTGCCTTGGGTGCCCGTCGGCGTGGCGTTCGGGTTCGACGGCATTCAGCAGGATTCGACCCTGAGTACACAGCGTCTGCGCGCCGAACTCACCTATGGGTCGCCCGCATGGCAGGTGTTCGGCTCGGTCAGTAGGGAGACGACCAAACCCGGCGTCGGCGGCGTGCGGCTCGTCGGCGGTAGGCAGCAGATCGCGCAGGCGAGCGTGACGTTTGTCGGGGGCGGCTTCCGGGCGGACCGGCGCGACCGGCGCGTCAGTCCGCGGAGTGGCCTTCTGGCCGAAGTGCGCGTCGAACGCGGCGACCGGCGGCGCTCGTTTGGGCTTGCAACCGGCCAGGTCGAGAGCAGGCGGCGCGAGCAAACGACGCAAGACCGGGCAACGGCAAGCCTTCGCCTCTTCGCCTCTCCCGTCCACCGCGTCGTGCTCGTGACCGGAGGCGAAGGCTATCTGCTGCGGAGCGATGCCTACGAAGTCGGCGAACTCTTCCGGCTGGGCGGCACGCGCACGCTACGCGGCTATCCGGACGACCGGTTTCGGGCCCGCCAGGCCGTCCGGATACTCGGCGAAACCCGGCTGCTGCTCGACCGATCGTCGTACCTCTACCTATTCTTCGACGCCGCGTGGCTCGACCAGCCGGCGACCTCGCAAGCCGAAGTCGCGCGCCTTTCGGGGTTCTATCCGGGCTACGGTGGCGGTATCCAGTTCGAGACGCCGCTAGGCCTGATGAACGCCAGCTATGCCGCCTCGCGCGAGTCCGGTTTGTCCGACGGACAGGTGCACGTCGGGCTATCTTTCGGGCTTTAACCGATCCATCGCCAGTCTCGTGACGACGACTTTCTATGCTCCCCCTGACGCGTTCGATGGCAGCGAGGTGACGCTTCCCGGCGACGAAGCGCGTCACGCGGTCAAGGTGCTACGCATGGGCGCCGGCGACGCGCTGACGATCGTCGACGGAGTAGGAGGGTGGCACGCCTGCGAACTGATCGACGCTGGAAAGGCGGTACGGGCCCGCGTACTCGAAACTCAGCGCGAGGTAAACGAACCCCGCATGGGGCTGTGGCTGGCGATGAGCCCACTGGCCAAGCGCGACCGGTTCGAGTTCGCCGTCGAGAAGGCGGTCGAGTTGGGTGCTACCGACCTGGTCGTACTCCAGACTGCCAGGACGCCGCCGGGCAAAACGCGAGTGGACCGAATGGAGTCGCGGCTGATCGCGGCGATGAAGCAAAGCTTGCGCTGCCGCCTGCCGGTCGTGCACGAGTGCGCGCTCGCTGATCTCTGCCACAAGCATCCCGGCGTGCAGTGGCTGCTGCTCCACGAGGCCGCAGCGCAGCCTCTGGCCGAACTGCTCGCCCATTCCGACTTCGCGCGGCCCATAGGGCTGATGATCGGTCCCGAGGGCGGTTTCACCAACAACGAAATAGCCCGCCTGACTAGCGACGGAGCCCGCATCGCTCTGCTAGGACGCCGGCGGCTCCGCGCCGAAACGGCTGCCGTCGCCGCCTGCGCGCTCGCCATGGCCCTTCACCCCGACTCATAACCTATGCCCGATTCTCAACTTCCCGGCAAGGGCGACTCTCTCGCGTCGACCGAAAATCCGCACGCCGACGACCTGCGCGAAACCGGGCTCTCTTCGGACAAACTGGTCGAGGGCAAACTGCTGCACGTCTTCCGCGACCAAGTCGAGACGCCGTCCGGCCCCACATCGGTCCGCGAGTGGATCAAGCATCCCGGAGCGGCTGCTGTTGTCCCACTCTTTGCTGACGGGTCGACGCTGCTGGTGCGGCAGTTCCGCTACCCGACGGGGCGCACCTTTCTCGAGCTTCCTGCCGGAAAGCGCGATCCTGGCGACAATCCCGAGACGACAGCGCACCGCGAGTTGATGGAGGAGACGGGGTTGTCCGCGCGAAAACTGACGCCGCTTGGGCCGCTTTTTCCGGGCATCGGCTATAGCAGCGAGATCATCTGGTTCTTCCTGGCCGAAGAACTGACGGAGTCGGGCACGCAGCGTCTCGACGACGGAGAGGCAGTCCAGCCGGTTCGCTTGCCGTTCGGCGAGGCTGTCGCCAGGGCGCAGCGCGGCGAACTGGGTGACATGAAGACCGTCGCCGGTTTGCTCATGGCGGATGCGCACGTGAAGAGCCGTTCGAGGCAGGTGGAGGCTGAGGAGTAATCGGTGAACGGAGGCGCTACGGCTTGAAGAGAGCGCTCTTGCGTTCGTAGCTTGCCCGGCTCCACACGTAACGTCTGCTCCATGCTGTTCGGCCTCCTCGTCGCGATCCTCGCGCTCCTCTCGATCGTTCTCATCCTCGTCATCCTGCTCCAGAGCGGCAAAGGCGGTGGTCTCTCGGGCATCGGCGCAGGCGGCACGACTCAGATCTTGGGAGCCCGCCAAGCGCCCGACTCGCTCGAAAAGATCACCTGGGGGATGGGCGCCGTATTCGCGCTGCTGTGCATCCTGAGCAGCTTCGTCATCAACCGCGACACCGACAGGAACGTACTCGACGGTGTTCGCACCGAGCAGACGACTCCGGCTCCCGCCGCGCCTGTGCCCGCGGCTCCGGTCGTCCCCGACGGCGAGTAAGCGCACCTGACGCCGGGTTGTCACCCGGTGGGCACGAGTTTGGCGCCAACCTCCGGTCTCCATGCTCGATTTCAGCCAGCTTTCGCCCCAACTCGCCTCGTTCGCCGAGCACTCGTCGACCGACGGCGATGCGCTTGGCCTGCGCATCGAACGCGCTCTGCACGCGCTGGGCGAATGCTCCGGGACGTGGGAGAAACTGGCCGACGAGGCGCGCGCTTTTCGGACATGGCTCGTAGCTCTGCCCTACGAAGCGCCCGACGCCACCCACCCACCGACCGCCCGGCCGACGCCGATCACGGTCGTCGCGACCGACGGCTCGCAGGTGTTTCCCGACCGGCATCGCGAGCCGCACTGCTATCTGCTCAACGTGTCGCGCGTCGCGTTTCAATACGGAACGCAGGAGCAGCCACTGATCGAAAGCATCCCGCGTTTGGGCTTCGACAAGGAGATGGTGCAGGACGCGCTCGAAGCCTTGATGCAGCAGGCGCGCCCCGAACTCGTCTCGGCGATGCGCGACCAACTCGAACTCGAAACACTCTTCCAGACGGCCGAAGACTCGGGTGTCGTGGGGCGGCCGCTCGTGGCGCTGGCCGACGGCACGCTGATCCGCTGGATGCTCAAAGGCCAATCAGGTCAGGGCGACGCGTCGGCGTTCGAGCAGATGTACGCCGACACGCTCGCCCGTTTTAGAGCCGACCGCGTGCCCGTCGCCTCGTACGTGTCGATGCCCGCGTCGACCGAAGTCGTCAACCTGCTGCGGCTGGCGCGCGGCGAGTGCAACGGCGTGGCGACCGCGCTGGACCAGACGCTCGACGGCATGACCGACCGGCACCTGTTCGAGCAGACGCTGCTGCCGGGCGAGCGGTCGGCTCTGTTTGGCTCGCTCTCGCACGTGCTGGCGACGTACCACGAAGACGACCGCATCCGCTTTTTCTACCTCCACGTTCCGGCCACGCGCACGTCGCCGCCGGAAGTGGCACGCGTCGAGGTGCCCGCCTGGGTCGCCGACGATAGGGCGCTGGTCGACCTGATTCATGCCGTCCTACTTTCCGAATGCGACAAGGGCGAGGGCTATCCGATGATCCTGTCCGAAGCGCACGAGCGCGCTGTGATTAGGGCCAGAGAGCGCGACGTATTCTACACGCTGATCGAGCGCGAACGACCGCACGCGATGTCGCGCAAATCGGCCGCGAAGCGCATTCCCGCTGCCTGACCGCTCTTGCCGATGTCCCAAGCCCCAGAAGACCTGTTCGCCCGATCCGACGCGCCCGCCGCCGCAAACGCGCTGTCTAAGTCGGCTTCGATTGGGGACGAAGCGGCACCTTCCAAACCGCTATCCAAGCGCGATCCGGTTGCCGAAGTCATCGCCTCGTCGACGCGGTCCATCGAGGCCGAAGTGTACGAGGGCGCGCCCGACATCGCGTTTGGCTCGTGGGTCGAGATCGCCGGGCCGGGCGGAACGCGGCTGTTCGGCCTGGTCAGCCACGTCGCCATCGGAAGCCTCGACCCGTCGCGCCGCATCCGCGCCTACGGTCTGACGCCTGAAGAGCTTGCCAGCGAACGTCCGCACGTGCCCGGCCTGATCGTGACGACGCTCTACGCCCAACTGCTCTGCCACGCCCAAGGCGATCAGGTGCGGCAGACGCTCCCGCCGTTCCCCGCGCCGATCCATCATCCCGTCCGGTTGGCCCGACCTGACGACGTGCGCTCACTCGGCGCACCGTTCGACTACCTGCGCACGCTCGCCCTGACGCCCGATCCCAACGTGCCGGTCGACGAACTGCTCGTGGCCGCACTTCGCGCCCAGGCCGACGTGTACTCGCTCCAGCGCGACAAAGAAGCCATTCTCGTTGCCGCCGCTCAAACGCTGAGCCGCCTGCTCCGCGACGATCACGAGCGCCTGGGCAGCATCCTGCGCCGGGCCACGCTGTGAAATAGGAGTCTCAGGTTTGGGCACCGCACTCTCTACACCGTCATCCCGAGCCTGTCGAGGGATCTCCGTCCGTTGCTATCAGAGCACGGAGATCCCTCGGCTTGGCTCAGGATGACGGAAAGCGGGCTACGTCAACCCGCCCGCTCGCGCTCGAAGTAGAGGTAGACGTATAGCGTTCCGGCTTCCGTGATCGACATGTCGGTCGAGGCGAGGCGCCATCCATCGGCCGACATCACGTCGAGGATGCGCTGCGTCTCGGCTTCCGAGCGCTCCAGCAGGTCGTTGCTCTTGAGCGTGAGTCGGGCGGAGTAGGTGCGAGCGACGAGGCGGTATTCCAGCACGACCACGCTCAAAAAATGGCGCCGACGCGGACGGGAAGCGCGAGGCTGACGCCTTCCTGGGCGACGATCAGCGCGGGGTCGATCTCGACGTAGAGTGACGTTTCGCGCAGGCCCAGAATCCAGCCGTAGGCGACGTGGAAGGTCGGACCGCCGTTGGTGTTGTCGTCGCGGTTGACCGGAGCGTAGTAGCCAAAACCCGCGCCGATGTAGGTCGCGTTGTCGCGGTAGGCGGGCAGGTTGAGAATGGCCGTCAGTTGGGGCGTGACGACGTAGGTGGCATTGCGGCGCCCTTCGAGGACAAAACCGGCGGCGCCCAGGTCGAACGCGATCGACAGGTCGGCGTTGATCGGAGCGGCGGCGCGGCCGTGGAAGCCGATGGCGAGTCCGTCCTGAAGCGAGAGAATGGACTGGAAGGCCAATCCGAAGCGCGGCGTGAGCGTCTGCGCCTGAACGACGGGAGCCCACGCGAGAAGCGCTAGCGCGGTGGTGAAGAGGGCGAAACGGAGAGAGCGCATGGGCGAGGATCGACGGCAAGGGTGACGGCGTAACTTACTGACGCTCGACAGCGCTTGGCGCGCCCGATGCCGCTTCCACACCTTATCCTTCCGCCCGCCCGACGACGATGGCCGAACTGCTTCCCGCTACCGCACACGCCCCCGCCGACAACGGCTCCTATGTCTATCCCAACTTCGAAGGGCTGGACTACTACGACATCGACGCCCTGCTGACCGACGAGCAGAAGCACATCCGCGACGACGTGCGCGCCTTCGTTACGGCCGAAGTCGAGCCGATCATCGAAGCGGCGGCTCACGCGATGGAGTTTCCTCGCCACCTAGTACCCGAGTTCGCGCGCCTGGGACTGATCGGCCCGGTCATTCCCAAGGAATACGGCGGCGGTGGACACAGCAACATCGTCTATGGGCTGATGATGCAGGAGATTGAGAGGGGGGACAGCGGATTGCGATCGTTCTGCTCGGTCATGGGCTCGCTCGTGATGTATCCGATCTGGAAGTACGGCAGCGAGGAGCAGCGCAAAAAGTGGCTTCCGGCGCTGGCGAGCGGCAAGGCGCTGGGCTGTTTTGCGCTGACCGAGCCTGATCACGGCTCCAATCCGTCCGGCATGACGACGCGCGTCGTCCGCGACGGCAACGGCTATAGATTGACCGGGTACAAGCGGTGGAGCACCAACGCAAGCGAAGCCGACGTGGCCGTCGTTTGGGCCAAAGACGACACCGACACCGTCCGCGGATTTCTCGTCGACCTGCACCGCGAAGGCGTTCGAGCGCCGCGCATCATGGACAAGTGGTCGCTCCGCGCCGCCATCACGTCCGAGATCTTGTTCGACGACGTGTACGTCTCGGCCGACGACGTGCTGCCGGGTGTCAAAGGACTCAAAGGTCCGCTCTCGTGCCTGACGCAGGCGCGCTACGGCATCGCGTGGGGCGTCGTCGGGGCGGCTATGTCGTGCTACGACGCGGCCCTCCAGCACAGCCGCGCCCGTCGGCAGTTCGGTCGCCCCATCGGCGGCTTCCAACTCGTCCAAGAGCGCCTGACCGACATGGTGCAGGAGATCACTAAGGCTCAACTGCTCAACCTGCGGTTGGGTCAGATGAAGGATGACGGCGCGATGCGTCCGCAGCACGTTTCGCTGGCCAAACGCAACAACTGCGATATGGCGCTCAACGTTGCCCGCAGCGCGCGGCAGGTGTTGGGCGGCAACGGAGTATTGAGTATGTACCCCGTCATGCGGCATATGATGAACCTGGAAAGCGTCGTCACCTACGAAGGCACTCATGAAGTGCACACGCTCGTCGTCGGCATGGACGTCACCGGCGAGAACGCGTTCGTATGATGCCTACCCCATCTAGTTCTCTTCACCACCCAAGCGCATGGAAATCCTCCGACTCATCTTGACCATCGTCATCACCGCGAGTGTAAGCACAGGCCTCTTGATGGTCGGCGGATTCGTCGTGGGAAGGCGAAAGGAGAGCCGCGAGGCCGAAGAATCCGCTCGGCGCAAGCGCAATCTGGCCTCTACGGCGCAGCCAGGTCCGGCACCCATGAACCGGCCGTATGCAGGCCAGGCGCCGCCACCCGGGTGGACTCCGCGACAGGGCGCGCCGCCTCCGGGTGTACAGCCTCCGGGCGCGCCGCCGCGACGTCCCTCCGGATATCCGCCGTACGATCACCGGCAGATGCAGCGTCCTCCGCAGCGCTAATCTCCCCGCCGCTTGGGGCGTTCGCCGCGTTCTCAAGCACGGCCGTGGCAATTTGTCGGTTTTGCAGAGGTCCAGGGTTCGCCAAATGGTAAGCGTAACGGGATAGATGCCATCGGTGGGATTCCGGACGGCGGTTCGAGGTTAGCGAAGCCGTCATCCTACCCACCACGGCTTTGCGTTTCTCGAGTCTGGACATCATCCAACTGTTTTCCACGATCGTTTTAACGTTCGGAATTCCCACCCTCATTCTTCTGGGGTTGGGATGGGCGAATAGGAGAAAGGCACACAAGCCCCCCAGTCCGGACCGGCGAGTCACTGGTTCTCGTGATGGGCCAGTCTTTGCGCCCGGAACCGACATCGCACGCCTTTCCCCATCGTCCGCGCCTGAAACGGTGCTTCCGGATCAGGTGTCCCAGACCGACGACGTGCCAGCCGGCAGCGTCGCCGAGCAGGGCGATGAGCACACGCCAGAGCTCTACCCGCCGCCTGCCGCGCCTCCGGCCGGACCGGCCCGGTACCGTGTGCGCAAAATGGTGTAACGCGGTTGGCAGCATGCGGCCCCGCCGAAACCGATCCGCGACCGCTACACTACGAAACCCGACACCCAACCGACTGCTACCGCCATGAGCCTACCCAACAACGACTACCACAACGACCACATGGACGGTGAGGGGCATCTGCGCACCGAGAAAAAACGTCGCCAGACCTTTGGGAAACCCTGGCGCGAGCAGACGCTGATCGAAGACAACCCGATTCGCCTGAGCGAGAAAGCGGTCGAGTCGATGCTGCCCGATCTTGACGCGTTGCAGGCTTCGTTCTGGGTGCTGTATCACCAGTACCACAAGCACCACTGGCTCGTCGAGGGGCCGCAGTTTTTGCAGTTGCACGAGTTTCTCGAGGCGCACTACATCGAAGTCCACGACGATCTAGACGCCCTAGCTGAGCGCATGACGGCGATCGGGGGCATCCCGACGAGCGACCCCGTCAACCAAGCGCGGCTGAGCGTGATTGAGCACGAACCCGAAGGCACCTACCGCATCCGCCCGTCGCTGACGCACGACCGCACGGCCGAAGGGATTCTGTCCGAGTCGATTCGCGAGTCGATTACCAAAGCGAACAAGGTCAAGGACTATGGCACCGAGAAGCTGCTCAAGCACATCCTCTTCCGCAGCGAAGACCGGGCGCACCACCTCGACCACTTCTTGGGCGAAGACACGCTCGAAATCGGACTGACCGTCAACGAGAAAGATCTCGTCGCCAAGTAGGCAGGCGCGTTTGCGTGGGCTTCGGTCTCACGGCTCTTCGGCGTGATTCGGAAGGGCGTGGGGTGTAAGGATGCTGAAAGTCAATTCAACATGCGGCGCGCCGGTTTGCAACGCCGGGCTGCGGATGCGTAACGTCAACCGACTCTTCCACTTCCACCCACTGATATGCCGGAGCCGACTGCCTTGCCGGATTCCTCTTCCGAGGAGCGTGCGCCCGCCGAGGCCCTCCGCCTGCTCACCGACGACCTGCGCGCCGAGCGCGAACGCCGAGACATGACGCTCGCGCAGGTCTACGAGCGCACGCGCGTGCCGCTCGACGTGCTCGACCAATTCGAGAACAATGGACTGGTAGAGAGCAAAATGTTCAACCAGGTCTACCTGCGCTCGCTCGTGCGCTCGTACGCGTTCGCCGTCGGACTTCCGGCCAAAGCGCTGACCGAAGTGTTCGACGAAGCGTCGGAAGGACGCTACGACCGCACGTGGATAACCCGGGCCGCGGCCAGCATCGACGCCGAGTTGGAGAAAAAGCTGCTGCGCGAGGCTGCCGAAGAGCGCAGGCGGTTGGAGGCCGAGGGCAAAGAGGTCAAGCGGCTCGAAGCCCAGCGCCGAGCGCTTGAGGCCGCCGAGAACGACGACCGAGCGGCGCAGGAGCAGGCCGAGGAAGAACTGCGCGCCCTCACCGCCAAGCGCGAAGAGGAAGACGCGCGGCGTTCCGAGCAGGCGCACCAGTCGGCCGTTGCTTCGGGAGCCAGTTGGGAAACGTCCAGCGGCCGCTCGGGCGACCGACCGCCGTCCGAGCGCAAGACCCGCCAGAGCACGTCCGACACCCCTTGGGGCATCATCGTCGGCGGCGCCGTGGCACTGGTCCTTCTTGCCGGCGGCGCTTTCTGGCTGTTCGGTGGCGACGACGAGGGAGACGAGCGCGTCGCGCAGACCGACGAGCAGGTCGACACGGTTCAACCCACGCGCCCGGCGCCGCCATCGCCCAGCGACATCGTTCTGCCTGATCAGCTCACGCTCACCGTCCGCGCCGACGGAGCGCCGATCCAGAATCTCAAGATCAAGCGCGATGAGGACGTCCGCCGTCCGTACTGGATCGAAGTCGACCAGAGCCGCGATTTCCCGTTTGTCGACGAGGCGACGCTGTGCCTGACCGACGCGTGCCAGCCGCTGCCCGACTTCGTTGTAGTGACAGTCGAGGGCGCTCCGTTTCCCAAAAGCGCAGACGGCACGACTGTCATCAACCGCGATGCGGTGCGGCAGTCGCTCGCCTCGGCTCAAGCCCAGGCACCCGCCGCCGACACGACACAGTAATCTCGCTCCCGACTCTGATTCGTGTCCGATTCCGGCCCGCTCTTCGACGCTTCCGCTGATCCCTCGTCGGAACAGGCACTTCTCGCTCGCACGCGCGCGCTCCTGACTCAGGTCGAGGCTCACGACGCTCTCCAACGCGAAGACGAGGCGAGCGCCCGGGCAGCCGATCTGCGCAGCGTCGTCCGCGCTCACGGTCGGCGCTACTACGCTCACGACGAGCCGCTCATCCCCGACGGCGAGTACGACCGCCTCTACGGCGCACTAGTCGCGCTCGAAACAGCTTTTCCCGATCTCGTCATGCCAGATTCGCCCACGCAGCGGGTGGGATCGGCGCCGATGGAGGGGTTCGAGAAGCACACGCACCCCGCGCCGCTGCTCTCGCTGGGCAACGCATTCACGCTCGACGACGTGCAGGCGTGGTACGCGCGCTGCGTGAAAGGCCTGGACGGACGCGAGCCCGCTCTGACGGCCGAACTCAAGATCGACGGGCTAGCATTGGCGTTGACCTATCGCGACGGCGCGCTCGTGACAGCGGCCACGCGCGGCAACGGCTACGTCGGCGAGAACATCACGTCGAACGTGCGAACGATCCGCGCGATCGGTCTACGAATGCCTGACGCTCCGGCATCGGTCGAGGTGCGGGGAGAGGTCTACATGGCCAAGTCCGAGTTCGAGGCGTTCAACGTGCGTCAGAGCGAGGCGGGAGAGAAGACGTTCGCCAACCCGCGCAACGCCGCGGCGGGCAGCCTGCGCCAGCTCGATCCGACGGTGACAGCGCAGCGGCCGTTGCGCTTCTTTGGCTATGGGCTGGGGCCGGTCGGCGAGGCGAGCGACCTGCCCTCTGGTCAGCACGCCGCGATTGGCTGGATGGCGGCGCGCGGCATTCCGGTCAACCCGCACGCGACGTTTTGCTCCAAACTGGACGAGGCGCTTGCCGTGTGCGAGCGGTGGACCGGCGAGCGGGATGGGCTCGACTACGAGATCGACGGCGTCGTTCTCAAAGTCGACGCGTTTGCCGATCAAGAGGCGCTGGGTTTCGTCTCGAACGCGCCGCGCTGGGCAATCGCCTTCAAATTCCCCGCCCGCGAGGCGACCACGACGCTGATCGGCATCGAGGTCAACGTCGGGCGTACGGGCGCCATCAAGCCCGAAGCCGTTCTGGCGCCGGTCCGCATCGGCGGCGTGACGGTGTCGCAGGCGACGCTCCACAACGGCGATTACATCTCCGAACGCGACATCCGCATCGGCGACACAGTCGTCGTCAAGCGCGCGGGTGACGTGATTCCTCAGGTCGTGCGCGTCGTCCAAGAGGCTCGGCCCGATGGATTGGAAGCGTGGGCGATGCCGACGATCTGCCCGTCGTGCGGTTCGTCTCTAGAGCGGGCCGAGGGCGAGGCCGATCTGTACTGCATCTCGTCCGACTGCCCGGCGCAGTTCATCCGGCTGGTCGAGCACTTCGCCGCGCGCAACGCGATGGACATCGACGGCATGGGCAGCAAACTGGCGGTTCAACTAGTCGAATCCGGACTGCTCGCCCACCTCGATGACATCTATGGGCTGACGATGGAGCAGCTGCTTCCGCTCGAGCGCTTCGCTGAGAAGAAGGCCGAGCGATTGCTGGCTGGAATCGACGTGGCCCGCACTCGGCCGCTGGGTCGGTTGCTGTTTGGCATGGGCATCCGCCACGTCGGGTCGACCGTCGCCGAACTGCTGGCGATGCACTACGCCTCGCTGGACGCCCTGGGAAAGGCAGGTGTCGACGAACTGGCTGCCATCGACGGCGTCGGGCCGATCATCGCTCAGAGCGTGTTCGACTGGTTCGCCGCTGACGACAACCGGGCGCTCGTCGCGAGGTTAGACGCGGCCGGTGTCAACACGCAGCGGCTGGCCAGCGAGCCCGTTTTCTCGCACGAGCCGACTCAGGGGCCGCTGGCGGGCAAATCGTTCGTGATCACGGGCACACTGCCGGGCATCAGCCGGACGGACGCCGCGGCCGCGCTCAAGGCAGCCGGTGGGCGCGTGGCGTCGAGCGTGAGCAAGAAGACCGACTTTCTGGTCGCCGGTTCGACGGCCGGATCCAAGCTGGACAAGGCGACTAAGCTGGGCGTCGAGATCCTCGACTGGGAGGCGGCGTTGGCGCTGATCGAGACCGCAATCGGTGACGAATCGGGTGGCGATCAGGAAGCCGACGACGTAGCGCCCGCGATTGGGTAGATTGGGCCACCGCCGTCCGCTCCCTTTCGCCCTCAGCACGTGCTCACGACCCTAGACTTCCTCGTCATCGCTGCCTACTTGATCGGCATAGCGACGTTCGGCATCCTGAGCCGAGGCAAGCAAACGTCGGCCAGCGACTACTTCCTGGGGGGGCGCGATCTGCCTTGGTGGGCCGTCAGCTTCTCTGTCGTCGCAACCGAAACGAGCACGCTGACCGTCATCAGCGTTCCGGCCATCGCCTACGGTGGTTCGTTCACGTTTTTGCAGATCACGATCGGCTACATCATCGGCCGCATCGTCGTGGCCGCCTTCTTCCTTCCGCGCTACTTCCGCGGGTCGATGTCGACGGCGTACGAGTTTTTGGGCATCCGCTTCGGTGACGGCATGCGGGCGACGGCAGCCGGCACCTTCATGTTCACCAGGCTGCTGGCCGACGGCATTCGCCTTTTCGCGACGGCGATACCGCTCAAAGTCATCGCACTGACGGCCGGATTCGATATCGGCTACCCGGCCATCATCGCCACCATCGGCGTCATCACGATCGCCTACACGCTGGTCGGCGGCATTCGGGCGGTCGTGTGGATGGACGCAATCCAGATGTGTCTCTACATCGGCGGCGGCATTGTAGCGGCATTGCTACTGCTCGGCGACGCGCCCGCCAGCTGGTGGGCCGATGCCGGAGCGCAGGGCAAGCTGGTGCTTTTCGACTTTGGCATCGGTGAGACGCTGAGCCAGTGGCTGACCACGCCTTACGTGTTTTGGACGGCCGTCATCGGAGGCGGCATCTTCGCGATGGCGTCGCACGGAACGGACCACCTGATCGTCCAGCGCCTGCTGACGTGCCGCGACGAAACCGACGCCAAAAAGGCGCTCATCACGAGCGGCTTTCTGGTGATGGGACAGTTCGCGCTCTTTCTGTTCGTCGGCCTGCTGCTGTGGGTGCACTATGGTGGCGTGCCGGTCCAAGAGTTGGGACTTGAGCGCGCCGACGAACTGTTTCCCAAGTACCTGGTCGAGGGATTGCCGCCGGGCCTGTCGGGGCTGATTCTGGCGGGAATCATCGCAGCGGCCATGAGTACGCTGTCGTCGTCGCTCAACTCGCTGGCCTCGTCGTCGCTCTTCGACCTGTATCAGCGGCTGGGCGGTAAGCCGCTGAGCGACGAGCACACGCTCCGCCTCTCGCGCTGGCTGACCGGATTTTGGGGCGTCGTCTTCATCGGTTTCGCGATGCTGTTCACGAGCACGGAGAATCCCATCGTCGAACTGGGGCTGAGCATCGCTTCGTTCACCTACGGCGGGCTGCTCGGGATCTTCCTGCTCGGTCTGCTCAATGCGCGGCCCAATCAGCAGGATGGCATCATCGCGTTCCTGATCGCGATCGTGTCGCTCTTCGTCATCGCCAAGGGAGTGTGGTTCAACCCGGACGACGGCTGGATGCTCAAGCTGATGCTGCGCGGCGCGCCCGAAGGCTTTAGCCCGATCGGGTGGCCGTGGTACGTCGCCATCGGCTCGGCCATAACGCTGGCCGTGGGATCGCTTCTCGCGCTTCGACACCCAACCCCCGATCCCACTATCACCGGCGGAGGTAGCGTATGAAGACGTTTCTCGACCGGTTCGGACTGAGCCGCGATCCGGCGGCTCCGCTGGACGAAGACCGTCCCGACGCGGGCCGGCGGTTTCTACTGGCTCGCGTCGGCATCTTTTTTTTGCTGGTCGCGCTGACCGTTCTGGCGTTTCCCCGCGAGCAGTCGTGGACGTACGAAGCCAACCTGGGCGAGCGGTGGACCGACGAGACGCTGACGGCGCCGTTTGACTACGCGATCTTCAAGTCGCCCGAAGCGCTCGCGGCCGAGCGGCGCGAAGCCCGTAACACGCGGCCGCAACTCTTTCGCCCGCGCGAAGAGGCACTGGAGTCCATAGAGCAGGCGCGCGATACGCTCACCAATCAGCTCATGACCGTCTTCTCGAGTTACAGAGGCTACCGCATGGCGACCGAGCGCTCGGACCGGCAGGGCGCGCGCAGGGACTCGGCAGCCTTCGAGCGGTCCAGGGCGCGCACCCAGCTAGGCCTATCGGGGCGGCAGTGGGATCTGCTCATGGAAGCCGCAGACGACGATGCGTCGTTGTCGTTCGTAGGAGAACTGGTCGGATCGGCCTACAACGAATCGCGCCTTCTGAGCACGTTCGGCGTCGTCAACGTGCCGCTGGACAGTCTAAAGACCGACATCATATACATCCGCGACGGGCAGCGCGGGCAGGACCGTCCGCAGCGCGTCGACAATCTGTATGGGCTGGACGAAGCTTGGGAGCTTGCCGGAAGCCGCCTCGAACTGCGCTACGCATCGGATCCCGAACTGGCGTCGATCGCGACGGCGTTCTTCCGGCGCATCTTCACGCCGACGCTCGAATTCATGCGCGCCGAGACGTTCAACCAGTGGCAGGTCGCCGAGCAGAGCGTGCAGCCGACGCTGGGCAGCGTCGAAGACGGCGACGTGATCGTGGTGCGCGGCCAGATCGTAACAGCCGACGTAGCGCGCAAACTCGAGTCGCTGGCCAGAGCACGAGCCAATCTGGGCGGCGCCGGGCTGGTGTGGCAGACGATCGCGGGTCAGGCATTGACAGCCATCGCCGTGCTGTTTCTCTTCTTCCTTTACCTCTACCTGCTGCGCCGAGCCATCTTCGACAACCTGCGACAGTTCGTGTTGGTATCGCTCATCGTCGGCACCACGATCGCGCTCTATGGCCTGTCTACGCGCCTTACCTTCGCCGACACCTACGCCGTTCCGGTCGCGCTGGCGTCGGTTCTTCTGACGATTCTGTTCGACTCGCGTGTCGGCATCTTCGCCACGATCTCGCTGGCCCTGCTCGGCGGCCACATGCTCAGCGACGATCTGGAGTTCACGTTCGCGACGCTGATCGCCTGCACATTGGCCGTCTTCAGCGTGCGCGACATCCGCAACCGAGGGCAGATTTTCCTCACGGCCGGGCTGCTCATTCTCGCCTACGCTGTCGCTCTTCTCGCCGCCCGGGCCGCGCTGAGCGCCGACCTGAGCAGCCTGGGCACCGACCTGGTGTTCGTCGCCGTCAACGGCGCGCTGCTGCTCTTCACGTATCCTTTGCTCTGGCTGTGTGAGCGCGCGTTCGGCATCACGACCGACCTGACGCTACTCGAACTGTCGGACACCAACCGGCCGGTTCTGCGCGAGCTGAGCCAGACGGCGCCCGGCACGTTCAACCACGTCATGCAGGTCGCCAACCTGGCCGAGACCTGCGCCGACGCCATCGGCGCGAACACGCTACTCACCCGAGTCGGCGCTCTCTACCACGACCTGGGCAAGATGCGCGCGCCGACCTACTTCATCGAGAACCAGCGCGACGGGCACAACCCGCACGACGACGTAGGCCCGGCTCAGAGCGCGCGCATCATCGTCAAGCACGTTCCCGACGGACTCGAGATAGGGCGGACGGCTCGGCTTCCGGCGGCCGTCCTGCGCTTCGTCGCCTCTCACCACGGCACGACGCGCATCGAGTATTTCTACCGCCAGGCGTGCGCGATGCGCGAAGACACCGATCTGCCGGTCGACGAAGGATTGTACCGCTATCCCGGACCGCGGCCCAGATCGCGCGAGGAGGCCATCCTCATGCTGTCGGACTCGACCGAGGCAGCCAGCCGCAGTCTCAACGAGGTCAACGAGAAGACGCTGACCAAGCTGATCGACAAACTCGTCGGCGACCGAGTGCGCGACGGCCAACTCGACGATTGCAACCTGACGTTCCGAGACCTCAAGACGATCCGCGAAACACTGCTCACGAGCCTGCTCGCCATCAACCACGGGCGCGTCGCCTATCCAGACGAGGAAAAGACAGAGGATGAGTCGGCCGCGCCGCCGCCCGACAGCCGCAATCCACACGACGGCATTTCGGCCGCCATCGCAACGACCGATGCGGATCTCGACGAAGACGGAGACGGCGTCGTCGGCGACCCCTCGCGGCGCGCCAATGCCCGCGCCGACGATGCGGCGGCCCCGATCCTGGAGCGCAAACCTCCGCGTGATCCTACCCAGCAGTAGATAATGCTTCGGGCCACGACCGATGCGTAGGACGCCAGATCACGAACGCTGCGCATCGGCGAGCGCGTCGCGCAGCGCCAGCGGATCGCGCCAGTCGTGGGCGTCGAGTTCGAGGGCCTGCTGGCTCCACGAGAAGTACAGTCCCTGAGTGTCCGTTCGAAGATTGCCGATCGACGAGAACGGCATCGGGGTCTCGTGCGCCACCTGCCACGCAGATCGTACGCCCACTAGGGGAGACGACACGACGATCTCGGCCACGCGCGTCTGCAACCGCATCAGAGAAACGATAGGAGAGAGACCGGCCGCTCCTGCCGCCAGTATCCAGAGCAGGGCGGGGATGGTGCCGCCTTGCAGCGACTGCGTCATGCCCGCAACCATCAGCGGAAGCAACATAACCGCCAGCGGCCCAGCGGCTTCGCGCGTGAGCAGCATGATCGGGCTGAGCGCGCCCGGGTGCTTACGGCTCTCGAAGCGCGGCTGGTAGCGCGACGGCTGAGCGTCCGGGAGAGCAGCGGGGACGATGTCAGATGGCACCCTCGTCCGGAGCCAGGAACGGGTAGACGAAGTCGGTCGGCGGAGCGAAGTTTTCCTTGATCGAGCGCGGGCTCGTCCACCGCGTCAGGTTGAGCAGCGAACCGGCTTTGTCGTTGGTGCCCGACGCGCGCCCGCCGCCAAACGGCTGCTGCCCAACGACGGCGCCGGTTGGCTTGTCGTTGAGGTAGAAGTTGCCCGCCGCGTGGACCAGTCGCTCGCTCGCCTGAGCCAGAACGCCGCGTTGCTGAGCGAAAACGGCGCCGGTCAGAGCGTACGGCGAGGTCTCGTCGACCAGCGTCATCGTCTCTTCCCACTGATCGCCCTCGTAGACGTAGATCGTCACGACGGGGCCGAAGATCTCCTCGCGCATCGACTTGAACTGCGGGTTCTCGGTCACGATGACGGTTGGGTCGACGAAGTAACCCACCTCGTCCGAGTAGCTTCCGCCGAATGCGATGCGGGCGTCCGATGACTGCCTAGCGTAGTCGATGTAGCTCGCGATATTGTCGAACGACTTCTTGTCGATCACGGCGTTGACGAAGTGCCCCATCTCTTCGACCGGACCGACGGTAATGCGCCCCAACTGCTCGCCGATCGACGCTTCGATGTCGGTCCAGAGCGAACGCGGGACGTAGACGCGCGACGCGGCCGAGCACTTCTGTCCCTGATACTCGAACGAGCCCCTGACGATGGCCGTCGCGACGGTCTGGGCATCGGCCGAGGGGTGGGCGAGGATAAAGTCTTTGCCGCCCGTCTCGCCGACGATGCGCGGATAGGTCCGGTAGCTGGCGATGTTGCGGCCGATCGTCTGCCACAAGTGCTGGAACGTGCCCGTCGAGCCGGTGAAGTGGAGCCCGGCCAAGTGCTGGCTGTCGAGCGCGGGTTCGCCCACGTCGGCCCCGTCGCCCGGCAGCAGGTTGATGACGCCCGGCGGCAGCCCGGCGGCCTCGAACAATTCCATGAGGTAATGAGCCGAAAGCAGGGAGGTGTTCGACGGCTTCCACAGCACAACGTTGCCCATCATCGCCGGGGCGGCGGGCAGGTTGGCCTGGATCGCCGTAAAGTTGAACGGCGTCACGGCCAGCACAAACCCTTCGAGCGGCCTATAGTCGGTCCGGTTCCAGATGCCCGGCGACGAGACGGGCTGCTGATCGTACAGCTCGCTCGCGAACCGCACATTGAAACGAAGGAAGTCGATCAGCTCGCAGGCGGCGTCGATTTCGGCCTGGTAGACGTTTTTGCTTTGGCCCAGCATCGTCGCCGCGTTGAGCGTGTCGCGCATCGGACCGGCCAGCAGATCGGCAGCTTTGAGGAAGATGGCGGCGCGATCGGCCCAGTCCATCCTACGCCAGTCGTCGGCAGCGGCGCGCGCGGCTGTGATGGCGCGCGCGACCTCGTCTTTGCCACACAAGTGCGCCGTCGCCAGGACGCGGCTGTGTTCGTGCGGGGCGACTACGTCGACCGTCCGACCGGTCAGCACGCGCTCTCCGCCGATGATCGCCGGAATGGTGACGTGCTGCTCGCGCATCTCGATCAGTCGGGCGCGTAGACTCGACCGCTCGGACGATCCGGGCGCGTAGTTGCGGACGGGCTCGTTGACGGGCGGTGGCGGGGCGAAATAGGCGTTGGGCATAGGGATCGGAAGCGCTTGTTTGTCGTGCAGTAAGATAGTCGGCTGGGGAAACGAGACGGTTGAAGACTGCGTCCGTCCACCCGCTCTGCTATCTTTCACTCACTTCCCACTACCACACGCTTCATGCTCCGCTCGCTCCTACTCGTCGCCGCTCTCGGCCTTGCGCTTTCGCCCTCGGCTCAGGCCCAAACGCGCGTCAGCGACGCACCGCGCCCATCGCCCAATGCGCGCGTCGGCCAGACGTTCGGCTTCACCGACATCGACA
Organism: Rhodothermales bacterium; assembly: GCA_963841855.1. Lineage (GTDB taxonomy): Bacteria > Bacteroidota > Rhodothermia > Rhodothermales > BA12 > CAXBBB01. The sequence continues at coordinate 251,648 of CAWJEJ010000005.1, read as the reverse complement.
TCACCTACGGCCGCCCGGCGACCAAGGACCGCTCGCTGTTCGCTAGTGAGAGCGAACTCGCTCCCTACGGCGAAGTGTGGCGCGCAGGCGCCAACGAAGCCACGACCGTCACCTTCTCGACCGACGTGATGGTCGAGGGTCAGCCCCTCGCCGCCGGAACGTACGCCCTGTTCGTGATGCCCGATGCCGATCAGTGGACGGTCTACTTCAACCGCGAGGCCAACCAGTGGGGCGCGTTCGGATACGACGCCGAGATGGACGCCGCTCGCATTACGCTGGCGCCCGAAACGTCGGCCCAGATGACCGAGCAGATGCGGTTTCGCATCGACCACGCCACCAACGACGGAGCGACGATTTACCTGGAATGGGGCATGACGCGTCTGGGCATCGACGTGACGGCCGACTTTGGCGGCGTACTCGTCGGCATGGGCAACGCCGCCGACACGTGGCAGTCGGCGACGACCTATGCGACGCTCGGCGCCCAAAACGGTGTCGACCGCGAGATCACGATGGAGTGGATCGAGAAGGCCGTCGCAATGGACGCCAACTTCTACACGCACCGCGCCCACGCGTCGATTCTGGCAGGATACGGCGACTATTCCGGGGCGATCGCCGCCGCCGACGCTGCCATCGCTGCCGCTCCCGCGATGGAAGTCGACGCGCGCAACGTCTCGCGTATGGAGGCGATGCGCACGCAGTGGATGGAAGCCTCCAAGTGACTGGAGTTGCTCCAAACATGACACGTCGTTGAAGACCTGTCATGTCTGATCTCCGGAACCAGCCCTTCTGCGGGCGCCAAAGCTGTCAGGTTTTCAAAGCCTGGCAGCTTTTTTCCGTCTACCTCGCCCCGTCCGATCGTCCGCACCCCGCCCAGATCACGCACGCTCAGCCAAGAGGGCCCAGCGCTCCATGTCGGTGTCGAGTTGGGCCAGCAGCTTCTCCATGTCGGCGGACAGTTCGGCCGTTCGCTCGTAATCCGTCGCGGCTTCGACCATCTGAGCTTCGATCTCGGGCTTGCGCACTTCGGCCTGCTCAATGCGCTCTTCGATCTGCTCCAGTTCGCGCTTCTCGTTGAAGCTCAGCCCGGCAGCCTGGGGCGCGGGCGCCGCCGCTTTGGGCGGCTGCGAGGCGGCGGCCTTCTTGGCGTCGGCAGATGCGCGCGCGGCTGCGGCGTCCTCGTCGGCTTTGATTTCGAGCCACGCCGAATAGTTGCCCGGAATCTCGCGCAGATGACCGTCGGGCTCGAACCGAAACAGGTGATCGGTCACGCGGTCGAGGAAATAGCGGTCGTGCGAGACCGAAACGACGCAGCCCGGAAACGTGTCGAGGTAGTCTTCGAGCGCGACGAGCGTCGGGATGTCGAGGTCGTTGGTCGGTTCGTCGAGCAGCAGCACATTGGGCGCGCCCATCAGGATGCGCGCCAGGTAGAGCCTGCGCCGCTCGCCGCCCGAGAGCAAGCCGACGGGCGTGTACTGCTGCTTGGGCGGAAACAGAAAGCGTTCGAGCATCTTGCTCGCCGAGATGACCGACCCGTCCGAGGTGACGACGTTTTCGGCGATCTCTTCGATGTAGTCGATCAGCCGCTGCTCGTCATTGAGCGCGCGGCTCGTCTGATCGTAGTAGCCGATCGTGACCGTCGGGCCAGTCTCGACCGTTCCGCTGTCGGGCTGCAGGCGCCCCGCGATCAGTTCGAGCAGCGTCGACTTGCCCGCGCCGTTGGGTCCGATGATGCCGACGCGGTCGGTCCGGGTGAACAGGTAGGTGAAGTCGTCGATCAGCGTGCGATCGCCATAGGCCTTGGATACGCCGCGCAGCTCGACGACCTTCTTGCCCAACCGGCTCGAAACGGCGGAGATCTCGGCCGTCAGTTCTTCTTCGGGCTTGTCTCGGTCGATCAGCGCGTGGGCGCGGTCGATGCGGGCCTTCTGCTTGGTCGTCCGCGCTTTGGCGCCCTTGCGGAGCCAGGCGAGTTCGCGCCGCGCCATGTTGTCGAGCTTAGCCTGCTCGGACTCTTGAACGATGGCTTGCTCGGCCTTGACTTCCAGGAAGCGCGAGTAGTTGCCTTCGAACCGCTGCACGTTTCCGCCTGCGACTTCGAGCATCCGGTTGGTGACGCGGTCCAGAAAGTAGCGGTCGTGCGTGACCAGGAGAAGGGCGCCCGAGTAGCTGCTCAGATAGCCTTCGAGCCAGTCGACGGTCTCGGTATCGAGGTGGTTCGTCGGCTCGTCGAGGATGAGCAGTTCGGGTTCTTCGACGAGGGCTTGGGCCAGGGCGACGCGTTTCTGCTGCCCGCCCGAAAGCGTCGCGACTGGAGCCGTCGTGTCGGTAATGCCGAGTTTGTCCAAGACGGCGTGCGCGCGCGCTTCCAAACTCCACGCCTGGGCGGCGTCCATGCGTCCCGACAGCGTCGCGAGCCGTTCGGCGGCGTCCATGTCCATGCCGCCCGACGCTTCGAGCGCGTGAAGCGTCTCCTCGTACTGCCGCACCACCTTCATCGCCGCTCCGTCGCCCGAGAACACGGCGTCGAGAACCGTCTGACCGGCTGCGAACGTCGGCGCCTGCGACAGGTAACCGACGCGCGTACCCGACGGCACGATGATGCGCCCAGCGTCCGGCTTCTCGGTCCCCGCGATCATGCGCAGCAGCGTCGTTTTGCCGCTCCCGTTGGCGCCGATCACGCCCATTCGCGCCTGGTCTTCCAGACTGAACGAGACGGCGTCGAGCAGCGGCTTGATGCCGTACGACTTGGAGAGGGATTCGACGAGAACGGCGGGCATGAGTAGGTGAGTTGTGAGCGGTGTGCGGAAACGAGTCGGCCCTTGCAGCGAGCGGAACAGCGAGACCAGTTCTCACAGGATCCATCCTTGGGCGCTCGGAGACTTACTCGGCGAGGTCTAGCGGCGCAAGGCTCGGAACGGAAGCCGTGGTGTGGTGGCAGGTTTGAACACTCCTAGAGCAGGGGCGGCGGAAGGAGAAGAGGTCGGACGGTAACGCGCCAGCCACGGGGTCAAGCCAGCGATGGGTCGGCTTCTATCAAGCTTCTCAGGTGGGCGAGCGCTTCGACGAGTGGGCGAGGCCGGAAGCCAATCTCGCTCTCTGCCTTGAGAATGATCAGCCCGGTGCGCGGCGGACGCTTGGCCGTCTGCTGGAAGTCGGCGGCCGTCGACTCTTGGATCAGGCTGCTGTCCAGGTCGAACGCGTCGGCGATGAGGTGAGCGAACTGATTGACTGACACGTATTCGCGCCCGGTCATGTTGTAGACGCCGGTTTTTCCGAACCGCACCAAGCGCTCCAGTCCTTCGGCGAAGTCGAGCGCGTAGGTGGGCGTGCGCCACTGGTCCGTAAACATCCGGATCGTCCGACCGGCCATCAACTCCTCGCGTACCCACAGGACTATGTTGCCCCGACCGCTGGGCGTGCGCGGCGCAAAGACGACGGCGGGACGGGCAACCGCCCACGCGTCGATACCCGCATCGCGGACGGCGTTTTCACCGGCGATCTTGCTCTTCGCGTAGAAGTTGACCGCCCGGGGAATGTCGCCTTCCGAGTAGAGCGGATCCTCGCCATCGAACACGAAATCGGTCGACACCTGCACCATCCGGCCACCGACGCGGCGGCAGGCGCGCGCCATCTGTCCCACCGCGTCGGCATTGACGCGCCAGCAGGCATCGCGCTCGACCTCACACTGATCGACATTGGTCATCGCGGCCAGGTTGACGACGGTGTGGGGGCCGAAATCGTGTATCAACTCGGTCAGGCGCCGCGTCTCGGTCAGGTCGATCTGCACGTAACCACCCGACGCATCGCCGACGAGCGCCGGTTGCCGCGCCGCCGCCAGCACATCGTAGTCCGGCATCGCCGCCAGCCGCTCGACGAGCAGCTGGCCGATCATACCGTTGGCGCCGGTGACGAGAACGCGTTGAGGGAGCATAAGACCAGATCGGAGAGCCGATCAAACTACGGACGCGCTATCGGCCCAGCAGGTAGCGCAGCCCGACGGCCACGCGCAAGTCGGCGTTGGTTTCGGGCAGCAAGTAGATGACCGGTGCGGCTTGGACGAACACCTCGAACTGACCCGTCTCGAACATCAATCCCCCCGCCGCAAGCAGTCCCATGCGCAGCGTGCCCGAGTCGAGCCGCACGGTAGCGCCGGGACCGACGTAGTAGCGCATCGGCGAGTCGTCGATGGTGCCCAGCGTGAACGCGAAGCCGGCCACGTCAACGAACTCGTCCTCGAACGAGAAGCCGACTTCGCCGATGGACTGGATGCCCGTCACCTGCCCGCGCAGCGAGATCGCCGCCGTCGGGGAGCCGACCTGCCCGCCGACGCTCTCGACGTACGTCTGCGCGCGAAGTGTCGGCGCGAGGAATAAGCATAGCATGAGGATAGACGACGCGCCTTCCAACCATGTCATTCTGAGCGTGTCGAAGAGCCTGCCCTCGACCTGATCGGGGGATCCCCGTCCTTTTTCGTCAGAGGACGGGGATCCTTTGACTTCGCTCAGGATGACGGCGGTGCTATAGGGTGGTATCGAACCGTTTCTCACTTCGACACCTCGACGGTTTCGCCATCGACGGCGCTCATGACCAACTCTTTGATCAGGTGCGCGTCCTCCATGCGCAGGCGACCGGCCATGAGCAGGCGCAGTTCGCGTCGGCGCGCGGCGCTCTCGTAGCGGTGCTCTTCGTCTTCGGTCTCGGGCTTCAGGGCCGACACGCGGATCGGCTGCCCTTTGTCGTCGACGGCGACGAACGTGTAAAAGGCGCGGTTGCACTTGCGGCGCGTCCGGGCGCGCGGGTTTTCGGCCCACACGTTGATCTCGACCTCCATCGACGTGCGAAACGCCCGGTTGACCTGGGATTCGAGCACGACGATCTCGTTCATGTAGATCGCCGACTGAAACTCGACCGAGTCGACCGATGCCGTCACGACCGCTTGCTCCGAGTGGCGCGACGCGCTGATTCCGGCGCACACGTCCATCATGTGGAGCAGGCGCCCGCCCATCAGGTTGCCCAGGCCGTTGGTGTCGTTGGGCAGCACGATCTGGTTCATCGTCGCCTTGGACGTGGCGACGCGTTTGGGCATGCCTAAGTCGGCGGTGCTTTCGTTCATGAGCGAGGAGGTGAGAGAGGCGCGTAGCACGCCTCAGCCGCCCGGCGGAGCCTCCAATTCATCGTGAAGCTCGCGCAGCCTCTCACTACCTCACCGGCCCGAGTTGGACGGACGCCGGTCGTAGCGACCGCGCGAGTGCTGCTGAGTCTGCGACCCCCCGTTGCCGCCGCCATCGGCTGCCGGAGCAGGTTGCTCGCGAAGGGTGCGGTTGGGACGCTCGACATCGCGGCTCGCACCATCTCCACTCGCGCTGTTTCCAGCGTTGAAAGACGGGCGAGAGGGCAGGAAGCGGTCGGGAATGCGCGGTGTGACTTTGAACTGCTTGTAATCGTCGACTGGTACCCACTGCTGCGGCAGATCGTACAGATAGCGTCCGATGCCCCACTGCACGGCCGCGCGGCGCATCGCATTGGAAAGACCGCCCTTGATTGCCTCGACGTCGGTGTTGTCGGCGCCGTCCCACTTGGTGACCCACTCGCCTTGATCCGTCCCCCGGTCGACGCAAACGCTCAGGCCGCAGACGACGCCTCCGTTGGGACCGGGACGATATTCGTTGCGCCAGTTCTCGGGGCCGACGACCTCGTCGAGCCGCTCCATGATGGCGCGGTTGGTGATGTAGGCGGCGGCCAGTCCCTTATTGGTCCGCTTGCTGACGGTGATGGCGCGCCACTCGAGTTCGTCGGCTTGGAAATAGGCGGCGAGGCGGCGGAGATCGCGAGCGGGCATAACGACGAGAGATTGGTTCGCCCATACGATACCACATGCGAGTGTCAGCTGCCTGTCATAGGTGTTGTAGAAATCATCCGGGGCGAAACGGCATCGTAACCGCGCGTGCGGCACGGCGAGCCGGGTCGGGGAGTCTGACAGGAAATATCCACCGCTTTATGGCTCTCGCTCCCAAGCAGTACTTCGAACTCCTCAAAGAATCCGCGTCCGAGTGGAGCGAAGACAAAGCGCCCCGGCTGTCGGCCGCGCTGGCCTATTACACCGTCTTCAGCATCGCCCCGCTCCTCATCATCGTGCTGGCCGTCCTCAGTCTGTTCTGGGCCGGACAGGATGGCGGTGCCCAAGCCGAGCTAATGGGGCAGATAAGCGGGACGGTAGGACCCCAAGGTGCCGACGCCATCCGGTCGATGCTCGAAAACGCCAATCAGCCGGGCAGTAACAGCGGGATCATAGGCACCATCGTCGGGATCGGGCTGCTGCTCTTGGGCGCGACGGGCGTGTTCGTTCAGCTCCAAGACGCGCTCAATGACGTGTGGGAGGTGCAGAAAAAACCCAGCTACGGTATCAAAGGCCTGATCATGAGCAGAGTGCTGTCGTTCGGCATGATCCTGACGATCCTCTTTCTGCTGCTCGTCTCTCTGGTGCTCAGCGTCGTCGTCTCCCAACTGACCTCGTTCATCAGCGACCTGGGCGGGGTGGGCGAGTTCGTGGCTCAGATCGTCGACTTTGTCATCTCGATCGGCGTCTTCACTGCGCTGTTCGCCGCCATGTTCAAAGTCTTGCCTGACGCCGAAGTCGAATGGAGCGATGTATGGACCGGCGCGCTGATAACCGCGATTTTGTTTGCCGTCGGCAAGATCGCGATCGGCATCTATCTGGGCAGCTCATCGACGGCCTCGAGCTATGGCGCGGCGGGATCGCTCGTCGTGCTGCTGGTGTGGATCTACTACTCGGCGATGATCCTCTTCTTCGGCGCCGAGGTCACTCAGGTCTACGCGCGTTTCCATGGATCGGGTATTCAGCCGAGCGAGCACGCCGAGCGCACGCCAGACGCCAAGAAAGGCGTCGACGAGCCGGGCGGTAGCAAAACCAGCGAAGTACCTGCGGTCTCGCCGCGCGCCGTTCCCGCCGGCGCGATCCCACACCGGGCGTTGCAGCCTTCGACCAAGACCAAGAGTCCATCGCTCGCGGCGCGCGTGGCGCCTGCGGTCGTCGGGCTGCTGGTCGGTCGGCTAACAAAGCGTCGCAAGACTGTCGTGAAGAAGCCCGAGCGCTTTCGCTAGTCCCGCATTTCAACTGCTCCATTTTTCGCACACCTACCCACTGCCATGTCTGATCACCCGCACGTCGTCCCGCCACAGAAAGAGGACGACCATCCTGGCCACGAGTCCAAGATGACGCCCGCTCCCCAATATGAAGCGCCGTTCTACCGAGGCTCGGCCAAGCTGATGGGCAAAGTTGCGCTCATCTCGGGCGGCGACAGCGGTATCGGGCGTGCCGTGGCGACGCTGTTCGCGCGTGAAGGCGCCGACGTGGCCATCGTCTACTACGACGAGCACGAGGACGCCAAAGTCGCCAAGGCATCGGTCGAGGCCGAGGGCCAAAAGTGCATCCTGATTCCCGGCGATCTGGCCGAGAAGAGCTTTGCCGAAGCCGCCGTCCAGCAAACCATCGACGCGTTCGGTGGGCTCAACATCCTGGTCAACAACGCGGCGATGCAGCAGAAGGCCGACAAGTTGACTGACATCACCGAGGAGCAGCTGAAGCGGACGTTCGGCAGCAACGTGTTCGGCGCGTTCTTCCTTACTCAAGCCGCGCTTCCCCACCTCACCAAGGGCGACTCGATTATCAACTCGACGAGCGTCGTCGCCTTCCAGGGCAACCCAATGCTGATCGACTACGCGTCGACCAAGGGCGCGCTGCTCGCCTTCACGCGCTCGCTTTCTGCCGCTCTCGTTGGAGACGGCATCCGAGTCAACAGCGTCGCTCCCGGACCGATCTGGACACCGTTCATCACATCGGGCGGATTCAGTCCAGCCGAAGTCACCGCGCTCCCCGCGATGGTGCCGATGAAGCGCTATGGGCAGCCCGAGGAGCTGGCTCCGGCCTACGTCTACCTCGCGTCCGAAGACAGCAGCTACGTAACGGGGCAGACGATTCACGTCAACGGCGGCGCCGTCGTCGGCGCCTAAGTTGGCGGAGCAAGCATCCGAAGACAGCCTCGTCCGGCACGCGCGCCGGGCGGGGCTTCGCTACGTCCACGCCGACGAGGAGGGCCTGTCGCGCAAAGGCGCCGGTACCGGCTTTGCCTACTACCTGCCCGACGGCTCGCTGCTGCGCGACAAGCCGACGCGCGAACGCATCGACGCCCTCGCCATTCCGCCCGCTTACACGGACGTGTGGATCTGCGTCGACCCACGCGGTCACGTCCAGGCGACCGGCCGCGACGACAAAGGCCGCAAACAGTACCGCTACCACGCCGACTGGCAGGCCACGCGGAGCGAAGCCAAGTTCGACCGACTGGCCGAGTTCGGGCGCGCGCTGCCGATTCTGCGCGGGCGGATCGCGCGCGATTTGGACAGCGCGGTACTGTCGCGGACCCACGTGCTAGCTGTCGTTGCCACGCTGCTCGACCGCACGCTGATTCGCGTCGGGAGCGCCGAGTATGCCGATCAGAACGGCAGCTACGGTTTGACGACGCTCCGCGACAAGCACGCCAAGTTTCGCGACGGCGGCGTCGTGTTCGCATTTCGGGGCAAGAGCGGGCAGGAGCACGAGGTCGCCGTCGAGGATGCTGCTCTCGCCGATCACGTCCGCGCGTGTCGCGACATTCCAGGCTACCACCTCTTCCAGTACATCGACGCAAACGGCGACAGAGGTCAACTCGACTCGTCCGACCTCAACGACTACCTGCGCGATGCGATGGGCCATGCGTTCACCGCCAAGACGTTTCGGACGTGGGGCGGCACGCTCGCCGCCGCCGTCGCTGCGCACGATTCGGCAGAGATCGAACCGGCGACGATCCAAAAGGAAATGATCGGAGCGGCATGCGAGGCGTTAGGCAACACCGAAGCCGTCTGCCGCGACTACTACATCCACCCGACTGTCTTCGAAGCCGTCGCCGACGGCACGTTCGCCGCCCGATGGGGACGCGCGCGGTCGGGCGGTAGGCTCGGCGGGCTGACGCAGGACGAGGACGCGCTGATCCGGTTTTTGGAGGTGTGATCGGGCTGTAGCGACGGGGCATGCCCCATCGCTACGCGGTCGGTCTCAACTTCGGCTGCGTCGGCACGAACGGTTTGAGGTAATCTGGCTCGAAATCGGCCAAATCTGCGGCGTTTCCGGCTTTCCACCGCGCCCAGCCGACGGCTCCCAGCGCGCGCGCGGACGCGTCGACGGGGATCCACTCCGTCCCGCCGCTTAACACGCTCCCGCCTGGACCGACCGCTAGGTGATCGTCGTTGCCCAGCCGCGTATCAGCGTCGGCGATGTCCAGCGGCTCAGCCGCTACGGCGTCAGCGAGCGCGTCGAAGCCCGGCGCTGCGATGCCGACGTACACCTCGCCTCTTCGCGACGGCAAGACGGCACCGATGGTCCGGCGAAAATCATCATCGGCGAGCAGTCGCTGCGCGTCCCAGATCAGCGCGTCGAGCGTGCCGACGGGTATCAGCGCAGCGCCCGAAGCCAGACAAAAGCCTTTTGCAGCGCTCGCTCCCACGCGCAGTCCGGTGTACGAGCCGGGGCCAGCCGATACCGCGACGGCTCCGATGTGCGACCAGTCAGCTTCGGCCCACGCCATCGCGTCGCGCACCAAAACAGGCAGCAGCCGACCATGAGCGCGCGGCGTATGGACGTTGGCTTCGGCCAGCAATCCCGCTGGGCCGATCAGGGCGACTGAGCAGATCGGAGTCGCCGTCTCGAGGGCGAGCAGGAGGGAGGCGGGCGCGTATGCCATCAACCGTCGAGCCGGTCGGCGAGCAACTCGCGGACGATGCGCGGGTCGGGCGAGCCGTCGAAGCGCTGCATCACCTGTCCCATGAAGAACCCGATCAACCCCTTCTTACCGCTCTGGTAGGCGGCGACTTTTGGGGCGTTTTCGGCAATGACCGCGTCGACGATGGGAGCGAGCGCGCCCGTATCCGATACCTGCAACAAGTCGTTGGCTTCGGCCAGCGCGCGCGGCGACTCGTCGCTCGTCAGCAGCATCTCGAACAGCGTCTGAGCGCCTGTCGACGAGACGGCGTCGTCCGCGCGGAGCACGACGAGTTCGGCCAGGCGCTCGGGCGAGATGCCCAACTCGGCGATGCCGACGCTGCGCTCGTTCATCGTCCTCATCACGTCCGACATCACGACGTTCGAGACGGCTTTGGCGTGATCGGCTCCGGCGGCCGCTAGCGTCGCCTCGAAGAAGTCGGACAGATCGCGCTCCTCGGTCAGCACGCCCGCGTCGTAGTCCGGCAGTCCGAGTTGGGCCGTATACCGCGCCCGCCGGACGGCAGGCAGTTCGGGCAGTCCGGCGCGGATGTGGGCCAGCATCGCCTCGTCGACGACGACCGTTACTAGGTCGGGGTCGGGGAAATACCTATAGTCGTGCGCGCCCTCCTTACTCCGCATTTCGCGCGTCTCGAGCTTGCTCGCGTCCCACAGCAGCGTCACCTGATCGACCTTTCCGCCCGACTCCAGCACCTGCGTCTGGCGCTCGATTTCGTATTCGATGGCGCGCTCGACGTTGCGGATCGAGTTCATGTTCTTGACTTCGGTCCGCGTCCCGAACTCAGCCTGACCGACCGGGCGGATGCTCACGTTGGCGTCGCAGCGCAGCGAGCCTTCGTCCATGTTGCCGTCGCAGATGCCCAGATATCGCACGATCTGGCGGATTTTCTGGAGGTAGCGGTACGCCTCGCGTGCGGTCCGAATGTCCGGCTCGCTGACGATCTCGATCAGCGCGACGCTGCTCCGGTTGTAGTCGATCAGGCTGTCGTACGGATCCTGGTCGTGGATCGACTTTCCGGCGTCCTCTTCCAAATGGATCCGCGTGATGCCGACGCGCTTGGTCGAGCCGTCGTCCATCGCCAGGTCGACGTAGCCGCCTTCGCACTGCGGCGTGTCGAACTGCGTGATCTGGTAGCCTTTCGGGAGATCGGGATAGAAGTAGTGTTTGCGCGCAAAGATCGACCGCTCGCGGATCGTGCAGTTGGTCGCCAGTCCCATGCGCGCGGCCAGCGTGACGGCTTCGGCATTGGCCGTGGGCAGCGTGCCGGGATGGCCCAGGCTGACCGGGTCCACCTGCACGTTGGGGTCGAGGCCGAAGAGGGCGCCTTCGGGGCTGAACGCTTTGGACTGGGTGAGCAGTTGGGCGTGGACTTCGAGGCCGATAACGGCTTCGTATCGGATGGCGGACATGCAGTGGGCGAGATCGGGAGCCGAAAGGTACGCCCGCGTCTGCCGGACGGTCCGCCGGGGCTACCAACTCGTTGCGACTCCACACCGCGCCGCTCTGCATCTTGGCGACCCTCCACCAAACCGCTCGCCGTGCTCCGACTTCGCGCCGCTCCGCTCCTCGTCCTGCTCCTCGCCGCCGCCTGCAACCGCGCGCCAGACGATCCCAACGAAGCGCTGGCCGACAGCGACTCGTTCGCCGTCGTGATGGGACGTTTTCCGGCGACCGAAGACCAGCCGCCCGGTTTGGACGGGGACACGCTCGTCGTCCGCGTGCAATACGTCGGCGATTGCGAGGAAAACACGTGGACACTCGTCGAGCGCGTAGAAAGTCAGGGCGCACGGCTCGCGCTTCACCGCAACGGCGGCGGCGACGAGTGCCAAGGCGAAGTTTACGACGAACTCCGATTCGGTGTCAGTCAGGAGGCGCTGCAAGCACGCGACTTGGTGCTGCTCGGCCCGGACGGGGAGACGTTTCCGCTGCGATAGGTTTGCGGGGCGTCGCGATGTCGGGCGAGGTGGCGTTGGGCGACGCAGCATGCTGCGTCGCTACGGGGTTAGGCTTTGGCGTCTAGCTTTTGCCAGCGGCGCAGGATTTCGTCGGCGTGCTCGTCGACTTTGGGACGTTTGATCACGTCGGCGATGATGCCTTGCTCGTCGATCAGGAACGTGGTCCGCTGCACGCCGATGATTTTGCGTCCATAGAGCGTGCGCTCGCCATGGATCCCGTACGCCGTTGCGATAGCATTATCCAAGTCCACTGCGAGTGCAAAAGGCAGATCGTGCTTGTGTGAGAAGCGGTCGTGGCTGGCAGCGTCGTCGCCCGAGACGCCGACGATCTCCACTCCGGCGTCCTTGAGTTCGGCGTATCCGTCGCGCAAGCTACATGCCTGGCGAGTACAGCCGGGCGTGTCGTCCTTGGGATAGAAGTAGAGCGCGACGCGGCGCGGGCGCAGATCCGACAGCGTGAGGGTGCCATCCTTAGTCGGAGCGGTGAAGTCGGGGGCGGGCGTGCCAAGTTCGAGGCGGTCGGTCACAAAGTCGGGGGAGCGGTGGGGAAGGGGTGAGTCCGTTTCATCTGATGGGCACGGTGAGCGTCGTTCGTGTCAGGCCGGGCCGTAGAGGAACGACGGCGCTCCACGCGCGGTCTTCGGTCGGCGCGTAGAGCACCAGATCCAACGTGTCGACCAGCGTGACCGAGCGCAGTTCCGGGTCACCGTCAGTGCCGTTAGAGGTAAGAGTCAGGTCCAGGCGGCGACCTATGCCGTACGCGTCGAGGTCTATGTCGGCTATTCCACCGCTGCCGGTGACGGACTGCGCCGGCGCCAACTCCGCAGCGCTGCGCCCCACGGACAAAGCAAAAAGCACCTCCTCGATCTCTTGTCCTCCGTCCACGCGCAGACGAAAGAGTCCAGCCCCAATGTCGTCCGAGTCGATCTCTAAGACGACGGGCGCGCCGGGCGAAGCCAATCCGCCGGAAATGGGCCGCGTCCGGGCGCCCGTCGATTCGCGGACGATCGAGAAGACGACCTCCCACCCCACGCGTTCGCTCGTCGCAAGGTAGCGAAACTGCTGGGGGACGTGCGTTTGAGGCGAGAGGCGAGGCGCCGCGTGAACCCGCACGCCACTCGCCGGATTGCCGCTTGCATCGACGATCTCGAGGACGAGCCGGCGATCTTCGTCAGCGAACCGGTCGCATGCCGAGAGCGCGAAGACGAGCAGCAGCAGAGAGGCGATTTTCAAAACGAGAGCGTTCGACGGAGCGTCTGGTCCAAACGCGCCTGAGCCGAGAAGATTTCGTCCTCGATCTGCCTGGCGAAGGGAATGGGCAGGTCGCGCGCGCCGACGCGGGCTGGAGGAGCATCCAGGTCGGCAAACGCCATCTCGGCGACTTCAGAGGCGATCTCGGCCCCAAAACCACCCGTCCGCCATGCCTCGTGGACCACAACGAGCCGGTTGGTCTTGCGGACGGACGCCAGAACGGTCTCGCGGTCCCACGGCGTCAGCGTCCGCAGGTCGACGACCTCTAGGTGGGCGCCTTCATCCGCAAACCGATCGGCGGCTTGCAACGCCCACTGTACGCCAATGCCCCACGATACCAGCGTCAGGTCCGAGCCCTCTCGGGCGACGCGCGCCTTGCCGATGGGGACGACGTAGGCCTCGGATGGCACGTCGCCTTTGAGCGAGCGGTAGAGCTTTTTGTGTTCGAGAAACAGCGTCGGGTTGAGATCGCCGATGGCCGAGAGCAGCAGCCCTTTGGCATCGTGCGGGTTCGACGGAATGACGACCTGCAAGCCCGGCACGTGGGCGAACCACGCCTCAATGCTCTGCGAGTGGAACGGTCCCGCGCCGATGCCGCCTCCGAACGGCGCCCGAATCACGACTCCGGTCGAGACGCCCGCTCTGGCGCCCCAGCGGTAGCGCGTCGTCGCGACGTTGTTGACGATCTGGTTGAAGCCGCACGTGATGAAGTCGGCGTACTGAATCTCCAAAACCGGCGTCTTGCCTTGGAGCGCCAGTCCCAGCGCGCAGCCGACCGCTCCGCTCTCGATGATCGGCGTGTTGCGGACGCGGTCCAGCCCGTAGCGCTCGGCCATGCCTTCGGTGACCTTGAACACGCCGCCGTACTCGGCGATGTCCTGTCCCATCAGGATCACGTCATCGCTTGCCGCCATCGCCGAGTCGAGCGCCTGGCTGATCGCGTCGATGAAGCGCACGTCGGGAGTGGCCTCGCCTTCGCCCTGCTCGCGGACAGGAAGTGTCGGAGCAGGGTGGGGAGCGAATACGTCGCCTGTCTCGGCTTCGAGCGTCGAGACGGCTTCGGGCTGATCGAGCGCGTACTCGGCGACGCGGTCGACTTCGGCGACCAGTTCTGAGCGCACGGCGTCGATTTCTTGCTGCTCTATTCCACGCCCGACGGCCCAGCGCATCATCCGATCGATAGGATCGCGCTCGGCCCACGTTGCCATCAGTTCGTCGGGCACGTACTTGGTGCCTGACGCCTCCTCGTGGCCGCGCATCCGAAACGTCTCCATTTCGAGCAGCGTCGGTCCGCCACCCGAGAGCGCCAGCGCCCTGGCCTGACCGACGGCGTGCAAAACCGCGTTCAGATCGTTGCCGTCGACGACGCGCCCCGGCATGTCGTAGCCCAATGCCGCATTGGCGATCGAAGCCGGAGCGACTGCCTCACTCGTCGGCGTCGACAGGCCATAGCCGTTGTTCTCGACCACGAAGACGACCGGCAGCTTCCAAACGGCGGCGAGGTTGAGCGCTTCGTGAAAGTCGCCCTCGCGCGTTGCTCCCTCGCCGCAGAACGCGAGGGCAATCGCAGGCTCATCGTCCAGCTGATGCGCCAGCCCGATGCCACAGGCGACCGGCAGCATCGCCGCCAGATGCGAGATCATGCCGACGATGCCCCTTTCGGGCAGTCCAAAGTGGAACGTGCGGTCGCGCCCTTCGGTGTAGCCACCCGCCTTGCCCATGAGTTGGCAGAAGAGCCGGTCGAGCGGCACGCCGCGCGTCGTCCACACGCCAACATTGCGGTGCATCGGCAGCAGCGTGTCGGCCTCGCCCAACGCCAGCGCGCAGCCGACCGAGATGGCCTCCTGTCCGTAGCCCGAGAACCACTTGCTGATGCGCCCCTGCCGGATGAGCCGCAGCATCTTCTCTTCGATCACGCGGGGGAGCAGGAGCGCACGCAGGGCACGGTGCGGGTCGGACGCGATGTCCGAGAGGGGCTGAGGCATGAGCGGCACGGTGAAGATGATCGAAGCTACGGGTGACGGCGCGGAGGTGGCAAGGCGATTCGGCGCGCTCAGAATGGGTCAATCGCGGCGAAGTTGGAAGCAGGCGTACCCTCAGTATATTCTCGCCGATTGGCCAACGCGGTCACTCAGCAGTGACAGCAGATTGCTTAAAGGCTGTCCCATTTTCTGTCATCGACTCGGAAAAATATGTGTCCGTTCTTACTCGCGGCCCTATTGCCGCTCCTGTTGAATACGGCTCTGCACGCGCAAAACTGTGTGGGGAGCATCGTGCTGGAAACTCAGCAGCAAATAGACACATTCGCCTGCCGGACGGTCGAGGGGGACCTCACAGTAAGCGGTGCAAACATCACAAACGTCGACAGTCTATCGTCACTGGTAACCATCGGTGGAGACTTGAATGTTGGGCTTTTCCGTTTCGGAAATCCTTCTCTCGCAAATGTGGACGGCCTCTCCTCGGTGACGGGCGTGGGCGGAGCTTTGCGGATCGTTGGCAACGATGTGTTGACGGATGTGGACGGCTTCTCGTCACTCGCAGAAGTAGGAGGGGATTTGCAAGTCGGCGGTTTTCGTCGCTGAAACGCTTCTCTCGCAAACGTGAACGGTTTCTCGTCACTGAAGAGCGTCGGCGGAGACGTACTGATCGGAGGTAATGACGTGCTGGAAGACGTAGACGGCCTCTTGTCGTTGGCTACAGTGGGCGGGGACTTGAGCGTTGGCTTCTCTCCAAATGAAAAAGACGTTTCTCCGAGGTTTAACGGGCTTTCATCGATAGTAAGTGTAGGTGGAAGCCTGGGAATAGGTGGAAGCCTGGGAATTGGTCCCGCTACCCAATTTGGCGTCGCTCCTACGAATGCGGATCACTTCTCATCGCTGACGAGCATCGGCGGGGCGTTGTCCATTAACTCCACCACTGCGTTGACGAACGTAGACGGCTTTGCATCGCTGACGAGCGTGGGCGAAGGGCTGCAGATCTATGGCAACAAGGCACTGACCAATCTAGACGGTTTCTCATCCCTGACGAGTATTTCCGGATTCTTGGACATCGAATTCAACGACGCACTCGAGGACGTGGATGGACTTTCCTCGCTGACGACTGTTAAAGGAGCTCTCCGCATCGGTAGTAACGATGTGCTGGCGAACGTGGACGGTCTCGCTTCGCTGACGAGCGTTGACAACATCAATGGTCAGCCTGACGCTTTTCTCGTGTTCAGAAACCCCGTGCTAGCACGCTGCTCGGTCGGTCTAGGGGCTCTCCTGGCGCGTGTCGCCGCGGACGAATCGGCGATAGCTGGGACGCCCAGATTCTTCCTGAATGATCTGGCAGGAGACTGCAACAGCGTCGACGATATACTCGACGCGTTCCGTATGATTACGAGCGCCGACGAGGCGGGCCTGATCGAGGCCGAAGCGCTCTCGGTCGCGCCCAACCCGGCGACGACCTCGGCGCGGCTCACGTTTGGGCTCGGTCAGGCGGGCGAGGTGTCGGTCGCGCTCTACGACCTGCTCGGACGCCAGGTCGCGCTGCTGGCTGAGGGACAGATGCAGGGCCGCGTGGGGGTGCAGGTCGATACGGCGCATCTTCCAGCTGGTCTCTACGTGGTGCGGCTCGTGGCGGACAAGCGGACCGAGACGGTGCGGCTCTCGGTCGTGCGGTAGGGACTGCTCAAAGCTGACAGGTTTCGCAAACCTGTCAGCTTTCCGATTTCCCATCGCCCACTGCAACGGCGCGCAGCTTGTCGATGACGGAGGCCATATCGTCGGGGATGGGCGCTTCGAAGTGCACGTGCTCGCCGGTCGCGGGGTGGACGAAGCCCAGTGTGGCGGCGTGGAGCATCTGCCGTCCGGCCAGCGCGACGAGGTTGCGGGCATGGGCTTCCTGATTGCGCGTTCTCGTATAGCGTTTGGGGCGCGCGCCTCCATACTTGTCGTCGGCCAGCATAGGGTGCCCCAGGTGGGTGGCGTGGACGCGGATCTGGTGCGTGCGGCCGGTTTCGAGTTGGAAACGCAGCAGCGACAGGTTGGACGGGAAGACTTCGAGTGTCTCGTAGTGGCTGACGGCGTGCTTGCCCCGGTCCTCGCGGACGACGGCCATGCGCTTGCGGTCGCGCGGGTCGCGGTCCAGATTCGCGTCGATAGTACCGTCTGCGGGGTCGAGCGCGCCCCAGACCAACGCGAGGTAGCGGCGCGCGATGCTGTGATCGGCGAACTGCCGCGCCAGGTGCGCGTGGGCCACGTCGTGCTTGGCGACGACCAGCAGGCCGCTCGTGTCTTTGTCGATGCGATGGACGATGCCGGGCCGGACCGTAGGCGCCCCGGGCACGTCGGGCGCCGCGTTGACGAGCGACAGGCCTTCGATGCGCGGAGCGGACGGCTCGTCGTCGCTGTCGTCATCCTCTTCGTCGAACGAGAGGGCAGAGGCGCCGACGTGATGCAGTAAGGCGTTGACGAGCGTGCCCGTCCGGTTGCCATGGGCGGGGTGGACGACCATGCCTGCCGGTTTGTCGACGATCAGCAGGTGCTCGTCCTCGAACACGATCGAAAGCGGAATGTCTTCGGGCTCGGCCGAGAGCGGCGGCGCTTTGAGCAGCGTGCAGCGGATGGCGTCGCCCGGCTGAACGCGGTAGGACGGCTTATCGATGGTCTCGCTGTTGACGTTAACGCGGGCGTCTTTGATGGCCGTCTGCACCTTGCTCCGCGTCGCGTTGGCGACGTGGCCGGTCAGGTACACGTCGATGCGTTCGTTCTCGCCGTAGCCGGGCGGCACGTCGAGCGCGATGTGCGTCGGGATCGGCGCCGGGTAGTTGGGATCTTCGTCTCTCTCTTTCATCGAACGGTAACGCTGTCGACCCGAGAAAGAGCCGAGCGAGCGACCAAACCTGTCGGGTCAGGAAGGTCCGAACGGGTTTAGACGTCAGCCACCACGTCCACCAGCCGATTTACGTCGTCATCGCTCGAGTACCAGTGCGGCGAGACGCGAAGCAGCCCGTTGCGCACCGACACGACGACGCCCGCCGCCGCCAGCCGCTCGCGCACCGCCTCGGCGTCCGGCATCTCAACGGTCACGATACCGGACGCGTGAGCCCTGTCGCCTGAACCGTAGCGGCGCAGTCCAAGCGCGTCCAAACTAGACGCGACGAGGGCCGATGCACGTTGCGTACGCTTCAAGCACTCGTCGCGCCCGATCTCCTCGACCTCTCCGAGCGCTGCGTCCAGCGCGACCAGTCCGGCGTGGTTATGCGTGCCGATTTCAAAGCGCCGAGCGTCGGGCCAGAACTGCAGGTCGTAGTCCGTGAAGGCGTTCCAGTCGACCGGCCCTTGCAGCCATCCGGCGCGTGGTGTCACCACATCGAGCAGCGCGTCCGACACATATGCCCATCCGACGCCGCGCATCCCCATCAGCCACTTTTGCGCGCCACACGAGACCCAGTCGGCGTCCCAGTCTGTCACGTCCATGGGCAGCGCACCTGCGCCCTGTATTGCGTCGACCGAGAGCCACGCACCGCGAGAGTGCACGATCTCGGCTATGGCCGCTACGTCGAGCCGATAGCCCGATAAAAACTGCACCCACGAGACCGACACCAGTCTGGTGCGCGGTGTCATTGCGCGTTCGACAGCATCCAGCGTGACGACTCCTCGCTGGGTCGGGATCAGGTCGACGCTGACGCCTTTGCGTTCGAGATGCTGAAACGGATAGACGTTGGACGGAAACTCGCAATCGGGAATCGCGATGCGGTCGCCGGGCTGGAGCGGAAGTCCTTCGGCGAGCAGGCTCAGGCTGTCCGACGTGTGGGCGGTGAAGGCGATTTGATCGGTCCGGCATCCGGCCAGTCGCGCCGTCCGCTCGCGCGCCGATGCGAGAACCGGCTCGAACGCCAGCCATCCGCTCGCATCGTCCGATGCGATTCCGCTGCGTAGATCGACAAAATCCGAAACGGCGGCACGCGTCTGCCTGCTCAGCACGCCCGACGCCGCGTGGTCGAGGTAGGAGAGGGTATCGGTGTGTGCGAAGTGGTCGGAGAGAGGCATAGCCTAGTTATCTACTGCCCAGTTCGTTGGCGGCCTAGTCATCATCCAAATTCTCAGGTCCGCCGTTCTGCTTCTGAAGTCCTTTCTCGATGATCTCGTCGGCCTCTTCGTGGTCTTCGGCATCGGCGTCGAGTCCGTCGTTTTCAGGGTCAGGCGCGGGTGCCAACTCGAACTCGACCACGATGGGGAAGTGGTCCGATCCATAGCCCGAAAGCCGCGCCATGTCGACCAGTCTAAAGTGATCCGAAATGAACACGTGGTCGAGTGGCCAGCGAGCGATGAAATAGTCGGCGTGGAATGTGTTGAGCAGCGCGCGGCCGCGTCTGGGATCGAGCAGGCTACTGATTCTCTGGAACAGGCGCGTAGAGTGACTCCACGCTACGTCGTTCAGATCCCCGGCGACGATCACCGGTCCGTCTTCGTCCTCGGCCATCTTGCCGACGAGCACGATCTCGGCGTCGCGCTCGGTCGTGTCCATCGCCTCCTTGGGGAACGGCGGCTTGGGGTGAATCAGGTGCAGGCGCACGCGCTGCCCAGCGACCTCGACGAACAGGTGAAACGACGGCACGCCTTCTTCGAGCAGTTCAAGTATCTCAGGTTCGAGGATCGGAAGGCGACTGTAGAGCAGCATTCCATAGGTGTTGTCGCTCGCAGCACGCATCACGTGCGGGTAGTCGGCTTCGTGCTGCCGCATCTGGTCCTCCCACCACGCGTCCGGCTCGTTGAGCACGATCAAGTCGGCGTCTTGCTGCTCGATATGCGCGTGCAATCCTTCGGCCTTGCGGTTGTCCATCAGCACGTTCGAGACGAGCAGTTTGATCGTCGGCAGTCCGCCTTGGGCTTCGACGACTTGCCTCTTCCAGAGCGGCGTGTAGGGGACGATCTGGAAGACTTGAACGGCGAGCGCGATCAGCGTCAGCGAAGCCGCGAAACCGGCGAAGCTGTTGAATGGCGGCCGGTATGCTACTAGCGCGACCAAGCAGACGAGTAGCAGCGCGGCGATTTGCAAGCGCGGAAAGTCGAAGATCCGCACCCACCACGCATCGTGCTTGAAGAGCGGGATGACCGTCATGATGACCGGCACCAGCGCGAGAGTGGAAATCGTTTTCAGCATAGTATGAGAAGTCAGGCGCGAGCGAACTGCTTGCCTGCGAGTTGGCGGACGTGCCCGGCAAACTCGAGTTCGAGAAGGTAGACGAGCGCGGTCGACACTTCGACGCCGGTCGCGTCGCACAGCGCGTCGAGGTGGATCGGCTCGCGGCCCAATCCATCGTACAGCGTCTTCTTGACGCCCGAGAGCGTCGGCGGCGGGGCGGCATGGGGGGTGCCGGGCGCGACTTCGCCTAGTTCTTCGAGCATGTCGGCCAGCGAGACGACGAGTTTGGCGTGGCCGCGCTGAATCAAGCGGTTGGTGCCCAACCCGACTTCGACGTCGTAGGGCCACGGCAGCGCGAACACCTCGCGGTTTTGCTCGACGGCCACGCGCGCCGTGATCAGAGAGCCGCCCTTTTCCGTCCCCTGGGCGACCAGAATTCCGCGCGACAGCCCGCTGATGATCCGGTTGCGACGCGGGAAGTTGGGGCCGTCCGGCTTGGCGCCCATCGCGTACTCGCTGATCACCGACCCGCTTTCCATGATCGCCTGCGCGAGCCGCGTGTTGCGCGACGGGTAGATGCGGTCGACGCCCGATCCCAAGACGGCAATCGTCCGCCCGCCGCCATCGAGCGCGCCCCGATGCGCTTGGGTATCGACGCCGTAGGCCAGGCCGCTGACGACCGTCCATCCGGCTTCGGCGGCTTCCCTGGCGAAGCGGTAGGCGGCGCGTTTGCCCTCGTCCGTCGCCTTGCGCGTGCCGACTATGGCGAGCGCACGGTCGTCGGTGGGGTGCATTTCGCCCAGCGCCCACAGGAAGGCGGGCGTGTCGTGGATGGTGTGGAGCGGGTGCGGGAAGCCCTGATCGCTCGCCGACACGAAGCGCGCGCCGATTCGGTCGGCTGCTCTAAACTGCGCCTCGACCTGCGCTTCGTCGTCGAACGCGCCGACGGCCGACGCTGTCGCAGATCCGATGCCCGGCACCGTCGCAAGCTGATGTGCATTGGCCGCGCGCGCCGCACGTGCCGATCCGAAGCGCTCGACCAGCAGCCGAATCCGTCCGGGTCCGACGCCCGGCGTCAGCGATAAGGCGACAAGCGCGTGCGCCTCCTCCCGTGCCTGCCGCTCGGTTTTGGGCGCCTGGGGCACCGAGAACGAGTCTTCGAAGAGCGATGCCATCACTCGCGGTCCTTTTGAATCGCGCTCCACAAGCCACGCTTGAGTTCGTCGAGTCCGATTTGGGCGACGGACGAGATGGGATAGACTTCGAGGTCCGGAGGCAGCGTCGCCTTGACCTCGGCGACAAAGTCGTCGCGCGTGTCCTGAGGCCACAGGTCCATCTTGCTGATCGCGATGGCGCGCGGCTTGCCGAGCAGATCCGGCTCGAACGCTTCCAACTCGGCGAGCAGCGTTTGGTAGACCGATCCGGCGTCCTCCTGCTCGGCCGAGACGACGAACAGCAGGACCGCGTTGCGCTCGATGTGTTTGAGAAAGCGGTAGCCCAATCCCTTGCCCTCGCTCGCGCCCTCGACGATTCCGGGAATGTCAGCGATGACGAACGACTGCCACCCGTCGACGCCTACGACTCCGAGCGACGGAGCCAGCGTCGTGAACGGATAGTCGGCGATCTTGGGCCGCGCCGCCGACACGCTCGACACCAGCGTGCTCTTGCCCGCATTGGGGAAGCCGACCAGCCCGACATCGGCGAGCAGTTTGAGTTCGAGTTGGACCTCGCGCTCCTCACCGGGCAATCCGGGCTGCGCATACTGCGGCGCCTGGCGCGTCGGCGAGCGAAAGTGCCAGTTGCCTTTGCCTCCCAGTCCGCCTTTGGCGAGCACGAGCGTGTCTCCGTCCTCGAGGATTTCGCCGATCAGTTCGTCGGTCGTGGCGTCGCGTACGACCGTGCCGGTCGGGACGTTGAGCACGATGTCGTCGCCCGACCGGCCGGTCTTATTCATGCTGCCGCCGCGCTTGCCATCCTCGGCGTAGTGGTGGCGGTTGTAGCGCAGGTCGAGCAGCGTGTAGAGTCGGCTGTCGCCCGTCAGGATGACCGATCCGCCGTCGCCGCCGTCGCCGCCGTTGGGGCCTCCCATGGGCTCGTACTTCTCGCGCCGAAACGTCCGCTCGCCCGCGCCGCCTTTTCCGCTGCGCACGCTGAGCGTGACGTAGTCTACAAACTTCATAGGGGCGCCTGAATCGGTCGGGTAACTTGAGTCGCCCAAACTACGACCATCCCGATCGCCCTATGCCTGACGCCGCCCTGACCGATCCCGTAATCGTCTACACCGACGGCGCGTGCAGCGGCAATCCGGGTCCCGGCGGATGGGCCGCGCTGCTGCGCCACGGCGACAACGAGCGCGTCTTGACCGGCGCCGAGACGCACACGACGAACAACCGGATGGAGATGATGGCGTGCCTCGAGGCTCTGCGCGCGATGAAACGGCCGATGCGGGTCAAGATTCATACCGACAGCGCCTACGTCCAGCGCGCGTTCACGCAAGGGTGGCTCAAAAACTGGCAGAAGAACGGCTGGAAGACCGCGAGCAAGAAGCCCGTCGAAAACCAGGACATCTGGGAGCAACTGGTCGAGGCGACTCAGCCGCACCAAGTCGAGTGGATCAAAGTCAAAGGCCACGCCGGAAACCCCGACAACGAGCGCGTCGACGGACTGGCCGTGTTCGCGATGAAGGAGCATCAAGAAGCTGGCCGGACGGGCCGGTAGGATCAGCTTTTCAACTCCGCTCTCACTTCGCCCCGTCCGCCTAGCGCGTCGACGAAGGCAGACGTGAAGTCGTCGACGTGAGCATTGCGGATCGCCAGCGTGAGGTGCACGCGCTCGTCGTAGACGGGTGTCTGCTGTGCGATGTCGAACTGACCGATGGTGTGGAGCGCGGGCGACGTGTCGGCATAGTCGAAGCTTACGCGGACGATCGTACGGTAGGTGCGTTTGAGGCGACCGGCGGCGTCCAGCGCTCCGCTCGCTGCGTCGCCGTAGGCGCGGACTAGGCCGCCGACGCCCAATTTGGTGCCGCCGTACCACCGCGCCACGACGACGAGAACGCCCGTCAGTTCACGCGCTTGGATCTGGCGCGAGATCGGCGCTCCCGCACTTCCGGACGGCTCGCCGTCGTCGCTCGACCGCGCGATCTGATCCACCACGCTGGCCCAGCAGTGGTGCGTGGCGTCCCACTCGGTCTTGCGCATGTCTGCCAGTTGATGAGCGGCGTGCTCCTCGGATGCGACAGGGATGACGCGGCCCAAAAACCGAGACCCTCGATCCTTGAATCCGTACTCAGCGGGGCGTCGGGGTTCGAAGTAGAAGTCGTCGTGCATCTCGGAAGCTACGGCTGGATGACCTCCGCCAACCCTTCACCGAACACGGCGTCCTTCTGGATCGTCCAACAGTGAAACCGCTTTTCCAGCCCACCACCTATGACAGAAGCCTACCTCTTTTCCGCCGTCCGCACGCCGATCGGCAAGTTCGGCGGCTCGCTCGCCAACCATCTTGCATCCGATCTCGGGGCCGAAGCGATGCGTGCGGCACTCGACCGCGCAGGAATCGAAGGCGCAGACCTCGACTTCTTCGTGATGGGCCACGTGCTGCGCGCCGGACACGGCCAACTCGTCCCACGACAGGCTGCTTTCAAGGCTGGCATACCGCGCAGCGTCAATGGACAGGCGGTCGACATGGTCTGTTCGTCGGGTATGATGGCCGTCATCAACGCCGCCTCGCTGGTCAAGGCAGGCGACGCCGAATTGGTCTTGGCCGGAGGCATGGAGTCGATGTCGACTGCCGGATTCTACCTGAGCCACCGGGCGCGCTGGGGATACAAGTTCTTGGGAGCGGGTCAAGAACCGCTGCTCGACATCATGCAGCGCGACGGACTTTCGGATCCAGACACGGGCGATGCGATGGGTGACCAGACCGAGCGCTTGGCCGCCGAGTATGGCATCACGCGCGAAGAGCTGGACACTATCGCTGCCGAGTCCAACCGCCGTGCCGCCCACGCCCAAAAGATCGGCCACTTCGCCGACGAGATGGTGCCGGTCGACTACCAGGTCAAGCGCGACACCAAGACGCTGGACCAGGACGAGGGCGTCCGCCCCGGCACGACGATGGAAACGCTGGCGAGTCTGCGTCCGGCGTTCAGCAAAGACGGTGTGCTGACGGCGGGCAATGCGTCGCAGATCTCGGACGGCGCGTCGGCCCTCGTCGTAGGCAGCAAGGCGGCGGGCCTGAGGTTGGGGATGACGCCACTGGCCAAGATCACCGGGTACGGCTGGGCGGCGGGCGAGCCGTGGCGCTTTCCCGAGGCGCCGATTCCGGCCGTCAAACGCGTGCTCGAGAAGACGGGCACGACGCTCGCCGACTACGACCTGTTCGAGAACAACGAAGCGTTCGCCATCAACTCGGTCCTGTTCGAGCGGATGCTGGGCGTCGGGCAGGACAAGCTCAACGTCCACGGCGGCGCGATCGCGTTGGGCCACCCGATCGGCTGCTCGGGCGCGCGCATCGTGACGACGCTCGTCCACGCGCTGCGGACGCACGGCAAAGAGCGCGGCATGGCGTCGATCTGCCATGGCACGGGCGGAGGCACGGCGCTGGCTGTCGAGTTGGTCTAGCGCGGTCGGCTCGCCTTTGGCCAACTGCCCCCAGACCGACAGCAAGCTCTTCCCCATTCAACTGTTATCGCGAGCGAAGCGCGGCGATCCCCGAGGCTAGCGGCTGACGCGGGAGACCGCCACGTCGCTGCGCTCCTCGCGATGACAAGACTCGGGGTTTGGCGGCTTGGCCCTGCTGTTTCGCTTCGGCTCACACTTTCGCTCCTATGACCACCGACACCCCGCTCAACTCCGACTGGTTCGCCCGCCCGACGCTCCAAGTCGCACGCGAGTTGGTGGGCTGCCGACTGGTGCGCGAGTCGCCTCAGGGACGCCGCGTGGGTCGCATCGTCGAGACCGAAGGGTACACGCAGGACGATCCTGCTTTCCACGGCTGGAACGCCATCGACCAGCGCGACGGGTTTGCTCAAACCTACGGGACGCGGGCGCGATCTCTTCGTGGCCCCGGGTAAAGCATACGTTTACAAGATCTATGGTGCCTACTGGCTGCTCAACGTCGTGACCGAACCGCCCGGCATCGGCGGCGGCGTGCTGATCCGCGCGATCGAGCCCGTCGGCGGACTGGACCTGATGTATGAAGGCCGTCCCAACGCCAAGCGCGATCGGGACCTGGGCAGCGGGCCCGGTAAACTGACCCAAGCGCTCGGCATCGGCCCCGACTTTCACGGATCGGATCTCACCCAACCGCCGCTCTACTTTCTGCCGTCCGACCAGCCCGTCGGCGAGATTGAAATCACCACCCGCATCGGCCTGACGCGCGGCATCGAACTGGACTATCGCTACTTCGAGCAGGGCAATCCCCACGTCTCACCCGGCGTCCCCTCCGACATCGCCGCTGCGCGCAGACGCAAAAAGAAAGGCGTCCCTCGGTAAAACGAAGGACGCCTAGGTCAGGTGGGAGATGCGAACATCGCCCGCGATACGGTGCCTGCTAGCTGCGCACCTTGCGATAGATGAACAGCACGATCAGCGCGCCGACGATGGCCGTGACGAAGCTGCCGAACGAGAAGTCGCCGGTCGAGCCCAAACCGAAAAAGCTGCCGACGAAGCCGCCCACGAATGCGCCGACGATTCCGATCAGGATCGTGATGATGAAACCGCCCGGATCGTCACCCGGCATCAGAAATTTTGCGATAACACCGGCAATGAGTCCGAAGAGGATCCAGGAGAGAATGCCCATGAGGGGAAATGATGTTGGGTGAGAGGTAGCTGTTTACACCCCGCTGCGAAAATCGAAGTTGCCGCGCGATTGTACGCCCGGGGTAACGCGTTGGGCAGCGAGGATCGGCTAGGCAACCCCGTCTCCGTACCTTTGCGTCTCATCCAATCGCCCGCCATGGCCGCCCCTCAGACCGCCGCTGCCCTCCGCCAGGACTTCCTCGACTTCTTCGCCGAGAAGCAGCACGAGATCGTCCCCAGTTCTCCGCTCGTTCCGCGCGGCGACGCGACGCTGCTGTTCATCAACGCGGGCATGAATCCGTTCAAGGACGTGTTTCTGGGGACCGGCACACGCCCCTACACCCGAGTCGCCGACACCCAAAAGTGCCTTCGCGTCAGCGGCAAACACAACGATCTGGAGGAGGTGGGCTACGACACGTACCACCACACGTTTTTCGAGATGCTGGGCAACTGGTCGTTCGGAGACTATTTCAAGGCCGAAGCCATTGAGTGGGCCTGGGAACTGCTCGTCGACCGCTGGGGCCTGGACCCCTCGCGCCTCTACGTCAGCGTTCACGAGGGCGACCCGGACCTGGGTTTGCAGCCGGACCAGGAAGCCGCCAACCTGTGGAAAGAGCGCACGACGGTCGATCCCGAGCACATCCTGTTCTGCGACTCCAAAGACAACTTCTGGATGATGGGCGATACGGGGCCATGCGGACCGTGCTCCGAGATTCACGTCGACCTGCGCCCCGACGACGAACGCGCTAGGGTCGACGGTAGGGGGCTCGTCAACGCCGACGATCCGCGCGTAATGGAGATTTGGAACCTCGTCTTCATTCAGTACAACGCCAAGCCCGACGGCACGCTCGAAGCGCTCAAAGCGCGCCACATCGACACCGGCATGGGATTCGAGCGCATCGCCGCCGTACTACAGGGCAAAACGAGCAACTACGACACCGACGTATTCGCGGACCTGCTCGACGCCGCCGCCAAGCTGTCGCCGATGCCCGAGGTCGCTTCGTACGACGACGTGCGGCTGGTCAACAACGCCGAGGTCGAGCGCGCCCGCGTCGCGCTACGCGTCATTGCCGATCACGTGCGAACGCTGGGCTTCGCAATCGCAGACGGCGCGGCTCCGGGCAACACGGGTAGGGGCTACGTCATCCGCCGCATTCTGCGCCGGGCCGTTCGTTATGGCTACCAGACGCTCGACATCAAGGAGCCGTTTCTGCACAAACTGATTCCGACGCTCGTCGGCGTCATGGGCGAGGCGTTTCCCGAACTGGGCGAGCAGCAAGAGTACGTGGCGCGCGTGATCGAGGCCGAGGAGCGGAGCTTTCTCGAAACGCTGGGGACGGGTCTGTCGTCGTTCGACGCGCTGCTGCCTCACCTGGAGCGCTTCGCCGCCGTTGAGGAGATGCCGGGCAACGAGGCGCTGGCCCAGGCCCAGGACGAACTGAAAGCGGACTCAGGCGCGCGCGATTTGCTGACCAAAGCGTTTGCGGGCGAGACGTGGGGCGCCGTTCTGGCGCACTTCTCCCAAGCCGCCTCGGACCGCGAGCTTCCGGGCGAAGTGGCGTTCCTGCTGCACGACACGTACGGCTTCCCGCTCGACCTGACCGCTCTGATGGCACGCGAGCAAGGGTTCGGCGTCGGTATGGCGGCATTCGAGACGCGGATGGACGAGCAAAAAGCGCGGGCTAGAGCGGCGGGCACGTTCAAGGTCGATCAGAGCCAGGTCGACGACTGGACGACGGCCGGCAATTCCAAAGCGGATTGCAAGTTCGTCGGTTATGACGCGCTCAACAGCCGGACGCAGATCACGGCGACGCGCACGATCGCGCGAGAGGGCGAGCAGGACCGCCACGAACTCACGCTTGCCCTGACGCCGTTCTATGCCGAAAGCGGCGGCCAAGTCGGCGACCGGGGCGAACTGCGCATCAATGGCCAGACGATCCAGGTGCTCGACACGCAGAAGCAGAGCGCGCGCATCGTGCACGTCGTCGACAAGTTGCCGGACGACGCGTCACAACCTGTCGAAGCTCGCGTCGATCCTTCGCGCCGACGGTCTACGCAGCAGCATCACACGGCCACGCACCTGCTTCACGCCGGACTGCGCCGCGTGTTGGGTGATCACGTCCAACAGAAAGGCTCGCTGGTCGCGCCCGACCGCCTGCGCTTCGATTTCAGCCACTACGAGCGCGTCACGCCCGACGAACTGCGCAAAGTCGAGGCCTACGTCAACGCGTTCATCCAGGATAACGTCGCCCTCAAAGACGAGCGCGACGTGCCGATCGCCGATGCGATGGACCGAGGCGCGACGGCGCTCTTCGGCGAGAAATACGGCGAACACGTCCGCGTCGTTACGTTCGACCCCGACCGTTCGATGGAGTTGTGCGGTGGCACGCACGCCAAAGCGACGGGAGAACTGGGCGTGTTTCGCATCGTCAGCGAGGGTTCGGTCGCTTCCGGCGTGCGGCGCGTCGAGGCTGTGACCGGGCAGCAGGCGCTCGCGAGCATATGGACCGATTTGGGCGAACTCGACAAGGCGCGCGGACGCTTCAAAACGTTGGGGCGCGGAGTCGACGAAGAAATCGAAGCGCTCCAGGAGCAGGTCAAGGAGACCCAAAAGGAACTCGACGCCTCGCGCAAAGCGTCGCTTGGAAGCAAGGTCGGAGAACTGGCGTCGGCGGCCGAGCGCATCGGCAACGTCCGGCTGGCGACGGCGCGGATCGACGGCGTCGACGGAAGTGGTTTGCGCGATCTGGCGCAGCAGGTGGCGCAGCACATCGGAAGCAACGGCGTCGTCGTGCTGGGCAGCGTCGACGCGGATGGCGAGAAGGTGGTGCTGGCGTGCGCCTGCGAGCCAGAGGCAATCGCGTCGGGCGTCCAGGCGGGCAAACTGGTCGGCCTTCTGGCGAAACGAGTGGGCGGCGGAGGCGGCGGGCGGCCCAACCTGGCCACGGCAGGTGGGAAGAACCCCGAAGGTCTAGACGGAGCGTTATCGGCCGCGGCGGATGCGGTAGGGGAGGCGACAGGATAATCGAATCATTGGCTCGCCCAGCGCTCGGGCCTTCGGTGCTCCATTCGAGCGCAAGCGAGTGGACTTTGGCTCGGTTCTGGCCGCCTACCGTTCACGTCACCTAGAAGCTGATCCGCACCCCCGTCGTCGCTGTCCGCCGCGTCACCCCATTGCACTCTGTCTATGCCTCTGCGTGACATCTTTCTCGACCGCCGACGCCCGCTCGTCGCCCTCGCCGTTATTGCAGTCGTACTGGCAGCAGGTTTCGCTTGGAAGCCCATCTTGTGGCTCGGGCAGATAGGGCTAGCCGCATTCGCGTTGACACTCGTCGTAGATCTGATCTGGCTGGCCCGGGCGAGCGTAGAGGTGTCGCGCGAGGTGCCGGATCGGCTCTCGATTGGCGACGAGAACCCAGGCGTCTGGACGATTCAAGCGTCCCACGATCTCTTCGTTTCTCTCGTCGACGAGTGGCCTGCCCAGATCGACCCGCATCGGGGTGAGCCTGAAATCGCGATCCGCAGCGGCGAAACCAAGCGCATCGGGTTCATGCTGCGCCCGACCGAGCGGGGAGATCTGGCGTTCGGATCGCTTCACGCGTTCGCCCGGACGAAAATCGGACTACTCGAACGCCGGTTCAGCGGATCGGACGGTTTCGAATCCACTGTCTACCCGGCGTTTCTCGCCATGCGGCGCTACGAACTGATGGCGGCGACGCAGCATCTCGACCTGGCCGGAATCAAACGCGTGCGGCGGCGTGGGGCCTCGACGGCGTTCGAGCACGTGCGTGACTACGTGGTCGGTGACGACATCCGCAGTGTCAACTGGAAGGCGACGGCGCGGCGCGGCGACTTGATGGTCAACCAGTACCAGCAGGAGCGCGCCCAGCCGATCTACTCGCTGGTCGACGTGGGGCGGACGATGGCGCTGCCGTTCGACGGGCTGAGCCTGCTCGACCACAGCCTCAACGCGGCTCTGGTGCTGAGCGCGATCGCGCTGCGCCGCCACGACCATGCCGGCGTGATGACGTTTGGCAAGACGCCCCAGCAGATCGCCCCGGCGTCGGCTAGACCCGGGCAGATGAACGTGATCCTCGAAACACTCTACGACGCGGCTCCGAGCGAGGAAGACTCCGACGTAGAAGCGCTCTACTACCACGTCAGGCGGACCGTCAAGCGGCGCTCGCTGCTGCTGGTGTTCTCCAACTTCGAGACGCGCTCGGCTCTGCGCCGCCAGCGAAACGCTTTGGTAGCGATGGCGCGGCAACACGTCGTGCTGTGCGTCTTTTTCCGCAACCCGCTGTTGCGCGATGTGGGCGCCGGGCTCGAAGGGCTGGACCGCGTCTACGCTCAGACCATTGCCTCTCACGTGGCGATGGAGAAAGAGCAGATGGCCAGCGAACTGCGCCGGTTGGGCGTCGGGACGTTGCTGACCGGTCCCCAGCAGCTATCGGCTGATGTGCTCAATGCCTACCTGTCGCTCAAAGCGGCGGGGCGGATCTAGGCGACGTTGACGATTGCGCTCGGCTCGCTTCTGCGGCGCGCTTGAACACTCTGCCGCGTTGCTCTGCATCGCCGATGCGCGCATCGGCTGCTTCGATCGCCTTGCCGAGCGCCCAATCACACGCGCAGCCGCTTCGCCTCGGCTAATGTCAACGGTGCCTAAGGGGCTGCGCACCGCGACGCGAAGCTGTCAGTGGAGAGCGGACATGTCACCCGATCACCGCTTTAAGCGCCTCGCCCAGCGTCTTGACGGCATGGACTTTCAGTCCCTTGGGCACTTCGGCCTTGCGCATGCCCGACGCGGGAACGACAGCCTGGGTGAACCCCATGCGCTTGGCCTCACTCAGGCGCCGCTCGATCTGACTGACGCTGCGCAACTCGCCGCCCAGCCCGACCTCGCCGATGCAGATCGTCTGGCTGTCGGTCGGCACGTCTTCGAACGACGAGGCGACCGAGACGAGAACGCCCAGGTCGACCGCAGGCTCGTCAATTCGGATGCCACCGGCGACGTTGAGGAACACGTCTTGGGTGCTCAGCTTCATGCCCTGCCGCTTTTCGAGCACGGCGAGGAGCAAGGAAAGCCGCTTGCCGTCGAAACCCGCCGCTGTGCGCTGAGGCGACGGGTAGCTGGTCGGTGTGACCAAGGCTTGCACCTCGACCAGGACGGGACGCGTGCCTTCGAGCGTGCACGTGATCGCCGATCCGCTGATGCCGTAGCTGCGTTCGGACAGGAAGATCTCGGACGGGTTGGTAACCTCGTGGAGCCCGTCGGCGTGCATCTCGAAGACGCCCATCTCGTTGGTCGAGCCAAACCGGTTCTTGACGGCGCGCAGGATGCGGTAGGCGTGGTGCCGGTCGCCCTCGAACTGCAAGACGGTGTCGACCATGTGTTCGAGCACGCGCGGTCCGGCGACGTTGCCCGTCTTGGTGACGTGGCCGACCAGAAACGTCGGGTGTTCGAGTGTCTTGGTCAGGTGCAGCAGCGACGCCGTCGACTCGCGCACCTGGCTCACGCTTCCGGGCGCCGATTCGATGTCCGAGCGAAAGACGGTCTGGATCGAGTCGACGATCAGCAGGTCGGGGCGGACTTCGTGACTAGCGGCGGCGATCTCTTCGACGTCGGTTTCGGCCAGCAGCAGGAAGTTGTCCTTGGGCACGCCCAGCCGCTCGGCGCGCAGCTTGACCTGGCGCAGCGATTCCTCGCCCGTCACGTAGAGCACTTTTTTGTCCCCCAGGTGGCGGCCCAGGCTGGTCATCAGCGTGCTCTTGCCGATGCCCGGGTCGCCCGCAATCAGGATCAGCGACCCTCTCATGATGCCGTTTCCCAGCACGCGGTCGAGTTCGCCGACTCCGGTCATCAGCCGGCTCTCGTCGGTGATTTCGATTTCGTCGAGCCGCTTGGGCGTGCGCATCGACGAGCGGCCGCTGCGCGATCCCATCGCCGGAACGCGCGCGGCCCGCGCCCGCGCCTCGCTGCTCTGGACCTCTTCGGCGAACGTGTTCCACTCGCCGCACGACGCGCACTGCCCTTGCCACCGGGGCTCCGTATTGCCGCAGTTCTGACAGACGTAGATAGTTTTGCTTTTAGCCACGGGCGCTTCGAGTAGGGTAGTCGGGAAAGGTAGAGCCGGGCGGTGTCACGTGCTTGTCAGCGTTGCTCTTGCTAAACTTGCCAAGTCTCAAAGACTTGGCAAGTTTACTACTCACGTACCTTTGCAGCATGGCTTTTCAACCCGTACGCGCTCTGGGGCGATACACTCTGCTCATGACTGACGCCTCGCGCTCGCTGGCCGACGCGGCGCTGTGGCGCGACGAGCTGGCCCGCCAGGTGCGGCAGATCGGCTTCGGATCGATTCCCATCGTGTCGCTGGCAGCGTTCGCCTCGGGCGCGGTCATGGCCATCCAGGCGGGCATTCAACTCGACGTGCCGTTCGTGCCCAAGGCCATCATCGGCGCGATCACCGTTCCGGCGACGTTTCTCGAACTGGCGGCCCTGATCATGGGCTTCGTGCTCGCCGGACGCGTCGGCGCCCGGATCGCGGCCGAACTGGCGACGATGCGCGTCTCCGACCAGATCGACGCGCTCGACGTGATGGGCGTTTCGAGCGCCGGTTTTCTGATCGTGCCGCGCGTGCTAGCCGCCGTCCTCACGTTTCCCGTCGTCTACGTCGTCGCGTGCGGCGTGGCGATCGGCGGCGCGCTGACGGTCGGTGTCGGCGGCGGCTTCGTGACCCAGGTCGACTTTTGGCTCGGAGCGCGCAGCTTCTTCGAGCCGTTTCACGCGTGGTTCGGCTTCATCAAATCCGTCGTGTTCGGCGTCTTGATCACCTCGATCGCCTGTTACAAAGGCATGAACGCGAGCGGAGGCGCCGAGGGTGTGGGCCGGGCGACGACTCAGGCGGCCGTGACGGCGTGCGTGTGGCTGCTGCTGGCCGACTTCGCGCTGGCCGCGCTCCTGCTGTGAGCGCGCCACTGATCCGGGCGCACGGCGTCACGCGCAGTTTCGGCGATCAGGTCGTGCTGCGCTCGGTCGACTTCGAGTTGCACGCGGGCGAGCGCGTCGCCACCGTCGGGCCGTCGGGGACGGGGAAGAGCGTGCTGCTGCGCCATCTGGTCGGCCTGCTGGCGCCGGACAGCGGAACGGTGCACGTGGGCGATGTCGATCTGGCCGGCATGACGGCGTCCGAGCTTCGGCGGATGCGGCGGCGGTTCGGCATGCTGTTTCAGGGCGGCGCGCTGTTCGACAGCCTGACGCTGGCCGAAAACGTGGCGTTTCCTCTGCGGCACGTCGCGCGTATGGAGCCGGGCCAGGCGCAGCGGCGCGTCGAAGCGTGCCTCGAAGCCGTGCGCCTGTCCGACGCCGCGGACCTGCTGCCCGGCGCGCTCTCGGGCGGAATGCGCAAGCGGGCGGCACTGGCGCGGTGCATCGCGCTCGAACCCGAAATCCTGCTCTTCGACGAACCAACGAGCGGGCTGGACCCTGACACAGCGCTGGCCATCGACGAACTGATCGTCGGTCTGACGCGCGATCTGGGCGCTGCCGCCGTCGTCGTGACGCACGACATCCAGTCGGTCCTCCGCGTTGCTGATCGTGTGGTATTTTTGCACCAGGGCCGCGTCCACTGGTCCGGCGACGTGTCCGAGTTGGCGCGCGCCGACGATCCGTTCGTGGCGCACTTCATCCGAGCGGGGGCCTACGCCTTTCCGCCTCTGTAACCTCTCCGATTTGCGCCTCTCGACCGAACTCGCCGTCGGCCTCGCCCTGATCGCTGCCGTCGTGCTGCTGGCTCTGGGCGTGCGGCTGCTGTCCGGTCTGCCCGCGCTGGGCGGAACGGCCGACGCCTACGCGCTGCTCGACAACTCGGGCGGCGTCGACCGCGGCTCCCCGGTCGTCGTCAACGGATTAGCTGTGGGCACCGTGACAGACGTACGGCTCACCCCTGAGCGCCAGATCCGCGTCGCGTTTTCGGTCGACCAGTCCACCGATCTGCGCGTCGACGCGTCCGTGAAGCCTGGCGGGATCGCGGCGTTGGGAGGCGTCACGTTGGCGCTCGATCCCGGCATCGCTCCCAATGCGCTGCCCGATGGCGCTCGCGTCGCTGCTGGTGGGGGAGGCGCCGATCTGCTCGCCTTGGCAACCGACCGCGCCCCCGACCTGCTCGTCCAGATCGACACGCTGATCCGCGTCGTCACGCGCGCCGCCCGCACCGCCGACGCCTTGGCCGCCGGGTCGCAAGACGACGCCCAGGCCACGCTCGCCGCTCTTCGCCGTACCACGACGACGCTCGACGCCTTCGTGCGCCAAAACGATCAGACGTTCGCGCGTCTGGTCCGCCGATCCGACACGCTGTCGTCTGCCCTCACGGCCTTCGCCACGCCCGCGCGCAGCGATACGCTGGGCCTGGCCCTCGACCGCCTGACGCGCCTGCTCGCGACTGCCCAAACCACGCTCGACGCCAGTTCGCCGACGCTCGACGGCCTGGGCCGCACGTCGGCGCGCGCCGATACGCTGCTCGCCCTGCTCACGACCGGCGACGGCTTAGCCGCCCGCGTCCTGCGCGACGAAGCGCTCTACGCCGAGATCGACACTGCTCTGGTCCGCGTCAACCGCATTTTGGCCGATTTCGAGCGCAACCCAGGCCGCTACCTGCGGCATCTGGATCTGGTGGACCTGTTTTGATGCAGGCGCTGCGGGCGTCGCAGGTCTGGCCCCTAGTTTGAAATCCCACCCCACACACTTGACATGCCTACCTACGACGACGCGCTCACTCTCTTTCACGAATGGACCGAGACCGACAGCCTGAGGCGGCACGCGTACGCGGTCGAAGCGGCGATGGAAGCCTACGCCATCCAACTCGGCGAGGACGTCGAATTGTGGCGCATGACGGGCCTACTGCACGACATGGACTACGAGCGGCACCCCTCGCCCGACGATCATCCGCGCGTCGGCGTGGCCGAACTGATGGCGCTGGGCTATCCCGACGAGATGCGGGACGCCATCATGGGCCACGCACCGTACACGGGCACGCCGCGCCGGACGCGCCTGGCCAAAGCTCTCTTCGCCGTCGACGAACTAGCCGGATTGGTGGTAGCCGCCGCGCTGGTGCGGCCGGGCCACATGGACGGCATGAAGCTCAAATCGCTCAAGAAGAAGCTCAAAGACAAGAGCTTCGCCGCCGCCGTCAGCCGCGACGACATCGCCCAAGGTGCCCACGAGATGGAGGTCGAAATGGACGCGCATTTGCAGACCGTGATCGACGGCATCTCGGCACGTGTAGATCGCATCTTCGCCGGTCTCTGACTCAGAATGTATACGTGAGCCGCGCCGAAGTCGGTACCATGTCGAAGTCCCAGCCGCTCGGATCGCCGTTGCTCGCTACGTCGCCGCGCTGGATGGCTTTGTGGCGGTTGACGAGAAAACGAGCCGTTCCGACACCGATCGCCGCGCCAACGACGATGTCGGTCGGCCAGTGCTTGTCCACGCTCATACGGTTGAGCACGGCGCCGGCGGGAATGACGTACAGCGCGTACGTGAGCGGGTGCGGGTAGTAGCTCGCCCAAACCGTAATGATGCCGAACGACGAGATCGCGTGGCCGGACGGGTACGAGCTGTTGCCGTCGGTAAAGGGGTTCTTGCCGGTCGTCTCGAAAAAAGCGTAGGGATCGGCGAGGTCGAGCAGCACGTTCGTCTCCGGGTCTCGCGGTCCATCTTCGGGGCGAGCGCGGCCAATGATTCCTTTGAGCGCGTAGCCCGTCAGCCCGGCGTAGATCAGGGTCTGAAGCGAAGTCATCGCCGCATCCTGAAACTTGGTGTTGGGGATGAGCAGCGACCCCGCGGCCAGTCCCAGCGTGATCTGTGTCATCGGCGGGCCGCCTGCGTCGTCCAGAAAGAGGAGGACTTCTTTGTAGGTATCGTTCTGGCCGTACAGACTCTGCGCCTGCCGCACGCCGTCGTCGTCTAGCCACGCGGTCCCAAGCGTGAAAGCCGCTGCTCCGCCTGCATAGGCCGCGAACTTTGGCGTCACGATCTCGCTGCCGAGTGCTCCCAAGTCCTGATAGGCCCAGCGGAGAAAGCGCGTGCGCTCGGTGTGGAGCGGTTCCGGATTGGTCTGCGCCAGTGCGGGAAAGGCGCAGGCGAGCAGGAGGGAGGCGAGCAGGTAGGTGCGCATGGGGCGTCGGTTTGGAAACGCGAAAATAGAGGTCAACCCGGGGCATTTACCTGCCGGCTGAGCTACCGTGCCCGTCTCGTCACGAATGAACGGCCGTTCTCTTGGGCGACGGGTGAATCCCCAGCGCCGCGCCGTTCGTCCTAGCCGTCTGAGATCAACGCCTCCGCATGTCCACCCCGCTTCCCACCGATCCCGTCGAGAGCGGCCGCAAAAGCCTCGCCCAAGCCGCGCGTCTGCTGTTCGACTATGCCAAACGCCACGCGCCGCCGCCACGCGTCCGCGCCGAGCGCCCCAATCTGCCGCCCGCGGCGGGCAACTATCAGGGTGCCATCGTCGCGCTCAAGGCGATTCCCTTCGTGCTGCTCGCTGCGTTTGGCCTCTCGTTCGTGTGGGACTTCGACGGACTGTCGGCGAGCGTCTTTGGCCTCGACCTGACGTTCGACGGCTTGATGCGGACGCTGGCCGTCGGCGGGCTGATCGGATTCGGGACGAACTGGCTGGCGATCAAGATGCTGTTTCATCCGCGCGAAAAGCGAGCTTTGGTGGGGCAGGGATTGATTCCCGCACAGCGCGAGCGCGTGATCCACCGTCTGGCCGTCGCCGTGTCGGAGAAGCTGATCAATCCGGACGCGATCTGGCGCAAGATCGAAGAGTCGCAGATCATTCCGCGCTACCGCGAGGTTTCGGTCGGCGTGGCGCGGCGCGTGATCGAAGACCCCGCCTTCCGTGACGATTTGCGCAGCGTCGTCGCCGACTATGCCAAGGATGCGCTGGGAAGCCCGGCCGTCCGCAAGCAGATCGTCGATTTCACGATCGAGAAGATCGAAGGCGCGGCGGGATCGGGTTTCACCGGGCTGGCGCTCCGAGCCTACCGCGCCGTCGGCGAGGACGACTTTTTGCGCCGCCTCGACTTGGCCGTTCAGGCGCTCCCTGAAGCCGTCGACAAAGGACTGGACACGCTCAACCTCAAACTCGACCTCCTGCCCGACCTAATTGAGCGCAACGCCGATGATCTCGAACAGTGGGCGACGCGCGCCATCCTCGACATCGTCGACCGCATCGACACCTATGAACTCGTCCGCGACAGCATGCGCCGCTTCGACGAGTATCAGCTCGAAGATCTAGTCATGAAGACGAGCAACGAGCAGATGCAATACATCCAATACTTGGGCGGCGTGCTCGGCGTCTTTGGCGGGTTTGTTATCTGGCAACCCGTCTGGGCGACGCTCACGCTCGGCCTTCTCGTGCTCGCCGTCTGGGGCATCGACGAAGCGCTCACGCGCAAACGCCGCGTGCCGAGCAGCCTGTCGAGCGATGTCTCTGCCGACGAACCAAGCCCGGTAAATGGCACTGCCGTCTAGCGATCGACGCGCGTAAACACGAAGCTTCCGCCCTCGTCTCCGGTGTCCTTTAGAACGCTGAACTGGGGCGACTGCTCGCTGTTGTTGGCGACGGGAATCTGGAGACTGGAGAAAATCGACGAGTCCAGCAGGTAGGTTTCGGTGTTCTCGCGCAGCGCCTTGAGGAAGTAGTACGCGAAGACTGAGTGGCCCTCGCGTCCGCCGTCCATGACGGGTTCGATGTTGCCCGACGTCATCGCCGTTCGCGAGGTGAGGCGCATCGCGTTAAGGATCGCGCGCTCGGGAGGCGACTCCGCACTCACGGCGGAAGGCCCGCGGAAAATGTCTCCAGAGAAGCAGGCGTCCGTGACGAGGAGCGTGTGCTTAGACTTGATTCCGCCCACATACGTGACCACATCGGAGTTCGAGATGAAGTTGGCCGTCGAAATGGTTTGGGCGTTTGCCGGTACCCAGTAGCCTCGATTGAAACGCTCGTCGAACTGCCCGTGACCCGAGAAATAGATCATGATGCGGTCGTCCGGCTCCGCGCGCTCGGCCATGCGCTCGAACGCGTTGATGATGTTGGTCCGTGTGGCTCGCTCGTTGTACAGCGTGTCGATGTCGACGAAACCATAGCTGGTCTCCAGTACGTCGGCGACGGCGCGTGCGTCTCGCGCGGCGTTTCGAAGCGAAGGCCAGGCGCCCTCATAACTGTCGATGCCCACGATGAGCGCCCTATACGCGCCCAGCGGAACGTCGTTGTCGACTCGGTCCACTTTGAACGTCTCGCTGACCGTCTTCCCCTGGCCATCGCTCGCGACAATCAGCAGATCGTGTTGTCCAACGGCAAAGCGAATAGTCGCCTCGAATGTATTGTCGGCCTGCACGGCAGCGAGTTGGCCGTTGACGATGACGGAGGGCGACGTGACGTTGCCGATGATTCGCCCTTTCACCGTCATAGCTTCCTGCGAAGTCACGACCCGAATGCCGCGCACCAGCGGCTCCATCACCTTGATGGCGAGCGTATCGCCGGTCGTTGCCACCATCGCCGCAGCGGGTACGCTTCCGTCCGTGCGTACGACGAGGGGGGCGGGCTTAGAGTCGGCGCGGATGATCTGCTGCGCTGTCGCCGGGATCGCGACCGATAGGCAGGCGAGACCGACAAGTAGAAAGCGAAAGGTCATGATGTAGTTATGCATAGGATTGAATATTAAATAGAGTGTGTTTAGTCTTCTTGGCTCAGGAGATAGTAGACCAGCCCGCCGATGCCGCCCACCACGAGCAGACCGGCGAGCACGCCCGATCCACCGCCGGTCTTACGAGCGGTGACTTCCGAACTCACGCGGAAAGTGGCATCGCTCGAGTCGATTCCGAAGGGAAACTGCTCAAGGGCCGACCATGTCGCTGTGCGGCCTCTGCCTGGCTGCACGCTTCCTACGTCACCCGTGACCCCTCGAAGAGGTTGAAAGTCCTCGCCCTCGTTCATGCGGAGGTTGATCTTTACCCAGTAACGATCGGTCTCGGAGCCGATCAGGTCGTACGTGATCGAAACGCGCCCCTCTTCCATCACCGTAAACTCGACGTTGCGAATGCGCGCCTGGTCCTGCTGGACTTGAGATGCTCGCTGGGCGGATAGAGCGTCGGCAGCGAGTAGCGAAAGGAGGAGTAAAAAATACTTGGTCATATCAGGCGATGGATAAGATAAAATGCGCTATTTCGGGGCACGGTGGTAGATGCGCTCCGTCACATTATCGGATGCGTCGACGGCGCGGATGGTCACATCGGGACTTGCAGTGGGTAGCATTATCTCGACCGCAAACCGGCCGTCTGGGGTGAGGTCCGCTGAGACACCGTTGACGTACACGCCGTACATAGGGCTCGCATCACCCACAATTCCCGCCAAACGGACCTTGACCGAGCCTTCTCCGGTGCCCAGTGTGCTGGGATACGAAGGGCCAGGTGCGAAATCGGAGGTTGAAAGCGATATCATGGGCCCTGTCGTA
This sequence comes from Rhodothermales bacterium, assembly GCA_963841855.1. Taxonomy (GTDB): domain Bacteria; phylum Bacteroidota; class Rhodothermia; order Rhodothermales; family BA12; genus CAXBBB01. The sequence goes on along the minus strand of CAWJEJ010000005.1, from coordinate 212,168 downwards.
TCGGGCGGAGCCAGCGCGTCGGCGTACCGCTGCGTCGTCTCGTTGCCGGCAGCGTCGACTGCCTCCAAGACCAAGACTGGAGAGCCTGCGGGCGAAACGAAAGCCTCGAACACGTGATCGTCGAGCAGGCGCGCCCGCTTTCCGTTGACCGTTACGTGTCGCAGATTGGATTGGTCGAACGCCGTGCCGCGAACGAGGACCGAGTCGCCCCTGACTGGCCCTCTCATACGTCGAGGGGCGCCTTTCTGAGGACTCAGCAGCGTCAGAACCGGAGCAACGAGATCGGTCGAGGCAGCGACGGCTACGTGCTCGAACTCCACGATCAGCGGCACGACCGACTGAGCCGAGTCCACCGATGCTTCGAACGCGATCCGGCCGTCCGACTCCAACAGGCCGACGCTGGACGCCTGGACCAGACGGTTTCCCAGCGCGCCTACCAAGCGTTCTTCGAGCGTGCCCGGGTTGTCCTGCAAATAGGAAGCGACGGCGTCTATCTCCAGGGGCTCGGCCGAGTAAAGGAGCACGAACGTCGTCGTGCCGGTGCGCTCGTCGAGTTGCAAGAGACCCTGGCCGCCGGGAATCGCCAATTCGCCGCCCGCATCCGGTAGGAACGCACTGGTCGAGGTTGCCGAGGGATAGGGGAAGAGCATGCTGACCTCGCGCGTGGCGTCGGTGCCCAGAGCGTAGACGTAGGCGGGCTCTTCGTTCGTGAGCACGACCTCGAACGTCGTGAAAGCGGCATAGGGCTGGGAAAGCCGCACGCGTGCCAGATGTGCACCGCGCAAGCGCGTGGGCGCCGAAAACGTCCGCATCAGCGGCATGGCGGTTCCGTCCGACCGATTGATCGCCAGCGAGCCTTCCATGTCCGGCACGAGAGGGCGCGAGAGCAGTTCGAATCCGTACATGACGAAGTTTTGAAAATGCTCGTATGGGATCCAGATGAATCCGTCGTCGCCCCAGCTTTTACCCCACGAGTTGATGACCTGAAACGAGCCACCGCTCAGCGTATCGTCGTAGGCGACTACGGTCATGGCGTGCCCGACCGGAGAGTCCACCTCGCCAGGGTTGGGATGCCAAACCGAAACGCCACGCGCCATGCGAAACGACCGGGGCACCTGCATGCCGAAGACGACCACGCGCCCCGCCGCAAGGGCCCGTTTGACCGCAGGCGCCTTGTCCCTCGCTCCTCGGTCGAACAGCCGGCGAAAGTCGTACAACACGTTGTCGCGCGCGACCGAGCGGTGATTCTCGGTGATCTCGACCGCGCAGTCGAAGGGGAGCGCCGAGAGCGACGTGACACCGCTTCCCTTGAGCGTGCTCAGCGCGTGGTCGATGATGAGGCCCGCCTGGCATTTTGCGTTGGCAGAGGGGTCAATCAGCGAGTTGTACACATAGGACGGCGAAAATGCGAGCCGGTCTATCTCCTCCTGATTGGTCACGTTTTGCTGCTGAGCCCGGAGAATGGTGCGCGCGCTGTAGGCCGTCGCCCAGGCGACACACGTTCCCGTCGATCCTTGGCTCTTGGGGGTGGGCGCGAACCGCTTGAGCGAAAATCGCTCGGGGATTTCGGAGACGGATCGCATCAGCGGAATCAGCGGCGTCCGCCGGTACGCTTCGTCGTCTACGACGAGGCCGCTGCCTAGCGCCCACGGATCGTCTTCGAGCGCCGTCGACTGGGACTGAGCGGCTACGCGAGCGGCCGAAAAGATCAGAAATACCGCAAGCCCCCAAGAGCTCGCTTTCAAACAAATACGCATGAATCAGTATGTATCTCGCCGACGTGAATACATAAGTCGGCTGAGGTCGCCGGGGAATTCTACCGGCAGTATCGAGTGCAGCAAGATACATCTGCTATCCACTGATCGCTACGCGATCGATCCAATTCACAACGCTCCAAGGCTTCCCGCGAGCCTGGTCCTGCATTCCGGCACACCGCTTGGGCAGAGCGCGCTGTGCCGAGGGGGAGGATCGAACTCCCGACCTCACGATTATGAGTCGTGCGCTCTAACCATCTGAGCTACCTCGGCGGGACGCGTAGTATACTCCGGTCCGCCCGGCCGCCGCAACGCCGCGCTGTTAGCCTTCGACGAATCCACCACCTGTGACCGCGATATCTGTCCCCTTCGATCCCACTGGACGCCTGATCGGGCAAGCCCGAGTCCGCGACACGATGCAGCGCGGACTCGACGGCGGGCGCATTCCGCACGCGCTCCTCTTCTATGGGCAGGACGGAACGGGCCTGATCGCCGGAGCGCTCGAACTCGCCGCCGCCCTCGTCGCCAATCCTGCAAGACCTGGCGACGACCGCGCTCGCCGAGGTCTCCACCCGGACGTGCATCTGCTGATCCCGCATCCGTCTGACGCCAAGGACGACGATGTGCAGGAGCGCGTTCAGATGCTCTATGCCGACCCGTACGCCGTCGTCGACTATGCGCGCAGGCCGACCAAGAAGGCCGATCAGAACAAGCAGGTGTTCTACAACATCGCGCGCGTCCACGAGGAGTTGCACCACCCGATGAGCTTCCGCCCGGTCGAGGGGAGGGCCAAAGTCGCTATCGTCGCACACGCCGATCTGATGCGGCAGGAAGCGGCCAACGCGTTTCTCAAACTGCTCGAAGAACCGGCGCCGGGGACGTTTTTCATCCTCACGACCAACCGCATCGACCGGATGCTGCCGACGATTGCCTCGCGCTGCCAGAAAGTCCGCTTCGATCCGCTCGCTGTCGATCTGATCATCGGGGCGCTGGTGGCGCGCGGCGTGGCGGATCATCGGCAGGCCGAGTTGATTGCGCGGCTGTCGGATGGATCGTTTGCTCGGGCGCTCGAACTGGCCGAAGACGATGACGTGTTGCGTTCGCGCGATCTGGCCATCGACTTCTTTCGGAGCGCTTACCGTTCGCCGCTGGACGCGCTGGACGTGGTCGACGAGGTGGCGCAGATGAGTAGGGAAGGCGTCAAGGGATTCCTGGGAATCACGCTGCGGTGGATGCGCGATCTGCTGCTCTACCGCGCGCTGGGCGATGCGGCGCCCCTGGTCAACGTCGACCGGGCGGACCCCATCGAGAAGTTTTGTCGTAACGTCCCCTCGGCTAATCTGGAAGCGATGGTCGAGCGCGTCGAGGAAGCCATCGGCCTGGTCGAGCGCAACGTCGGCGTGGCGCTCCTACTCACCGTCCTCGCCGAACGCCTCCACCACGCCATCCGACGCGGCACGGATCGGCCCCTCTACGTTCCTCTGACTTCCCCCTGACATGGCCTGCGACGGATGCGACGGATGCTCGACCGACGGCGGCGGCTGCGGCGGTTCGTGCGGCCCAGGCTGCGGCTCCAAGGCGCGCGCCGGAACGTCGGCGTGCCCGGCGACGCAGGCGTTCGACTGGCTCCAGGACATGGGCATCAGCCAGCCCACGCGCACGTTCGATCTGGTCGAGGTGCAGTTCAAGGGCGGGCGCAAAGAGCTGTTCAAAGACATCACCCAAAACGGCGTCGACACGGGCGACTGGGTGATCGTACAGGCCGAGAAGGGGCTCGATATGGGCAGCGTTCACCTGTCGGGCGAGCTGGTGAGGCTGCGCGCCCGACAGCAAGACAAAGGCGGCAAGCAGGAGCGGCTCAACGTCGTCCGCCTGGCGCACCCCGACGAAGTCGACCGGCTCGAGAAGAACCGACGCGACGAGGGCGACGCGCTCTACGACGCCAAGCAGCGCGTTGACCGGCACCGGCTCGACATGAAGATGGTCGACGCCGAGTGGCAGTTCGACAGAGGGAAGTTGACCCTCTACTTCACGTCTGCCCAGCGCGTCGACTTTAGGAGCCTGGTGCGTGAACTGGGTGCCCACCACGGCACGCGCGTCGAGTTGCGCCAGATCGGAGCGCGCGACGAAGCGGCTAGGGTCGGCGGACTGGGGTCATGCGGACGCGAGCTGTGCTGCTCGACGTGGCTGCAGGAGTTCAAGCCCGTTTCGACGACGGCGGCCCGCGCCCAGCATCTCCCGCTCAACCCGACACGCCTCAGTGGTCAGTGCGGGCGGTTGAAGTGCTGCCTCAACTACGAGTTGGAAACGTACATGCGTGCCGTAAAAGGCATGCCGTCGACCGGGACGCCTGTCGAGACGCCACACGGTTTGGGCCAGGTGCGGCAGGTCGACATCTTCCGAGGCGTCATCAGCGTCGAGTACCGCGACAAGACGTGGGCCGAGTTCACGCTCGACGCGCTGCGGCCCTATCTGCGCAACCGGAGACCAAAGCCGCGATTCAAGCCGCCGAGCGGTGAGTGAGACCGAAATCGACTGAACGTCCAAGGATAGAAAGCTGTCGATTTTCCAAAGCCTTACAGCTTCGAGGCGGTGAGTTTACCTCGTCGTGCCCGGACGGTAAAGACGTATCAGTCGGGAGCCGGGTCGCTCGTTCCGAGTACGCCGCTCTCGCCTTTCGAACTCGCAGTCCCAAGCCGCATTGCCGCTCACCTCACAGCAGAAAACCGGCGCGTGGATCCGAGTCGGGAGGACGCTCTTCGTCTTACTGATCGCCGCACAGATCGTAGGCTGTGGCGATGATGAGGCGCAGGACAGTACGCAGCGGGCGCCCGATACACTTGCGGTGACGGTGGCTCCGGTTTCACAGGAACGGCTGGAGGACCGCGTCTCGACGACCGGCACGCTGCTGCCGTGGGAGTCGGTCGACTTGCGCGCCGAAGTCGCCGGGCGCGTCACGTCGCTAGCGTTCGAGGAAGGGAGCCGGGTGCGGACCGGGCAGACGCTGGTGACGCTCGACACCCAAGTTTTGCGCGCGCAGATTCAGAGCGCTCAGACGCGGCGCGATCTGGCGGGTGTCCAAGCCCAGCGGCGGCGCGAACTGTTCGACATCGGCGGGCTGAGCCGCCAGGCGCTGGACGAAGCGGATGCCGCATCCAGTGTGCTCGATGCAGAACTGGCACAGCTCTCGGCCGAAGTCGCGCGTCGGCGCATCGTGGCTCCGTTTGGCGGCGTCGTGGGGCTGCGCGAAGTGAGCGTGGGCGCGTACCTGTCTCCGGGCGACCGGGTGGCGACGCTCCGGGTGACGAGTCCGCTGCGATTGGAGTTCACCGTGCCCGAGCGCTACCTGGGCAAGATCCGAGAGGGCGACGCCGTCAGCTTCCGCGTGCCGGGACAGGAGATGGAGTTCGGAGCGACTGTTCTCGCTTCCGAGCCTGCCGTCGATCCGGTCACGCGGGCGTTTACGGTCCGCGCTAGGGTCGGCAACGCGGACGATGTGCTGCGGCCCGGCGCGTTTGCCAACGTGCAGTTGGTGCTCGGCGCCGTCGACGATGCGCTGCTGATCCCGACGGCGTCGGTCATCACGGCTGCCGACTCGAACCGCGTCTTCGTGCTGAGTCAGGGCACGGCAGTCTCACGTGTGGTGACGACGGGCGTGCGGACGGCGGATCGCATCCAGATCACGAGCGGACTGAGCGCGGGCGATGTCGTGCTCACGTCGGGGCTGGACGAAGTGCGCGAGGGGCAACCGGTGCAGGCAGGCGGCGCGTTCGACCCGACGCAGGTCCGTCCCGAAGCATCGGCCGAGCGCACGCGCCAGTTTCAGACGACCGACTAGCATGGCCTCGCTCTACGACCTATCCGTCCGCCGCCCGGTCTTTGCGACCGTGATGTCGTTCGCCATCCTGATCGGCGGCGTCATCGGCTACTCGCGGTTGGGCGTGCGTGAGTATCCCATCGTGCAGACGCCCGTGATCTCGGTCACGACCAACCTCAGAGGCGCCAACGCAGCCGTCATCGAAACGCAGGTCACCGAGCCCATCGAGGAGTCGGTCAACGCCATCGACGGCGTCCGTTCGATCACGTCGATCAGCAACCAGGGGCGGAGCACGGTCCGGGTCGAGTTCGATCTGGGCGCCGATCTCGACGCTGCCGCCGCCGACGTGCGCGATAGGGTCAGCCGAGCGCGCGGTCGCATCCCCGACGAAGTCGACGAACCCGTCATCTCCAAGTCCAACTCGGATGGCGATCCGGTCGTCTTCCTCAACCTCTCGTCCGAGCGGTACAACCTGCTCGAACTATCCGAGATCGCCGACAACTTCTTTGCCGAGCGCCTGCAAACCATCGACGGCGTTGCTTCGGTCGACATCTGGGGCGACAAGCGCTACGCAATGCGCATGTGGATGGACCCGACCGCGCTGGCCGCTTACGGCCTCACGCCGGGCGACGTGCAGCGCGCCGTCCAAGAGCAAAACGTCGAGCTTCCCGGCGGATTGATCGAAGGCGACCAGGTCGAACTCACGATCCGCCCGCTGACCCGCTTGTCGACCGTCGAGGAGTTCGAAAATCTCGTTCTGCGCAACGACGGCACGACGCTGGTCCGGTTTCGCGACGTGGGGCGCGTCGAGCTGGCCGCCCAGAACCAGCGAACGGTTTTGAAGCGCGACGGCATCGCCATGGTCGGCGTCGTCCTGCGCCCTCTGGCCGACGCCAACTCTATCGACATCGTCGACGAGTTCAACCGCCGCATCGCCGACATCGAAGACGACATCCCGCCGGGCATCGAACTGGGCATCGGGTTCGACAACACCGAACCCGTCCGCGCCGCTATCGCCGAGGTGCGCAACACGGTCTTCATCGCGCTGTTTTTGGTCGTCCTCGTCATTTTCTCGTTCCTGCGCGACTGGCGGACGACGCTGGTGCCGATCCTCGTCATCCCGGTCTCGCTCGTCGGCGCGTTCGGCGTGATGGGACTGGCGGGCTTTTCGATCAACGTGCTGACGCTGCTGGCGCTCGTGCTCGCCATCGGACTGGTCGTCGACGACGCCATCGTGGTGCTCGAAAACATCTACTCGAAAATCGAAGGCGGCATGGACCCGATGCGCGCGGCCGTCGCGGGCACCAAAGAGATCTACGTCGCCGTCATCGCGACGACGCTGGCCTTGGTCGCCGTCTTCCTGCCGATCATCTTTCAAGGCGGCGTCGTGGGCGCGCTGTTTCGCGAGTTCGGGCTGACGATTGCCGCCGCTGTCGTCATCTCGTCGTTCGCCGCGCTGACGCTGACGCCGATGCTCTCGTCCAAGCTGCTCACCAAGCGCGAGACCAAGCCGTGGCTGTACCGCAAGACCGAGCCGTTTTTCCAGCGCCTGAACGACGCGTATCGAAGTTCGCTGGCGGCCTTTCTGCGCGTTCGGTGGATGGCGTTTGTGGTGATGGGCGTAGCGTCGCTGGGCGTGTGGTTTTTGTTCTCGAATCTGGAAAGCGAATTGGCGCCCGCCGAAGACCGCTCGCAGATCCGCCTGTTCGCCAATGCGCCCCAAGGTCGAGGCTTTGCGTACATGGACGCCTATACCAACGAACTCATCCGGCTGCTGCAAGAAGAGGTGCCCGAGATCAGCGCGCTGATCAGCGTCACGTCACCGGGCTTTGGGTCATCCAGTTCGGTCAACTCGGCGTTCGGAAACCTCATCCTCGTCAAGCCGGACGAGCGCGAGCGCAGCCAAGACGAGATCGCCAACAGCGTCCAGGCGGCCGTCAAGAAGCTGCCCGGCGCGCGCGTCAACGTGAGCCAACCGGCGACCATCCAAACGTCGGGCGGGCGCGGGCTGCCGGTTCAGATCGTGCTCCAGGCGCCCAACCTCGACGCGTTGCAAGCCGCGCTTCCGGCGTTTATGGAGCGTGCGACACAAGATCCGGCGTTCCAGTTCGCGCGCGCCGACTTGGAGTTCACGCTGCCCGAGTTGCAGGTCGAAGTCGAGCGAGATCGCGCTCAGGCGCTGGGCATCGCGCCGCTCGACGTGGCCCAGGCGCTGGCGGTCGCGCTGAGTGAAGGGCGCTTCGGCTACTTCAACCGCGACGGCGAGCAGTACGAGATCATCGGCCAACTCGAACGCGAGGCACGCGACACGCCCAACGCGATCCAGGGCATTTTCGTCCGCAGCGCATCGGGCCAGCCGATCCCGCTGTCGAACCTGGTCCGCCTGACCGAGTCCGCCGCGCCGCCGCAGCTGTACCGCTACAACCGGTTCACCGCCGCGACTGTATCCGCCCAGCCCGCGCCCGGCGTGTCACTGAGCGACGCCATCGACGCGATGGAGGCGATTGCAAGCGAAACGCTGCCCAGCGGTTTTACGACCTCGCTGACCGGTCAGAGCCGCGATTTTGAGGAGACCGGCGGCTCGATCCTGATCGTGTTCGGATTGGCGCTGATCCTGATCTACCTCGTTCTCGCCGCCCAGTTCGAGAGTTTTAGAGATCCGATTACGATCCTGCTGACCGTCCCGCTGGCGCTGCTCGGCGCGCTGGGCGCCCTCTGGGTATTCGGCTCGACGCTCAACGTGTTCAGCCAGATCGGGCTGGTGATGCTGATCGGACTGGTGACGAAAAACGGCATCCTGATCGTCGAGTTCGCCAAGCAACAACGCGCCGAGGGAATGTCGAGGCAAGAGGCCGCCGAGGAAGCATCGGCCGCTCGCTTCCGCCCGATCCTAATGACCGCGTTCTCGACCATTTTGGGTACGATGCCGATTGCGCTCGCCCTTGGGTCGGGTGCCGAAAGCCGCGTGCCGATGGGACTGGCCGTGATCGGCGGATTGCTCGTCGGCACCGTCCTCACGCTCTACGTCATCCCCGCGCTCTACACGTACATCGCGAGCAAGGAAGTCGCCCCCTCGCCCGACGACGTGATGCAAGCCGAAACCGGTGATGGTCTCTCCGACGACCCACCGCGCGTCTCCATCGGACAACCCCAAACGACGTGATGCGCGCAACCGGATGGATCGCCCTGCTGGTGGCGTGCTTGCTTCCCATCTCTGCTAGCGCGCAAAATGAACCGGCGGAGCGTTCGGGCGTGGCGCCGCTACCCGATTCGCTCCGTCTCTATGGCGTCACGTTGCCGACCAATCCACAGCTTCCCGACTTTGGAGGGCCGGATGACGCGCTGAGGCTGACGCTAGACGAAGCCATCGCCGTCGCGCTTGCCCAAAACCCCGACGCCGCCGTTTCCCAACTCGAAGCCCAACGTGCTGCGCGCGATGTGACGTTGGGCAACGCAGGCTACCTGCCGACCGTCGACGTGAACGCGGGCGTATCGGGTTTCCGTGGCGGCGGGCTATTCGGCGGAGATCAGCAGGGAGGAGGTGCCCAGGGCGGAGGCGGAGGCGGCAACGTCCGCACGTCGACCATCGCCGACGCCAGCATCGTGCTCGGCTACACGATCTACGATGGCGGATTGAGGTCGGCCACCTACCGCCGCTTGCAAGCCGACGCGCGCCGCCTCCAACTGCTCGCCGAAGCGGACGCCGAAGCCCTGGTGCTCGAAGTCGCGACGGCTTACCTCGACGTGGCCCGTCAGGTGGCGCTAGCCGACGCGTTCGCCGAAGCGCTGGCCGTGTCACGTACCAGACTGAGCATCACCCAATCCGAAGTGCGCATCGGCACGGCCGCCGAGATCGACGCCGCGCTTGCGCTGGCCGATTACAACGCCGACCGCTCCAACCTCTTGCAGCAGCAAGTCCGCGCAGCCGGAGCCCGCGCCACGCTTGGGGGCTTGATGGCGCTGAGCAATCCCACCGGCGTCGCCCCCTCCGACACTCTCGCCCTCGGCCCGCCGCCCAACCTCGAGGCTCTGACTTCCCAGGCGACTGACCAGAGCCGCCGCATCCGAGCGCTGGAGGAAGGAGAGGCCGTCGCCGCCCAGCAGGTCGATCAGGTACGCTCCGAGTATTTGCCGACGATCAGAGGAACGGTCAGCGGTGGCGTGACCTCATTCGATCAGGGTTTCGCGCCTCCCGCGTTCGACCCGACCGTAGGCCCTGACGTGCGCTACGGCTTGACCGCGTCGCTGCCGCTCTTCGACGGTGGAGAACGCAGCCGCCGCGTCGCCAACGCCCGCGTCGCCCTGCGGCAGGCCGAACTCACCACGTCCGGCGAACGCCTCTCGACCCAGGCCCGCGCTGCCCGCTTGTCCGCTACCGCTAGTGGCTTCCGCGCCCTCTCCGACCTGGAAGCGCTCAACGAAAGCATCGCCCGAGAAAACGTCCGCGTCGCTCTGGCCCAACTCCGCCTGGGCTTCATCACCCCGGTCGACTTAAGGCAGATTCAACTTACGCTGGTGGATGTGCGCACGAGACGCGTCGAAACGGTCTATCAGGCACTGATCGCCGAGGCCGAACTACGCCTGTTGGCAGGGGAGTTACTGCCGGCTGAGTTGGAGCGCTGAGTTGAGGTTGGTACAAACTAAAAACATGACATGTCTGGGAGACACGTCATGTTTAAGAACGCTACGATAAGAGCCAGTTCAGATGAGGTCAACTCGTTGTCGATCTGGACGCGCTGGAGCTTGCCACTGTAGTCGATGTAGCAGGTTTTGGTCTCGGTGTAGAAGCCGAACACTTCCCAGCCGCCCTCGCGGTGGCCGTTGCCGGTCTGCTTGACGCCGCCGAACGGCATGTGGGCTTCGGCGCCAATCGTCGGGCCATTGACGTAGGTGATGCCCGCCTCAATGTTGTGTAGCGCGCGGAAGGGAATCGGCATATTCAGGCGAGTGATTCCCGAACGTCCTCCCACGTGACTGCCCCTTCGCGTTCTGCCTCTAAGTGGGCTTTGTCTGCCAACTCGATGTCCGCTGCGTCTTCCATCGCTTCGAGGGCGCGCAGGTCGTCGAGGGAGACGAGTGCTGCGACGGGGTTGCCGTGGCGACCGATGACGACGCGGTCGCCAGCGTATTGAACGCGGCCTAGCGTGTCCGAAAGCGAGCGGCGCAGATCGGCGGTAGAAATGAGGGTATCCATGATGGTGGGAGTGGAGTTAAAGCTAATCGGATTAACGGTAGACGTCCTTGCGATCCCCAACGCGAACGACCAGCACGCTGACTGCGCCGTCGTCGATCTCGTACACGATTCGGTAGTTGCCGACTCGCAGTTTCCGGTAGAGCGCCAGTTTTCCTTTGAGGTCCTCCGATCCGTGCGGTCTGGGATCGTGGGCCAATCCGTCGATGACACTTCGGAGCTTTAGGCGCACCTGCGGTTGCAACTTGCGTAGATCTCGAAGGGCGCTTTTGGCGATGGAGAGGGTTATACATGACTGACGGTTCAGTACGCAATGTACAAAAGGTACATTGTTGAGTTTCCATCACGATGGATCGACAGCCAAGGGGTTGGGCTAAACCAAAAAGCGTTCTGCCTCGAGTTGAGACAGAACGCTTCGAGTCCGATGACCCGAGCCAGCCGATCAGGTCAGATCAGGTCCTCGTTATCGATCTGGGCTCGCTGGAGTTTGCCGGAGTAGTCGATGTAGCACGTCTTCGTCTCGGTGTAGAAGTCGAACACCTCCCATCCGCCTTCGCGGTGGCCGTTGCCGGTCTGCTTGACGCCGCCGAACGGCATGTGGGCTTCGGCGCCGATCGTCGGGCCATTGACGTAGGTGATGCCCGCTTCGATGTCGTGGAGCGCGCGAAAAGCCGTGGCGACGTTCTGCGTGTAGATCGCCGACGAAAGGCCGTACTTGACGCCGTTGGCGACGGCGATGGCTTCGTCGTAATCTTTCACTTTGATGACCGACAGGACCGGTCCGAAGATCTCTTCTTGCTCTACGCGCATGCCCTGCTTGACGCCGGTGAATAACGTCGGCTCGAAGAAAAAGCCGTCGTCCGTTCCATCGCTCGTGGCTGCTTTGCCGCCGAAGCGGATCGTCGCGCCTTCTTCCTTGGCGATGTCCATGTAGCCCGAAATTTTCTCCATCGCCTTCTCGTTGATGACGGGTCCCATGTCGACGCCTTCTTCGTTGCCGTAGCCTAGGCGCAGTTCTTTGGCGCGGGCTTCGATCTTGCCGACGAGTTCGTCGTGTACGCCTTCTTGAACGATCAAGCGACTCGTGGCCGTACAGCGCTGGCCCGTCGTGCCGTAGGCGCCCCAGATGACGCCTTCCATGACTAGGTCGAGGTCGGCGTCGTCGAGGACGATCATCGGGTTCTTGCCTCCGAGTTCAGCCGAGAAGCGTTTGTGCGAGCGGCCGCATTCGGCTCCGATCTTCGATCCGGTCTCGCTCGACCCGGTAAAGCTGATCGCGTTGATCTCGTCGTGGGCGACCATCGCTTTGCCGGTCTCTCCGGCGCCCTGGACGAGGTTGATTACGCCTTCGGGGACGCCCGCTTCGTGAAGGATGCGGACGAGCAGTTCGCCGCTGTGCGGGGCGTCTTCGCTGGGCTTGAACACGATTGTGTTGCCACACGCGAGGGCGGGGAAGATCTTCCAGGTCGGCACGGCGACGGGGAAGTTCCAGGCCGTAATCACGCCGATCACGCCGACCGGACGGCGGATGCTCATGTTGAACTTGTTCGCCATCTCGCTAGGAACAGTGTGCCCGAACAGGCGGCGCGTTTCGCTGGCGGCGTAGTAGGCCGTGTCGATGGCCTCTTGCACGTCGCCCTTAGTCTCGAAGTGCGGCTTGCCCATCTCGCGCGTCATCTCGAACGCGAGTTCGTCCTTCTTCTCGGTCAGCAGGTCGCCGATTTTGCGTAGGATGCTGCCCCGTTCGGGCGCGGGACGGCGGCTCCACTCGTGGAAGGCAGCGCGCGCGGCCTGGGAGGCGGCGTCGACGTCGCTCGCGCTGGACTGGGGGAAGAGGCCGACCAGGTCGCTGCGTCGGGCGGGGTTGCGGTTCTCGAACGTGTCGCCGCTGTCGGCGTCGCGCCACTGTCCGGCGATGAAGTTCTGGTGCTGAGACATGAGCTAGGAGAGAGGTGAATGCAGCCTGGAAGATAGGCCGATGGCCGTCATCCGAAAGCGCTTCGTAATCGTGCGCCGTGCCGAGTGGCCGTATCTTTGGCGCTCGACCAACACCCGATCCGCCGTGTCCGACTCGCGCCTCTCGCTCCGCGCCCAAACGATCCCGCCCTCGGGCATCCGCCGCTTTTTCGAGATCGCCGCCACGATGGACCACGTGATCTCGCTGGGCATCGGTGAGCCTGACTTCGTGACGCCTCAGCCCGCAATCGACGCGGCCATCGGCTCGCTCAAAGCGGGGCGCACGGGGTACACCGCCAACGCCGGACTGGGCGAGTTGCGCGACGTGATCTCCGCCGACATCAAGCAGCGCTACGGTGTCAGCTACGATCCGGGCAGCCAGATCATGGTGACCGTCGGCGCATCTGAGGCGATCCTGCTGGCGATGCTGGCGACGATTTCTCCCGGCGACGAGGTGCTGATTCCCGAGCCGTGCTTTGTCAGCTATGCCCCGGCCGTCCAGATGGCGGGCGGAACGGTCGTTTACGTACCTACATCTGTCGAGAACGACTTCCAGGTGACGGCAGCCGATATCGCAGAGCGCATCACGCCGAAGACCAAGATGCTGTTCTTGGGCTATCCCAACAACCCGACGGGCGCCGTCCTGCGCCGCGACACGCTCGAAGAGATCGCCCAGGTCGTCGTCAAACACGACTTGATCGTCTTGTCGGATGAGATCTACGACCGATTGGTTTACGGCCACGCCTACGTTGACGGCCACACCTGCCTGCCGTCGATTCCCAGCCTCTACGACCGCACGATTCTGATCAGCGGCTTCTCGAAGAACTACGCGATGACCGGCTGGCGGATCGGCTATGCGTGCGCGCCGCCCGACATCTACCGCGCGATGTACGTGATGCACCAATACGTCGTGATGAGCAGCCCGACGATGGGTCAGGTCGCCGCCCACGCCGCGATGCGCGACTGCCAGGACCAAGTCGAGGCAATGCGCCAGGCGTACGACATCCGCCGCCGCACGTTGGTCGACGGACTGCGCGCTGCTGGTCTGCCGACGTTCGAACCCGAGGGCGCTTTCTACGCCTTCCCCGACGTGCGCTCGACCGGACTCGATCCCGAGACGTTCGTCACCAACCTGCTCAACCAGGACAAAGTCGCCTGCGTGCCGGGCGACGCGTTCGGGCCGAGCGGAAGCGGCTACATCCGCTGCTCGTACGCCAACTCGCTCGAAAACATCCAGGAAGCCGTGCGCCGCATCACCGCGTTCGCGGACCGGGCGCGCGAATCCAGCGGCAAGGTTTCCTGACCCCGTACCGACGGGGCATGCTCCGTCGCTAGCACACAGATTATGCGCCTCCTCATCCTCACTGTCGTCTCGCTGCTCGTCCACCTCGCCTTGGGCTGGGCGTGGGCGTTGGTCGTTCCACTGGCGTTGGGCGCGTTCTGGCCCGACGGCGCGAGTTGGCGCGGCGCGTTGGGCTTTGCGCTGAGTTGGGGTGGACTGATGGCGTTTTACGCGCTCTCGTTGGGCGTGTACTTCGAGCGGGCGGCGGCTACCATCTCGACTTTAATCGGCGGATTGCCCGCACCCATCGCGCCGCTGCTTTCCCTGATCTTCGCCGCCCTGATCGGCTTGTGCGCGGGCACGGTCGGCGCCCAGGCGCGTAGACTGGCGACCTCCCCCGCATCCCACCCCGCATGAGTACCGAAGATATAGACGACCTCCTCCAACGCGCCCGCGAACTCGAAGGCCACATCGGGGTCGGCGACCGGCAGGCGCGCATCGACGAGTTAAGTAGGCAGCGACTGGATCCCACGTTTTGGGACGATCCCCAGGCGGCGCAACTGGTCGAGAAAGAGATCGCCGCCGAGAAGGACTGGGTGCAAGGGTGGAAAGCTATCGCCGAGCGGATGGAGAACGTCGAGACGTTTCAGTTAATGGCCGCCGAAGAGGATGAGGACTTGTCTGCCGAGATCGACAAAGAAGCTGTCGCGCTTGGAAAGCTCGTCGAGGGCATGGAGTTCAGGACGATCCTGGGCGGCCCAGACGATAACCGCACGGCGATCCTCACCATCCACCCCGGAGCGGGCGGGACCGAGGCGCAAGACTGGGGCGATATGCTGCTGCGGATGTACACGCGCTGGGCCGAACGCGGCGGCTACAAACCGACGCTGCTCGAATACCAGGAGGGCGAGGGCGCGGGCATCAAGAGCGCGTCGCTGCGCGTCGAAGGGCCGTACGCGTTCGGCTACCTCAAAGCCGAGTCGGGCGTCCACCGGCTGGTGCGGATGTCGCCGTTCGACTCGTCGGGCAAGCGCCACACCTCGTTCACGAGCGTGTTCGTGTTTCCCGAGATCGACGAGACGATCAACATCGAACTCAACCCGGCCGACTTGGAGTTGCAGACCTTTCGAAGCGGCGGCAAAGGCGGGCAGAACGTTAACAAGGTCGAGACCGGCGCGCGCTACATCTGGACGGGCAAGCTGTCGAACGGTAAGGAGGAGCGCGTTGCCGCCGAGAGTACCGAAGAGCGCAGCCAGTTGCAAAACCGCGAGCGGGCGATGAACATGCTCAAGAGTCGCATCTACTCGCTCGAGCGCGACATTCAGGAGGCAGCCAAGAACGCGCAGGAGGCGGGAAAGAAAAAGATCGAGTGGGGCAGTCAGATCCGCAGCTACGTCTTCCAGCCGTACACGATGGTCAACGATCACCGCACCGAAACCAAATTGACGGACGTGCAAGGCGTGATGGACGGAGACATCGACGAGTTTATCAAAGCGTATCTGACGCAGGCGGTCGAGTAGGAGTGGTGTCCGAAACCCGTTGCACATGCAGCCAACTGAGGCCGATACCGAGGTCCAACGCTAAGCTCCACCCAACTGTCATCGCGAGCGAAGCGTGGCGATCTCCTTTGCCAGCCGCTAGCTTGAGTGATTGCCACGTCGCTTCGCTCCTCGCAGTGACAAAGTCGGGGGTGGAGGGGAAGCCTGTATCGCTGTTATTGCATTACCATCCATCTCGCATCCCATGCCTGCCGCTCCCACGACTCACCGCTTCCATTTCCTCGTGCTCGGCTCGGGCGTCGCTGGGTTAACGTTCGCGCTCCGCGTGGCCAATAGCGGAACGGTCGCCATCGTGACCAAGAAGCAGTCGGTCGAGAGCAACACGAACTGGGCGCAGGGCGGGATCGCGGCCGTCACGGATCCGGGCGACAGTCTCGAATCGCACGTCGAGGACACGCTCGACGCCGGAGCCGGGTTGTGCGATCCAGAGGTCGTCCGCGTCGTCGTGACTGAAGGACCGGAGCGCTTGCAAGAACTGATCGACCTGGGCACCGACTTCTCGCGCGATCCTGACGGCGAACTTCACCTGGGGCGTGAGGGGGGACACTCGGCCAACCGCATCGTCCACGCCGCCGACGCGACCGGCGCCGAAGTCGAGCGCAGTCTGCTCGCCGCCGTCCGCAAGCATCCGAACATCCGGGTGTTCGAGTTTCATTATGCCGTCGAACTGATCACGGAGCATCACCTGGGTCAGACGGTCACGCGGCTGCGGACCGACACGGCCTGCTACGGCGCCTACGTGCTCGACGAAGAGCGCGACGTCGTCGACACCTTTCTCGCCCGGACGACGCTCCTCGCGACGGGCGGCAGCGGCCAAGTCTACGCCCACACCACCAACCCCGACGTGGCGACGGGCGACGGGCTCGCGATGGCCTATCGCGCCAAAGCGCACGTCAGCAACATGGAGTTCGTCCAGTTTCACCCGACGAGCCTGTTCCACCCCGACGCCGACAGCTTCCTCATATCCGAAGCCGTCAGAGGCGAGGGCGGCATCCTGACCAACTTGGCGGGCGAGCGCTTCATGCCCGACTACGACGAACGCGGCGAACTAGCCCCCCGCGACATCGTCGCACGCGCTATCGACGACCAGATCAAGCGCCGAGGCGACAAACACGTCTGGCTCGACATCAGTCACATCGGCGAGGATGCCATTGAGCATCACTTTCCGACCATCCGTGCGCGCTGTCTCGACTTCGGCATCGACATCGCGCACGAGCCGATTCCTGTCGTTCCGGCGGCGCATTACCAGTGCGGCGGCGTCGTGACGGACATGGACGCGCGGACGACGATCCGCAACCTGTACGCGAGCGGCGAAGTCGCCTGTACCGGGCTGCATGGTGCCAACCGGCTAGCAAGCAACAGTCTGCTCGAAGCGATGGTGTTCAGCGAGCGCGCGGCCCGACACACGCTGGCCCACCGCGCCGATTGGAGCCCAGAGCACGACGCTGTTCCGATGTGGGACACGGGTGGCACGAGTCAGGAGCGCGAGTGGGTGTTGGTAGCGCACAACCGCGAGGAGTTGCAGCGACTGATGAGCGACCTGGTCGGCATCGTCCGATCGGATTTGCGGCTGCAACGCGCGCTGCGGCGGACCAGACTGCTCTACGAGGAGACCGAAGACTTTTACCGCCGCACGCGCGTAAGCGTTGGCGCGTGCGAGTTGCGCAACCTGATCGCGACGGCCTACCTCATCGTCACCTCGGCGCTGATGCGGCACGAGAGCCGCGGTCTGCACTTTACGCTCGACTATCCCGACCGAAAAGACAGCGAGCGGCGACCGACCGTGATCTGACGGCGCTGGCATTGACGAGTCGGCAACCGGTTCTTATATTGGACAGACGAATAGGAGGGAAGGCCGACGCCGTCTCTCCTGTTTTTTTACTGCACCCAACAGGCTCCGGCCCGTCGTGCCCGATCAGCGATGGTCGGGTTTTTTTATCGCCATGACGCACGAATCGAACGCTCCCCGAGACCTTGCCGGTCAGGTCCGCACCATCGCCGCCTCCATCGCCCAAACGCACGATGCGTACGTGGTGGACGTGTCGGTGCGCGGCTTCAAAGGATCGCGCGTCGTCACCATCTTCGTCGATACGGATGCGGGCATCGGCATCGACATCGTCGGCAAGATGAGCCGGGAGATCGGTTTTTCGCTCGAAGAGGGCGAGGTGATCGAAGGCAAGTACACGCTCGACGTGTCGTCGCCGGGTGCGACCAAGCCGCTCGAACTGCCGCGCCAGTATCCGCGCCACGTCGGCCGTCCGTTTAGCGTCAAGTACCGCGATTCCGAGTCGGGCGACAACGTCAAAGCCGAAGGCACACTGTCGGCAGCCGACGCATCTTCCCTGACGCTTCAGCCGGATGGGGGAGCGGATCCGCTCGTGATCGCGTTCAGCGACGTGGTCGAAGCCAAGGTCAAGTTGCCCTGGTGAGCCGCCGGTTCGCCGCCGTTTTCTCTCTTGATAGTCTCTATACGCATATGAAATCCTCTGATCTGGTCTCGTCATTCGCCGAGATCGCGCACGCCAAGGACATAGACCGGGAAACGCTTCAACTGATCATTCAGGACGTGTTTCGCGCGATGATCCGCAAGCACTACGGCGCCGACGATCCCGAAGCGTTCGACATCATCTTCAACCCCGACAACGGCGACATCCAGCTGCTGCACGTCCGCACGGTCGTGGGCAACTACGACGTCGAAGATCCCGTCACGCAGATCACGCTCAAGGGAGCCCAGGAGATCGACGAGGATTTCGAGATCGAGGATGAGGTCGCCAAAGAACTGAGCCTGTCGGACTTCGGCCGGCGTGCGGTCATGACGGCGCGGCAGACGTTCGCGCAGCGGATCCGCGACATCGAGAAGGAGCACATGTTCGAGGATTACATCGACCAGGTCGGTGAGATCGTCGTCGGCGAGGTCTACCAGACGCGCAAGGGCGAGATGCTCGTGATCCACAACAAGACCGAGCTGACGATGCCGCGCGACGAGCAGATTCGCCGCGACAGGTTTCGCAAGGGCGAGATGATCCGCGCCGTCGTCAAAGAAGTCAAGCGCGACGCCGGCGGTACGCCGCAGGTCATCATCTCGCGCGCCGATCCGCTCTACATGGAGCGCCTGTTCGAGATGGAAGTGCCCGAGATCTACGACGGCATCATCGAGATCAAGAAGATCGTCCGCGAACCCGGCAACCGGGCCAAGATGTTCGTCCACTCGACCGACGACCGGGTCGATCCCGTCGGCGCGTGCGTGGGCATGAAGGGCGTCCGTATTCACGCCGTCGCGCGCGAGCTTTCGAACGAAGGCATCGACGTGATTCCGTGGGCGTCCGACACCATCGAGCAGATCAAGCGCGCGTTGGCCCCGGCCAAGCCGATTCGCGTCACGCTCCAGCCCGGCATCGGCGTCGACGAGAACGGCGATCCGCGT
This sequence comes from Rhodothermales bacterium, assembly GCA_963841855.1. Lineage (GTDB taxonomy): Bacteria > Bacteroidota > Rhodothermia > Rhodothermales > BA12 > CAXBBB01. The sequence goes on along the minus strand of CAWJEJ010000005.1, from coordinate 193,185 downwards.
CCGCCGCGCGCCAAGGTGATCGTCCACCCCGAAGAGGTCAGCCAGGCCATCGGAAAGGGGGGCATCAACATCCGCCTGGCCTCGCGTCTGACCGAGCACGAGATCGACGTGTACCGCGAAATCCACAGCGGCGAAGACGACGTCGATATCGAGGAGTTCAGCGATGCATTCCCGGACGAAGTCATTGCCCGTCTCAAGGCCATCGGCTGCGATTCGGCGCTCTCGCTGCTCGACCTTTCGACCGAGGAGCTGTCGCGCCGCAGCGGCATGACCGAAGAAGTCGCTGCCAAAGTGCGCGCCGTCGTCGAGGCCGAGATGAACGCGGGCACCGCCTGATCTATTTTATGCGTGCGTGACGCTACCTTCACGTAATTCGAGCGGATCAGCCCACGGTCCGCTTCATATCACACTGCATGAGCAACTTCAAAAAGCAGGCGCTCTTCCGCGTAGCGAAAGACCTGAACATCAGCATCGATTCCATCGTCGCGTTTCTCGATGGGAAAGGCCACAAGGATGCGTACACTAAAGCAGGTCCCAACGGCAAGATCACGGACGAGGAAGCCTACCTCGCCCTGCTGACTGAGTATTCGAGCGACAAAGACCAAGTCGCCCGGCTAAGGCAGGCGCGTGTCGATCAGGAAGCTGCTGACAAAGCCGCCGCTGCCGAAGCCGACGCCAAGGCGATTGAGGATGCCAAGCGCGCTCAGCGAGAGGAAGAGGAGCGATTGGAGCGCATCGAAGCCGAGCGCAAAGCCCAGGAAGAAGCCGCAGCCCGAGCAGCCGCCGAAACCGCAGCCCAGGCCAAGCTCGACGCCGAAGCCGAAGCGCGCGTCAAAGCCAAACAGGAGGCCGAAGCCAACGCCGCAGCCGAACAGGCCAAGGCTAAGCCCGCCGAAGTCGCCGCGCCTGTCGAGGCCAAGGCCGAAGCAGAAACGCCGACAGCCGAAACAGACGAGCCGACCGACGCTATCGCCGCGACGGATGCTACCGCCGAGACGACAGCGGAAGGCGGTGAGACCGCGGCCGACGAGGAAGCGCCCGCCGGAACGATCCGCGCCAACCAGCACACGCTGGCGGGCACCAAGGTCTTGGGCAAGATTGACCTGAGCCAGATCGTCGGCGGAGCCGGTGGTCGCCGCCGCAAGCGCAGGGGCGAAGAGGACAAGTCGACCAGCACCACCAGCAACAAGAAGAAAAAGGCGCCCAAGAAAACCGGAGGCGACAAGCCGGGCGGCGCCCCCCAGGTCGACCAGATCGACGTCGAGCAGATGCTGCGTGAAACGCGCCGCGAGCTTGAGCAGGGCGCCACGCGCAACCGCCAAAAACGCCGCCGCCTGCGCCGCGACGAACGCGCCGCCGAGCGCGCCGCGCAGCAAGAGGAGATGGTCGAAGGCGAAACGACTCTACGCGTCACCGAATTTCTCTCGACCGGCGAGCTTGCCGGTCTGATGGACGTGGGCGTCAACGACGTGATCGGGCGCCTCTTCTCGATGGGCATGATGGTGTCGATCAACCAGCGCCTGGACGCCGACTCGATCCAGCTCGTCGCCGACGAGTTTGGCTACGACATTGAGTTCATCAAGGAGTTCGACGAAGAAGAGGCGATGGACCTCTTCGACGACGATCCCGAGGATATGGAGGAGCGCTCGCCGGTCGTCACGATCATGGGCCATGTCGACCACGGTAAAACGTCGCTGCTCGACTACATCCGCGAAGCCAACGTCGTCGCCGGAGAGGCGGGCGGCATCACGCAGCACATTGGCGCCTATAAAGTGGTTAAGGACGGCAGAGCCATCGCGTTCTTAGACACGCCGGGTCACGAAGCCTTTACCGCCATGCGTGCCCGTGGTGCTCAGGCGACGGACATCGTCATCCTCGTCGTCGCCGCTGACGACGCGGTCATGCCCCAGACGATCGAGGCGATCAACCACGCCAAAGCCGCTGACGTGCCCATCGTCGTCGCGATCAACAAGATCGACAAGCCCGCCGCCAACTCGCCGCGCGTGATGCAGCAGCTGAGCGATCACGGCGTTTTGGTCGAAGCCTACGGCGGGCAGGTGCAGGTCGAAGAGGTCTCGGCCAAAACCGGCCAGGGCGTCCCCGAACTGCTCGAAAAGGTCCTCATTCAGGCCGAACTGCTCGAACTCAAAGCCAACCCGGACAGAGGCGCCGTCGGGACAGTCATCGAATCGCGGCTTGACAAAGGCCGCGGCGTCGTGGCGACCGTTTTGGTGCAGACCGGAACGCTCGAAGTCGGCGACATTTTTCTCGCCGGTGTCCACAGCGGACGCGTACGCGCGATGTTCGACGAGCGCGATCAGCGCGTCGCCGAAGCCGGTCCGTCGACTCCCGTCACGATCCTCGGCTTCCCCGGCGCTCCCGAAGTCGGCGACCGCCTAGTCGTGATGGACGACGAGCGCGAAGCGAGGGACATCGCTGCTCGTAGGACGCAGATCGCGCGCGAGCAGGCCATGCGCCAGCGCAAGCACATCACGCTCGACGAAATCGGAAGGCGCATCGCATTGGGCGACTTCCAAGAACTCAACGTCATCCTCAAGGGCGATGTGGGCGGCTCGGTCGAGGCCCTTTCGGACTCGCTCCAGAAGCTCTCGACGCCCGAAGTGGCCGTCAGCCTCATTCACACCGGAGTCGGCGCGATCAACGAGTCGGATGTGATGCTCGCCAGCGCATCGGATGCCGTCATCATCGGCTTCCAGGTGCGCCCGACGCTCTCTGCTCGTCAGCTTGCCGAGCGCGAAGAGATCGACATCCGGACGTATTCGATCATCTACGACGCCATTCAGGACGTCCGCGACGCGCTCGAAGGCTTGCTCTCGCCCGAGAAGACCGAGAAAACGCTGGGCACAGTCGAAGTGCGGCAGATCTTCAAGGTCCCGCGCATCGGCACAATCGCCGGCTCGTTCGTGGTCGACGGTAAGATCAAGCGCAACGACAAAGTGCGCCTGATCCGCGACGGCGTCGTCATCTACGACAACGCCAGCATCGGCTCGCTGCGTAGGATCAAGGACGACGTCAAAGAAGTGGCGAGCGGCTACGAATGCGGTATCAGCATCGACGGCTACAACGACATCAAAGAAGGCGACCAGATCGAAGCCTTCGAAGTCGTCGAAACGGCACGCACGCTCGAATCCGTCGAACGCTGATGAGTATCCGCACCGAACGCGTCGCCAGCGTGATTCAGCGGGCGATCGCCGAGATTTTGAATCAATCGTATTCGGATCAGCTTGGCCCGATGACGACCGTTACGGCCGTGTCGATGACCAAGGATTTGAGCATCGCCTATGTCAACCTGAGCGTACTCGCGGGCGACGACGACAAACAGCGACAAGCTGTGCTCAAGCGCGTCCAGGTGCTGAGCGACGACATTCGGCTTGCGCTGGGATCCAAGATCCGGCACCAACTCAAAGCGGTCCCCGAGTTGAAATTCTTCCTCGATCAATCGCAGGTCCGCGCCAAGGACATGGACAACCTGTTCGACCGCATCCGCGCCGAACGCGAGGCACGCGAAGGTGGCAGCGGCACCGAGGAAACACCAGCCTCGTGAGTTTACCGATTCCTCCGATCTGGACGCACGGCACACCCCGTCCCGATGGTGCGTTCGTGCTTCCGATCGACAAACCCAAGGGGATCACGTCGTTCGGTGTAATCCGGCGCTTGCGAGGCATTCTCAAGGAGAAGAAAATCGGCCATGCCGGCACGCTCGATCCGATGGCAACCGGCCTGCTGATCTGCCTCGTCGGGCGCGAAGCCACTCGCTGTGCCGACGTATTTCAAGGCCAACATAAACTCTACTCGGGCACGATCCGGTTGGGTGAGACGACAGCTAGCTACGACGCTGAGACACCCGTCGAGGAGTCGCGCGATACGTCCGACGTATCGCCGGAACTCGTGACGAGAGCGGCTGAACGGTTCGTCGGCGACATAGAACAGATTCCGCCCGTCTACTCGGCGATCAAGAAGGACGGCGAGCGTTTGTACAAAAAGGCGCGTAGGGGAGAGAAAGTCGATGTGCCACCCCGGCACGTGACCGTGTTCTTCTTCGACACCGACGCTCGCAATTTGCCCGACGTAACGTTCGAGACAGGCTGCACCAAGGGCACGTACGTACGCTCGCTCGCCCACGATTTAGGTGCGGCGCTCGAAGTCGGGGGACACCTGACGGCGCTGCGACGGCTCGCCATCGGGGACACGCACGTCGATACGGCCTGGACGCTCGAACGGTTGGAAAGCGAAACGGCACTCAAGCCCAAAGTTGATGAGAGTTGAGCGCTACGACGGGAGCGCGCTAGCGCCGGTCGGTGGGGTGACGGTGGGCACGTTTGACGGCGTCCATCGCGGACACCAGGCGGTCCTCGAGTCCGTTATTGCAATATCTCAGTCTGTCGGTGGCGAGTCGGCAGTCGTCACGTTCGATCCGCATCCACGCGAAGTCGTGACGGGCGAAGGAGTCGCGCTGCTGACGACGGTTGAGGAGCGGGCCGATGCGATGGGAGCGATGGGCGTCGACCGGCTCGTCGTGCTGCCGTTTACCAAAGCGATGGCGGATTGGCCTGCCGAACGGTTCGCGCGCGACGTGCTGGCTGGTGCGCTGTCGGCACGCGTCGTGGTCGTCGGGCACGACCACGGGTTTGGCCGCAAGCGCTCGGGCGACGCGGGTTTGTTGGAACGGCTCGGAGGCGAGTTGGGCTTTCGCGTCCAGCAGGTCGAGGCGCACGTCGAAGGCGATTTGGTCGTCTCGTCCACCAAGATCCGCCTGGCGATAGAGGAAGGGCGCGTCGGCGACGCCCGCATGATGCTCGGGCGTGCGTACCGCATGATTCAGCGCGTGACCCAAGGAGACCAGCGGGGGCGCACGATTGGTTTCCCAACAGCCAACCTCGTCCCGCCCGGCGGCAAAGTACTTCCGATGTTCGGCGTCTACGCGGCCGATGTCCGCATTGAAGAAGGCACCAGAGTTCACCGCGCGGCCGTCAACGTGGGCGTGCGCCCGACGTTTGGGCAGAACGCGCCACTCGTTGAAGTCCACGTGATCGGCTTCGAGGGCGACCTGTACGGTCGGCGGCTCTCGGTTGACTTCGTGCGAAGAGTCCGCGCGGAACGGCGGTTCGAGAGCTTGAAAGCGCTTGGGACGCAACTCCGCGAGGATATCGCCCGTTGCAGAGCATCAGAATAGGCCGTAGTTTGGCCGTCTTTCCACGCCGCCGCACCGCCCCGTTTGGGAGATGCGCGCGGCTCATCCGCCGTCTACTTCACGATGGTACAAATCTGAAGCGGATCCTATGATCTCCACCGAACGGACCAAGGAACTGGTCGCCGAATACGGCAAAACGTCCACCGATACGGGTAACACCGAAGTCCAGATCGCCCTGCTTTCGACGCGCATCAACGCGCTGACCGAGCACGTCAAGATCCACAAAAAGGACCACTCGACCCGTCGCGGTCTTCTCCGCCTCGTCGGCAAGCGCCGCCGCCTCCTCAACTACCTGATCAGCAGCGACATTGAGCGCTACCGTACGATCATCAAGCAGCTGGGCATCCGCAAGTAACGCGCGCCCAACTTCGCGGCATCTCGCACTGTGCGGGGTGCCGCTTTTTTATGACGGCAGAGTCGTGAACCGGGCACATCCGCCCGGCGCCACGCGCGACAGCTCTGCTCCAACCGACCCCAGATGAAAGCGACAATCCAATCCGCCGAGTTCGCCTCCGGCAAAACCCTCACCCTCGAAACGGGACTCTTGGCCAAGCAGGCCAGCGGCTCAGTCCTCGTCCGCCAGGGTGATACGACCGTCCTGTGCACCGCCGTCATGTCGACCGACGTGCGCGACGGTCAGAGCTTCTTCCCGCTCACCGTCGATTACCGCGAGCGCTTTGCCGCGGGCGGCAAGATGCCCGGCGGTTTCATCAAGCGCGAAGGACGCCCGACCGACAAGGAAGTGCTCTCGAGCCGCCTGGTCGACCGCAGTCTGCGTCCGCTCTTCCCGGACGGCATGCGCAACGAAGTGCAGATCATCTGCAACGTGATGAGCGCCGACCCCGACATCGACGCCGACGTTCTGGCCGGAACCGGAGCCAGCGCCGCGCTGATGCTGAGCGGCGCGCCGTTTGGCGGCCCAATTGCCCAGGTCCGCGTCGGACGCATTGGCGGCGAGTACGTCGTCAACCCGACGATCTCGTCGCTCGAAGAGAGCGACATCAACCTAGTAGTCAGCGGCAAGTTGGACTCGATCGTCATGGTCGAGGGCGAGATGCTTGAGATCAGCGAAGACGAGATGCTCGAAGCGCTCGACGTGGCGCACGAAGCGATCAAGAAGCTCTGCAAGCTCCAGCAGGACTTGGTCAAGGAGAAGGGCGCCGCTCCAGCGATCGCGTTCCAGCCGGTCGTCCTCCCGGAAGGCGTGGTCGATTTGGTTCGCCCCCTCGTTGAAGGCAAGCTCGAAGCGCACCTGACGGGCGAGTACAAGAAAGAGACGTTCTACGGCGGCATCAACGACATCAAGTCGGCTGCCGTTACCGAACTGCTCGGCGAAGGCGACGACACCAAATCCGCGACGGACGGTGGCTTTACCAAGAGCGACATCAAGGGCGCCGTCACTCAGGTCGAAACCGACGTGATGCGCGAGATGGTGATGGCCGACGGCCGCCGCTTGGACGGCCGCAAGCTAGACGAAGTGCGCCAGATCTGGGCCGAAGTCGACTATCTGCCCCGCGTTCACGGCTCGGGCTTGTTCACGCGCGGTGAAACTCAAGTGCTCTCGACCGTCACGCTGGGCACATCCAAAGATGCTCAAGGCGTCGACCAGGTGTTCGATCAGAAGGACAAGCGATTCTACTTGCACTACACCTTCCCGCCGTTCTCGACGGGTGAGGCCAAATTCCTCCGCGGTGTCAGCCGCCGCGAGATTGGGCACGGCTACCTCGCCGAGCGCGCGCTTCAGTCGATGATTCCAGCCGAAGAGGATTTTCCCTACACGATCCGCATCAACAGCGACGTGCTCGAATCCAACGGTTCGTCGTCGATGGCGTCGGTCTGCTCGGGGTCGATGGCTCTGATGGACGCAGGCGTTCCGGTAGATAAGCCGGTTGCGGGCATCGCGATGGGCCTGATCACCGACATGGATGCGGGCGGCAGCCGCGTCGCCATCCTGAGCGACATCTTGGGCACCGAAGATCACCTGGGAGACATGGATTTCAAACTCACGGGCACGGCCGACGGCATTACGGCCTGTCAGATGGACATCAAGGTGACCGGGCTTTCGAAGGACATCATGAAGCAGGCGCTTGACCAAGCCAAGGCTGGTCGCGAGCACATCTTGGCCGAAATGGCCAAGGCCATCACCGAGCCGCGCGACGACCTCAAGGAGTCGGCTCCTCGGCTTATCCAGATCCAGATCGACACCGACCAGATTGGTGCCATTATCGGACCAGGTGGCAAGATCATCCAGGGCATCCAGAAGGAAACCGGGACGTCGATCAATATCGACGAGCGCGATGGGCATGGCTACGTCACCATCGCCGCGTCGAGCGGCGAGCAGAGCGACCACGCCATCGCCATGATCAAAGGCATCGTCGCCAAGCCCGAAGCGGGTGAGACGTACAACGGCACGGTCAAGAGCCTGCTCGGATTCGGCGCGATCATCGAGATCCTGCCCGGTAAGGAAGCGATGCTTCACGTGTCCGAGATGGCCTACGGTTTCGTCGAGAAGCCCGAAGACCACGTCCAGGTCGGCGACAAGATCGAAGTCCAGGTCATCGAAGTGCGCAACGACGGCAAAGTCCGCCTGAGCCGCAAGCCGTTTCTCGAAATGCCCGAGGGCTACGAAGAGGAAGAGCGCAAGCGCGAAGAGCGCCGCAAAGAGCGCCGGGGCAGCGGCGGCGGCGGCGATCGCGGACGCGGACGCAGCGGCGGAGGCCGTGGGCGTCGCGACTGATCCCAACCGCGCCTGACGCGTTCGACTCGAACGCTTCGACGATCTGCCGAGCGGCGGGCTTCTCACGAGGTCTGCCGCTCGGCGTTTGGTAGCGGTGGCGCTAACTCACGGCCCACTCCGTACCACAGGTTTGTCAACGCGAGCGAAGCGTGGCGATCCCCGAAGCTAGCCGATAGCACGGAGATGGCCACGTCGCTGCGCTCCTCGCGATGGCAAGGTGGAAACGAAGCGCTAATTCTACAATCCGTTATTGCAATATGAACACAACCGTTGCCAAGCCGATCCAACAACCCGGCGAGACTGCCATCCGCCACACGTTGTCCAACGGCGTGCGTGTGCTGATCGAACCTGTCGCCACGGCGCGGTCGATTGCGGCGGGCGTTTGGGTGCACGCTGGAAGCCGGGACGAGACCGAGGAGGAGGCGGGCATCACGCACTTCATTGAGCACATGGTGTTCAAAGGCACCGCCAAGCGCAAGACGCACCACATCGCGCGGCGCATGGAATCGGTCGGCGGCTACCTCAACGCGTTCACGACCAAGGACCACACGTGCTACTACGCGCGCGGGCTGGACGAGCACGTGGGGCGGGCAATCGATGTGGTGTCGGATCTGATCGTGTCTCCGCAGTTTCCGGCGAGCGAGATTCCCAAGGAGCAGGAAGTCGTGATCGAGGAGATTCGGATGTATGCCGATCAGCCCGAAGAACTGGTGTTTGATCACGCCGAGACGGTGCTCTATCCCGGTCACTCGCTGGGCCGTCCGATCATCGGAACCGAGGAGAGCGTCAAAGGGCTTACGCGCGATTCGCTGCAAGCCTACGTCGACCGGCAGTATGTGGCGTCGCGCGTCGTGCTGACCGTCGCGGGTAACGTCGATCCGGCCAAGATCATCAAACTGGCCGAGCGCGAGTTGGGTGGACTACGGACCGGAGTCGATCAGCCGCGCACGCCGCCAGTCCGAGATGGTGCCGGGCGAACACGTGATCGGCAAGCCGATTCAGCAAGCGCACCTGGTCGTCGCGCGACGAGCGTTCGGCATCAAGGACCCGCGCCGTACGACCGTCAGCGTATTGAACACGCTGCTCGGTGGCGGCATGTCGAGCCTGCTCAGCCAGAACATCCGCGAGAAGTATGGCTTCTGCTATTCGATCTATAGTTACTTCAACCTGTTCGACGACGCGGGCGATTTCGGCATCTACATGGCGACCGAACCGCACAAAATCGACCGCTCGCGCCAACTCATCATGCGTGAGATCCGCCGGTTGGCCGAGACCACCGTCAGTCCCCGCGCGCTCGTTCAGGCCAAAGCCCAGGTCAAGGGCGGTATGCTGATGGGGATGGAGAGCCTGACGAGCCGCATGAACCGGCTGGGTCGACAGGAACTGACGATGGGCGAACTCACCTCGCCCGACGCCTTCGCTGCCCAGGTCGACGCCGTCACTGCCGACCAAGTGCGCGAGTTGGCACAGTGGCTCGCCGAGCCTGAGCAGTTTTCGACTACCGTCTTGTCGCCCAACGCCTGATGGAAGTCGCCGAGCCAATCGCCGACGTGCTCCCGCAGGCCGATGGGTTTGCGGTCCGGCTGCCGCGGTTCGAGGGGCCGCTCGACTTGCTGCTGTTCTTTGTTCAGCGCGACGAAATAGCCATCCGCGACCTGCCCATCGCGCAGATCACGCGCGAGTATCTCACGTCACGTCCGCGCGTTGACGCAAATCGACCTGGACGCGGCGAGCGACTTTATCTACTTCGCCGCGCTGCTGATCGACCTCAAGACGCGGATGCTTCTCCCGCGTCCACCTGCGATGGAGGGCGACGAGGCGAGCGAGGGCGATCCACGCGCCGAACTGGTCGAGCGCCTGATCGCGTACGTGCAGATGCGCGAGGCCGCGGCGCTGCTGGCTGTTCAACAAGCGGAGCGTGCGCGGATGCACACTCCGCCGCCGCTTGTTCGGCCCAAGGCGAAAGAGATCGCTCGTCAGATGCCACGTGAACGGCTCGTATTGTCGCTGCGCCGGTTGCTGACCGAGCCGCCCGCGCCTCCGCAGCACGAGGTTCGTCCGCAGCGGTACACGATCGAGCGGCAACTGACGGTCGTGGGGCGGTTGATCGCGCGCGTCCAGCGGCTGCCGTTCGCGCGCTTCGTAAGCGGGGCGGACGCGGCGCTACGCGATTGCGTCGCTGCTGGCGGTTCTCGAACTGGTGCGGCGGGGGCAGGTGCGTCTTCGGGGCAGCGCCGAGGATTTTAACATGGAAGCCACGCCTGAGGGCGACGAAACCGTCTAACTTGGCCCGGCATGAACCCCACTGCATCGCCGAGCGCTCACGACCTATCTCGACTGATTGAGGCCGTCGCGTTTCGCGATGGCGGCATCCTCACGATGGACCGGATCGCTAGCGTCGCCGAACGCGCCTACGCGTGGCACTTGACGCCGCTTGATCTGGAAACAGCGGCCCAGGAACTGGCTCAACGGCTCGAACCGACGGGTATCGTCCTGCGTCGCGAAGCCGGTGGCGTCCGCCTGCTCACGCATCCCGATTTGGACGCTGCCGTCCGAGCGCTCGACGATGAGCCGGTCGAAAAGGGACTGTCGCCGACGCTACTCGAAACGGTAGCCATCGTCGCCTACCGTGCGCCCATAACCAAGCCCGAGATCGACCACGTACGCGGTGTTGACAGTGGCTACGCGCTGGGGCGGCTGGTCGATTTGGAACTGGTCGAGGACGTGGGGCGCAGCGAGAGCGTCGGTCGCCCCGTTCTCTACGCGCCGACCGAGACGTTTCTCGAAACCTTTGGGCTGAACACACTCGACGATCTTCCGGACATCCGCGAGATCGAAGACATTCTCGCCGATCCCCGTTTCGAGCGCGAACGCGCGCAACTCGTCCTGACGCAAGCTGCACTGTCGTCAATTACTGACGCGGAAGAGCTTGCGCCCGACTCTTCAACTGATACTTTAACTCAGCACGATGGCTAAACGCTCTCCAAGAGGCTACGGCAAAACGTCGTCGTCCAACAAAACACGCTCGCGCGACCGCAAAGGCAACGGCAAATTCGGCGAGGAAAAGACCGAACGTCGCCTAACCGAGCCGATGCGCTTGAACCGCTTCCTTGCGAGGAGCGGAGTCGCCTCGCGCCGCAAAGCCGACGAGATCATCGCCGAAGGCCGCGTATCGGTCAACGGCGAGGTCACGACCGAGATGGGCGTGCAGGTCGGGCCGGGCGACGACATCAAACTCGACGGCACGCCGCTCACGCTGGGCAAGCAGACGTACATCCTGCTCAACAAGCCGCACGACACGATCACTACCAAGTCGGACGAGCACGACCGGTCGACCGTGATGGACCTGATCGACTTGCCCAAGAGCATCAAAGACACGCTGTTTCCCGTTGGCCGATTGGACCGCCACACGCTCGGCGTCCTGCTGCTCACGTCGGACGGCGAGTTGGGGCACCTGCTGATGCACCCGTCCAAGAGCGTCGAGAAGGTCTATCGGATAGAGACCGAAGCTGACGTGACCGACGAGCAGCTGCAGCAGTTGGTCGACGGGATCGAACTCGAAGACGGTCCTGCCCACGCCGATCAGGTCGCCTATTTGGGAGACAAGCGCGTCATCGGCTTGTCGCTGCACGAGGGGCGTAACCGGCAGGTGCGGCGCATGATGGAAGCAGTCGGCCACCGCGTGTCCAAGCTCGAACGCGTGCAATACGCCGGGATCACGAGCAAAGGTGTCCGGCGCGGCAAGTGGCGTCACCTGTCGCCCAACGAGGTGTCAAGACTCAAAAAACAAGTAGCCTAACCGCGATGTCCAAAATCATCCAGCAAGCTCTTACCTACGACGATGTGCTGCTCGTTCCGGCGCGCTCGTCGGTCATGCCGCGCGACGTGTCGCTGGTGTCGCAGCTAACCAAAAAGATCGCACTCAACGTCCCGCTGCTCTCGGCGGCGATGGATACCGTGACCGAGGCGGACATGGCGATCGCGATGGCGCGCGAGGGCGGCGTCGGCGTTCTGCACAAAAACATGACGATCGAGCGGCAGGCGGCCGAAGTCCGGCGCGTCAAGCGCAGCGAGAGCGGCATGATCCTCGACCCGATCACGCTGCGCCCCGACAGCACGGTGGGCGAGGCGCACGGCGTGATGGCCAAGCATTCGATCGGCGGCATCCCCATCATCGACGGCGAGGGCCACTTGGTCGGCATCGCGACGAACCGCGACCTGCGCTTCCAACTGGACTCGTCGGTCACACTCGCCGACGTGATGACGCCGACGCCTTTGGTCACCGTCCCCGTCGGCACGACGCTGGATCAGGCCGAGGACACGTTGCAGCACCACAAAATCGAGAAGCTGCCGGTCGTCGATGACGAGGGCATTTTGAAGGGGCTGATCACGTTCAAGGACATCCAGAAGCGGCGGCGGCATCCCAACGCGTGCAAAGACGAGCACGGACGCCTGCGCGTCGGCGCGGCTGTCGGCGTAACGCCCGACGTGGTAGAGCGCGTGTCTGCTCTGGTCGAGTCGCAGGTCGACTTCGTGATCATCGACACGGCGCATGGGCAGAGCGAAGGCGTGCTGCGGACGGTCGCCCAGGTCAAAAAGGCGTTTGGCAACCTGGACGTGATCGCGGGTAATGTGGCTACGAAGTCGGGTACTCAGGATCTGATCGAAGTCGGTGCCGATGGTGTCAAGGTCGGGATCGGACCGGGGTCTATATGCACCACACGAGTTGTAGCGGGTGTCGGCGTGCCGCAGTTGACGGCGATCATGGACTGCGCCGAAGAAGCCGAAAAATCTGGCATTCCGATCATCGCCGACGGCGGTGTCAAGCAGACGGGCGACATCGCCAAGGCGATTGCCGCGGGCGCGTCGAGCGTGATGATCGGCGGCATGTTCGCGCGTGTCGACGAGAGTCCGGGCGAGACGATCTTGTACGAGGGGCGCAAGTTCAAGGCATACCGCGGCATGGGATCGGTCGGCGCGATGCAGGAAGGGAGCAAGGACCGCTACTTCCAGGACGCCGAGGACGACATCAAAAAGCTTGTCCCCGAAGGCATCGAAGGCCGCGTTCCGTACGGCGGCATGCTCGGCGAAGTCGTCTACCAGATGGTCGGCGGGCTGCGCGCGGCGATGGGCTACACGGGATCCGAAAGCATCGAAGCGATGCGCCATGGGGCGCAGTTCGTCCGCATCACGGGCGCCGGACTGCGCGAGAGCCATCCGCACGACGTGATCGTGACGCGCGAATCGCCCAATTACACCTCGCGCGGCTGAACCTCCGGTCCTCCAAACCTGACAGGCCTTAGAGACTTGCCAGGTCTACCTCGCCATGTTGAAAGACCGCCTCTCGCTGCTCGCCGACTGTGCCGCCGGTCCGCTGCTTCTGACGCATGCCGCCCACGTACGCTGGGCCTGCGGCTTCACCGGGTCGAACGGGTGGCTGCTCATCGACGGGGGAAACGCGCATCTGCTCACGGACGGGCGCTACCGAGATCAGGCAGCGCAGCAGGTGGAAGACCTCGTCGGCATCGTCGTGACGCAGGATCCGCTGGCCGAATCGCTAGCGGTCTTGGTCGCTGGTCGTGGCGGACTGTTCGTGCAAGATGCGCACCTGACGCTGGGCCAGTCGCGCGCCATCCAGGCGCTCGTTCCTGGGCTGGCGCTGCACGACACGGGCGACAGGGTCGAGCGGCGGGTCGCGGCGAAATCGCAGGAGCAAGTCGATGCCATCGTGCGCGCCCAACGGATCGGCGAACACGTATGGCACGACGTGAGTGGGCGCATCGCTCCAGGTATGAGTGAGCAGCAGATCGCTGCCGAACTGGTCTACGGATGCCTGAGCGGTGGAGTGCAGCGAATGGCGTTCGAGCCGATCGTGGCGTCCGGCCCCAACAGCGCGCTGCCTCACGCTCGCCCCACCGGCAGAATCTGGCAGGCCGGCGAACCTCTGCTGATCGACATGGGCTGCGTCGTCCGAGGCTATGCGTCCGATATGACGCGGATGCTGCACGCCGGAGCACCGTCGGACGCTTTCGCCGACGCCTACGACGCAGTCCTGAGGGCGCAGCAAGCCGCTATCGAGGTTGCGAAGCCGGGCGTGGATGCGGCGCACATCGATTCGGCGGCTAGGTCATCGCTCGGCCGCGCCGGACTCGCCGAGCAGTTCGTTCACGGTCTGGGACACGGGATCGGGCTCGAAACGCACGAGTGGCCTCGGCTGAGCGCTCAGGCCGACTATGCGGTTCCGGCCGACTGCGTCGTCACTATCGAACCAGGCGTGTACCTGCCGGGCTCCTGGGGCATCCGCATCGAAGACATGGTCTGGGTGCGCAGCGAAGGTGTTGAGCGGCTTACACGGGCATCCGCCGATCTACGGATCGTGTGAGATGAAGCGGCTACTCGTGCTTGCCTACTATTTCCCGCCGATGGGCATGAGCGGGGTGCAGCGCATCGCCCGAATCGCGCGTCATCTGCCCGATCACGGCTGGCAACCGACCGTCGTGACCGCCTCGCCCAAGCGCTACGCTGCCTGGGACGACGAGTTGGAACGGCACATCCAAAACGCGGGCGTAGAAGTGGTCCGCACGCGCAGTCTGGACCCGCTGCATCTGCCGACTCCGGATGGCCGCCGGGCAACTCATCCCTTGCCGGCGGGAGAGGAGCGAGGGGCCAAGCGATTCGGCGCCCTGGGAGCCTGGCTCATCCCTGACTCCAAAGTCGGATGGTTGCCGTTCGCTCTCCATTCCGCGACCAGCGCGCATCGTGACCGGCCGTTCGACGCGGTGCTGGCGACGGGGCCTCCGCATTCGGCGCTAGTGGGGGCGGCGTGGGCAAGCGGGCGACTGAATATTCCTTTGGTGCTCGACTTTCGAGACGACTGGGTCGACGCGCCCCGGCAGAGGTTCGCCACGCGCCTTCACCGGCGAGCCCACGCCGCTTTGGAGCGATGGGCGATCAAACGCGCTGACGATATATGGACAGTTTCCGAGCCGATCGCACGCTCGATTCAGTCGCGCCACGCGGTCCTTCCCTACGTCCTGCCGCACGGCTACGACGTTGCCGCTTCGCAGGAGAGCCCGCCCCGATACTCTTCGGCCCGATCCATGCACCTGCTCTACGCCGGCGTGTTCTATGGAGCGCAGCAGCCCGACACGTTTCTCCACGCACTGCGCGCAGCGTTGAACGAACGACCTGAGCTTAGGCTAATGTCCGTTTTTGCAGGATTGATTCCTCCTAATTTTTCGTCGCTCGTAAGCCAGCTAGGTCTTGAGGATTATGTCGAAACACTCGGCTACCTCTCGTCCGTCGACGCCGCACGCCGCATGGCGACCGCCGACGTGCTGTGGATGACGGTTGGGCACCAGAAGCGGGGCGATCAGATCGTTACCAGCAAACTGTACGCCTATTTTGGCTCTCGTCGTCCAATCCTCGGTTTGGTACCGCCCGGCGCCGCCCGCGACCAACTGGAGCGCTACGGCGCAGCCCGACTGGCCGATCCGGACGATGTCCGAGCGGCGGCTCACCACTTGATCTCCCTTTACGATGACTGGCGAAACGACCGGTTGCCAACGCCCGATGCCCATTTCGTGTCTGCGCTTTCGGGCAGCGCAGTTGGCGCTCGTGCTGCTGCTCGCTTGGATCGGCTGCTTGACTCCCCATCTCGCACAAGCGCAGAAGGGTGAGGTCATCGTTCGTCTCAAGCCTGCTGCTTCGGGCGCCGCTCTTCGCCCCGTCGTCGACGAGGGGTACTTTGACCTCACGGCCGCAGAAGCCAGCGTGTCGACCTTCGACGTTCGGATCGCCGAGACCTACCGCCTCGTCCTCGTCCCCGGCGAAAATCCCGCATCCGTCGCCCAGCGGCTGAGCCAGCGCTCCGACGTGCTCTACGCCGTCGTGCCGCGCCTGATTGGGCTCAGCGGCTTGAGTGGATCGTCCGTGCCGCTGGCTCCAACACGTGCCGATCCCACCGCATCCGACAGCTCGGCTCATCTCACCGTGATCGGTGCTCCTCAGGCGTGGCGCACGACGAGCGGCAGCCCAAGCGTCACGATCGGCGTCGTGGATACGGGAATCGACGTGGCGCATCCCGCGTTGCGCGATCAGGTGTGGGTGAACCCCGGTGAAGACCTCGATGGCGATGGCCGCTATACTCAGGCCGACCTCAACGGCCTGGATGACGACGGCAACGGGTTCGTCGACGACGTCCAAGGCTGGGATTTTGTGCAGCGCTCCCTGGTCCTTGGGCAAGGTGACTACCTAGATCCGGACAACGATGCATCTGAGGACCCCACTCCGGGGCCCGGCCGAGGCCACGGAACGACTGTAGCTGGCGCGGCCGTGGGACAGTTGGCTAGCGGTGAGACGTTCGGCGTAGCTCCGGGCGTGCGCGTCGTGCCGCTGCGAGCGTTCGGGTCGGACGGGCAGGGCGAAGACGACGACGTGGCGCGGGCGATTCTCTACGCAGCCGATTTGGGCGTCGACGTGCTCAACCTCTCGTTCGGCGACGTGTACCAGTCGCCCTTGGTGCGCGACGCCGTCGCCTACGCCCACCGCTCGGGCGTTTTAATCGTCGCATCGGCCGGAAACAGGGGCTTGCGGGAGCCGCACTATCCGTCCGATTATCCCGACGTGATGTCTGTCGTGTGGCTCGTGAACGACGGGACGGCGCGAGCCGGGCTGGCCGACTTCGGGCCCAACGCTGATTTGGGCGCGCCCGCGTCGGCGGTGTACGTGCCGGTCTTCGCACCCGAAGCGGACGCATTCGGCTACCGAAACCTCGGAGGTTCCTCGCTGGCAGCGCCTCAGGTTGCCGGAGCCGCCGCGCTGCTTCGCTCAATCGACCCCTCGCTGTCGCCTTCGTCGCTGCGCTCGATACTCTCCGGCACGGCGCGCGATCTGGGCGAAGCGGGATACGACGAAGACACCGGTCACGGACTGCTGCGCGTCGACGAGGCCGTGCGGCGCGCGCTTCCGGCACGCTTCGAGATCACGTCTCCGCTGGCCGAAGGCGGTGCGAATCAGGACCAAGTCGTCGTGCTGGGCTCGGCTCTAGACCCATCGTTTCGCGGGCTCACCGTCGAAGTTCGATCCTACCAAGGCGACGCCGCGTGGCGCGAGATCGCTCGGTCGGACAGAGCGATTCTGAACGATACTTTAGCCGTCTGGGACGCGTCCGGCGCGCCGGATGGCACCTATCTGGTACGGGCGCGGATTGCGCGGCTGGGCGGCGCGGACCTGGAGCGACGCGTGCGGTTCACGCTCGACCGGAGCGCTCCCACCCTACGCGTGCGCTTTGCTGGATTCGCCGTACGGTCGGGAGAGCAGGGCGTGTGGGTCGACGTGGAAACGGATGACGATGCGTCGGTTCGGCTGGTCGGTTCTGGTGGAACGGTTGAAAGTGACCGAGTGGCACTGGTGCACGGATTGTTTGTACGGCGCACCTCGACTTCGGCCTACACCGAGACGATTTCGCTGTCGGCCACCAACGTCGGCGGCCTATCATCGGACACGACGCTCGCCGTCCGCGTGCCCGCCGACCGCCACCGTTCGTCCTTTCTGACTGCATCGCCTACCGGACTGCCGACGGGGCATCTGCTGCCCACCCGCAACGGACGCGGCTTGCCCGACTTCAACGGCAATGGACTGCCCGACATCGCGCTCAACGCTTTTCAGAACGAGGCAATCGGCGACACGCTCATTATCGCCGATTTGAGCGGCGGTGTGGCGACGGAAGGGGTCAAGCTGATCGCCAACGTGCTGCCGCGCGACTGGGGGGACGCCGACGGCGACGGGCTGCCCGATTTGCTGACGCAGATTTCGGGCGCGACGCTGCTGCTCTCGTCGCCAGCCGATGGAGGATATCCGGTACGTCCCATCTTTCAAGACACGACGGGTTTGGGACGAGACGCTTCGACCGCCGGGCGCAATGCGTTTTTGGGCGCCGCCATCGTCGATCTGGATGGGGACGGTCGCAGCGAACTGGTCGGGCGCTCCGACACGGCGTGGCATATCACGTCGTTCGACGGCGCATCGTGGAGCCGAGTAGCCAAGCTCGACAACCCGACTCCGAAGGGCGCGGGCGAGATCACGACTAACCTCATGTCTGATCCTCGGCTCGTGTTCGGCACGTTCGATGACGTTTTCCAAGCCATCAGTCTGGACGCCGACGCCGACCTTTTCGCTTTTACCTACGACGGATCGGCGCTGCGTAGCGTGTGGATAGAGCCGCAGCCAGACTACGCCCAGCGCGCGCGCATGGCAGTCGGCGATCTGGACGGCGACGGCGACGACGATCTGGTGTCGGTGCGTCAGACGTGGACTGGGCCCCGAGCTTCAGACAACGAGCGCGAGCCCCAGGCCGCATACGTCACTTTGCACCGCGATGGCCGCGACCTGGCCGCCCAAGTCGGTCTCGTCGGTCCGCTGCTCGCCAACGCATCCGCGCTGACGGCCGACCTGGACGGCGACGGCCGTGACGAAGTCGTCATCGCCCAAGAGCCTTTTCTCTACGTGTTCTCGCAGACGCGCGACGGCCTGGCGCTCCGCTGGACGTACGGCGACCAAGACGGGGACGCTCGCGTCGTGTCTCCAGGCCTTGCGGCTCACGACTTCGACGCGGACGGCACGCTCGAAGTGTTGGTCTCGACCTCCGACGGCATCCTGACGCTGCGTGCAAACCGCGCGCCCAGTCCGCCACTGGTCACGGCAGCCTATCCTCTCGGCCCCAACTCAGCGCTGCTAGCGTGGAAGGCGATCGGTGCCGATAGCGTCGAAGTCTGGACGAGCGAGGGAGAATCGCTGCGCAAACTGAGAGCAGTCGCGGCCGTCGACTCGCTCGCACTGGAGACGGAAAGTGCCCGCAAGTATAGCTTGCGAGCGTTATACGGCGAGTCCGCATCGGCTTTCGCTGGCCCTTTTCTGATCGCTCCGCGTGCCCTGGCGTCGCCGGGCACTGCCGAGCGTCTGGATGAGCGCCAGCTCCGCATCCCATTCTCACTCGCGGTCCGCGCCGATGAGGCGACAGCTTCGGTCGGAGATCGCAGCGCGTCTATCCAGGTGCTGGC
This sequence comes from Rhodothermales bacterium, assembly GCA_963841855.1. Classification (GTDB taxonomy): domain Bacteria; phylum Bacteroidota; class Rhodothermia; order Rhodothermales; family BA12; genus CAXBBB01. Next base: position 174,176 of record CAWJEJ010000005.1, on the reverse strand, counting down.
AGACGGAAGGGGGCTACTGGTGACGTTCTCGGCGTCGGTACAGGCCGAAGACTCATTGCGGATCGTAGGCATCCGTGATCGCGACGGAGCGCTGCTGAGACCATTCGTGCTGGCCATTCCCAACACCCGGCCTAGCGAGAGAACCCTGATCATCGCGCGAGCCGAGTCCATCGGTGACGACCGCGTTCGGCTCGTCTTCTCAGAAGCCGTCGACGCAGCGACAGCCCAGGATCCATCGGCGTACTCTGTCTCGCCGTCGGGACGCATCGAATCCGCGAGCATAGATGCGGCCGAACCCGGCGCCGTCACGCTGCTGCTAAGCGGAGCTCCCAGCGCTGGCATCGGCTTCGTCGTCACGATCACGGCCACCGGCGTGCGCGCTCAATCAGGCGCGCTCTTGTCTGCCGAAGGATCCGTCGTTTCGATTGGAGCGCCAGCGGCTTCGCTGGCCGACGCTTACGTCTTTCCCAATCCGATCCGCCGCAGCCGCGACGTCGAGGGGCTGATGATCGCGCGCTTGCCTGTCCAGGCCGAGGTCACGATTCTCTCGCCGACGGGCCAGCTAATCAACCGCTTCGAAGCTCTCTCGGCTGTCGGAGGCGTGCGGTGGGACCTGACGGATCGCAACGGCGAGCGAGTGCCGCCGGGCGTCTATCTTATCCGCATCGTATCGGCAGACGGAGAGAGCCGAATCGTCAAGGCCGCTCTGCTCTAACGCTATGCCCCGCTTCGAACGCACCTACCGCGCATCGCTCGACATCCAGTCCGATCTCGCCGACCACGTGTCGGACGCTCTGGAGACGCTTTGCAGCGACGAAGACGTCCGCGACCGCGCGCTGCTCGTAGCGACCGAACTGTTTTCGAACTCGGTCGAGCACAGTTGCTCCTATGACCCGACCAAACAGGTAACCGTCGAGCTATGGCCTCTCGACGGCGAAGGCGTGGCCGTGCGTATTACAGACACCGGCGGAGGATTCAGCGCTCTACCTAGCGCCGAACTTCCTGACGACCCCCTTTCGGAGGGAGGAAGGGGACTTTTTCTCATCGATGCGCTTGCTCAGGATGTCATTCACGAGGACGGAGGGCGGCGCGTGACGGCCAAGTTCTACTCCGAGTGACCGCTGTCACTCGCTGGGGTGTCGTTTACTTGGTAGGGGCCCTTTGCGTGGGCTGGGCTCTGTGGGATCGCGCGCTTCTCGCGCTGCTGCTGGTTGGGTCGATCGTTTGCGCGCTGGCGGCATGGCGTATGCACCGGCTCAATCCAGGCGTCAAAGCTGTCCTCCTGGTAGCTTTTGCTGCGAGAGTGTTGGTTTTTCCCGCTCCACCCTCGCTTTCTGACGACGGCTACCGGTACCTGTGGGATGGGTACGCCCAGGTTAGCGGAGTCAGTCCCTACGCCTTCACGCCCGAGCAGGCAGAGGATCTGGGGCCGCAGGTACTGCTTGACCGGATGAACTCAGGTCGTTTCTACAGTGTGTATCCTCCCGTCACGCAGGCGGCGTTCGCGCTGGCAGCCAACTGGTCGGGCGACTGGCTAGTGGCATGGTACGCCTGGAAGTTGATATGCCTGGTCGCCGAGGCCACGGCCGCGGCACTGCTGATACGGTTGGCAGGGTCAAGGGGCGCGCTCATCTACCTGCTTCATCCGTTGAGTTGGATCGAAGCGGTCGGGCAGGCTCATTCGGAGGCTTTGCTCGTCCCTGCAATCCTGGCCGCCGTTTGGCTAGCGCAGCACCGTCGCCTGCGCGACCTCGCCGGACTCGCCATAGCGGTAGCGGCGTTGGTCAAGCTCTACCCAATAGTGCTGATGCCCTTGTTCGCGAGAACGTGGCGCGCGTGGATCCTCGCTGGCGTTGGCACGCTGGCGATGTCGGCTGCCTACCTGAGCGCCGAAGCCGTTCGGAATGGTCTGGAATCGGTTCGGCTTTTCGGAGTGTACTTCGAGTTCAACGGGGGACCATATATCGTCTTCAAAGCTGCTCTGTGGAAATGGGCGCCTCTGCTGGCACCACATGCTTCGCGGCTTCTGCTCTGCATTTTCGTGCCTGCGGCCTTGGCGGTTGGGTATCGGCTTCGCGCTCGGCCCATCGCTGCAACGCTGGCAATCGTAGCCGTCTACCTAGGGTGCAGCGCCACGGTTCATCCCTGGTACGCGTTGATACTGCTGGCGCTGGCGGCGCTCATCCGGCCGATCCCGTTTTGGGTTCTCGCGTGGGGCCTACTGAGTCTTTCTACCTACTCGCGCTACGTTTGGGGAGACGAAATCTACCTCTGGAGCGTCGGTCTGACGTGGTGCGGCGCGCAGGTCACGGCTGTGCTCTGCGCTGCGCTTCGGCGAAGGCGTCTGAAATATCCTCAACTCCCGGATTCTCAGTAGCGTCCAAGGCAACCGCGTCCGGAAACTGCTTGGCGAAGTATCGCCTCTGTCGTCGCGCGTACTGGCGAGTCGATGTGGCAATCTGCTCGGGGAGAAGGGATGCGTCCAGTCGGCCTGACAAAACGTCGAGCGCTTCGCGGTATCCGATCACCGCCTTGAGCGCGTTGCCTCGGTGGACGTGCAGCGCGGTTTCGCCTAGCAATCCGCACGTTACCATCCGGCTCGAACGGTGCGCGATGCGAGGTGCGAGCCACTCTGCCTTGGCGTCTAGGACGGTTACAGAGTAGCGAAACGCTGGCGGGGTAGGTGCGACGGAATGCCAGTAAGACAGAGGCTTGCCCGTCGACTCCAGCACCTCTAATGCTCGGATCACCCGAGCCGGATTACGAAGATCGACAGATTGAGCCGTTATTGCATCAACCTTTTTCAATTCCCTGCTCAGTACATCGACGCCCATCGAGCCGAGTTCCGAATTCAGACGGGCTCTCACCTCAGGATCAATCGAGGGAATCGGGGAGAGGCCTTTGACCAGAGCCGTCAGGTGCAGAGTCGATCCGCCGACGACTAGGCAAGGCAGTTGCCGGGCTTTGTGCTCCCTAATGCAGCGCTCAGCTTTCTGCGCCAATCGCGCTGCGCTAATCGGCGTGCCTACTTCGGCGATGTCCAAAAGAGCATGGGGCACGCGCTGCTGATCTTCCCGCGAGGGCTTAGCCGTCCCGATGTCGAGGCCACGATAGATGGTCCGGCTGTCCATGCAGATTATCGTGGCGCCGGCAGACAGCGCCCACTCCATAGCCAGGCGCGATTTGCCGGATGCCGTGGGGCCTAGCAGCAGCGGGACAGGAAGCGAGTCTGGTGACATGACCGGTCAAACGCATAGGAGCCGAATAGGTCGCTCGGTTGACGAATCTCCTTGGACGTTCGTGCTGTATTTTGAACGGGCTGCTCGCCCATCTTTGCCTATGCCTACCCGACGAACCTTGCTACGTGCTGCTGGGCTCTTGGCGGCGGCTGCCGGGTTTCTGTTCGCTCTAGACTTCATCAGCGGTGCGGGAATGGTTCTGGGCCAGTCCGCTCTGGAGCGCGCGCTGACGCAGTACAGTGGTCCCATAACAGGATTGTGTATCGGCCTTCTGGCCACGTCTATTCTCCAAAGCTCTTCGGCTACTACCAGCATCGTCGTCGCGCTGGTGTCGGGTGGGGGACTGCCTATATCCGCCGCAGTGCCGGTCATTCTGGGCGCGAACGTCGGTACGACGCTGACGAGCACGCTGACCGCTTTTGGGTCGTCCACGATTCCGGCCGAGTTCTCTCGGGCGCTTTCGGCCGCAGCGATTCACGACCTCTTCAACCTCACGCTCGCTCTGGTTTTGCTTCCTTTGGAAGCGGCATTCGGACTGGTAACTACGCTCGCTCTGGAGATGAGCCGAGTGTTATCCCCACTATTAGGGTCGCCTGCTGCATCTGCGTCCGATGCGCCATGGTACAGCGCTGGTCTGCCTCAGTGGGCGGTTATGCTGGCGGGCGTTCTGCTCCTCATCGCATCGCTTCGATTTGGAATCTCTCTGCTGAGATCGTTCGTGCTCAAGCGCAGCGAGCAGCTGCTGGAGCCGGGCTTGGCTCGTCATCCCGTCGTCACGTTCGGCGCCGGGTTTGGGCTCACCTCGATCGTCCAGAGTTCGTCCCTGACCACTTCGCTCATCGTTCCTCTGGCCGGATCGGGCGTGTGGAAATCGGACCGCGTGCTGCCCTATACGCTGGGAGCCAATGTGGGAACGACCGTGACGGCACTGCTCGCCGCACTCACGACAGGAAACTCGGGGGCCGCTGCCAATCCGGCGCTCACGGCGGCTTGCGCGCACGTCCTGATCAACGTGGCTGGCGTGGGCTTAGTCGTGCTCGTACCGCCGGTACGCAGCGTCATCGTGGATGGAGCCGCCTGGATCGGCGCCCTGGCGAAGCAGCGCAGGCGATCCGCTCTTGGGTACGTGATCGGTCTGTTTTTCGTGACACCAGCAGTCGTGCTGCTAGCGCACATCGTGTGGTGACCTATCGGACGCGAGTGACAGGTGTCCACGAGACAGCCCATCCGGCTCAGCTGATTTTCTCCAGCAATACGCGCGCAGCATTGCGGCCGGACGCGCCCATTATCCCGCCTCCCGGATGCGTGCTGGCTCCCGTTAGGTAGAGCCCGTCGAGGTGAGTGGTGTACTGTGCCATTCCGACGAAGGGGCGAAGCATGAACATCTGATCTATACTCATTTCCAGGTGCATCACGTTGCCTTTGAACAGCCCCAGGTTGCGCTCGAGCCACAGCGGATGCTGGAAGAGTTGGCCGACGATCTTGCTGCGCGTGCCGGGCGCATACTTCTCGAACTGATCGAGAATGACGTCGGCCGCGTGGTCGCCGCGTTCGTCCCACGTGCCGTTTGCCAGTTCGTAGGGAAAATACTGAGCCCACAGCCACAGCACCTCGCCGCCGGGTGGCGCTAGCGTGTCATCGACGGCCGAAAACGACATGGCGACGATGGGAGGGGAGTCCGTGTAGTCGCCCTTGAGATACTCGCCATACGCCGCGTTGATATCGGATACGTCGTCGCAAAGCAGACCCAGTCCGATGCGTCCACTTCCCAGAGGATCGTTGGCATACTCCACCGGACTGTCGAGCGCCAAGCGTAGAATAGCCCCGAATCCGTTTCCGACGCGCATGTTGGTGTGACCAGGGGGTCGAGCATCTGGAGGAAGCAGTTTGCTGAACGTCTCGACGGCGTGTCCACCGGCAACGACGGCACGCGCCGTGAACGTTGTCCCTAGCGCGCGAACGCCTACGGCTTTCTTACCCTCGACTAGAATCTCCTCTACGGGGGCTCCGGTGTAGACCGTCCCGCCGTGCGCCTCGATGTGGCGGCGAAGCGCTTGTGTCAGCATGCCCGATCCACCGCGCGGGCGTGATACACCGCCTTCGTGGTAGAGCGGATGCCACAGAGCGAACGGTCCGCCAAGCGGTTCGGTGGGAGGGGGGCCCGACTGCGCGGCCATCCACGCGATTGAGGCCTGTATCTGCGGTGAGCGGAAATACTCCGACACTACCTCGCCGTAGGGACGCGTGATGTAGCCCAACGCTTTCTGCCATTGCAGCGGTGTGTTGGCGCCAAAGACCATCTTCTTACCCAAGTCGAGCGGGCTAGGCGTCGACAGAAACGCTTCGCGGACCAGACTTGCGAATGGCTGCCAGTCGTCGCAGAACGCGCGGTACGCGTCGCCCTCGCCGGCCATGTGCTGCTCGAAGCCCTGACACGTGTCGTCGATGCTCCGGTTGAAGTAGAGCGCGTCGCCGCCCAGCGAAGGGGCGTAGAACAGAGGGTCGAGGTCCAGATAGTGCAGCCCATAGTCTTCGAGCCCTAGCTCCTCGACGATCGGGGTGAGCCGGATTAAGATGTGCGCACTACCTCCCAAGTCGAACCTGTAGCCCGGCACGATCTCCTGTGTCGATACGGCACCGCCCACAATGTCCCGCCGTTCGAACACGATCACCTTGTATCCAGCTTGCGCGGCGTACGCGGCGGTGATGAGCGCGTTGTGTCCAGCTCCGATGACGATAACGTCGGCGTCCATGTGTGAGTAGGTGTAGAGGTCGGCAGATAAACCCCCGTCGGATCTGTAGGTTTGGATTCGGGTGTGGCACGCAGTGAGGCTTTAAAAGGACTAGTCTAAAGGCCGACTTCACAGAAAGCCAATAACGCCAAGGTCACGCCAAACCGGGAGTTACCAATGGATCGAGACTCCACATACGCGAGCACTCAAGATATCGAGCAGGTGGCCGGTCGGCATTGTGCGCCTGATTTGGCGCAAGCCGCGCGGATCTAGCCGTCTTACAAAGAAGGATTCAAGGGGACACCATATCGATTCCAATCGGCATCTGTCTCGACTACCGCCACAAAAATGCCTAGGCGCCTGCGCGCTCGGCGCTTCTCGACTTATCGCGACCGCATTGAGTAGGCCGGTAGAGCCGCTAGAGCCCGATTCCGTCTGTGGGGTTGTCCTCGAAGAGAGCGCCCTCGCGGATGTACTCGCGCAGCACTTTTTCGGACTTGTGCCGCGTGTGGCGCATGATGGCACGTTCGTGTTTGCCCGCCCGCGCGGCCTGCGTGGCGAATCCTGCGCGGAGCGAGTGGCCGCTATAGAGCGACGGTTCGAGTCCCGCTGCCCGAGCGCTTCGCTTGACGATACTAGCGACTGCCAGGGGACGAAGCGCTTCGTCTGCCAGATTGTCCCACCGGTCGACTTTGCGAAACAACGCTCCGACGGCACTTTGCCCGGTCACCTGGCGGATTGCTTGCATCCATGCCTGAAGCGCTCGCACAGGACACGTCATCGCGTCCTCGCCATACCGAATCCCAAGAACAGCGCCGCGGCCTTCCTGGTCAGCTTTGGAGCGCGGGATGAACAGGCGCAGTCCGTCGGCTGAAAACTGCACGTGAGACGCTTGAACGGCGACCAACTCGCTGCGTCTCAGCGCGCCAGCAAAGCCCAATAACAGCAGCGCCCGATCACGCTTGGACCGCAGGGTGAACGCGGCGTCGCTGCTTCTGGGCAGATGGTCGATCATGGCGCGTAAATCAGCGGGCAATGCCGGAGCCACTTTGTCGACCGTGCCGCCAACTAGCCGCATCATGCCGGTCCATACGCTGTGAAGGGGTTCGTCCCGACGCGATGCTGGAGCCGAAAACTCGGCAAGCCGGTGTACGCCGTTGATCGCCGCAAGCCGGCGCTCAAGCGTCTTAGGCTTCAATCCGGGTGTCGGGTTGCCGTCGTCATCGTCAGGACCGGTCTCGGCGCGAGAAGCGACATACAGCGCGACAGTTTCGTTGGTGGATGGCAGCGCCGGCAAATTTCGCGACACACACCAGAGGCGGAAGTCAGCCCAGTCCGAAGCATAGGCGCGGCGCGTGTTCTCGGATCGAGCGTGTTCGGCAAAGCGCCTCGCAGACTCGGCGTCGCCCTGAACGGAACCGACAGCCCGGGAGTCAGCAGAACGAATAGGCAGATTGGACACAAGCAGTCGGTTGAAATCGGACTGCTGCTATTCCTATCACCATCGATAAGTTTCCCTTATCGATGGTGACTACTAACCCATCCAACGCGAGTTTGACGACTACGCCACACTCAGCGCCTCATTGACTCCTTCGTGCTTTGGATGTCTCAGCTAAGGAGCAGCACGAGTCGACTTTTACGCGATCGGCGTGCTTCTCGGTCAGACTGCCATCGCAGTTTCGGTGAGGGCCGCGAGCGACTTCTCAGATGCTGCGTCGAACAGATGTACCTCTTTGGGATCGACGGCCAAGTGGACAGTGTCGCCCGTCTTGAGGTTGGCATTGGGATCCACCCTAGCGACCATTCGCGTATCGCCCAGCGTGGCGTAGACGACGGTTTCGCTGCCCATCGGCTCGGTCACGTCGACGATGGCCGCGAAACCAGCGTCGGCTCCATGCGCGAGGGACAGATGTTCAGGACGGATGCCCAGCGTGACGGACTGGCTGGAAGACAAGCCGCGTGCGTACGCCTTGCTGGCATCGAGCGCGACATGAACGCCCCATTCCGCGTTGACAAAGACGAGCGTTCCCGCTTCGGTGGCGATTGTGCCAGGAATGAAGTTCATCGACGGGCTGCCGATGAACCCGGCGACAAACTGGTTGACCGGCTTGTTGTAGAGGTTGAGCGGGCTGTCGATCTGCTGAACGTAACCGTCGAGCATGACGACGATCCGGTCTCCCATCGTCATCGCCTCGACTTGGTCGTGCGTGACGTAGATCATCGTCGCCTTGAGCTGGGCGTGCAGCTTGCTGATCTCGGTCCGCATCTGGACGCGCAGTTTGGCGTCGAGATTAGACAGCGGCTCATCGAACAGAAACACTTGTGGTTTGCGCACGATGGCACGCCCAACGGCCACGCGCTGACGCTGACCGCCCGAGAGCGCTTTGGGCTTGTTCTCGAGAACGGCGTCGAGCCCGAGGATCGCGCTGGCCTGCCGCACGCGCTGGTCGATCTCGGTTTTGGGAAACTTGCGCAGTTTGAGACCGAACGCCATGTTCTCGTACACCGTCATGTGCGGATAGAGCGCATAGTTCTGAAACACCATCGCGATGTCGCGGTCCTTGGGCTCGACGTCGTTGACGCGCCGCTCGCCGATCAGCATGTCGCCCGACGAGATGTCTTCCAATCCGGCGATCATGCGCAGCGTCGTGCTCTTGCCGCACCCCGACGGTCCAACCAGGACCACAAACTCGCCGTCCTGAACTTCGAACGAGCTTTCGTGAACGGCGACGAAGCCGTTGTCGTACACTTTGCGAACGTCGTGGAGGCGAACGGTGGCCATGGGCTATCGGGAGTTGAGCGGCAAGAGAGAAACGCAAAGATAACACGAAGCCATGCCCTTTCACCCCATCGCGCTCGGCGCGCTTTATCCCGGAATCGAGCGCGGCCTGTCGGCTGACATTTTAGCCGCTCGCGCCCTAGGTGGCGAAGCCTATCCGATCTGCACGTCGCTCATCGTTGCCGGAGACGGAGTCGTGACTGATCTGCTCGAAGTGCCGTCCGACACGGTCTCGGCCCAACTCGAACACGTCTTCAATGTCAATACGCCCAACGCCGCGCGTGTCGGCATTCTGGGTAGCCCCGCGACGGTCGACATCGTTTTTCGTCACTTGGGGCAGCATCTGAGCGGACCTCTCGTCCTCGACTTGACCTTGAGCGGGCCCTCGGGCGAGGATCTGGCAGACGGAAACGTGCGCGAGTTGCTGACCGAACGGATGCCACTACCCGACTTGGTAACCATCCGCGCGCAAGACGCCCAACTTCTCGTCGGCATGGAGATCGGCACGCTAGACGACGCTCAAGTGGCGGTCCAGCGAATGCACAAACGAGGTGCTCGTCGAATCTTGCTGCGATGCGGCGCCATCGGCCAAGAGTTCAGCAGTCCCGAAGATGGCGACCCGTTCCATAATGACCTCTACTACGACGGCGAGGACTTTGCACTCTTCGAAGCACCACCGCTCGACCGTCCACACGTGACTGGGGCGTCAAGCGCGCTCACAATGGCGATTCTGAAGGCGCTCGTCGATGGGAATGCGATGCCCGACGCTATTCAGGCGGGTAAAGCTTTCGTTAGCCAGAGCCTCTTTAGAGCCCAGGGTGAAGAGTCCGCGCGCGCGCCCGCGTATTTTGCCGCCGCCTCTCACCTGTTCGCTGACGGCGAGCGCTGACCCCTATTCCGATGCCGGGAAACAAGAAGTCTGGAAAGACGACCATCTACGACGTCGCCGAAATGGCCGGAGTCGCGATCTCGACGGTCTCCCGCGTGCTCAACTCGTCGCCCGACGTGTCCGAGCCGACGCGCAAACGCGTTTTGGGCGCCATCGACTCGCTCCAGTTTCGCCCGGACCGAACGGCCAAGTCGCTGGCGCAGAAGCAGTTGCGGTCGGTCTGCGTCGCGCTGCCCTCATTCACTACGCCCTTCCACAACGAGTTTTTGAAAGGCGTGCGCACCGAGTTGATGACGCGCGAATACGATCTGCTCTTGTGCGATCTGGGATCTACGGCGCCGCGCGGCACGCTCATCCGGTTTCTCAAGCGCGGCGCCGTCGACGGGTTGATACTGGCTGGAATGCCTGTCAACACCGATTTGGCATCCGAACTCAAAGCGCTGCACGCGCCGGTCATTCTGGTCGGTCACAGCCGTCCCGACTTCGACAGTTATACCTGGGACGACCATGCCGGCGGCAAGTTGGCCGCTCAGCACCTGCTGGCTCAGGGGCACCGGCAGATCGCCAAGATCACTTCGTCTTCGCCCAGTAACCTGCAGAGCGGTCGGCTCGAAGGATACAAGGAAGCTATCGCCGAAGCCGGACTGACCTACGACCCAGCGCTCGTCTTCACTGGCGACACGTCGAAGCATGCCGGATTCAGCGAAGAGGCAGGCTACGAGGCAACCAAAAAACTGCTCGACAGCGGTCAGCCCTTCTCGGCCATCTTCTGCGCTGCCGACGTGCACGCCCTCGGCGCCCTACTCGCGCTGCGCGAAGCCGGACTCCGCGTGCCTGAAGATGTCGCGCTGGCAGGCTACGACGACATCAAGTCGAGCCGTTATGTTGGCCTGACGAGTGTCAACCAGCATATGCGCTTGACCGGAAGTGAGGCGATGAAGCGGCTCTTCGAACTGATGGAGCCAGGCGGCAGCGATGCGGCTGTCCACCACGTCATCACCCCGACGCTCGAAGTACGGCGCTCGACTCAGCGGGAGGATCAGTCGTGACCGACGAGCAGTGGAACTGGGGCCTGGCCAACGCCACGCGAGAAACTCAGGCCGACGGATTGGGCATCCGCTATGGCGGCAAGGTGCGCGACGTGTACACCGATGTAGACCGCGTAGTGCTCGTGGCTTCGGACCGGATTTCGGCGTTCGATCACGTGCTGCGCCAGACGATTCCCTACAAAGGCCAGGTGCTGACGCGTGTGGCAGAGTTCGCGTTTGCCCAACTGGAAGGATCGGTGCCCCATCACGTCCGCGAGATCCCGCATGGAAACGTGACAGTGGCACACCGGTGCACGCCCTACCCCATCGAATTCGTCGTCAGAGGCTATTTGGCAGGACATGCGTGGCGCGTCTACCGCGATGGCGGGCGCGAACTCTGCGGCATGACGCTGCCCGAAGGTCTGCGCGAAGGTGAGCGGCTGCCCAGTCCGCTGCTCACGCCTGCAACCAAAGCGGAGCACGGACACGACGAGGATATCTCTGCTCAAGAAATCGTCTCGCGTGACCTCTTGACGCAAGAGCGGTTCGACGAAGCCCAAAACGCCTCCTTGCTCCTCTTCGCACGGGGAAGCGAGCAGGCTGCTGAGCGAGGACTGATTCTCGTCGACACCAAGTACGAATTCGGCCTGGACAACGACGCCCGCCTGCGCGTGATCGACGAGATCCACACGCCCGACAGTTCGCGTTATTACTACGCCGATGGCTACGAAAACCGGCTCTCGTCAGGCGAGCCGCAGCGGCAGCTGAGCAAGGAGTTCGTGCGCGAGTGGCTGATGGAGAATGGCTTTCAAGGCCGCGGCAGCGACGTGCTCCCCGACCTCTCGGACGACTTCCGCATCCAAGTCGGAAAACGATACGTCGAGCTGTATGAAACGCTGACAGGCCAAGCGTTCGAGCCGGACACGCGCCCACTCGCCCAAACGCTAGAGCGCCTCGCCCGCGACCGGTAAGGGCGCAAGCGAGGCGGTTTTAAACGCTACAGTGGATGGGCGTCAGCTGCTCATTGCGGCGTGAACGGCGTCGAAGTTAGGCATCTCGCCCGCGTTTTCGAGCACCTCGGCGTATTTCACTTTGCCGTCCGATCCAACGAGGAAGGCAGAGCGCTTGGAAATGCGGGACAGCTCCATCGGCGTAAAGTCACCGTCGTACTTGGCGCCGTAGGCCTGCGATACATCGGCATCGTGGTCGCTCAGCAGCGGAAACGTGAGCCCCTGAGCCTTCTTGAACTCGGCTAGCGTAAACGGCGAATCGGTCGAGATGCCGACGACCTGGACGCCTGCGCCTTGGTAGCGATCCATATCGTTGTTGACGGTGTTTAGTTCGGTCGTGCAGACGCTGGTGAACGCACCGGGGAAGAACAGCAGCAGGACGGGATGACCGCTCTGCTTGCTCAGCGTCCACGGCTCCATCTGGTCGGTGTGGAGCGTGAAGTCAGGGGCGGGGTGGCCGGTCTGGATGGGCATAGTCGAAGGGGTGAAGTGGGTGTGAGCCGGTCAAACTCACGCCCCCAAGCGCAGGTTCACGGTTCACCCTCAGCCAAACCGAAGCGCGCGCACGGGATCGACCTGCGCGGCCCAGCGAGCGGGCAGGTAGGCCGACGCCATACTCAAAACGACAGCGATGAGCGGCACGATCACGAAGTCGAGCCACGCGAAGTCGACGGGCGCGTGGTCGAGAAAGTAGGCTTCGGGCGGAAGTGGGATGAATCCGAACTGTTGCTGCAAAACGCCCACCACGACCGCGATTCCGACACCGATCAGCGATCCGCCGACGCCGACGAGCAAGCCGAGTAGCAGGAAGATGCGGCGCATCTGGGCAGGCGTAGCGCCCAAACTCGTCAAGACCGCGATTTCGGATGTTTTCTCCAGGACGAGCATGAACAGGATGCCGATCAGGTTGAATGCCGCCACGACGACGAGAATTCCGATCACCAGAGGCACGATGTTTTGCTGCAGGTCGATCCACGCGAACAGATTGGCATACAGCTCGAACACGGTCTGAGCCAAAACGGGAAAGCCGAAATCGGCCTCAATGGCGCGTGATTGATCGTAGGCACGCTGCACGTCGGTCAGCGTCAAGTCGAAGCGGGTGACCTGGCCCGACGGCACGCCGAGCAGCCTGCGCGCGTCGGTCTCAGAAGCGAAGACGTACAACTCGTCGAAGTCGGAGAGAAACGTCTCGTAGAGACCGGTCACCACGAACGAGCGCGCTCTGGCCGTGGCTCCCATGCCACCGCCGGCAGCCGGTGGCGAAAACGCGGTTAGCCGGTCGCCGATCGACACGTCCATCTTGCGGGCCAGCCGGCTTCCGATGACGATACTCGGCGCCCCGTCGTCTGCGGCGAACGCACCTTGAGTGGCATCGCGTAGCAGACTCGGAGGCACGTCGGTTCCCCATAGCACGACGCCGTCGATGTCGGCTTTGTCCGAGCCGCGGAGCAGGACGAAGCCGCTGACGACAGGCGAAACTGTCGCGACACCAGCGAGCGAGCGCAGATCGGCCTCTCCGACGACCGTGGTGTCCAGCGGCGCGTCGCGCAGGCTCGACACTTGGACGTGCGACCCGAACGTGACGATCTTTTGCTCGACCTCGCCCGCGAACCCGCGCACGATGGCCAGCGCCAGCATCAGCGCCGCCACGCCCACCGCTACTCCGCCGACAGCCACGTAAAGCACCAATCGCAGAAACCGCCCACCGCTCTGCGCACCCTCGACACCACGCAGGTAGCGCAGCGCGATGAATCGGGCAAAGTGGGACGACGAACGAGGCATGAGAAAACAGACCGGAGATCCGCCGGTAAGATCGGGCTGCGGGCCGCGTCCCTAGCTTCTCCCCAGCATTTCCTCACATCCCTCCCGCCCCTTTGCATTCTCAGCGCACCTCCCGTCTCGCCACTGCCGCCGCCTCTGCTGGCCTGGACGGCCTGCTCGTCAATCCCGGTCCCACCCTCGCGTACCTGACCGGACTCGACTTCCACCTGATGGAGCGGCCGGTCGTCCTGTTCGTCAACGCGCAAGGCGACGCAGCCATCGTCGTCCCCAATCTCGAGTTGCAAAAGCTGGACGACGCGCCCATCGATTTGGAAGCGTTTGGCTACGACGAGCGGACAGAAACGTGGCCTGACGCATTCGGCAAGGCGATGGAGTCGGTCGGACTGCTCGGCGGTAAGCTGGGCGGCGAAGCGCGCAACCTGCGCCTGCTCGAACTCGAAATGATTCGCGAGGCGAGCGAACGCAGAGGCGTCACGACCCAGGTACTTCCAGCCGACGACGTAGTGGGCGAGGTGCGGAGCCGCAAGGACGAGGCCGAGGTCGCTGCCATCGGTAGAGCCGTCCGCGTCGCAGAACGCGCGGCGAGTGACGCGCTGGCGACGCTCGAATACGGACATACCGAACAGCAGCTGGCGCAGCGCCTGATCATCAACCTGTTGGAAGGAGGAAGCAGTTTGCATTTGCCCTTCCCTCCCATCGTCTCGTTCGGCGAAAACAGCGCCAACCCCCACGCATCACCCTCGCAGCGTGCGCTGCGCAGAGGCGACCTGATCCTGATCGACTGGGGCGCCCGGGTCGAGGGTTACGTCTCGGACATGACGCGCGTCTACGCTGCCGGAGAGGTTCCCGAGGAGCTGGCGCGCATCGCCGAGATCGTGGACGACGCCAACGCCGCCGGACGCGCCTCGGCCGTACCGGGAGCGACTGCCGCCGACGTCGACCGCGCTACGCGCGCTGTCATCGAACGCGCGGGATATGGCGATCGGTTCGTCCATCGCACAGGCCACGGCATGGGGTTGGAAGCGCACGAAGAACCCTATATCCGCGCCGGAAACGAAGTGCCGCTGCTACCCGGGCACTGCTTCACCGTTGAACCCGGCGTCTACGTTCCGGGCCTGGGCGGCGTCCGCATTGAGGACGATATGATCATGGAGGCAGGTGGTGCCCGTTCTCTTACCAATCTACAAAGAGGGCTACGAGTGTTATTGCAATAACGGCTTATAATGGCGCTGAGTCCGCTTCGTTCAGGAGCAGCGGCATCAGCGCGTTGAGCATGTCGGTCTGCTCGTCCAGGTGGCCGTGCTGCGCTTCGACGTTGACGTAGCCGACACCATAGACACCGGCATAGACCGAGAGCGAGCCGTCGTCGGTGGCCTCCCCTACAGGTGCTTGGAGGATGACGTTGTATCCCAGCGCGGCGAGCCGGTCGAATAGGTCGCGCTCGGTGACGAAATAGAAGTCGTCGGGATCGCGCTGGGGGTTGATCGCTACGGCGGACGCTTCGGCGGCGTAGACGCTGTCGGGCAGATAGCTCGTCGATTGGTAGTTGGCCTCGGTGTTGTTGTGCAGCGCCACGATGTAGGGTGTCCGGTCCAGGCGGCTGGCTTCTATCACCCGCTGAGCCAGTGCACGTGCGATCGGCGTTCCGACTGCTGGATCGGCGTCGGAGGTATCAGACAGTACGGCGACCGAGGCGCGCGCGCCTGCGTCCGAAAACATGCGGTTGGGATCGAAACGGAACGTATCGCCATCGGCGACGAACGTGACATTGCGCTCGCCCCCGTGTCGCAGCACGATGAACCGCAGGCGGTCGCTTCCATCCGACGTTTCCAGGTAGCGCTGGGTCGCCTCGACCGAGGTGCTCTCGTTCTCGTGCAGGTTGAGCAGCACGATCGCATCGTCAGACGCCGACTCGTACAGCGTCGCGATTTCCAAGTGATCGAGTGGATCGCTAGCTGGACGGCAGGCCGAAGTCGTCAGAATGAGCAGCGCGCAGGCGAGTAGCACGCGCGTATCATGGGCGATTCTCCCCTCTACGCTGCCGCGCATGAAGAACGATCCGTTGTTTATAGTCACCATGCTGATTGTGTCGACGGGGTTGGTGTTGTGGATCAGCACGTTACCTCTCTTCGAGCGGTTTTTCAAAAGGCTGCCCGCCGTCCTGTTTGTCTACTTCACGCCGATGCTGCTCACGACGGCGGGAGTACTGCCCGAGACCTCGCCCGTCTACACGTGGTTCTCGCGGTACGGCCTGCTCGTTGCCCTTTTCCTGCTCATGGTGACGGCAGACGTGCCCGCCATTCTGCGCCTGGGACCGCTCGCGCTGCTGACGATGCTCGCCGGAACGCTGGGCATCGTCATCGGCGGACCGATCGCCCTCCTTCTCTTCAACCCGTTTCTACCCGACGACGCGTGGATGGGGCTGGCGGCGCTTTCGGGTTCGTGGATCGGCGGGACGGCAAACATGGCCGCAATCCAGCAGATGATCGGCGCGCCTGCGAGCGTGATGAGCCCCGCTATCGTGGTCGATACAATCGTCGGGTACGGCTGGGCAGGCGTGCTGATGTTCGTCAGCGGATATCAGGACCGGTTCGACCGCTATACGGGTGCGAACACCGAACTGCTCGAACGACTGTACGCACGGGCTGCTCAGGACGCGACCGGACCTCCCGTCGTCACGATGCAGTCGCTGGCCTGGATCATCGCGCTGGGCTTCGCTGCCGCATCGCTCGGCAGTTGGATCGGGCCGATGATCCCACCGTTCGAGCGAGGCGGCGTCACGATCATTACGTCGAGCACGTGGGCGATCCTGCTCGTCGTCACGGTTGGGCTGGCGCTGAGCTTCACCCGGATGCGCGAGATCGAGAAGGGCGGCGGCGGCATCGTCGGATCGTACGCGCTGTATGTTTTGCTTGCGTCGATTGGCGCCCAGGCAAACTTGCGCGCGGTACTCGACGCACCCGCTTACTTTGGGGCAGGCCTGGTCTGGATCGCGATTCACGTGCTAATCCTGTTCGGCGTGGCCCGGCTGCTGCGCGCCCCCCTCGCCCTGGTCGCCGTGTCGAGCATGGCCAACATCGGCGGGCCTGCCAGCGCTCCGGTCGTGGCAGGCGTCTACCACCGCGCGCTGCCGCCAGTTGGGCTGCTGCTGGCCGTCGCGGGCTACGCCGTCGGCATTTACGCCGGATGGCTGACAGCCACGCTGATGCGGTTCATCGCCGGGTGAGCAGAAGACCTATGCTGGCGGATGACGCCTCTCTTGAATGCGATCGGCCCAGGCTGAGGGCGGCCAGGATCACGGGGCTGCGAGGCGCTCGGCCTGCTCGATCAGCGCTTCGATCTCACCCAGCCCCTGCTCCCAGAACGCCGGATCGCGCAGGTCGACGCCCAGCGTGTCCATCAGCGCTTCGGGAGACTGCGACCCACCGGCGCGGAGCACGTCGAGGTAAGCCGGAGCGAACGACTCGCCCTGCTCCTTGTACCGCGCGTAGAGCGACTGGACGAGCAGTTCGCCGAATGCGTAGGCGTAGACGTAACCGGGCGTGTGAAGGAAGTGCGGGATGTAGCTCCACCAGGCCGAGTAACCGGGTGTCAGTTCGACGCTCTCACCGTAGAGGTCACGCTGCGTCTGCATCCACAACTCGCCGAACCGGTCGCTGCTCAGTTCGCCGCCCTCGCGCCGCGCCGTGTGGATCGCGTTCTCGAACCGGTTCATCGCGATCTGCCTAAAGACAGTCGCCATGCTGTCGTCGATCTTGCTCACGATGAGGGCCAGGCGATCCTGGTCGGTTTGCTGATCCGAGAGGAGGCGCTGAAACGTCAGCATCTCGCCGAAGACCGATGCCGTTTCTGCTGTCGTGAGCGGTGTCGATGCGTGATAGATACCCTGCTCTCTGGCGACGAACTGGTGGACGCCGTGGCCCAGTTCGTGAGCTAGTGTCTGCACGTCTCGAGCCCGACCCGTGTAGTTCATCAGGATGTAGGGATGAGCCGACGGGACGGTCCCGCTCGAAAATGCGCCGCCTCGCTTGCCGTCGATCATCGGCGCGTCGATCCAGTTCTCGTCAAAGAAACGCTCGACTATTTGGCCTGCTTCGGGGCTGAAGTCTGCATAGGCCTCGGTGACTATCTGGCTTGCTTCGCTCCACGTGTAGGTTCGCACCGACTGGCCGAGCGGTGCGTAGCGGTCCCAGTCGGCAAAATCGCCCTCCATACCGAGCAGCCGGGCTTTCAGTTTGTAGTAACGCTGCGCCAGATCGTAGCGAGAGGTCACCGCGCCGATCAGTGCGTCCACGGTAGCATCATCGGCCTCGTTGGCCTGGTTGCGCGAGGCCATCCAGTGCGGATGTCCTCGGCGTTTGTCCGAGGCGGCTTTGTCGGCCAGGATCGTATTGAAGACGTAAGTCAGCGTCGGCGCAATAGCTTCAAGGCCTTCAGTGACGGCTTCGGCGGCGGCACGGCGGACGGCGGGGTCTCCGTCGTGAAGTTTGGCGAGAATGGCCTGCTTGCTCATCGGCTCGCCGTCGAAGACGAACCGAGCCTGAGCCAGTGTCTGATCGAAAAAGCGCGACCATGCCGAAGCGCCCGTCACGGCGGTTTCCGACAGCACGCGCTCCACCTCTTCGGTCAAGATGTGCGCGCGCCGCTTTGCGACGGTATCCAGGTAGTGCCCGGCAAACGCCAGCTGCTCGTCCGACGCCAGAGCCGATGCGGACCTGGCATCCAAGGCTGCCCACTCGGTCTCGACGAACGTCAGGTGCTGGGCCAGTTCGGCATAGGCCTCGCGCGTGGCTTGCAGCACCTTACCCGCCTCGGCGTCGGTCGTCTGCGTCGACCAGTTGAGAAACGCATACGACATAGCCCGACCGCCTCGGTCTTGCACCTCAGCAGCCTCGCGCAGCAAACCGGCGAGCGCGTGCGCGTCAGCGTCGGCGATCGTCCCCTTGTATGACGCTTCGATATCCTTTGCGTGCTCCAGCGCCGCCGCCATGTCAGCCGATAGTGCCGTAACGTCGGCATATAGATGCGACAGATCCCACCGGACGTTGGAGGTGCCGATATCGGGCGTTGCGGTGGATTGCGTGGCTGAGTCGGCGGAGAGATGCAGGTTAGAACGGGTCACGAAAAGAGGTATCTGAGACAGTGCGAGGCGAAGACTCATAGAACCCGACCGATACGCAGCGGTTCGACCGGCTCACTCAACTCCGCATACGATGCCATTCCTACCGCTCTCCTCCTCTTCCGAACTCGAAGCCGCACTCGACCGATCCGAACGCGAGACCGTGATTGTGTTCAAGCACAGCACATCGTGCCCAATTAGTGCAGGAGCACACGAAAGCCTCCAACCCTTTTCCGATCAAGTGCCGATCTACAAGTTGACGGTCCAGTCGTCGCGAGACTTGTCGCGTCAAATAGCGGACGACATGAAGGTGCGGCACGAGAGTCCCCAAGCACTAGTCATCAAGGACCGCAGCGTCGTCTTCGACGCCTCCCATGGGCGCGTGACAGCCGAAGCTCTTTCAGGCGAGATGAAATCGTGAGCGCTTGGGACGTCCTGGGCGCTACCGCGGGTCATGCGCGTGAGGTTATCCGACGATCCAAAGGCGCGACATCGTGCATCGCTCTGCTTATCCTGTGCACAGCTTCATGCAACAACGGAGAACAAATTCCTCGGCCCGACCCTGCCCCAACCACGGCCGATTCGATTCTCGCGCCTCGCGCTGCGCTGCGCCCCACGCTCAGTCTACCCACACTCAACGGCGATTCGCTGCGCTTGTCGGAGTATAAAGGCCGATATGTGCTGGTCAACTTCTGGGCAACCTGGTGTCCGCCCTGCCGTGAAGAAACCCCCGACTTGGTGGCACTGCACAAACGCTTCGCGGAGCGCGGGTTCTCAGTCGTCGGCATCTCGGTCGACCTCGAACGACCTGCTGTCGTTCAAGAGTTCGTCGACGCCTACGACGTACCGTACCCGGTGGCACTGGGGGGTGACGGCGCTGCCGAAGCGTTCGGCGGAGCATTCGCACTGCCCACCACGTTTTTGCTCAACCCAGACGGAGAGGTGATCGGGCGCTTTCCAGGAGTCTTCCCAGCCGAAACGATGACGGCCGAGTTCGAATCCCTGTTGCCTCCCGCCTAGCCGTCAGCATCGCCATGCAGCGTCTATGGATATCTCTCCGGTCGCGTTCGTCTGAGCGAGAAGATATCCGGTGAGTACTCCCTCAATGAGCATGCGCCCCTCTGCGAGGCTGACCTCGAAATGCCGATGCGGCATCCGGACGGAAATGCCGCGCGCCGTGAACTCGCACCCTATCACGACGCCGTAAGACTGTGCGAGGTCAAGCAGTTCGTGGATGTCGGGCTCCACATATCCCAGTAGAGTCGGCGCGCGAAAGTCGGTATCAATCATGGGTAGTCATGGCGGCGGTGCGATTAGGTAATCGGCGAGCGGCAGGTTTACTTAACGAGACGTTGCCCGCGTCCTCTTCCTTTCCACCACTCCGTCACAGTTGAGGGGAGCGTACAAGAGCCGCGTCCGTTTCGATCACAGGTCATCCCCTCACGCGCTATGTATTCCACACTCGCCCTGGTAGACGCCGCCGATTCCATTTCTGCGGTTCCTTTTCGGAAGCGCTTCCAGCTCCGCCCCCATCATCTGATCATCGACTCGAATGGGCATCTGACCGAGTTGTCACCCGATGCGCGCGCCCTGCTAGAGTTTCCTCCCAAGCAGCGCATTGAGTCCAACTTCTTCTCGCACATTCATAGTCGCAATCAGTACCGCGTGATGCGTGACGTAGCCAGCCTGCTGCTCTTCGACAAACCTCGGTGCGAGTGGCTGCTGCGGATGCGCTCTGGGAGGGGACGATGGCTCTGGTTTCAAGCCGTCGCTACCTGCGAGGAGTGCGACGGCAGCGCCCGCATCGGCATCATGCTTGAGCCGATGCGCATCGAATCCTGACCTGAGGACTTGATCTTACGCATCGCGAGGAGATGCGTCGCTCGTTACGCAGAAAGGCCGGAGGGGATCGTCCCCTCCGGCCTTTCTGCGTTAGCTCGACTGGTCCGGCAGTCAGATGAGCGATCGGACAGCAGCGGCGCAAGCTTGCGACGTAATGCCAAACTCCTCGTACAGCTTCTCGAACGGAGCCGATGCGCCGAAGTGGTTTAGCCCGACCGTCGCTCCCAGGCTGCCGGTGTAGCGCTCCCAGCCCAGGGTTACGCCCGCCTCGACCGAGACGCGCGCCGTAACGGCTGCCGGAAGAACGGATTCCTTGTAGACTGCGTCTTGCTGCTCGAACAGTTCCCACGACGGCATCGACACCACGCGCACGCCAATCCCTTCTACTTCGAGCGCTTCCGCGGCGTCGAGAGCAATTTCCACCTCACTGCCCGTCGCCATGAGGATTGCCCGCATCGGCGACTCTGCCTCCTTCAACACGTACGCCCCTTTCAGCGTGCCTTCCGCGGCTCCGTAGCGCGTCCGGTCGAGCGTCGGCAGGTTTTGGCGAGTCAGGGCGAGCAGGGTCGGACCGTGGCTGTTTTCCAGCGCGATGCGCCACGCAAAGGCCGTTTCGTTGGCGTCGGCGGGACGCAGCACGGTTACGTTGGGAATCATACGCAGTGACATCACCTGCTCGACGGGCTGGTGCGTGGGGCCATCTTCTCCCAGGCCGATCGAATCGTGCGTGAGGACGTGGATGACCGGCTGCTTCATGAGACCTGCCAGGCGAATCGCTGGGCGGTTGTAGTCGCTGAAGATCAGAAACGTGCCGACGTAGGGACGCAGTCCAGTCAGAGCCATTCCATTGGCCGCCGATGCCATGCCATGCTCTCTGACGCCAAAGTGGAAGTAGGCGCCAGCAGGCGTTTCGGCCTGAAAATCCTCTCGGCCTTGCACATCGGTCTTGTTCGACGGCGTAAGGTCTGCCGATCCGCCGACGAGCGTAGGTATTACGGGAGCCAGCGCGTTGAGCACTTTGCCCGACGCGGCGCGCGTGGCCATACCCTTGTCGTCGGCCTCAAAGACTGGAAGCGCATTGTGCCAGTCTGCGGGAAGCACGTTGTCTTGAACCAGGCGCAGCAGGTCGGCGGCTTCGGGAACGGCGTCCGCCAGTTTGAGCACCGTCTCGTTCCACCGCTCCTCCAGCTTTTTGCCCTGCGGCCGAGCGTCCAGGTGGTCGCGCACGTCGTCGGGGACGAAGAACGATTCCTCGTGCTCCCACTCGTAGGCGCGGCGTACCAGGTTGATTTCGTCGCGGCCCATCGGCGAACCGTGAGCGTCCTTGGTGCCGGCTTTGTTGGGGCTGCCGAAGCCGATGATCGTCTTGCAAATGATCAGCGAAGGCCGCGCGGCATCGCTTTTGGCGAGCACGACGGCCGCGTCGATAGCGTCGACGTCGTTGCCGTCTTCGACTTCGATCACCTGCCAGCCGTAGGCGCGGAAGCGCAACGCCGTGTCGTCGGTAAACGCCAGGTCGGTCGAGCCGTCTATCGAGATCTTGTTGCTGTCGTAGAGGTAGATCAACTTGCCCAGCTTCTGATGCCCGGCCAGCGACGCCGCCTCGTGCGAGATGCCCTCCATCAGATCGCCGTCGGATACGATGCCATACGTGTAGAAGTCGACGGGCTTAAAGTCTTGCGTATTGATCCGAGCGGCGAGATGCGCTTCGGCCATCGCCATTCCGACGCCATTCGCCAGGCCCTGACCCAGCGGTCCCGTCGTCGTCTCGACGCCCGGCGTGTGGCCGTATTCGGGGTGCCCAGGCGTCATGCTGCCCCATTGGCGAAAGTTTTTGAGTTCTTCGAGCGGCAGGTCATACCCCGCTAGGTGAAGCAGGCTGTAGAGCAGCATCGATCCGTGGCCTGGCGAGAGCACGAACCGGTCGCGTCCATACCACTGAGGGTTGCTCGGATTGTGGCGCAGGTGCTTTTTCCAGATCACGTAGGCCATTGGCGCAGCGCCCATCGGCATTCCAGGATGCCCGCTATCGGCTGCCTGAACGCCGTCGACGGACAAGAGGCGGATCGTGTTGATGGCGCGGTTGACGATCGGGTCGTGGTTCATGTCGAGAAGAGTAGTCTGAGAGAGTGGTGCGTACGTAAGACGCTCGGTGAAAGGTAGCGGTTTTGGCGCTGACGATCGGGACGAGCGGGCTACGAATCGAGCCGCCGCCAAACGGAAGCGGCGCGGCTCCGAACAGAACCACGCCGCAGAGCGAAAGGCAACGAGGGCGATTACAACGCCATTTCGGCTTCGAGAAGCTGGCCGATGCACTCGGGCGTGCGCGAGTTGTTGTCGACCAGTTTGCCGTTGATGTAGATGGCGGGCACGTAGCCCCAACCCAGCTGCTGATGATCGGCGCGGTTGGACATCATCTTACCGCGGTAGACGCCGCCCTCGATGCGCTGCATCAGCGCGGCGCCATCCATCCCGATCGACTGAGCGGCCTGCTCTACCTGATCGTCGGTAAGCCCCTGCCCCGTCGTGCTGATGCCAAACTGAGCGTCGACCATTTCGAAGAACTTGCCTTCTGCATGGGCGGCGTACATCGCCTGGGCCTGAACGCTGCTGCGCGGCCAGAACACGACCGGCTTGAACGCGAAGCGCACCCGATCGCCATACGCGGCCTTGACCTGCTTGGCCGTCGAGTGAAAGTTGATGCAGTGCGGGCAGTTGGGCTCGAAGAACTCTAGGAACGTCACCGCTGCGTCCTTGGGACCTACCTGCGGGTCGGTCGGGCGGATCAGCGAGGCGTAGCTGGGCACGGCGGGCGCCTCGGTCGAGTAGCCGCAGACCATCGGCTGGTCGGGTGCCAGCGAGGTGCCCGCAGCAGGAAGAGTTGCCGAAGCGGCTGTCCCGGCTGGGCTAGCGGGAGCGTCAGCATCGCCGCCGAACAGAACGACGTCGAAGCCGACGAGGACGAGGGCCAGGAAGAGCAGGCCGAGGTAAAACGGTTTGTTACGCATCAGGAGCGGTGGAGTCTAACGAGGTGGAACGAGCACGGCGCGTGTCGGCGACGACGAGGCCAGTGAGGGCAAACGTGAGCGTGTGCGAGGCAAGGCACAACCCGCACAACGATTCGAGGCTGAAAAAGAGTCTGTACATCAGGTACAACGCGTAGATCGCGCCGGCGATGACGAGGATCAGGCGTACTTGCTTGAGCGGAGCCAGCCACTGACCTTTGGCCGCGGCGATGCCCAGTCCGAGCGCGACGACGAAGCCGTAAAACCAGAAGCCCATCACCGTGTTGGGAATCGGCGTACCGGGAAAAGTGGCATAGGCGCTCTGCGAAGCCGCTGCGCAGCCAGACGTGCCACTCTCGACGATCTCGTCCGAGAAACCGAGGCATCCGCCTTCGAATCCGCCGGCCCACTGAACGGCGAGGTGAGTCACGACGAGGATTCCGAGCAGCGCGACGGCGTAGATGGCGCGGTCTAGCGTGGGCGAGTAAGCAGAAGCCGGTTCGAGATCAGCGGGAGCGGCGACAGGTCGCTGAGAAGAGGCGCGGCGGGCCGTGCGTGAGGCCATGAGCAGAGTCGGCTTGTAGGTCGGATCTTGTTACGGTACGCACCCTCCCCCTCTCATGCTCCCGTACGCCCGGTCTTCATCCACTTCTGCCGCGCGCGCGCGCGGGCTGTTTGACAGACTCGCCCCGTTCTATGATGCGTTTGCACGACTCGTTAGCCGATCGGCTAGCCGGCACTTGATTCAAACGATCAGGCGATATGCAATAACGGTTTTCACAACTCAAGTGTCAATTTGGGATGTTGGATGCGGTACCGGGCTGAACGCGCGCCGGTTGGCGCGGCTGTTTCCCAGCGTCGTCTACGTCGGAGTGGATGCGAGTTCGGCCATGCTCGCCCGCGCGCCCCTTCTCCCACACGCTCGCTGGATATGCTCGGACGCGCTGGACTGGATGGAACGCCAGCCGGACGGCCGTGTGGACATCGTGCTCGCCACCTACTGCGTCGATGCGTGGCGCGAAGGCGAACGCGAGGCGTTCGTCGCCCAAGCCGGTCGTGTTCTAAAACCCGGCGGCATCATCGGGCTGATCACGCTCGCTGAACCGCAGACGTGGGCCGAGCATCTCTGGACGCGGGCGGGACGCCTCTCCCCATTCGTGCTCGGTGGAAGCCGTCCGACGAATCTCAACCAATCGCTGATTCGGTCGGGCTTTACTTTGATCCACACAGCACGCGTCTCGCAATTCGGCGTCGCGTCCCGGTTGACCGTTGCCCGGCGCCCATGAACTTTTTCGTCGACCTTTTCAAGAACGCGATGACCGACGAAAGTCTGGTCTACCGCCTAGTCGAGACGGGCGTGCTGGTTCTGATCACGCTGCTGGTGATCCGAGCGGCACGCCACCTCATGGGTCGGATCGTGACAAGTCCCGAGCGGAAGTACCGGTTGGGCAAACTGATCGGACGCATCGGCCTGCTCGCCTTCGCAGTCGCCCTGATTGCGCTTTGGGCGCCCGATAGGAGTTCCGTTTTCACCATTCTGACGGTCATCGGCGCCGGCCTTGCGATCTCGTTGAGGGAAGCGCTGCTGAGCGTCGCGGGATGGCTCAACATCCTTACGCGGCAGTCGTTCAAGGTGGGCGAGCGGATCGAGATCAACGGCATCAAGGGCGATGTGGTCGACATCCGACCGCTGCACACGACGCTGATGGAAGTCGGTGGATGGGTAGACGCCGATCAGAGTACCGGGCGGCTCAGCCACTTTCCCAACGCGTGGGTCTTCTTGCACTCGATCCAAAACTACACGCACGGCTTCCGCTTTGTCTGGAACGAGATGAGCATGACGCTGCCGCCCGACGCCAACTGGAAGCGCGCCCGGACGATCATCGGCGAACTGGCCGACGAGAGCGCGGGTATCGTCGCTCAGCAGGCCGAGCAGGACATCCGCCGGCTGGCGAGCGAGTACCTCGTCCACTATTCGATCCTAACTCCGTTCGTCTACGTCAAGCTTACCGACAGCGGCGTCAAGCTGACCCTTCGTTACCTGTGCGAGGCCCGCAAACGACGCGGGACGGTTCACGCATTCACCGAGCAGATCCTCGACCGCTTCGCCGAGGAGGAGATTCCGATCGTCGTCAACGGCTTCACGGCCCGCATCGCCCCTTGCACCGAGGACTGAGACGCAGCGCGTCAGCGTACACTCTGTCACGCCCGCATCCATGGCCGAATAGAGGACGAGCTTCCGCTGGACGACGAACAGATGGATCGCCTCACGATTCACGCCGTGCTTTCGCGCTACCCCAGCAATTTGGGCGAGGTCGACGACGAAGATCTTAAATGGGCTGTCGAAGCTGCCAAGTCCGTGGTGGAGTGTGCGGCGGCGCAGATCGAGATGGCCGCTTGACACGAGCCGCCCGCCGCGCGCTATCTTACGGTCATGATCCAGCACTCAACCGCTCACGCCTGGTGGCCCCTCCCCGACCTACGGCGGAGCCTAGCGGCTTAGTGATCCTTCACGACCTGACTCGACCCGCCCGACGCCCCGCCGTCCGGTGGGTTTTCTGTTTCTACGCATGACCCGATCCGACTTCCAAGACCTGCTCGACCGCGAGCGCCGTTCGCCTGACGAGGCCGTCGTCGTGCCCATCGCTCGGCGCCTGTCGGCCGATCTGCTGACGCCCGTATCGGCGTTTCTAGCCTTGCGCGAGGGTGCCCGGCTGCCATTTCTGCTTGAGTCCGTCGAGGGCGGCGAGCGGGTGGCACGCTACTCGTTTCTAGGCCGCGATCCCTACGCCGTTCTGACCGCCGATGGCGCCGACGTGGACGAGACGCGCAATGGTGAAACGCAACGCGTCCAGGGCGACGTTTTCGAAGTGCTGCGCCATCGGACGACAACGCACCGCGAAATCCGCGTATCCGGTTTGCCCAGACTGACCGGCGGCGCCGTTGGTTTTGCAGGCTACGACACCGTTCGCCTGATCGAACACCTGCCCGACGCGCCGCCCGACGATCTCGACCTGCCGACGGCCGTCTGGGGATTGTACGATCACCTCGTCGCCTTCGATCACGTGCGCAGGCAGGTGGTGCTGCTCGCCAACGCGTTCGTCGATGCGGGTTCGGATGGCGTGGCGGCGTTCGACAAGGCAAACGAGCAGATCGAGTCGCTGGCCCAGGCGCTGCGTGCTCCAATGCCGTCGCCCGGCGAGGCGGTCGCGCTGACATCGGACGAGGTGCGGTCGAACCTGACGCGCGAGCAGTTTGCCGCTTCGGTCGAGCGGGCCAAACGCTACATCTACGAAGGCGACATCTTCCAGGTCGTGCTTTCGCAGCGGTTTTCGCTGGGCATGACGGGCGATCCGTTCAACGCCTATCGCGCGCTGCGTCAGGTCAACCCCTCGCCCTACCTGTTCTTCCTCGACCTGGGTGATTTCCAGTTGGTCGGCTCGTCGCCCGAGGTGTTGGTGCGGTGCGTCGACAGTCGGATTGAGCTGATGCCGATCGCCGGAACGCGTCCGCGTGGGGCGACGCCCGAGGAGGACGACGCGCACGAGCAGAGTTTGCAGGCCGATCAGAAGGAGCGCGCCGAGCACCTGATGCTAGTCGACCTGGGCCGCAACGACGTGGGACGCGTGTCGCGGTACGGATCGGTCGAAGTCGACGAGTATGCGTACGTCGAGCGCTACTCGCACGTGATGCACATCGTCTCATCGGTCAGCGGAACGCTGCGCGACGGTTTGCACGCCGTCGACGTGCTGCGCGCCTGCTTCCCGGCTGGAACGCTGAGCGGCGCGCCCAAGGTGCGGGCGATGGAGATCATCGACGAACTCGAACCGACGCGCCGGGGCACGTACGCTGGAGCCGTCGGCTACGTCGACCTGGGCGGCAACCTCGACACGTGCATCGCGATTCGGACGATGCTGGTACGCGACGGCGTCGTCCACATCCAGGCCGGAGCGGGCATCGTAGCCGACAGCGACGCGGACCGCGAGTTCGAAGAGACGGTCAGCAAGGCACAGGCGCTGCGCACGGCCGTTCGAGTCGCCTCGGAGCGCCTGCTTTGACCCGCTAGCCTGCCGCGCGCTCCGTACCTTTCCCGTCTGCCCAACTCCATCTGCCATGCCCAGTCCGTTCGACATCGTCTTCCAGAAAGGCGGCTTCTTCCGCACCCTCTCGCGCGAGGAAACCGTCGACCGCCTCAATCCGCTCGCCGAGCAGCTGACGCGTCTCAACAACGGCTACGAGACCGTCGCGGCGCGCCTGATCGCGACTGGAGACGCTGACATGTTCGCGTTTGCCGACCGCATCAAAGCCGATCAGCGTTTTGCCCGCATGGACGTGGGCAAGCTCAACGAGACGATCTTCAGCAGCGGTGGAGTGGCGTATAACGGCACGTCGATCGAACCCGGCGAAATCCCACTGCCCGCTCAGCCCAACGACTTCACGGCCGAGATGCAGCGCCGCGAACAGGCGCACCTCGAGGACTTGAACGACAGCCTCAAACTCGACCACCAGATCCGCACCCAGGCGATCCTGGGCAACCTGGTGACGCACAGCGAGGAACGCCTCAAAACGCTCGACGACATGAGCCGCACGTTTTAAAGATGGCCGACGCACCTGCGAAACATCCAATCGTCGTATCAGGCATCCAACCCTCCGGCGCGCTGCACATCGGCAACTATTTCGGCGCCGTTCGTCAGCAACTGGCGATGGCCAAGGAGTTCGAGACGTACCTCTTCCTCGTCACCTACCACGCGATGACGAGCGTCCACGACGGAGAGACGTTGCGGTCGCACACCTATGAGATGGCGCTCGACTATCTGGCGCTGGGATTCGACCCCGAGCGGGCGGCGCTATTCGTGCAGTCGGACGTGCCCGAGGTCAACGAACTGGCGTGGATCCTGCTGACGCTCACGCCGGTCAGTCAGCTAGAGAAGGGCGTCGCGTACAAGGACAAAGTCGCCAACGGGCAGACGGCCAACGCGGGCCTGTTCACCTATCCGATTTTGCAGGCCGCCGACATCCTGATCTATGGCGGCACGCGCGTGCCGGTCGGCGCCGATCAGAAGCAGAACCTCGAAATCAGCCGAGATGCGGCGGCGCGGTTCAACCAGGCGTTCTGCCCGGACGACCCGATCTTCGAACTGCCAGAGCCGCACATCCTCGACGACGTAGCGACGATCCCCGGTACGGACGGTCGCAAGATGTCGAAGAGCTATGGCAACACCATCGGTCCGTTCGACGAGGGCAAAGCGCTCAAGAAGAAGATCGGCGGCATCGTGACGGATTCCACTGCGCTCGAAGATCCCAAAGACCCGGACACCGACAACGTCTTCGCCCTGATCAAGCTGTTCGCGACGGCCAACGAGCAGGCTGAGATCGCCGCGAGCTACCGCGCCGGAGGCTACGGCTACGGCCACGCCAAAGCCCGGCTGACACGCCTGATGGACGCCTATTTCGGCGACGCACGCGAACGCCGACGCGACCTCGCCCAGCGTCCCGACGACATCCGCGACGTACTTGCCGACGGCGCCCGAAAAGCTCGTGCCCGCTCGCAACCGATCATGGCCCGAGTCCGCGACGCTTGCGGCTTGGTTCGCACCCACTGACCCCTCTCATTAGTCATCGCGAGGAGCGCTGCGACGTGGCGATCTCCGTACTATCTGCAAGCGCAGAAGATCACTACGGTCTACGTCCTCGCGATGACACGATGAAGCCCTTTCCGTTGCCCTCCCTCGCCATGATCCTCGTCGTCGACAACTACGACTCGTTTACCTACAATCTCGTCCACCTGATCGGACAGCATGGCATCGACCTGCGCGTGATCCGCAACGACGAGATGACGGTCGAAGAAGTGGCTGAACTGAACCCGGCCGGCATCCTCATCTCCCCCGGCCCCGGACGTCCCGCCGACGCAGGTATTAGCAAGGCGCTGATCGAAGAGTTAGGCAGCCGGATTCCGATTCTAGGAGTTTGCCTAGGACATCAGGCCATCGGCGAGGTGTTCGGCGCGACGGTTACCTATGCGCCCGAACTCATGCACGGCAAGACGAGCGATGTTCTACACGAGAAGAGTGGCGTTTTCGCCCACGCCCCATCCCCGATGACGGCTACGCGCTACCACAGCCTGACGCTTGCACCCGAGACGGTCCCGGACGAACTCGACGTGACGGCATGGACAATGGACGGCACCATCATGGGCGTGCGACACACGACGCTGCCCATCGAAGGCGTCCAGTTTCACCCCGAAAGCGTGCTAACCGAACACGGGCCGCTGCTGATAGACGAATGGCTCACGCGCTGCGGAGTTTTGGACGCGGTGGCCACATGAGTGACACGTTACAGACACCTGCAATAACGGATCCTGAATCGATCCATGATTGTCTCGCACGTGTGACGGAGGGCGAGACATTCTCGCGCGGCCAGGCATCCGAACTTATGGGGTTGCTGCTCGCGGGCGGCTTCGATGAGATGCAGACGGCGGCGCTGCTAGTCGGGATGCGCAGTCGGGGCGAGACGGTCGACGAGCTGGTCGGCTTCGTGCAGGCGATGCGGGGCCACATGGTCCGGATTCAGGCGCCTGATGACGCCATCGACGTGTGCGGTACGGGCGGCGATCGGAGCGGGACGTTCAACGTCTCGACGACGGCGGCGCTGGTGTGCGCGGGAGCGGGCGTGCCGGTCGCCAAGCATGGCAACCGTTCGATTTCGTCGCGGTCGGGCTCGGCCGACGTGCTCGAATCGCTCGGAGTGCGGACGGACCTATCGCCCACTCAGTGCGAGCGCATCCTGGCCGACGTGGGCATCGCGTTCCTGTTTGCACCGGTTCATCACCCGGCCGTTCGGCACGTGGGTCCGGTCCGGCGTGCGCTGGCGGTGCGGACGGTCTTCAACGTGCTGGGCCCGCTGTGCAACCCGGCGGGCGTAGCGCGGCAACTCGTCGGCGCCTTTTCGCGCGATGCGGCCGAGCGGATGGCTCAGGTGCTACACGAGTTGGGCGCCGTCCGCGCCGTCACGCTAGCTGCGCATGACGGACTGGACGAGGTCTCCCCCGCTGCTCCCACCGACGCCTTCTTCGTCGACTCGAGCGGTGTGACACACGACACAATTTTTCCCGACCGCTTCGGCCTGGCCGCGACGCCGCTCGAAAGCATCCTAGGCAGCTCGGCGGACGAGAACGCCGGGTTGGTGACGCGCGTACTGGGCGGAGAGTCCGGCGCCCACTTGGATACGACGCTCCGCAACGCGGCTTGGGGTTTGTGGACGAGCGGACGTTACGACGGACCCGAAGAGGCTTTCGCCGCCGCTCAGCAGTCCGTCCACGGCGGAGGTGCACGCAACTCGTTGAAACGTCTGATCGAAGCCACCCAGGACGCATGACGATCCTCGATGAAATCCTCGAGTCGACGCGCAACCTGGTCGTCCGCCGCAAGCGTGAGCGGTCGGTTAGCAGCCTCGAAGCCGACGCGCGCGACCGATCCGCGCCGCTGTCGCTCCACCACGCGCTGCACCGCGATCATACGGGGGGCGAGTTGTCGTTCGTCTGCGAGAGCAAGCGCAAATCGCCGTCGAAGGGCGTCATCCGCGACCCGTACAGCGCCGCCGACAATGCCGCACGCTACGCCGATGCCCACGCGTCCGCTCTGTCGGTTCTCACCGAACCTGACTTCTTCGGCGGATCGCCCGCTGATCTGATTGCGGCCCGCGCCGCTGCACCGCACGTGCCGATCCTGCGCAAGGATTTTGTCGTCGACGCCTACCAGCTCTTCGAGGCTCGGGCGTGGGGCGCCGACGCGGTCCTGCTGATCGTCGCCGCGCTCGACCCGCTCCACCTCTCCGACTTGCTCACCGCGGCGGACGAGTTGGGCCTGAGCACGCTGGTCGAGTTGCACGACGAATCCGAGTTGGACCGCGTCAACGTGGATCAGATCACGGTTGCCGGCGTCAACAACCGCGATCTGCGCACGTTCGAGGTCGACGTGAACCGGGCACCTCGCGTCCTCGCGCGCCTTCCTAGCCACATCGCCCGCGTCGCCGAGAGCGGACTGCGCGACGCCGCTACGCTAGCCGACCTGTACGCCCAGGGCATCGACGCCGTACTGATCGGCGAGACGTTCATGCGCGCCGCCGATCCCGGCCAGGCGCTGCGCGATTTGCGCGAGCGCACGCAGGCGCTGATCTACTCTTCCCAATCCGAATCCTGAATCGTTGTCCCACCCCAAAGTAAAAATTTGCGGCATCACCCAACTCGAAGACGCGCGCTACTGCGCCGGAGCGGGAGCCGACTATCTGGGCTTCATTCAGTACGAAGGGAGCCCGCGCTACCTGACGCCCGCTAAGGCCAAAGAAATCATCGACTGGGTCTACGGCCCGACGCCCGTCGGCGTTTTTGTCAATGCGACGGCAGACGAGGTCAACGAGGCGTGCCAGGCAGCAGGGTTTCAGATCGCCCAACTGCACGGCCATGAAACACCCGAGACCTGCGCCGCCATCGCTGTGCCGGTCATCAAAGCCTTCAGCGTCTCGCACGACGCATCGTCCGAACAGCTGCTCGCCATCATGGAGCCCTACCGCGACATCGTCGACTACTTCCTGCTCGACACGCACTCGACGAGCCTCTACGGCGGAACAGGCGAGAGCTTCAACTGGCGGCTAGCCCGCGAACTCGCCGACTCCGCGCCGCTCTTTCTGGCTGGAGGGCTCAACGACACCAACGTGCGCGAGGCGGTCCAAACGATTCGCCCATTCGCTCTCGACCTTTCGAGCAGCGTGGAAACGTCGCCGGGCGTCAAGGACTTCGACAAACTCGGCGCTTTCTTCGACGCCTACCACGACGCCATCGAAGACGAAGACACCTGAACCTGCCGATCACCCCTGTACCGCCGCTGCATGCAGCGGCGCTTCACGCACCCCACCATGCCCCAAACCCTCGCCCCGCCCTATACTGCTCCCGACGCGACAGGCCATTTCGGCCGCTTCGGCGGCGCGTTCGTGCCCGAGACCATCGTTCAGGTTCTGGCCGAACTGTCGCGCGAGTACGCCGCCGCCCAGGAGGATCTCGATTACCGCGCCGAACTCGACGACCTGCTCCACCATTACGTCGGCCGCCCGACGCCGCTGACGTTCGCGCCGCGCCTGACCGAGCATCTGGGCGGCGCTCAGGTGTGGCTCAAACGCGAGGACTTGTGCCATACCGGCGCCCACAAGATCAACAACACGATCGGACAGATCCTGCTGGCGCGGCGCATGGGCAAGCAGCGTATTATCGCCGAAACCGGAGCCGGTCAGCACGGCGTAGCGACGGCGACGGTCTGCGCCAAGTTTGGCATCCGATGCGTCGTCTACATGGGCAGCGAGGACATTGAGCGGCAGCACCTCAACGTGCTGCGGATGCGTCTGCTCGGCGCCGAGGTGATTCCGGCTGTGAGCGGGAGCAAGACGCTCAAAGACGCCACCAACGAGGCGTTTCGCGACTGGGTCGGCAACATCGACACGACACATTACATCATCGGCTCGGTCGTCGGGCCGCATCCGTACCCGATGATGGTGCGCAACTTCCACCGGATCATCGGGATCGAGACGCGCAAGCAGTTGACCGACCGCGTCGGACGCCCCACGCCCGACGCGGTCTTCGCGTGCGTCGGCGGAGGCTCGAACGCGGTCGGCATCTTCCATCCGTTCGTCGACGATGCGAGCGTCAAGTTGTACGGGTCCGAAGCGGCAGGCGAAGGGCTGATGGGACGCCACGCGGCGACGCTCACCAAAGGCGAGCCGGGCGTCTTTCATGGCGCGATGAGTTTTCTGCTCCAAGACGCGATGGGACAGGTCGAACTGGCGCACTCGGTCTCTGCCGGACTTGACTATCCCGGAGTCGGCCCCGAACACGCCCACCTCAAAGACATCGGCCGCGTCACGTATGAACCGATTACCGATGACGAAGCCGTTGCCGGAGTCAAGCTGCTGTCGCGTCTGGAAGGCATCATTCCCGCCCTCGAAACTGCCCACGCGGTCGCCCACATGCAGAAAGTGGTGCCGTCGATGAGCCGCGAACAAGTCGCCGTCCTCAACCTTTCGGGCCGAGGCGACAAAGACATGGGCACGCTCGCCGCTTACCTCGACGCCGATGACTGAACCGACGAAGGTCAACCGGCTCACCACCCAACTAGCCGACTGCATCGGTCGCGGGCGCAAGGCGATGGGAATCTTTCTCACCGACGGCTTCCCCACCCGCGACGCGACCGACGGCCTGCTCGACGCGATCGTTGCCGGAGGCGCCGACTTTGTCGAGTTGGGCATGCCGTTTTCAGACCCCCTTGCCGAAGGCCTTCCGATCCAGCACGCGTCGGACGTAGCGCTCAGGGGTGGCGTCACGATGCAGTCCACACTTGAAACGGCCTGCCGCTTCCGCCAGCGCCACACCGACGCGCCGCTGCTGCTGATGGGCTACGTCAATCCCGTATTGCGCTACGGGCTGAGCAACTTTTGCCGCGATTGTGCCTCCTCTGGAGTAGACGGTCTGATCCTGCCCGACGTGCCGCCCGAGGAGAGCGTCCAACTCGAATCGGCGGCGTTGGAGCATGGACTCGCCACCGTTTTTCTCGCCGCTCCCAACACGCCCAACGACCGCTTGCTCAGGCTTGACAACCTCGCTACCGGCTTCGTGTACGCCGTCTCGGTCGCCGGAATCACCGGGGCCGAGCTAGGTGACACCTCTCCGGTCGAGCGCTACCTCGCGCGCGCACGGACGCACGTCACGCGCAACCCTCTGCTCGTCGGCTTCGGCATCCGGACGGCAGATGATGCGTCCCGGCTTTCGCAGTCGACGGACGGTTTCATCGTGGGCTCGGCACTCATCCGGCACGTCGAGTCGTTGTTCGAAGACGATACGCTGACCGATGCCAAGCGCTACGAGCGCACCGCAGCCTTCGTACGCGCGCTCCACCCCGACTCCTGACCTCTTCCGCCTGTGCTCCGACTGACGGCTCCGCTGCTGCTTCTCTTCGCGCTCTCCGCCTGCACGGGCGACCGCGACTTCAGGCCGTTCGCCAAGGGAAACGATACCGATCTGTACGCCGTCGTCGATTCGATCGGCTGGAACGGGCTGATCGGTGACGCGGTGCGCGAAACGGCAGGCGGGACGGTGCGCACGCTTCCGGCGCCTGAAAACCGCTACACGACCGTCGCTGGAGCCGTAGACACCGAGGAGCGATGGGAAGAGGTGCGGAGCAACAAGAATATCGTCGTCGCCGCACCTTTCAGCGATTCGACGTTCGAGGCCAGCATCGTACGCGCGTTTTTCAGCGACGCCGTGCGTTCCGAGTTGCAGCAGTCCGGCCAGGGCGCAGTCGTCGTCCGCTCCGACGTGTGGCGACGCGGCCAAACGGTCGTCTTCGCGACAGGTCCGACCGAGCAGTCCGTCGCCGACGCACTTCGGCAGAGCGACGACCGCATCGACAGAGGGCTCGAACGAGGCACACGCGCCATCATGCAACTCGACATGTTTGACCGAGGCCGTCAGCAAAACCTCGAAGACACTCTGATGGCACGTCACGACTTCGCCGTCAATGTCCAGCACGACTTCTTCATCGTGCCGGACACGGGGCCCAACTTCGTGTGGCTGCGGCGCGTGCTGACCAATACGTGGCGCAACGTATTCGTCTACTACGAAGACGACTTCGACCCGTCGCGCTTGACGCCCGAGTTCGCCCGCTCGCTGCGAGACTCGCTCACCGCCGTCCACATGCAGGGTTCGCAGGGAGGCCAGATCGAAGTCGACGAGCGACTTCCGTTCGAAGCCGGCGAAGTCGATTTCAACGGACGCTACGCCGTCGAACTGCGCGGCGTCTGGGCGATGTTTTCTGAGACTGCCGACGGGCGCCGCTTTCCCACGATGGCTGGACCGTTCGTCACCTATGTGTTTTACGACGAGGATCAGCGCCGCCTCTATCTGATCGACGGGATGGTGTTCGCGCCCAACAACCCCAAGCTTCCTTTCTTGCGACAGGTCGAGGTGATCGCTCAGACGTTTCGCACGGCACAGCCCGCTCCGCCCTCGTGAGCGGATGGCGTGCAACTGCTGTTCGCTCTGCCTGCGCGCTGGCCTGCGCGGCCTTACTACCAGCGTGCGACGCTCCACAGCCCACGCCAACTCCAGCGCTGGTCGACGCTACGGCCCGGGCGCTCGTGCTACAGGCCAGGGCCAAGTCGGACACCGCTTTGCTTCGCTCAGATCTCGTCCTGGCACCCGCGGATTCGACAGAAGAATTGCTGCGAGCGCTGGACTACTGGTCTAGCGATCCCGAGCGATTCCTGGTTCTCGCCGACTGCGTATCGGCACGCGTGGAGATGCTGGCTTTGCCTAATCTCGACGACTGAGCCAGCGGCGCCCAGCCTCCGTCACTCCGACGCGAGGCGCGATTGGGTCCGTCGTTTCGATGAGACCCTCGCTGCGTAAGAGTTGAATTCTGAGGTCGTTTGGATCGACGATCAGTCCGTCGGCCGATGCAGCAGCGGAGAGGGTACGGTACATCGCCTGCTCTTCGGATACTGCGGACGGCGCGGCCGCGCGGCACCTGTCACATACGCCACATCGTTCGTAGGTCGCATCGCCGAAATAGCCGAGGACGAATTGCATCCGGCACAGATCGGTCGTCAGGAAGCGCGACATCGCATCACGCCGGCGGTCGAGCATTCGTTTGGCGCGCGCTAGCTCCGTCAGATCGAGCGCAAGCCGCCGCGTACGAGGCACGAGGAGACGCACCCACGGCTGATCGTCGAACGAGGTGTATTCGAGCACGCCTCTGCTGCTCAGGAAATCCAGCCCTTTGCGCACGCGTGCCGGCTGCATGGTCATCGAACGCCCCAACCGCTCCAGATCGATGGAAACGGGCAACTGAAACGCCTCTTTGGGAACGCGGCGCACCAGGGCGTCGACGAACGCCCGCAGCGACTCGGAGCCTCCCTGCGCCCGCAGCGCGCGCAGCGATACGAGCCAGCGCAGCATGCCGTCGCCCCTGCTCGACGCCTTACCTATGGCGCCCTGCCGCGTCAGCACCTCGACGGCGCCCAACACGACGGCTGGCGTCACGTCCAGCTTACGCGCAACGACATCGACTTTGATGGCAAACGGATCGTCCGGCATCTCGCCAAGCGGTATCTGGGCGATCTCGCCCATCAGGTCGAAGATCTCGGCGGCACGCTTGGGCGCCGGATGCGCCGCATCGGCCAGGCGCTCGTGTGTGGAGAGGTCGCGCGGCTGCCAGAGCAGGTGCGCCGTTGCCGGTTTACCGTCCCGGCCCGCGCGCCCAGCCTCCTGGTAATACGCTTCGAGACTGCCCGGCGCTTCGGCATGAACGACGAGCCGCACGTCGGATTTGTCGATGCCCATGCCAAACGCGTTGGTCGCGACCATGACTCGCGCTTCGCCGCTCATCCACCTTTGCGAAGCCTCAGTCCTCCCCCTTCGCCCAAGTCCTCCATGGTAGAATGCCGCCGAGATCCCCCGAGACAGGAGCGCTTTGGCGGTGCCTTCGGTCGTGCGCCGGGTCGTAGCGTAGACGATTGCGGCTCCCTCTCGGTGCTCCTTGAGCAAAGAGACGATGCGATCCAAACGGCGATCGCAGCGCTCGACGACGAGAGATAGGTTCGTCCTTCTAAACCCTTGCACGAGCACGCGAGGGACGCGAAGCTCAAGCAGTTCGACGACATCGGCGCGAACTTCGGGCGTCGCCGTCGCCGTGACGGCCAGCGTTTGCGGATCGCCCAGGAGAGCGCGTGCAGCAGGGATCTGCTTGTATGAAGGGCGAAACGAGCGCGACCACTCGCTCACGCAGTGCGCCTCATCGACCGCAAGCAGGGACACGTTCAATTTGCCCGCGTAAGCCGCGAACAGATCGCTCTCCAACCGCTCGGGAGCGAGATACAGCAGTTTGTACGCTCCATGCTGCGCGTTGACGAACAATTGCTCAGCCTTGCTTGGAGGCAACATCCCGGCTATGGCGGCTGCGGCAACGCCTCGTTCTTTGAGCGCGCCCACCTGATCCTCCATCAGCGCAATCAGCGGGGACACGACGATCGCCACTCCCTCCCTAACTAGGGCAGGCACCTGGTAGAGCAGCGATTTCCCACCACCGGTCGGCAACACGGCCAGCACATCCGCTCCGCTCCCTACCGCTTCGATAGCCTCGACCTGAGCGGCTCGAAACGCCGAGTAGCCCCAGACTGACCCAAGCGTCTGGGTCGCCGATTCGATGAAGCGATCGGATTCGGGATTTTTTTTCGTCACGAGGTTACGGGAGGGAGTGCGCCGTGTCTAAAGGGACATTAGAAGCTGTGACGCTAAGCTTACGATACGTTTGTCACAGCAGGTCGGTGCAGCGCGGTGGGACCGTTGCACCGACCGTTTTATTTTAGGGCTTCGCTATCCGCCCGCCCGTGTCTGTTTCTGTCACCATCATTCTCGTCAACTGGAACGGGCGCGCTCTGCTCCAGCGGTTTCTCCCCGGTGTTCTGGCGACCAAGTATCCCGCGCACATCCACTTGGTCGACAACGCATCGACGGACGACTCGGCCGCCTGGATTCGCTCGCATGCAAGCAGCGCGCAGCTGACCGTCCTGCCGACCAACACGGGCTTCGTCGGTGGCAACAATGCCGCACTGGCCCAGGCCGAGACAAAGTATGCGGTCCTGCTCAACACGGACGTGCGCGTCGACCCCGATTGGCTTGGCTTTCTGGTCGACTGGATGGAAGCGCATCCCGAATGCGCAGCCTGCCAGCCCAAAGTGCTGAGCGAGCAGCAGCCTGAATACTTCGATTATGCCGGAGCCGCCGGAGGCCACATCGACGCGCTGGGATATCCTTTCGCCCGTGGACGCCTGTTCGATACCGTCGAGCGGGATTCAGGACAGTACGACCCTCCCGGCCGTCTGTTTTGGGCTAGCGGCGCCGCTATGATGCTGCGCATGTCAGCGGTCCGCGATGTTGGCTTGCTCGACGAACGCTTCTTCATGCACATGGAAGAAATCGACCTGTGCTGGCGCCTGCGCGCTGCGGGCCACACTATCTGGGCCGTTCCACAAAGCCGAGTCTGGCACTTGGGTGGCGGATCGCTGGCTCGCTCATCGGCTCGGAAGACGTTTTACAACGTGCGCAACAACCTGCTCATGCTGCAAAAGAACCTTCCACGATGGGCGTTCTATCGCATTTTCGCTCAACGGGCGCTCCTCGACGTCGCCGCCGCTGCCGCCTTCGCAGCCAGAGGACAAGCCGATCACGCTGCCGCTATACTCCGAGGGTACGCGGCCGCTCACCGGCTACGAGGCGCGCCGGGCTCCGACGCAGGAGCGCAGGCATTCCCGTCCTATCGCGGACGCATCCTCTACGACTACTATGCTCGCGGACTAAAGCGCGCATGTGATCTCGAAGCGCCAGCCTTCCAGGTTACCGCAGCCGATCCATCGATTTGACAAGGGCGATATCTCGGTCGATAGCCTTGCGAGCGAGCATCAGCAGCGCGTAACCCACCAGCGGAAGCAGGACAGGCACAGCCGACATACCGCGCTCCGTAAAAGCGACGAGAGTCGGAAACAGCCAGATTACGACGACTTCGAGCACCAGCGCCACGATCACGAGCCATTGCGCGTTGGCAATCAGGTCGCGCTGCGCCGTGCGATCTGCGTATCGGAAGATGGCGATCAACGCTGCAATGCCTCCCAGTCCTGCGAAGAGGCGAGCGGCGGCCGTCATCCATTGGTGCCAGTCGTCCAGCAGTACGGCAGAGGGATCGATAGCGAAACCGACTGCGGCGAAGATCGCGAGGGCAAAGAACGCGAGCGTCAGATAGACTGTTTGTATGCGTTGAATCATGCGGAAAGGTAGAAAGCAAGAAGAGCCCCGCCGCGAACGACGAGGCTCTCTTGAGAGATACGAGAGATCGGTTAGACTTGACGCTTGGTCGAATAGTTGACGCGCAGCGTGTTCGCCTCGCGCAATTCTTGCTGCACGTCGATCAGCGTGCCACTCTCGCTCTCGCCATCTACGCGGAGCGAGACGATCATGCGCGGCTCTTCGATGAGCTTGCCGTACATGATGTCACGGACAGTCGTCATGTCTTCGACGAGCGCATCGTCGATCTGGACGGACGTGTCACCTGTCGTGTTGCCGTCGAGTTTCACGGGGCCGATATAGATGTACGACACCAGCCTCTTCTCCTCGATCTTGTCAATGGCTTCGGCGCTCGGCAGGATCGTTCGAACCAGAAGGTCTTGTTCACGCAAAACCGTCGTCACCATGAAGAAGATGAGCAGCATGAAAATGATGTCCGGCAGCGAGGCGGTCGGAATCTCCTGCTTGGTCGTCGCGGTTTTTTTCTTGAAGTGGGCCATAGAAGCGTAAGAGTGTCGGAGCGGGGGCGGAGCGGCTTAGCCAGCGGGCTGTCCCGGATCGGGCTCGGCGATCGAGATTTGCGCTTTGTACTTCTCGCGGATCTCGTTCTCTGCTCCAGCCAATCCGTCTGTATAGGCCTTGTAAGACGCGAAGCCCATTGACCGTGCCTCGTTGTCCCACAGTTCACGGTATGCCATCCAGACTTCGTCGAGCACGTCGATGTAGCTGTTGTAAGGCGTTCTGCGCGTGAATTTGAGCGAGACGACTGCCTTATCGGGGTTGTCTGCAAAGTTGGGATCGGCGCCGTTGTTCGTTACGTGCCGCGTAACTGTAGACCGAATCGCGTTGAGGTTGGTCGGCTCGCCTTCGAGCAAGATGTCGCCGTTCTCGTTGACGAGCAGCGCGAGCAGGTTTCGGTCGGCTACAGGCGGCGGCGTTTCGTTCTCATCCGGCTTGGGCGGAAGCGTCATGCCAATGCCTGTGTCGACATCGATCGTCGTGGTGACGAGAAAGAAGATGAGCAGCAAGAACGCGATGTCGGCCATCGACGAGGTCGGGATTTCGACGTCGCGGTTCTTCTTTTTCTTGAGGAGAGCCATATCAGAGAAGGGGAAAAGACCTGTCGTGACAACGCCCCAGCCTGAGCGGGTCGCACAAGCTGGGGCGCGTGATCACGTGAATGTCAACGGACGATGCCTTTGAGGCTTCCGCCGATGAGCACGATCGCGCCGAGCCCAACCATGACGATGACGGTCGTGATGGCGGCTTCGGCCCAGGTACCCATCACGAAGTAGAGCACGACGGCGATGAGAGCGGGCAGCGCGATGCTGATGAGTGTGGTCGGTTGGATCTTGCCAGCTGCGAGATTCTTGATGCCGAACAGTGCGATCACCGCAAGCCCAAGCAGCGTGATGCCGCACGCGACCCAGATGCCGATGACGGCGAGTTGAGATGCGTCCATAGAGACGAGGGGTTTAGGAGGATCGGATTCAGACTTCGCTTACAGTCGTCGCGTCGCCGGTGTTGTCCACTACGATCGGGGCAGCGGCAGGCGTGAGGGGACGTCCGCTGCGCATGTGGAGCAGCGAGTCGATCAGTTCGATCGAAGCTTCCTCCATCTCGACAACGATGCGGTCGATTTTCGAGACGCAGTAGTTGTAGAAGAATTGCAGGATCAGAGCGACGATGAGACCGAAGACCGTCGTCAAGAGCGCCACCTTGATACCACCCGCAACGAGCGAGGGCGAGATGTCTCCGGCGCTTTCGATCGAGTCGAACGCCTCGACCATCCCGACGACCGTTCCCAAAAAGCCGAACATCGGGGCGATCGTGATGAAGAGCGAGAGCCAGATGATGCCTCGCTCCAAAAAGCTCATTTCAATCGAGCCGTAGCTGACGATGGCTTTCTCGACGCCTTCGATGCCTTCGTCCGAGCGGAGCAGGCCCGCCTGAAATACCGAGGCGACCGGGCCGCGTGTGTTGGCGCAGACTTCTTCGGCAGCGGGCACGCCGCCCTCTTCGAGCGCGCGCTTGACGTTGACGAGGAACTTGCGCGTGTTGATGTCGGCGCGGTTGAGCGTGATCAAGCGCTCGAACGCGACGGCGAGGCCGAGAATGAGGCAGATCAGAATCGGCCACATCCAGATGCCGCCTTCGTTGAATCGGTCGACGAAAATGTTGATGATGTTGCCGTCGGTGGCCTCTGTAGCTTCCTGGGGAAGCATCATCAGGGTCGAGAGAAGGGTCATGTCCGGGATCCTCCAGCGAGGAGATGTGGGTGGGTGAGTGCGAGGGCGAACTGCGCGGGGCAGATCGCGAAAGAGAGGAGCGGCTAAGCGCGCGTTCTGGCCTAAGGATACCGCACAACCCATTCGTTTGTCAACGCAAGATGTAGTGCGGCCTCTTGTATCAGACCATTCACGCGGCCAAGAGTTGCTTTCCGCGCTGCTGCCAACGGCTCCGTCTATCTTACAAACCTGGCTTCCACTCCCCCATCAGATTGCGCGCACTCGCCATTTTGCTCTTCTTAGTCGCCGCAATCGGGGCGACGCTGGCCGGTACCAGCATACTTGTCAACACCGGCTCTCACGAAATCGAGCGCGCTGACATCGCTGGGTTGACGAGCGCTGTCGTCGTCACTCCGGCGAACGATGCTGCGGCAGCGCTCATCGAAACGTCCGATCCCAGCGATTTCTGGCGAGCGCTGGGCTTCGCTCAAGGATCGGAAGACGCGTGGACGCCGCTCGCGCTGCGACAGTTGGGACTGGCGTCGGTATCGCAGTGGAGCGGATCCGACGCGGCCGGTTTGGATCTGCACGCCGCCACTGCCGAACTCGAGCGTGTCGGACGCGCGGCTTACGATGCGCTCGGAGACGACGACCAGGAGCGCCTATCAGCTTACGCCGACGGCCTCGACGCTGCTCTCCGTGCTACGTTCGATTCGGGTGAGATGAACGCCGTCGTCGGGATGCCCGGCACTTGGGAGCCGTGGCACAGCGTGCTGGTGGCCCACGTCGTCGCTTTCGCCGCTTCGCCGCTAGGCACTGATTCGCTCGCCCTGGCCGACTCGACCCAAGGCGCTTTTGCCGACGCGCACCGGTCGTTCCGCGAAGCCGCAGCGCTCTACTCGTTTGGCGGCAGCGCGACGTTTTCGCTGGCCGATTCTTCCTACCGCTGGAACGTGCTGCGCTGGGGCATCGGCGGAT
Source organism: Rhodothermales bacterium (assembly GCA_963841855.1). Classification (GTDB taxonomy): domain Bacteria; phylum Bacteroidota; class Rhodothermia; order Rhodothermales; family BA12; genus CAXBBB01. Next base: position 131,668 of record CAWJEJ010000005.1, on the reverse strand, counting down.
CGGCCCGCTCGCCGCTCCACCTCAGCGGCCAGGTGGCGGGCGCGGATACGACGTGGCGAGTGACGCTGATGGGCACTCCGCTCGAACTAGCGAAATGGACGCAGGGCGGTGGGTGGGCCGAGATGCCCGACCCGTCCGGAGTGTCCATCCGCCAATCGCTTCCGGCCGACACGTTTCAAGTCAGCGAGCGCCGCATTCAGTTTGCGGACGGCCTGGAGATCGGCTTCCGGACGGGCCGCGCACCCGGGCGGCGCCTGCTCGCTCCCACGACGCTCGTGCTCGAGTGGAACCGGCTCGACGAACCGGCGACTGCGTTCTCGGCGCAGGCGCTCTTGAATGCGCGGCGCGTCGAATGGAGCGGCTCGGCCGTACCGGTCTCGTCGCCCTCAGACTCGCTGCGCGCGGCACTCGCGGCGTCGGCCGACTCGCTGGGCGGATCGGGCGTCGACGGCTACTACCGCGTCCCCCCGCTGAGCGGACAGGCGCTGGCCCAGGCACGCGGCGCGGCAGCCCGCATCGACACGAGCCTGCTCATGACCGATCTGCTCCGCGAGTCAGCGGCAATCATGGTCGGCTGGGATGGTTTGTTCGATACGCACAGCGTGGGCGCGACACTCTACGACGCGTGGCTGGGGCGCCCTTCGGCGCAGGCGCCAGACACATCGGGATTTTTTGCGAGCGCACGCATCACCGCCGACTTCTCACGCGCCGTCGCCCGTCTGGCACGCGCGCGGGGAGCGACGACCGAAGCGTGGCGATGGGGCGATGTGCACCAGCGCACGCTGCGGCTGCCTCTTGCCGCCGCCGCGCTCCAGCCGGGCAAAGGCAGCATCGAATCACCCGGATACGGCTATCCGACCGCTTTGGCCTACCAGCGGCGAAGCGAGGCTGACACGCTGGGTTCACTGACTACGTTCGCGGTATCCTGGCGCGGGGACGGTATCCGAGTGGCTTCTCTTCGCTACACGCCCGAACGCATGTTCGATCACGAGCGGCGGCGCTACGACGTGCCTCGCCTGCGCGCGCTATCTTGGGCACAGCCGATCACCCTTTCGCCCGAATGATTCAGACTGCTGTCGGCATCGACGCCGGAGGAACGAAGACGCTGGTTCGATGGCGCCGCGAGGATGGGGGCGTGCAGGACATCCTGCTGGACGGAGCGAACGTGCAGCGCAACGGAGTCGACGAGTCGGCTCGCGTGCTGGCCGAAGCCATTCAGCGTGTGGCGGCTCGCAGCCAGAGCCCCAACCTGCGTATCGTGGCCGGTGTGGCCGGAGCAGGTCGCAGCGTCGACCAAAAGCTATTACGCGACGCGACGCTCGCTCTTTTGCCCAGTCGCATTCAGCCCACTCTTTATGTAACGCACGACGCAGACATAGCGCTCACGGGCGCCCACGGCGGCTCTGCCGGTGGTTTGCTACTTGCCGGGACGGGGAGCATCGCGCTGATGCGAGACGATCACGGCGAGATTCACAGAGCAGGAGGCTGGGGATACCTGCTGGGCGACGAAGCGAGCGGAACGCGGCTGGGCTTGGCAGCGCTGCAAATCGCACTCCATACGCTCGATGGCGGACGCCAGTCGTGCCTCGTCGAGATGCTTCGCGAGCAGTACGATATGGACGCCAGCGAAACCATCGTACGCCGGGTTTACCGCGAGAAGTGGCCCGTCCAGAAAGCTGCTCCCCTCCTGCTTCGCGCCGTCGAACAGGGCGATGTGCCCTCGCGCGAAGCCCTCGAACTGCAGACCCGCACGCTGGCTCGCCAGGCACAACTCGCCGCCCACAAGGCCAATCTCACCGCACCGACGATAGCGTTCGCGGGCGGTCTCTGCGAGTCGGCCACCTACCGCAGCGCGCTGGGCGCAGCGGTGACGGCCCTGCTGCCAGGATGCACGCTCACACTTCCCCACGCCCCTCCCGCCGACGGAGCGCTTCAGATGGCCGAGACCATGACGTTCTAGTCGACCTTGGTCGGCCAGTCAGGCAGTGCCGTCTTCTAGCCGGGCGGCCCAGTGGGCCCTTACGACCCCCGTGACGGCGTTGCAGAGCGCGATTTGGGGTTGGACACGCAACGCTTCGTCAGCATCCAATGACCGCTCTCCCACGACTCCTCGCCGCACCAACTCGCTCCGGACGACGCCAGCGAGAAGCCCATCGCTCAGAGGAGGCGTCCACCACCGCCGCTCACTTTCGAAGAGCAGCGTATGGATCGACGTTTCGGTGAGACGATTTGCGCCAGAGCGGATCATGACGTGGTCGACTCCCAGGCGTTTGGCTTCGGCGGCCGCCTCTTGGTACAGCCCTCTCTGTGTGTTTTTGTATTGCACTAGCGAACCCGACGTATCACGAACGACGCGGCTCGCATCGACGACGAGGCGTCGCGTTGTTTCCGGTAATGGACGCATGGTCCAAGAGACGTCCCCCCTGCAATTGATCTGAGCGCGCAGAACGCAGTCGGACGCCCCAGCGGCTCTTTTGGACGCTTCGGTTGACCAGTCGGCTATTGCGTAATCCAGCGCGTCGGCGCTCGACCGGTAGCGCTGGACGTGCGCACGGAGAAGAGGAATCCGGCGGTCGACGACGCGCATCGTTTCGATGAGCGATGGGATCATGGCGTAGCGAGGAATCGAGACTTGAGCAGACATTCGGCGTATTCGTCGGACGCGACGGAGTCCCACACTACCCCGCTACCGACGCCCATCGAGAGCCGGTCGTTGCGGACGACGTACGTGCGAATAGCTACGCTGAACACGCTCCTCCCGTCGGGTGCGAGCATTCCAATGGCTCCGCAGTATGGCCCGCGCGCAACGGGTTCGATCTCGTAAATCCGCTGCATGGCTCCGCGCTTGGGCGCCCCGGTGACGCTCCCACAGGGAAAGAGGGCAGCGAAAAGTTCGGGAGCGCCCGTGCCAGACTTCAGCGTAGCCTCGACGGTCGATGTCATCTGCGTGACGGTCGGGTGCCGTTCGACCTCGAAGAGAGAAGGCACGCGGACGCTCCCCGCATGCGCCACGCGCGATAAATCGTTTCGCAGCAGGTCGACGATCATCAGGTTCTCGGCGCGGTTCTTGGCATCATCCGCCAACTCAGTAGGATCGGCGCTTGGGGGCAGCGTTCCTTTCATCGGCCTGGTCCAAATGCGGTCGCCCGACGTGCGAAAAAACAACTCGGGCGAGTGACTACCCATGGCTCCTCCGTCCCAGGTCAGAAACGCGCCGAACGCCGTCGGCTGACGCGCGCGGGCCTGCTGGTACAAGTCCCACGATCGCGCTAATACCAGAGGCGATTCGAGCGGAAACGTCAGGTTGATTTGATAGACGTCGCCTTCTCGAATCAATTCGCGGACGCGCCGGTGCGCTCTACCGTGCGCATCTTCGCTCCAGCTTGGTGCCAGATTTAGACGGACGGCGCCCAGCTGTGCTATAAGAGGTGGATCGGAAGGTGCAGCGTATACACCTAGCGCCACGAGCGGGACACCTGCCTGCGGCGGGTGCGTGGGCAAATCCCAGGCTCGCGCCGCTTCATAGGCGACGAACCCGCCGACCCAGAAGCCTCGGCGCCGAGCGTCCTCGGCGCTCTCCAACACCCCCAGGACGCCGGACGGATCGTCAGCCTGCAACCAGTCGACTGGGTCGCTGAACCAGGGCGGAAGCGCCTGCTTGGGGTCCGAAGCGTGGCGAGCTGCCGTGTCGAAGTGCAGCGTGCCCGGCGCGAACGGAAGTGAGGGCTTACCGGCCACCAAGCAAACCGCTCAGCAGGCCGGATCCGCCTAGCGCGGCGCCGATGCTGCCAATATCATTGGCGATGGATCCGTCGCCGTCGCGGTCGAGCAAGTCCATCAGTCCGCCCTGCTTCATGCCCGGCGTGTTGCGCTCCATCTGGTGCTGCTCCTGCTCCAACTCGCGCGCCAGCCCGCCCGCGTCGAGGCCCGCCTGCTGCTTGCGCTTGGCTAGCGCTGACATCACAATGGGCGCCAGAATCATCATCAGCTGTCCGACTTTGGCCGCGTCCAACCCCGACGCCTTGCCGACGCCTTGCTCGACGGCGCCGCGCTTGCCTCCCAAGATGTGACCCAAAATCCCACCCCCGTCCATCGACTTGCCGCCGCCCGAACCCAAGATTTGTCCCAAGATCGCACCGCCCATTCCGCCCATCAGACCGCCGCCGCTGGACTGACTTCCACCACCGAGCAGTCCGCCCAGTGCTCCAGCAGCGCCGCCCAGGCCGCCCAACTGATCAAGCAGTCCGCCGCCTGCGTGGTCTCGGTCGAGCGCTCCGGCTAGCGCCTGCGCCCCACCCGGCTGACGAGCGTTGCGCGACAACCCACCAAGCAGCAGAGGCAGCGCCGTCTCCATGGCGGACGACGTTTGCTCGCGCGAGGCGCCGATCTGGCTGCTGATCTGATCGACGGTGCTGCCGGAGAGTGAGGATTGGAGAAGGCCTAAGAGGTCGGACATGTGGGTCGTAGTTGATGAGTGAGATGGAGTCAAACATGACATGTCTGGGAGCCATGTCATGTTTCGCGAGGGGCTACATGCTGCGCCGGTACTGCCCGCCAACCTGGTACAACGCGTCGGTGATCTGGCCGAGCGAGCACACACGGACGGTGTCGAGCAACTGGTCGAAGATGTTGTCTCCGGCGAGCGCGGCCTGTTTGAGGCGGTCAAGTGCTTCTGTAGACTGATCGGCGTGGCGAGTGTGAAAGGCGTCGAGCGTGGCGAGTTGGACTTGCTTCTCGTCGTCGGACGAGCGCATGAGTTCGACGTGCTGAGGTTCGTTTTCGCCGTCGGCCAGGAACGTGTTGACGCCGATGATCGGGAGTTCGCCGCTGTGCTTGCGCTGCTCGTACAGCATCGACTCCTCCTGGATGCGCCCTCTTTGGTACATCGTCTCCATCGCGCCCAAGACGCCGCCCCGGTCCGTCAATCGATCGAACTCGGTCCATACGGCTTCTTCGACCAAGTCGGTCAGATAGTCGACGACGTAGGCGCCTTGGAGCGGGTTCTCGTTCATCGCCAGCCCCAACTCGCGGTTGATGATCATCTGGATCGCCATCGCACTGCGAACCGACTGCTCGGTCGGTGTCGTGATCGCTTCGTCGTAGGCGTTGGTGTGGAGGCTGTTGCAGTTGTCGTAGATCGCGAGCAGCGCCTGGAGCGTCGTGCGGATGTCGTTGAAGCTGATCTCCTGGGCGTGCAGGCTGCGTCCGCTCGTCTGGATGTGATACTTGAGCTTCTGACTGCGATCGTCCGCTGCGTAGCGCTCGCGCATGGCGATCGACCAAATCCGGCGGGCGACGCGGCCGATGACGGTGTACTCGGCGTCCATGCCGTTCGAGAAGAAAAACGACAGGTTGCGCGCAAAATCGTCCACGCTCATACCCCTGCTCAGGTAGTACTCGACGTAGGTGAAGCCGTTGGCCAGCGTGAAGGCGAGTTGGGTGATCGGGTTGGCGCCCGCCTCGGCGATGTGGTACCCGCTGATCGAAACCGAGTAGTAGTTGCGCACGCCTCGGTCGATGAACGCCTGCTGCACGTCGCCCATCAGACGGAGCGCGAACTCGGTCGAGAAGATGCACGTGTTCTGCGCCTGATCCTCCTTCAAGATGTCGGCCTGGACCGTCCCACGCACCTGCGTCAAGGTCCGGTCTCGGATGGTGTCGAATTCGGACTGCTCCATCACGCTCCATTCGACCAAGTCCTGTCCGGTCGCGCCGAGCAGAGCCAAACCGCTACCGTCGTGTCCTTGCGGTAAGCCGTTGGTCAGGCCCGTCGGTCCCCATGGGTTGTAGGTCGGGCGATTGGGCGCGTGCTGGTCGAGCGCTGCTTGTGCGGCGTCCCATCGGCCCTCGGCGACGAGATGCTTCTCGACTTGCTGATCGACGGCGGTGTTGAAGAAGAACGCCAGCAGCATCGGAGCGGGACCGTTGATCGTCATCGACACGCTCGTCGTCGGCGCGCAGAGGTCGAAGCCCGAGTAGAGCTTTTTCATGTCGTCGAGCGTGCAGATGCTCACGCCCGCGTTGCCGATTTTGCCGTACACGTCGGGTTCGAGGGCGGGATCGGCGCCGTATAGCGTCACGCTGTCGAACGCCGTCGACAGGCGCGCGGCGGGCTGTCCCAGGCTGACCAGGTGGAAGCGGCGGTTGGTGCGTTCGGGCGCGCCTTCGCCCGCGAACATGCGCGTCGGGTCCTCGCCTTCGCGCTTGAACGGGAAGACGCCCGCGGTGTAGGGAAAGCCGCCGGGCACGTTTTCGAGGAGCGCGAACCGCAGCCGCTCGCCCGGATCGGTCGTGCGCGGCAGGGCGACGCGCGGCACCTTGCTTCCGGCCAGCGTCGTGCGTGTCAGAGGAACGGACAGCGTCTTGCCCCTCACCTGATACTCGAACGCGTCGCCGCTATACTGCTCCGACAGCGCGTCCCAGCCGTCGAGAGTGGACTGAGATTCTGCGTCGAGTTCGGCCCAGCGGTGATCGGCGAGTTGGCCCAGCATCTGGCGGACCTCGTCCGATGCGTCGGGTGAGAGTTGATCCAGTGCGCCCTTGACCTGCCCCCACTTTTGCGCACTGTCGGCCTGCCTGGTCGCCCACGCGCGGTAGCTGCGCCCGGTCTCGGCGATGTCGCTCAGGTAGCGGACGCGGTTGGGTGGAACGACAGTCGCGGCGGCGCGGGCTGGGCCGGGTTCGAGCGTGGCCGTCCGCGTCCAGTTGGTCGACTCGCCTAGCTGATCGACCAGGGCGCGGTAGAGACGCGTCACGCCGGGATCGTTGAAACGCGACGCCTGGGTCGCGTAGACCGGCATCTGATCGGGCGACTGGTCGAACGTGGCCCTATTGCGCTGCATCTGCTTTTGGACACCGCGCAAGGCGTCTTCCGATCCCCGCTTCTCCATCTTGTTGAGCGCGACCAAATCGGCCGTGTCGAGCATCCCGATCTTCTCGAGCTGCGTAGGCGCGCCAAACTCGGGCGTCATTACGTAAAGCGTCAGGTCGGCCAGCGCGGCGATCTCGGTGTCGCTCTGGCCGATGCCTGCCGTCTCGACGAGGACCAATCCGAAGCCCGAAGCGCGGCACGTCTGGACGACCTCGCGCAGCGCCTGACTCACGCTCCGGTGTGCCTGCCGCGTGGCGAGCGAGCGCATGAACACGCGGCCTGCATATGCCCCGTACGAAGCGTTCATCCGGATGCGGTCACCGAGCAGCGCCCCACCAGTTCGCTGCCGCGTCGGGTCGACCGAGACTACTGCGATGTCGAGATCGTCGAAGTCCATCAGGAAGCGGCGGATCAGCTCGTCGGTCAGCGTGCTCTTGCCCGCGCCGCCCGTGCCTGTGATACCGACGACGGGCGCTAACTCTGAGCTGCCTTCACTACCGACGCTCATCTGCGGCGCCCCGTCGCCCGAGTGCTGCGTCGCCGTTTGCTCGACGCGCGTCAGGTTACGCGCCAGTTTGACGTCACGCCGCGTAGCGACGGCGACATCTCCCCCATCTCGCTCCTCGACTTCGAGCGCTGCCGGATCGAAGTCGCATGCTCGGATGATTTCGGAGATCATGCCTTCGAGTCCCATCCGCATACCATCGTCCGGCGAGAAGATGCGGACACCCTTCTCGGCCAACGCGTCGATCTCGTCTTGAACGATCACGCCGCCGCCGCCGCCGAACAGCTTGACGTGGTGCGCTCCTGCTTCGTTCAAGAGGTCGCGCAGGTAGCCAAAATATTCGACGTGGCCACCCTGATAGGACGAGACAGCGATGCCTTGGGCATCCTCTTGAATCGCCGTCTCGACCACGTCGCGGGCAGCGCGGTTGTGGCCTAGGTGGATCACCTCGGCGCCTTGGGCTTGGAGGATGCGGCGCATGACGTTGATCGACGCATCGTGCCCGTCGAACAGGCTCGCGGCGGTGACGATGCGGATAGGGTGCTGAGGCGTATAATCGGGCATGGGAGCGCTTTTTTAGTGTAGCTACTACTCGCTCGGTGCCTGCTCGGTGCCGGATGCCGCGTGGGCAAGAGCCAAACTCCAGGTCAATCCGCCGACGACGTGCGTCCAGCCATCGAAGGAGCAGTCGCGGTAGCGCGCGGTCCAGGCGAGTTTGTCGCCGGGGTGAAAAGGCGACGGCTCCAAAGTTGTCACCTGCGAAGTAGCCCCAAACGCCACGTGCTGCCCTCCACCGGCCAGGCCGATGCCCAGCGACTTGAGCACGGCTTCGGTCGCCGTCCACTCGACGAGCCTACTTCCGCCCAGCGGGTGGTCAGCGCCTCCAATTCGCTGCCACACCGGATCCGGAATGTCGCGCTGGCGCTCCACGTCTAGGCCAACCGGTACCCTCGCCGCTGCTGCTCCGAATGCTTCGAGCGTATGCGTCACTGAACAAAATCCATTTGCAATAACGGGCTTTCCATTGCGGTCTTGATTTGTTTCTACGGCGCCGATCGCGCAATCGGAAAACCGCGACGCCGCGATGCGAAGCATTCTTCGCCCCGTCAGAAACTCGGCGCGACGCCGTTCGCTGCCAAACGTCGCAGCGATGGCCCGGTCCGCTTCGACATCCGACGGCCACGCCTCTCCCACGTGCAGTGCAACGCAGACGCCTCGCGCGCGGGCGGATGCAAAAAGAGCCGAGAGGAATGCTTTCCCCCCGGCTCCCAGTTCATCGTTTTGGAGAGACTCAGCCACGCGCTTCGGCATAGCGGCGGGCGACTTCGTCCCAGTTGACGACGTTCCAGAACGCGCTCACGTAATCGGGGCGGCGGTTCTGGTAGTTGAGGTAGTACGCGTGCTCCCACACGTCGAGACCTAGAATCGGCGTGTGACCGTCGGTGAGCGGGCTGTCCTGGTTGGCCGTTGATACGACGTGCAGCTTGCCGCCACCGTCGACGACGAGCCATGCCCAGCCGCTGCCGAACTGCGTCTTGGCGGCGTCCTCGAACTTGGTTTTGAAGTCGTCATAGCTACCGAACGTGCTGTCGATGGCCAAGCCCAAATCGCCGCTCGGGTTGCCGCCGCCGTCGGGCGAGAGGACAGTCCAGAACAGCTTGTGATTGACGTATCCGCCGCCGTTGTTGCGGACGGCGCCCTGGACAGCATCAGGCAGTCTGCCGAGATCGGCGACCAAATCCTCGGCCGTTTTGCTCTCGAGATCTGCGTGGCCTTCGATCGCCGCGTTCAGTTTGTTGGTGTATCCCTGATGATGCTTGGTATAGTGGATCTCCATCGTTCGCGCATCGACGTGCGGTTCGAGAGCGTCGTATGCGTAGGGGAGATCGGGCAGCGTGTAGGCCATGTAGTCAGTCGGTAATGAGTGAGCCTGTTGGACGCATTCGGTGCGAGACAAGTTTGTTGCGCGCTTTGCAGTTACGCCTGCGTCACAGCCTCAATCAGCCTGGCCATTTGGTCGCTGCTCAGTTGTCCTGACTGTGCCGCGCTGATGACACGCTCGACCGCGTCGTCGTAAGTCGATGCCTTCGGCTCCTTCGAGGCGAGACTTCCGGTTCCAAACTCCGCGTCGGCGCTTTGCGCGATCGCCGCCTTCAGAAAGCGCGCTACGTGGTCGGCGGCGTCGGCGTTGGCGCTGAAGTCGACGGCTGTCTCAAACGTGGCCTGTCCCCTGTTGATGGTCAGACTGAGCTTACGGCCGAAGAACTTCGTGCCCGTTGCTTCGGTCGTGATCAGATCACGGTAGGCAATGCGTTGGGGCGTCTCGATGTTGTTTTGAAACGCAAACGCCGTCTCTCCGAACGCCATTCCGGATCGCCCGTTGCCCAGGATCGTGGCGTCGTAAATAGCGAGCGGCTCTTCCCCCAGCGTTTCGGCATAGGCGCTGAGGGCCCCGCTCAGCCTCTTGCCCGGGATGTGCGGGGCGACGAAGAGTTTGACTTCGGGCGCGTGCGGAAGCAGCCGTTGGATCAGAGCGCGCATAGGGACAGGTTCGGGAGGTTTGACGGTGCGTCATCGCCCAGCGCACATGGGTCTTTTACTCCGCTTACGGCGTGAGGGCCAATCCGCCAAGTCCCTGGAAGTATCCAGCAGTCTGCCCGATCAGAGCAGGAGCGAACGTCAGCACGATGAGCAGAATGGCACACGTGAGCAGCACAACCTGCGCGCCCATCGGCACGACCGGTAGCGCGTGCCGCTCTTCGTCGGTCTCGGGCGCGCTCATCCACATGACGATCAGCACACGCAGATAGTAGACCGCCGAGATCGCAGACGTGAGCAGTCCGACGATGACGAGCCACAACAGTCCAGCGTCGATAGCTGGAGCGAAGACGGCATACTTACCCAAGAACCCAGCGAAGGGTGGAAATCCGGCGAGGGAGAACATGCAGAATCCCATCACGACTCCGAGAAGTGGGCGCTGGAAACCGGTCCCTTTGATGGAGTCCAGCGTCTGCTCTCTGCCCGTCTTATCGTCCCATTCCAGGTACGCCATTACCCCGAACGCACCGACGTTCATGATCGCATAGATCAAGAGGTAGAATAGCGAACCGGCATAGCCCTCGGCCGTGCCTGAGGCCAACCCGGTGAGCACGTAGCCCGCGTGGGCGACCGACGAGTAGGCCAGCATCCGCTTGACGTTGGTCTGCATCAGCGCCAAAATGTTGCCTGCGACCATTGTGATCAGGGCGACGCCTGCCAGCGCAGTCGTCCAGTTCTCGGTAGGAAAGGCGGACGAGAGCACAACGACGAGCGAGGAAAACGCCGCGACCTTGCTCGCCGTGGCCATGAATCCGGTTACGGTCGTCGGAGACCCTTGGTAGACGTCGGGCGTCCACATGTGGAACGGGACGGCGGACACCTTGAACAGAAAACCGACGAGTAGGAGCGCCACTCCGCCCCAGAACAGCCATGTCGCCCCGGTCGCCTGCAATCCGATCAGCATATCGCTTAGATACATCGTGCCCGTCGATCCGTAGAGCAGCGCGACGCCATAAAGGAAGAAACCAGTCGAGAAAGCGCCCAGCAGGAAATACTTGAGCGCCGCTTCGATGGCACCCGCATCCTGTCGCACCAGTCCAGCCAAGATGTAGAGCGCGATCGACATCGTTTCGAGCCCGACGAACAGCATGACCAGGTTATTGGACGACGCCATCGTCACCATACCGGTGACGGCGAACAGGATCAGCACGTAGACTTCGGTGCGATTCTGCCCGATACGTTTCAGATAGTCGACGCTGAGCACGACCGACATCAACGCGCTACCGACGATCGTCATGTTGACGAAAGGAGCGAACCCGCCTACGCGCAGCATGCCCATAAACGCCAATTCGGGAGCAGCCTTGAGGTGGAGAATCTCGAAGACCAGGCAAGCGGCTAGGGCCAGAATCGTAGCCGGAACGGCAAGGCGCACGCCGCGGTCCGAGAACGCGTCGTAGAGCACGATCAGCAGACCGGCGACACCAGTCGCTACGAGCGTGAAGCTCATCCACAGATCGGCACCAAAGCCAGCGAAGGGGGAAACGTCCATCAGGTGGAACGGGAGCAAAAGGCGGAAGAAAGCGGCTCGATGGCGCGGGCCAGGTCGAGGTCGCGCTGGGTGACGCGGTCTCCGGCGTCGTGCGTCGTCAGGCGGACGCGAAGCGTCGAGTAGACGTTGAACAACTCGGGATGATGGTCCATCCGATGCGCGTGAAAGGCGATGCGAACGATGAAAGCGATCGCCGTCTCGAAATCCGAGCACGTGTACTCACGAACGAGCGCGCCGTCCGCGTGCGACCAGCCAGGGAGGCCGGCCGATGCGGCTTGGATGTCAGAATCGGAAAGAGGTGTCATCATTCTAGACGTTCCATCCCTGGATGTGCGTCAGAATTCCCATTACGTCGGTCATGTAGGGAACGGCGTATCGCATGATGAGCCAGACGACGAAGTAGGTTGGAAGCAGGATCGGCAGCGAGTACTTGACCATGTAGCCGAAGAACGATGGGCACTCCACCCCGCTCGACTCGGCGATGGCCTTGACCATGAAGTTGGGTCCGTTGCCGATGTACGTCAGCGCGCCAAAGAACACGGCGGCCACCGAGATGGCTTGCAAGTACGCGACCGTCTCGGGCCCGCCGACGTTGAGCGCCACGTCGTGAATGCCCATCGCGAACTCGCGCACGTGCTCGACTGAATTCACGTCCAGATTGTACTTGCCCATCGCCGCAGCCAGGAAGGCCACGTAGGTCGGCGCGTTGTCCAGCACGCCCGACAAGATGCCCGTTCCGAAGTAGAACGGCGTAACCGAAAGTCCCGAAGCGTTCTCGGTCGCGAATGCTCCGATGAGCGCCAGCGCGGGCTGCATCGTCAGGAAGATGCCGATGAACAGGAAGCCGACTTCTTTGATCGGCTCGAAGTTGAAGTCGTTGCCTGCCAGCGCTTGCTTGTCGGCCGTCGTGTACGCGAGGTAGCAGATGCCGAACATGATGATCTCCCGGATGCCGAACGGCAGGTGGAACTCGCCGACGTGCAGCGCAGGTACCCAGCCAAGCACGTTGGGATCGATGAAGACGGCACCGATGATGAGCGCAAGCCACAAGAAGTTTTTGCCACCGGTAATTTGAATGGCTTTACTGGGCGTCGTGGGCGAAAGCGGCGCTTGGACCGGATTGTCGTCTACCAGCAGTTCTTCGGTATGCGTCTCTTCGGCAACTTCTCGGACGCTCTTGAGCTTGTTGCGGCTGTCGAACGCGTAGAAGATGGCAGCCAGCACCAAGATCGTCGGTATCCAGATATACCAGACGTGCGTCAACGTCCAGAAGAACGGTACGCCGCGCAGGAAACCCAGGAACAGCGGCGGATCACCGATCGGTGTCAGCGCGCCGCCGACGTTCGAGACGATGAAGATGAAGAAGATGATGTGGTACGGCTGAATCCGCCCCTTATTGAGCCGCATGAAGGGACGGATCAACAGCATCGAAGCGCCCGTCGTCCCGATGATGTTTGACAGCACGCCGCCGACGAGCAGCAGGGCGACGTTGGCCTTGGGCGTGCCCTCGAAGTCAGTCCGAATCAGGATGCCGCCCGACGCGATGTACAGACTGGCAAGCAGCGCGATAAACGAGAGGTACTCGTGCGTCGCGTGCATCAGCGGATGCCAGTCGCCCAGAACGGCTAGGTAGTAGGCGACGATGATGAGACCCAGCGCAATAGCATACCTGGGATAGTGGTGATGCCAGTGGTGAGGAAAGAACAGCGGCCCCGTCGCGATCATGAGCAGCAGCACCACGAACGGAACGACCAGGTAGATTGGAATCTCGGCGTGATCGTCCCCCTCGGCCCCGGCGTGCTCGCCCTCGGCATGGTCGTCGCCTGCGATCTCTCCAACTACCTCCTGCGCTCCGTCGGAGACGAGCGTGTCGAGCGGTGCCTCCTGAGCGTACGCAGCCACTGGTGCGGCGACGCTGCCTACGAGCAGAGCTAGAAGCAAGAACAGACGATACATCGACGTGTCAGCGGTTGGAGTGGGCATCCGCTTCTAGAGCGGCGGGAAGGATGGCGCCGTCGGGCGCGAGTTGTACTTCGCGCGTCTCCGTCTCTTCTTCCCACAGACCAGCCGTACGCAGCGCCGTTTCACGCTTCTCGTGTACGACGTCAAGCAGTTGGACGACGGCCGCTTCGCTCTGCGCGAGGAACGGTGCCGGGAAGAAGCCCAGGATCAGCATGAACGCGGCAAGGGGGACGACAGCGGCAAGTTCGCGTCCGCTCAGGTCTTTCATGCCTGCGACGTGCTCGTTCTTCACCGGGCCGTAGAACGTCGCGTAGAGCATCCACAAGAGGTAGAGCGCGGCGAGGATCACGCCGGTCGTAGCAAACGCGACGAGGATCGGGCTTCCGATCACGTCGCTCTTGAACGTGCCCAACAAGATCATGAACTCGCCGACGAAGCCGTTCAAGCCGGGCAGTCCGGCCGATGCCATGACGCTGAACACCATGAAAAACGTCAAGACTGGGACGACCTTGGCGAGTCCGCCGTAATCGGCCATCAAACGCGAGTGGCGGCGCTCGTAGAGGAAGCCGACCAGGAGGAACAGCGCTCCGGTCGAGATGCCGTGGTTGATCATCTGTATCAGCGAGCCCTGAAGCGCCTCGGTCGTGAACGCGAACAGACCCAGGACGACGAAGCCCAGGTGCGAGCACCGACGAGTAGGCGACCAGCTTCTTGGCGTCGGTCTGCACGCGCGAGATCATCGCGCCGTAGATGATGCCGATCACGGCGAGGATCGCGAACAGGTAGGCGTACTTCTGCGCGGCGACCGGGAAGAACGGCAGGCAGAAGCGCATCAGGCCGTACGTACCCATTTTGAGCAGCACGCCCGCCAGCACGACCGACCCGCCCGTCGGCGCTTGCACGTGAGCGTCGGGCAGCCACGTGTGCAGTGGGAAGAGCGGCACTTTGATACAGAATGCGAGGGCGAAGAGGAAGAACAGCCACGTCTGCGATCCCAGCGGCAGGTCGTAGCGGACCAACTTGAAGTAGTCGCTCGTGAAGACGCCGCCGTTGATCGCGTCGCCCGCCGCCAGGCCCATCCAGAAGATTGCGGCCAGCATCAGCAGCGAACCGACGAGCGTGTAGATGACGAACTTGATCGACGCGTAGATGCGGTTCTCGCCGCCCCAGATGCCGATGATGAAGTACATCGGGATCAGCGTCAGCTCGAAGAAGACGTAGAACAGAATCACGTCGTAGGACCGCGAACACGCCGGTCACGCCGGTCTGCAAGAGCAGCAGCAGCGCGTAGTAGCCTTTGTGGTGCTTGCCGATGTACGTCCACGAACCCAGGATGACGATGGGACCGAGGAACGTCGTCAGCAGGAGCAGCAGCAGGTTCAGACCGTCGACGCCGATGGCGTACTTGATGTCGATCGTATCGCCGAACCAGGCGAACGTCTCGGTCATCTGCCCGTCGAGCAGTAGCGGGTCGAACTGCGCCCAGAGGCCGAGCGAAACGACGAACGTGACCAGTGTCGTGATCAGAGCGGTCATGCGCGCCGCCTTGCCGTCGAGCGCGAGGACGGCCAGCATCCCGACGATGGGGAGCCAGATGACGACCGAAAGCAGGTAGGGAATCTCAGGCATCGGCTTAGACGAACAAGAACGAGTGCGATCACCAAGGCGACCCCGAGGACGAGAGCGACGGCGTAGTTGCCGACGACACCCGACTGCGTCAGCCGAAGCCGACTTCCGACACTCCGAGACGTCGTGCCGATGCCCATGACCGTGCCGTCGATCGCGCGCTTATCGAAGACGGACGAGCCTTCACTCGCGCCCAGCAGCGGGCCCCTGATGGTCTTCTGGTAGAACTCGTCCCAGCTAAACTTGCGACTCGCCGCGCGATAGAGCGCACCGCACTGTCGACGAACCTTCTTGTCGAACGCCGGACCGCTCGCGCTATACACCTGCCACGCGAACCCGACGCCCGCAATGGCAATGGCAGCGCCCAAGACCAGCAACGCCCATTCTGCGGCGTGGGTACACGTGATGCTCCTTGGCGATGTACGTCACCGGCCCGGTGTAGTCGTAGCCGACGAGCCAGTTCTTCATCCAGGTTCACCTTCTCGCCCAGCACGGCAGGCAAGCCCGAGAAAGCCCGAGACGACGGCCAGAAACGCCAGCACGACCAGCGGCAACGTCATCGACGTGGGGCTCTCGTGAGCGTGGACCTGATCAGCACCGGGCCAGCGCGGCTTGCCTTTGAACGTCAGCACGTAGGCGCGCGTCATGTAGATCGCCGTCATGAAGCGCCGTCACGATGCCGACGCGCCAGACAAGCCACGCCCACCGATACCCGTTGAAGCCGGCCTCGAACGCTTTGAACAGGATCTCGTCTTTGGAGAAGTAGCCCGAGAACAGCGGAATGCCCGCGATGGCGAACGTCGAGAGCAGGAACGTGATGTTCGTGATCTTCATCTGCTTGCCCAGCCCGCCCATCGTCCGCATATCTTGGGCGTCGAACGGTCCGTCGTAGGGAAGCGAGTCGTGGCGCAGCGTGTTCTGGTGCGCTTCGTCGTCGAGCGGCGTGTCGGCCTGATCGTGGCCGTGGCCCTTGCTCGGGATCAGGCCTTTGTGCTCCAACTCGTGCTCGACATGGTGCATCGAGTGGATGACGCTGCCCGAACCCAGAAAGAAGCAGGCTTTGAAGAAGGCGTGGGTCATCACGTGGAAGATCGCCACGAAGAACGCGCCGACGCCCGCCGCCATGAACATGTAGCCCAGCTGCGAGACGGTCGAGTAGGCGAGCACTTTTTTGATGTCGTTCTGCGTCATCGCAATCGTCGCGGCCATGATCGCCGTCGCTCCACCGACTATGGCGACGATCGCCATCATCGTCGGTGCGAGGACGACCAGGCTCGACATGCGGGCCAGCAGGTACAAGCCCGACGTGACCATCGTCGCCGGCGTGGATCAGCGCCGACACGGGCGTCGGTCCGGCCATGGCGTCGGGGAGCCAGACGAAGAGCGGGATCTGCGCGCTCTTGCCCGTCGCGCCGATAAACATGAGCAGCACGACCCAATCGACCCAGGCCGGAGCGGTTTCATACGTAAGGCCGCGCGCGAACTCGATGATCGGCCCGAAGTCGAGCGTGCGCAGGTTGTCGAAGATGATGAACATCGCCAAGAAGAAGGCGAAGTCGCCGACGCGGTTGACGATGAACGCCTTGTTGGCTGCGGCGCTGTTGTTGAGATCGGTGTACCAGAAGCCGATCAGCAGGTACGAGCACAGCCCGACGCCCTCCCAGCCCGAGAAAGAGGACGCGGCAGGTTATCGCCCAGCACCAGGTTGAGCATCGCGAAGATGAACAGGTTCAGGTAGGCGAAAAAGCGCCAGTAGCCGCTGTCGCCCTTCATGTAGCCCGCCGAGTAGACGTGAATCAGCGCGCCGACACCCGTAATGATCAGCGTCATCAGGATCGACAACTCGTCGACGCGGTAGGCGAAGTCGATGGTCAGGTCGCCCGCCTGCATCCAGGTAAAGAAGCGCACCACGATGGCCGAATCCGCGCTACCTACGGCCAGAAACAGCACGACCGCGAGCGCAAACGGAATCGCCACGCACGCCGTGCCGATCGCGCCGACGACGCCTTCCTTGGCGCGCCACGACGGGACGAACAGCCCCAGCATCCCGTTGATCAGGGCGCCGACGAGCGGTAACAGCAGAATCAGACGGACCGAGAGGGCGTGATCCATGCGCGGGGGGTTGTGCGGCTGGGCCGCGTAGTGGGTAAGGAGGCAAGTGCGTGCGAGCGCGGCTCAGCCTACTAATACTTGAACAGGTTGATTTCGGACACGTCGACCGTCAGCTTGTTGCGGAAGATCGCGATCACGATGGCGAGACCGATAGCAGCTTCGGCAGCGGCGACCGACATCACGAAGAAGACGAGCACCTGACCCGACACATCGCCCATCGCCTGCGAAAAGGCGACGAGTGTCAGGTTCACCGAGTTGAGCATCAGCTCGACCGACATCAGAATGACGATGGCATTGCGGCGCAGCATTACGCCCAGCACGCCGAGCGTGAACAGGACGGCGCTGAGCGACAGGTACCAGTTGAGGGTGACTTCGGCGGCTTCCATCTCTAGATCGGGCGCTTTTTGGCGAGCATGACGGCGCCGATCGTCGCGACGAGCAGCAGAATGCCGATCACCTGGACCGGGATGACGTAGCGCGTGAACAGATCGAACGCGATCGTGCGTGGCAGTCCGTTGAGGTACGACTCGGCGCCGATCGTCTGGACCGGCAGTGCGCCCATGCCTTGAGCGAGCAAGAAGGCGAGCAGCGAAACGAAGATCGTCCCGGCGACGAAGGCGAGTGCAGCCTTCCAATTGAACTCGCCCAGCTTGGGCAGTTCGGCCAGGTTGAGCAGCATGATCACGAACAGGAACAGCACCATGATGGCGCCCGCGTAGACCAGCACCTGGATAACGCCCATGAACTGCGCGTTCATCGTCACGTAGAGCCCAGCGACGCAAAACAGGTTGGCGATCAGCCAGAGCGCGCTGTGGATCGGGTTGCGCGAGAGCAGCATTCCCAGCGCCGCCGCAATAGCGACGACGGCGAACAGGAAAAACGTTATAGGTCCGAGCAAGGCGAAGGGCGAGGTGGGTGAGCCGAGCGACGCGGCCGGGGTGAGCGGCGCCTGCATCTCCAAAGGTAACGCGTGGGCACCTGTGCGATCAAGGACCGAACGTGTCTGTCCTTGTTGAAGACCGGATGCGCGCGGCGAGCAGTGGGATGCCGCAAAGTTGTCAACTCTCGAAAACGGGGAGGGTGACTGGAAGGGTGCGATCGGTGGTAGAGATGCCCACTTCCCCCGCGCCGGGCCAGGCATTGTGCGGCAATCTCGGCGCTTCGAAGTAGTCAACTCTGAACCACCTGGCCCCGCTCACAAGACGCAGCCGCAAGAGTTGACACCTTTCGACTTACCACTTCGCCCCAGCACCCTCCGGCTCGCCTCCACCCCATCCGCACGCACAGCGGCGCGCCGTTCTGTTATCTTCGCGCACACCTTTTCGCCCGCGATGACGCCCCGACGCATTTCCGGCACGTTCGACGTGCTCCCCGACGATCAGCCCGCGACGGGCATTCCCGGCACCCAGGCGTGGCGCTGGCTCGAAAACGTCGTTCGCGATACGTTTCGGATGCACGGCTACGACGAGATCCGCACGCCCATCTTGGAGCCGGCCGAACTCGTCGCGCGCGGCGTCGGCTCGACGACCGACATCGTGCAGAAGGAGATGTTCGCGTTCGAGCGCGGATCGACGCAGTACGTGCTCCGGCCCGAGGTGACGGCGCCGGTCGTCCGGGCCTACCACGAGCATAATCTGAAGCAGAAAGGTGGCGTTCAGCGGCTGTTCTACGTCGGCCCCTGCTTCCGCGCCGAGCGTCCGCAGAAAGGGCGCTACCGCCAGTTTCACCAGTTCGGAGCCGAGACGCTGGGCAGCGATCAGCCGGCCGCTGACGCCGAATCCATCGTGCTGCTGCTCGCCATCCTGCGCCGCTTGGGACTGCGCGAACTGACGGTCCGCCTCAACTCGCTGGGCGACGTGGACGACCGCGCTCGATTCCGTGACGCATTAGTGGCCCACCTGACGCCGCACGCAGGTCAGCTTTCCGATACGAGCCGAGGACGCCTGGAGACCAACCCGCTGCGCATTCTCGACACCAAAAACCCCGACGAACAGGCGCTCCTCGTTGGCGCTCCGTCGCTGCCGGATTTCTTGTCGGACGACACGCGCGCGCACCACGACCGCGTCAAGGCGCTGCTGACGGCGGCGGGCGTAGAGTTCGTCGAAGATCCGACGCTGGTGCGCGGGCTTGACTACTATGGGCGCACGTCGTTCGAGGTCGAGAGTCCCAACCTGGGCGCGCAGAGCGCCGTCGCCGGAGGTGGCCGTTACGACGGGCTGAGCGAAACGCTGGGAGCCCAGGCGACTCCAGCCGTCGGGTTTGCGTGCGGCATCGAGCGGATCCTGCTGGCGCTGCAGGCCGAGAGCGTCGCGCTGCCCCAATCGCCCGCGCCCTCGGTCTACGTGTTGGGCCTGGGCGACGACGCGTCCCAGGCGGCGTTCGAGCTGGCACACCGGCTGCGCGCGTCCGACGTGCCGACGATGCTCTCGCTCAAGGGCGGATCGCTCAAATCGCAGATGAAAGAGGCCGACCGCCGCAACGCGCGCTTCGTGGTCCTGATCGGCGACGACGAACTGGCCGAGCAGTCTGCTTCGGTTCGCGACATGACGGCCAGCGACCAGACAACCGTAGCCCTGGCCGATCTCCCCGACTACCTGACCGCCGCCCTCGCGCGCTGACCCATGTACCCTCGCCTCTCGGATATCTTCGGCGACCTGTTCGGCCTCGACGTCCAGCTTCCGCTCTACACGTTCGGCCTGATGGTGGCGATCGCGTTTCTCGTCGCCGCGTGGCTGCTGCGCAAGGAGTTGGACCGCAAGTACGCCCTGGGCATCATCGGCAGCGTCCGGGTCAAAGACGACAAAGCGCCCAAGACCCCCAAGTCGGCGCGCAGAGGCAAGAAGTCGGACCGCATGACCGACGTGTCGCCGGGTTACATCGCAGGCACGGCGACGTTCGTCGCGCTGATTAGCGGCTTCATCGGCGCCCGGCTGTTTCACATTTTGGAAAACCTGCCGTCGTTCTTCCGCGACCCGGTCGGAATGCTCATCTCATCGGCTGGACTGACGTTCCTGGGCGGATTGATCGTCGCCGGGCTGTCCGTCGCCTACTACGTGCGCAAGAAAGGCATGTCGATCCCCGCGTTTGCCGACAGCGTCGCGCCCGGCCTGATGATCGCCTATGGCATCGGGCGCATCGGCTGCTACCTCGCGGGCGACGGCGACTGGGGCATCTGCTCGAACCTCGCCGAAAAACCCGGCTGGATTCCCGGCTTTCTGTGGAGCGAGACGTTTCCGCGCAACGTGATGGGACCCGGCCAAACACCGACTGACGTGGTCGCCTACACCGCGCGGCAGATGAACGAGAGCGGCATGGACGCGTCGGTCTGCGCGACAGCGACGGGCGTCTACCCGACGATGCTCTACGAGATGGTGATGGCCGGTCTCCTCTTCGCCGTCATGTGGAAGCTGCGCGCGCACCACTGGGCGGCGGGCTGGCTGTTCGGCCTCTACCTCGTATTCGCGGGAGCCGAGCGCTTCCTCATCGAGCAGATCCGCGTCAACAACGTCGGCGAGTTTTTGGGCATGAGCGTAACTCAGGCCGAGGTGATCTCGGTCGTCATGATCGTACTCGGCGCGGGCATCATGATCCGCACGATGCAGAAGGGCAACCTGTCGTCGGCGCCCCAGCCCATCGCTGTCGATGCCTGAACCGCTGCTCTCCGATCTGGTCGCCCAAGCCGTCCGCCGCATCGAAGCGTGGCAGGCCGAGTACGCGGATTTCGACCCGGCGCCTAGCGTCGCCATCGACCCGGCCAGACTGGACGCCGCGCTCGCGCTCTATGGCGACAAGCTGACCCAAAACTACCCGTTCTTCCACCCGCACTATGCCGGGCAGATGCTCAAGCCGCCCCACCCGGCCGCGATTGCTGGCTACGTGGCGGCGATGTGCATCAACCCCAACAACCACGCTCTGGAAGGCGGCCCGCCGACGAGCGCGATGGAGAAAGAAGTCGTCGGCCAGATCGCGCAGATGTTTGGGTTCGATACCTACCTGGGACACCTGACGACCGGCGGCACGGTTGCCAACGTCGAGGCGCTCTGGATTGCGCGCGAGGAAAACGACGGCGTTACGCTGGCTTCGGCCGACGCCCACTACACGCACGCCCGGATGTCGGCTGTGCTGCGGACCAGCTTCGAAGCCGTTCGATGCGATGCGTACGGGCGGATGGACGTGGAGGCGCTTGAAGCTCGGCTTCAGGCGGGCGGCGTCGCTACGGTCGTCGCCACGCTGGGAACGACCGGACTGGGTGCCGTCGACCCGCTGCACAACATCGTGCCGCTGGCCCGCAGGTACGGCGCCCGCGTTCACGTAGACGCGGCGTACGGCGGCTTCTTCGCCTTGCTGCGCGACGTGCCGGGCGCACTCCCGGACGATGTCGCCGCCGCCTACCGCGCCATCGCCCAGGCCGATTCGGTCGTCGTCGATCCGCATAAGCATGGGCTCCAACCCTACGGGTGCGGTTGCGTGCTCTTTGCCGATCCGCTCGTCGGCCGTCACTATAGGCACGACTCTCCCTACACCTACTTCACGTCGGACGAACTGCATCTAGGTGAGATCAGCCTCGAATGTTCGCGCGCCGGAGCAGCCGCCGGAGCCCTCTGGCTGACGACACAGGTGCTTCCGCTCCGCCCGGATCATGGCTTCGGCCCAATCCTACACGCCTGCATTCGAGCTACCGCCACCTTTGCCGAAGCCGTCCGCGCGTCGGACGCGTTGACGCTCGTCGCCGATCCGATGCTCGACATCGTGTGCTACCACGCGGCACGCCCGGCGGCGTCGGCGGTCGACCAGTCGAGCGTGGCCATTCACCGCGCGTTGATGCACGCGCCCGACCCGATTCACCTGAGCCTGCTCCGCCGTCCGTCCGAGTTGCTCGGCGTGACGCCCGACGTGCCCGACGCCACGATTTTGCGCAGCGTCTTGATGAAGCCCGAGCATGAGCGTGTGGCTGGCGAGTTGGTTGCTCAAATCGCGGACGCCGCGCGCATCGTCTGACCGTGCCCGATCCGATCTACCTCGACCACGCCGCGACCACGCCGCTCCGACCCGAAGCGCTCGGCGCGATGATGCCGCTGTTGACCGAAGGCTGGGGCAACGCGTCGTCCGTTCACCGCTGGGGACGCAAGGCGCGCTCGGTCGTCGAAGACTGCCGCGCACGTGTCGCCGATGTGCTGGGCTGCGAGCCCGCCGAGATCGTGTTCACCAGCGGAGGCACCGAAAGCGACAACCTTGCGCTGCGAGGCGCAGCGCAGCCCAGTAGCCCGCTCGTCACCTCGCTCGCCGAGCATGAGGCGGTTCTCAACACGTCCAGGCAGATGGAGCGTGCGGGCCTCTCCGTGTCGTATCTGGCGCCTCACCGGGTCACTCCTGACGGAATTACCACAGCCCTTTCGGGCCAGCGCGGCGCTCTGGTTTCACTGATGTACGTCAACAACGAAACCGGCGCCGTGTCGGACGTCCCAGCGCTCGCGCAGGCCGCACATCGATTGGGCGCGACGTTCCACACCGACGCCGTCCAGGCGCCGGGACTGCTCCCGATCGGCGTCGACGCACTCGGAATAGACGTGATGAGCTTGTCGAGCCACAAGTTCGGCGGTCCCAAAGGTGCAGGCGTGCTCTACGTGCGAGGCGGGACGGATCTGACACCGCAACTGGTCGGCGGCAAGCAGGAACGCGACCGCCGGGCCGGAACCGAGAACGTTGCCGCCATCGCCGGAATGACGCGCGCGCTCGAACTCGCCGACTCCGAACGGGACGTGACAGCACCGCGCCTGACGACGCTGCGCGACCGCCTGCGCACCCGTCTGATCGAAGCGCTTGGCGACCGCATCCACATCGTCACGCCCGTCGGCGGGGCGCCGCACGTCCTGAACGTCGCGTTTCCACCCCGCAATGGAGGCGCGATCGACGGCGAGATGCTGATTTTGGGCATGGACCTGGAGGGCGTCGCCGTCTCGTCCGGTTCGGCCTGCACGAGCGGCACCCTGCGCCCCAGTCACGTGCTGCTCGCCATGGGATTGGAGCCAGCGACTGCCCGCGCCGCTGTCCGCTTCTCGCTGGGATCGACGACGACCGAACTCGACATCGACCGCGCTGCCGACGCGCTGATCCGCGTCGCTAGTCGGGCTTGAGATCAGCTTGAGAGCGGACGGCGCGAGCCGAACGGCACAAAGCTCGCCGCATCAATCAATGCGGCGAGCTTCGCGAGAGAATCGACCGGGCTACAGCGAGGGCGCAGCGTAGGCGTCGAGCAGGAAGAGCGAAGGTGTGACCTCTTCGATGACCTGAGGCGGTGCGAGCAGCGGCTGCAAGCTGGCAATCAGCGTTTCGAACGCGGCGCGGTCGCTGTCCGCGACGGGCGTGGGCGGCGGGCCCGCCTCCTCGCGGTGATCGACCTGAACGCCGTTCTTCCAGAAGCGGAAGCAGACGTGAGGCCCGGTCGCCAGTCCGGTCGATCCGACGTAGCCGATCGTCTGGCCCTGGATGACGCGCGTGCCCGGCTTGATGCCCTCGGCGAAGCGCGACATGTGGAGGTACTGCGTCTGGTAGGTGCCCGTATGGCGGATCTTGACGAAGTTGCCGTTGCCGCGCGTGCGGCTCGCCAGAGTCACGACGCCATCGCCGACGGCCAAAATCGGGGTTCCGTGCGGAGCGGCATAGTCCGTACCCAGGTGCGCCTTCCACCTACGCTGGACCGGGTGAAAACGGCGCATCGTAAAGCCCGAGGTGAGACGCGAAAACGGTACCGGCGATTTGAGAAATCCGCCGTTGAGGCTCTCGCCGCGCCCGTTATAGTAGCCGATGCTCTCCTTGCCCTCGAACCAGAACGCGTCGTAAACGACTCCGCCGTGCGACATCTCGGCCGCCTTGAGCCGCATCACGTCCACGGTTTTGCCCTCGACCTGCCGCTCGTCGTAGACAACCTTGATCACGTCGCCGGGCTGCAAGCGGTAAAAGTCGATCTTGGTCTCGAACGTCTCGGCCAACAGCATCGCGAGTTCGACCGGAGCGTCGGCGCCAGCAAGCGTGCCGTAGAGCGATCCTTCGATGCGCGCCTCGAACGACTTTTGCACGATGGCGGACGGACGGCGAAATGTGCGCACCGAAGACGACTCAACCTGCGCGACCAGGTAGCGCTCACCGTCCAGATCGAAGGCGAGACGTTCGAGCACGCCGCCTTTGCGGTACACCTGGATCGTGCGGCCCGCTCGCAGGCCTGCGTCGTCGTGGGCGATCAGCGCGTCCTGGAACGCCAGCCGAGCTTCGCCCTCAAGCCCCCATCCGATCAGCAGACCGTCGTACGTGTCGCCCGACTGTATGCGGTACGATGACACGTCGGAATCGGCGACGTTGAAGCCGTAGCGGTCGCGCTCGACAGGCACGTACGTCGCCGGTGCGGAGGGCGGCAGCGCGAGTTGGACCGTTGCCTGTGGAGTGTCGGCATCGCCTCCCGAAAGATGGAAACCGAGGAGCGCCGTTCCCAAGAGAGTCAGGGCGACGAGGGCTGATCGAAAGAGAGTGCGCGGGCGAATGGGCATACGGAAGGGCTGCGTGCAAGTGCTGAACCCTTCCAAACTAACGCACGCCCGGTGAAGCGCCGGGAAGTTGGGCGAGCAGATTCCGAGCACCGACATGCCCCGGAACTGCTTTTAACACTGTTTCCGCCTCTTTTCGAGCTTGCGCAAGCTGACTGGTCAGCGCAAGCGCTCCCGCCAGGTTGTACCGGGCTTGTACGTTGGACGCGTCGAGTTCAAGTGATTTGTTAAGTGGCGCTAACGCCTTTTGAGCATCCCCTTCTTCAAGGTAAATACTCCCAATCATCATATACCCCATCGTGGACGGGCGCCTATCCAGGGCAGCGAAGTAGTAGTTCTCGGCCTCGGCGAATCTCCTTTGCCCCGTGAGCACGCTGCCCGCAGCGAGGTATCCCGAGTCGTCAAAGGGGTACTCTTGAATCCGAGCGAGCGCGGCTTGCAGCGCCCGTCGCCCGTCGCGCTGGCGGACGAAATGGCGCCGCTGAGCTTCGTTGGCATCGGCCCACGAGATCTCGCGCCTGAACAGCTGATTCGCCAACGAGTCGACCCGAGTGCGCAGTTGGAGCGTGTCGAGGTACGGCTTGCGGGTGCCGACGGGCTGGAAAGGCCAGACGGCCGTGAGCTGCAAGACGCGGTACCGCCCTACCAGGGAGTCGACGGGCGTGAGCAGGGATTCGGTGCGCGCGATGGCTTCGCTGACTGGCTCGGGATTGGCGGCTGGCAAGTGGACGAGTAGCGAATCGTAGAACGCGTCGGAGATCGCGAAGAAGCCTGCGGGCATCGGGTGCAGGTGCTCGACCATCATCTCGCGGCCGATCGTTCGGCCCGGCGAGCGCTGGCGCATGGCTTCGTCGGCGTCGACTAGATGGACCCCGGGTTGATTCGCCAGCCGCCGAATGGTCTGATTGACGGCCGAGGGCGCGCGGAATCGCAACCCATCTCGGTCGCGAGCGCGGGCAAAGACGGCGCCTGCTCGTGCCGTGTCGCCCAGCTGCTCCATCGTCTGGGCGAGCCCGTAGCTGCACGCTGCGCAGAGCGCGTCCGACGCGTCCAGGCTGGCAAACAGATCGTGCGCTGCCCGCACCTCTCCCCTGTTTTGCATTTCTTGCGCGCGCGTCAACTGCGCCGCTGTCTCGTCATGGGCGGTCAGGTTGACGAACGGCGGTTGATCGCGCTCGTTGCTGGCGATCGTCGACAGGTAGACCGGTACGCCGTGCGCCTGGTAGAAGGCGATCAGGCGCGACATGTTTTGGTCGAACGCATCCAGACCCACCCGGTAAGTCTCGCTGTCCAGCGGGATGCTCTCGTTCTGCACCATCTGCCCCATTAGCGTCGTGCTCTGCTCGCCATCGTCCTGCGCGAACAGGCCGGCCAGAGCCGCGATCGCGCCGCGAATCAGTTGGACCGTGCGAAACCGCTGCACGCGCAGGTAGAATCGGACCAGTCCAGGTGACGAGCCCAGCGAGACCGAGGAACCGGCGCCGAGCGCTCCATAGTATTCGTTGTGCCCCGCGTAGATGAGAACGGCGTCCGGCTGGGCTTCAAGGACGTCACCGGCGAGGTCGAGGAGAGTGAATGAGTTGACGGCAGCCAGCGCCGTGTTGATCACTTCGACGGTCTGGCCAGGATAGGTCTGTTGAAGCCGCTGCTCCAGCATGCGCGAGAAGGCGCCGCCCGCGTAAAACGGGAATCCGGCCGCCGTCGACCCGCCCTGGACGATGAGTCGCAACGTCGTGTCGCTCTTCTGCGCCGAGAAGTAATCCTGAAGCCCCGTCGGCACGCTGGGCTGGCCGTAGAAGTAGCGGCGCGCCATCTCGGGGTTTTGCACGCGCTGACCGTCGATGCCCGGAGCGTCGATGAAGAGCGGGTACGAATCGCCGTAGCCTGCGACGCGCAGCACGCCTTCGAGCAGCAGAAAGAACACGACGGGCACGAGCAGAGCTACCACCGTGAAGGCGGCGCGCTTGGTCGGACTCAGCTTCGGCGCTGGCGGCGCAGACCGGGATTGGGATTCGCTCACGTCGCTGGCGTCCACGGCGTCTCGTCCACGCCAGCTTGATGGTTGACCCAGAGCGCGAGCGTGAAGAGCACGTCCGACAGGCGGTTGAGATAGACGATGGCGCCCTGCCCGATCTCGCCGACGACCTCGCGCTCGGCTGCCCGCACGACCAACCGCTCCGCGCGGCGGCACACGGTTCGCGCGACGTGCAACTGAGCCGCTGCCGGATGCCCGCCGGGAAGGACAAATGTTTTCAGAGGCGGTAAGTCTTCGTTGCACGCATCGACCCACTCTTCGAGTTGGCCGACCTGAGCGTCGGTGATGCGGGGCACGACGGGTTTGGCCGTGTGCGGCGTCGCCAGGTCAGCGCCCAGAACGAACAGGTCGTCTTGCACCTGAGCCAGGATCGAGTGCGCCAGATCGACGCCGCTGGCCGGCAGCAGCGCGCGTACCATTCCGACTGCTGAGTTCGTTTCGTCGACCGTGCCGTAGGCTTCGATGCGCGGGTGATCTTTGGCGACGCGGGCACCCCCAAAGAGCCCCGTCGTACCGCCGTCCCCTGTCCGCGTGTAGATTTTCAAGATATCGAGTCGTAATGAGTAGAGGTCTGATCCAAAAGATACGCCTGCCACTGCTGGCGGCGCTTGTTCTAGCCGCCGGCTGCGACTCGTCGATCGGCGAGCAGGACGCTTTTTTCGAGCAGGCCGTGCAGGTGGTGCCTTCGGGCTTTACCGAAACGACCGAACGCGGTGAGATTGTATCGACCGACGAGGACGACTGGCGGACGGCGCCGCTCTACCGGGGCAGAGTCCGCGTCAATCCCGTATTCCCCAACCCGGCGACGCAAACCGAACCGATCAACCTGACCGTTGCCATCCTCTTCTCGGATGCCGTCCAGCGAGGGCTCGTCGTGCGCGCGGTGCGGGCGTCGGACGGAGCCACGATCACGCTCGACCGTGTCCAGCGCACCCAGCCGGGCAACTACGTGCTCACGTTCAACGCGGCCACTCTGGGGCGCGCCGGGCTGGTGCGCCTGTTCGTTCTCGACAGCGTCGGAAGCGCAGGAGGCGACCTGATCAGCTACGGCGACCTGATGATCCGCTGACGGCAGCGTTTACTCGCGGTCGGCCTCGACGGTGACGCCATCCGTGATGACGTAGCTGGCACTCATCGCCACGCCATTGGACGTGGGGGGCGGTGCCAGGCGGACGATGGGAGCTGGCTCGGCGGGCGTGCGCATCGGCACGAGCGAGCCGACGGCGAGCAGCAGCATCGCGCCGACCGTCAGGGCGCGGACGCTCATCTGGACCGAGCGGCCCCAGACGCCTGGATGCGGCGCCCGGTCTCGGCGCTTTTGCTGCGACCGCTGGACTTCTTTGAGCCGCGCCATCAGCGCCAGATCCAGCGACGGCGGCGCGGCGAGCGACTCCATCCGGCTCATCCGCCGAAACGCGAGCAGGCTGTCGAGCAGTTCGCGGGCTGCCATGCTGACCGACAGACGGGCGAACAGATCGGCGTGCGCGTCCAGAGGAAGCTCTCCGTCGGCAAACAGGTGGATCGCCTCTTCGAGATCGTCGGGGAGCGAAAAATAGAGATCGGTCATGCGGATTCAGGTGGTGGCGACGGGAATCGCCGAGGCGGCGTCGGGTTCGAGCGTAGCCTCGCGGTAGAGAGCGGCCATCTTGCGGCGCGCCTTGAACAGGCGCGACTTGACCGACGAAACGGTCGTGCGCGTGACGGCGGCGATGTCCTCGTAGCTCAGATTCTGGTATTCGCGCAGGATGAGAACCTCGCGGTAGTCGGTCGACAGCCGGGCCAAGACGTGGTTGACGAAGCGGATCGCGTCGCTGCGTTCCAGGTCGGCCGACGGCGAGCGCAGGCTGGGCAGCGCGTCCGGCTCTTCGAGCGGGTCGACGCGCTTGGCCGAGCGCAGGTAGTTGAGGCACTGGTTGCGCGCGATCGTGAAGAGCCAGCTTTTGAACGCGCGCGTGGCGACGAGCCGTCCGCGGTGTTCGTACACGCGGATAAAGGTGTCCTGGGTCACGTCTTGAGCTGCCTGGCGGTCCATCAGCATCTTGTAGACGAAACCGTAAACGGGGCCCTTGTGCTGATTGTAGAGCGAGACGAAGGCGAACTCGTCGCCCTGCTGAAACGCTTCGATCAGCGCGGCGTCGGGATGTGAGGCGTGTGGAGGCATGGCGGCGGGGGCGCAGGCAACGAGACGAGAACGAGGATCAAAGGGAAGACACGGCCCATCCGGAATAGTTGCTCTCCGTTTTTTCACCGAAGCGTCGCGCCGTTTAACGCTTCGGTCATGGATTTCGGCGCCCGCGTCGCCATCTTGCGTACAGCCAATCTCCAACACCGCTCATGCGCACTCTGCTCTTCGCCCTCGTGGCGCTCCTACTCGCTCCCTCGGCGAGCGCACAACTCGTCATCACGGGCGTCTTCGACGGTCCTTTGAGCGGCGGCACTCCCAAAGCCGTCGAACTCTACGCCACCGAAGCGATCGCCGACCTGTCGACCTACACGGTCGCCAACTACAACAACGGAGGGGCAACCATCAGCAACTCGGTCGTGCTTTCGGGATCGGCGACGGCGGGACAGCACATCTACGTGACGCGCAGCGGTGACGAAGCCAACTTTCAGACCTACTTCGGCTTCGCCCCCACCCTATTTCCGGGCAACGCGCCTTCGGTCAACGGAGACGATGCGGTCGCCGTGCTGAGAGGCGAAACCATCGTCGACGTGTTCGGCGAGATCGGCGTGCGTCCTGCTGAGGGGGAGTTGTGGAATTACCTGGACGGGTGGGCCTACCGATCTGACGGCACGAGCGCCAGCGCCACGTTCACGGCTGCGGACTGGACGTTCAGCGGCTCCAACGCGACCGACGGATGCACCACCAACGCGTCGTGCGCGAGCGTCTTCCCCGCCGGCACGTTTGCGGGCGGCACGGGCGGCGGAGACAACACTAGCGTGCAATTCTCCCTGGAGACGGCTTCTATAGCGGAAGACTCGGGCGAATACGATCTCAATTTGCAGATCACAGGTGCCTCGGCCACTACGGCTACGACGGTCGTCATCGCTCTGGGCGGCAGCGCGCGCAGCCTCGACGACTTTGAAATCACGCCTCCCGGCGAGACGGATCCCATAGACTCCATCGAGCGCATCACGTTGGTGTTCGCAGCGGGTTCTGTAGAGCCCAAGATCATCCGCATCGTTCCGAACGACGATCGGATTGACGAACTCGACGAAACGCTCGTCCTCACCATCGAGTCGGTGAGCGGCGGTAGCAGCGCTGCTGCCGGTAGCCCGTCCACGTTCACGCTCACGCTGATCGACCCCAACACGACCGAAAACCCGTCGCCCATCACGATCGCGACGGCCCGCGCGCTGCCGGACGGCGATCGCGTGCTGGTGCGGGGCGTCATCTCGCGCGTCAAGGGCGACTTTGGCTACATCCAGGACGGCACGGGAGGCATCGCGCTTCGCCAGCCACTGGGCAGTTTCAAAGACCAGATCACCAGCGGCGCCGTCGTGGCAGGCGACAGCGTCGAGGTCACCGGTAAGCTGGCTAGCTTCCGCGGCCTCAAGCAGTTCAACGCCGACAGCCTCGAATCCGTCACCGTGATTCAGAAAGGCGCAGGCGTCCGCGCTCCGCTCGTTCGCACGCTGGCGCAGCTGGCCGCCGACAGCGAGTCGTTCGAGAGCCAGTTGGTACGCGTCGAAGGCGTCACGTTCTCGCAGACGGGCCCCTTCGCCGAACGCACCACCTATCAGATCACCCAGGGCGGCGCCACGTTCGATGTGCGCATCGGCAATGCCAACGACACCGACATCGACGGCACCACGATTCCCTCGGGCGCGACGAGCGTCACCGCGATTCTGAGCCAATTCGAGTCCCCTGCGGGCTCGGGCGGCGGGTACCAGCTGCTGCCTATCCGCGCCGGTGACGTGGGCGATGCGGCGCCTCTGGCACCCACGGTTCGGTTCGCTATGGAGTCGGCGACCGTCAGCGAGGATGCGGGCGCCTACACGTTCCGCGTCACGCTGGACAACCCCTCGGCCACGGCCGCGACCACCGTCGACGTCAGCCTCGCAGGCGGCACGGCGACCAACGGAACCGATATTGCCACGTTCAGCACGCAGACGCTCACCTTTGCCGCCAACACGACGACGGCTCAGGAAGTCACCGTCACCCCGGTTGACGACGGCGTGGAAGAAGCGCCCGAAACGCTGATCTTCACGCTCTCCAATGCGTCCGCCACGCTCGGCACCCCGTCGACGTTCACGCTGACGATCTCGGATCCGGGAGCCAATGGCGATCAGACGATCTTCGTCGGGCAGACCGGCGAGACGCTTCAAGCCAGCATTCGCGCGACGTACACGCCCAGCACGCTGGGCTATGACCGCGCGCGCGATCAGATGTACGGCTTTGTTTGGAACCAGAACGGCTCGCTCTCGGGCATTTACACCGGCCGCACGATCAGCGTGCGCGCCAACCCGAGCACGGCGCGCAGCGACGCGTCAGCGGGTAACTTCAACGCCGAGCACCTGTGGCCCCAGTCGCAAGGAGCCGGAGACGAGCCTGCTCGCTCCAACCTGTTCAACCTCGCTCCGACCGATAACCCCACCAACAGCGACCGAGGCAACCTGCCGTTCGGCCTGGTGACCTCTTCGACGGCCACCAACTGGTACCGCGGCACGACCAAGCAGAGCCAAACGCCGAGCGGCGACCTGGGCCTGTGGAGCCGCCGCAGCAGCAGCCGCTTCGAGCCCCGCGACGAGTTCAAGGGCGACATCGCGCGCAGCCAGTTCTACTTCTACACGATCTACCAGGACCGCTCAAACACCACCTACTGGAATGCCGTCAAGGACGTGCTCTTCCAGTGGCACCAGAGCGATCCGGTCAGTTCTGACGAGTTGACGCGCCACGACCGCATCGTGCAAGTGCAGGGCAAGGACAACCCCTACGTTCTCGACCCGACGCTCGTCGGCCGCGCCTTCTTCGGCCAAAGCGGTGGAGGCGGTGGCGCCATGCTCGCCCTGAGCACGATCGCCGACGCACGCGCGCTGGACGACGGATCGCGCGTCCGCTTTAGAGGCGTCGTCACGCGCGCTCGGGGAACGGCTCTCTACCTCGAAGACGGAACGGCAGGTCTCAACGTCCGCCAATTCACCGGCACCATTCCCGGCCGGATCGAAGACGGATCGGTTGCGGTAGGCGACAGCGTCGAAGTGATCGGGTCCGTTTCGAGCTTCCGCGGACTCAAGCAGATCTTCGGTAACGGATTCGAGAGCCTTGAAGTTGTCGTGGCCGACGCCGGTGTCCGCAGTCCGCTCGTGGTCACGGCTGCCGAGTTGACGGGCGCCAGAGCCGAGTCGCTCGAAAGCCGCCTGATTCAGGTGAGCGACGTCACGTTCACGCAAACCGGCACGTTCGCCGCCAACATGACCTATGCGGCGACCAGCAGCGGAGCGGCGATCGACATTCGCTTCGGAAGCAACGCGATCGACTCGGACCTGATTGGCACGGCCATTCCTACGGGACCCGTCAGGGTCACGGGCGTGCTCGGCCAGTTCGATCCCAACGAGGCCGGCGTCGGCTACCAGCTGTTGCCGATCGAAGCAGGTGACATCGCCACGCTCACCAACACGCTGGACGATCTGGCCAGCGGCGTTCTCGACGTGCGCCTCTTCCCCGTCCCCGCACGGGACGCGCTCACGATTGCGCTCTCGCAGCCCACCGCAGCAGGAACGTCGGTCGAGATCGTCGACCTGATGGGCCGGATCGTCCAGCGCACGTCGGTCGAGCGGCAGACGACCAGCGTGTCCGTCTCGTCGCTGTCGTCGGGCGTCTACCTGATGCGCCTGACGCTCGCGGACGGCTCGGTAGCGATGCGCCGCTCGTTCACGATCGCGCGCTGATCCAAACTCAGACAAATCATAAGCGCTCCCCGCGGTCTCGGCTGCAGGGAGCGCTTATGATTTGCTACGACTCGGCTTCTCCCCTATCGCTTAGCATCCAGCGCGCGCAGAGACTTCGAGCGTTTCGGCGCGCGCCGCCTAACCCGCTACTGACGCACCGGAGTGGGGCAGCCCGTACTGCTATCGCACCAAGATCGCTCCGGCGATCAATGGACGCGCCGCGCGGTCGCTCATTGAAAAGCCTGCCAAGTCACAGCGACTCGGCGGGCTTGGGTTGGTCAGTAGAGGGACGATCAGAACGATCCGCCAAAGAAGATGGCGTTCATCAGAACCG
The DNA here is from genome assembly GCA_963841855.1 of Rhodothermales bacterium. GTDB lineage: Bacteria > Bacteroidota > Rhodothermia > Rhodothermales > BA12 > CAXBBB01. Next base: position 98,706 of record CAWJEJ010000005.1, on the reverse strand, counting down.
CTGACGTGCCCATCCAGAATCCGCGAAAGGCCGGGTTGTCGTGCATCAGCACCATGCTTCCGCGCCCGCTGCGTAGGGCGGTGACGACAGCCGAGCCGCGCGCCTGAGCCAGACGGTCCGGGCTGATATAGCCCGCCGCGAGCGGCTCGCTGGTATAGACGGCGACGTTGGAGCCCGGTGTGTCGGATGGCGCGTAGAACGTGGTGCCTCGTCGGAAGAACGGGAAGGTCGGAGTCAGGCCGTAGGCGACGGGATGCGTCGTGTCGACGGTGGCGTTGAGGATGAGACCGCCCAGGGCCTGAGCGCCGCGCATCGCGTCCAACTCGGCGTAGGGCGTGACCGTCAGGATGCTGTCGCGGTCGGCGTCGTCGCGCTCCTCTAGTTCGGCCAGTCCGTTGCGGATCGCCCAGCTCGCCGCCGACGTGGTGGCGATCAGGTGACCTCCGCCGCGCACCCACGTGCGGATCGTTGCGGCTAAATCGCTGTCGTAGTAGCCGCCCGCCATGATCAGCGTCGTGTAGCGGCTCAGGTCCGCCCGGCCCAGCGTCTCAGAGTCCAGCAGAACGACCGGCAATTCCATCCGCTCGCCCAATAGGTGCCAGATCTCACCCGCCTCGCTCGAACTCGCGCTGCTTCCGACGACCAAGGCGATCTCAGGCTTGGCGATCACGTCGAAGCTGCGGCTGCCCAGGTCAGGTCCTGCCTGCGACAGACCAGTCGTAACGGCGTAGGCGTCCACTCCATCATCGGCCACCACTTGCCGAACGGCATCGCGCACGAGCGAAGCGGGAATGTCCTGCTCGCCGATCGGCACGACGAGTGTGCCTCTGCCAAATTCCATCTCTCGGCCGTTCACGATTGCCGTCATCGGCGCCGTCCCCAACCGCACCCGGATTCCAGCTTCCTGAAGAGCGTAGAGCGCGCGCGGAGCGTGAAACCGGCCCCACGGGATCAGATACGCATAGGTATTGGGCGCATCCACCAGTCGGCCCTGAGGCTGGGACGCATCGGCAGCGCGCGTGGCGATCCGGGTGCCGCGCTGCACGTTGGCCATCGGCAGGCCATAGGCGAGCGGCAGCGTCCACGCCGACACGTCATAGAAGAGCGAGTCGGTGAACGTGGTCGGGCGCTCCATGACGCCGTTTATGAGCCGCGACTGAGGCTGGTCGAGCGCGACGTAGTAGCTGCCTGCATCGAAGCGCGCGCCGTCGATCGTGACAGGCGAGGTCAGTTGGTCGACCCGGATGCGGTGCTTGCCCAGCAGGCGAGCCAGATGTGCCGCTCGCGTGGCGTCTCCGCCGTCGCCGAAGACGTAGCCTTGCAGCCCGATCTCACGCGCAAAATCGGACGAACCGGCGTAGAAGTCACGCTGCATCTTTAGCAGATCCATCCGCAAACTCAGCGCGCCGCGCAGCGACGAAATCGAGGTGGCGAACTGATTACGGACGGTCTCCGGGTAGGTCAGCAGCCCGTTGTTGGTCGTCTCGACCTGTAACGCCCTGCTGCTAGCCTGCTCGAAGAGGATGCCGACCGAGCCGTTTACGTCGGGGTAGGTCGAGCCCTTGCCATAGTAGAAGTCATCGAAGCTCTCCTTGGAATAGTAGAGGCTACCGATGTCGTCCAGAATCGCAGCGTGGAACTCGGCCAGACGGCCTGACATGTCCTGGTTGGCCTGGGGCGTATTGGGGTTGGTGCGCGACGGAATGCCAGGCTGGAAAAAGAACGTAGCTTCGCCGCCCATCTCGTGGAAGTCGGTCAGAAATTGGGGGCGGAAGCGGTGGAAGCGTTCGAGCCTACCTTCGCTGCTCGGGTGAACGGCTGGTAGCCAGTCGCGGTTGAGGTCGAACCAGTAGTGGTTAGTGCGTCCGCCCGGCCACGGCTCGTCGTGCTCGATGTCCTGATCGTCGGCGATGGGAAGTGGCCCGCGGTACCGCTCCATCCAGCCTACGAAGCGCGCACGTCCGTCCGGATTGTAGACCGGGTCGAGGATGATGACCAGATCGTCGAGCATCTCGCCCACTTCGGCCGACTCTCCCGCTGCCAAGTGGTGCAGGGTCAGCAGGGCAGCGTCGGCTCCGCTCGCCTCGTTGCCGTGCACGCTGTAGCCCATCCACACGACGGCGGGCATCCGAGCCAGATCCGCGTCCGACATGCTGCGTGGATCGTCCGAGATGCGCCGGTTGGCCTCGAGAATGGCGTCGAGCCGCGCGTGGTTGGCCGGTGAGGTGACGATGGCCTGAATGAGGGGGCGCCCTTCGACGGTGTAGGCGTACGTTTCGAGCGTCACACGCGGCGAGGCGTCGGCTACGCGCTCGTAGTAGCGTACGATGGCGTCGGTGCGCGCGTGTTTGGATCCGGCAGCAAAGCCGAGCACGTCGACGGGTGCGGGGACGGAGGCGTCGAAGCTCGTGCCCATCAGCCGGAGCGGCAACTCCATTGGAATCGGCGGGGCCGGCTGGGCCAGAACGGCAGGCGAGCAGAAGAGCAGGAGGACGAGGAGGCGTCGCATAGCTTTGAAAGTGGTGGATGAGGAAAGGCGTCGCTGAAAACGCATGGATCAGGAGGGGCGCCCAGCGTTTGGACAACTCGAAAAACGGTGCGCCGGTCGCGCCCGTAAAGGTACACACCCCGCCGCCGTCGATGGCTCGTCCCGCTAGTGTTCTGCCCGTTCTGTTTCTGGGAACGCTCGTCGCCGCGCTCGACATCGCGCTGGTCGGTCCGTCGCTGAGCGCCATCGAATCCGCTTTCGGCCTTACCGAGCGCACCTCGGCTTGGGTGCTCAACGCTTTCATTTTGGCCAACTTGGTAGGGCTGCCTTTTACGGCTCGGCTGGGCGACGTGTGGGGCAAACGGGCTACGTTCGCCTCATGCCTAACTCTGCTCGCTCTAGGATCGACTATCGTGGCGACCTCGCCGAACGTAGCCGTACTGCTGGCCGGGCGCGTGCTGCAAGGGTTGGGCGCTAGCGGGCTGTTTCCGATGGCTGCCGCCGTCGTGGGCGACGTGGTCTCGTCGCAGCGGCGCGGCGCCGCGCTGGGCCTGCTGGGCAGCGTGTTCGGGCTGGCATTTCTGATCGGACCCATCATCGCCGGAATCCTCGTGCAGACGTCGTGGCGGCTAGTGTTCGTGGCGCCGATCCCACTGGCTCTGGTCGTCATCGGGGCTAGCCTAGTCGTGCTCCCCAACACGCGGTCGACCGATGGCGAGCGGTTCGACACGCGCGGCGCCCTGCTGCTCGGCGCGGCTCTGCTGCTGGGCGCGATGGGACTGACACGCTTCGATGCGCTGGGAGGCTGGGTGCCCAACGTGGGAGCGGCTGTACTGGTGGTGTGCGGCGGCGCTTTCGTATGGTTGTATGGGCGTCACGCCAGCCGATCGTCCTCTCCTCTGATCGCTCCCGCCTTTCTCGCTCGGCGCCAAGTGCTGCTCGCGGCCTTGTTCAGCTTTGGTGCCGGGTTGGTCGAAGCGCTCTTCGTGTTCTTGCCCAAATACTGCATGGTCGCCTACGAGGTCGACCGATCCCAGGCGTCCTACCTGCTCCTCCCGCTCGTCGTGTGCATCACGGCAGGCGCTCCCATCGCCGGACGGCTGATCGACCAGATCGGCACGCGTGCGATCCTGGCGGGCGGTTCGTCGATCTTGACGCTGGGCCTGCTGGTACTCTGGCAACTGAGCGCGACGCTGGGCGGATACGTCAGCGCTACGGTTCTGATCGGAATTGGACTTTCGGGACTGCTCGGGTCTGCGATCTCGTACATCCTGCTGGGCGAGAGCGAGGCCAAAGATCGAACGACCGGGCAAGGCGTCGGTACCTTCTTCTTAGCTGGCGGACAAACGCTCGGAAGCGCTCTGATCGGAATGCTGGTCGCCACGCAGAGCGGTGCCGTCGGCGGTTACCGCAGTGCCTTTCTGGTGGCGCTCGTCGTCAGCGTGCTGCTGATCGCCGCCAGCGCGCTGCTGCGCTCACCGGCGGACGAGCGGGCCGTCGTCGCGGCAGGCTAGCCTGCACGCGAAGCCGACCACTGGTGAGAATGGCCGGCTTCGGGCGCCTACTCCTTTGTACCGAGAGCGGGATTCGAACCCGCACGGGGCGTGCGCCCCAGCGGATTTTAAGTCCGCTGCGTCTACCCTTTCGCCATCCCGGCAGGCCGCTGCTACTCTATCGCAAGACGATGAGTTGCTGCGTGCTCATGCCTCTGTCCGTCGACAGGCGCAGGAGGTAGAAGCCATTGGTCAGCCCCGACGCGTCGACCGTGCGAGTGTGCGACCCGGCAGAGAGCGAGGCGCCCGACTCTATGACCGATACCTCGCGGCCGATGGCGTCGTAGAGCACGAGTGAAACCGGCCCGGCCTGAGCGAGCGTGAACGATACGTCGGACGTGCGGCGCACCGGATGCGGTCTGGCGGGCGACAGCACGTCGGCGAGCGCTTGGCGGGGATCGTCGTTCGAGGTAGCCACGGACGTGCTCACCTCCAAGTCGTCGAAGCGGAACTGGCCAAACGCGACGAGCGAGGCGGCATCGTCGGGGCGCGACATTTGGAACGACTCCATCCGCAGGCTACCGTCGAAAACGCCATCGCCAATCCACTCTCCGGCTCCGTCGGCCGAGGGCGTCCAGTCGATGCGGCGCCAGCCGATCCAGTCGACCGTCGTCCAGGGGCTGACTTCGTGGCCGCCGGGGCCGTTATCGTCGACGCAGAATCGAAACAGGTTGCCGCTTCCGTCGCCGAAGAGCGAGACCGACAGGGTAGCGTCGGACCGGAACGTGACGCCCTTGGCCGGCGCCGAATCCGCGATGTACTCGCGGATCAGGTACGGTCCAGAAGCGCTGGCGACCCAGCCGTAGGTGACTTCGAGACTTTGATCGGACGTGCGGAGCGGGCTGGCCAGCGGGCTGACACGGGCGCGCGTCGAGTCGACGATGAGCGCGGCTGTGGTGGTCGATCCGCTCTGCGTCGGTAACCACCAATCGACCAGGACGGTCGAGCCCTCGAAGTCGTCGATCGTGCGCACGGTGCGCGTGAACTGAGCCGTCGTGAAGCCCAGGCGACGGACCGAGCCCACTTCGTTTCCAAACTGGTCGGCCATCGACGCAGGAAGCACGAACGTGTAGCGCCTTCCGGCGCGCAGTTGCTCAAGCGGAGCCGCGTTGAGAACCGTCCGCTCGCCGACATCGGTGAAGCGAACGTTGGCGGCCACCGACCCGCCTTCGCCGTCATCGAAGACGAAGGCTTTGAGATCGACCGACTGCGGGTTGACGAGTTCGTCGAACGTGATCTGGATGAGGGGCATGCGGTCCACTGAGCCAGCGTTGTTGCGCGGCGACGTGTCGACGATGCGGGGACCGACGATGTCGCGCGCACCGGTCGTGAATGAGGCAGAGAATTCGTCTCCGGCTGTACCGTCGCCGTTGCCGTCGAATCCGTAGCCGCGCGCGCCGTCTGCGGACGCAGCGAGCGTGACGGTGTACAACGTGTTGGGCATCAGCGAGTCCGGAAACACGACCAGTCGCCGGTTACCGTTGTTCCAGACATAATTGGCGGGCGGGTTGGGCGAAATGGAAAGCGCGGCGCGCGTGGACTCTTGATTCATCGGCCGCGAGAAATCGATGACGATGGGATCGTTGATCTTAGCCGTTTCGCCAGGAGCGAAATCAGTCACGAAGGCCGGAATCGTCGATACCATCTGCAGATTCTGGCGCGTGATGGCGCGGTCCTCGGCGGTTACCTGGGCCGTGACCGAAACATAATCGCGGCGCTCGACCAGGATGGGCATCGTTCCGCCCGCCACGTTTTCGAACCAGTACCAGCCGTTGCCGATCTCGCGCGTGCTGTCGCCAATAGTGGCGCGAAAAAGCGTCGCGAACGTTGGGGTGGCATAGCTCTGCCCTCCGAGCGTGACGCGCGCGCCGTTGATGGGCGCTCCCGACTCAGCATCCGAAATGACGCCGCCGAGCAGCCGCACATCGGGGCGGGTGACGCCGCGCACGTCCATCAGCGCGTGCGCCATCGCCCATGCCTTGAGGCGCTGGTAGCTGGGGTCCATAAAGAGCAGGTTGAACTCGGGATTGGTGTGAAAGCCCGACTCGCTGAGCATCGAGGCCATGTCGGTAAAGCTCTGCACAAAGTTGCGCCCGCCTTTGGGACCCGAACGGCAGGTGCCGATTCCATAAAAGTCGCACTCGCCGAAACCGCCGCCGTTGAGAGCGGGCACCTCCATCTTTTGAGCGAGCAGCGCGCCCGTCGCTTCGGCGAGCACTTTTCCGCCCGATGGCGCTCCCTCCGATCGGTCGTTGAGTTGAGGCCACAGCACGAACAGAGAGCGCGCATCCGGACCTGCCGAGTTAGTGTGGACCGAGTGGAAGAAGTTCGCGCCCGACGTGTTGGCGAGGGCGACGCGCTGGTTCAGAGACACTTCGAACCTTGCATCTTCCCTCGACATGAACACGGTGTCGATGTCGGAAGTGGTGAGCAGGATGTCTCTGAGCGCCAAACTGGTGAGCAGCACTCCCTGGCTCTCGCAGTATCCAAACGCTCCACAGTTCTGCAACTGGCTGTGGCCCGGGTCGAGAAAGAGCGAGTAGCCAGCCAGTCCCGTCGTCTTCTGGGCGGAAGCGGGAGCGGCGAGCGCGAGAAAGACGAGAAGTGCGAGCGTGCGGAGGATCATGATAGAGCGCATCAGTAGGTCAAGGGCAGCACCTCGATCAGGCCGCGATCGAGTTCGTGGTAGAGGAGCGAGCGCCCATCCGGGCCCCACGTGGGGCGCAGTTCGAGCCGGTCCGCCGATTCGGAGAGCATCTGCACCTGACCGCCAGCGGCACTGTCGATCCAGAGGTCGCTGGTGAGCATTTCGTGACCGTCATCGGTCGTCCGGACGAAGGCCAGCCACGACCCGTCGGGCGACCACGCGGGCTGCTCTCCCCTGCCGTGCGAGACGATGTCCGTTCCGTCGAGGTTCATGCTCATCAGATCGCCGCCGACGATCTCGAAAGCGACGCGGCCCGACGCGCTGACGACGGCGTTGAGCAGAGGTCGTCCGTCGGCGTCGGCGAAAAGCGAGGTCGTTCCTGTCGGACCTGCGAGGACCAGCCGCTCGCTTCGGATAAAGGGGACGGCTTGGTCCGCTCCGTCGATCAGCAAGGCTTCGCCGCTGACGCTGGCAACAGCGATCGACCGGCCGCGCACGGTCGGAGGCGCGGTCATGTCGGACTGACGCACAATCACGTCGGCGCTCTGCGATTGGGGCGAGAAGGCGACCAACTGAGCCTCTTCGTCTACGCCTTCCCCCTCGAAAACGCGCGCCACGATGCGGCCATCGCTCGTCCAGCTGAAGCCGTAGCCGCTTCCACGCGACTGGGACAGCGTGACGGGCGAGCCCATGCGCAGGCGGCCGTTTTCGCGAGTGAGAGGAGCGGCGGCGAGCGCGCTGTAGCGGTCGCCGCTCAGAGCGATCCAATTGCCGTCGGGCGACACCTGGGCAGAGATGATGCCCGGCGTCGTGAGCGCATAGGGCGCAGACGCAGCAGTCGGAGCCTGGGCGGAGAGCGGAGCTGCTGCCAGAGCGAGCAGCGAGAACAGAAAGAGGCGCATCGGCAGAAAGGGTAAGGCGGCGTCAATATAGAACGTAAGCGCTGACGCCGTAGGTCTGTGATTCGCCTCTTTTCCTCCCTCGGCTGTGCGCTCGAGTCCGTGAGGGGACTTAGCTTTCATGCTGTCCTTTCTGCGAACCCACTACCTACTCGTGACTCGTCCCTACGCATGGCTGCTGCTCTTGGCCGCCGCCTTCTTCCTGCCGGCCTGTTCAGGATCGCGAACGCCCGCCGTAAACCCTGATGCTCTGGCAGTCTATCAAGGCGGATCGGTCACGTTGGATGAATTCGAGCAGCGGTATGCACAGTCCGTCGGAGGCGAGGAGGCGGCGCGCGACAGTTCGATGGCCTCTTACCGCGACTTCCTCGACCGCTACGTCAACTTCCGGCTCAAGGTCAAGGCCGCGCGCGACGCCGGAATGGAAGCTGACTCGACCATCAACGCCGACATCGCGCAGTATCGCGAAAGCTTCGCCCGGCCCTACCTGCTCGAACAGGAAGTGCTCGAGCCGCTCGTACGCACGCTCTACGCGCGCCGCGACACCATCGTCAGCTCGTCCCACATCCTGATTCGCGTCGACGAGAACGCTGCGGCTGCGGACACCATCGAGGCCTATGCCAAGATGCAGTCGGTCATCGACTCGCTCGACGCGGGCATGCCCTTTGGCGACGCCGCTCGGACGTTTAGTGAAGACCCGTCGGCGCGTACCAGCGGTCCGGGTGGCGGCGGCGCGCTGGGCTTCTTCTCATCGGGATCGCTCGTCGAACCGTTCGAGTCGATCGCCTACTCGACTCCGGTCGGCCAGCGCAGCCGAGTCTTCCGCACGCAGTTCGGCTACCACGTGCTCCAGGTCGACGATCGCAAGCAAACGCCGCGCGCCGTCACGCTCTCGCACATCATGATCCGCCCCGACAGCGACCAGCCCGGTGACGAAGCGTCCGCCCAAGCGCTTGCCGACTCGCTCCGCGGCGAGATCCTGTCCGGCCGCCTAGCCTTCGACGCCGCCGCCAAGCTCTTCTCGGACGATCCCTCGAGCGCCGAGCGGGGCGGCTCGCTGGGCCCGATGACGTGGGAGACGCAGGTAGTCGAGCCGTTCAAGGATGCCGCGTTCGCTCTTGCGACTGCGGGCGAGATCACGACTCCGGTCAAGACGCAGTTTGGCTATCACCTCATCCGCCTGGACGAGCGCGATGCTGCACCGACGTACGAGGAGAGCTACGAAGACCTCAAGAGCACGGCCGCGCGCCTGCCGCGCGCTCAGAAAGCCGAGCACCTGCTGGCCGACCGGACGCTGGGCGAAATCGGCTCGCAGACCTATCCTGCCCGGCTCGCGTCGGCGCTCGAAGGGGTTCGGCTCGACACGGCCATGGCGCGCATGAACCAGGGCGCCTACCAGACGGCTTCGGAGATCGTCGCCCAGATCGGCACGGATAGCTACACCGTCGCCGACGTGCTCGCCTTCGCTGGCGACAACGACCCCATCTCCCGCACCGCGGTCGTCAGCGACCAGGCCGAGCCGCTGCTGACGGCCTTCGCACGGGACCGAGCGATCGCCTACGAAACCGACCGACTCGAAACCCGCGACGCCGAGTTCGGACGCATCATGCGCGAGTTCTACGACGGCCTGCTCCTCTTCCGCGTGATGGAAGACAGCGTATGGAACGTTTCCCAAACCGACACCCTCGGACTGCGCCGCCTCTACGACGGCACCCAGGCGCGGTATGCCTATCCCGAGCGGACCCGCATCATCACCTTGACTGCGCCCGACTCGACCCTCCTCGGATACCGCGACCGGCTGAACCAGGGTACGTCTGCCGCTGACCTGATCGCCACCGTACGGTCTGACATGGCAGGTCTCGACGCGCCCACCGTCCGCGTCGACACGGTTCGCATCGCCGAGGCGTCTGGGTCGGTGTACGATCGCGCTCTGCCGCTCGAAACCGGCGCGAGCGTAGGCCCGCTTCCTCACCGCGGCACGCGTGTTCTGCTGATTAAGGACGGCACCGAGAGCCCTCGTTCCATGACGTTCCAAGAGGCCTTCGCGCCGCTGCAGGCCGCCTATCAGGAGCGGTTGGATCAAGACTTCATCACCCGGCTGCGCGCGCGCTACGAAGCCCGGTTGTTCCCCGAGCGGCTCGTCATGGTCTTTGGCGGGCAGGATCGCCCGTGACTCGCACTCTTCTCGCTTTACTGACTGTGACGGTCTTGGGAGTGGGGTGCTTTTCACCCGACCCCCCCGAATCCGGCAGTTACGTGGCGCGCGTCGGCGATGCGATTCTGACGCCTGACGAGTTGGCGGCCGATCTGCCATCAGGCTACGACGAGCAGGACGGCGGTACCTTGCGGCGCTCGCTCATCGACCTGTGGGTCGAACGTCAGTTGCTGCTCATGGAGGCCGAAAAGAACGGCGTCTTCGAACGCGCCGACGTGCAGCGGCAGATCAAGGAAAATACCGAAGCGATCGCCATCGGATCGCTCGTCGAGTCGACGATAGCAGCGACCTCGTTTCAGCCGACGGACGCCGATCTCTCGCGCTACTACCAGCGCAACCGCGCCAACCTGCTGCTGCGCGAACCGCATGTGCGATTTTCGGCTTTCTTCGGACGGACCGCGGCCGACGCCAGTGCGGCCGAAGCAGCGGCCCGGCGCGCGCCGACCGATCCTCCTGCGTGGCGAACCATCGGCGAGTCGCCGCGCATGATGCGCGACACCATTGCAGCGGTCAACGCGTTGCCTTTCGACAACGGCGCGCTCTCGACTGCTCTGCTCGCCCTGTCGCCGGGGCGCTCTACGACGGTCGAAGCCGAGGGCCGATGGGTCGTGCTGGTGCTCCACGAACGGCGAGCCGCTGGGGACTTTGCGCCCATTCGCTGGGTCACGCCCGAAATAGTGAACCGCCTACGCATCGACACGCGCCGGACGGCGCTCCGCCGCTTGGTATCGACCCTGCGCGACCAAGCAGCCTCGCGGGGCACGCTCGAACTACCCGCGCTGGACTCGACGGCGCAGGATTCGATGGTCAGCGAACCGGCAATATCACCGGATACGCTACGTTAGATTTTCTCCACTTCTCAGTTTGCTTGTGATCTACCGCCTTTTTCTCCTGCTCCTGCTCGCCTCTCCGCTGATTGCTCCGGCGGTCCAGGCGCAGGACCTCGTGCTCGACGAGATCGTGGCCGTGATCGGCGACCGCATCGTGCTCCGCTCAGACGTCGACGCGCTAGCCGCGACGATTGCCGTTCAGCAGCAGTCCGGCATCACCGACGACGTGTGGCGCGTGGCGCTCCAAGACCTCGTCAACCGCCAGGTCATGGTACGCACCGCCGAAGCCGACACGACGATCGAGATCGGGCGCGAGGACGTGACGCGCGCTGTGGCTGAACGCATTGAGCGACTCATGCAGCAGGCCGGAGGCGAGGACGAATTGGAACGGGCCTACAACCGTCCACTCTACGAACTGCGCGAAGACCTGCGCCAGTCGCTGCGCGACGAACTGCTCGTGCAGCGCCTGCAGGGACGCAAAGTGCAGACGATCCGCATCAGTCCGGCCGAAGTGCAGACGTGGTTCGACACGATTCCGCTGGACTCTCTTCCGATGTTGCCCGCGACCGTCCGCGTGGCTCACATCGCGCGCACGCTGGAGCCGTCGCAGGCTGCCAAGGACCAGGCGCTGAGCATTCTGGCGACGATCCGCGACTCGGTGGTAATCGGTGGGGCGACGATCGAGGAGATGGCGCGACAGTTTTCGGACGACGCCGTATCGGCGCGCGAGGGCGGACGCATCGCCGACATCCCGCTGGGCCAACTCGTGCCCGAGTTCGCCGCCGTCGCCGCGCGTGCTACGCCCGGCGAGCTGTCGCAGCCGTTCCAGACGGTCTTCGGCTATCACATCCTCCGCCTCAACGACCGCCGCGGCGACGTGGTCGACTTCAACCACGTGCTCATAAAGGTCAACGAGGCCAGCGGCGATCCGTCGGCGGCCATCGCCCATCTCGAAATGGTGCGCGACTCGATCGTCACGCATGAAGTGCCCTTCGAAGCGATCGCGAGGCGCCACAGCCAGGACGTCAACTCAGCCAACCAGGGCGGACGTGTTACGGCGCCCCGCACGCAGCAGCGCGACCTTCCCGTCGAAGCGCTGGGTGCCGAATGGCAAGCCACACTATCGGGCCTCACCATTGGCGAGGTGTCCGAGCCCTCGGCCGTGACGCTGCTCAACGGGCGCCGCGCCTACCACATCGTTCGGCTCCAGCGGCGCACGCCCGAGCACCGCATCAACTTTACCCAGGACTACGAGCAGCTCGAACAGATTGCGCTGCGCGAGAAGCAGACGCGCGAGTTGCAGGTGTGGGTCGATCGTCTGGCACGCGACGTGTACGTCGAGTATAGAGGCAAAGGCGAACGCGTGATGCGCTCGCCCACTGCCTCCCTACGCTGATATGGCCGCCCTCTCACCCGACGACCCGGCCACGCTCGACGCATTCTCGTCCGATATAGCCCGGCTGCGCGCAGCCGTCCACAGGCGGATCGTGGGCCAGGAAGACGCCATCGACAGCCTGCTGATCGGACTGTTCGCGCGCGGTCACGTGCTGCTCGTCGGCGTACCCGGACTGGCCAAGACGCTGCTCATTCAGACGCTCGCCCAGGCGCTCCACCTCGAGTTCGGGCGCATTCAGTTCACGCCCGACCTGATGCCGTCAGACATCACGGGGACCGATGTGCTCGAAGAAGACCCGCAGACCGGCCGGCGGCGACTGACGTTCGTCAAGGGACCTCTTTTTGCCAACGTCCTGCTCGCCGACGAGATCAACCGGACGCCGCCCAAAACGCAGGCCGCACTGCTTCAGGCGATGCAGGAGCGCGAAGTCACGGCGAGCGGCCAGACGTTCAAACTCGACACGCCGTTCTTCGTGCTCGCGACGCAAAACCCGATCGAACAGGAAGGCACCTATCCCCTCCCCGAAGCCCAGCTGGACCGCTTCATGCTCAATGTGCGGCTGACCTATCCGTCGTATGAAGACGAAGTGCGCGTCGTGCAGACGACGACGAGCGGTGAGAGCGGAGACATCCAGCCGATTCTCGACGCCGAGCGCGTCAGGCTCTACCAGCGCTTCGTCGACAATATTCCCGTTCCCGAGCATCTGGTGCGCTACGCCGTCGAACTCGTCCGCAGCACGCGTCCCGGTGCCGATGCGCCCGACGTCACGCGCCAGTACCTCACCTTTGGCGCGGGGCCTCGCGCCTCGCAGAACCTGATCCGCGCCGCCAAGGCGCGCGCCGCCATGCGAGGTGAGTTGGTACCGACCAAGGCCGATCTGCATGCCCTGGCTCCGGCTATCCTGCGCCACCGAATCGTCCTCAACTTCACCGCCGACGCCGATGCCGTCACGCCCGATCGTATTGTCGCTGACCTTCTCGCCCGTGCCGGTGCGTAGCCTCTCCGTTCTGCTCCTACTCGCGCTTTCCGCGTGTTCCGTACCCACTCCCGACCGGCTACGCGTGCCCACCGACGCCCCACCGCAGGGCACGCCGCAACCGCTCCCGTCAACTCCGGACGAACTCTCGACGCGCCCCAGTGGGTCTCTCGTGCTCTCTGCGCTTTACGATCGCATGAACGCGACTCGGCGCGAGCAGGGGCAGAGCGAGTTGACGCGCGATGCGCTCCTCGAACGCATCGCTCAGGAGCACAGCGCGGACATGGCGCGGCGCGGCTACTTCGACCACGTTTCGCCCGAGGGACAGACGCCGTTCGACCGAGCGGACGCTGCCGGAATCGACTGCTTGGCACTCACACAGTCTTCGTCGGCCGGATTGAGCGAAAATCTCTACCAGATGTCGGCCACGCAGCGAACGGCGACCTCTTCGAACGGCACGACGACGCGAACCTACGAGTGGCCCGAGCCCGGCGACATCGCGAACCAGACGGCGCAAGGGTGGCTCGACAGTCCAGGTCACCGCGAAAATCTGCTACGCCCGTCGGCCAAACTGCATGGGATGGGCGCGGCGTACGGCGACGGCGAAATGCTCTACGTCACCCACGTGTTTTGTAATTCGCCCGGATGACGAAGGCGCCGAGGCCAGCCCCGAAAAGCGTTTCAGATTGCTGGCGCGTCAAGCGAGATGCTGAAGGTAGCTGGCGACGCGTCGGCCAGTCTCCAGCCCGTTTTGCAGCGCGGCCGTTGCTCTTCCCTTTCCGACACGCGCATCGCCGGCGACGAAGAGCCCGCCGATTTCCGATCGATCCGCCGCTTCCGAGTCGAGCTGCGACGTGGGCAGCGCGTACCGCCAGCGCTGCACGTCCGACCACACTTCGCATACCCGAGCGCCGAGCAGCTTTTCGACGTGTGCTTGCGCCATCACCGACACCGTCTCGCGCTCGGTTTCGTAGTGCGCGGCTGTCCACGCGGGCGACATCTGCACGACGAGCAGTCCACTTCCGCTGGGAGCATGACTGGCCTTGCGCTCCTCGACCGTAATCCAGGCCATGGGATGCGATGAGTCCATACTCAGCAGCGCACCGATAGCCTCATCGACGGGAGCGGGTTCGAGTAGCGCGAGGGCAACCGAGAACTGAGCGTCGTAGACCACCCGTTCGAGCGCATAGGCGAGTTCACTGTCGGCCGACGCTGCAATGGACGCTGACTGGGGCGCCGGAGCCGTCATGACGACAGCAGCGAACGGCCCATGCTCCTCGCCCTGATCGCACGTCAGTTTCCAACTGCCCGCGTGGCCGTTTATGGTATCGATGCGTTTCGATGCAATCAGAATCGCGCTCGGCGCGTCGGCGAGGACCGACTTAGCTGCGCGGTTGATGCCTCCTCGAGCCGAGTAGCGCGCGTGCTGACGACCGGGATCGCCCGGCGAGAGAGATCCTTCTCGGTCGAACGTCCACACGTCTCCACGCAGCGACGTGCAGTCGTCACCCAACGCTTGGCTCAGCAGGTCGAAGGCCTCGCGCGGTTCGGGGCCGAAGAAGTTGGCGCCGAAGTCATAGGTAAATCCCTCCCGCCTGCGAGAAGCCGTTCGGCCGCCCGCGCCCCGACTCTTTTCGAAAACCAGAGATCCCAGTCCCGACCGATGCAGCGCGTGTGCCACGCCGACGCCTGCCAGACCGGCCCCTATGATGGCCACGCGCGGCGGCGACGTTGCAAGCGTGTGATCTGTCATGGTGTTGGAATCTGCCCGGTGAACCCATCGTACGCACCGCCCCGTACCCCGTGCCTATGAAATGGATTTCTCGCCTGCTGCTGCTCTTCATCCTGCTGCCGGTCATCGAACTGACGCTGCTTCTTCGCTTCCACGGATGGGTCGACAACATCTGGATCACGATGAGCCTGCTGCTGGGTACGGGCATCCTGGGCACGCTGCTCGTCAAGTACGAAGGCGCCGCGGCGTGGAAGAATCTCAAGGCTCGATTTGCGACCGGCGGACTGCCCGGCGATGAACTGCTCGACGGCGCCATCATCCTCGTCGCTGGAGCGCTTCTGGTCACGCCTGGCATCCTGACCGATGTGATCGGCTTCAGCGGCCTCATTCCTCCAACGCGCGCGCTCATCCGCAAAGCAGTCAAGCGCGGCATCGACAAGGCGCAGAAGAAAGGAACGCTCGGCGTCTATGGCATCGGCCTGGCGGGCGATGACTTCGCCGACGTATCTCCTGCCGAGGCGCAGTGGCAGGGTGAGCCCGTCGAGAGGCCGCGCCACACCGACTCGCCACCACCGATCGACAGCTGACGTGCCAGGCGGCTTTAGTGGGCTGAGCCAACGGCTTTGGCTCAGCCGACGAGCTCCGTTCCCTTCCCGCTACCGCTACCGCTACCGCTGACGGTGACGTCCAACGAGCGCATGAACGTGGCGAGCATGTCGCGCTCCTCGTCGAGCATCTCGCCGTCGGCCTGGGCGATCTCGTGCAGGTCGCTCATCACCATCAGGCGCTGCACGGACGACATGTTCTCGCGCACCGACCGGACGACGCCGCTCAGCGCCTGCTGATCGGGCGACGTTCCGTACCACTTGACGACCTGCCGAAGAACGACGCGGATGTCTTCCTCTTCGAGTTTGGGCGCCCACGCCATCAAGCGCTGGACCATCGTCTTGATCTCGTCGGCGCTCAACTGGTTATCCGTGCTGTGGGCGAGGATGACGTAGAGCGCGCCGATGTCGTGCATCAGCGACCAGTCGTCCTCCTGAGGGCGCGTGATGTCGATCAGGGCCTGAGCGTAGCGGTCGACTTCCCACGCGTCGGCGATGCGCTGGAGCACGCGGCGCTCGGTGAGGACCAACAGACCGTCCGCCTCGGCGATGCGGAGCGCGCTTTCGATGGCCCTATGGCGCTCGTCGAGCGTCAGCTCCTCGTAGAGGTGCCGAAGCGCTTCGGTTATAGCGTTGCCCCGCTCCTCCTTGTCCGAGTAGACGGCGAGCGCTTCGAGGACAATCTCTTTGAGCGCATCGTCGTCCTCGGGAGCGTCCTTCCACCCTTGCAACGTCTCGACGAGGATTTGCTGCTCGCGGTCGGAGTTGGTGCGGTTCTGCGAGTAGAGCAGATACCAGAAAATGAGCGCGAGGTCGTGGTGGATCGTCCAGTCGTCGGATTCGGCCATGTCGGGGCGAGAGTGTGCGTGAGAGAGCCAGAGAATACGCCCGCCCAATGCGTCCGCGCACCCAAACGAACGGGTTCGCCGGAGAGATTACAGCCCCCTTTCAACCCTGACGATTCGATTCGATCAGCATCGCCAGTTCGGCCTCAGCCGTCTTCCATCCTCCCTCGGCGTACCAGTCGACTAGCCCGGCGACGATCTGCAGCTTGTCGGCACCGGTGGCCTTGATTTCGAGGAATTTGGCCGACGCTGCATCCGTCCGCGGTCCCCACGTGAAGAGCTCTTCGCCCGTTTCGGCGTCCATCGCGATGAGTTTGGGAATGCTACGCCCACCGTTGGTCAGATACTGATCCATCAGGTCGAGGTATTCGTCGCGCGCCAAGATGCGCAGGTCGATGCGCTCAGCGTCCCGCGCGATGCGCTCGGCGACGGGAAGCAGGAACGACGAGTCGCCGCACCAATCCTCGGTCAGCACCAACCACTTTTGCGGCCGCCCGACCGAGTTCATCGCGTCGACCGTCGAATCCGATGGTACGAACTCGGACTCCACCATCTGCGTCCGCTCGCTGTTGTACTTGCGATAGTGATGCATCTTGCGTGCGTCTTTGTCGGCGGGCTTCTCGGTCAGTCGGCGCTCCCATTCGGCCTGGTAGGCGGCGTAGGTCAGCCCGGCATTCCAGTAGGTATCGAGTTCGGCTTTAGTCATGAGTTGGTGTGGCGGTAATTGAGTGTTAGACGGCGTAGTCGCTGACGAGCGAGACGTTCTTGGTTTGTCCGTTCAGGCAGGGCAATGTTCGCAAGTTGAGCGTAGAACGTCCCTCGAAGGCAGCGGACTCGAACCAACACACCGTTTCGACCGGAGCGAGATAGGCAAGCACTAAGTCGATCTCATGGGCAGCATAGAGCTTCCGATACCCGCTGTTGCGGCATTCGCTTCGAAAATCGACCTGGATTGATCCGGACTCCTTTCGGACATAGTCGACGTACTTGACCTGCGTCCTCCACAATCGAATCCCGTCGTCCAGGACAAAATCGTACCGCGCTTCGGCCAGGGGCTTTGACAGCAAGCATCCGTTCTCGGCGGCCCACGCCGCCACCTTCATTTCGCCGAGATAGCCTTTGTCGAGCGTCGTCATCTGATTGGTGTCCCGGGTAGGAATCGAACCTACAACCCACGGATTAAGAGTCCGTTGCTCTGCCAATTGAGCTACCGAGACAGGCCGCTTTTGACGGCATCTCTGGGGCACGGTTCCGTTTCACCAACGCTTGACCGCTCTGGCCCGCTGCCGCCCCTACCCTGCCGATTCACCCCACGCGACGGCCCGTGCCCCTGCTCTCTCCCGGCATCCGCGACATGCTGCTCTCGGCGTCGTCGTTCAGCGTGATGGTGGCGAGCGCCAAATACCTCGACGGTCGGCTTCCGGCAGCGCAGATCGTGCTCGTGCGGACGCTGTTCGCTATCGTAGCGACGTACGCGTTTCTATACCGAAAGAAGATATCGCCCCTAGGCAATCGACAGGGACTTCTCGTACTGCGCGGGCTGCTCGGCTTTGGCGCGCTGCTGTGCCTCTACTCGGCCTTGCCGCGCCTACCGCTCGCCGAGGCGACGCTGATCCAGTACATGAATCCGATCTTCGTGACGGTCCTGGCGATCCCGATTCTGGGCGAGCGGGTCGGACGATCGAGCCTGATCGCGTTAGCCATCGCGTTTGGCGGATTGATCCTGGTCGCTAAGCCCGCGCTGCTGTTCGGCGTCGGCGATGCGCTCGACCCGGTCGGAGTCGGCCTGGGACTGACGGCCGCCCTCCTCTCGTCGCTGGCCTACATCAGCGTGCGCAAACTCGTCCAGACCGAAGAACGCATGGTGATCGTGCTCTACTTTCCGCTCGTCAGCGCGCCGCTGGCATTGCTCCTCGTGCTGGGCAGCTACGTCCCGCCGACGCCGATGGAGTGGGGACTGCTCGGACTGATCGCCATCTTCACCCAACTCGGCCAGATCTTTCTGACGCGCGGACTTGCCCAAGAGAAAGCCGGGCGCGCGTCGACAGTCGGCTACGCCCAAGTCCTCTTCGCCGCCGGATGGGGCGCTCTCCTCTTCGGCGACGTGCCCGACGTGTGGAGCCTCATCGGTGCTCTACTCATCCTCGCCGCCGTGGTGACGATTGCCCGCTCGAAGCAAGAGCCGTGATGGTCAGGTTGCAACTTTGCGAGCCTGCAACCGCGATAGTGAGCCGATCTTTCCAGCAACCCACGAGAATACAAAGGCAGCGAGGCCGTATACGGGGATAGCAACTGCGAACGGAAGCCAATCTTCTTGTACCAACCCTTCACCGGTCGAAGTTAGTAGAAGGGCGTACATGGCAACAGTAGTCATCATACAGATCGAGGCTGACGAAGCATGGCGGATGATGTTGTCTTGCCGCCTCCCTCTAAAGAAAAACCATTCCGCACTCAGAAGCATCATCACACAAAACGCAAATAAGTTGCCATTCCAGGGGCTCCATAGAGCCACCCAATACACTGGGTGCTATCCAAAGACCGGTTGCGAGAGTTAATGTCCAGATCATGGTGTTACGCGTCATTACCAATTTGTTCATCACAGGCAACCATAAACAAGCAGGATGGAAGAGCAGATCTATCGTCGTTACATTGTGTTTAGATGATATTTATATAAATAATACGCGTTGGTAATTCTGATTCACTCATAGTGTTTCACAGTAAATTCTAATTGTCTATACGTCTAGATCGTCAGCCTCTGCGCTTCGCTCCATAATGAAACGATAGCGCGCCGACGCGTCTTTGCCCATCAGGTCGGACATCACATTTTCGGTCAGCAGACGCTGCGTATCGGGGATGTCAACTTGCAAGAGGTGACGCTTTTCGGGGTCGAGCGTGGTTTCGTAAAGCGTCTTGGGCATCATCTCGCCCAGACCCTTGAAGCGTTGGATCTCGATCTTGGGTGGTCGCTTACGGGCGGCGAGTTTGCGTTCGATCTTGGCACGGTCGCCATCGTCGAGTGCCCAGAACGTCTCTTTTCCGGCGTCGATGCGGTATAGTGGCGGCTGCGCGATGTAAACGTAGCCCGATTCGATCAGCGGGCGCAGGTAGCGGTAGAGAAACGTCAGCAGCAGCGTCGAGATGTGATGGCCGTCGCTGTCGGCGTCCATCAGCAAGATGACTTTGTGGTAGCGCAGCCGCTCGAGATCGAGCGATTCGCCCAGTCCGCAGCCCAGCGCCTGGACGATGTTCGAGAGTTCGCGGTTGGCGAGCACCTTACTCGTTGTCGCCTGCTCGGCGTTGAGGACTTTGCCTCGCAGTGGGAGAATCGCCTGGTGGACGCGGTCGCGCCCCTGCTTGGCCGATCCGCCTGCCGAGTCGCCTTCGACGATGAACAACTCGCTCAGTGACGGGTCGGTCGACGCGCAGTCCGACAGTTTCCCGGGCAAGTTCAACCGGTGGCTCACCGCCGATTTGCGCCGCACCTGCCGCGCCGCCGCTCTGGATGCCTGCCGCGCTCTGGCCGACTGAATCACGCGCGTCGCAATCGCCTCACCCGTCGTCGGGTGAGCGTTGAGATACTGCTCCAGTTCAATCCGCACCGACGACGCGACCAGAGCGCGCGCTTCGGGGTTGTTGAGCCTGTCCTTGGTCTGCCCTTGAAACTGCGGGTCGACCATGAACAGGTTGAGGATGATGAACAGGCCCTCCCTTATGTCGTCGCTCGTCACGTCGAGCTTTTTGGGCAGCAGTTCGTGCGTGTCCATGTAGGCGCGGACGGCGCTGCGGACGGCGTCTTTCATGCCCTGCTCGTGCGTGCCGCCGTCGCGCGTCGGGATGCCGTTGACGAACGAACGCATCGTCTCGCGCGGCGCCTCGGTCCACTTCATCGCCACCTCGATCCGCGCCCCGTCGACAAGCTCGGGCTGTGCGATCGAAAACGTTTCGGGCTGAACCGCACGCGCGTTGTCCTCCTTGATCAGCGCCTCCAAAAACTCGTTGATGCCGCCCTCGTGGACGAACTCCTGACGCGTGCCTGCCTTCTCGTCCTTAAAAACGATCTTGAGGCTGCGGTTGAGATACGTCTTGATCTCGAGCGTCGAGGCGATCAGTTCGGCGTCGAAGTCGACGGTCTCGAAGATGTCGGCGTCGGGTCGGAAAAAGATCGTCGTGCCGGTTCCCCGCGAGTTGCTGCTGATGGTTTTGAGTTTGGTCGCCGTCCGTCCGCGTTCGAAGCGCTGCTCGTACGTCTTGCCGTCGCGCTTGACCGTGGCAATCAGCGATTCGGACAGCGCGTTGACGACCGACGAGCCGACGCCGTGCAGTCCGCCCGAGGTGACGTAGCTGGCGCCGTCGAATTTGCCTCCGGCGTGCAGCGTCGTCAGGATCAGTTCGAGCGTCGGAATCTTCTTGACCGGGTGCTTATCGACCGGAATCCCTCTGCCATTGTCGGACACGCTCATGCTGCGTCCGTCCTTGTGCAAGATGACTTCGATGCTCGACGCAAAGCCGTTGGTGGCCTCATCGACCGAGTTGTCGACAATCTCCCAGAGCAGGTGGTGGAGTCCGGGTTTTCCCGTCCCTCCGATGTACATGCCGGGGCGCTTGCGAACGGGTTCGAGGCCTTCCAAGACCTGGATATCGGCGCCCGAGTAGGTGGCGGTTTCCATATGCGTATGTCGTTGTTTCGTGTATTGTAGTCGAGACTACCTCAGTCTTTCTACAGCTTCATCCCGAGCCTGTCGAGGGACCCCCATCGTCTGCGAAAAACGCGGAGTCATTCAGAGTAAGCAGGTCAGGATTGAGCGTGCGAATGAGTGCCAGTTTCTTCTCTCGTCGCCATCCTTTAATCTGCTTCTCGCGCCTGATAGCGTCCGCAGCGGTTGGATGGCTCTCAGCATAAATCAGAAACTTCGTGCGGTACGTAGCTGAGAAAACGGAGTCGATTCCAGCGGCATGCTCCTCTGCCCGCCTGCTCAAGTCATTCGTCATTCCGGTATATAGCACGGTTCGGTGCTTGTTGGTGACGATGTAGACGTGGTAGTCGGGCATGAGTGCGAGCGAGGTCTGATAGTACGAAGGTCCTTCGACTCGCAGGCTCACTCAGGATGACGTTGGGGAGAGGGTTGAATTGGCGCCGTCAGTCCTCCAGCGTGCGGACGACGGGCGGCTGCTCGGACAGCGTGAGCGTGCCGTTGGTGATAACGCGCTTGCCCTTGCCGCCTCGGTTCGTCACGTCGAACTTGGTCGTGCGAACGGTCTCGTCGCGGCCTCGGTTGGTTTTGACTTCGAGCCCGTCGCGCGCAGCTGTCGAGAGAGCGCCGCCGAGCACGCGGTCGCCTTTGTCCAAGCGGATGGCGATGACGCCTTTGCCAGGACCTTTGACGACAGGGATCTGGTCGGCGGTGAAGATGAGCGCGTAGCCTTCGCGCGTAGCGAGACAGACGTTTTCGTCGCCCGACGATACGTCTCCGAAGACGAGCGCGTCGCCTTTGCCCAGCTTCATCAGCAGGCGACCGTTCTTGTTGGACGGATCGGCGAACGCTTCGACGGCCATGCGCGTCGTCTGGCCGCTCTTGGTGAGCCCGAGCAAGTGTGGGCCGACGAGGGGAATCGGCGATCCGTCGCCTTCGAACAACTCGGGCGACACGTCGGGGTCGGGGACGCCGTCGGGCAACACGCGAGGGTCGAGCGAGACGACGCCGACAACCTCTTCCCTATCGGCGAAGTCGAACAGCTTCTGGATCGGATGCCCGTGGCCAGTTGTCGAGGGCAGCGCTTCGCCCCTCGCCGAGTAGACACGGCCTGTCGAGGTGATGAACACGATAGTCGCACGTGTCGAGGCGGGCAGCACCCAGCCGACACTGTCGCCGTCGCGCACGCGGATGGCGTCGACGGTCGTGTAGCTGCGCTGGCGCTTGATCCAACCGTCGCGCGTCACGATCACGTGCACGTCTTCGGAAACGATATAGTCTTCCTCGTTGAACGTCAGGCTCGGGTCAGGTCCGGCGATCTCGCTTCGGCGCGGCTCTCCGAACGCGGCTTTGACCTCGCGCAACTCCTTCTTGATCATCTTCCACCGCGTCGGCTCGTCCGACAAGATGAGGCGCAGTTCGGCGGCGCTGCCCTCCTTTTCGTTGAGCTCCTTGCGGATCAGGTTGATTTCGAGTTGGGCGAGCCGGTACAGCTTGAGTTCTAGGATGGCGTCGGTCTGCTCGTCGTCGATCTGGAAGCGGTGCATCAGCCGTCCGGCCGAGTCCGCTTTGTTCTTCGAAGAGCGAATGATCTTGATGCACTCGTCGAGCGCGTCGAAGATGATTTCGAGCCCGCGCAAGATGTGGATGCGCCGTTCCAACTGATCCAGATCGTACTGCGTCCGGGCGACGATCACCTCCATGCGAAAGTCGAGGAAGCCGCGCAGCATCGTGATCAAATCGACCTTCTGCGGCGCCGTCACCTGCGGGTTGTCGGTCGGCACCAAGCACGTCATGTTGACGTGGAAGCGCGACTGCAACGGCGTGTGCTTGAACAGGTACGCCATCGCCGCGTCGGCGCTTGCACCGCGTTTGAGTTCGAGCACGACGCGAACCTCGTCCGTTGACTCGTCGCGGATGTCGATCAGTTGGGGCACCTTTTCTTCGGCGATGTGAACCGCGATCTTCTCGATCAGATCGGCTTTGCTCATGCCGTAGGGAATCGACGTGAGGACGAGGTATTTGCCCTCGCGCTCGTACTCGCCTCGCATCTCGACAGCGCCCTCGCCGTTCTCGTAAATCGACGCGATCTCTTCGGGCGTGTTCAGGATGCGTCCGCCCGTCGGAAAGTCGGGTCCTTTGATGTAGCCCAGTAGCGTGTCCAGCTTGGCGTTCGGGCTGTCGACCAGGCGGATGCACGCGTCGACGACTTCGGCGAGGTTGTGCGGCGGGATATTGGTTGCCATGCCGACCGCGATGCCGCTCGCGCCGTTGACGAGCAGGTTGGGAAAGCGCGCCGGAAGCACGACGGGTTCGCTCAGCGTGCCGTCGAACGTGGGGCGGAAGGCAACGGTCTGTTTGCGCAGCTCGCCCAGTAGCTCGACGGCCAGAGGGCGCAGTTTGGCCTCGGTGTAGCGCATCGCCGCCGGATTGTCGCCGTCGAGCGAGCCGAAGTTGCCGTGCCCGTCGACCAAAGGAGCGCGCAGGCTGAAGTCTTGCGCCATCCGCACCATCGCCTCGTAGATCGCGCTGTCGCCGTGCGGGTGGTACTTGCCCATCACCTCGCCGACGACCGTGGCGCTCTTGCGGAAGCGGCCGTCGGGAAGCAGTCGCAGATTGGTGAACATCGCATACAGGATGCGGCGCTGAACGGGTTTGAGTCCGTCGCGAAGGTCGGGCAGCGCCCTACTCGTGATGACCGAGAGCGCGTAGTTGAGGTAACGCGCCTGGGCGGTCTCGTGAAGGGCGATCGAGTCGACGACGGGCATGAGCAGGTATCCAGCGTATGTGTGAGGCGACGGCTGAGAGCCGTTTTTCTCTCTCTAATATCGCTATCGGCGGTGACAATCGTGCGTCAGCGCCTGATAAAGATGTGCACACTCGCATGTGTACCTATGTGCCATCGGCTACTCGTCGGCCAGCGCCATCGAAAAATAGTCTTCGCCCGGCCCCACGTGATGATGCAGCACCTGGGCGCGCGTCAGCGTCACCAGAGCCGTCGATGCGGATTCGGCGTCGCGGTTGGACAGCGTAGCATACTGCCGGACCGTGATCCGCCCATACGTCTCGAGGTAGCGCATCAGCCGCTGCTCGTCCTCGCCAAACGTGAACGACACATGGGCTCCTTCGCCCCGCATCAGCGCGACGGCTTCGGGCGACGCTTCGATCGACATCGAGTCGACGCGCACGTAGGCGGCTCCGCGTCCGACAGTGGCGTCTTCGACCAAGTAGTGCGGACGCCTGTCGGAGAGTGGGACGCGGACGACGAGGGCATCCCGGCGATGCGAGACTTC
This sequence comes from Rhodothermales bacterium, assembly GCA_963841855.1. Taxonomy (GTDB): domain Bacteria; phylum Bacteroidota; class Rhodothermia; order Rhodothermales; family BA12; genus CAXBBB01. The sequence goes on along the minus strand of CAWJEJ010000005.1, from coordinate 74,536 downwards.
GACGCGCTCAACGTGCAGTTCGACGGCCGGGCTGATGTGACTGTTTACCGCGTTGGCGAGCGCGTATTGCTCCTCGAACGAATCGCGCACGCCCATGACCGTGCCGTCGTCGTCGACGCCGATCAGGACGTAGCCGCCCGCCGTGTTGGCCAGCGCAATGACTTCTTTGGCGAGCCTGGCGGCGCGCGGGACTTTGCGCTTGAATTCGAGCGTCAGCCCCTCTCCCATCGCGGCGAGTCGGCTCAGGTCGCGGGCGTTCATGTCGGAGGTGGTTGGTGGGGATAGAGAAGCGCGAGGCCAGTCGGCTGCCGGTCACGCGCCCAAAACGTCCGACAGTTCTTCTTCGTGCCGGGCCTGGCGCGTCATCAGTTCGAGCAGCGCCTGCTGCGGATGTTTGGCCTCGAACAGGATGTGGTAGACAGCCGAGACGAGCGGCATCTCGACGCCCAGCTCCTGAGCCAGTTCGTGGACCGACTCGGTCGTCGGTACGCCCTCGGCGACCATCTGCATCTCGTCCAATATGTCTTGAAGCGAGCGTCCGCGCCCGATCTGCTCGCCGACGTAGCGGTTGCGGCTGTGGCTGCTCATGCACGTCACGACCAGATCGCCGATGCCGGTCAGCCCGCCGAACGTCATCGGGCGGGCTCCCAGCGCCATGCCCAACCGCCGGATCTCGGCTATGCCACGCGTGACCAGGGCGGCTTTGGCGTTGTCGCCCCCGCCCATGCCGTCCGACATTCCAGCCGCGATCGCGAGGATGTTCTTGACGCACCCGCCGATCTCGACGCCGACCACGTCCGAGTTGGAGTAGACCCGGAGCGTAGGCGCCATGAACGTCGCCTGCACGCGCCGGACGCACTCCATCTCATAGCCCGCAGCCACCAGAGCCGTCGGCTGACCCTGGGCGACTTCTTCGGCGTGCGACGGCCCAAACAGCACGCCCAGCCTAGCCCTGGGGACGTTGGGAAGCGCGGCTTCGAGGACTTCGCTGGGACGCAAATGGGTGCCTCTCTCGATTCCCTTGGCCGCCGAGTACACCACGTGCTCGGCCGTCGCCAGGTGCGCGACCTCACGCGCGACTTCGCGTACCGTCTGAGCGGGCGTGCAGAACACCCACATGTCCGACGCCCGGGCAGCCTCCTCCAGATCGCTCGTGAGCCGAATGCTGGTCGGCATCGACGCCGATTTGAGGTAGCGCGGATTGCGCCGCGTGGCCTGCATCTGCTCGACGTGCTCGGGACGACGGGCGTAGAGCGTGACGGGCTGCTCGTGATTGGCGAGCGAAATGGCGAGCGCAGTTCCAAAGCTGCCCGCACCGAAAATTGTGACGTGCGGGGCGGGCGTTGCGTGAGTCATGCCAGTTGTGGAAGTGAGGAGATCATACGAACGAGCGCCGACGCTGTGCCATTCGCATCAATCCGAGTACCCATCGACGCGCATTCCCTTTCCGGGTTTGAACGATTTGATCTTGGTCTCGTCGCCCGTACGCAGCCGCGCGATGTTCGTGCGATGCGCGTAGATGATGCCCGCCGCCATGACGGTCGTGATGCCGAGCAGGATCGCATCCATCCTCGGGTCGCCGAACACGAACAGGCGGACCGCGACGAGGACCGGAAACAGCGCCGCCGCGGTCATCGAAGCGAGGCTGACGTAGCGAGTCATCAGCAGCAAGACGACGAACAGAGTCAGCACGATCAGCATGTTGACCGGGGCGACGGCGATGAGCAGTCCGGCAGCCGTCGCCGCGCCTTTGCCTCCTTTGAAGCCTGCAAAGATCGGATACAGGTGGCCGATCATGGCGAAGAGTCCGGCGAGCAAGGGCACGAACGTCGAGAACTCCGCGGCGAACGTCCATCCGATCAGACCGGCAGGCCAGTCCATTCCCAGGCGAAGCTGCGCGATCACTCCCGAAGCGAGCGCGCCCTTGCCCATGTCGATCAGCAGCGAGGTGAGCCCTGCCTTGAAGCCGAGCACCCGGAAAGCGTTCGTAGCGCCCGCGTTGCCGCTCCCATGCTCGCGCACGTCCATGCCGTAGAGCAGCCTGCCCGTCCAGACGCTCGACGGAATAGACCCGGCGAGGTAGGACAGCGCGCAGATGACGGCGAGGGTGAGCATCGGCGTGTCAACATGACAGGTCTCGGAGACCTGTCATGTTAGTCTAAGATTAGCCTGCGGTGACGGCGCCGATGCGGACGGGCAATTCTCCCATCTCGCGCCAGACGCGTTCGACTTCTTCGACCTCGGCCGCCGGAACGATGGCGACCAGCCCGATGCCCAAGTTGAACGTAGCACGCATGTCGTCTTCGGGCACGTCGCCCAGGCGCTGGATCAGGCGAAACAGCCCGGGGCGCTCCCACGCGTCGTAGTCAATCTCGAAGCTGTTGCCCTCGCCGACGACGCGCGGCGTGTTACCCGGAAGTCCGCCGCCCGTCACGTGGACGAAGGCGCGAGCCAGATCGCGCGTCGTCAGCGCTTGAATCGCTTCCAAATAGCTGCGGTGGACGGCCAGCAGCGCGTCGCCGACGGTCGTGCCTCGGAATTCGTCGGGTGTATCGGCCAAGGCGTGGTGCTGGAACAGGACCTTGCGCGCCAGCGAGTAGCCGTTGGTGTGCAGGCCCGTCGACGGCAGGCCGACTAGCACGTCGCCGGGCCGGACATTCGAGCCGTCCAAGATCTTGTCGCGCTCGACGACGCCGACGATCGTGCCCGACACGTCGTAATCGGCCGCGTCGTAGAGTCCGGGCATCTCGGCCGTTTCGCCGCCGATCAGCGCGCAGCCATTTTGCTCGCACGCATCGGCAAAGCCCGACACGACCGCTTCGGCCACGTCGGGGTCGAGCCGTCCCGTCGCGAAGTAGTCGAGAAAGAACAGCGGAACGGCCCCGCACACGGCGATGTCGTTGACGCAGTGGTTGACCAGATCGGCCCCGATCGTGTCGTGCCGACCGGACAAGACGGCCACTTTGAGCTTGGTACCGACGCCATCGACCGAAGAGACGAGGACGGGCGTCGTGTAGCCGCTGAAATCCGGCTGAAAGAACGCGCCGAACGCCCCGATACCCCGCAGCACGCCGGGCGTGAACGTCTTCTTGACCAGCGGCTTGATGCGGCGAACGGTCTCCTCGCCCGCCGCTGATGTCGACTCCGGCGTCTTTGTAGGTCGTGCTCATCGGTTCGAATCGTCGATCGGTCGAGGAAGATAGAGACGCGCGCCACGGCGGATCGGTTTTGCCCAGGAACGACGCCAGCCCGGCACCGAAGTCCGATGTCGAGCGGGCGAACGCGTTGGCGAGCGTGGCGTGGCGAGCGGCGGCGTCGGGCGACAAGCCGTCGGTCACGTGGAAGAGTTGTTTGGTCAGCGCCAGGGCCGTCGCGCTCGTCTTGGTCACCAGTTCGGTCGTCATCTTGTCGACCACGTCGTCGAGTTGATCGTGAGCCACGACGCGCGTCACGAACCCCGGTCGAGCGCCGCTCTGGGCCGTAAACCGTCCGCCCAGCAGCAGCAACTCGCGCGCGCGTCCCTCGCCGACCTTGCGGACCACGAACGGCAGCACGATGGCTGGAACGAAGCCCAGCCGCACTTCGGGGAAGCCGAGCTTGGCGTCGTCCGCGCAGACGGCCAGATCGCACGCCGCCACCAGCCCGCATCCGCCGCCGATGGCCGCTCCGTTGACACGCGCGATGACCGGACAGCGGTGCGTGCGGATCGCCTGAAACAGATCCGAGAGCGCCCGGCTGTCGTCCAGGTTTTCCTCGGCCGTCGCCGTCTGCATGGCCTGGAGCGACGCCAGATCCGCGCCTGCCGAGAACGCCGATCCGGCGCCGGTCAGCACGATCACGCGCACGTCGTCAGCGGCTGCATTCAGGGCGCGGTGGAGCGCGTCGACCAGGTCGCGGCTGAGGGCGTTGCGCTGGTCGGGGCGGTCCATCGTCAGGCGCAGGACGGGTCCGGTCTGTTCTATCTGGAGCAAGGCGTCGGGCATGACGAAAGGTACGGGCGCAGACGGACGACGCGCGCCTCGAAATCGAAGAGGCGTCGCAACACGAGTCGAAGCACGCCGGAGCGCGCGAGGCCTTGGCAACCCAGGAACGACGCGCCCTGTTACCGCTTGCATCACCTCTACCGGACACGTCCGGGCGATCCGCTCCAAACGTCACCTCGGCTGAGCCGGGTTGCGTCTTTTCGGATTTTGCGACGACTAACCGAGCGAACTCGCCTCTCTCCCTTTCTCCAACCTATCGCACGATGATCGAACTCCTCTCCTCCGTCGACCTCACCGAAACGCCCCAGGCAGGCGCTTTCCTCGACGCGCTCCTGCCGCACGCCAGCGACGACCTCGCTTTTGTCTACGACGGCCGCCGAATCCGCCCCGGCTACCACGTCACCGAGCTCAAAGCCGCCAGCTACCAGACCCTCGACTGCGGCGGCAACCCCGAGTCGTGGTCCGAAGTGATCGTCCAACTCTGGGACGTCGACGGCAAGCCGGATCAACCGACCATGACCGTCCGCAAGTTCACGTCGATCTACCGCACGTCTGCCTCTCGGCTTTCGCTCGACCTGAACGCGCCGCTCGTGTTCGAGTGCGGCCCCCACGATGCCGCCGCCGGTCGGTACACCGCAACGTCCATCCACTCGGACGACAACGGTGCCGTCGTCGTCGAACTCAGCCCGCTCGCCACGTCGTGCAAGCCGCAGGACCGGTGGCAGGAAGCCGAGCGTGCGCGGACGGGCGCAGCACCGCCTGCCAGTTGCTGCTGATACCAAGTCCGAGATTCGGGTGCGCATGATTTGCACCGTCACCCTGAGCCCGCAGAAAGAATCTTCACGGCACGGCTTCGGGGATCTTTCGGATCAGGTGTTGGAGACCTGGCAGGTTTCCATTCCCCGCGTTTCCGTCCCGCTCGCGATCAGTTGCGCCCGGCGACGGCGAACGTGGTCGACGCGACGACTCTGCCGCCTGCGACGATGCGGACCAGGTAGAGGCCCGACGGCAACTCGCCGGTTGAGAGCGCGACCGACGACTGGGCCGCGTCCAGGGCGATGCGCTGCTGCTCGCGGCCCAGCAGGTCGTAGACGACGGCCCATGCGCGCTGCCCCGATGCCAGGCCGGTGACAAGCAGGCGCGATGCAGAACTGGCCGGATTGGGAGCGACCTGGACGCGCACGCCTTGGGTCGACTCTGCCGCACCTGCGCTCGTGGTGATCGAAGCCGGGCGCGTGAGGGCGAGGTCCCCGAGCGTGGCGTAGTCCCAGTGGGCGTCGGCTCCCAGCGGGGTGACCGTCGCGGTGAGGGCGTTGGTGCCGGACGCCAGGAAACCGGCGGGCAGGTCGAGGGCCAGCGTGTCGGCGTACGACTGCTCGGACGACCAGCGGGCACCTGCGGTCGCGTCGGTGACGGTCACGAGCGTGTCGGCGTGCGTAGCGCCCGATGCGTTGGTCAGGCCGACGATCCAGCCCGAGACCTCGCGCGTGGACCGCGTGCGCACGACGGCGACGGCCTCTCCCTCGGCGAGCGTCACCGCCACCGGCTCGTCGCCCCACTCGACCGAAGGCTTGATCAGACGCACAAACATCGGCGACCGGCGCTCGTAGGCGGCGCCTTCGATCTGACCGACACAGCTGTTGCAGTTGTACCTTGTTGGCCGCATAGTCGATTTGCGTCTGTCTTCACAGAACAACTTTCTCCGAACGCTAAGACGTTTCCAGCCGAAACCGATGCCAACATCGCCCCTTTATCTCGACCGTCAACCCGCAGTCGTTCGCGTGGATAGACGCGAAACTGGTGCAAATCAGGCGTGATCGTTCCAACGGACATTGTTTGCGCGACAGCCTGATGAGACCGTCACGGAATCCGCTGCCTGCATCGTACGCAATCTCTGCCAGATCAACGTCCATATTTCCATAGCCGCGAACGGTGACGCCCTCGCACGACGCGCCCAGGCGCACCATGCTGAACTTGACTTCTCCGGCGTCGAAACGGGAGGTGGGGTTGTCGTAGTCCAGGTAGAGCGATTCGACCGCGTCGCAGTCGACCGTGACCATGCGCGCATCCTGCGTGTCCTCGATCTCGACCTGATCCAACCGCAGCAGCCGGTCGTCGCGGATGCGCCGGGGTTGCAGACGGACGAGGCGGTACGACATGATCGAAGCCAGAGCCATTGAAGCGTCATAAGTCGTCACGTCGCCAAAGACGAAGTCAGGCACGTTGCTCCCGACGCTGGTGACGAAGTCCCGACCCACGACGCCTGCCCCGGAAACGCCAGGCCAACTGTCAGTCGGACGAGAATCACCCGGTGAACCACCACTCTTCCACGAGGTCTCTAAGCCGGGTTTTTCCCCATGCGGATACTCCATTTGTGAAGTGTGGGCATCGAGAGCCGATTGTCAAATATGGCGTGTCCACGTTCCAGCGCGTGATCTGCGTGATGGTCGATGGCGTCAGACGGTATAGATCCGCATCGCCGCCCGTCAGATTACCCACGATCTCGTTCACGCCGCGACGGAACGAGGGGCGCGTATTCGAGCACGTTGGTCACGTCGGACGTGTCGTCGAGGAACACGACGGTCGCCGGCGCCGGGCGCGGCCGGTAGGGAAAGAGCGTGTCGCATCGTCCGCCGACCAGCTCGAACGGGTAGCCGGGCGGAAACTGCGCGTGGGCAGCGGGCGCGGCGGCCAGCAGCACGAGGACAGTCGCCAGCGCGCCGAGCAGGGAGTGGCGCGCAGTCGGGCGCATCGGCGGCGGGAGTTAGGGAGGTGGGAGTGGAAAGTTGACATCTTTTGAAAAGATGTCAACTTTGGCGCGGATGAGGTCAGTCCTCGTCGGTGGGCGGAAGGCGGCGTTCGTGGCGCAGCAGCGCGTTCTCGAGGCGCAGCTCCAACTTTTCGCGTTGGTGCTGCTCGCGCTCGGCGTTGCGTTCGAGTTTGAGCGACAGGTTCTCGACGAGCAGCGTAAGGTCCGTCACCTTGCGGTTGAGCGTTTCGACCGACTCGGTGTTACGCCGTACCTGATCGCTGAGCAGAATCAGCTTTCGTATCGAACTCAGTGCATTGGACCACATCGCCTTACCTCGTCATCAGGCGAGCGAGCACTTCGTCCGACTCGCGCGCGTACCGGTCGATGCGCTGCTGCCGCTTCTCCACCTCGGTGAGCGTGCGGTCGAGCGTGTCGTTCAGGTCAGCGAGCGCCTGCTCGATCTTTTGAGACTCGGAAGGAGGAGCAGTAAGGATTGCGTCGGCCATAGTCGCGGAGGTTTGGCGAAGATAACGCAACTATGACCCCACGGTTCGCGCTACCGGCTCAGGTACAGGTTGCGCATCTCGAACGGGCGCGCGAAGTGCTCGTCGGTCAGCGCGTCGACGAAGACGATGGCCTCGCCGGTCGACTTCATCTCGGGGCCGAGTTCTTTGGTGACTTCGGGGAATTTGTCCCACGAGAAGACCGGCTCCTTGATCGCGTAGCCGGTCAGCTTGGACTCGAGGATGCCTTCCTTGCGGATGTCGGCGATCTTGGCTCCCAGCATCACGCTAGCGCCGACGTTGGCGACGGGGATGCCGGTGGCTTTGGCGACGAACGGGACGGTGCGGCTCGCGCGCGGGTTCGACTCGATCACGAACACGTTTTCGCCCTGGATGGCAAGCTGCGTGTTGATCAGGCCGACGACGCCCAGTTCGGTCGAGATGCGGCGGACGTAGTCGCGGATCGTGTCTTGGACGCTTTCGGACAGCGAGTACGGCGGGATGACGGCCGTCGAGTCGCCGCTGTGGACTCCGGCGGGTTCGATGTGCTGCATGATGCCCGCGATCCAGACCTCGTCGCCGTCGCAGACGGCATCTACGTCGCATTCGATGGCGTTTTCGAGGAAGCGGTCGAGCAGGATCTGGTTGCCGGGCAGCATGTCGAGAATGTTGCCGACGTATTCCTCGACCTCGTCGCGGTTGATGGCGATGCGCATGCCCTGCCCGCCCAACACGTAGCTGGGGCGGACGAGGATCGGGTAGCCGATCTGCTCGGCCACGTCGCCTGCCTCTTCGGCCGTCGTCGCCATCGCGTAGGGCGGGAACGGGATGTCGAGCCGCTCCAACATCTGCGAGAACTTGCCTCGGTCTTCGGCCAGATCCATGCGCGCGAACGGGGTGCCCAAGATCGCCACGCCGTTTTCCTCGAATCGCGCGGCGAGTTTCAACGCCGTTTGTCCGCCGAGTTGCAGCATCACGCCGACGGGCTTCTCGTGCTCGACGATGTCGTAGACGCGCTCCCAAAACACCGGCTCGAAGTAGAGCTTGTCGGCGATGTCGAAGTCGGTCGAGACCGTCTCGGGGTTGCAGTTGATCATGATCGCCTCGTAGCCCATCTCCTTGGCCGCCAGCACGCCGTGCACGCAGCTATAATCGAACTCGATGCCCTGCCCGATCCGGTTCGGCCCGCTGCCCAGGATGATGACCTTTTCTCTATCCGAGACGACGCTCTCCTGCCCCGTTTCGTAGGTCGAGTAGAAATAGGGCGTCTGCGCCTCGAACTCCCCGGCGCACGTGTCGACGACGTTGAAGACCGGCGTCACTTGGTGCGACTTGCGCATGGCCCGCACCTGGTTCTCGGTCACGTCGCCCGGCAGCAGATAGGCGATCTGCACGTCTGAAAAGCCCATCCGCTTGTACTCACGCCAGTCGTCGGCCGTAAGCCCGTCGAGCGTCGACTTCTCGATGCGCCGCTCGGCCGCCACGATGCCCGCGATCTTGTGCAGGTACCACGGGTCGAACTTGGTGATGTCGGCGATTTCTTCGACGCTCGCGCCCAGGCGGAGCGCGTTGCGGATCTGGAGCAACCGGTCCCAGCGCGGACGTTTGAGACGCTCGCGGATGTAATCGCGGCTCGGCTCCTCTCGGTCCCCGCCTAGCCCTGCGTAGCCGATTTCCAGACTCTGCCACGCCTTCTGCAGCGACTCCTCGAACGTGCGCCCAATCGCCATCACCTCGCCGACGGCCTTCATCTGCGTCGTTAGCTCCTCGTCGACGCCCTCGAACTTGTCGAAATTCCAGCGCGGGATCTTGGTGACGACGTAGTCGATGCTGGGCTCAAAGCACGCGCTCGTGGTGCCCGTCACGTCGTTCTTCAACTCGTCCAGCGTGTAGCCGACGGCCAGCCGCGTCGCGACTTTGGCGATGGGATACCCCGTCGCCTTGCTTGCCAGTGCTGACGAACGCGACACGCGCGGGTTGATCTCAATCGCGATCATGCGCCCGGTCCCGGGGTGGACGGCGAACTGCACGTTGCACCCGCCCGCGAACGTGCCGATGCTGCGCATCATCCGGATCGCCGCGTCGCGCATCGTCTGGTACTGCTTGTCGGTCAGCGTCTGCGTCGGGGCGACGGTCACGCTGTCGCCCGTGTGGACGCCCATCGGGTCGACGTTCTCGATGGCGCAGATGATGATGACGTTGTCGGCCTTGTCGCGCAGCAGCTCTAACTCGTACTCCTTCCAGCCGAGCAGGCACTCGTCGATCAGGATCTGGTGGACGGGCGAAAGCTCCAGCCCGCGCGACACCTTGCGGTCGAACTCGTCGGCTTCCCACACGATGCCGCCGCCGCTTCCGCCCAGCGTGTACGACGGTCGGATGACGACCGGAATGCCGCCCAACTCCTGGGTGATCTCCTTGGCCTGGAGCAGACTCTTGGCGACGGCCGACCGCGCCTGGTCGATGCCGATCCGCTCCATTAAATCCCTGAACTCCTGCCGGTCCTCGGTGATCTTGATTGCGTCGATGTCGACTCCGATCACTTCGACGCCCATCTTTTCCCAGTACCCTTCCTCGTGTAGCTTCTGCGCCAGGTTGAGCGCCGTCTGCCCACCCATCGTCGGCAGGACCGCATCGGGCCGCTCGACCTCGACGATTTCTTTGATGCCCTGCGTCGTCAGCGGGCGCAGGTAGATCTGATCCGCCGTCATCGGATCGGTCATGATCGTCGCCGGGTTCGAGTTGACCAGGATCACGCGGTAGCCCTCGGCCTTGAGCGCACGCGCCGACTGAGTGCCACTATAGTCGAACTCGCACGCCTGCCCGATCACGATGGGGCCGGAGCCGATCAGGAGAATGGATTGAATGTCGGTGCGTTTGGGCATCAGCGAGAGATATAGATCAAGAGGTTGAATCAGGAGGCAACTGCCGCAAATGAGCGACGTCGATCTGATCCTTGGGGCGCAGCGAATCAGCTTTCAGCGCGATCAGGCCGTCACGACCGAGGAACAGCACGGAGCGGGCGAGAACGTCATGGAGGTTCGAGTACGGTTTGAGAAGCTCGTACGTGTTGCCGGACATTAGAGTAAACACGTCTACGTCGAGATCTTCGGCAAAGCGGAGTGCTCCTTCTTCGATTGGAAAATCGGCTGGCGAAAGATCCTGAGCTGCGGGCGAAAAGACCTGCATCGCCGTCAGAAATCGCTCGACGTTGGGAGCATCTCCCGCGATCAGTAGGTCGATATCTTCGGTCACGCGCACGAAGCCAGCCTTGAGAACGGCGTAGCCTCCCACGACGAGGAAATCGACCTCACCGTCAGCGAGAAGAGCCAACAACTCGTCGAACTCGATCATCAGGATTGGGGAGTTTGGTGAGGCCAGAGAGAGCGAGCGCTTGGCGACGCAACCGGCGCATCCGTTCGAAATCGGACACGGTTCGTCCTCGTCCCACCACTTTACGGATGGCACCACGCGGATCTTCGGCTGGCTGCTCTTCCATCGTCTAGGCGGCGACACCCATGTGGGCGCTCATCATGCCGACAAAGTCGTCGAACAGGTAGTGGCTGTCGTGCGGGCCGGGCGAGGCTTCGGGGTGATACTGGATGCCGACGACCGGCGCCTGAGCGAAGCGCACGCCCTCGACGGTGTCGTCGTTGAGGTTGACGTGCGTGACGGTCGCGACAGATGCGTCGATGCTTTCGGCGAGGACGGCGAATCCGTGGTTCTGGGTCGTGACTTCGACCTTGCCTGTCTCCCTGTTCAAAACGGGCTGATTGGCACCGCGATGCCCGACGAACATTTTGAACACTTCCATCCCACCGGCTAGTGCGAGCAGTTGGTGGCCCATGCAGATGCCGAACGCAGGCACGCCCGACGCGATCACCTGCCGGGCCGTATCGATGGCGCCTGGCATGGCGCGCGGGTCGCCGGGGCCGTTGCTTAGGAACAGTCCGTCGGGATTCCATGCCAATACGTCGGCGAGCGGCGTGGTCGACGGGAAGACGCGAACGGTGCAGCCTCGGCGAGCGAACGAGCGCAGGATGTTCTGCTTGACACCATAGTCGTAGACCGCCACGCGCGGGCCGTCGCCGGCTGAGAAGTCGTACGCCTGCTGGGCAGTGACGCGGGATGCGAGTTCGAGTCCGTCCATCGACGGCACCGCCCTGGCCTTTGCGATTAGCGCATCGACATCCAGATTATTCCCACTTGCAATAACGGCATTCATCACACCCTTTTCGCGTACGTGACGCACCAAAGCGCGCGTATCGACGCCTCCGATGCCGATCAGTCCGTGCTGCTTCATGTAGTCGTGCATCCCCTCCTCGGCCTCGCCGTTCGAATAGTCCGACGTGTACGCGCGCACGACTAGACCCGCGATGTGCGGTGCCGCAGCCTCGGTATCGCCCGCGTTAGCGCCGTAGTTGCCGATGTGCGGATAGGTCATCGTCATGATCTGGCCGTGATAGCTGGGGTCGGTGGCGATTTCCTGGTAGCCGGTCATGCTCGTGTTGAAACAGATCTCGCCGCCGGTCTCTCCGATCGCGCCGAACGCGTAGCCGTGGGCGACGAATCCATCTTCGAGAGCGAGAACAGCTGGTGTGCGATCGAGCATAGAGGCGGAAGACTAGTGACGGGAGGCTAAAAAAAAACCTTCCCGAAAGGGGAAGGCGTGCCCGCTAGGCAGCGGGTGGCGTGCAGCGCGGAGCTGCGAGCAGGTGGACGACGTGGGGATAGGGCATGTCGAGCAGGAAACTACGGACGGCAAGCTCTCTCTTCAACGGTGCGCTCCGGCTTCACCAAACGTCCGATCTGGCAAATTCGCAATAGGCTTGGGAGTGTGCCGCTACTCATCTGCCTGCGCCTCGGCCAGGTCCACCCAGGAGGCATCCTGCACGTCGCTGGCTGGATCGACGACGTTTGCCGACCGAGTCTGCTCAGCGGGCCGGCTCACCGTCCATCCTTCGGGAATGCGGCGCGGCGCCGCGGCCGTCGGTCCGGCTTCGACAGCCAACGCGTCCACCAGTTTGCACACTCGGTTGAGCGCGAGCGCTGCCAGAAAGAGCAGTAGGAAAAAATCTACGAGGGTCACGTGCTGAAGCGGTCAGAGCAGACAGGGAGCACGATGTCGGTCAGACGCAAACTGTCGTCTCGGTTTTCAGCGGCCAGATTCGAGACCGAGCGCTGGTCGGGTAGGCGGAGCAGAGCGTCCAGATCCAGCAGCGGGCAGAGCCAGAATAATCGTTCGGGCAGGCGGGGGTGCGGAATGGTGAGCGTATCGCTCTGCACGACGCGGTTTCCAAACAGGATCACATCCAGGTCGATGCGCCGCGCGCTCCATCGCGGCGCGCGCGGATCTCGGCCCAGTTCGCGCTCGATAGAGTGGAGTTCGTGGAGCAGGGCATGAGCTGTCAGCGACGTATCGAGGGCGCAGACGGCGTTTAGAAAATCAGGCTGCCGAGCTTGCCCAGGCAGCAAATGAGCAGCGCAGGCGTAAACGGGAGACGCGAAAACCGCCGAGACACCCTGCACATGGCAGAGCCTCCCGGCGGCTTGCTGAAGATGACTGGCGCGGTCGCCGACGTTCGATCCCAAACCGACGTAGGCGCGCGTGTAGGCAGCGTCAGGCAGCGCGATCACATGTCGTCGTGGGAGTGATCGGCGTTCGAGTGATCGACGCTGCTCGCGTGATTGGCATCGGCGTTCGCACCGTTGTGATCGGTGGCCGAGTGCGAGCCCATGCCAGCCGTCACGGCGCCGGGAGCGGCGACGATGTCGAACATGATGCGAACTTCGTCGCTTATCAGGTCGTCGGGGCGGCCTTCGTAGACGATGCCCCAGTTTTGACGATCGATGATGAAGTCGGCGTCGGCCGTGGCGCGATCGGCGGTGACGGTGATGTTGGCGGGGAAGGTGACGCTCTTCGTCGTGCCGCGCATCGTCAGGTTGCCCGTGACCGTGTGGGTTGCCGAGTCGCCGGGCGTCGGGGTGAAGCTGGTTGCTTCGAAGCGGCCTTCGGGGTTGTTGGGCGCGTCGAAGAAGTCGGCGCTGAGCAGGTGGCCGGTCAGATCGTCGTTGTCGCTGTAGAGCGAGTTCATGTCGATCAGGACAGTGACGCCCGTAACAGAGCCTTCGTTGACCGTAACGGAGCCGTCGAAGCCGTTGAAGCCGCCATCGTGGGTGCCGGTAACTTTGGCACCCAACCACTTGACGCTGCTCTGGGATTTGTCGATGGGCAGCTCGACGCCCTCGGCGGTCATCAGGTCGACAGCGGCGCCGGTCTCAGCGACAGGCGCATCCCCAACGTCGCCGCACGCGGTAAAGAGCAGCAGCGCCAGCAGCGCGGATAGGGAGGTGAGATTCTTCATGGTGTTGGAGAGGTAAGGGTGAGGAGTGAGAACACGTTCGTCCCAGGCACGGTGCGAAAGGAGCGGCGCAGTGCCCTCGGCAGGAATTGAACCTGCGACCTGCGGTTTAGGAAACCGTCGCTCTATCCCCTGAGCTACGAGGGCGCGGCGCGCAACTTACGGCCTGAAACGTGACGATGGCGAGAACACTTGTTGCAACGCATAGTTTCGGCCCCGTGATGCGCGCTCCCGAGTCCGACGACGCAAGGGCACGCCAAAATGCCCGTAACGTAATGGGTTCAGGCCGCGTCCACCGGGTACCACAATCGCTGGGCAAGCATACCCTTGCCTCTCTTTTCTCCCCCTGTCATGCCTCCGGTTCTACTGCGTCCGCTGCTTTCGTCGACCTTCTGGATGGGCGGATGGTTGATGCCCCGGGGGCGCGCGCTGCTGTTTTCGGACCGCATCGAACTGCATACCACTATTCTGTTTCGCCGTTCGGTTCGGATGCTCCACCTGCGCGACGTCTCAGCGGTTCGCTGGACGGTGAGCGGCGCCAAAGCACGTCTCTTTCTGGAAAGCGCTTCCGGAGCAGTTGAGATCGACCTCGCCGAGGGGCATCAGTGGCACGCATTGCTCAGTGAGCGCTTGGCGATGCGGCGCCCATCGGCGCAGGCGACGCTGGTAGCGAGAACGCAGCCCGAAGCATTTCTGGTGGTCCAGCCCAACTGAGCAGCAGCTTCTCGGCGCAGCACAGGCGTTCGTCACGTGGTTTCGCCACGCCGATCCTCTTTGGCGCAAAGGTCGCGACGCGGCCGCACTGTGCCGGTGCGCGTCGGGGCGGCGGTCCCTAGATTGGTCGATCCTTTCGCCCGACCGCATGGCCCGCATTCTCACCCGACCGTCCATCCTTTCGTGGGCGCTCTTCGACGTGGCAAACTCGTCGTTTACGACGCTCGTCATCACGTTCATCTACAGCGCCTACTTCGTGCAAGCGATGTCGCTGACGGGCGAGGACCTGACGACGTTGTGGACGTGGGGCGTTTCGGTCTCCGCAATCGCCATCGCTCTACTGGCTCCACTTGCCGGAGCCGTCGCCGATCGGAGCGCCATGCGCAAGCGAGCGCTGCTGATCACGAGCGTCATCTGCATCATCGGGACGGCGGCGCTGTTTTGGATGGAGCCTGGGCAAGCCCTCACGGCCATCGTGATCGTCGCCATCGCCAACGTCTGCTTCGAGTTGGGCGGCGTCTTCTACAACTCGTTCCTGCCTGATCTAGCGCCGCCCGAGCACATCGGGCGCGTGTCGGGCTTCGGCTGGGGCCTGGGCTACATTGGCGCCATCATGGCCATGCTGATCGCCCTCTACGGGTTCGTCCAGGAGGGACCGATGCGCGACGGCTTTCTGGGCTTCTTCGGATTGGCCGCAGAAGGAGGCGAAAACGTCCGGGCGACGATGCTGCTCGTAGCCGTGTGGTTCGCCGTCTTCATGCTGCCCTTCGCTCTGGTTGTCAAGGAGCCGCCGCCCGCGCGGACGCCCGTTGCCCCAAGCAGAGCCGTCACACTCGCGTTCAAGGAACTGCGTGAGACGTTCAACGAGATCCGCACCTATCGCCAGATCGTCCGCCTGCTGGTGGCGCGGCTGGTCTACAACGACGGACTGGTCGTCATCTTCGCGATGGGGTCGATCTTCGCCGTCAACGTGTTCGACTTCGCGCTCTCCGACGTGATCATGCTGGGCATCGTCCTCAACGTCGCGGCAGGCATCGGGGCGATCGCGCTGGGCTTTCTGGACGATAAGATCGGCGGGCGCAACACCATTCTGATCTCGATCGTCGGGCTGACGATCGCGAGCCTGGGCGTGCTGTTTTCAGAATCGCGCGATGTGTTTTGGGCATCGGCAATCCTGGCCGGTCTGATGGTCGGTCCCAACCAGTCGGCGAGCCGGTCGCTGCTGGGCCGCTTCGTGCCGGACGACAAGGAGAGCGAGTTTTATGGCTTCTTCGCCTTTTCGGGAAGGGCGACGGCCTTCATCGGCACATTGCTCTATGGCGCGCTGCTGTCGGCGTTCGACTCGCACAGGGCGGGCATGTCCGTCACCGTGCTCTTCTTCGTGATCGGCGGGCTACTGCTGCTGCGCGTCGACGAGAAGGAGGGCGTTCGCCTGTCGGGCCGCGCTGCCTCCGCTCCCCCGCTGCCGTGAGCGCGCCGACTGTCGCCGACGTGTGGTCGGCTCTGACGCGCTGGGCGCCCGCCGATCTGGCAGAGCCGTGGGACAACGTCGGCCTGCAGGTGGGCGACGACGCGCAGCGGGTGACGCGGGGGCTGATCGCACTGGACGCGACGCCCCAAGTGCTCGCCGAAGCGGTGGCGCTGGGAGCAGGCATCGTAGTGACGCATCATCCGCTGCTGTTCAAGCCGAGCAAGCGGTTCGCAGCGGGCGCCGGACCGAGCGGGCTCGCGTTTGCATTCGTCCGGGCAGGCGTCTCGCTCGTCAGCGCGCACACCAATCTCGACTCAGCACGCGGAGGCGTCTCAATCGCCCTGGCAGGCCAACTCGGTCTGAGCGGCGCGCGCGTGCTTCGCCCCACTTCCAACCGATGGGCCAAACTGGTGGCCTTCGTTCCCACCGGTCACATCGACGCAGTCCGCGAGGCGCTGGCCGATGGGGGCGCTGGAATCTTGGGCGATTACTCCGAGTGCAGTTTCGTGACGGGCGGATCGGGCACGTTTCGCCCGCTCGCCGGGTCGGCTCCGTGGACTGGGACGCCGACGGGAGAGCTAGCGCGCGAGCCCGAAGCGCGTCTCGAAATGCTGGCGCCGCGCGCAGCCAAATCCGCTCTGATCCGAGCGCTCCGCGGCGCGCATCCCTACGAAGAACCGGCGTTCGACTGGATCGAAGTCGGCCAGGCCGATCGGTGGACGGGATTGGGAGCGGTCGGCGAGTTGGAACGTGCGATGGAGCCTGGCGCGTTTCTCGACCACGTCTGCCGGTGCCTGGGCACGCCCGCCGTCCGCGCCGCCGTAGCAGACCGGGCGATCAGGCGCGTCGCCGTGTGTGGCGGATCGGGCAGCAGTTTTCTGCCCTCCGCACTCGCCGCAAAGGCCGACGCCTACGTCACCGCCGACGTAACCTATCACCTGTTTTCGGACGCGCTCGACGCCGCCGGACATCCGCGCCTGACCTACGTCACGGCCGGGCATTACGAGACCGAGCGCGTCACCGAGCAGATCCTAATGGACTACCTCAACGAGCACCTTCCAGCCATCGCGTGGAGCCGGACGCAGACCCGCACCGATCCGTCACGCGTTCACGTGGCCGAGCGCTAGTTTCCTTCGCCTCAATTTGGCGAACCCGGATGGCACGCCATCGTACCACGCAGGCTCCGCCCCTCTCATTTCCGTCGATCCGACTCCGAACACTATGGCAGAACTCACCGCCGAAACCCCGACGATCACGCAGCTCCGCGCCATATCGCGTTTGCAGCACCTCGACAGCAAGCTCGACCGCCTACGCAAGCTCAGAGGCGATCTGCCGGACGAAATCGCCGAACTCGAATCCGAGCGCGCGACACTGGAAGACCGCAAGCGCACGCTAGCTCAGGAAGCTCAGGACGATGCCCAGGCGCACCGCCAGCACGAGAATGAGATGAAGGAGAGCGAGAACGCGATCCGCAAGTACACCGAGCAGCAGAACCAGGTCCGTAACAACCGCGAATACGACGCGCTCTCCAAGGAGATCGAAGCCTCGCGCCAGCGCATCATCGACGCCCAAGGCAACATCGACCAGATCGCACGGGGCGTCGAGCCGCGCCAGTTCAAAGTCGAGGAAACGGACGCGCGCCTGGGCGAACTCAATGAGATGCTCGCTTCGAAGCGCGAAGAACTGGGCGGCGTGATGAACGAGACCGCGAGCGAAGAGCAAGGCTTGGCCGAGCGCCGCGACGAGGCGGTCAAGGATGTGGACGACAAGCACACCGCTATGTACAAGCGCCTCCGCGGACGCCTCCGCGACGGACGCGCCGTGGTCCCGCTCGAACGCGGCGCCGCTGGTGGCTTCGCGATCCCACCGCAGCAGCAGATCGAGATTCAGCAGCGCGCTCACATTCCGCTGTGTGAGCACACCGGCCGCATGATCGTCGACTCCGAACTCTTTCACGAGATGGGCGAGCAGATCAACGCCGAGATCGCAGGCTGAAGCCCGGCTTCGTCTTCTTTCTCACCGTCATCCTGAGCGAAGCTGAAGGACCTCCGTCGTTAACCGCTGTTATGGAGATCCTTCGACAGGCTTGGAATGACCAGTTGGAGAGGACGGAGCCAAACCGTTCGGCGCATCAGATCATCGCGTCGCGCTCGGCCTCTGGGTCGGGCGCGATGAGGAAAGTCCGGACACCACACGGCACCGCGCCCGGCGAACAGTCGGGGAGCCGCTTCCGGGCGGCGACAGCACGTGCAGCAGAAAGCAAACCAGCCGATGGCTTTGGCTCGGGCGACCGACTAGGGCACAGGTGATGGGTGAAACGAGAGCCTAAGAACTCTCGGCGGCGCCGGTGACGGCGGCGCTCAGGCAAACCTCGCGGGGTGCAAGGCCACGCAGTCTCTCGCAGGCGGACATTCGTGCTCGCCTGCCGCGTCAGCCGGACGCGAATCGGGAGGCGGGTAGGCCGCGTGACTCTGCCGGTCTCTTCGGAGATTCGGTCGGAGCGATAGATAGATGATGATCCGCCGCCGGGGGCGTTGTGGCTCCCCGACAGCGACAGGATCCGGCTTACCGATGCGCCGACGCCACAAAACGAGAGGCTCGCTCCCCGGAAAGGAGCGAGCCTCTTTCAGTTCTGGCTGTCACTGCGAGGAGCGAAGCGACGTGGCAGTCGCCTTCGGTTCGGCCACGCAAGAGATCGCCACGGCCTACGGCCTCGCGATGACAGTCGTCAGGCTACGGCGTTGACAGCTTCTACGCGCGTGATCTGCGGGACACTGCGTTTGAGTGCCTGTTCGATACCGGCGCGCAGCGTCATCGTCGACATGGGGCAGCTTCCGCAGGCGCCCAGAAGTTCGAGTTGGACAATCATGTCCTCAGTCACGTCGAGCAGGCGGACACTGCCGCCGTCGGCCATGAGGTAGGGGCGGATGCTGTCCAGCGACTCTTCGATCTGGCGGCGGACGGCGGGGTCTTGGTGAAGGGCAGGCGTTTCGGTCATTGCGGTTCGGTTACTGATCTGAATACGGCGGCAGGGCAGCGAGGTGCCCTAGCGGTAGAGGATTTCGGTCGCCAGCGTTGGCGGCTGCTCGGCGACGCGGATGTCGACGCTGCCCACCGTCGCCCTAGCGACGTGCTGGAAGGCTTGGGCGACGACGCTGTCCGGCTCGCGCACGACGACGGGCGTTCCCGCGTCTCCACCTTCGCGCACGTCCTGGTCGATCGGGATTTGGCCCAGGAATGGCAGGCCGCGCGCTTCGGCGAGCCGTTTGGCTCCGCCCTCGCCGAACAGGTAGTACTTGCGGTCGGGCAGGTCGGGCGGTGTGAAGTAGGCCATGTTCTCGACGATACCCAAAACGGGCACGTGGACGTTGTCGAACATCGCGATGCCTTTGCGCGCGTCGGCCAGGGCAACTTCCTGGGGCGTCGACACGACGACGGCGCCGGTCAGTGCGATCGTCTGGACGATGGTGAGTTGGATGTCGCCCGTTCCCGGCGGCAGGTCGAGGATGAGATAGTCCAGTTCGCCCCACTTGGCATCGCCTAGAAACTGGCGGACGGCGCTCGACACCATCGGCCCGCGCCAGATGACGGCTTTGGTCTGGTCGACCAGAAAGCCCATCGACAGCAGCTTGACGCCCAGCCGTTCGAGCGGAACGATCTTGCGGTCCTCGTCCACGTGCGGCTTTTCGGTGTCCGGGATGCCGAACATGGTCGGGATCGACGGGCCATAGATGTCGGTGTCGACCAGTCCGACCGCATAACCTTGCTGCGCCAGCGAAACGGCCAGGTTGACGGCGACCGTGCTCTTCCCGACGCCGCCCTTGCCCGACGCTACGGCGACGGTATGCCGCACGCCCGGAATCGTCTTGGTCTGAACCGCCTTCCCTCCTGCCGACACGTCGACGCCCAGCCCGATAGCCGGAGAATCGATTTCGACATCGACCGTGATCTCAGGCCCCAATCTCTCGCGGATCACGCGCCGGCACGCTTCCTGAGCCTGCTGCGCGAACGCCGTATCGGGGCGCGGCGCGACGACGGTGAACGCGACGCGGCCTTGGCTGACCATCAAGCCTTTGACGTAGCCCAGGCGAACGATGTCGGCGTCGGCGTCTGGATCGCGGATCGTGCGAAGGGCGTCGAGAACGTCGGCGGGAGTGGGCGTCATGAGGCGTCGAGGGTTAGAGGCAGAGCAACGAGCCTCACGACGGCGGGTTGTGCAGCGCTGGCTAATCCGCCTACAGGTCGGCTCCGTACACGCACTCTTCCAAGTCGGCGTCGTACACACCGCCCACGTCCAGGCAGTTGTTGACTGCCCAAAACTGGGAGGCGACGATTCGCCAGATGAGCAGCGAAGCGGCAACGAGCAGCAGGGCTCCGACGATCTGCTTCGCTCTTGACCGCGACCGGATAGCGGTGACGAGCAGCAGCGCGCCCACGATGACGCAGGCGGCGGCCGGGAGGGCGAGCAGGACGACCGGAGGGACGGTATATATTTCGGGCGACGGTTCCATGAGCAGGTTGGGTTAGAGTCCGCTCGCTACGAGCAGTTCGATGTCGCGGTGCGGCAGACCGAGCATCGACGCGAGCGCCTTCTTGGTCAGGTGGCGGCGATAGACGTAGGCGCCGCTGCGCAGGGCGGCGAAGCGCCACAGCGCGTCGTTGACGTTGGGCGACTCGCCGAATTGCAGGAGATAGGGCACGAGCACGTTGCTCAGCGCCAGCGTGCTCGTGCGGGCGGCGTTGCTGGGAATGTTGGGCACGCAGTAGTGCGTCACGCCATGCGCCACGAACGTCGGCTCGCTGTGCGTCGTGACGCGGCTGGTCTCGACGCATCCGCCCTGGTCGATGACGGCGTCGACGATGACGGCGCCGCCCCGCATCTGCTTGACGAGCTGCTCGGGGACGACGACCGGCGAGCGCGCGTCCTCGCTCATCATCGCGCCGATCACGACGTCGGCCTTGGCGATGGCGTTTTGGACGTAGTACGGCGTCGCCATGGCCGTCATGACGCGCCGGTCCAGGTGGAGTTCGAGTTGGCGCAGGGCCGATAGGCTACGGTCGAGCACGATCACCTGAGCGCCGTAGCCAATCGCCGTCCGCGCCGCCCACTCGCCGACCACGCCCGCTCCGAGCACGACGACTGTCGCCGGGGGGACGCCCGAGATGCCGCCTAGCATGACGCCCTTGCCTCCCGACGACGTTTCGAGGTAGCGCGCGGCAATCTGGATGCTCATCGACCCCATGATCTCGTGCATCATGCGCACGATCGGGAGCGAGCCGTCCGACTCGCGAATAAACTCGAAGCCGATTGCCGTCACGTTGAGATCGATCAGCCGCTGCACCAGATCGCGCTGCAGGCTACCCAAATGCAGGGCAGAGAAGAGCAGCGCGCCTTTGGAGATCAGGTCGCACTCGTCGGCCGTCGGCGGGCCGACTTTGGCGATGGCCGTCGCGCCCCGGTAGACTTCCTCGGCCGTGTCTACCAGGTTGGCGCCCGCATCGGCGTACTCGGAGTCGGCGAAACGCGCGTTGACACCCGCTCCCCGCTCGACGAGCACCTCGTGGCCCTCGGCGACCAGCGTCGCCACGCCCGACGGCGCAATCGCGACGCGGCACTCCTCGCCGCTGATCTCGCACGGCACGCCGACGCGCAACTCGTGCTGCCTGCGCCGCGACGACACCTTCTCGGGTAGCGTGAGCACATCGCTCTCGGGCGATTGAGCGAGGACCTGAGAGGCAGAGCCGGTGATTTCCATTGCGACGTGTGCGGGCGAGCGAATCGATCAAGATAGGAAACTCGCCTGCTACATCCGCGCCATCACGATGCCCCCGGCGACGGCCACGTTGAGCGACTCGGTGCCCCGCCTGCCCGGAGCGCCCGGTACGTGAACGCGCGCCGTCAGCAAGCGCTCGATTTCGGCTCCCAGTCCGCTGCCCTCGGATCCCATCACCAGCGCGCACCGCTCGCCCGGAGTCCACGCGCCGACGGCTTCGCCCCCCATCGCCGCGCCCACTACTTGACCGCTTTCGGCTCGGCTGCGGAGAAACGCGGACAGGTCGTCGAGCCGGGCCAACGGCACGTCGAACAGGCCGCCCATCGTGCTCCTGACTGTTTTGGGCGCCCAGAAGTCGGCCGTATCGCGGTCGCTGACGACTGCGTCCAGCCCGAACCATGCCGCCGTCCGAATCAGCGTGCCGACGTTGCCGGGATCTTGCACTCCGGCCAGCACGAGTACGCGCGGCGCCCGAGTCAGAGCATTGATATCGGCAACGGGAAGGGCGACGCGAGCGACCGCTCCCTGATGCGTCTGCACGTCGGCGGCATCGGCTACCTCGCGCTCTGTCGCTTCGATCAGGCGAATGCCCGAACCGTGGAGCCGGACGCGCAGATCGCCGTCGACCGACGGCGCGAGCAGTACGTCGAGTACGTCGACTCGGGCGTCGAGGGCTGCGTGGAGGCTGCGCGCGCCTTCGAGAAGGAACGCACCGTCGTTCCTGCGTCCTTTGGCGCGGTGCAGGGCGGCATAGCGCTTTCGGTCAGCGTGCGTAACGGTTGAATCGGTCATTCGAGAGTGGGAATGCGGTAGTTTACCGCCATGGTACGCCTCATTTCCCTCGCGTTGCTCCTGATTGCGGCTCCGGCGTCCGCTCAGCCCGCCGGCCCGCCGACCAACCGCGCGCTGCTCGAACGCCTGGCGTCCGAGTGCCTACCGTCCGAGTTGACCGGAGCCGTCGCGCTCTCGGTCCAGGGCGTCCCCTCGTTCGTGGTCGACGCACTCCGGCGCGATCTGCTCGCGAGCGGCGTGACGGTCTGGGCGGCGGACTCCCCTAACGCCGCGACGGCCGCGCGACTCGAACTGGGCGGATGGACTGGACGCGTCGACCTGGCCGGACGCGGGCGCCAGCTCGACCGCACCGCCACGCTCGCCGCCGACGTGCGCTGGACACGCGCCGACGGAAGCCTGGCCTACGTCGACGCCTGCCGACGCACCCTGTCCGACCGCGTCGACCGGCGCGGCCTGGCTGACCTCGAAGATCCGCAGATTGCCGAGACCGTCGCCAACCGCCCACCGCCGTCGCGCCTGCGCCGCTGGTCCGAACCGCTGATCGCGGGCGGCGCCGTCATCGTCGGGATCCTGCTGCTGTTCAGCGTCCGATCGTGACGCGCGGACTACTCAGCCTACTGGCAGTGGCCACCGCGTGCGGCTGCGCCAATCCGGTCCCTCCGACGGGCGGCCCGCCCGACACGACGCCGCCGATTCTGGTATCGTCCGTTCCCGAAACCGGCAGCGTCCGGATCGTCGACCCTGTCGTCGAGGTGACGTTCAACGAGTCTATCGACGCCCGATCCGCCAGAGAAGCCGTCACGATCACGCCAGCGCCCGACCGTCCGCCTCTGGTCGAAGCAAAGGGCAGACAGGTCCGCATCGCTCTGGACGAGTTGAGGCCCAACACGACCTACATCGTCACTATTGGAACCGCGCTGCGCGACGCCCGAAGCGCCGCCCTTAGCACGCCGATCCAGATCGCGTTCTCGACGAGCGACCAGATCGACGACGGCGAGTTGATCGGCGCCGTCCGCAGTGCCGACGATGGGGCGCCGCTCTCGGGAATGGACGTGTTCGCTTTCGGCGACAGCGTGAGAGCGAGCGCACTGCCCGCCGACGAGTGGCGTCCGCTCTACCGCACCGAGACGGGCGCCGACGGCACGTTTCGACTGAACTATCTGGCTCCGACGCCGCTTTTCATAGTGGCGGGAGAGGACGCAGACGGCAACGGGCGGCTGTCGCCTGCCGAGGTGCGCGCTGCTCCTCCCGCGCCCAGCCTGCTGCCCCAGTCCGCCACCGATAGCCTAGAGACCGAGCCGCTGGTGTGGTGGGCGTCTCGGCGCGTGATGCAGCGTGCGCGCGGCCTGCGCGCGATCAACCAGCGCCTGCTCCACCTGCGATTGGACGGATTCACCACGCGCCTGCCGCCGACCCAAACGTGGGCGTTGACCGATTCGAGCGGCACGGCTCTCGACTTCGCTGGCTACCTCCCCGCCGACAGCACAGACATCGTCGCGCTCGAACTGACCTCACCTCAAACCGACGGACGCATCGCGCTGGCGTTTCAACTGGGCGGACGCCCCGATACGCTGACGACGCGTGCCACCTCGCGCCCCGACACGCTAGGCACCCGCCTGCTCACGCCGACGCGCGCGCCGCTTCGTCCGCTCATGGGTGACACCGTCTCGGTTCGCTTCACGCGTCCGCCCAGCGATAGCCTGATCGCTGCCCTGTCGCTGTCTGACACGTCCGGCTCGGTTCTCAGTGGTCTCCCCCTGGAGCGGCTTGGCGCTACGCTCCGGCTGGTTGCTCAGCGCCCGCTCGACCTGATCATGCCGCGCCCATCGCTCGGCGACTCGGCAGCGGCAGCGGCAGCGGCAGCGAATACACTCCTCATTCGTCCTCTGAACGCCGAAGCACTGGGCGACCTCGCCGGGCGAGTGGCGTCCGACTCGGCCCAGGTGGCGTGCGAACCTCTCGTCGTCGAGGCGATCGGACCGGTTCGGCGCTCTTTGTCGGTAGGCGAAGGCGACGCGTTCGTGCTGACGCGCTTGCCCCAGGGCACCTACCGATTCCGCGTGTGGCGCGACCTCGACGGCGACGGCGCGTGGACGCCGGGCAGCCTCTTCCCCTACACCGCGCCCGAACCACTCGTATTCCCTCAGGCGACCGCCACGACGCGGCCCCGCTGGCAGGTCGATCTCGCCGAACCGCTTTCCGCCCCACCATGCCCGACGCCTCGCTGACCGCCGACGACTTGCTGCTGAGTCCTGACGCTTTGCGCGCCGCGGATCAGGCTGCCGTGCGCGCTGGCCAGCCGCTCGCGCTGCTGATGGAGCATGCGGCCCGCAGCATCGGCGAAGCGCTGGACGATCTCGCACCAGACGGACGCATCCACGTGCTGTGCGGGCCCGGCCACAACGGAGGCGACGGCCTGGGCGCCGCGCGCTGGCTGACTTCGCGAGGACGGGCTGTCACCGTTTGGCTTGCACCCAAACGTTCGATGGCCGATCTGACGACCGAGCAGCTGGCCTTGCTCCAATCCGTCGCCACGCTGCCTGGAGCCGACGTGCGGATCGAACGCGCTACCCTGCCCGACCTTTCGAGCGCTACTCTGATCGTCGACGCGATACTGGGGACGGGCGCCAAGGGCGAGCCGCGTGCTCCGTTCGATTCATGGATCCACGCCGCCAACGATACCGATGCGCTCCGCGTCGCCATAGACGTGCCGACCGGGCTGGACGCGCAGACCGGGCGCGCGCACGACGCCTGCCTGCGCGCCGACTGCACGATGGCTCTGGCAGCTCGCTCGCCGGGCTTGGTGATGGGCGACGGTCCGCTTTGGGCTGGGGCGACGCGCACGTTGCCCATTGGCGTGCCCGATGCGTTTCTCTTCGAGCACGCCGACAAACACTCCGCCATTCAGACCAGCGACGCGTGGGCACGCGCGCAGCTTCCGACGAGACCGAGAGGCGCGCATAAGTTCACGTCGGGATCCGTCGTCGTGATCGGCGGATGCGAGGCGTATCAGGGCGCTCAAGTCTTAGCGGCAATGGCAGCGGCGGCTATGGGAGCCGGCTACGTGACCTGCATCGTGCCCCAAAGCGTCGCCGCATCGGCTCGGACTCATCTGGTGGCCCAAGTCGTCCGGACTGCGTCGGGAGCGCCCACGCATTTCTCGCCCGGCGCGCTCGCCGGCTTGTCGGACGTGATCGGCCGCGCCGACGCTGTCGTGATCGGCCCCGGGCTGGGGCGCCACGAGCAGACGCAGCAGTTCGTCCGCGACGTGGTCGCCGAAGCAGATGTGCCGCTCGTCCTCGACGCCGACGCGCTGTTCGCCCTCGACTCCGACTTCCTCGCCCACCTTCCGCCCCGACCGCGCGTGCTCACGCCTCACGCAGGAGAGTTCGAGCGGCTGACCGGCGAAAAGCCCGCCGACGATCGCATCGCGCAGGCCCGCACCTGGAGCGAGCGGCTGAGCGCCACACTGGTGCTCAAGGGAACGCCGACCGTCACAGCTACCCCAAACCGCGCGTGCTGGGTCGCCCCGTCGGCGCCGACGAGCCTGGCGACGGCAGGATCGGGTGACACGCTAGCTGGCGCGATCGCCTCGCTGCTCGCCCAAGGCGCACAGCACGCCGCCGCGCTCGCCGTCCATTTGGGATGCCGATCCGCCGAATCGCTGTCGGCCGAGATGCGCTCCGACGCGGCATCCGCGCTGGACCTGATCGGCGCGCTGCGCAGAGTCAACCCCACACACCCATGACCTCCACTCTTCGATCGCAACTGCCGGCCTGGGGCTGGGCACTCTTCGTGCTCGGGATCATGTCGATTCCCGGCGACCGCATTCCGACTGTCCCCGAGATCAATCTCGACAAATTGGTTCACCTGTTTGTCTTCGGGCTCCTGTTCGTCCTGTTTGCCCGAGCCGGATGCACACCGTGGATTGCCGCGCTGGGCTGCATCGCTTATGGCATCGCGACGGAGTTTTGGCAGCACTACGTCGCCATCGGGCGTTTCGGCGACGTGTACGACGCTCTTGCCGACACCTTGGGCGTCCTCCTGGCGTGGGGCGCGTGGACCTGGACGCGGCGCGCAAAACCGCGGAGTGGAGAGCAACGATAGCGGACGAACCGGGTCTTGTTCACGATACCTGCATGGACTCGCCAGCGCAGGACGCTCCTACATCACCCGGCCCCGATGCCCAACCGTCCACCCGCTCACTCGTACCGCATCAAGGTCGAAGTCGGCCTGATCGTCGCTCTTGCTCTGCTAATCGCAGCCTTCCGCTCGCCCGTTCAGCGCTCGACCCCAGACAGCTACGACGCGTCCGAGCAGCCGGCTATCCAGATCGAAGATATTCCGATAACAGCAACCGTGGAGCGGCCTCCGCCGCCGCCCAAGCCCGCGCAGCCTGTCGAGGTACCCGACGTCCAAGAGATTGAAGAGTATCCGATCGACCTGCAGCCCGACGTATTCGTAACACTCGACCCCGGCACGCCGCCCACTCGACCCTTCGAAACGACGCCAGAGGAGAAAGTAGAACCCATCGACGTGTTCGTCATCGTCGAAGAGGAGCCCGAGATGCTGCCCACCATGCCAGAAGCGATGCGCAGCTTGCAGGCGTCGATCACCTATCCGGAGATCGCCAAGCGCGCCGGAGTCGAGGGCCGCGTGATCGTGCAGTTCGTCGTCGACGAGCAGGGCAAGGTCGTCGACCCGTTCGTGGTGAGGGGCATCGGAGCGGGCTGCGACGAGGAGGCGGTCAAGGCGGTGCGCACGCTCAAGTTCAAGCCGGGCAAGCAGCGCGGCCGCGCCGTCAAGGTGCAGATGACGCTCCCCGTCACCTTCCGCCTACGCTGAAGCCAGACGCGCCCGTCCGAGCAACTTTTCCTCGCGTGCGGTATCCCTTGTACGAGACAGGCGCACCAAATCGACGTCATCCGGCGTTTGACTTCTTCGGAGGTTCGCAGTTGCCTATCTTATCGCCTCACACACTTCGCGCTCATGCCCGTCCACAAGAACCCCAGTGCCGACATCAAGTCGAACTACCGCGTCAAGGTCCAGATCGGCCTGATCGTCACCCTCGCCTTGCTCATACTCGCCTTTCGCTGGGAGACCGGCGGCAAGGACGTCCAAGAGTTCCAAATGGAGGAGCAGGAGATGATCGAGATGGAAGAGATCGTCCAGACGCAGCAGATCGAGCGCCCGCCACCGCCGCCCAAGCCGCCTCAGCCGGTCGAAGTGCCGGACGAAGAAGAGATCGAAGAACTCGACCTCGACCTCGACAGCGGTCTCGACCTCGACGCCGCGCCCGACCTGCCGCCGCCGCCGCCGCCGCCGCCCTCGGCGCCTAAAGTGGTTGAGGAGCCCGAGCCCGAGATCTTCGTGATCGTGGAACAGACGCCCGAGATGATCCCCAACCAGGCCGAGGCGATGCGCAACTTGCAGGCGTCGATCACCTATCCGGAGATCGCCAAGCGCGCCGGAGTCGAGGGCCGCGTGATCGTGCAGTTCGTCGTCGACGAGCAGGGCAAGGTCGTCGACCCGTTCGTGGTGAGGGGCATCGGAGCGGGCTGCGACGAGGAGGCGGTCAAGGCGGTGCGCACGCTCAAGTTCAAGCCGGGCAAGCAGCGCGGCCGCGCCGTCAAGGTGCAGATGACGCTCCCCGTCACCTTCCGCCTGCGCTAACCCGCACGACGGATCAGTTTCACGCCGCTCGCAGCCCCGGTTGCGAGCGGCGTTTCTGCGTCGGAGGCTCAGGCAGCGCGCAGATGCTCGATCGTACCGTCCGCCTCACCGATAATCAGATCGGTCGTCAGTCCCAAAAAGAGGCCGTGGTCCAGCACGCCGGGCGTGCCGAGCAGCGCGCGGTCGATGGCGGCCGGATCGAACGGCTGGGCGAAGCGCGCGTCGATGATCCACAGCCCCTGATCCGTGACGACCGGGCCGTCTTTGCGCTCGCCCATGCGCAACTGTGGATCGGCGCCCAGCGCCCGGATGCGATCCGAAACAGGACGCGCCGCCATCGGCACGACCTCGACTGGAACGGCTGCGTCGGCCCCGAGCCAGTCCGAGCGCTTGCCCGCGTCGACCAGGACGACAAAGCGCTGAGCCGCCGAAGCGACGATCTTTTCACGCGTCATGGCCGCGCCCCTTCCTTTGATCAACGCCAGCGTCGACTCGTCGAAGGCGTCGGCTCCGTCGAAGGCTAGATCCAGGATCGGAGTCTCGTCGAGCGTGCTCAGCCTGATGCCGTGCGCGCGCGCCAGTCGCTCAGACGCGAACGAGGTGGGGACGCCGCGTACGTCGAGCCCTGCAGCCGCGCGCTTCCCGAGTGCTGCGATGGCGAGAGCCGCCGTGCTGCCCGTGCCCAGACCCAGCGTCATCCCACTTTCGATCAGATCGATAGCAGCGTCGGCGACGCGTTGTTTTTGCTCGTGAGCTGCGGACATCGGAAGGCGAATTGACTGGCCGGAAACTACGCCGCCCTGTCGACCCGCGGTATTCCTTCCATCGGGGCGAGCGCGTGCCACTTGTACAAAACTCGGTTGCTTACTCTCTGGCAGACCAGTCTCGGATGCCGAAACCGAGGAACGCGCACTCTAGCTACCATGCGCTCGCCCGCCTACTCCCTACGCAGTGCCTCGATCGGGTCGAGTTGTGCCGCGCGCCACGCCGGATAGACCCCAAATGTCATCGCGAAGAACGTCACGCCGACTACGGCCACGCCCACCCACATCCACGGCACAACGGCAGGCATATCGAACGCCAGTGCGACCAAGTTACCTACGCCGACACCCAGCGCGACGCCGATCAATCCGCCGATCTGGCACAGGATGACGGCCTCGACCAGATACTGCCGCAGGATGTCACGGCTCTTGGCTCCCAGCGACTTGCGCAGCCCGATCTCGCGCGTCCGCTCGGCGACCGAGACCAACATGATGTTCATGATGCCGATCCCCGCTGCCAGGAGTGTCAGCAGTCCGATCGCCGCTCCGCCGACCGTCACGCCCGATGCGACGCCCTGAAATTCTTCCTGATCGTCCTCGTTGCTCTGGATGCGAAAGTTGTTCTCCTCGCCAGGCCGCACGCCCCTAATGACGCGTAGCGCGCCGATCACCTCGTCCTGCGTCTGCTGCATCACTTTCATCGACGCCGCCCGCACGTCAATGTCGACGTCGCGGTTGGGACGGCCGTACATCTGAAAGAGCGTCGTGATGGGCGTGAGCGCAATGTCGTCCTGGTTGCCGCCCATCGTCGAGCCTTTCTCGTCGAAGACGCCGATGACACGCAGCTTGCCCCTATCGACGCTGATGTCTTTGCCCAGCGCTTCTTCGAGCGGAAAGAGTTCGTCGGCCAGAGCGGTCCCGAGCACGACGACCGGTCGCCCGAATCGCACGTCGTCGGCCGTAAGCGTTCTACCTCGGTTGACCGTGTAGCTCTTGTTGATGGTCCAGTCTTCGTTCGATCCGATGAGCTGCTTGCTCGCCTCGGTACTCTCGTTAGCCGATCGAAATCGGACACCCCAATCGCTGACGACGGGGCTGATTCCGGCGGGCATCATCGTGCGCTCGCGCAGCATCTTGGCCTGCTCGTACGTCAGGTCAGGCGACGCGGTCCAGTTGCGCCGCCCTCCCTCGACCTGAATGTCCCACGTACGCTCGACCTCGAATGTTGTAGCGCCGAACGACTCGAACGCGGTGTTGACCGAACTCGAAATCACCTCGACGGCCGTGACGGACACGATGATCGCGAACACGCCGATCACCATACCCAGCAAGGTCAGAGCCGAGCGGAGCTTGTTGGCGCTCAGCGCCGAAGTGGAGATGCGGAGCAGTTCGCGGAAGTTCATGGCACCAAGTTATTCGTAGCGGAGCGCGTCGATGGGCTTCTGGCGGGCCGCCTGCCACGCGGGGAAGAACCCGAACGTGACGCCGACGCCAACGCACACGCTCAGCGCCAGCACCACGATGACGGGCGAGAGCGAAGCCGTGAAGACGATGTTGATGGCCAGCGTCGTCAGTAGCGACAGCAGCAGACCGATCACGCCTCCGAGTAGAGAAATCGTCACCGCTTCGAGCAGAAACTGGAGCAGGATCGAACGTCCTTTGGCGCCGATGGCTTTGCGCAGGCCGATTTCGCGTGTGCGCTCCTTGACCGAGACGAACATGATGTTCATCACACCGATACCGCCGACGAGCAGCGACAGCGCTGTCAGAAAGATGCCGACACCGTAGATCGTCGCCTTGGTCGAGGCGAGCAGGTCGCGGAATACGTCGGTCTTGTTGATCGCGAAATCGTCGGCTTCGAGCGCGTCGAGCCCTCTGGCGACACGGCTGAACCCGCGGATCTCGTCTTCGACTACCACTTCGTCAATGCCCTCACGGGCTTTGAGGCTCACCTGGAAGTTCCAGTTTTGCGTATTGTAGAGCTTGCGCGCCGTCGAAAGCGGAATCTGAAACTGCTCGTCGACCGAGAACAGGCCCAGAAACTTGCCCTTGGGTTCGAGCACGCCTAGAACGGTGAAGCGCGATCCCTGGATGCGGACTTCCTTGCCCTCGGCGCGCTCGTCTGGAAACAGGCTTTCGGCAATCGACGAGCCCAGGACGACTACGTTGCGCGCCGTCTGCTCTTCCATTTCGGTGAAGTAGCGACCTTCCGAAAGGTCGATGTCGGCGATCTCGGTGTAGGTCGGCGTCGTCGCTGTCACCTGCGCCCGGCTCACGGCCCGGTCGCGGTACTGGATCGCGCTGCCGAAGTCGATGCTGACGGCCGAGTAGGCAATGCTCTCGCTGCGTTCGGCCCCGTCGACGACGCGCCGCGCCGAATCGTACGTCATCATCGGTCGGCGCTGCATCTCGAAGAATTGCTCGGCCGACATGATGATCCACGGCCTCTGATCGACGTAATAGGTGTTGGTCCCAAACATCTCCATCGACTTGTCGAACGCGCGCTCCATGCCGTTGATCGTCGTCATCGTGGAGGTCACCATCACGATACCGATGATGATGCCCAGCGTGGTGAGCAGCGAGCGCAGTTTGTTCTGCTGGATCGAGTCGGCGGCGTTGCGCAGCCCCTCGCGGATCTCGTAGAGAAAGGCGTTCACGCGCGGTCGATCGGTTGGGAGCAGGCAGTCATCGGTAGCCCTACGCAGGGTGCTGGGCAGGGTTACGGTCATGCGTATTTTGAACGCTCTCTCCTTCCCGCCTAGATGAGCAAACTCCGTATCGTCGCCGAGTTCTGGCAGTTCTTGCGTACGCGCAAACGCTTCTGGCTCGCTCCTATCCTCGTCGTGCTGCTTCTACTCAGCATCCTGATCGTGTTCGCGTCGGGCAAAGCCATCGCGCTGTTCATCTACCCGCTGTTCTGACGACTCAGACCTTCTGTTGAAATCAGATTACAGCCGTTTTTCGAAGCGGAGTCTAAAATCGCGGTACGTGGGGTTGAAGTCGGCGCGCGTGACGCGGTAGCCGCTCGCTAAGCCGAGCACGGTCATACCGGGGTGCAGGTTGGGAAACGTATCGAAGCAGAAGTAGCGATACCCCTCGGCGCGCGTCAGGTCCTCCAACCGTTCGAGCAGTACGCGGGCGATGCCGCTCCGCCGATGGCTGGGGTGGACGCCGCCCTTGGCCGAGTAGAAGTTGAACCGGTTCTCGCGGTACCCGATCTTGAACCCCACCGCCCTACCGTCCACACGTGCGAGCAGCATTCGCAGGCCGTCGCGCTCGAACGTGTTGATAATGCGCTCCTCGTCGAAGCACGCCCTGTTGATCTCGCGGATCACGTCGACCGCTTCCAATCCCACCTCGTCGATGGTCAGCGTGGCGGCGTGCGTCGTCTGCATCAGAGGCGGTGGTGGGACGCGGGCAAACTACGATGGCTGCTCGGGCCAACCTCGAAGCGCATGCCGTTGCCACCCAATCCTCAGCCAAGGTCCAGGCCCGGTCACTCTTCGGTTTGCGAAATTCGGCCTCGGCCTGCGATTGCGAAATTCCTTGTCCCTCCTGAGCCAATCCGAGATTGACTTTACGAAGCAAAACGAGACGGTCAATCTCATCATCCAGAGACACCTGCCGCCCACACTCACGGCGCCTACCCTCATCTCTACAGCGCCCAGTGCGATGGATCCAGCATCACCTACGTCCTGCCCCGCGTTGGCAGCAGTGGCGGCGTGCGTCGTCTGCATCAGAGGTGGTGGTGGGACGCGGGCAAACTACGCTATCCACTCGGGGACTTGAATTTGCACCGTACTCGGTCTAGTGCTCGTCTCGAACATCGATGTCGGGGCACCCTCGCCTTATTGCATCGCGCTTGGCTATCGCGCAGGACCGGTCCAGTTCATCTCGCCACGAGGCCCCATTACGCTGGACCAAATGGCGCTCTATTTCGGCGTTGTATTGATCGACACCTGCTCGAATGGCTCTCCATCGAATTCCCACGGCTCGGTACTGATCGGTAATGTCGCGCCGTCCATATCCGAACGAACGCTCAATGTCTACAATCGCGGCTTTGAACAGGTAGTCGACCTGTTCGAAACAAGCAGACGGTACGTAGTAATGTGTCAGATCGATGGTGGCGAACTTGAGCAGATAGACGTGGCCATCGGATAGGTCACGCCTCGCATCAGCGGCTCCGAAGGGAATCTCGTCGCTTGTAACTGCTCGCCCAATCCACACATTTGCGACTGGGATTTTCTGCGGATGAGTGTACGGGCTGAGCGTCTCCTCGAACGCGAAGTGCTGGGCACGCAACACATACGAACCCGGAGCTATGTCCTCAAATTCGAACCGCCCTTCCATATTCGCCTAGCCACCCCTAGCGTCGAATCGCCGCGTGTCAAATAGACGCTCGCCGGTACCGCACTACTGTCGTGGACGCTTAGCACGCGCCCTGAGAGAGGCAAAGTGTCCTCTTGGGCACGTGCCGAACAACTCATCAAGAGGCCGACGATGACGATGACGATTGAGCGCGCTGTAACCCAAAGCTCTACCGCGAGCGCACCGACGACGGACGTTCCAGCGTCAGCCGGGCGGCGATGCGGTGGGTCATGCCCAAGTCCGATGTGAGACCGGCGAAGTCGCCAAAACCGTAGTCGAGGTTGACCTGGGCGAGTTGCAGTCCGGCGCCCAATGTGGGCGTGAACTGCAGTTCGTCGCCGGGGCCGGGCGCAATGCGGGCGATGCCACCTCGGATGGAGAGCACGTTTTTGTAGTTGAACTCGGTGCCGAAGCGCGGGTGGATCGACATCGGACCGGCACTAAAGGCGTAGTTCTCCTGGCCGTCGAACGCCAGATCGAAGTCGGCGCCCAAGGTCAGGCTGCTGGTGCCGAACGGGATGGCGTAACCGGTGCCCAAGCGCGCAACGGGCGGGACGACGTAGGTACCTCCGGTCGGCAGTTCCTGGCCGAACGTCTCGGCGAACGTGTAGGGCGAGCCAGTCGCCGGGTTCACGTCGTCGTTCGTGTTGAACTCTTCGGCGTTGACCGTCCAGCTCTGGTACATGCCTGCCACGTCTTGCAAGTTGAGGCCCAGTTGCAGGCGGCCGATCTTGTACTGCGCGCCAACGTCGAACGAGTAGCCCCACGCTTCGGCGAACGGCCCAATCGTGCGACGAATGACTTTGCCCGTCACGCCGAGCGACAGGTTCTCGCTGGCAGCGCGTGCGTACGAGAGGAAGAAGGCGTAGTCGGCAGCCGAGAACGTCGAGATGAAGCTCTCGTAGTTAGCCTTGGGCTGGTTGCGCTCGGCGTCCCACGCGTCGAGCGTGTTCTTGATGTCGTTGACGCCCGATCGGAAAAACGAGACGCCGACGGTCGACTGCTGGTTCAGCGGAAACGCGGCGCTGCCATAATCGAACGAGACGACGCCCGCGAACCGCTCGACGTGCATGTAGCCGATTTCAGGATAGTCCAGCCCGCTCAGCCCAGCGGCGTTCCAGTAGCCCGACGACACGTCCTGCGACAGCGCGACGGCGGCTCCGCCCATTCCCAGAGCGCGACCTCCGACGCCTCCCGAAAGGAAATCGGCGCCGTACTTGGCGAGTTTCTGCGCGTCTGCCTGGGGCGTGACGAGGAGGACGAGGCAGAGCGCGAGTAGGGCGCGGCATGAAGAGGTAAGCATAGCAAAACCGGAGACTTGGCGATAAAATGCGACACGCAATGGGGTGCGTGCAAACGAATCGGTAACGGTCTAGCCTATGGCGCGCGGTCTTTGTGTCAGCAATCGGAATCTACGGCTCGCAACGTCGATATCCAGCGCGTATCAGGCGGATCGTACCAGAACGGCCGCGAACGCTCCGTCCGTCCCGTGTTCGTGGGGCAGCGCGGTGTAGTAGCCCTCGCGAGTCACCATGCTGTCGGGGACGCGGCCCGCGGCCGAGCGCAACTCGAAGTCGGGATTCTTCTTGAGAAAGCGCGTCACCTGCCGCTCGTTTTCTTCGGCTTCGAGCGAACAGGTCGAGTAGATCAGGCGTCCGCCCGGCTTGACGAGTTTGGCGGCGTCTTTGAGCATCTGGATTTGGAGGACGCGCACTTCGTCGAGTTCCTGAGGCGTCCGGTGCCAGCGCATGTCAGCGCGTTTAGCTAGCACTCCGGTCCCCGAGCACGGCACGTCGAGCAGGACGGCGTCGGCCTCCTGGCGCGACTTGGCTCTATCGCTGACGCTAGCCTCCATCGTTTCGACCGACGACAGGCCCAGCCGCTTGGCGCTGCGCTCGACCAGTCGCGTGCGGTTGCGGCTCACGTCGGATGCGACGATCGTGGCCTTGTTGCCCGAGCGCTCGGCGGCGTAGCACGTCTTCCCGCCCGGAGCGGCGCATAGGTCGAACAGCGTCTCGCCGGGTTGCAGGTTGATCAGGTGGACGACCAGGGCGGCGGCTTCGTCTTGGACCGAGCACAGGCCGTCGTTGAGCAGGCCCGAACGGACCAACGGCTGGACGCTCTGCGCCGTTACCATGCCGTCGACCCACTTGCTCGGACTGGACTCGAAACCGGCTTCGGCTGCGCGCGCGCCGAACGAATCGGCGTCCGAGTGGATGGCGTTGGGGCGGACGCCGAACGTCGGGCGCTCGTTGTTGTGGCGCAAGATCTCGGTCGTCTTGAGTTGCCCCCAGCGCGTCAACCACTTGCGGACGAGCCACGTCGGGTGCGAGTAGGCGACGGCCAAGCGCTCGGCGGTGTCGTCGATGGCTGGCTCGGGCGGCTCGTCCCAGCGCGAGGCGGTGCGGAGGACGCCGTTGATCAGGCTGACGACGCGCTCGTTGATGGCGTAGCGGGCCAGTTCGGCGTACTCGTTGAGCGCGGCGTGCGGCGGCGTGTCCATCTGCGTGAGTTCGTACAGGCCCATGCGCAGGCAGCGGCGGACGCTGTCCTGCATCTCGTCCATGTCGCCCTTGTACAGCTTGAAGATGTAGTAGTCCATCAGCTTCTGCATCCGCGTGACGCCGCTGACGAGTTCGGTCACAAACCGGGCGTCGCGGGCGTCGTTGGTTTCGGACTTGCCGATGAACTTGGCGAACGCGCCTTCGGCTTCGATCCTCGCCAGCGCGTGAAAGGCTTCCAAGCGCGGCGGGTTGGAGTGGGCGGCGCGGCGTTCGGGTTGAGTCGTTTCCATCATGCCCAAACGCACGGCTTCAGCGCGCGGTGCCCAGCTTCTCGACAAGCGCACGCGCGGCGACCTGGAGCGGATCGTGCAGCGGCGCCAGCGACGGCGTATAGACCAGGTCAAGCCCAGCCAGTTCGCTGACGTGAGCGCCCGACTTGACCAGTGGAATCAGCACGTTGGCGCGCATCGCGGTCCCGTCGCGCCCCGCCAGTTCTCCGCCGATCAGTCGGCCCGATTTGGCATCGGCCAGCAGCCGGACCCGCAAAGGAGCCGACCTCTCGTCGTACGGGACGCGGCTGTTCTGCGTGATCGTCGCTTCGACGACGCTGATTCCAGCGGCCTCCGCCTGCTCGCGCCGCAACCCGACGCCCGCCGCCTCGACGCCGAACACTTCGACGGCCGAAGCTCCGGTCGACGCCTCAAACGTCGAGGCCGCTCCCCTGCCTCGCCGCGCGGCATTGGTACCGACGACACGCCCCGTCCGAAACGCCTCCCACGCCAGCGGACGGTGCATCGCCTCAGACGTCACCGCAGACGGAACGGCGATCGCATCGCCGCACGCCCAGACGCCCGGCACGTTGGTGCGACCGCCTTTGTCGACGTGGAGCGTGCCGTCGGCGCGGACTTTGACGCCTGCCGAGCGTGCCAACTCGGTTCTGACCTCAATGCCAATCGCCAGCACGACCGCATCGCATCCGATCCACTCGCCTGCATCGGTCACGACGGCCTGGGCACGGTCGCCCTGCATCCGAACGCTCGTCGCACGCTCGGCCCGAACCGACACGCCGCAGTCCAAGGCCGCCTGGGTGACGACTTGGGATAACTCGCCGCCGACGATGCCGGTTACGAGCGCGCCCTTGGGCTCCAAGACGGTCGCACGGACACCCCTCGCCGCCAGCGCATCTGCTACATCGGCGCCGACGTATCCGCCGCCAAGAATCACGACGTGTCCCAGAATGCCCGAGTCGATCCAGCGCCTCAGCCTCGCCGCGTCGACGATCGTGCGCATCGGGGTGACATTGGTCGCGCTCGTTGGGATGAAGTCGGGAACGATGGCACAGGCTCCGGTCGCCAGAATGAGTTTGTCGACGCGCTCGTGGTAGCTCTTGCCCGTCGTCACGTCGCGCAGATGCAGGTGGCGGCGCGCTGCGTCGAAGCGGACTGCGTCGGTGCAGACCCGCACGTCGAGGCCGCGCGACTGCGCCAGTTCTGCGGGCGTTAGGTTGGCGAGATCGCCCGCGTGATCAATCTGCCCGCGCAGGTAGGCCGGAATCGAGCACGAGCCGACACTGACGTGCGCGCCCCGCTCGATCAGCAGGACCTCGGCGTCGGGATCGGTGCGGGCGGCTTGGGCGGCGGCGGCGGGGCCGGCAGCCGTTCCGCCGACGACGGCGATGCGCGTGCGGGGCATAGACGAAATAGAGGTGAGGGCGGAAGAATACGCGCGCGTCGCCGGTTGGGTCGGGTGATTTCTGGGTGTTCTGTGAGGCTCAGCGCGGACCTGGCAAGTCTGCGGATGAGCCCCTCAGAAGTCTGTCTGTTACCTCCAGGCAAAATTCGTCTCGTCCCCCTTCACGTTTTGCGCTTCGCTCTAATGTCTGCTGCCCGACTCGAACACGTTGGAATCGCCGTCGGCGGCGATGATTTAGAACGGCTACTCTCCGACCTGCTCGGTTTGATCGTTTACAAGACCGAAGCGGTCGAGGCGCAGGGTGTCGAGACGCGGTTTGCGGACGCGGGCGCAAAGGTCGAGTTTTTGCGCGCGCTCTCGGACATGTCGCCCGTCGCCAAGTTCATCGACAAGCGCGGGCCGGGCGTGCATCACCTGGCGTTTCGCGTCGACGACCTGACGGCCGCGCTCGGACGTGCGCGCGAAGCTGGCGTCGCTGTCATCGGAGAGCCGTCGCCGGGAGCCGATGGGTTGCGCATAGCTTTCCTCCACCCGCGCGACACGCACGGCGTCCTGATCGAACTGTGCGAAACGCGGCCCGACGCGCTGCCGACTCCAACGCTCATCGCCACGTCAGCGGGAGCCGTTGCCGCCAACAGCTGGCCCTCCGAAACCGACGCGCCACCGCTCGTCCTGCTGCACGGTGCAGGCGCAGCGACAGCGATCGAGACGCAGCACCTAGCCCGACTGATGCAGCCCTCGCGGCCCGTCGTCGCACTCGACCTGCCCGGCCACGGCGCGTCCGACAAGCACGAGGTACTGACGACCCGACTGTTTATCGATGGCGCGTCGGAAGCGATCGCATCGATGCGCGAGCCGATCGATCTGTTCGGGTTCTCGCTCGGCGGCGCCGTTGCCCTCTCGGTTGCGCAGCGGCTCTCGTCGCAGGTGCAGCGGCTAGCCGTTCACGCGACCGCAATCGACTGGGATACCAATCTGGTGGCGGCCATGCTCGGCCGCATCGACGCCAGCGCGATCCGCTCGCGCAGTCCCGGAGGTTGGCAGAAGTTGAACGAAGCGCACCAAGGCCACGCGGCTGGCGTGTTCGGGTCGCTCCATCCGTTCGTGCGCTCACTAGCTCAGCAGCCCATCTTTTCGAGCGAGTTGCTCCCCACCCTGCCCATCCTGGTGTCGAGCGGAGGCACCGACGAACTGTTCGATCTCTCACACGTGCTCCACTTGCACAGGCATCTTTCAGGATCGCAACTTGCTGTTCTGCCTGGGATTGGTCATCGCCTGGGGCCAGACGAAGCAGCCGCACTGGCGCCGATGCTGCGCCGGTTCTTCGGCCGTTGAGGTCTCATCTCGCGGATTGAGGTCCGGTTCTGGCGCCTTGTCGTCCCCGATCCGTAGCGCTATCATGCCGCTTCGCGCGCCAGCATCGAGTTTCGGTCTTGGGTGTCTTCCATCGACCAATCGCCCCCACGAAACACACGATCGCCCTATTGCTCATCCTGGGCCTCGCTACCACCGTCCTTGCGCACGAGTACGTGTTGATCGCGCGCGACTTCATCGTCTCGCAGGGCGACGAGATTGAGCTTCACCTGTTCGTGGCCGATGGATTCAACGTCGAGCAGGAGCGTCCGCTCCAGAAGTCCCGTACGCTGAGCTTCGAGCTGCTCAGTGAAAACGGCACCACAGATCTGCTTCCCACTTCGGCGGACGAAGCGCTGCCCGTCCTGCGGGTAGAAGCTGATTTCAAGGGGCTTGGGTTGATCCACATGGAGAGAAACTATGCGCGGGTGACGCTCCCCAACGACCGGTTCGTGTCCTACCTCGAAGAGGACAACATCGAAGGCATAACGATCGACAACTCCACCAAGACCGAGCAGTCCGAGAAGTACACCAGGTACATCAAAACGCTTATCCAGAGCGATCCTCAGCCCGGCGACGCGCTGTACCGGCACGTCGTCGGTCATGCGTTCGAGATCGTGCTGATGGACAATCCGTATGAGAGCAAGGAAAACGACTGGATCCGGGCCCGCGTCCTCTTCCGCGGGTCGCCGCTAGCGGACAAAGTGATTACGGCGAGAAACAGGAGCGGAAATGCGCCCGCCGCTTCTCAGTTCTCCCGCACAGACCAGAACGGCATCTGCACCTTCAAGCTGGACCGCCGAGGCGACTGGTTTTTGCACGCGACGCATATGATCGCTTCGCCCGACGCAGCCGACGCCGATTGGGAGAGCTTTTGGACCGCGTTCAGTTTCGGTTTCTGAACAGAACGGTATGCGGCGCCGAGCGGACTTCGAAACCCGGCGCTCGCGAACGGACCCTCCTGGCCGGTTTTACGCTGCGGCCACGGCAGCACGAACGACGGCAGCTAGTTTCTCCCTCACGCTCTGCCCCGTTTCGATCACCTCGTCGTGCGAGAGCGTCGCCTGCCCCATGCCAGCCGCGCGGTTGGTGATCGTCGACAGGCCGAGCACGCGCATACCAAGGGAAACCGCCGTCATCACTTCGGGGACCGTGCTCATGCCGACCGCGTCGCCGCCCAACGTTTGCACCATGCGCACCTCGGCGCGCGTTTCGTACGCGGGACCGGGCATCCAGGCGTAAACGCCGCGATGGAGTTTGATGCTCTGTGCCAGCGCTGCGTCGTCGACCGCCTGCATCCAGCCCATGTCGTACGGCGCGGACATGTCGGGAAAGCGCGGCTCGTCGCCGGTGACGGGGCCGGTGAGGGGCGACAAGCCGGTCAGGTTGATGTGGTCGTCGATGAGCATGAGCGCGCCGGGCGTAAGGGCAGGCGCGATGCCTCCAGCGGCGTTGGTGACGATCAGCTTGCGGGCTCCCAGCGCGTGGAGCAGTCGGACGCTCGCGCCCAACATATGCGCGGCGTGGCCCTCGTAAGCGTGGACGCGCCCTTGCAAAAACGCACAGGTGACGCCCTCCAACTCGCCAATCACGACGCGGCCTGCATGTCCCACGACGGTCGGTAGCGGGTAGCCGGGCACGTCGGACATCGGAATGGCGACGGCGTCGGTCGCTTCGTCGGCCAGCGCGCCCAGGCCCGAACCCAGAATCAGGGCAACTTCGGGTTTCTGGTCGGTGTGGCGGCGGATGGCGTCGGCGGCGGCTTGGGCGTCGAATCGGTCGGTCATAGAGCGGAATAAAGAGAAAAGTAAAATCGGCCAAGAGGTATGAAGCGGACGCCCACTGCACTGGTGGATTGAACGTAGGCGACATCAGGATCAGGTAGCGAGAGGGCGACGAGCGAGACTTCTATTCGTCTGTTTCGAGGGCATTCAGGGCGTCGTCCGAGGCGTTGCGGGCGGTCTCGTAGCTGAATCCGCGGCGTACTAGGAAATCCATCAGTTTCTTGCGCCGCTTGCGCGCATCCGACTCGGATCGCATCAGCGAGAGCGCGCGCTTTTCGGCTTGAGCCATCGCCGCGCCTTCGACCTCGTCGTCAGGGTAGGCGTCCTGGACTGCGTTCTCGGCCAGCTTCCGGTCGATGCCGCGCTTCATAAGTTCGCGCTCGACCCGCTGCGGCCCGTAGCCGCTCGCCGACATCCGGCTCTTGGCGTACTGTTCGGCATAGTCGGCATCATCGACGTAGCCGTTCTCTCGCAGCCAGTCGGTCGTATCGGCCGACACACTGTCGTCGAAGCCGACTTCGAACAAACGGCGCTCGATCTCTTTCTCGGTGCGAGGGCGCGAACTCAGGTACTTGAGCGCCTGCCCCTTGGCTCGGTAGATGGCGTCGGCGTCGAGGGCAGTTTGCTGGTCCTTGATGGTGACGACGACGCCCTTGCGCAGTCCGTTGGCCAGGACGACGTTCTGGTGGCAGCCGAAGGCGAACTCGTCGTCGACGTAGACCGAGACGCGGTCGGGGTCCTTGCGCTGCGCGACCAAGCGCGTGATCGTGCCATCGCGCAGGTCGGGCGGCGACTCGTCGAGTTTACGGGGGCGGTGCAGCATTTGGGACGGACGCGGGAAGGGAGACGACGACGGAATCTAGGGACAGCCCGACGACCAGCCCCCTGCCTCCTACCACGTTGCCGACCGGCTCGCGTCGTTCGGGCGCATCCGCCGACCCGACGAACCG
Organism: Rhodothermales bacterium; assembly: GCA_963841855.1. Taxonomy (GTDB): domain Bacteria; phylum Bacteroidota; class Rhodothermia; order Rhodothermales; family BA12; genus CAXBBB01. The sequence goes on along the minus strand of CAWJEJ010000005.1, from coordinate 33,103 downwards.
CGCGTAGGCTTCCTCGCTCCGCACGACCGTCACCTTGACGCGGTGGGCCGGTCGCCCTCCGGTGAGCGAATCGACCGGGACGGCGTAGCCGCCAAACCACGTCGCGCCCTCGGGCCGGACGAACGAGCGCTCGGGCGCGACGACTTCGTTGGGAAAGAAAAACGACACGATCCGTGAGCCGACGACTTGGGACGGCAAGACCGACACCCGTATCCAACTCGCCGTGTCGCTCGAGGCGGGCATCCACGTCGCATCGACCAGAACGGGGTACACCAGCGCCTCACGCGCGCCCGTCGCGGTCGTGTCGAAGCGCAGCGTGTCGAGCAGGACCGCGCGAACGGTCGTGTCGGACGGCGTCAGGCGAAGGTCGGACAGGCGCAGCCGAGTAGGAACGCGCGCGGTCGCCCTCGCTACGTCGCCCCCGGCGGTCACCGTCACACGATACGCGACGCCTGCGCGGACGGTGTCCCCCGGAGGAGCAGCGTATTGCTCGCCATTCCAAGAGAACTCGGTGGCCCGCCCCTCCCACTCGACCCGCACGGCCGCATCCGCGACGGCAAGCGGTGTCCCCTGCATCAAATCAGCGGCTCGGGCTACGCGGACCGTCGGCAGCGGCTCGCCCGGCACGAAAAACGCCTCGACCACGAGCGGCTGACGCGGCACGTCTTCGAGCGCGTCGCACCCGGCAAGAACGAGCAAACAAGAGGCTAAGAGAAGTCGGATCGCCACAAAGGGAGAGAGTCGAAACAGCACGAACGCCGCACTTGGAAAGATCATCCCTTCGACTCCTCGATTTCGACGAACGGTCTCGTCGACGCGTCTGCGACAGGCTGAAGAGCGGATTATACCAAATCCGAGATTTAGCGGTGCATTTTCCCCAACGTCATCCCGAGCTTGTCGAGGGATCTGAGGTTTAATTCCGCAGATCCCCATTCGACAGACTCAGGGCAGGCTTTCGACTGCGCTCAGGATGACGATGAATGGACACACCGACATTCTTCGGATTCGGTATTAGAACCGCTCGCAGCTCCTCACCTGCATTCATAGTCCGTCTCTCAGAGCTGTCAGGTTTTCAAAACCTGACAGCTTTCCTCTCGACTTCCTGTCAGCGCTGGCCGGTCGGAGGGCTAGGGCCGATCTGGTTCGCGGTGTTTCGTTCTTGATCCAGATCAAGGGAGGCGGAGCGGGCGCGCCCCTTCTTTAGAATCGTCGGACTCTTTCCGGCTCTTTCCTCCAATCCAGCGCTCCTCATGCCGACCTCCCTTTCGCCCTCGCTGTCCCGCGCGACGGCCGCCCTGCTGATCGCCCAGTTCGTCCTGATGTGGGCGGCGTTCTTCGTCCTCTCATCGGCTATCGGATGGCCCGCCAGTCTCGACCTGCCCGCCGCCGAGAAGCTGGCCCTGGTCGCGTCTCACACTTCGTCCACGCTCGCAGGGTACGGATTCTACTTCGCGTCGGCCTGCGCGTGTGCGCTCGCGGCGGTTTTGCTGCGGCGAGTCGTGATGCCAGGGACCGCGCTGGGCGACGTGTCGGTTGCGCTGGGCGTTTCGGCAGGACTGGTAAAAATGGTTGCTCTGTCACGGTGGCTGCTCGTCGCTCCTGCGCTGGCAGCGTCGGCGGCTGGCGCGTCCGGCGCGGATCGCGAAGTCATCGTGGCTGTCTTCGACGGGATCGACACGTACGGCGGTGGGATCGGCGAGGTGCTGGGCATCGGACTGCTCTCGTCGGCATGGACCGCCATAGTGGCGTTTTATCTGCTGCGGACCGGGCTTTCGCAAGGGCTCGGCATCTCCGGACTGATCTCCGCGGCGCTGCTCGCGACCAGCATCCCTGCCGGATTCGGTGCTCACCTGGGTCCGATCCTGACGATCAGCGGCGTCGCGTGGCAGTTCTGGTTGGCCGCGCTGGCTGTTTGGCTGGTGCATAGGGCGCGCTCCTGGGACGCCGTTGGAGCGGCCGCGGCGCGCAGCGTGACCTCGTTGCCGAGCGCTCGTGGCATGGGCACGCGCGTACAGCGACCCTCGATGCGGACCTCGGTGCCGCTCTGGGCACTGCTCGGTGTGCTGGCGCTTGGGCTGGGTGCAGCACCCGCAGCCCATGCGCAGGCGCAGCCTTTGGGACGCAGCACGGTCGGCGAGGTAGGCATCGGTTTTGGACAGAACCTGTTTTATGGTCGCCTCGCCGACGCGCAGAACGCGCGCAGCGACCAGGGCTTCGCTGCGAGCCGGGGTGGATCGCTCTCGTTTGCCTTCTACCAGCGCGTCGGCGTCCTTCCGCAGCTGAGCCTGGGTGGGCGGTTCAAGGTGCACATCGCCATGCCCAGTTCGGGCGATGGGCCTGAAGAGTATTTCTTCAATCACTACTCGGGCGGCATCTCGGCACGGGCGTTTCCGCTGAGCGTGCGCCGGACGGGTCCGTTCGTGCAGGCCGACCTGATCTATGGGCAGTTCACCGCCAAACTGCGCGACGAGACGCAGAACCGCGCCGACCACCAGTTCGCCGTCGGCGCGGGCGTGCTCGGAGGCGTAGGCTACGCGCTTCCCCTAGCCGCCGAGCGCCGGATCAACGTGCTGCTCTACGTCCAGCGCAACTCCAACACGGGCGACGTGGACGGCGAGGGCAGCACGACGTTCGGCTACGGCTCGTTCGGTGCCGAAATCGCCCTGGGATTCTAAGAGATTGACTCCGTCCCGTCCTTCTCGAACTCACCCCTCCTCTCGTCATGTCCGCTCTACACGTCGTGTTCGGAACCGGTCCGCTGGGCCGCGCCGTCACCGCCTCTCTGGTCAAACGAGGCCGTTCGGTCCGCGCCGTCAATCGATCCGGCCGCGCCGACGGGCTGCATCCCTCCGTCGAGATTGTCCGCGCCGACGCCTCGAACGCATCTGAGGCGCAGGCCGCTGCTGCCGGTGCATCCGTCGTCTATCAGTGCGCCCAGCCCGGCTACGCCCAGTGGCCCGATCACTTCCCCCGACTCCAGGCAGGCATCCTGAGCGCCGCTCGATTGGCCGACGCGCGCCTGATCGTCGCCGACAACCTCTACATGTATGGCCCGCACGACGGACCGCTCGTCGAGACGCTGCCTCACCTCGCCACGACGCGCAAGGGAGTCGTCCGCGCACGCATGGCCGACGCGTTGATGGAGGCGCACGCGCGCGGCGAGGTCGCCATAGCGGTCGGGCGCGGGTCAGACTTCTTTGGACCTGGCGTCGAGGGATCGGCCGTCGGTAGCCGGCTCTTCGACGCCATCGCCCAAGGCAAGACGGCCAACGTTGCGGGCGATCCCGGCGCGCTGCACACCTACACATTCGTCCCGGATTTCGGCGAAGCGCTGGTCGTTCTGGGCGAGCGAGACGAAGCGCTGGGCCGCGCGTGGCACGTCCCCAATGCGCCGACGGTTACGACTCAGGCGTTCGTCGAGCGCGCGTTCTCGCTTGCTGGACACGCACCCAAGATTCGGGCATCCGGGCGCACGATGCTCCGGCTCATCGGGTTGGCCGTCCCCGAAGTGCGCGAAACGGTCGAAATGCTCTACGCGTTTGAGCGCCCGTTTGTCGTCGACCACTCGGCCTACACCGCAGCCTTCGGCAACCATGCAACGCCGCTCGACCAGGCCTTGGCGCGGACGCTCCGAGTCGAAGCCGCAGCATGAGCCTCTATCCCGACCGGTTCGAGCGGCCAATGCGCGCTCGAATCCGGCTCAGGGCTTCGGGCGTCACGCCGAGGTAGGACGCCACCTGGTAGAGCGGCACACTCTCGATCACCTTGGGGCGATGCTCTACTAGGTCGAGGTAGCGCTCCTCGGCGCTTCGCAGCAGGAAGCTGGCCGTGCGCAGCTGGGAAAACGCCATCACCTCCTGGAACAGCCGCCGCCCGAACCGCTCGAATGCCGGATCGGCGTCGTAGAGTTCGAGCAGCGTCGGGTAGGGAATGAGCCGGACGAGGGTCGGCTCCAGCGCGTCGATGTTTTGCTGAGCCGGACGTTTTAGCACGAGCGACGCCACGTCCGAGACGAACGCTCCGGGAAAGAAGAACTGGCCCGTGTGTTCGGTGCCGTCGTTCGAGAGGTAGTAGTAGCGCAGCAGACCGGACTCGACGAAGGCGACGTGATGCGCCGCCTCGCCCTCACGGAGTAGGTGTTCGCCTTTGTCCAGCGTGCGCCGCTCCGCCGCTCGCTCGAGGATCGCCAGCGAAGTCGACGAGGGCCGCGCGAAGCGCTCGATTGCGGCCCGAAGGGAGGCCGGAGAGTCTGACTCGGTTGGCATATCGAAGGGCGAGGCAGTTCGGTTCGACTGGTTGAGGTTCGCAATAGCGTACGTGCAGTCGGAGTGCCACGCGCCCGATGCGAACGACGCGCGCTCCCCCTATCCATGATACGCGCCGCCGCAGTGCGCTGCTACGCCGTCCATTCGAACTGAGGAACCGTCTGTCCAGCGCACGCAGCCGGTAATGGAGCCGAACGGTTCTCACCATCCAAGGTGAACGCGCGGCCGCGTGTCGCCCCGCGATACGTCGGCGACGATCCGCCGCAGCCGCTCGGCTGACAAGACGGGGCGCGCCCCATCCGCATCGGCCTGCACCATTCGCCGCAACGTGCGCAGCATCGCAGCATCGCCGATCTCACGCGCCAGAGCATCCAGGCGCGCCGCACCTAGCGCATACGAATCGGCCAGCAGATCGTCGGGATGCGCTGCCGAGTCGACCGCCTGATCCACGTCGATTCGGCTCCACTCCTCGCGCTGCGCATCGGCCCACTCGGCACCCCACCGTGACTCGCCGTAGCGGACGGCCCACCACGTCGCCGCGCCTTCGCTCAGCCACAGATCCCGCCATCGCTCCTCGCTCGCCGCCGTCCCGAACCACTGATGGGCGATCTCGTGCGCAAGCAGCAACTCGGCATCGCGCCCGTCTGGCATGTCGGATAGCACGATCAGACCGGCGTTTTCCATCCCCCTGTACCGCGTGTCGGCTCGCACGATGCGTAGCGTGTCGACAGGTAGCGGACCGATCTGTTCGACCATCCACGCCAGCACGCGTGGCGCGGACGCGACGGTTTGGGCGAAGGCGTCAGCCTCGTTGGCGGACGCGTAGGCTTGAATACGTCCGGCGTCCAGCACGCGCGCCAGCGGAGCGGCGACGAAACTAACAGCTTTGGCCGGAAACGCAGCCGAAGGCCGATGCACTCTTGTCGGAGAGGACGGCTGGGCAAGAGGTGGCTGCTCCAAAGAAGTCGATTCGGGGCTTGCGGGAGGATCGAAAGATGCGCCACTTGCAATAACGGCATACCGGGCAGGGGCTACAATCCTGAACCGCCAGCCACTTGTGCGGCTCGGATGATCGGCAACAGGCAGGTAGGTTCGCGCGCGGTCGGGCCAGTGGTCGGCGGTCCACGAAGGCTGCCCCTCTACCAGTTCGACGCGCAGCCCGTCCCCCGCCTGCCCTGACCACTGCGCCTCGATAGGACTCGCCGTCGTTTCTGCAACGCGCTCGCAAGGCGCCGTCGGCCAGACAACGATGAAGTCCAACGAATCACTGATCGCATCGCCGTTCAGCCTAAGCGCCATCGGGCCCGGCGGATCGAAGTGCAGGCCGATGGGAAGACCGCGCCCGGTCGCGTCGCACGGTGACCAGATCGTGCCTTCGCCTGCGATGTAGTGAGGATCGGCGGTCGTACCCAGCCGGATCGTAAAGTCGTAGTGAGCTGGAGTGGCGAGGTCGGGGCGGTCGGTCGTGCCGCCTTGATCCAGTGACACCGCAGGCGCGGCGCGGCATCCGGCCCATGCGAAGAGCAGCGCAAGGAGCAACGGTGCAGTCGTTCGGGCGTTGAGCGGCATAGTCTGAACTTCGTTTGATGAAACGCTCCTCTCGCCGCCTTGTATTCTGGCTGGTCGCCATCGTGCTGATCGCGACTTTCGTGCTGCCCGAAGTGCTCGACCCGTACGGCGACAAGGAGTGGACCGAGATTAATCACGGCAACCACGTCCATTTTGTCCCCGAAGGCCGCGACATGGACGTACCCCTCGACCGCTTCCCGACGACGGAGCCGATGGCGAACCAACAAATCTTACTGGACGGGAGCGTTGTCGCCCGTCGACCGTGGATTGAAGTCAAGCATGACGACCACATCCACTTCGTCCCGCGAGACCGCGACGAAGACGTAGACATTCATAATTTTCCTCGGATACAGCCGTTGCCGAGTCAGCGGATTCTGCCAGACGGTCGGGTCGTCGCAAAGTAAAGCCCTGACACGCAGTCATAACTTTCAGAAAAAAGTGAAAGTCGCGTTTCGTTGACGTGCGCTCCACGGTCGAGTCGGTGCCGGTTCCATATCTTGAGCCCACTCACACGCACTACCGAAGCTCATGGCCGGAACGCCGTACAACAGCGCACAGCCCAACGAACGCAAACTCACGTTCTGGGAGAAGCTCTACTTGCCGCAAGTTTTCCAGGGGTTGGGCTACACGCTCAACAAAATGGTCAACGAGCCCGAGTACACGATGGAGTACCCCGAGGAGCAGTGGTATCCGCCCGATGCTTACCGAGGCCGGCCTGTTTTAGTCGAGGAAGCCGGACGCCCACGCTGCGTCTCGTGCAACCTGTGCGCGCGCGCGTGCCCACCGCTCGCCATCTCGATGCAGTCGCACGAAGTAGACAACGTCAAGGAGCGCGAGCCCGCGTGGTTCGAGATCAACATGCTGCGCTGCATCTACTGCGGCTTTTGCGAGGAGGTCTGCCCCGAAGAGGCTATCGTGATGTCCAAAGAGTACGATCTGACATTTCAGAGCAGGGACGAGGCCATCTTCGACCTGGAAAAACTGCTCGTCCCGCACGAGCGCCTTCAGGACCGTTTCGACTACCTCGCCGAGTACAAGGACCCGCAGAACATGGGCCAGACGTGGGATTTCCGCGAGGACAACAACCTGCACAGTGTCCGCAGCCAGGGCTTCTTCGCGCACCTGCTCGCCGAGGGTATGACTGGGCTCGAGGAGACGCACCTGCGCGAAACGCCGACTCCGGCTGCCGACCGCGACTGGGGCGGATCGCGCCAGGGACCGCCGACGGTCGCCTATGTCACCAAGGGCGATGCCTGACACCGACGCTGCTGCGCTTTCGGATGAGCAGATCATCGCTGCCGGTGAAAAGATGCGCGACCAACTCGCGTATCTGATCGATGAGGTCGACCTGCTCGGCCCCGCCTTGGCGCGCACCAAAGCCCCGATCTACGAAGCCAAAGCCGCCGCCGATCAGCCTTCGCTCAAAGAAGCGTTGTTCCTGCTCGCTCTACGCGACCGCAACGTCCGCATCCCACTTTTGACCGGCCAGCCGATGCGCCAGGCCCATCCCGACGATTTGGAGGAGCAGGCCCACGCCATCTCTCTCGACGATCTCATCACCGACGTGCAGGCGTCACGCCGAGAGTTGGTTGCCTCGCTTCCCACCGATGCCGACGGCTGGAAAGTGGCCGTCGATGTGCCGGGCGATCCCCTTTCGCGCCTGGCCTACGCGCACCAAGTCGTCCTCGTCGACACTGATCTGCTGCGCGACGTGGCGCTTCACTTGTTCGACTTGCAGCGCGTCACTGGCTGACTCTTCTGACACACGACTGTCACCCTTAACCCGTAGTATACCCGACGCCTAACCCCCGCCCGTGAGCCTCACCGTCGAACAGATTGAAACCGCCTTCAAGAACGGCAAGCCCGCTCCGGTGTATTTCCTGTTTGGCGAAGAGACGTTTCTGACGGACCAGGCCCAGTCGCTTGCCGAGAAGTACCTCGTCCCGCCCGACGAGCACGACTTCAACTACGACGTGCTCTATGGAGCCGAGGTCGACGCCGCCTCTGCCCTCGGGCTCTGCCGCTCGTTTCCGATGATGGGTGCCCGGCGCGTCGTCATCGTGCGCGACTTCGACAAGATGCGAGGCAACGCGCTGTTCACGACGCTCGCCGACGATCCCAACCCGGCGTGCGTCGTCCTGCTGATGTGCCGGTCCAAGCCCAAACTCAACGCTAATCCGTACCGGGCGCTCAAGAAGTCGGCGGCGTGGGGCGAGTTCAAACCGCTCAAGACGCACGCCGTCGCCGGGTGGATCAAGCAGTACGCGCGCTCCCACGGCTACAAGATGCAGTCCGGAGCCGACGCGACGCTGGCCGAAATGACGGGTGCGAGTCTGGCGCAGGCCGCAAGCGAGTGCGACAAACTGTTCGCGCTGGCAGGCGAGCGCAAAGAGGTCACCCGCGATGACGTATTCCGCGCTGCGGGGCAGTCGGCCGAGGCCAATCCGTTTGTGTTGCAGGAGCACATCGTCGCGGGCTGCCTTTCTGACGCACAGCGCGTTTTGGATCGCTTGTTGCAACAGGCATCACAACCAGAGGGTGAGGCGCACCGCATCGTCGCTCTGCTGCTCGCCTACTTCACCAAACTCCTCCGACTTGCCCGCTGCCGCCATCAACGCATTCCCGAAAGCCAGATGGCCAAGGCCGCAGGCGTCCCTCCATTCTTTCTGCGCGAATACCTCTCGGCTTTGGGAGGCTTCCGCACCGGCAGACTCGAGCAAGCGTTTTCCTACCTTCTCGCCGCCGATTTCGAACTCAAAGGTGGAGCCTCGCGCGAGTCCGCGCTAATCCTGACGCTTCTCCTTCACCGCCTCACCGCACTACCCGACCGCCGCGGACGTTAACCCTGCACGGTCATTCATACTGCGCCCAGCCTGTCCCGGCTCTGCGCTCCTTACCCTCCCCTCCATGAGCATCATTAAAATTCGCCGTCCTGTCAGCGCCGCCGAGCGCCGCATGAAGGTATTGAAGGAGATGAGCGACGAGGATCTGATGCAGCAGTTCCAAGCAGGCAGCGTCGAGGCGTTCGACCTGCTCGTGAGCCGCTACAAAGACCCGCTGACCAACTACCTCTACCGCTTCCTGGGCGACGCCCGCGAGAGCGAGGACCTGCTCCAGGAGACGTTCATGCGCGTCTTCCGCAACCGCCACAGCTACCGCCGCATCGCCCGATTCTCGACGTGGCTCTACACCATCGCCGGTAACCTGGCGCGCAGCGAGTACCGCAAGCGCCGCCGCCGTAAGGTGCAGTCGATCCAGTCGATCAACCGCGATTCGGAAGAGTACGAGATCGAGATCCCCGACGACACGTTCCGCCCCGACGCCGACGCCAACGGCACCATTTCGGACGAGTACGTGATGGACGCCCTGCGCGAGATCCCCGACGACTTCCGCGAGGTCGTCATCCTGCGCGACGTGCAGCAGCTGAGCTACGAGGAGATCGCCGAGATCACCGGCCTGCCGATGGGGACCGTCAAGAGCCGCATCAACCGGGGCCGCACCAAGCTTCAGGCGCTGCTTAGATCGGTCTATTCGCCCGAGGAGATGTAGGTGTCAGCCTTCCCATTCAGTAAGAGCCAGCGAAGGCCGTCGGAACTCCCGGCGGCCTTCGCGCTTGCTAGGAGCCCGTCGTATTTCCCTCCTTCCATGCCCGCTCAACCTGACGCGTGCTATCCCTGGCTCACCGATTTCCTGTGCGACTACGTCGACGGGACGATGGAGCCGCAGGCGCGGGCGATGTTCGAAGAGTGTCTCGAGTCCAATCCTGAACTGCAAGCACACGTCGCCACGCTGACCCAGGCACGCTCGACGCTGGGCCGCTATGGTCGCCACGTCGAAGCGCCGGACGACCTGCACCGCGCGCTACACGATCGCCTGCGCACCGACTGCCGCTGCGCCCAAGCCTATGCCGCCTGCCAACGTTCCGAGACGAGCGAAGAGGCGATGTTCAACATGAGCGCCATCGGCGTTTCGGCTGTCGTCGCCGTGCTGATGGTGTCTGCCTTTTTCGTCATCAGCGCGACGTTCGACGATGTGGCGCAGCCAACACCTGTCGCAGTGGACCGCCCTCCGGCGCCTTACACTCCGTCGCAGCGCCTGATGCTACCTGCGACCACGCGAGGCTTCGTCCCAGCCGCGCTGCCCACAAGCGATTCAACCGCGTTCCGACGCGCATTCAGCCGCTGACCCCCTCAGGACCTCGCCTCAACACCGATCCGGTATGAACTACAAACGCACCATCCTCTACACACTTCTGGTATTAGGAGCTTCTTCGCTAGCCTACTTTCTATACACCGCCATCGCCGTCTCGCAGGGACTGTCGATAACCGGATCGCTTCCCACGTGGCTGGTCTATGGAGGCATAGGGACAAGGATTCTCGCTGTCTTTCTCGCGTACGCTGCCATCGGGCATATGGAAACAAGTCGACCCTTCCTGTACGCCGCAATCGCCTTCGTAGTAGCCACGCTGGCGATGGAGCTGACACCACTGCTCGCTGGTCAGCCAATCGGCGATTGGATCTTTGCCCAGGTCACGTGGGGAATCATTGCAGCATTGGGCGTATTCGCCGGTTTCAAGTTGACACTGGATCGCGGAACGCAAGCCGAAGCCGCTGTTTGACACACGTTCGTGCCTCCTAAGATTTGGCGAGTTGCACGGAGCGCCTTGACGACGATCTGGCTTCTGGCGTAATCTACTGTTCTAGACGGGCCTGTAGCTCAGGGGTTTAGAGCGCTCGCCTCACACGCGAGAGGTCGTAGGTTCGATTCCTACCAGGCCCACACAAAGCCCCTGTAAGTCGTTGATTTACAGGGGCTTACAGTTTCAGGGGTACAGCATAGGTAAAACATCTTGCTCCGATTGACCGCCTTGACTGTGTGTCTACGAAGAATGGCTAGGCGCTAACCGTTGCCCCTTTAGACCGATTGTGGCTTTGGCAGAGCAGTTGGGCATTGCCCACCTCTGCTTCTTCCTCCCCTTGCATGAGGGATGACGTGGTCTGCCCCGCACTTGACCCCAAGCGACTTGGGCTTCGGCGGGCTCGCTGACCCTCTTCAACGCATAGCTGGCACACTCCCCCATCACGGCGATAGATTGCGATTCTCTCAGCTTCACTGAACGCTCGCCGCTCGTCCTTGGTGATGAGATCATGTCCTTGGTCTCTGGCAAACAAGAAGAAGTGCTGGCGTATGATCCGATCTCGTACAGCGATCTGCGATCCTGTCTGTTGTCGGTTATCAGAAAAGATGAGCAGAGCTCGATCAGAACCGGCTTGCCGGGCTGGTGTCGTAGCGCCTCGAAGTGATGGGCAAACCGGGTACCAATGCCCTCTCCTTACGCTCAAAGACGTAGTGCGGCAGAGGCGGCGCACAGTACGTAAAAGACAGAATGACGTTTACTCAACGCTCATCTCCGGCACCGGGCTACCGTCACTGTGGGCTACGTCCTTGGCAAACACCCCATAGAAGGCCTTCATATTTGAAAGCGTACGCTTGGCGACCGCCTCATTCTCGAAAGAAAGGTTGTCAATGCCATCCTCCTTTTGATAGCGATCCACGTATTCAGTGACGTGGGCGTTGGTAATATCAGATGGACCTCCCGCTTCCTCTAAGAGAAGCAAGCGAACGAGCAGCGCGAGATGCTGCATTCTGTCGTTCTTCCGGTTGAGCAGAGAGAAAAAGGGATGCTTGTCTGGATTCTCGTCTCTAGGCTCATAGGCACCGAAGTCGAACGTGATGTCGTCGGCGTATTTGACTACGAAGTTGCGCGTAAGGCTCGATAGACGCGCGTGAGCCTCCTCCATGTAGTTGAGCGACTCTCCTTGTTGAAGACGCCAGAAGATCTCCGTCGCAATCTTTTGATGGTCGGGGTTCAGAGGGTCCTCAATGTTGTGGACGATGTCCACTTCGAACTTCAACTGCTGGTCTATGAATATGCGTACTTCTACGTCGAGGTCGCAGTACCGCTTGCCGGGAAGTGAGGGATGGAGATCGGACAGTGTCGAAGGAAGCCGAATCTCATCAGCGAAGAACTGCTGGACTGTCGTGATTCTTTGCTGACCGTCGACAACCTTCTTCACCTTATTCCCAGGCAGTCGAACCTGGCGGATTACAAGGCGAGGGACGTAGTACTGCCGGAAGAGGCTGTCAAGGAGGGCACGCTGCTTCTTGGCACTCCACACGGACTTTCGCTGATAAGGAGGCCGCGTGACGAACACCTCTGCATACTGTGCAAAATCCTTGATGCTAATATTGTCTTGCTTGACGAGGTATTCTGTTGTGGGGCTGAACATAGACGGAATCAATTGGGCGGTAGCGACCAAACAAAGTCGATGAGCGCTCTCCGAACACCATCCGGGAAGGCGAGTGCAGTCTCCTGGTAGATAAGGCCATCGTCAGCGGCCTTATCCGGTACTCCCTAGTTAAGCGGTCGATTTCTGAGAAGAACAGCCTTTTCACGGACACGCTATGAAGAAGTAGACATCCACGAAATCGCGAAAGTGGCGTAGCAGCGCGCTCTGCTTCATCGTATTGCCTTCTGGCCTTTTCGACAGGTTGAGCACGAACGACATGGTGCCCATCGTGAACTTAGGGTCGTCTTTGCGGAGACCTTTGGCGAACAGCATGGTATTGCCTTTCGGGTCCATGTCGGGATCTGTGAAGTCGATAGGGTCTGGCACATCGGCATCGAAGTGTCTTTTGTACCCGTCGAATACCTTGCGAGCATCTCATAATCAGCGTCTCGCAGTACTGGATCACTGCGATGGTTCGTAGTCAGATGTCCCTGTCTAGAGCGCGATCTTTTGAGCATCTCAGCCGGCAAACATGTCTGACCCTCTTTCTTCCAATCGGTCCCAATCACCTTTGACCCATTCTCGGATTGCCTCACGGTACTCCTCCATCTTCCTCAGAGGTAGCCAGCCGACCTGACATTTATTCTGTATCAGTTTGCTCAGCAAAGCAGCGCCAGCATCGTCCTCATCGCCACCGTCTTCAACGCCAACCAGTTTCTTACCTCTTTGAATAGGATAGTACCGCGCCACTTGACGCAAGCGATTCATTCTCCCGCTCAATTTTACGATCCCAGACACGCTTTCACATAGGCCGAGAGCCTACGGTTTCGCACTGGCTGGAACTGGGCCACATTGGTATTTCGATACTTCAAGGCACCCGAACCGCCAAACGATCAGATGAGGCATCTACCAAAGACTCATCCAGGTCTCCGCCTATCCATCGACGCCCGAAGTTGCGCTTCCGCAACAGCGTGGTACCCGTTCCGATGAAACGGTCGGTACGATTCCTCCAACATTAGCCCCCGTCTCAATTAAGCACTGCGAAGTCGATTGGCTTTTGACCGGCGAATCGATCCGGCGTGAAGGCCCGTTCGCTGCTTTGCGCAAATCGGCTGATGTCATTCCAGTTCAGACTCATCTCAGACGGTGCAAGACGCCAACGTAGACTTTTGGAATCGCAAGACCTTTGCCTTGACTGATTCTTCCGTCCATCATGAGGCTGAGTACTTTTTCCTCGGATAGTGCCAAGAGGCCCCATTGGGAGGCGCTACGCCACCGATTTTCGAACCGGTAAGGATAACGGTTCTCTTGATGTCGGGACAAGTGCTTCTTTTTGCAGGACCGTATTGAGCAGGAGATGGGAAGCCTCTTACAGTAGCTTGGGGCCGGCGAGCTTTCCCGTCTCCCTCCAAACTCACACGAACGCTGCTAGTAGCACCCAACGATTCGGACGTGCCATAGGACCGTCACCGCGATGCCCGAACGTCCAGCCTCTCCCCTTACTGCCTGCCTTATGCCGACCGACGCCAATCATCGCATGCGCGACCGATTCCTGCACCTGTTGAAGAATCAGGTGCTGAAACTCGATCTGGCCGACCTCGACTTCGGCGTTTACCGGGTCATGGCGCATCGGCGGCAAGAGATCGAGCGCTTCTTCGATGAGACGCTGCCCCGACGCATTGAGGAGGAACTGACGACTGGTGGCGCCGACCGGATTAAGCAGCTTGATGAACAGCTAGCGATTCTGCGGGACACCCTTTCCAAAATTGCGGAGGCTAGCGGCTACGGACAGGCGTTCGATGGCAACGATTTGATCGAAGGTCTTCAGGGTAGCCCCAAGGGGAAAGAGTATTTGGGCAAAAGCGCCGAAAGGGCCAAGGCTGAAGCTGAGGCAGGTTTCTCGGAAACAGAGCAAGGAACGGTCTACGCGCACCTCTATCGCTTTTTCAGCCGCTACTACGCTGATGGTGATTTCCTTCCGCAACCGCGCCGGGGTCGAAACGCTACGTTCTCCGTCCCCTACCAGGGAGAGGATGTTCACTTCTCGTGGCGGGGACGCGGCAATCATTATGTCAAGACAGCCGAGGAGCTAGCTCAGTATGCCTTTCGCTTTCCTCAAAAAGGGCCGACCATCCGGGTCCGTTTCGAACTGACGAGAGCAGACCAAGAAGAGAACAACGTCAAAGGACAGACGCGGTACTTCATCCCACTCCCCAAACAGTGCCGAACCGACGAAGCAGGCGAAGACAAACTTCCGGTCTTTGTCGTGCCCTTTGAATACCGGCCTCTGAGCGACGCCGAGAAGAAACGATTCGAGAAAGCCAAGAAGAGCGACGAGGATGACGCTGAGACGATTCAGCAGGCTGCACTAGACGAGGCCACCCCTACCATCTTTAAGGCCGCTCCTGAGGCGCTGACGGCTTCTGGGGGCAAAGCAGAGTTGGCGCGGCACATGCGGCGATACGCACGCAAAAACAGGACGGACTATTTCGTTCATCCCGACCTTGGCGGCTTCCTCAAAGACGAACTCGATTACTTCCTCAAAAACGAAGTCCTCGACCTAGCTGCGCTCACAACAGCCGATGCGTTTGCCGCGCGCTTGACCTTGCTTCGGATGATTGAAGGCATTGCAGGCGACGTGATAGCGCTTCTCGACCAAGTAGAGACCGTACAGGCTCAGCTTTTCGAAAAGCGCAAGCTGGTACTAAGCGCCGACTACTTGGCACCCCTTTTTCGCCCTGCCGCAAACGCTCCACGCCGAGATCATAGCGTGCGACAGGCAACGTGCGGCTTGGAAAGAACTCTTCGGGGTAGACCTAAAAAGCAGTGATGTGAAGGAGCTTGAAAAGCGTCCTACGCTCGTCGTCAACACGGCGCTGTTCAGAGATCCGGCGACGAACGAAAACCCGTTCTTGGCCAAGCTTCTCGAATCTTATAATGACATCGAAGAGGCGCTAGGAGGAATCCTTTTACATGGAGACAACTACGGCGCGCTGCGGACCATGAGCAACATTTTGAATGGTGATGTGGCGGTCAGCTACAACGACCCACCCTACAACACGGGCGCTGACGGCTTCTTGTACAAAGACGACTTCTCTCGGCACTCCACGTGGCTAACAATGATGGAAGGGCGTATCCGCCTTTTGAGAGATACTCTCAATTCAGAGGGGGCTTTATTTTTATCGATCGACGACAACGAACAATCACGACTGGTCCCTCTACTCGAGTCTGCATTTGGTGAGGCGAGCCACGCGACAACCTTCATCTGGCGAAAGGTAGACAGTCCCAACGATAACAAGGTGTCAGTCACGCCGGACCATGAGTACATCCCTGCCTTCACGATGGCTGAGGCTGATTCGACATTTGAGCAAAGCTCAGACCCATCTCCTGTCCGTAAAGCTTACCCTCACAGAAACGACGATAACGAGAGATATCGTGACCGGCTACTCAAAAGAACGGGAAGAACATTTACGGTCAGTACCACCACCATGTACTTCCCAATTGAAGGACCTGATCGAAACCCTGTGTATCCCATTCATGATGATGGCCGAGAAGCCTGTTGGGCTAAAGGCAAGAAGGGCATTGAGAAACTGATTAAAGATGACAAACTGATCTGGAAGGAGCGTACGATAAATAACGAAGTGCGGTGGGTGCCGTACACCCGTGAATATGCGCCCGAAAATCCATCTCGTCCGTATCCAACTATCTGGTTAGAGTCAAAAACTACCCGGCAGTCCAAAGCACACCTCAAACACCTAGGATTGCTAGGGGCAGGATTCGACACTCCAAAGCCAATCGAATTGATGCAGGGCCTCATGCAGATGATGAAGTCAAAGAGAGGCTGGTTCACCGATTTTTTCGCTGGAAGCGCGACGACAGGGCATGCTGTGATAGAGCAAAACCGTGAGGATGGCGGAGGCCGAAGATTTATTCTTGCGGATATGGGTCGGTACTTCGACTCGTTAGTCGTACCTCGAATCCAGCAAAGGCCATTCATGCAAGGGAATGGAAAGACGGGCTACCCTCTCAGGAGGTTGCCTTCGACCCGAAACAGGGAGTTGACGAGATTCCAGAATGGATAGACAAAACACCTCGTCTTATCCAAGTTCTGCGCTTGGAGAGCTATGAGGGTAGCCTAAACGCTCTGGAAACGCCTACCGAGCGCACTAGCCGTTCCAAAGGACTCGAAACACTGTTCGGTGACGATTACTTGCTGCGCTACTTCCTTCCCCCTCGAAACGGAAGAAGCAGCGCCACGGCTATCACTGAAAGCGCTCGAAGACCCTTTTGCGTACAAACTCCGCATTCATACGCCCGATGGCGTCCGCGAGCAGCCAGTCGATTTAGTCGAGACATTTCCGCTGGTAATGGGACTGCGCCCGGTTCGGCGGTGGTCGGATGATCACGACGGCAGACCCTATGTCTTAGTCGAAGCCAGAACCCGCGAAGGAAGGAGGCCTTGTGCTCACAGTATGGAGGCCTACAAAGGATTTGGATGCCAAAGCCGAGAAAGCATGGCTGACCGAGCAGCTAAGCGCCAAGGGCAAGAAATGGGACGACTACGCCAAGGTCTAACCGGATGAACGCCACAGGTGCCCTACCCCACGGCGAAGAGTTGGACTCCGAGTTCAAGAAGGCCATCAATGCCCGCGATCCTCACGTGGCACCCAGGGCAGCCGCTATCGCCGCCTAATCCGATGCCGCTTCTCCACGAACACCTTGTCCTATCCGACTTCGTTACCGGCCTTTTTGGTGGTGATGCGGGACGATCTAGCAGCCGCCCTGCGCAAAGCCGACGAAGGGGAATCTCGAGCCACTACCACCTCGTGGCGTGCAACGCCTGTGGCCGCATCACCGACTTTCTTCAAAACCTCAACGCTCTCATCGCGCGCGAACTCAACGCGGTGCGCGGGAGGAGCGGAGCGTTCTTCGACCGCGAGCCGGGCATCCAGACCGTGCTCGGCGAGGACAAGGTCTTCGAGCACTGCGTCTACACGCTCGCCAACGCCGTCTCCGCGGGCATCGTCCGCTCGACCAAGCAGTGGAAGGGCTCGAACTCCCGGCGGCTCGAGTACGGCAAGGAGTATGTGGTCTCCAGGCCGCGGGTGGGGCTGTGGTCCAAGAAGGTTCAGCACAAGCATCGACGGAGGCTCGCAGCGCTCGGGGCGGGCGGCCTTCGCCCAGCGGTGCACCCTGCCCGAGACCGCGGTCCTCATGCTCGACCGGCCGCCCATCATGCCCGAGCTCTCCGATGCCCAGCTTCGGACCAGGATTCGCGGAGCCCTCGAGGTCCGGGAGGAGGAGGTTGCCAAGAAGCGGGCAGGAAAGCCCGTCCTGGGGATGAAGGCGGCGCTGAAGATTCACTGGTCCACCGTTCCCCGGGACGGCGAGGAGTTGTTCGGGCTCAACCCGACGCTTTCGACCGCGACCCTCGAGCAGCGCATCGCGATGAAGACGCTCCGCAAAGCGTTCATTCGCGACCACGAGGAGGCGCTCGTCCGGTGGAACGCGGGCGAGCGGGACGTCGTCTTCCCGGCGGGAACGGTCCGGATGCGGCTGCGGCACACCGTGGCGACCGAACCGATTCCGGACTGGCTCCGGGCCGCATAGGCCCGGGGTCACAACCGGGAGCTGCGGGAGGCGAGCCATGGCTCGTCCGCTCGTGTTGGTTCTTGGTCGAAGGCAGGGCAGCGACCCTGGCCCTCGTGGCCAGGTGAGTACGGCCCTGGAGGACGGGTGCAGGCGGCCGCGCCCGGATGATTCGAGCTTCGGCCCGTCGACTCCCTCTTCGCTGACACGGGTGTCAGCACACTACTTCCAGAATGGTGATCTCCCACGCTTCCAGAATGGTGATCTCCCACGTGGTGGCGCGTTCTCGCGTTCTCGGGAGTCACGCGGCTACATGTCTGCGAACGGGCTGTCGAACGTGTCCATCGTGGTTTCTCGCACATCTACCTTGGCCGCCACGACGAGGTGGCGCACTTCCCCGGAGGACACGACCCAGACCCTGTCGGCCTGGACCGTCCGTCCGAGCAATTCCTCTGCTCGTCGCCGGTCGTTCTCCGTCCCCTGCGCGAGCTGGACGGCATCAAGGTGCCGTGGCAGGGCCAAGTACTCGACACCAAACAACATGATGTCGATGTTGTTCGGCTCGTCCGTGCTGCGCGGACTTCGGACCAGGGCGGTGCCGTGGCTGACGTGGTACTCCCAAAGTTGAAAGTGTCGTCCAGCGTCGATCGGGTTGGTCATTGTCATCTCGCCTAGTCGAACGGGTTCGCCACCCGCGCGCCGTCTTTCCAGAACTCCAAGTTCGGGAATTTGTTCTGTTGGATTTGTAGCAACTCCCAGTCGGTTGCTCCACCTCGTCCAGCAGCCGCCCGCGATGCCCCCGGCCAGGCTTCGACCCCCTTCGTATTGAAGAGGACGCGCTGGTTCGGGTCGCGGAGCTTCTGCAGGACCTGAGACTTCCACGCCTCCGGGTTGGCGAACTGCTTCCAGGTCGTCGCTCCATGCTCACGCGCGAAGTCATCGAGATGCTGGTCGATGCCCATCGCAAAGGCCTTGCCGCCACCTCCCCCCTTTGCGGCCTTGCCGAGACCGTTCCGGACGAAGCCGTACAGACCTTTCGCTGTGCCTGCACCCCCGACGACCTTCGATGCCCCCTCCCAGACATTCTTCACCCCAACCCCGTACGCATCTGCCGCTCCGGAGAAGTCCCCGGACCACAGCATCACCGACTTTCTTCAAGACCTCAACGCTCTCATCGCGCGCGAGGGCAACGCGGTGCGCGGCAGGAGCGGAGCGTTCTTCGACCGGGCGCCGGGCATCCAGACCGTGCTCGGCGAGGACAAGGTCTTCGAGCACTGCGTCTACACGCTCGCCAACGCGGTCGCCGCGGGCATCGTCCGCTCGACCAAGCAGTGGAAGGGCTCGAACTCCCGGCGGCTCGAGTACGGCAAGGAGTACGTGGTCGCCAGGCCGCGGGTGGGGCTGTGGTCCAAGAAGGTTCAGCACAAGCATCGGCGGAGCTCGCAGCGCTCGGGGCGGGCGGCCTTCGCCCAGCGGTGCACCCTACCCGAGACCGCGGTCCTCATGCTCGACCGGCCGCCCATCATGCCCGAGCTCTCCGATGCCCAGCTCCGCGCCAGGATTCGCGGAGCCCTCGAGGTCCGGGAGGAGGAGGAGGCCAAGAAGCGGGCAGGAAAGCCCGTCCTGGGGATGAAGGCGGCGCTGAAGATTCACTGGTCCACCGTTCCCAGGAACGGCGAGGAGCTCTTCGGGCTCAACCCTACGCTTTCAACCGCGACCCTCGAGCAGCGCATCGCGATGAAGACGCTCCGCAAAGCGTTCATTCGCGAACACCAGGAGGCGCTCGCCCGGTGGAACGCGGGAGAGCGGGACGTCGTCTTCCCGGCGAGCACGGTTCGGATGCGGCTGCGGCACACCGTCGCGACCGAGCCGATTCCGGACTGGCTCCGGGCCGCATAGGCCCGGGGTCACAACCGGGAGCTGCAGGAGGCGAGCCTTGGCTCGTCCGCTCGTGCTGGTTCTTGGTCGAAGGCAGGGCATCGACCCTGGCCCTCGTGGCCAGGTGAGTACGGCCCTAGAGGACGGGTGCAGGCGGCCGCGCCCGGATGATTCGAGCTTCGGCCCGTCGACTCCCTCTTCGCTGACACCGGTGTCAGCACACTATTTCCAGTATGGTGATCTCTCAGCACACTACTTCCAGTATGGTGATCTCTCGAGCTTGCCTTGCTCTCGAAATTTCTCCGAGACGTAGCCCAGGCAGAACTCAACGACCTCGACGACTTTCGGAGTCGGCACCAGCCGGTAGCTGCGGTTCACGCAGCGGCTCGTCACCTTGAGCATCTGGTCTTCACGAAGGTCGCGTGGCGCGGTCACGCTGGCAAGGTCGACCGTCGCTCGAGATCGTTGCACGGTTGCACGGGTATTCTCTCGGCCCGGCGGCTGCTGCACGACTTCCGGAAAGGATCTTCCCCGGAGGACAGGATCTTCCTTCTCTCGCTGCTCAGTGTTCCATAGGGATCCCCCACACGTCCCGTGCAAACACTGAGATCACATGAGCTACGACTTCCTCAATGGACTCAGCATCTAATCGAACTGGGCCTCGAGCGCCATCGTACGAAATGATGGCCGAGTGTCGCCCCTCATCCAGGGTCCTTCCTCCATCGAACTTCAATACGATCACTGCCCCGTCCTCAACTGCCAAGTTTATCAGCGGCAACAGGACATCGACACCAGACCAGGCGTCAGGAATTGGAACGAGTCCCTTCTCGCGAAAAATCCTGACTACGTGCTTCTTGCTGTTCATTCAAAACCCCCTCAGAGCTTTGGCGATGTCCTCAACTTCTGTCAGCTCTCCGCGTGCGATCTGTCCAATAATAGCTTTGAGTTCCGATGCCCCAACGCCACTGGAGACCCCGTTTCTAGCACGAAGAAGCTCGTACACGGCACTCGCTGTACGTTTATTCGCATCGTCAAACAGGTGGCCCCCTGCGATACCACGAATAACCTGGGCCGACTTCTCAAAAAAGCCCTTGTAGAAAGTACTACCGCCCAGGCTCTGGTTGATGGCGACAATTTCGTGTGGAGCGACACCTCTTGCGAAGCCGCCCAGCTGCGGTGCGCCGCGGGTTGCTCCTCGCAGGAGGAGCGCAAGCGCTGCCACCAATTCGGAGGCGGTACCCGCACCTGCGATCGGTCCGGAAGCGACTCCCATCACGGCCAGTACCGCCGCAGCACCCATTTCGCTCTGCCCGCCCTGACTCCGAGCGGCGAGGCCAACGCCCACGCTCAGGCCCCCCCCCGGGCTCCCTGCCCACCTTGCGAGTCATCCGTCTCCACCCATCTGCCCCGATGCCACCACCGAGTCTCCCCCCTCGCGAGGTTCACCTAAGCGGTCAGCGTGGGTCGCGTGGCTTCGTCGCGGAGCATCGCGATCATGTCGGTGACGCCGGGATCACAGCCCTGCTGGGTGAGCAGGGTGGTGATCTGGCCGCGGTGGTGGGTTTGATGGTTGAAGACGTGCGCGACCGACCACCACAGGGGAGACTCCTGGCGTTGGCCGCGGCGCGTGATGACCAACGGTGCCGCGAGGTGTTCGGGAGTGAGCCCGGCGACCCAGGCCGACAGATCGTCGTCCGTCCGCACTCGCTCGCGGCGGAGTTCCTCGAAGTCTGCGTACAGCTCTTGGTCGAGCGTGCGGATGCCGCTGGGGCCCATGAAGCCGTCCGGCACGGTCACGCCGGTGAAGCGGCCGAGCCAGACTCGGTCGGCGAGCAAGATGTGATTGAACGTGCCGTGGAGCGACTTGAAGAACGCGCCGCCGTCCCGCTTGCGGTCCTCGTCGCTCAACGTGGCGGCGAGCCCGTACAGCCTGTCGTTCATCCAGCGGTTGTACCGCGCGAGGGCACCCAGCCATTCGGGACTCATCATCACGATCACGGTAGGACGGCGTCACGGCCCTGCCAAGCGCCGCCCGTCCCCAACTCCCGCGCATTCCCGCGCAGTCCCGCGCCGGCCCGCGCCGGCCCGTCCCCAGTCCCGCGCCGGCCCGCGGACCAACGTGGACATGCATGCCCGCGGTGTTTTCTTCGAGGTTCCACGGCGGGGACGCTGAGGCCTCGATTCTCGGAATCGAGGCCCCGCTGGGCGGTACTGACAGGGCATGAGACCCGAGACGTTCCGCTCCAAGATCGACACCTGGCTGGACGCCGCCGTGTCCTGGCTGCGGGCTCGACCCTGTGGTCCTGGACTCGGGTGTCCACACGAGCTCTCGCCGGGCCGACCCATCTTCGGCGGTTGCGTCTGGAAAAGTCCGAGCCCTCGAAGGAGGTCGAGTAGACTCGTCGTCGTGCCTTCGTTCAGTCGCGTCTGTGGCGTCATGATGCTGACCTTCGCCGTGCTCACCGCGGTCGGCAGCTGTGACAAGCCGTCCGCGTCTCCGCTCGACCTCGGGTCGGAGTCGGTCTCGGACGAAAGCGGGGAAATCGTGGTCGAGATTGCGCTGCTGGACCGCCCGGGCAACGAGACCGAGCTGCGCTTCGCGCTCACCGCGGTCGGCACGCAGGAGATGGACAAGCTCGCGCTGGACGTCGCCCTCGACGAGATGTTCTTGGTCGAAGGCGGGGCCCAGTGGTCCGGCTTCGTCCCGCCCCGCCAGCCCCAGTCGCACCGCGTGGTGGTCAAGCCCGTCGACAACGCAACCGCACCGGGGGTCCGCATTAGCGTCAGCCGCTTCCGCGACAGCGAGGTGCTGATGCTGCGGGAGGTCCGCTTCACCCCCGAGGGCGGACACATCCCTGAGTGAGCGGGCGGCTACGCCGGCTTGCGGTACACCGTCGCAAGCCACGGCTGCTCGGACCTGGGCCGGCCCGGCGGGCGGTAGTAGTGCTCGATCTCGACGAAGCCGCACCCGGTCACCAGGCTTCGCCAGCGCGCGTGGTCGTGGAAGCTCCCGTAGCGGGCGCCGTTGAAGCCCTCGTGGTTGTCGCCGCGCGGATTGGACGCAAACAGCACGCCCTGTGGCCGCAGCGCCGCCCACAGCTCGGACAGCACCCGCGGCAGCTCTTGGGCCGGCACGTGGAACAGCGAGGCGTTGGCGAAGATGCCGTCGAACGCCTCGTCCTCCAGCGACAGATGCAGCAGGTCCTGGTGGAGCACCTCGCACCCCGCGTGCGCCCGCGCCATCTCGCAGAAGCGGGACGCTCCATCCAACCCCACCGGATCGTGACCCGCGGCCGCGAAGGCGATGAGGTCGCGACCGGGTCCGCACCCGAGGTCGAGAATCCGCGCCGGAGCCTCCGCCCGCAGATTCCGAAGCAGCGCAGCTCGGTTCTGGCTGACGTCGTGGTCCCGCGTCCCCTCCCAGAACTCTTCGGCGCGCGACTGGTAGTGACCGAGCGTGGACGCGCTGATCTGGGCCAGTGCGTCTTCATCCAACCGAGGCACCTTCGACATCGCGTTGGATGTACCGCACCTGTGGGGGGGTCACGTAGCCCTACTTCGTGAGCTTCTTGAGCTTCTTGCCCTTCTTCTTGCCTTTGCTCGCCTTGGCCGGCACCGCGCCGCCCTTGGGTTTCGCGCCCGGCAGCTTCGAGGGCCCGGCCCGCGGCGTGCTCCCGGGCTTCAGCGGCAGCTTGCCCTTCGGCGGCGGCGCTTCCTTGTCGGACATCGAGTACCCGACGCAGCGCTTGTCGGCCTCCGGGCACCCGAAGCGGATGTGCATGTGGATCGTGTGCCCGGGCTCGTGGCTGATGAACGCGAAGTACTCCTCGGCCAAAGCAGCGCCGACATCGGCCTCCGCGGCTGCGCGCAGCCACGGCTGCTCGGTCCGGTTGAGGAAGATGTCTCGAACGTCGCTGTCGTCGATCAGGGTCTTGACCAGGAACCATGTGTGCTCGGCGTCGAAGCCGTCCCCGGCCGCGTTGGCGATCAGCCGGATGTCGACGTCTCGACCCGTCTGGTGCGACTGGTGCCCGTAGATGTTTCCGCCGCGCCGCGCCGAGAGCTCGCCGACTTGGACGGGGTCCGATTCGGGGAACCGGCGTCCGTAGGCGACGAGCGCGGCGGTCACGGCGGCGATCGTCTCGGTCGTGGCGAACGCCCGACCGCGATCGGGGGGAAGGCGCCACGCGGGCCCCTGCGGGAGCGGGACGCCTCCGATCAGGCGGCCATCGTTGGGCGGGCCGATCGACATGCTCTGCCCCAGCGCGGCCGTGTGCACGATGACCTCCGCGCCGGCCTCGATCTCGCCGCCGCTGGCCAGCTCGGGGTTGAGCCTGCGGAGCACGTCCAGTGGGACCGTCCACGCCCCGCTGAGTTCCTCGAGCGTCGCGGGGACGTCGGTCGTCCAGGCGATCTCGTCGAGGGATGGGACGACTCCGGCCTTCTTGGACGCCACGGCCGCCGAGGTCAGCGCCTCTGCCGCGGCGGACGCAGCGGCCGCCTTCGACGCGTCCACCGCGTCCGAATCGTCATCGACGACGCGCCCGGACGCGTCTGCGGTCGCGTCCGAATCGTCGTCATCGTCGGAGGTCACGACGAAGTACGCCGCAACCCCCAGGGCGAGGACGCCGAGGAACACGGCGCCGGCCAAGACGGCCTCCGCCAATCCCCCGCGGGGGGTCGGGGGGCGCTGCACTGGACGCTGAGGCGTCGAGGGCCCCGGAGCGTTCCATTCCCATCCCGACGAGGTGGAGCTTGAGTGGTCTGGGCGCATGGTCCTGCTCCGCCCTGAGCATGTTGGACGCACGGCGGCGTCGGGGGCGTCAACTCGCCCAGGATACCGGACGCGAGGCGCTTCTCGGGCGCTTCAGCCCCACCGATGTACCCTCCGCAGATGCGCCGCACCCTCGCCCAAGTGATCATCGTCGGAAGCCTGGTCGGGATCGCGCCGGGCTGCGGCAGCGCTGACCCTGGCGCGGGCGACACCGAGACCGCGTCCAGCAGCTCGGAGACGACCGACCCGACCGGCGCGGACTCGACGAGTCCCGGTCCCACCACCGACCCCAGCGACAGCGGGACCGCCGCGAGCGCGTCCAGCGCCTCGACGACCTCGGGCACCGCCAGCACCGAAGGCGACGCATCCTCGAGCGGCGATCCGTCAGCGTGTCCCGACACCGTCCTCGAACCCGGCGACTACGTCGACCTCGAGCTCGAGTTCGACGGCCGCACGCGGACCTACAGCCTCTTCGTTCCCAGCGGCTACGACGGGACGGCCACCCCGCTGGTGTTCAACTTCCACGGCTTCACCTCCAACGCCGCGCAGCAGATCTTCTTCTCCGACTTCAACGTCGACGCGCAGGAGCGGGGGATGATCGCGGTGTACCCCAACGGCGTCGCGAACTCCTGGAACGCCGGGGCGTGCTGCGGCGTCGGCGTCGCCGAAGACGTGGACGACGTCGCGTTCGTCCGCGCGCTCCTCGACGAGATCGCGCAGACGCTGTGCATCGATCGCGACCGGGTGTATGCGACCGGCATGTCCAACGGCGGTTTCCTCGCTCATCGATTGGCGTGCGAGGCCGCCGACATCATCACGGCGGTCGGCCCCGTCGCAGGCCCGCTGGGCATTCCCACCCAAGACTGCCAGCCCGCCCGTCCCGTCCCCGTGATCCACTTTCACGGCACCGCCGACACCGTCGTCCCCTACCTCGGCAACCTGACCGGATTTCCTCCCGTTGAAGCGTCGCTGCAGGGGTGGGCGGACCGCAACGGGTGCGACGCCGAGTCCACGGTCACGCTGGAGATGCTCGACGCGTCGTGCCAGACCTGGGATGGCTGCGACGAGGGTGCCACCGTCACCCTGTGCACCCTGCTGGGCGCCGGGCACTGCTGGCCCGGCCAGGCGTTCTGCCCCGGGGCGCTGAGTTCGCTGACGATCCGGGCCAACGCGCTGATGCTGGATCTGTTCGAGCAGCACGCGCTGGAGTAGTCACCGCAGCCCCCGAGCCCGGCCGAGGGTCAAACCCAGCGTCGAACGCGACGCTTGTACGCGAGGTACGCGTCGCCGAACGTGCGCTCGAGGTAGGCCTCCTCGGGCTCGATGGCGAGCTTCTGCACGACGAAGGCGGCCAGCGCGGCCGTGATCGCGAACCACCCGTTGCCCAGCACGTAGCCGATCCCGACCGAGACGAGGGCCATCCCCAGGTACATCGGATTGCGGGTGATCGCGTAGGGGCCCTCGGTGAGGATCGCGGGGCTGGGGCGCCAGGGCTTGGGGTCTTGCCCGGTCCGGCGGTGCTGGCCGAGCGCGTTCGCGATCAGGGAGATGCCGCCGAGGACCGACAGTCCACCGACCACGAAGCCCAGCCACCCACCGACCCATGGATTGCGCGGCCACATCCATCCCAGCACGCCCGCCACGACGAGACCGGCGACGAAGACCAAGGGCGGCGGCACGCGTACGGTGGCCGCATCTTCGATCTGCTCGTCTCTGCCGGGTTCGTGATCGGTCATTGGGCACCCTACTCCTTCCATGGCCGCCGCGCAGCAGCAGAAGTCCTCGAGCGAAGCCGCCCATTTGCGACGCCGCCCCGCACCGGGCAATCTGGTGGGGATGCGACCGGAGTTCCTCGTCGCCATGGAGCGGCTCGGCGTGCCGCCCCATGCGCTCGAGCGCGCGCTGGGGACCGTCCCGTTCGGCGTCCTCGTCAGTCACGTCGAAGACGGCTGCATCTACGCGAGCGACGAGGTTCTGCGCATGTTCGACATGGATTGGAACGCGTTCAGAGGCTTCGGGTGGATGTCGGCCGTCATCCCGGCCGACGTCGAGGCGCTGCGTGCCACGTTCGAGCGCTACCAGCAGGACAAGACCGAGATCGAGGTTCAGTACCGGATCGCGGTCCGCGATGGTTCGACGCGTGCCGTCGTGGCGACCGCAAGCCCGGTGCTCGACGCCAACGACGAGCAGATCGGCTCGGTCGTCGTCGGGCGCCTTGCAACCCTGGAGCGGGCGCTCGCCGAGCAGAGCACGCGGTCCCAGAAGCTCGAGGCCATCGGTCGGCTCGCGGGGCGCGTTGCCCACGACTTCAACAACGTGCTCACCCCGATCATCTGCTCGGCATCCCTGCTCGAGCACGAGCAGCTCACCGACGAGGAGCGCGAGTACGTCGCGACGATCGTTCAGGGCGCCCAACATGCGGCCGCCATGACCCGTCAACTGCTCGGTCTGTCGCGCCCGTCGGAAGACACCGCGTCGCTCTCCAACCTCGACGCGGAGATCGGAGCGTTGCGCACGATGTTGATCCAGCTGCTCGGCGAGCAGGTCGAGCTCACCCTTGATCTACAGTCCCCGGGCGCGTGGGTCGGCCTGGCCCCGCACGAGATCGGCCAAGTCCTCCTCAACCTGTGCGTCAACGGCCGCGATGCCATCGGGGACAGCGGCCGTGTCACCGTCACGACCCGTCGCGACCGCGCGTTCGTCGAGTGTCGGGTGCGGGATTCTGGGACCGGGATCACGCGGGCGGTTCAGGAGCGCATGTTCGAGCCCTTCTACACCACCAAGGCACCCGATCGCGGCACGGGCCTGGGTCTCTCGACGGCACGCGACCTCGTGCGACGTGCCGGCGGTGACATCACGGTCCGCTCGAGCTTGGGCTCGGGCACGCAGATGATCGTGCGGGTGCCCAGCCTGGCCTCGACGCGCACCGCAGATCCTGCGGGCAACCGGCGCGTCGAGATGGACCCCCAGCGTATCCTGATCGTCGACGACAACGCGGCGCTGCGGCAGACCCTCGCGTCCGTGCTCGCGCGGAGCCACCACGAGGTGACCACGTGCGCGAGCGTTGCCCGTGCCTCCCAGTGGCTTGGCGAGGTGGCGTTCGACGTCCTCATCACCGACGTCCTGCTGCCCGATGGTCGCGGGGATGCGCTCGCCTCCGCCGCGCTCGAGGCTCTCGGGGAGCTCCGGGTCGTCTTCATCACGGGCTTTGGCGGCGATGACGTCGTGCTCAGCGCGCACCGCAGCGCGCGGTGCACCGTGCTCCACAAGCCGTTTCATCCCGACGACATGACCGACGCCATCGCGCAGGTGCTTCGGGCCGACCTCGCGGTCGGATCCCCCTAGCAAGGCGGGTCGCAGAACGGGTCGCAGAACGGGTCGCAGGACGGGGACGCTCAGAGCTCGGCGTCGAAGGTCGCCAACATCCGCGACCACGCCCGCTCGGCCTGCGCCTGGTCGTAGACCGGCGAGTCGGTGACGCACCACCCGTGTTGCGCGGGGTAGACCTCGATCTCCGCGGCGCGGCCGGCGTCCTGGGCCGCCTTGCGCAGCACCACCTTCGCCTCGGGATCGCGGGCGTCATCATTCTCGGCGATGCAGATCAGCGCTGCGGCCTGCATCGTCTCGAACAGCAGGTGCGGGCTGTCCTCCCCCTCGCGGACCAATCCGCCGCCATGGAAGGACCCGATGGCGCCCACGCGCTCCGGTGCCGCGGCGGCCGTCCGCACGGTAAAGGGACCGCCCATGCAGTACCCGGTGGTGCCGATCTTCCGCGCGGGATCGACCTGCGGTTGCGTGTCGAGCCAGGCCACGAAGGCCGCGGCATCGCGCGCGATCGCGTCGTCGGTCAACGCCTCGCGCATCGGGGCGATCTTCGCCTTCCCCTCCTCGGTGGTCCATTCCGAGAACGTCTCGAGGATCGGAAGCGACGACGAGCGGTAGTACGGGTTGACGGCCAAGGCCGCATACCCCTCGCCGGCCAGGCGGGTCGCCATCTGCTCGAAGGCGTCGCGGAGCCCGGCAACGTCGGGCCAGATCAAAACGGCGCGGTGCCGCCCCTGCGCGGGCGCGACGAAGAAGGCTTCGGCCGACCCGTCGGGCGTCTCGATGGTGACGATGCGGCCCATGGTGGAGCCATCCTGGGTGCGGGCGGGGACGACGTCGTTGCCCTGGGGGGGCGGCGATGCGGGCGAGTTGCTCGACGCCTGCGGGGGACTCGTCTTTGGACCGCATCCCACCAGCAGCGCCGCGCCGGCGCCCAACCCCAGCTGACGCCGCTGGATCTGGGCGGCGAGAAAGGCCTCGTTCTCGGCTTGGGTTCGCTCGTCACACATCGCAGGACGCTCGCTGTCGTCGAAGGGTCATCATCGCGCCTACTCTACGCGCCCCAGTGACCTTCGATCGAGCCCGCTTCGGCCAGCCGGCCCGCTCCGTTCGACCACGAAGGGCGACGCACGGCGCGGCCGTCTCATGCGACCATGGTGCGCATGCGGGCCGCGACCGACGAGCAACGGCGCCCTGGCCGCGGAGCGGCTTCGGAACCCCGAAGAGGTTCGCCCCGCAGCGGGCGGGCACACGACGGTCCTGTTGATCGAGGACTCGGACCCAGACGCGGATCTCGTCAAGGAACTTCTGTCCGACGAGGCGCCGGAAATCGACCTGCACCGCGTCTGCAGGCTGTCCGAGGCCGAGCGCGTCCTCCCCAACACCTTCGAGCTCCATCCTGCTGGACCTTGGACTGCCCGACGGCGTGGGCCTCGAGGTCGTCAAGCGGGTCCGAGGTCTGGCGGGCACCACCCCGATCGTCGTCCTCACCGGCCTCGGAGATGAACGCCTCGCGCGTCAGTGTCTCGAGCACGGTGCCCAAGACTTCGTCCGAAAGGGCGACCTGGACGGATATCTCCTGATCCGCGCGATCGAGCACTCACGCGCCCGCGAACGTGCTCGGGATCTCGAGCGACAGCTCGAGTCCGCCGACCGCCTCGCCACGCTCGGTCAGCTCGCCGCGAACGTCGCGCACGAGGTGAACAACCCCGCGACCTTCGTGCAGCTCAACAACGACGAGCTGCTGACCGTGATCGAGGAACTGCTCGAGCAGCGGGGTATCGATGGACCGCTCGGCGGCGCGCTCGAAGAGATGCGTGCCCTCCTCGAGGAGAACCGCACGGGAATCAGACCGGATCGTCGCCCTCGTCCGCGATCTCCAGGCCCACACCAACAACGCCGTCCGAACCGTCTCCACTGCGGACGTCAACGCGCTGTGCCGCTCGACCTGCAGCCTCGCCTCACGCCGCCTCAAGGACCGGGTCACGCTGCGCTTCGACCTTGCTCCGGTTCCCATCCTGGGCTCGATCCGGGCCGACTGGGACAGGTGCTGATGAACCTGCTCATCAACGCGTCGCAGGCCGGTGCGGAGGGCGACCCCCAGCTCGAGGTCTGTGTCGCCACGCGATACCGCGAAGGGTGGCTGGAGCTGAACGTCTCCGACACCGGCGTCGGCATCGCGCCCGAGCACCGCCGGCGCATCTTCGAACCATTCTTCACGACCAAGCCGGCCGAGAAGGGCACGGGGCTGGGCCTGTCAATCTGTCGCGACCTCATCGAGACCATGGGCGGCACCATCACGGTCGCGGCAGGGCCGGTGCGGGGCTCCGTCTTCTCCATCCGGGTTCCCGCCCGGCCTGCCGCCGCGCCCCAGCCTACGGAGCCGTCGTTCCGCGCCTCGCCTCGCAAGCGCGTGCTCCTGGTCGACGACGACCGAACCATTCTTCGCACCCTCACCCGCGCCTTGGCGCCCTACCACGACGTGACGCCTGCGAACGGTGGCCATGAGGCGCTGCTCAAGGCCGCGCAACAGCAGTTCGACGTCATCGTGTGCGACCTGGTGATGCCCGAGATGGACGGCGTGCAGCTCATCGAAGAGCTCTGCTCCCGGTATCCCGAGTACACCTCGCGGGTGTGCGTACTCTCCGGTGGTGCGACGACGATCCGAACCGCCACCTTCGTCGAAGAATCGGGCATCCCGCAGCTCACGAAGCCGGCGTCGGTCCGTGATCTTCGATCCATGATCGAAGAGGTCACGCGCACACCTACCGGCTCGGAAGCTGCGCGGCGCTGAAAGACCGCTCGAGCGTCCCCACGAGCCGTTCGAACTGCGCCAGCTCCACGGGTTTGGTGAGGTAGCGACTCGCGCCCGAGATCGTAGGCCGCCCGTACGTCCGAGTGTGCGTCCGACGAGGTGAGCATGATGATGGGGACGGCCCGCAGTGCCGGATCCGACTTCGCCTCCCGCAGCACGGCTCTGCCGTCGACCTTGGGCAGATTCAGATCGAGCAAGACGAGATCGGGCAGGAGCGTAAGCGGGTTGCGGAGGAGATCGAGCGCCTGCTGGCCGTCGGTGGCCACCTCGATCTCGTGGTGCATCGCGGTCGCCGCAAACACCTCGAGCGTGAGGTCGACATCGCCTGGGTTGTCTTCGACCAGGAGGATTCGGATGACGCTGCGGTTCATGATTCGCCGACTCCGCGGGGCAGCGTGAAGAAGAAGGTCGCCCCCTGCCCTTCTCGCCCTTCGGCCCAAACGCGTCCCCCATGCCGCTGCACGATCTTGTGCACGATCGCGAGACCGACCCCGGTTCCGCCGAACTCGCCGCGGCCGTGCAGGCGCTGGAAGACCTCGAAGATGCGCCCTGCGTGCTGCTGCTCGAAGCCGATGCCGTGGTCGCGAACGCGGACTTCCCACCCCTGCGAGGTCTCGCGCGCCGAGACCTCGATGCGCGCAGGCGCATCTCCGCTCGAACTTGACGGCGTTGCTGAGCAGGTTCTGAAACACTCGCGCCAGCTGCACGCGGTCACCTTGCACCGTCGGAAGCGCGTCGACGGTGAGCGTGGCATCGCTTCGGTCCAAGGCCAGCGCCTTCGAGGCCTCCTCGAGCACCCGGTCCAGGGGCACATCTTCGAACGGATGGGCGTCGGAGCCCACACGGGACATCTGCAGGACATCCCGAAGCATCGCTTGCATTCGACTCGCTCCGTCCACGGCGTAGCCGATGTACTTGTCGGCGCGCTCGTCGGTTGGCGCCTACCGCTTCTCGAGCAGCGCGACGTAGCTGGGAATCATCCGCAGCGGCTCTTGGAGGTCATGCGAGGCGTAGTAGGCGAACTGCTCGAGCTCGGCGTTCGAGCGCTCGAGCTTCTCTTGTTTGGAGACCGAATCCGTCAGATCGACGACCGCGGCGAGCACCAGCGTTCCTGTGGCCGTCTCGACGGGGTTGATGCCGACTTGAACCGGGAAGCTCGAGCCCTTCTTGCGCCGCGCCGTGAGCGAGCCGTCCCCTCGGGCGGCGTGGGCACAATCATCCCGAGCGGCTGACCGACGAGTTCGTCCCGACCATAGCCGAACATCGTCTCGCACGCCGCGTTCACCAGCGCGATCCGCCCCTTTGACGACGCGACGACCATCGCGCTCGGAGAGGCCTCCGCCAGTTCGAACAGCCCGCTGGCGGGCGTCCTTCTTCTCGGAGATGTCTCGCCACGCCGCGCGGCTGAAGGTGATGTGCCCGGCCTCTACGTCCACGGGCCCGCGGTCATGTTCATGCTGACATCGATGCGCTTGCCGCTCTTGGTCCGCACGACGAGCTCCGCGTTGTCGATGCGGCCGGCTGCAGCGAGCCCCTCGAGGGCGGCTTGGGCGTCGTGGCGAGAGCTGGGGTCGTACAGGTCGATGAACGACTTGCCCAGCAGCTCATCGCTGGCGTACCCGAGGCGCTTCAACGCCGTCTCGTTGCACTGCGGAATCGTCCCGGTCTCCGCGTGCACGGACACGTACATGTCTGCCGCGTTGTCGTACAGGTCCCGATACAGCGCGGTCTGCCTGGCGATCTCGGCCTCGAGCTCGTCGGGCGAACGCCAGCGCATCGCCCCTCGGGCGGCGGGAATGATCGCCAGCAGCGTTCCCCACGAGACCACCGCCGTGCACAGCTTGTTCAAACCCGCCAGTCGGTACACCGGCATCCAGAAGATGACCGCTTCGAGCAGATGCCCGACCCCGCAGAACGCGATGAACGCCCCGAACCACCAAAAGATGGGCGCGAAGGGCACGTTGTCCCTGCGAATCACGAAATAGGTCAGGACGGCAGGAATGCACATGTACGCGCTGAAGATCGCGATGTCCGAGCAGATGTGGAGCCAGCCGTGGGCGTCCGTCCAGTTTCCGCAGTGCCACCGCGCGGGGAACCCGTCGGTGTCGAGGAGTCGAAGACGTCGGGCATGCGATGCGCTTGCGAGCACCGTACCAGCGCGACCGGGCCTCGCTGCGGTTCGGGGCCTGTGACGCCCCGAACGCAGTTTACGCGCCGTCATCGGGCGTCGACGAGCGCGCGAAGCCACGTTTCAATCGCCGCATGGACCCTCGGGTCCCAGAGCAGGTCCAGATGCGCCGCCCCCGGAACCTCGAGGGTGTGCTCGGGCGGAAACGCCAACGTCTTGTCCGGCGCGTCATGCCTGCCCAGAGCGCTGTCCACGGGGACCAGTCCGTCGCCGCCGCGGCCTCGTCGGCCGGCGACGGCGTAGCAGGACACGCCCGCGGGCAGGGGGAGAGGACTGCGGGCATCGGCCCCGGGTTCGAAGCGGTCGCGCCCTCGCCAGTGCTCCTGCAGCACGTTGCCAAAGCGAAGGTCGGTCACACCCGCGCTACAATCTTGCCGAGGCCCGCCAGCGGGGCGCTGTAGGGGCTGACCT
>CAWJEJ010000004.1:0-787500 GCA_963841855.1 Rhodothermales bacterium | reverse complement strand
TCTAAAGGGCTTGAGATTATACCTTATTTAGATGATGATAAATATACAATGATTAATGTTTCTGATGGTGAGTTAATTCGAATTAAGGATGAAAGCGGGGATATCATGTTGACAAATCTAGTTGGGAGTTATAATTTTAATAATATAGTAGCCGCCATTAGGTTAGGTCAATTTTTTGATGTGAATGAGAATGATATAAAAAAAGCAATCTCTAGTTATGAACCTACTAATAATAGGTCACAGATAATAGTAACAAAAAACAACAGGGTATTATTGGATGCTTATAATGCTAATCCAACGTCTGTTGAGGCTGCTTTGATGAGTTTTTCATTAGCAGAAAAAAATAATAAAGTTATTATTCTGGGTGATATGTTTGAATTAGGTGATTATTCATCAGAAGAACATTTGAAAATATTAAAGTTAACGGTTCATTTAGGTTTTTTTGATGTGAGATTGTGTGGTAAAGAATTTTATAAAATAAAGGGAGAATATCAAGGAGTTAGTTTTTACTCTACAAAAAATGATTTAGAATCTGATTTGTTAAAAAGACCAATTCAAGGAAAAAATATATTAATAAAGGGATCAAGAGGGATTGGGTTGGAAACTATTTTGCCACTTTTATAGAATTTTTTTTAGGTCTAATAAGCTATTGATTTCATAAGTAGGTTTATGATGATGTTTTTTTTTAGCTAAATTTAGATACACTTGATGCATCCCTATATTTTTTGCACCCCGAATATCTGTCATTATATTATCCCCAATCATAATACTTTCTTTATAATGAGCATTGGCCTGATTTAAGGCATGAGAAAACATTTTTTTATGTGGTTTAGTATAACCTGAGCATTCTGATGTTGTTATGGTTTTGAAAAAAACGTCCAATTTGCTGGCCTTTACTTTTCTAGTTTGAGTTTCACGAAAACCATTGGTTATAATGTGCAATTCATATTTCTGAAATAAGTATTCTAGTGTTTCTATGCTATGATCAATTAAAGCAAATTTATCTGGGCAAATAGAGAGGTAAGCGATATCAATTTCAGAGGCTAATGAATCATTATAGTAGGAGAAAGTTTCAAATAACCGGTGAAATCGCATTGTTCTAATGTCATCTTTAGTGACTTTACCTAAATCGTATAAATGCCAGAGTTGTGCATTAATTTCAGAATATCTATTTAAAAAATCTTCAACAATACATTTCAATTTATCTTTTAAAACATAATGATGAAATAAATAGGTTAATGTTTCGCTTGAGTTTTTATTGAAATCCCATAAGGTATGATCAAGATCGAAAAATATGTGTTTATATTTGTTGATCATAATTCTGGAAGATTATATCTTTTTTGAATAGTATGAAGCTTACGAATTGCTAAAGCATTGTTAGCGTACAAGATTTCGTAATTCTGTTGGTCTTTTAATAATAATGGATCCTTTTCTATAAAAGAAAATGCTTGTGTGATAATACCTGAAAACTCTTCTTTTAGTGAATAATAAACCCATTGATCGTGTTTTGTGAAACTTAAAAGACCAGCATTTTTCAAGTATAACAAATGTCGTGATGTCTTTGATTGAGTGAAGTTTAAAATTTGCTCTAAATCAGAAATACACATTTCTTCATTTTTATAAATTAGGTATAAAATGCGAATTCTAGATTCTTCACTTAGAGCTTTAAAAATATTTGTACCTAAAATTACTGAAAAGCTTTTTAACTTCATCTGGATTTAAATAAATAGGATTGTAAATTAAACATAAATTAATGATGACTAATAAAATAAACACCGAATGAATACGTTAAAGTTTAGGTTTATGAAAACAGCTATTTTAATTCTCTTTACGTGTGCACTTTTTGATTTTGCGTATGGGCAAGGAGAAAATAAGCCAATTCAGTTAAGTGGTTTAGTTGTAGAAGGAGATAGTTTGTTATCTATTCCAGGCGCATTTGTGTTTGTTCCTGAAACAGGAAGAGGAACAAGCACTAATTTGTTGGGCTACTTTTCATTTCCTGTTTTACCTGGCGATAGTGTTGTAGTGGCAGCAGTCGGATTTAAAAAAGAATCCTTTATTGTTCCATCAGATTCTGAATCTGTGTCTATGGTAATTCATTTAGTTGGTGATACCATGCTGTTGCCATTAATTGAAATTTCTGCTTTCCCTATAGAAAGTGTTTTCAAAGAGGCTTTTATGACGGTGATTTTGCCAGATGAAGGACGGGAAAATATGAATAGAAACTTAAATGATCAGATTATGTCACGGTTGTTAGAAAGCTCAACGATGGATGGTAGTTTGAATCATAAATATTATATGCAACAACAAATTACGGCAATGCAGACCCATTATTTAATTAGGACTAACCCATTCTTAGACCCTTTTTCTTGGGCTCGCTTCTTTAAATCGTTAAGTAAAGAAAAAGAGAGAAAAGAAGAAGAGAGGAAACAACTATTAGAAGCTGCTCCCTATTAATAAAAATAATTGTTAGCAGTAGATATATGACTATATTTGAGCTTTAAAAGATATAAAATGATTGATAAGGAGAAGTTGATGTCTCTCGAGGGAGATTTATCTTGGTTAAATACCTTTGTAAAATATCACAAAATAATAATAAGTGTCTTTTTGGTGACTAGTATTATCACCATTGCAATCACGGAGTTTTTAATTAAACCAGAATTTAATTCAACGGCTTTGGTTTATGCCGTTCCTTCATACGGTCCGGAATCAGTTATTCCTCCACAACACTTTGGTAGTGATGATGACAATGAGGCTTTTATCCAAATCCTTGAGTCTATTGAGGTTGAGAAGGTTATCGAAAAGAAGTATAATTTGATGGAACATTATCAAATAGATGTTCGGTCAAAAAAGAGGGATCAAAACCTGATTAAAAAGTATCAAAAAAATGTAGAAATTAAAAAAACAAACCATGGCTCTATAGAAGTTTCTGTTAGAGATGTACAGCCGGAGATTGCAGCAAACATTGCTAATGACATTGTTAAAGTTGGGGGTAGATTATTAGAGCAAATTAAAAAAGGCAATGTTGAGATAGTTCTGAAAGATAGAGAAAGAGAGTTTTTTACTAAAAAAAATGAGATCGATAGTTTAGAAAAAGAGTTGTCAAAAGTGAGTGAATTGATGGATACTAAAAATCCCTACGATATTAATAACATCAAATTTGTGAGATTAAAAAAGGAATTTTTGAATGAAATAGGGAAGTTGTCTGACAAAAAAACAAAATACGAATTAGCATTAAATCATTATACTGCAAGAATTCCTTCATATTATCTAGTTGATAGTGCAGTGCCTACTTATCAGAAAGTATACCCTAAAACAATTGTTGCTTTAGTGATTGTACTTTTGCCAGTAATGCTATTACTGTTGCTAGCGCTAAGTTTTTGGGATAAAATCCAAAAATGATTTTTTTGAATGAATGATCTACTAAAAAAGAATTATTATGTCATAGTAGCATTTTTTGCGTGCTATGCGGCATTATTGTGTTATTCTTTTTATGCATTACCTCAAGTTGTTTTTTTTGTATTATTTGGAACACCTTTTTTATTAGCGGGATTGTTCTTATCAATTAAAAAAGATCATTTTCTGTTTTCGATAATGGTGTTTTCTTTGCCTTTGTCAATTAATCAAAGCCAAGTTGATGGTGGTGGATTTGGCATTAGCTTGCCTGGTGAGTTAATTGTTGTTTTTGTTTGTATTACTGGTGTATTTCATATGGTGTGGAATTATAGCCGGTTTCGAGAAATCTTCACTCATTGGTTAAGTATTATTATTTTATTACATGTGGGGTGGATGTTGGTTACTGTTTTTAGTAGTACCATGTTGCTAGTCTCAATAAAGTTTTTTATCATTAGAGCAATTTATATAACGGTGTTTTTTTTACTAGCGGTGGATTATTTTAAAACATCAAAAAATGTTCTTGTGTTTTTTTGGCTCTATTTTTTAGGGATGATAACACCAATAATCTATTCAATTAATTATCACTCACAACATGATTTCACTCAAGCATTTTCTTATGAGGTGGGAGAGCCTTTTTATAATGACCACACCATATATGCCGCTTGTTTAGCGATACTTATCCCTTTCTTTTTGATGGTTATTATTTATTATGGAAAATTAAAAAAAAGGAAACTTCAACTCTTTTCTTTTTTTTCATTGGCACTGTTAAGCCTAGCTATTATACTTTCTTATTCACGTGCGGGATGGTTGAGTTTAGCGGTAGCATTGGGAGTTTTAGTCGCTATAAACTTGAGAATAAAATTTTATCAGGCGATGGTGGTGGTGGTGATTATTTTCACGATTATTTTCATTAAAGGAGAACAAATTATAAATAAAGTAAAGGAAAACAACATAGAATCTAGTGAAGGCTTTTTAAATCATGCTAAATCAGTTGCAAACATTAGCACGGATAATTCTAATATTGAACGTTTAAATCGATGGATTTGCGCAATTAGAATGTTTGAAGATAGACCTGTTTTTGGATTTGGATCTGGGACTTACCCTTTTCAATATGGACAATTTCAATTGTCTCAAGAGATGACGTGGGTTAGCGTGCGTGATGGTTCTGTGGGGGGCGTGCACTCCGAATATTTAAAGCCTTTAGCAGAAATGGGGTTAATAGGTTTTTTGCTGTTTATAGCTATTGTAGTAGGTGCTTTAAAAATAGGTTTAGACTTAATTCAAGGTGATTTAAAACACAAAGATAGGTGTTTGTTTATAGGTATGTATTTGGGCTTTATTACTTACTTAGTACACGGAGTAGTTAATTTTTTCTTAGATACCGATAAATCATCGGTTCTATTTTGGGGTATTATTGCCGCCTTTGTTGCCTATGATTTGAAAAAAAAGGCAAATCAAAAAGTGAAAGAGATTAGTTAACCTCCTCTTTAGATAAATTAAATAAATCGCTCAACACTCCAATTAAATTTTCAGCTTCACCGCGCTTGCAGGCAGCCTTCAACTGTAAGACAGGTAGTTTGATTATCTTTTGAGTGATGTTTTTTGTGATTAACTCAATTTTTTCCAAATCCTTTATATCCAAATCCTTTAAATGCCGATTGATTTCTTCCTTTCGGATTTCTTCTAATGCATTTTTGAATTTTTGAATCGTTGGAGAGACTTCAAATTCTCGACTCCAATCATTAAATTCAACAATAGATTCTGCCACAATTACCTCTACGTGTGGGATGGCTTCAATTCTTTTTTCAAGTGCCTTACTAGCCCTGTTTTGAATCTCGTCAATATTATAAAGTACTATACCGGTGTTTTTGTCAATATTTTCTTCAATGCTCCTTGGTACAGCTATATCAATAAAATATTTGTGAGAATGCAAATCAATTTTTTGAATTAACTCACTTGTAATAATTGGTGAGCTAGCTATTAATTGATGAAATAATTATATCATGGTTCGATAGAAGGTTAGGTAAGTTGACTAATTCTGAATAATTAAACCCTGTTTTTTCTGCCAAGGCGATAGCTTTGTCTTTCGTTCTATTGGCAATAGTTACCTTGTTAAAGCTCAGAGTCGCGCAGGTTGTCACATATAGCTATACCCATTTCACCTAATCCAAGAACTAGTATTTTTGGATCTCTGATTGAAGAGGCTAATTGATTAATTAACTCAACAGATGCGTAAGAAACAGAGGCTGCACCATCTCTAAAGGCAGTTTCTTGAACAACTCGTTTGTTAGAATAAAAAATACTGTGTAAAAGCCGATGAAGAAATGGGCCAGCCAATTCTTTATCTGCAGTCCATTGGTATGCTTTTTTTACTTGATTAATAATTTGTAAATCACCTACAACCTGTGACTCTAAGCCAAGAGCTACGCGAAATAAATGAGTAATAGTTTCGTTTTGGTTGCCGGTAGAAATAAAGTTAGCGTGAGCCAATGATGAATTTATTT
The DNA here is from genome assembly GCA_963841855.1 of Rhodothermales bacterium. GTDB lineage: Bacteria > Bacteroidota > Rhodothermia > Rhodothermales > BA12 > CAXBBB01. The sequence continues at coordinate 781,600 of CAWJEJ010000004.1, read as the reverse complement.
CTTTTTGAATACTTAATAATTTGATGAGTTCATCATCTAAGTTTTCTGGTGAAGAGTAATAAATTTCAGTACGGTTGCAGGTGGATAGAATAAATAATTCTGTTGGATTTAGTATTTCTTTAGCATCAGCTAAGAATCGAATACTCTCGTCTTCATTCATAGCAATCTGCTCACGAATAGCGATAGCGGCATGTTTGTAGTTAAGAGTGAGTCCTCTAAATGTTCCTGTAACCATTGAAATTAATTAGTTTGCAAAAATAGCTTCAAATCGTTAAAATTTAAAGCTTTATATTTAAAAAAACGTTTACGTGAATATTTATTATAAGAAACAGCTCTGGAAAGTTTTATTAGGGGTGATAGCTATGTTAATAGTTGGCTTTTCATTCTATTACACCAATAATTTAGTTCAAAACATTTCCAATGATGAACGAAAAAAAGCAGTTTTGTGGGCTCAAGCAATTAGGGAAAAGGCTGAGTTAGTAAAATATACTAACGATTTGTTTGAAAAACTTGAACACGAAGAGCGGAAAAAAGGAGAGTTGTGGGCTAATGGGATGAAAAAACTTACTACCCTGAGAGGTAATGAAGACGTGAGTTTCATTTTTGAGGTGATAAAAAATAATGAAACCGTACCCGTTATTTTAACGGATGAAAAAGGAGAGATTATTTCATCAAGAAATTTAGATCCTTTAAAATCGAATGATAATGAGTATTTAAAAAAAGAGTTGAAATCAATGGCAGAAACTTACCCGCCTATTGAAATTAATATTCTTAACAAAACTAAAAACTATCTGTATTATAAAGACTCCAAACTTTTTTCAGAGCTAAAAGTAGTATTGGATAACATTATAAGTTCCTTTATTAGTGAGGTTGTAACAAATTCGGCTTCTGTTCCCGTTATTTATGTAGATAGTACTTTTCAAAAAGTGATTGCTTATGGTAATTTAGATTCAAAGGGTAGTGTTACTGAGGCATTTTTAAGAAATAATATTGAATTGATGTTGTCACAGAACGAGCCTATTCCAGTCGAACTTTCGGATGGGGTTGTGAATTATATACTATATCAAAATTCGCATATTTTAACACAGTTAAAATATTATCCCTACATTCAGTTTTCAGCGGTAGGGCTATTTGTAATACTTTCTTACTTTCTTTTTTCTTTATCAAGAAAGGCAGAACAAAATCAAGTTTGGGTAGGTATGTCCAAAGAAACTGCTCACCAATTGGGAACACCTATTTCCTCACTAATTGCTTGGATAGAGTTGTTAGAAGATAAGTATGGGGCTGAAGCCTCTTTTAGTGAAATGAAACAAGATATTAAACGGCTTGAGACTATTACTGACCGATTTTCAAAAATCGGTTCTTCACCGAAGCTTGAACCTGTGTCAGTTGTCGAAATTGTGAGCGGAGCGCTGTAAATTATTTGCAGGCAAGAATCTCGAAACAGGTGAATATAACGGTTTCAGGAGATGAGCAGGCAATTGGTTTGGTGAATATTCCCTTGTTTGAGTGGGTGATAGAAAATATCACAAAAAATGCTGTTGACGCGATGGATGGTAAAGGAGTGATAGATTTTCAAATAATTAGTTCAAAGAATAAAATTGTATTAGATATTACAGATTCTGGTAAGGGGATTCCAAAATCAAAATTTAAAACGGTTTTTAAACCTGGGTTTACAACCAAACAAAGAGGATGGGGGCTTGGGCTTTCTCTGGTTAAACGAATTATAGAGAATTATCATAAAGGAAAAATTTATGTAAAAAACTCCAATCCAAATCAAGGCACTACTTTTCGAATAGTTCTAAATAAGTGAGAGAGTTATTAAGTGATGATAGTTAGAAATTTGGCTGTGACAAATCATGGGTGAAATGTAGGTGATATTTGTTTTCATTACTTGGATAATGGGAATAATAGCCCTAGTTTTGCAGCCTAATTATTAGAACAGTAATATCGGTTAATTATTTAGTATAAAAATGGCAAATCAAGGCAAAATAACACAGGTTATCGGTCCCGTAGTTGACGTAAGTTTCGAAGCGGAAGGGATGATTTTACCTGAAATTCTTAATGCGTTAGAAGTAGTTAAAGAGAACGGTCAAACGAATTATTTTAGAGTGTCAACAGCACCTTGGTGAAGATAGAATCAGAGCTATCTCAATGGAAGGTACTGAAGGACTTACTAGAGGAACAGTCGTTACTGACTTAGGTTCTCCTATCACGATGCCTGTTGGTGAAGAAATCAACGGTCGTTTATTCAACGTTGTTGGTGAAGCTATTGACGGAATTCGTCAGCCAGTTGCTAAATCTAGAATGTCTATTCACAGAGATGCTCCTAAATTTGAGGATTTGTCTACTTCATCAGAAGTGCTTTTTACAGGTATTAAAGTAATTGACCTATTAGAGCCTTATTCTAAAGGTGGTAAAATTGGTTTGTTTGGTGGTGCTGGTGTTGGTAAAACAGTATTGATCATGGAATTGATCAACAACATCGCTAAAGCATACGAAGGTTTGTCCGTATTTGCTGGTGTTGGTGAAAGAACTCGTGAAGGAAACGATTTGCTTCGTGAGATGATTGAGTCTGGCGTTATCAAATACGGTGAAGAATTCGTGAAGTCGATGGAAGAAGGTGGATGGGATCTTTCTAAAGTTGATGAAAAAGAATTATTAAAGTCACAAGCTACATTGGTGTTCGGTCAAATGAACGAGCCTCCAGGTGCGCGTGCTAGAGTGGCCTTGTCAGGTTTGACAATTGCTGAATATTTCCGTGATGGAGATGGTGAAGGTGAAGGAAAAGATATTCTTTTCTTTATCGATAACATTTTCCGATTTACACAAGCAGGTTCTGAGGTTTCGGCTTTGTTAGGTCGTATGCCGTCAGCAGTAGGTTACCAACCAACATTGGCTACTGAAATGGGAGCAATGCAAGAGCGTATTACTTCTACAAAAAGAGGTTCTATTACATCGGTACAAGCTGTTTATGTACCTGCCGATGATTTAACTGACCCTGCTCCTGCAACAACGTTTGCTCACTTAGATGCTACAACAGTACTTTCTCGTAAAATTGCTGAAAAAGGAATTTATCCAGCGGTGAGATCCGTTGGATTCTACTTCTCAAATCTTGAAACCTGAAATTTTAGGTGAAGAGCATTATGGTTGTGCACAACGAGTAAAAGAATTACTTACAACGCTATAAAGAACTTCAAGATATTATTGCAATCCTTGGTATGGACGAACTTTCTGAAGAAGATAAGTTGGTTGTACACAGAGCAAGAAGAGTGGAAAGATTCTTGTCTCAGCCTTTCCACGTTGCAGAACAATTTACAGGTCTTGAAAGGTGAGTTAGTAGATATTAAAGATACTATTTCTTCTTTCAATGATGTGATGGATGGTAAGTATGATAAATACCCAGAAGCAGCATTTAACTTGAAAGGAAGTATTGACCAAGTGATAGCAGCTGGTGAGAAAATGTTAGCTGAAGCTAAATAAATTCACATATGAATATTGATATCATAACACCTGATAAGACGGTTCTAAGTGGAGAAATTACTTCGGTGAAACTTCCTGGGAGTGACGGTTCTTTTCAGGTTTTAAATAACCATGCTAACTTGATTTCTTCTTTAGGAGATGGTCAAGTAACGGTGTTGACAGCTAGTGGTGAAACTAAAACTGTTCAAATATCTGGTGGTGTGGTTGAAGTGTTAGAAAATAAAATAACTGTGTTAGCAGAAAGCGTAGTAGCTGAATAAGATTTTTACGTATAAAAAAATATAAACTCACGTTACTAATGTAGCGTGAGTTTTTTTATGTCTTTATATTGAAGAGAGAGCTATTTCTATGCATTATGTATTTTATAAAAAGAAACGATTTTTTGAATTACTTCATCCACCGTGGCATCTGGGCAAGAAGCACCACTGGTAAGTAGAAATAGTAACTTGTGGTTTGATTAGGAAAATAATTTTTTGTGATTAATTCCTCCTTTGTTCTAAACTTAAAGTGGCTAATTGCTGTGTTAGAAATAATTTTATCGGCTCCGGAAATGTGGAAGGTGGTCAGTTTTTCCTCACATAATTCCACTAAATGTGAGGTGTTGGAGCTATTGTAACCGCCAACAACAATAGCAAGGTCAGCGGAGTGTTTCAGTAGTCCATATACTGCGTTTTGGTTATCAGAAGTGGCGTAGCAAAGCGTGTCTCGTGTGTCAGCAAAACTTCCTTTTTCAATGTTAGATGTAATTGACTTTTAAATAATCAGCAATTTCTTGTGTGTCGGTTGCTAACATGGTAGTTTGGTTAACTACACCTAAATTCTGTAAGTGAATATCGGGTCAAAACCTTCTGAAAATCGGTCTTTAAAGGTTTTGTAAAAATCACTTTTGATTTTTCTCCTGTGATAAATTCCCCTAATAGTTTTGCTTCAGCCATATTTTGAATGACTATAGCATGACCATTTTGTTTGACTATGAGAAAAGTAGCACGTGTTTCTTCGTGGTTTTTTTTACCATGAATGACTATTGTGAAGTTATCTAGCCCTAAGCTTTTCTGATTTTTTCCAAACGCGCTCCACAAAAGGACAAGTGGTATTGTACTTTTCAATCTGAATTCCTTTTTCAACAAGTAAGTTTTCTATTTCTATTGTTGTGCCAAATGCAGGAATTACCACAATGTCGTCAGAAGAAATAGCTGTCCCAATGCGATTAATTGGTTACCCTGTGTATCCATGATAAACTGAATGCCTTCTTCTTGTAAGTCTTGATTCACTTGTGGGTTGTGAATCATTTCACTTAGCAGGTAGATGTTTTTACCCTTGATGTTCTTGAATGATGTTGTAAATGATTTCTATAGCATTTTCAACACCATAACAAAAACCAAAGTGACGAGCAATCAAAAAGCGAACAGGTCCAAAATCCAGCACTGTTGGTTCGAAATCTTTCTTCATTTTATCCGCATCCCGTCCTTTTTCTTTGATTGAAGAAATAATAGGACTTTTGTAAAATGTAGGAATCTCAAACTTTTTCATGCGATAACTGTAACTTAACAGTTAAAGGTAATAAATGTTGTTTAACTATAACTGTGATTCGTTGGCCAGAAAAGCTTCTGCAAAGAATAAATCTTCCTTAGTAGTGATTTTAATATTAGAATAATCACCTTCTATTAGTTTTATTTCATGTTCCCCTAGCTTCAAAAACACTTGCATCATCAGTAAAAGTGGCTTGATAAGTTTGGTTATAAGCACTGAATAAGTAAAGTAGCGTTAAAGGTTTGAGGCGTTTGAATCAATCTGAAATCTTCACGGTGTTTCAGAATTGTTTTTCGTGCCAACGACTTTTCTTATCGAATCTTTTAACGGAACACTTACTACTGCTGAATTGTGTTTTTCTGCTGTTTCAAAGCTAGCTTCTAATTGTTTCTACCTTAATTAATGGACGAACTGCATCGTGAACAGCCACCAAGCTAGTCTTTGTTCTTCAATTTGGTTTAACCCTTTTTAACGGAGTGAAATCGTGTTTCACCACCTTCAACCACTGTGATTAAAGTGCGTTTGGTAAATAGTTTAGTTGTATGCTATTCCAAGTTTCAAAATGATCTCTAGGTAAAGTAAGAATAATTTGAATATTGGGGATAGCTAAAAATTTTTCGATGGTGTGCACTAAGATAGGTTTGTTGCACCAAGCTGTAAAAACTGCTTAGGTCTGGAGGCTCCCATTCTGGAACCGATTCCACCTGCTACTATAATTGCATATCGGTTCATATAAAAACAACAATCGCGACAAGTTTGCTTGTCGCGATTGAATTTAAATTAGATGATTAACATACAGTCTCCATAACTGAAGAATCTGTATTTTTCTTTCACTGCTTGTTCGTAAGCTTCCATTACTAAGTCGTAACCACCAAATGCACACGCCATCATTAACAATGTTGACTCAGGTGTATGAAGGTTAGTTAATAAGGCATTAGCAATTTTGAACTCGTAAGGAGGGAAAATAAAACGATCAGTCCACTTTTCAGTAGATTTTAATCTGTTGTTCGCAGAAACAGAAGATTCTATTGATCGCATAGAAGTTGTTCCAATAGCACAAACTCTTTTTTTGTTATCCAAAGCTCTGTTCACTTTGTCAGCTGTTTCATCAGGAATGATGATGTGCTCAGAGTCCATTTTATGCTTTGTTAAGTCTTCTACATCAACTTGGCGGAATGTACCTAGTCCAACATGTAGTGTAAGGTTTGCCATTTCGACACCGTTGATTTCAAGTCTTTTTAATACTTGAGGAGTAAAGTGAAGACCTGCAGTTGGTGCCGCTACAGCTCCAACATTTTTCGCATATACAGTTTGATAACGGTCTTTGTCAGACTCTTCCACACCTCTTTTGATGTATTTTGGTAATGGAGTTTCTCCTAATTCATTAATTGTTTTGTAAAATTCAGCATCGTCACCATCGAATAAAAATCGGATAGTTCTACCTCTAGAAGTTGTGTTGTCAATTACTTCAGCAACTAAGTCGCTATCGCCAAAGTAAAGCTTGTTACCAACTCTTATTTTTCTAGCAGGATCAACTAAAACATCCCATAAATGCATTTCTGGGTTAAGTTCTCTTAAAAGAAAAACTTCTATTTTAGCGCCTGTTTTTTCTTTGTTTCCATAAAGACGTGCTGGAAAAACTTTTGTGTCATTTACGATAAACGTATCGCCTTCACCAAAGTAGTCGACAATGTCTTTAAATATTTTATGTTCTATCTTACCAGTATCTTTGTGAACAACAATCATTCGTGATTCGTCACGATTTTCTGCTGGATATTCAGCTAGTAGATTTTCTGGTAAGTTGAATTTGAATTGTGATAATTTCATATGTAATTTAATATTACGGTATTAAACGAAGTCGCGAAGTTACTAATTAAGTTTCATTGTACAATAAAATAATGAGTAGCTAACAGGTACTCTGTCAATATAAATTTAATTGCGTAACTCGATAAACCCGTTTGCAGTGTAGTTTTCTTTCGCTTGGTCTTTGTTGATTAGTTGGATGTAATAATAATAAGTACCTGGAAGTAATTTGTCTTCATTTTTACTTTTTCCTCTCCACACGGTGGATTTATCAATCACACCATTTTCATTGATGGAATCACCCTTGTTTAATGCTTTAATATATGCTTGACCGCCATAATAATCTTCATACTTTTTAATCATATCTCCCCATCGGTTAAAAATTACTACTTGAATACGTTCGATGTGATTTTTAAACAATTGTTCGAAGCTATCACCAGTTCTGTACAACACTCCTTCACTACTAGTCTGGTTGTCATTTACTATTGTGAACGTGGTTGAAATAATTTCTGAAGTTGAATTAAGGGAATCAACTACTACATCAAAAAAGAAGTTACTATTTAAGTTATCTTCGTTTTGGCTGATGAAGTTATATACTGTTCCAGTATAAATGGTTTCTATAAAATTTTGAGGTACAAGAACACCCTCTCTTGATACTTTAATGTAGCCTCTTGCGCATTCATTAAATTCATCACAGATTTCATATTCGAGTGAATCAATGAGATTGGTATTTAAACTTATGCCGCTCTTTGTTAAGTCAATTTTGATTTTTAAGCGTTCGTTGTCTATTTCAATCACATTGGATTCTAGCTTCACGAACGGTGTGACTATTTTAATACTTGCCAAGTTTTGATTGGGGTCGTTTACTAGTGAATCAAAATTTATTTCGATTGACTTAGTGTTAATTATAAAGTTTCTAGCCGTTACAATAGTTTTGGGGCCTACATTTTGAACAAAAATTTGAACGGTGTCCTGGTAAGTGGTTTCTCCTTTTTCAACATTCCATACTAGATTATAAGGACTGTTTTCTGGTTTAAAACCAGTGACTTGAGTTGTAGAGTTATTCCTATCTGCGAACGTTAAACCAACCACAGGAGACCAATAACCTTTATCGCCAGTTGTTGGAGAAGATGCGGATAAATAGGTGCTAATTGATTGAATGAATTGATTAGTGCCGGCATCGATATTAATATCTCGGTTGTTTTTGACTATAATTTTTACTGTTGCACTCTCTCCGCCTGCGTCAGGTACTATTACAGTAATTGTGTCTATGTTGTTTAAACTTGTAGTTGAATAAGTTAATTCAAAACCATTGATGCTGGTGATCGCATTGCTGCCAGAGTTTGTGGTTACATTGGCTATGTTAAATAATAAGTTGTCGTCTTCATCACTAATGACTGTTCGAAGGTCGAGAATGAAGGAAGTTTGATTAGCTAAAGTGATTGTTGTATCGCTAGCTGAGGGCGGGGTATTTTTAATGTTTATGGAAATAACCGCTGTATCGCTTCCACATTCATTGGATACACTGTATTGCACGTTCACGATGCCTTTTTCTCCATTTTTGGATACATAATTAATTGCAGAATCAAGAATTGTTGCTGCGGTATAATTAGGTGATTCGCTAACAATAGAAAGAGAGGATATAGTACCTAGTATATTATCATTTTTTAGGACGTCAATATTAACCACTTTGCCAGCAATTAAGGTTACAGAATCATTCACTAAGTTGATGGCTAAGTTATTAATTTCAACCACAAAAGATTGCTCACTTTTACAACTCGGATTAGCGGTCGTGCTATCGAAGATGAAGTAAGTACCACTCGTAGTTAAAATATCACCAGTAGTGAACATGGTTCCCAACCCATTAGCAGCAGAATAGAAGGCTTGGTTTCCAGTTAAGTTAGTTCCAGTGATCGTTGGTAAGGTAAAGTTGTCACAAGTAACCACATCAAGAATTTCATCAATTAAAGGAGCTGAAGGGTCAGTTAAAGTAACTGAACTAACACTATAAATACATCCTTGTTCTGAAGTAACGGAGATGTTGGTATAAGTTCCAGCAGTTAACGAATCACTCAAAAGAAGTTGCCCAGTGATCAGACTAGTTCCTGTTATAGTTTCATTTAAATTAGTAGTAAATGACCAGCTATAATTACCAGCAGTAAGTCCACTTAGAGAAATTGCACCGTCCTTAGCGCCACATGTTGAAGGGTTTGTGGTAACAGCAGTGAAAACAGGCGTGTCATAGATATCGATTACCAATGATTCCTCACTTTTACAGCTAGGTGTGGTGGTTGTACTATCGAAGATGAAAAGTGTGGTTGAAGTAGAAATAGTATCCCCTGCATTAAATTTGATGCCTAATCCATTATTTGCAGAATAATAAGCTTCATTACCTGAAAGGTTTGTTCCGGTGATAGTAGGGAGTGTATAGTTGATAACATCACACATCACCACATCAGCGATATCGTTGACCGTAGGAGTGGGTGTAATAGTGACTACAAAAGAGACCTCATCCGAACAACTTGGAATAGATGAAGTACTATCGAAGATGAAATAAGTACCGCCTGTGGTTAAGGTGTCTGCGGTGTCAAACCTCGTTCCCAATCCATTTGAAGCAGAATAGAAAGCTTGATTTCCTGTTAAGTTAGTACCTGTGATAGTTAGTAAAGTATAACTATCACAACTCACGACATCGGTGATATCATTAACATTTGGGGTCTGGTTAATAGTTACCACAAATGATTCCTCACTTTTACAACTCGGAGTAGCGGTCGTGCTATCAAAGATGAAATAAGTGCCGCTGGTAGTTAAGGTATCAGCGGTGTTGAAGCTCGCTCCTAATCCATTTGTAGCAGAGTAAAAAGCTTGATTTCCAGTTAAGTTAGTTCCCGTAATGGCGGGAAAGATGAATGTATTACAAACAACTGTATCAGAAATAGCATCAACCAAAGGTGCTGCAGGGTCAATTAAAGTATCCGAACTAACACTGTAAATACATCCTTGGTCAGAGGTGACAGAAATGTTAGTGTAAGTTCCTGCAATTAACGAGTCACTCAAAAGCAGTTGCCCAGTGATCAGACTAGTTCCTGTTATAGTTTCATTTAAATTAGTAGTAAATGACCAGCTATAATTACCAGCAGTAAGTCCACTTAGAGAAATTGCACCATCCTTAGCGCCACAAGTTGAAGGGTTCACTGTGAGGGTAGCGAAAACTGGCGTGTCATAAACATCGATTACCAATGATTCCTCACTCTTACAACTAGGTGTGGTGATTGTACTATCGAAGATGAAAAGTGTGGTTGAAGTAGAAATAGTATCGCCTGCATTAAATTTGATGCCTAATCCATTACTTGCAGTATAATAAGCTTCATTTCCTGAAAGCTTGGTGCCTGAAATAGTCGGTAAAGTATAACTGTTGCAGGCAGAGGTATCAAGCGAAGGGTTGATGATTGGTGCTGTCGTGTCGATAATTACTTGCATTAATGCGGAGTTTATACATCCACCGTCTTTCTGAATACATAACGCTAAGGGTTGCTCTGCAGACACCGTTGTAGAGCAACTTGTTGATCCATTTGACCATAAAAATTCAAGAGTTGGGTCTGAACAGGTTAAGTTAAAATCCTGAATAGAGACACTGCTAGCACTACTGCATAAAGATACTTCAGCAGGAAGTACTGGTGTGGGTGTGTTATTCACGGCTTGATTACACCTTTTTCTTAACCGTAAGTGGTCAATCGCAAAATCATTTCCATTCACAAAATCCCCACCTACGGTATTCCAAATTTGGAAAAAAACATCACCTGTTGCCCCGGTGTAATAAATGGAATCTGCAAATAGTTGCCATTCTCCAACCGTTGCGGGTGTTGTAAATGTTCTCGGGAAGTCAATCGTATCATTAATTTTAAACTGAAAGTTAGCTAAGCCTGATAGGTCACCTGAAACATTATTGACAGTCATTACATACACCTCAAAAAAATACCAATGGTTAGTTTCCATTGCTATTTTTTGTTCCCAGAACATGCCTGGGATAGAAACTGACCCGTCAATTGCTAAAAAATTCCCATTGTCGTTATAACCTTTCCAAGGAGAAAAAGCTGCGTTTAATTTATTAGCATTATCGGTAATTGTTAAGTCTCCTGGGTTGGTAAATGCAACCTCATCCCATTGTTGATAGGCTGAGGAATCATAGTTGAAGCTATTAAAAGAACCCGCGTTAAAATCAGGGTCAATAATTAAGTTTTCATTGTGTTCGTTTATCACATCTGTGACGGTGCAACTGGTAAGTTGTCCATTAACATAATTAACTAAAAGGCTCAGAAAGACAATAGAGAGTATGCGGATAGTCATAGTTTAGCTAGTTTGAAAGTTGAAAAAGTTCAACTCAAATTATTTTGTAAAGAAAGGGTGTATATTTCTTTTCTCAAAGAAAAGGGCGGAATACTAAAAAGAGGCTGTCTCAAAAGTATAGATAGCCTAAAAAATAGTCATGTTGAGGAATCGAAAAATCTCTCTATTAAAGTATGAGACCTTTCGATTCCTCAAGGTTACGTTGTCGGAAGCTTTTGAGACAGCCTCTTTTTTAATTAAATAAAGCAATGTGATAAGTCAGCCAAAATCAATTTCTAACTTCAATAAATCCATTTGTGCTAAAGTCTTCCCCTTCTTTTGTATAAATTTTCACATAGTAATAATACGTCCCATGACTTACTATTTCACCGTTTATGTCTTTGCCTTTCCACACATACTCCTCACTAACGACCTCATTTGTCAACTCGCCAGCAACATAGGCTTGGCCACCAAAGTAATCACTGTAAGAAATAATTGGGTCACCCCATCTGTTAAATATCAGCACTTCAATGTTTTTAATTAAATCATTGAAGACATCCGTGTAAACCTCACCATTTCGAAGCAAGTCTCCAGAAGATTCATTATCGGTTACAATGTCATAAATAATAGTAGAAGAGTTGTCGGTGGTTACTGCAATGTCAAAAAAGAAATGGTTGTTAAGCCCATCATCATTAGGACTCAGGAAGTTGTACACCCCATTTGTCGTTATTTTTTTGCTGGAACTAGGAACAAGCGTACCTTCTCTTAATACTTTTATGTAATCACGATCGCAGCCAAATTGGTTGCAAATTTCATACTCTAATGAATCAAGTAAACCAGTGCTTAAGCTAATATCACTTTTAGTTAAGTCTATGGTGATGGTAAGTGCTTGATTGTTTATGTTAACCACTCTGCTTTCCAACCGCGCAAACGGTGTTACAATTCGGATGCTAGTTACTTTCGAACCTGCGACAGAGTCGAGTTTGATAACGGTAAATCCTTGGGTTATAAGATAAGGCTCAGCCACTATAAAACCAGAGTCAGATGGCGGAATGTAGGTAATTGTTACCGTGTCTCTTCGTGTTTCATCATCAGATATTGGCATGTTCCAAATCAACTGATAGGGTTGGTTGGGAATAGAAAATCCTGTAGCTGTTGAGGTAGGGTTGCTTGCGTTAGAAAATTCGATACTTGATTGAACAGCGGTCCAGTAAGAATTGTAGCCAGTCGTTGGTGACGCGTTTAAGTGAACGAAAGGAGTAGTAATTGTTTGGTCTGTACCAGCATTTACAACAGGGTACACCACAGGCGTAATCGTAATAGTGGCTTCACTTGTTGACCCACAGTCGTTAGTTAGTTCGTATAGAATAGTATAGACTCCTGAATACGTTAAATCAGGTTTAAAAATAAGATATCCATCAATTAATCGCTTTTCCAGAGGACGGGGTTACACGTATAATTTTGAGCTCATAATTACCCACTAACACATCGTTTATTAAAGGATATATTGGCGACAATGTACTCTTGCGTTTAGCTGGTTCATATATAACCGCATCATTAACAGCAGTAAGCGTAGGTTTATTAGATGCTATATTTAATACGTTTGAAATATCACTTCCACATAGCATTGATTCTACTACCACTCGGTAGGAAACAGCGCCAGTAACAGGTACTTTTAATCCTGAGTTAGTCTGTGCCTGAACTTGTTCCCACTCGTTTGAAACTAATTTTTGCCAATAAAGATAATCACCCGTATAGTTATCTATAAAAAGCGTAGCAGAATCGCCAGCACAAGTGTACACGCTAGACAGTTCGCCTGCTTTTGTTTCAGGTCGTATCGTTAGTTGTGCTACATCCGAATAAACGGTGTCGCAAGCAGAAGTATATTGAACCCGTAAAAAGCGTTGATCATTGAAGGTATATGGGTTAGCATAACTTACATTAGCAGTTCCATCAGAAAATGAGGTACCAGTAAAAGGGTAATAATTAATTCCGTCTGAACTTTCTTGCCAATTAGCAGTGCCAACACCTTCATTAATTTGTAAACGGAGAGATTCCTGAGAACAACTAGTCAAAAATGTATTACTCCATATTCCTTTTTTAGCACTAGGACTTACGTTAATAGTCACCGTGTTAGATATACTAGGTGTTTTACAAGCACTATTAACGTTAGGGTAAGCACAGTGCTCGGTACGTTATGGTGTCAGTGATTATGATGTTAACGTTGGGTGACGTCAGGGATTGGTTCACAGACCAAACCGAGCCATTCAGATATTGCCACTGATAATAATCAGCCGTTGAATTAGTCAGTTTTAAATTAGCGGAAGCACCTTCGCACACTACCTTGTCAGTAGAAGTTAATGTTCCCGCAACTGCTTTTTGATCTAAAGAGAAAGTGATCTCTGTGCTTGCCGTATCACATGCATTACCCGTTTCGTGGTAGTAGGTTATTTCATCAATAGCCTTGTTGATTGGCGTTGGTTTTCTGATGATGGTGTTGTTAAAAACACCACTAGTAAAAGGTGTTAGTGTTTTGCCACCGTCAATGCTACTGTACCACTTATGGTAATCACCAATGGATTTTGACACATTAAAAATAGCGGAGTCTCCTTGGCAGATGTTGGTTTCCGGTTCATTGAAATAGCCAGCATCCGCTTGACGAACTTGAGTAACAGTGATTGTTGAAGTGGCACTAGTTGGACTAACACAATTACTACTTCCAGTTGATAAATTAACAGTGATTTCATCACTTAGTATAATCATCTATTGATACTGTGTCGGAATATCTATACCAGTTAGGGTCATTTTCATTACTCCAAGTAAGACCAGGATAAATGGAAGGTGGGATATTGTGTATGGCAGTTAAAGTCACTGTTGACCCTGTCGCAGGAAGAGACTGAAATGTCTTTAATGGTAACAGAAGGAGTAATACGTTTAATATAGGAAATAACAGTGGTATCACTTTTTACTGGACAAGCACCGTTATAAAAGGTTAACCGTAAAGTAGCCTATGTATCTGGTGACATGCCAGTAATTCTCGCTTCATATTGCGTAGTCGGATTTACAATTGTAGCGATGCCACGAATGATACTCCAACGAAGACTATCGAATGGAGACGAGGGGGTAAAGGGATTCCGATGTGTCCCTGCAAAATGAAGGTATGTCATACAACTCTAGTGATATTTGATTGTCATAATCAAGTTTGAATTACAAAACTATCACTAAAACGACAAGAGGCAGAATCTACAGTTAACTAAACGGTGAGTTGGTAGTCTGAAAATTTTCATGGATAGGGTTAAGTGATGAACCGACTTGTATTTTGAATTCACTCAGGGGTGTAATGGATGTTGTTTGATGAATTCATTGACCACGTAGTCATCCAACTGGCAGAGGGGAGTTCGTAGGTTTAAAAATCACAGAGTCAGCACATATTCGTAAGTTAGGGCCCGCATCAAAAGCGATAGATTTAGGACATGCTGCGCTACTTGTTTCAACGGCTCCAATATCGATTTTACCTTGGAAGATACCCGGGAAAAAGGAGCGCCCCTTTGGTCGTATTGTTCCTTGTTTTCTGGGTTTTTTCCATTATCAATTGCAGGACTTCCCTCCAACGGCATGTGTGTAAGTGTTGTCCCTCGGTTGTTAGATAAATCACCTAACAAAGGGTCGTCTTTAAAAATAGTTGTGGTGTCTGTTGCGCTGAGAAATTCACTGCTTCTTTCCCCCAAAAGGTTGTACCCATTTGACACAAAGTCAGCTTCTTCTTTAAATAGGTCCTTAGAAGCGGGGATATCAGAGGAGGGACTTATGGAGTTTCCTGATACAATAGAATGAGAAAGTATTACTTGTCCTCCTTCGTTTGCAATACCTCCGCCATTTCCAGCCTCAGTAGTTTTGTTTTTAGTAATGGTAGAATGAGAAATAGATCAAAGTACCACTTTGCATAACATAAATAGCCCCTCCATTAGCTTGTGAGCTATTATTGGAGAAAGTACTTTGGTAAATGGTGCCTTCAGTTGCTTTATTTTGGTTAAACATGGTAATAGCACCACCTTGTAAGGCAGTGTTACTAGAAAATGTTGAGTTTTTTATATCAAACTTAAAATTTTTCTCATTGCTATAATTCTCTAAGTAAACTGCGCCACCAGCACCATATTTACACTCGTTGTTTGTAAACGAACAATAATTAATTTCAAGATAAGGAGATGGAAATAACGGGGGATTATCGCAGATGTAGGCTAGTGCGCCACCTTTCCCTTCATTTGGGGAGGTGTTCGTTTCAAACTTACAGTATTCAAAAGTTAATTCGCCATTGGTGGCATATATAGCACCACCGTCACCATCAGATCTATTGGCTCTAAAAGCAACGTTTCTAAAGGTAGCACTTCTGTTGTTTAAAAAAACAACTCCGCCATCCCCGCCTAATTGAGGGTCAGCAGATACACCATTAGTTAAAATCAAGCGCTCTAGTAGTGATCCGTATATTTTTTTGTTTATAGTGGGGTCAGTGACTACTGGTTCGGGAAACTGTTCGTCAGGTTCATTGAAGTTGAAAATGCGTGAAGTGCCAGGTCCCGCAATCGTTGCAGAGTCTACTTTTGATGAGGTTGTAATGTGTAAATCATGCTTAATTAGAATCTCTCCTTGATTTTTATTTAATGAGATTTTGCTAACTTCAATACTGATGATGTCTCCAGCAGTTGATGTTTCAATGGCATACCTTAACTCTCCCCTGATACTTGGGTTTTTATCGGTAGTTAAAGTTACGGGTATCGTATTTTGAGCAATTGAAAACGATAGTGTTAAAAATATAGCGGGCAGTAAGAGAAACTTTTTCATAGCGGTTGACTAAGGATACAGTTAGTGTATTCAGTTTAAGAGGTAAAGGTAATAAAAGAATAAGATATTTTTTTGATGTAGGGTCTCTAAGGAGGGTAGGTACTTTAAATTCAGTGCTATAATGCTATTCTCCTTAAGAACCCACCCCTAACCCCTCCCAAGAGGGGGAGTGTCTCCGAACTGGAGAGTGGGAAAAAGATGGTGATTTAGCTTTCAAATACAAATCGCTACTTAAACGAAATAACTATAGAAATTATTCCCCTCCCAAGAGGGCACTGTCTGTGGACAGGAGAATGGAAAAAAGGATGGTGATTTAGTTTTCAAATAGAGACACCCAATCATCACCCCAAACGAAATAACTATAGAAAACTATTCCCCTCCTTGGAGGGGCAAGGGGTGGGTACTTTTAACGAAAACCCTTCCCGCGCTTATAAATCAGCTCTTTATATAATCGAACGCAAGTTTTCAACAAAAGGACAAGCAAAACCAACTTCTTTACACGTTGATTTTGTCCATTATCCAAATAATGGTTTCTCACTTTTAATGGAAAGAGCATAAGGCAAGAAACACCAAGTATTTAAGTTGTCATTTGATGGTAAGTTGCTAGAAAATCAAGAAGCGATATTGAAAGTGTTAGATTATTGGTAGTGGTATAAGCGTCAGAGTGCTCGATGGAGTGACAGAGCGATAAGAAACCCAACTACCCCGTACTTTCTAGCCGAGTGGATTGTTGTAAACCAACAAATTATCATTTTCTATCGTTTGCCTCGATACCAAGTTTCTGTGCACTACGGGAGCTTCAATACCACTTTTAAAGTAACACTGTATCGGCTATAAACACCCGCGCCTCATCCCACACGTTAATAGAAATAAAACTATCCAAGAGTTGTTTTCCCCCTTCAATAATTACGGAAGTGATTTTTTTGTCAAATAAATCACTCAATACTTGAGGGACAATGTCTTTAGAAAAATCGAGTTGAACGAATTGATTATTGTTATCCACGAAGAGTTTTCAATTCATTGTAAATAATGGTCGGTTGTGATTGGTCAACTAAATAAAAATCATTAGGTATACGCAGCGTTTTATCAATCACTATCCGAGTCGGGTTATTCCCTTCCACATGACGCACATTTAATTGTGGGTTATCGTGCAAAGCCGTGTTGGTGCCTACCATTATTCCTGCTTCTTCCGCTCGCCATTGATGCACGAGTTTGCGAGAGGCTTCATTGCTAATCCATTTGGAATCGTAGTTTTCTCGTAGCAATAAAACCATCAGCCGTTTGTGCCCACTTAAGGATGATGTATGGTCTTTTTTTCTCCTGAAAAGTAAAAAAACGTTTATTGAGTTCTCTACCTTTTTTTTCTAAAACTCCAGTTTCTACTTCTATTCCAGCATCGTGCAATTTTTGAATTCCTTTTCCAGCTACCAATGGATTGGGGTCATCATTGCAAATAACCACACGTGTTGGTTTTAATGAAGCTAATAAATCAGCACAGGGAGGGGTTTTTCCAAAATGAGCACAAGGTTCTAATGTCACATAAACAGTCGAATTTTTAATTAATTCTTTGTTTTCTACAGCGTTTACCGCATTGACTTCCGCATGTAGTCCACCATATTTTTCGTGATAACCTTCTCCAATGATTACCCTATCATGTACAATCACACAACCAACCATTGGATTTGGGCGTAACTTTTCCCGTGCCTTTTTTAGCAAGCTCTAAAGCTTGTTGCATGTAGTAAGAATCATTCTGTATCATTGTGTAACTTTGGGTTGTGACTATACCTGCGATTAATACTGTAAAAGACCTCATTTCTTTCTTAAAAGAAAAATTAGGGACTATATATGAGTCAGTAGAAGCTGAAAACTTAAGTTTTTTGCTTGCAAATCATCTCTACGGGATTTCAAAAACAGATTATGTATTGGGAAAAGAGTTGAGTGCGTTTGATGCAAAACGGCTACAAAACATGATTGACCGATTGTTAGCTCATGAACCAATTCAACATATCATCGGTGAATGTGAGTTTTATGGGGTTCGTATCAAGGTGACTCCAGAAGTGCTAATCCCACGGCCAGAAACAGAGGAGATTGTCGATCACATCATTCAAAAATACAAAGGACAAAAAAACGTAAGAGTTATTGATTATTGTACAGGTTCGGGTTGCATTGCCATTGCCTTAGCTAAATTTTTAGAAGCAGAAGTGATAGCGGTAGATGTTAGTGAAAAAGCTTTAGAAATTGCCAAGGAAAATGCGCAGCTGAACAAGGTCGCTGTTGATTTTGTGAAACTAGATGTGTTGGAAGAAGGCTTTAGAGCCATGAGCCAAGAACCAAGAACCAAGAAGTCGGAAATTATAAATTCTAAATTTCAAATTTCAAGTTTTGACATCATCGTTTCCAATCCTCCATATGTGTTGGAAAGTGAGAAAGTACAGATGGATAAAAATGTGCTCGATTATGACCCTCATCTAGCATTGTTTATCGCTGACGAAAAGGCCTTGATTTTTTATGAAAGAATTACAGAAATGGCAAAAAATCAATTAAAAAAAGGAGGGCAGCTTTTTTTTGAAATTAACCAGCGGTTTGGGCAAGAAACAAAAATGATGATGGAGGAAAAGGGTTTTTGGGAGGTATCTATAGTCAAAGACTTTCGACAGAATGATCGGTTGGTTGTTGGAGTTAATAAATAATACAGTACCCTCTTAGCATTATAATCAAGGATGTAGAAATATGTTCACGATTCTGGGGGTTAAAGGCACAGTGTTTTATTTCTTAGTGGCTAAATTTGTACTGGTAGAGGGGTTTTGTTTTGGCGCATTGATTGACTGAATATTATTAATCAATTAAAAACATAAGACGATGAACATATCTAACGAAACTCAAAAAATGTTGTACGGTTTAGGCGTAATCGCTACTGGTTTTGCAGTTAAAAAAATAGCCGAGCAAACGTGGAAAGCTACAAAAGGTACAAATCCACCCGAAGATCAAACGAAAGCTACTACAAGTACTAAAGATATGATTTTATGGACTGTTGGTGTTGCGGTTTTAGGCGGTCTTGGAAAAGTTTTTTACAAGAAATTCGTCCCAACTCCCTCTGGTTATTGAATCGATCCTATCAATTTAAATTGAATAAGCCTGTGAAATGTTATTTTTACAGGCTTGTTTAATGATAGTATGCCATGCTGACGCGCTCTGCCTCTTAGAACATTCTCCTGCTTGTTCCAAACATTCAGGGTGTGACATCCAAATTTGTTGTAGAACAATAAAACTTGTCGTTCACAATTTTATAGGTAGCAGGATTAATACTTACCTTCTGCCCATTTTCACCCATCGCTTGCACCAGCCACCCTACTGAGATTCGTATTTTAAAGCGCCATTCAAAAATTTCTCTTTGTTTGGTTCATTGAAAATTAGTTAGATCACTTAAAATTTGCCATAAACGCCTTTTTTCCTTTCAAAGGATTTTCATTCAAAATAAGGGACTGGATTAGAGCCTTCTAACGCGAGAGATTTTTTGAGATTAAAATTTTCTAATCGTTTTTCTTTATCGGCACTTTGTGCTAGACTAGTGAAGAGAAACAAGCTGATAATTAGAAGGGTAAAAATTGTTTTTATGGCGATTATTTTCCTGAAAGGTAATCGCTTTCACGCTGTGTTTTTGTCGCTCAACTTACCAAATCATATCTTTTCAACGAAAAAAGCAGATTTTCCTTCAAATCTAAAAAGGGCATCATTACCTAAAATCTCTTCTTTCAAACCAGCTTCAATAATTTCAAATGAATCTCCTTTTGCCATCCATTTTTCAAAACCAGTTTCAATTTTAAAGAAGGAATTTCTAGCATTAAAAAAAGTGAGTTTTGCCTCAGTTTCAAAGGTTATTTCTTCAGGGGTTTTTGTGGAAATGATATGGAGGCGATTAATGTAGTGTTGTTCGATAAAACGAATGTTGGCTTCCAATGAATTCGTGGCTTCCACTAGTTCAATAGGGAATTGAAAACGTGTTTTTTCTTCAATGGTTGCTTTGTTGTCTGTGAATAATACCACATCTATTTTCGTTCCTGTTTCCAGCACATCATCCAACACCTGTTCATGCACAATTATTTTTGGAGCCCATTGCGCCAGTTCTTCTAAAAGGTGTTCAGCGCCAGCAAACCATTCATCAATATAAAGGCCGGGTTCTTGATTTTCACGGACGAAGTGGTGGGAGGACATGGTGTGAAGTTCGGAGTTTAAAGTTATAAGTTTAAAATTTATTTTAAATTATTAATTGGCAAAGAAGTAACAGAACACTTTAAATACTTGTTAACCTACTCTCGAACAACTATCTTTGAGAAAGACTTTAGGGGCGAGGTTTGAAACTCGAAACCTAGAAATACAAAACACAAAAACGTTTCATATTTCTACTTTCATATTTCAAGTCTCTGAGATTGTACCCTTGGAACCTGATCCCGATAGTGCGGGCGTAGGGAAAAGTCGGAGAAGCCTCTCCACTTTTAAACTTCCAAGAAAACTTCCCTATACATAATCTTTAAGTCGTCATCCTGAGTGAAACGAAGGATCTCTTACTTACAGATTCAGCTTTGCTCAGATTGACAAAGTAAAAAATATATGCAAGTACTCGTAAACAACACATCAACATCAACATCACCAAATCAGAACATCACTGGTTTATTGGAAGAGTTGTCTATCAATGCTCAAAAAGGAGCGGCTGTAGCAATTAACAACGTGGTGATTCGTAAAGATGAGTGGAGTACCTACCAATTAAATGAAAACGATAAAGTAACTATAATAAAGGCAACGCAAGGCGGATGATTTGAAAGTAGAAGGTAGAAAGATGAAAGTAGAAAGATTGAAAAAATTGACTTCTACATCTTGTCACTTTGTACTAATTACTCCAATCTCGCTACTCAATACTAACCTCTCAATAATTAAAACATGGCAAGAGAAGAAAAAATACCTACGCAAGCAACCATCACCAGAGACGGTTTTCCAGCATCGAAAAAAATATATGTTTCAGGTGAGCTGCATGATATAAAGGTGGCAATGCGAGAAATCACGTTGAGCGACACGGTCAACAAGATGGACAAGAGCAAGCCTGCTCAGAAAAACCAACCTGTTACAGTTTATGATACTTCTGGGCCTTACACTGATCCTAACATCGAAATAGATGTAAGAAAAGGTATTCCTCGTTTGAGAGAACAATGGATTCTGGATAGAGGTGATGTTGAACAATTGGATCAACTGTCTTCAGAATATGGCCGCCAACAAGCGGAACGTCCTGAGTTAGCACACCTTCGTTTTGAGCATTTGAAAAAGCCAATGAAGGCAAAAGCAGGACAAAATGTATCGCAAATGCATTATGCACGCAAAGGAATGATTACTCCAGAAATGGAATACATCGCCATTCGTGAAAACCAGCGTATTGACGAGGTTCACGAGTTAGCTAAGCAACACCCAGGTCAAAATTTCGGAGCTAGCACGCCTAAAAAATATATCACACCAGAATTTGTAAGAGAAGAAGTTGCGAGAGGTAGAGCAATTATTCCAAACAACATCAACCACCCAGAGAGCGAACCAATGATTATTGGTCGTAACTTTTTGGTGAAAATCAATGCTAACATCGGAAACTCGGCAACAACATCTTCCATTGAAGAAGAAGTTGAAAAGACAGTTTGGTCATGCCGTTGGGGTGCAGACACCATTATGGATTTGTCTACAGGTAAAAACATTCACGAAACGCGTGAGTGGATTATCAGAAACTCGCCCGTGCCGATTGGTACTGTGCCGATTTACCAAGCACTAGAAAAAGTAAACGGAAAGGCTGAAGACCTAACTTGGGAAATTTTCAGAGACACCTTAATAGAACAAGCAGAGCAAGGAGTAGATTATTTCACGATTCATGCTGGAGTTCTTTTAAGATATATTCCATTGACAGCGAAACGAATTACAGGAATCGTTTCTCGTGGTGGTTCTATCATGGCGAAGTGGTGTTTGTCACATCACAAAGAAAGTTTCTTATACACACACTTCGAAGAGATTTGTGAAATCATGAAAGCATATGACGTTGCGTTCTCTTTAGGAGATGGTCTTCGTCCAGGTTGTATTGCTGATGCCAATGATGCAGCTCAATTTGGTGAACTAGAAACACTAGGTGAGTTGACAAAAATTGCTTGGAAACACGATATTCAAACCATCATCGAAGGTCCTGGACATATTCCAATGCACATGATTAAAGAAAACATGGACAAGCAATTGGAAGTGTGTGGTGAAGCGCCTTTCTATACATTAGGTCCACTAACTACGGATATTGCTCCAGGGTTATGATCACATTACTTCAGGTATTGGTGCTGCCATGATTGGTTGGTACGGAACTGCAATGTTGTGTTACGTAACACCAAAAGAACACTTAGGTCTTCCAAATAGAGATGATGTAAAGGTTGGCGTTATCACGTATAAATTAGCCGCTCATGCAGCTGATTTGGCTAAAGGTCACCCAGGTGCACAACATAGAGACAATGCGTTGAGTTTAGCACGTTTCGAATTCCGTTGGGAAGATCAATTTAACTTAGGATTAGATCCAGACACGGCTCGTGAATACCACGATGAAACATTGCCTGCTGAAGGAGCTAAAGTAGCGCATTTCTGCTCGATGTGTGGTCCAAATTTCTGTTCAATGCGAATCACACAAGATGTTCGTGACTATGCAGCTGCTAACGGATTAGATAGCGAAGAAGCGATTCAAAAAGGAATGGAAGAGAAAGCAAAAGAATTTGCTGACAAAGGAGCTGAGGTTTATATACCACAATAATTTAAGATGTTAGATTGTGAGACACTAGATGTTAGAAATCTAATGTCTCACATCTAATTTTTCTAATATCTATGAACATTATCGTCCTTTCCCCACCAGCCCCAGTCATGGGTGAATATGACACCATGAATTGGTTGTTCGAGCAAGGTATTGAGCGCTACCACGTACGAAGACCTGAGGCTACTTTTGAAAAGTTGAAAAATTGCTTGAATAGTGTACGGAAAGAATACAGAAACAAAACAAGTATCCACTCGCACCACGAACTGAAAAGTACCTATGCTCCTTGTGGTATTCATCATACAACGCATTCAGAATTTGATCCTGTTTTTGAAGGGACACAAAGCAAATCGTTTCACTCGATAGACGAGATTAAGAATAACAAACAGCCTTATAGTTATGGGTTTTTAAGTCCAATTTTTCCATCCATTTCCAAAGTCGGTTATCAGGCTGATTTTGATGAAAAGGAACTTCAAAAACTAAATGAAGAAACGCCATTTCCGCTGTATGCTTTAGGAGGCATTTCACATGAAACAGCAAAAAAAGCTAAAGCAGTTAGGTTTTGCAGGAGTGGTGTTGTTTGGCACTATTTGGGAAGAAATTAGGGTGACAAAGATTCAGGATAATTTTTTGAGAGTAAGTGAGATTTTGAGAGGTTAGATTTTTAGATATTAGATTCTCAAGCCTATGAAATTATACTGTATAAGTGGATTGGGAGCGGATGAAAGAGTTTTTCAATACTTGAAGCTTGAATGTGAAATCATTCCGCTTCCTTGGATTACTCCGTTGAAAAATGAATCTCTCGAAGCTTATTCCATTCGACTTGTTTCAATAAGGTTGATTTGACTGGGAATATGGTGTGTTAGGGGTTAGCTTTGGTGGTCTTGTTGCACTGAAATTAGCAAAGTGCTTAATCCGAGATTCACCATTCTCATTTCTTCAGCTGAAACTAAAACATGAGCTACGGCCGTTATTTCTTGTTTTTGGAAAAACTGAAATAGCACAATTGTTGCCAAAGTCCTTTTCTTCTTTGCCCAAGTGGTTCGCGCCCTATCTGTTTGGAACAAAAAACAAACAACTGCTTAAATGATATATTAAATGATACCGATTTATCGTTTTCAAAGTGGGCAATAAATGAATTAATAACTTGGGAGAATGCGGACAAACTTCCTAGAGTTATAAAAATTAGTGGGTCTAAACGATAAATTGATTCCCCCAATTAATGAAAGTAATACCCAACTAATAGAATGAGGTGAGCATTTTATGATTGTTGATAGAGCTAATGAAGTGTCTAAAATTATTAATGACTTAATCCTTTCTTCTAGATAGTGGACTTTATTCAACAACTTGTTTCGTGTTTATTACACTAATAATTTCAATCATTTTTTTTCTTGGTTTTATGCGATAAGTGAAAATTATATGTTTGTGAAAAATGCCTCTATATAGATTCTTCTTTTGGGACTTGATAAAAATTTCTGGGAATCCAGATTGAAGAGTAGTAAGTGTTTTATTTGATTTTTGTACAAACTGAATGGCGGTTTTTTCAGACCATTCGGTTACTAAATAATCAACTATTTTGTTGAAGCTCTTTTTTGCTTGAGTTGTCCAAAGAATTTTATAACCATTTGTCATATTCCTTCATTACCTCAGAATGCTCAATTAAGTCACCTTTATTGGCTTGGCGTAGTCCAGTTTCAATTTCTTTTTTTTCTTCTTCCGTGATGGTGTCCCACCAATCATTTCCTTCCATTGCTTTTTTAAAGTTGGAAAGTTGTTTAATGACAGAAGCATCTTTGATACCCGATAGCCATTCAAATAATTCTAATTTTTGTGCTTGAATATCCATAGGATAAATTTAACGATAAACTTAAATTTTTTGTTCAATTCATAAAGTTACTTCGATTTCCCCTGTTCGACTTTTGCAAAGTCGAACTATAGATAAAAAGGGATTTAAAATCCCATTTATCTAGATTCGAGATTAAAAAATCTCGAATAGAAGCGTTCCCGGGTCAGAATGACGATTGAGAAGAACAGGGAAAAGATTTACTCTTCCTCCAACACCCCAACAATTGTAAAGTCAGTTCTACGATTTAACTGATGAGCTTTAGCAATTTTGTCTTTGTCTTTTAACTTGGCGATG
Source organism: Rhodothermales bacterium (assembly GCA_963841855.1). Lineage (GTDB taxonomy): Bacteria > Bacteroidota > Rhodothermia > Rhodothermales > BA12 > CAXBBB01. The sequence goes on along the minus strand of CAWJEJ010000004.1, from coordinate 756,674 downwards.
TAGTCAACTGAAAGTGTTGTTCCAGCAGGGAAGCCATTTTTCTCTGTGTCTAATAGTCGTGGCTTTTCTTCGCCATAACCTTTAGCTTGTAGTCTGTTGGCAGGTATTCCTTTGCTTAAAATATATTTTACGGCAGACTCCGCTCTGTTTTGAGATAGCTTTTGGTTGTAGTCTGCACTACCTTGGGAGTCAGTATGTGAACCAATTTCTACCAAGATGGTAGGGTTGTCAATCATGGCTTTTACCATTAAGTCCAATACCTTTGCTGCATCAGGTCGGATAGCCCATTTGTTGTAGTCATAATAGATAGCAGGAAACTCGATTACTAATCCTTTAGTGATTGGCTCTAACACAATTTTTGTTTGTACAAACACATCGTTATCTTGAAATTTTAATTGTTCTGGAGTTAATGACATTCCTTTTGTAGAATATTCTTGTTCTTTAGTCACGTAGCCTTTTTGTGAAGCTTTTAAAATATATTTTGTCTCTGCTAATAATTGAAATACAAACTTACCATTAGAATCTGCTACCGTAGTTGCTAAAGTTTTTCCCATAGAATCAGCCAGGATTACCTGAGAGTTAGGAAGTATAATTTCTACGTTCATTACTTGTCCTTTCTCATCAACCTTTTTACCAAAAACTTCACCTGTTAGTATTAGTTTAATAGCACAGCAAGAGTCCAGATTGATACAACAAGGATTGTTAGCGATGTCATCGAATTCAAAATAATAAATGTCATCATCTCCTTTTCCACCAGGTCGGTTAGAAGAGAAATAGCCAATATCCGTTTTGCTAAAAGTGATTCCAAAGTCATCTTTGTTGGTGTTGATTGGCTTGCCTAAGTTTCTAACTGTTTTAGAACCATCTTGTGTGATAAGCACTTCAAACAAGTCCAACTCGCCATATCCTGGGTGACCATCAGAAGCAAAAAAGAACCTGTCCATCAGGGCGTTCGTAAGGGAATACATCATTACCATCGGTGTTTACTGGTTTGCCCATGTTTTCAGTGAATTCCCACTCACCCTCTTCGTTTTTAGTGGCCACCCAAATGTCATCACCACCAAAACCACCGCTTCTATTAGAAGAGAAATATAGCTTTGTGCCATCCACACTAAAACATGGATTTGAATCCCACGTGTTGGAATTGCTGATTTTTAATCTAACAGGTTCTGTCCAATAGCCAGCCTCAAACTTGCTTTCAAACAAATCAACTTCTTGGGTGATGTCGTTTTTCTTTCCGCTATTACTTCTCGAAAAAATCATTGTTTTCCCATCAGGAGAAAATGTGGCAGTTGCCTCGTGTGTGTGTGGAATATTAATGTTTTCTGAAACAGGAACAGCAGCGCCAGAAAATTTATTGAATCCATCAAATCGCCACTTATAAATGTCTGTAAAACGTGTTCCTTGACCCGGGAACATTGGTCCTTCACCACGTGAAGAGGTAAAGTACATTTCATCGCCTCGCATCATCGGAGAGAACTCACCACCGATACTATTTAATCCATCAAAATTCTTTACTTCATAAAATCTCTTCTTGTAAGCGAGTACTTCAAGTTCTTTTAGATTTTTAATTTCGTGTTGAGCACGTTCAATATATTCTGGGTTAGAACCATATTTTAGATAAGCCTTTAACGTTTTATAAGCGCCTAAATAATTTCCATTAGATTTTTGAGCAAAAGCATAATAAAAATGTGCGTGTTCGTCTCTGTTGCCTGCTTCTAAAGCTTTAGCATAATATTCTTCAGCTTCGTGTAGTCTGTTAGATTGTCTATATGATTCGGCTATATAATAGTTTGTTGTAGAAGGCGATGCACCATAAGTGAGTGCTTGCTTCATGTTTTCAGCGGCAAACTCAAATTCTTCCATGTCGAACTTTTGTAAGCCACGGTTGTAAAACTTGGTGGCCTTGTTCACACATGAGGAAGTGAAGAAAATAACAAGAGCCAGAATAGAAAACTGAATAAATCGCATGATTGGGATTAGTTTAACTCCACTAATTAACGACTTTTTTTTCAGAAATAGCGTGACAACCATGAGTTTTCAGCCTTTTGTAACCAAGAGCTTTCTAATTCAGCTAAACTGGAAACGGCATTATTGAAAATTAGTGTGTCTCGCTGTATCTCGCCAGCTTCGATTGTCTTTTTTATGGCCGTGAATGGGATTGCTTTTACTTCGTCACCAGACCAGTAGCTGATAGTCCCTCTATCTAATAATCCCAAGTTGTGATTCGCTTCAATTTCGCGAATAACTTTCACGCTACTATCAATAGAACATCCACTAACACCAGATGCTTCGCTAGCAATAAGAATAATAAAGCGATTGTGTTCTATTTCAAAAGCACCTTCTACTGGAGCTCCATGTGAGTTCCAGTTGGAAGTAAACGATGAAAGCTGTTGCGTAATGGCTAAAAACTCTTCCTGAGTTATATGCTCGTGTAGCTTGGTAAACCCACACTTTAGCGGAAGGAGCAAAGTTATTGATGATTTCCATTTATGATTTTGCTTTGTGTACTAGTTCTGCAATGTCATATACCTTAACAGAAGTTTCTTTGTTTTTGTTTTTTACTCCGTCTGTCATCATGGTCATGCAAAACGGACAACCCGAAGCAATAATTTCAGCACCAGTTTCTAAGGCTTCTTCTGTGCGCTCCACGTTAATGTCTTTGTCGCCTTTTTCAGGCTCTTTAAACATTTGCCCACCACCAGCTCCACAGCATAGTCCTGTGGTTTTGCAGCGTTTCATCTCAACTAATTCCGCATCCAAAGCTTCTAATACAGCTCGTGGCGCTTCGTATATGTTGTTGGCTCTACCCAAGTAACAGGAATCGTGAAAAGTGATTTTTTTTCCTTTGAACTCACCGCCTTCTTTCATTTTCAATTGACCATTATTAATCAATTCTTGAAGATATTGAGAGTGGTGTATCACTTCGTAATTTCCACCCAACTCAGGATATTCGTTTTTGATGGTATTAAAACAATGTGGGCAAGCCGTTACAATACGTTTGATGTTGTAACCATTCAACACTTGAATGTTTGCCATGGCTTGCATCTGAAAAAGAAATTCATTTCCAGCTCTTCGGGCAGGATCTCCAGTACATGCTTCTTCTGGTCCGAGAATGGCAAAATTGATGTTAAGTTCGTTAAGTATTTTTGCAAAAGCAACGGTGACTTTCTTATATCTATCATCAAATGAGCCAGCACAACCAACCCAAAAAAGAATTTCCGGTGCTTTGCCCGCTGCGGCTAATTCACTTACTAATGGTGCTTTGTAATCCATGTGTTTCTATTTTTATCACTTGCGTGAGTAGTTCAAACTTATTTATTCAAATCGGCAGTCCAGTTGCCACGGTCATTAGGCGCAAATTTCCAAGGTGAGAAACTTGTCTCAATGTTTTGGTACATCATGTTCCACTCGGCAGGTCCTTGCGCTTCTTCCATTACTTTGTATCTTTTTAATTCCACGATAATAGATAAAGGATCAATATTAATGGGACAAGCTTCTGTGCAGGCATTACACGAAGTGCAAGCAAATATTTCTTCTTCAGTAATGAAGTCCCCAAGAAGTGATTTGCTATCCGCAGTTTCTGCTCCATTTTTTTGTTTGTAAGCTCCCAATTCCTCTACTCGATCGCGCGTATCCATCATTATTTTTCGAGGAGAAAGTTTTTTGCCCGTGATATTCGCTGGACATTGGGCGGTACATCGGCCACATTCGGTACAAGAATAAGCGTCTAATAAACTTTTTTGAGAAAGGTCAACCACATCCTTTGCGCCAAACCGTGATATTTCAGCTGGTGGATTATTAGGGTCGGGTTGCGCTAAGCCAAGTGCAAATTTAACCTCATTGGTGACGGAATCCATATTTTCCATTTTTCCTTTAGGATTTAAATTGGAGAAGTAGGTAGTAGGAAATGCTAAGAAAATATGAAGGTGTTTGGAATACAGCACGTAGTTAGCAAAGAAAAACACGCCAATAATATGCGCCCACCAGAAAACTCTTTCAGCGATGTGTGTAGATTCAATAGATACATTTTGATATAATGGAACGAATAAATCACTAAAGAAAAAAGTTTGCTGCCCACCTGATTTTAGTACAATAGAAGTGTCGGTTGCATTCATGTTTAATAAAAAGAACATTAACACAATTTCTAGAATTAAAATTAGGTTCGCATCTAGTGTTGGCCATTTAGTCATTTCTGGTTTATGGAAGCGTTTTACTTTTAGAATATTTCTTCTAACTAAAAACAATACGCATGATATGATAACTGCTACTGCAAAAAACTCAAAAAAGTTGATGAGGAAAGTGTAGAAACTGCCAAAGTAAGGAGAGAATAATCGGTGAGTGCCAAATATTCCGTCTAACACGATTTCAAGCAACTCAATGTTTACAATTAAAAAACCAACATATACAAACAGATGCAGTAAAGCCGGAATGGGTTTCTTGAACATCTTTTTTTGGCCAAAAGCTACGAGCAACATTTGCTTAAGTCGCTCATCCTTATTGTCTGAGCGTTCGAAAGGCTTGCCTAGCTTGATGTTGCCCCAAATACGTTTTACGCTTTTGGAGAACTGCCAAATAGTAATCCCCAATAACACTACGAAAATACCTTGTGATAAAATTTTCATATTTTCTCGTTCTATGTTTGTTTAAATATTAAAAGTTCCTATTTTTGCCGTCCCTTACCGCGGTGCTGTAGCTCAGTTGGTAGAGCATCGGACTGAAAATCCGTGTGTCGGTGGTTCGAGTCCACTCAGCACCACAATAAAGCTTCTCAATTTTGAGGAGCTTTTTTTGTTTCTGCTGAGTAATTAAATTAACTAGTTTCATCATTTTCCCAATGGTACGCGAAGCATAAAAATAATGTTATTTTGCTTTATGTCTAATTATTTAGGAACAGTTTAGTTCACTACTTCCTTTTTTTAACTTATAAGCTAAGTAGGGTTTTATGAAAAGTACTGCTGAGATTGGATGTATTCATTTTCGGAGAGAAAATGAATAACATATAAACCAATTAAGGTAATACCTCAAAAAGTTTCGTGTAAGCTTACTTCGACTTAATTGTTTTCAAAAAAGAAACTTCTTTGTCTTCTAACATTCTCCATTTTCCTCTAGCAAGTGCTTTTTTTGTAAGCCCTGCATACGTTGTTCTGTCAAGTCGGTCAACCTCGTAGCCAAAGTGCTCAAATATTCTTCTTACAATTCTGTTTTTTCCAATGTGGATTTCTACACCTAACACATATTGGTCAGGAGAAATAATAGAAATACTATTGACCTTTACAAGGCCGTCTTCCAACGTAATGCCTTTTTGAATCGCTAAAAAATGTTCTTCTTCAATGGGCTTGTTTAGCGTGACTTCATATATTTTTTTTACTTGGCTTGATGGGTGCGATAATTTCCCTGCTAAATCACCATCATTTGTAAATAATAATAATCCGGTGGTGTTTCTGTCTAACCTTCCTACAGGGAAAATGCGTTCAGAACAAGCATCGCCAATGATTTCCATAACGGTTTTTCGTTCATGGGTATCCTCCATGGTGGTGATGTAATCCTTAGGTTTGTTGAGGAGCAAATAAATAAAACGTTGAACGTGTAGTGGCTTTCCATCCAAGTAGACATGGTCATCTGGTTGCACTTTGTAGCCAAGTTCAGTTACCACTTTGTTGTTAATTTTGATTCTTCCTTCAGCAATTAATGTGTCAGCATCTCTGCGTGAACATACGCCTGAATGAGCGATGAACTTATTCAGTCTCATTTCCTCAGAAATTGGTTGTCTACTACTTATCGTAGGAGCTTCAAACTTCTTTTGGGGTGCTTTCTTTTTAGGAGTCGCATTTTTGTCGTCCTTTTTTTTGAATGGGGTATTACGTTTTTCAGGCTTCATTTACTTCTCCTATTTCATTTGCCTCATTAATAAAATCCTTTGGAGTAGGCAATTCACCCAACGAGTTGATGCCAAAGTATTCCATAAACTTTGGGCTTGTGCCATATAAAAGAGGTTTTCCGACACTATCGGATTTTCCTTTTATGTCAACTAATTCTTTGTCGAGTAATTTTTGTACCGAGTAGTCACAGTTGACACCTCTAATTAACTCTACTTCTGTTTTTGTAATCGGTTGTTTGTAGGCAATAATGGCAAGCGTCTCTAATGCAGAAGTAGAGAGACGCTTTTTAGATTTTTGTTTTAGGTAGATTCCTATGCTTACTTGATAGGCTGGCTTCGTTAAAAACTGGTAACCTCCAGCTGTTTCACAGATTTCAAAAGCAAAATCATCGGAAGCATATTTTTCTACTAATAATGCGGTTGCTTTTTTTATATCGTCAAGCGGAATGGCTGCTTCAAACATTTCGGACATACATTCCTGCATCTCGTCCCAAGAAACGGGATTTTGTGAGCAGAAGATGATGGCTTCAATATGATGATGCAATAAATCCAAGCTTAGCTTTGTGCCTTTTTCGCTTCTATCGATTGAGTGGTGTGAGGTACTGCTCTTAATCGTTCTTTAGAAATTAACTTTCCAGAAACTGAACATACGCCATACGAACCATTTTTAATTCGAATCAACGCATTTTCAACATTTTTTATGTAAGAACTTTGTCTGGAAGCCAATTGGTTTAAGTGTTCTTTTTCAGCTGTCTCAGCGCCACTTTCTAAAGAGAAATTAGCTCCTGTTGTCGACTCTGTTCCCGTGTCATTTTTGCGACTTAAAGCGGAGCGATAAGTTTCCAATTCCTTTCTCGCTTTGTCTAGATTGGTATTTAATAATTCCTCAAATTCTTTGAGTTCTTCTCTTGTATAAAATTGTTTTTCTTCACTCATAACGTATAGTATTAGAAGGTTGACTCTAAAATATCTGCAAACTTAATTCTTTTTTACATTAAGCCCACATACCCATCGGTAGAAAATAAAGTTTATTCTACAAATAGATAGGTTTAGACAATTGAAAAGCAATATGTTGCCCTCAATTAGTAGTATAGTTTTGTATAAATATATACCTTTGCAGCCCATTTATATATTATATAATAAAACACGAAAAAAATGAGAATAGCAGTAGTTGGCGCCACTGGTCTTGTAGGTGGCGAAATGCTAAAGGTCCTCGCTGAGTTTGACCTTCCTGTTTCTGAGTTGTACCCTGTAGCCTCTGAGCGATCAGCAGGTAAGAAGATTGACTTTAAGGGTAAACAATATGAAGTGATAACTTTGCAAACTGCAGTTGAGTTAAAACCAGATATTGCTATATTCTCAGCTGGTGGCGGCACTTCCTTGGAGTGGGCCCCAAAATTTGCGGAAGTAGGAACGTTTGTGATTGACAATTCTTCTGCATGGAGAATGGATCCAACGAAAAAATTGATTGTTCCTGAAATAAACGGAAACGAAATTACTGCAGATGATAAAATTATTGCTAACCCAAACTGTTCTACTATTCAGATGGTGTTGGCTTTAAACCCGTTGCAGAAAAAATACGGTATCAAACGAATTGTGGTTTCTACTTACCAGTCAGTTACTGGAACAGGAAAAGCTGCGGTTGACCAGTTGATGGCAGAAAGAAAAGGTGAAGAGGCTGAAAAAGTATATCCTTACCAAATAGATATGAATGTACTTCCTCATATTGATGTATTTCAAGATAACGGATATACTAAAGAGGAAATGAAGATGATCAAAGAGACCAAAAAAATCTTCAGTGATGATTCTATTCAAGTAACAGCGACTACGGTTCGTCTTCCAGTGATGGGAGGGCATTCTGAGTCAGTAAATGTTGAGTTGAAGAAAGAGTTTGATGTTGATACTTTACGTCAAGAAATTGCGGCACAAGACGGTGTTGAAGTTCAGGATGATCCAAAGAACAACATTTACCCAATGCCATTGATGGCTTGGAGAAAAAATGAAGTGTTTGTTGGACGTATCCGTAGAGATGAGTCACAAGCTAATACAGTAAACATGTGGATTGTAGCTGATAACTTGAGAAAAGGTGCAGCAACCAATGCTGTTCAAATAGCACAATATCTTCTGGCTAACAATTTAGTTAGAACTACTGTAGAAGCTTAATTAAGTAATCTCATGGAGATAGGGAAGTTACTTTCTCCAGAAGTGCAAAGCTTCATTCAACAAAATAAAACTGCTGACCCTAAAAAGGTTGCTTTACAAGCCCACGGGAAATTTGATTTTCCTGTGGGTTTTTTAGTGGATCAAATTTCGGGATGGCAAAAGGCAAAAAAGAAGTTGCCGTATTTGACGGAGCGCGAAGGAGTGCTTTTTCCTCCCGATATTAATATGCAACAGTGTTCTTCGGAGCAAACAGCGGAATACAAAGCCTCATTGTTAAAATACAACGCTGTTTTAGATTTGACTGGTGGGTTTGGGGTGGATACTTATTTTTTTGCTAAAAAAGCAATAAAAGTGGTTCATATTGAAAGAAACGAGTGGTTGTCAACTATAGTAAAACATAATTTTGAAACCTTAGGTATAACCAACGCTAGGTTTTATAATGGCATTGCCGAAGAGTTTTTGCAAGCAAATGCTGAATCTTTTGACTTAATTTATATTGACCCAGCGCGTAGAGACGAGCAAGGAGGGAAGGTCTTTAAGTTTGCCGATTGTGAACCCAATGTGGTGGATTTGAAAGAGAAGTTGTTTACCCTTTCAGATAAAATTTTAGTAAAAGCCTCACCGATGATTGACATCACCCAAGGAATTCGTGAACTGGACAACGTGTCTAAGGTGTGGGTTATAAGTGCTAAAAATGAATGTAAAGAAGTGCTTTTTTTGATAGAAAAAGGGTTTGAAGGACATACAGAAATAATTGCAACAGAAATTTCTAGTGAGAAAATTATTGAAGTGAAACAGCAGGAAGCGAATGTTTTTTTATTTTCAGAACCACTAACTTATTTATATGACCCGTTGACCTCGATTCATAAAGCGGGAAATTATCACTTGTTTCTCAACGTTCAGTGCGAAATTAATAAGGGGCAAATGAGTCGTGGGAATGTGTCGCTGTACAAGTTAGCGCCTAACACCCATCTTTTTACTTCACAATATTTAAATGAGGATTTCCCTGGGCGAATATTTAAAATAGAATCAGTTCTTCCCTACAACAAAAAGGCAATTAAAAAACAACTGCCAACGTTGAAAGCCAATGTCTTCACCCGAAATTTTTGCGACACTCCCGATCAGCTTAAAAAGAAATTGGGATTGAAAGATGGGGGAGATATTTATGTGGTTGGTGTGAGTGATGAATATAGTAATCAACTGATATTAGTTTGTTCTTCGATAAGAAAAGAACAAACTTTGTAAGTTTATAAAAGACTCTTCTTATGAAATTGAATTTTACAAAACTATTCGGATTATTTTTACTCTTACAAACGTTAAACTCATGTTATAATGAGTGTTCCGATTTGGAACCTGCGGGAGCTCCTACAGTGAAATTTCAAGTCACTAAGTTAGACAGTTCAACAATAAATGAATCCATGCTGAGAATAGCTTATCACGGAGACACGCTTGATTCATTAGTATTTATAAATGAGCCGATTCATATTCAATTAGCTATTCCGCCCGCCATAAAAAATCAAATAATTTTTGACGATTCTTTATTTGTTTTTTATAACGACACCTTGCGGTCAAAAGTGAAGTTAAACATAGCAAAAACCAAAGGCACCTGTTTTGACGTCTATAAGTTGAGTAAAGTTGCTATCGATGATTCGATTTTTTGCACTTCTAATTGTACTAATAGGGTTTACCCATTAAAAATTTAGAGCTACAAAAAAAAGTTGAAATAAAACACTTTGTTTTTTGATGTCAGGTTTTTGTTTATAGCTGACTAAATTTTTCAGTTATGATAGTTGGTTTCGTGCAGTTGTTGTATAACTACATTAACCTAATAACTCCTGCCTAACTTTAAATTAATTTATTATTAATGTAAGGTTGTTTTAGTTTTTTAATTTATTGAAAAATAGGGTTTTGAGTTCTTTGGTTTTATTTTTTACATTTCAGCTGGTTATTAAAAACATTAAATTGAATCATGAAAAAAAGTTTTTTAGTTACATTACTAGTAACAACTACATCCATTATTGGTTTTTCCCAAGTAGAAGTAATAACGAATGGTAATGTGGGTGTGAATGAACCTAATCCTCAACGGAAATTACATGTACATGACCGTAGAGAGACCCAGTTATTTTTAGAAAATAAAGGTGAGAATGCTCCAAGAGGAAAATCCATGGTGGTGCTGGATTAGTGATGGAGAATTCAAACAATTATCAGTGGGAAATAATTAACTCTAGTGGCAATTATTGGGGACACACTAATACGCTTGATTTTTACAACACGTCTGGAGGTGGAAAGCTTCTTTTACAATTGTATCCAGATAATTTCGTCAATATTAATGGTTATTTGAACCTGGGGTATTATTCTACTTTTAGAATGACACAAACGGGAATAGCGGGGGGAGCTAATAACTTTGATTTTAATATCAATAGTGGAAATGAGGGTTTATTAATTATGCAAAATAAATCTGAATCTTCAGGTATCTATTTTGATGGTGATTATTGTACGATTTTTAGTCCTGGAGATCATAACAGGTTACTTCGTATCTATGACGAAGATGGAATGGTTGAGCGGTTTTATATTGATGCTGCGGGTGTTCCCGATACAAACAGTGATAGCAATCGGAAACAAGACATTAAAAATCTTGATAACTCTATGGATAAACTTGCGCTACTGAAAGGGAAAAAGTATCACTTTAAAGAAGAAATTCAATTAGAAACAGTCCCTCAAGCATTTGGTTTTCAAAAAGGCAAAGTAGCTAAGGATAGTAGTTCGGTATCAATAGAAAAAGGAGAGGAAGAAATAAAATACGACCCCTCACAGCGAGAGTACTTTGGTTTCTTAGCACAAGACGTTGAAAAGGTGTTTCCTAATTTAGTCGATACTAATGAAAAGGGCGAAAAGTTTGTTTCTTACACGGAGTTTATACCAATTTTGGTTGATGGTTATAACCAACAAACGCAACAACTAAAAACACAGCAAGAGGAGTTGGTTGCTATGAATGAGCGGTTGTTACAATTGGAGAAGTTGGTTGAGGAGTTAGTGAAAACCACTAAGTAAGATTTTTAAATTTATAATAATGAAAAACTTATTTCCATTATTGCTTTTCGTAAGTACTTTTTCAAGTTCTTTTTCACAACATAGTTTAGTGAAAAAAGAGGTTAGAAATTATTCCTATTTAACTGATAAAGAATTATCAAACTATCAAAAGAAAATTTTTGATAAACATGATATAAATAATTTGAAAGTTGTTGATGTTGAAGCAAATATCTTAAAAGAAAACACACTGAGTATAGATTTGCCAAATGGGTTGAATTTCACAATAGAGAAACATCACGGATATTTTAACAAGGAATCTGGATATAATTCGTGGAGCGGTCAAAAAGGAAATGTTGAAGATAAAACATTTGAATATGCTTCTTTTGTGGAGAAAAACGGGTTGTGTAGAGGGTATATTTATACCAAAGAGGGCTCTTTTATACTTGAGCCTATATCCAACCGCAGGCATATTCTTTATGAAGTTTTAGAAAGTAAAGAACAAACACACGAAGAATGTGGAACACTGCCAGAGTTTGATAGTCATGGAGTAAAAGAGTCATTCGAAAGTTCGAGCAACCGAGTGGCTTATAACAATTCCTGTGGTAATTTGCGAGTGTATAACGTAATGATTGGCTACTCAACAACATTGTTGAGCAACCGATTTCAATGGAATAGAGAAAACTTAATGATTTATCTTCATTCGGTTATTCATTCAATCAATGATACCTACATAAATAGCGGTTTAAATGTACGAGCACGGTTAGCTTATGCTTATGAAGCTGGTTGGGATGCTGGTGTGGATCATTTTGACACTGATTTTGATCGATTTACTAAGTTAGGAGACGGATATTATGATGAAGCTTTTGGATATGCTTTAATTTATGATATACATGCATCGGTATTATTAACAAATGCAAGTACAGGGACCCCTGGAAGAGCTCACGTAGATAAAAGAATGACAGTTTATGAATTTATGAATGCGGGTTATCCTTCGGCTTTAGAGACAGGCGGATATGGTGTAGCTCATGAGATTGGTCATATGTTGAATTTAGAACATAACGGGAAGAATTCAATTGGTGGGAACGGACGTTTGGAGGTTTAGATGGTAAGCAAGCTTATGGGAAACTTGGTTCAAACTATAGAACTGTTATGTCCTACTCAGTGGTGGAACTACTAATGCTGAAAGGAAAGATAGACTACCATTTCACTCAGGAGCCTATGGTGTTTCGTTTCCTGATGGGACAAGCATGACGTCAGAATGGGCAAAATGCACTCAGTATATTAGCAGTAACATCAATACTAGGTTTTTTTTACCTATAACACCCAGAACTACCATCCCAAAAAACAGTGAATAGGATTTTGCGACTGGGACATATCATGTAATAACAGCCGTAAATCGGATTAAGCTAGAACCAGGTTTTAAGGTTGGGACAGGTTCAAATATTTTAGCAGTAACTACTTCTTGCTTTCATCCTGATCCTTATTTTAATACTCGAAGTAGTACAAATGAGAATACAAGTATTCACCTACCGAAATATAATTTAACGGTAGAGATAGTGCCTAATCCAATAATAGATTATGTGGAAATAGGCACAGCGGTTCACGAACCTATACTATCTGTTTCTATATATGATTTAGAAAATAAGGAAGTATTCAGTTTAGACAATTTGGAAACATCTTTTATTAAGATTGAAACAGAACATCTCAGAAAAGGTGTGTATTTACTTAAAGTAGAAACTCCGTCAAGAATTAAAACAGAGAAAATAGTCAAAATTTAGGATAAATGAAAAAGATAGGTTTTTCGATAATAGTAATCGCTGGATTGTTATTTTTTAGCTGTAAAAAAGACCCCTGTGATGATAGTGATGAGTGCAATGGTGCTGCATCATTGATGTTAGATTTCAATTTTACTTCTGAAGAAAAATTATTTGCTGATGCTTTACTAGTTGAATATCTAAATGAAAATACTATAGACACTAGTAGGATTTCCAGTAATTTTGGATCACAACTCTATTTGTCTTTGTCTCGCATAATGATTGATTCCTTAGTTATAATAATAGTAGATACACAACGGGTAAACATTCAATATTCATTGAAATCAGAAAAGGGAGAATGTTGTGATCATTTTTACTTTGAGAATTTAAAAATTGATGGAGAACTTCGTTGTGAAGCATGTGATCAAAACAAAGTGTATGAAATTGAACCGTAGTGTAAGTGTCTTTTCATTTTAATATTCCAACTGGTGCAAGTCTTTTATACTTGTACTAGATGGATACTAAAAATCTAAAAACAGGGGTGTATGTGATTAAGGTAGAAACTTCATCTAATGTTTATTCAGAAAAAATCATTAAAATTTGATTAAAATGAAATTAAGTTGTTTGCTTTTAATTGCCTTGTTGAGTTCATGTAATAACGAATGCAGAGATATTGATTGTACATCTGAATATCCAATTTGTTTTTCAAGTTAAGGATTACTCGCAGGAGGAAATTCAGGATTCCTTATTACAGTTAAAATATCGTAATAAATCGGTTAGTCCATTTATTTCAAAAGGAACAGGACAATTTGAAGTGTATGTTTACGGAGAAGGTAATGGTAGTATTTCTGTATTTTATAATGATACATTAAAGGCGGATGTGTCTTTCAATTTAAAATCAGAAGAAGGTGAATGTTGTAATTCGACCCCCTTAAGAATTAAAACAGAAAAAATAATCAAAATTTAAGAGGAAATGGGAAAGATAATTATATCAACATTAGTGTGTTTATTTGTGTTATTTTCAAGCTGTAAAAAAAATTCCTGCGATGATAGAGATGAATGTTTGGAATCGGATCCTTCTGTAACCCATAGTGTTTTATTTTCTTTTCAGGAAAAACGATTGAATAATGTCGATAGAATTAATACTAGAGTTATTCATTATTTTTTTGGAGGCAAATCACAAGAATTACTTTCAGTAAAGAATTACTATAATACTATTGCCTTAAAGGGAGACTCTATTGACGTTTTGATTGAAGATACATTAAGGCTACGTTGCTTTTATGAAACAGAAAATGATTCAGTAGTAATACTTACTTTAAATAACAAAAATGTTTGCTTGAGTGAATGCAAACTTGATTCAGTTTATTTAATAGACTAATTTTTAGATATTGTGCATTGTTGATTCTAACAAATAATTTTTCATTAAAACCATCCAACTGGCGCAAGTCTTTTTGAAACAAATGAAAAAACTGATGTACGACACATTAAAACTTAACTATCTCTTTTTATTGTCTGTGTTACTGTTTTTTGCCAAAACGAATGTCGGGATATTTCATGTCAAGAAGGAGTAAATGTTTCATTTAGTATCACAAACTATGAATCTCGAAACATTGTTGATTCTTTTTAATCATTACTAATGAATCGAGATTCATATAGCCTGCAAGTAACCTCATGGAATGAAATGGATTTTGATGTAACATCAATAAAACAAGTGAGTTTAGTATTCATTACAATGACACCTTAAAAGCAAAGTTTCTGTTAGCATAAAACGACTAAAAGACGATTGCTGTGATGTTTACAAAACCAATACTGTAATTATTAACGGAGATAAAAAATGTGATTCTAATTGTAAAAACAGAAGTTTTTGAAATTGAATTATAAAAAAAAGGACGGCATCGCTTCAAGCAATGTCGTCCTTTTATATAACGGCTTGGTTTGTGACCTCACAAACCAATTTTTAAACATATTCCTCCTCCATTCTATTCATGAAGTCATTATAGGTAGCTTTGCGATCTTCTTCCCATTGGTAATAACCAAACATTTTTCCGATGGCTTTCTTCGGGAAGAACTTTTCTAAGTTTCTGTATAAAACTACATCATATTTTCTATGGAAGTTAATCCAACATTGGTTGCAGTTGTGTACGTGGTCTTTTTGAATGGCCTGTGTTGCTTTTCCGTTGAAGATATCATCTAACGAGTTGTCGTTTACATTACCTAAGGAGATATCCAAGTTTTGGCAAATAGGCACATTACCATCAGGGTGCACCACCAAACTGTCTAAGATACTGTAGCAATTTAATTTCAGCTTTTTTCTACGCCATTCATCGTACAAAACCAAGAAATCATAATTTTCTTCAAACTCTTTAATCTCATTAGGGATATGACTTTTAAAGTCATAGTTTTCTAGTTTCTGGTGGTCGTGTTTTACAACATTAATATCTGTACGCTCAGCTGTTTTTAACGCTACATTTTTCTCTAAAATCGCTTCTTTGGTATCTTTTACATCTTTATATCGAAGAACGGTCTCGTCTTTCTTTAATCCGATATCTGTTTCGTGTGCTTTTTCAACGGTGTCGAAAAAGGCAATGTCGTTATACACGCCTACACGCATATCTATACCATGCTCCTTACATATTTCGGCCACGTGTTTCATGTCATCGAAGTTGTTGTAAGGTGAAAGCGTAAACATCGTAGAAATAGGCACAAGGTCTTTACAGGCTTTAATTACCTTTAATACGCTGTCGTAACCATCCTTCCCACGCATGTATTTGTAGGTCTCCTTTGTGCCATCTAAAGAAATGTACAAACGTTTAGGAGGGAATCGTCTTTACTGCATCTATAGCTTCATCTGGTTTTAAACAGTTAGAAAGCAAATCGAAGTTCGGGTGGTTTTCAGAGAGCCAACCCATTATTTTATCCCATTCGGGGTGAAGTAAAAATTCGCCACCTTCAAGACCAATCATGGTGTTTTTTGTCACACAGTCCGATTGCATAATTTCTTTGAATTTTTCAAAAGGAAGATGTTTCACTGGTCTTTTTGCCCAGATTAGGCAATGTTTACATCCAGAATCGCAAAGGTCAGTGGCATAGAACATAAGTGTTGCCAACTTCTTTTTTCCCTGGTCTCAGGTTATTGTTAGCAAAAAGTGCCGCTCTGTTGATGTAATTTTTTATTCCGTACATAGTGTGTTTTCAATACATGAACTGTGTCACAAGTTACGAATCTTCTTTTAGATATTTCGCTGTCTTATAGCTTCATAAACTACAAGCGCTGCTGATACCGACACATTAAGGGAGCCAACTTGACCCACCATTGGTATCAACACTTTATCATCGCATTTTGTTAAGTAAGACGATGAAATTCCTTTTTCTTCACTTCCCATGATTATTGCCACAGGTGTAGTGAAGTCAAAACTATATAAATTTTTGTCTGCCTTTTCAGTACAGCCGACTAACTGCAAACCGCTTTCTTTTAGAAAATCGAGTGTTTTGTCTAGGTATTCAACCCGACAAACAGGAATATAATTCAGTGCTCCGGCAGAAGTTTTCATCGCATCACTGTTGATTTGGGCTGAACCTTTTGCGGGTATCACAATTCCGTGAACTCCTGCGCATTCTGCTGTTCGGGCTATTGCTCCAAAATTACGAACGTCAGTCACCTGGTCTAAGACTAAAATCAAAGGCATTTGGCCTTGTCTGTAAGCACTGTCTAATACATTATCCAACGATGAATAGTTGATAGAAGACATGAAGGCAATAACACCTTGATGGTTCTTACGTGTTACGCGATTAAGTTTTTCCCCAGGCACGTGGCTAATGGGTATTTTTAATTCCTTAGCCAACTGCACAATGTCAAAAACCACATTCGCTTTCACATCACGTTGTAGTAGTATTTTCTCTACTTCTTTACCTGCTTTAAGCGCTTCAAGAACTGGCTGGGTACCGAATATGAAATCTGTAGTTTCCAAGGTTGTGTGAGGTTAATAGATAAAAACGTCATTCTGAGTAAAACGAAGAATCTCTGCGGTAATGAAAGATTCTTCCCTACGGTCAGAATGACGAATAAGTTGATTAGTTAGAAAGCTCGTCCATCCAAGACTTTATCTTAGCGGCTTCTTCTTGTTCTCCGTTTGTTTCTAATTCCGATTGTAATGTGCCAAGTGTTGAAGCATAACGTTGGAAATCAGCGCCAGAAGTATTGCGATTTTTAACATAATAATCCAACATTTCTTTAGTTCTTGGTGCAATCTGCATAGCCAATGTTTTAGCGGTTTCTTTGTCACCAACTTCAAACAATAAACTTACAAACTGAGCTCCGATGTAATCGTGTGGGAACACATTGTCTGGCATTACCTCTAAGCTTTTATGAATTACTTTTTTCGCTTTTTCCTTATCGTTCTTGTTTGAAATTAAATCAAAAGCCAATTGCATGTACTGCATTCGTGCATTAAACACAAATCGTTTATAGTTTTCATCGTAGAAGATGTTAGGATTATTCATCTCTCTCCAATAGAAGTTGTTCATCATGTTGTCATACATCACATCTGAATTCACGATTCCTTGTGAACGGCCATGCTTAATTGGCAACAAACGATACGCTAAACCTTCTAACACCATGTGGTCACGTAAACCAATGTAGTTACTAGATGAAAGTGTAGTAGAGAAATAAATCGGACGTTTCCAGCCATCTTTGTTGATGTTGGTAATCATGTCTAACATGATGAGGTCTTTTTTGTCAATACCTCCACCACGGTTCAGTTTCCACTCTAATGTGTTTTTAGCCAATGGCTTTAATTGCTCAGGAACAAAGTCAAAGTTTTTAATTTGTTCAGCATCTGTAGCAATGTAAACTTGCTTAGAAGGAAGTACGGTTTGGAACTTCTCGATTTCTTCTACTTTAGAATATTGACCAATTTGTCTGCTTCGAGTTTCAACAGCATTCAAATAAGCCTCTAAGTTCATGGCTTTATCTTCTTTTGACTGATTATAATACTGAATGTAGTCGTTAGTTCCTTGGATATAATCCTTGTTCTCAAAACGAATTGGCAATGGCTCAGAATCATAAGCTTGACGTTTCATTTGGTCGATGTACCAGTCGGTATTCAATAACGATAAGTTACAAACCCGCACGTCAGTTCTAAAACCTTCAACTTCTTGCACATACCACAATGGGAAGGTGTCATTGTCTCCACCAGTAAATAGGATAGCGTTAGGAGCACACGATGCTAATAAATTTTTCGCAGAATCAACCGAGTGATAACGGCTAGATCGATCATGATCGTCCCAACCTTGCGCACCCATAATTATTGGAATAACTAAACCAATAACCGTTGCTAAACCTGCAGCTAGTTTCGTGTTTTTGATATAATCTTTAATCAATTCATACAAGGCTAACACACCTAAGCCTATAAAGAAACTAAAGGCATAAAAGGATCCTGCGTAAGCATAATCTCGCTCTCGTGGTTCTATTGGTGGTGGGTTTAGGTAGAGAATAATAGCTGCTCCAGTAAAGAACCACAACATCCCTAAAATCAGTAATATTTTATTGTCGCGAACACCTAAGAAGGCCACACCTAATAATCCAAGAATTAACGGTAAAGCAAAGAACTGGTTGCGTGCAGCACTTTGAATTAATTCAGGTAGTTTCTCATTGGTAAACCATAACACCCCACTGTCTTGAATATCACCTTCACGACCTACAAAGTTCCAGAGGAAATAACGCCAGTAAAACTTCCGATTTGTTTGATTGAACAGAAAGTGGATGTTTTGTGCACCAGTTGGTAACTTTCCTTCCTTAAAACGGTAGCCATGTTCGCGCATCCAACTTTCATACTGAGGTGTATGGTGTGGTTGCTTGCTATGCATTCGTGGGAAAAGTGTTTTTTGGTTTGAAGGATAGTAATACTCCGTTTTGTAATCATAGATTTCATACCCTTTTTCACCTCTTTTATAAATAGGATCTCCATATTCATAATACTGACCCGACTCTGGCGAACGACCTACTTGTGAAGTCCACTGTGGTCCGTAGAATAATGGTCTGTCGCCATATTGCTCACGCTTTAAGTAAGAAACGAACTTAGTTACTTCTTCAGGATCATTTTCATCAATCGGAGGGTTGAAGTTAGAACGTATGATGATTAAGAAATAAGTTGAATAACCGATTAAGATAAAGACAAAGCTTAAAAGAGCGGTGTTCAACCAACGCTTTTTGTGCTTGATAGAATACATTATGCCATAAGTGATTGCGCCAACAAATAAGATGGCAAAAAAGATGATTCCAGAGTTGAAAGGAAGTCCTAATCCATTTACAAACTTGATTTCAAACCAACCAGCCATACTTGGAATACCTGGGATAATAAGCACTAAAATAACAACAAGAATAACTGAACTAAGAGCCAGTGTTGCGATAGCGCCCGTAATACTTGGTTTGAATTTTCTGTAATAAAACACAAATGCCATTGCTGGGATAGTTACCAAGTTCAACAAGTGAACACCGATAGATAAACCAACCATGTAAGCGATTAGAATTAACCAACGGTCAGAACCTTCGTTGTCAGCTTTTACATCCCATTTTAAAATAGCCCAGAAAACAAAAGCTGTAAAGAAAGCAGACAAGGCATAAACTTCTGCTTCAGAAGAAGAAAACCAAAATGAATCAGAATACGTGTAAGCCAAAGCACCAACAATACCAGAACCCATAATAGCAATGGTTTGTCCTACAGCTGGTGCTTCGTAAACCACTTTTAATATTTTTCTTCCAATTAATGTAATCGACCAAAACAAGAATAAAATGGTAAACGCACTAGACATAGCAGAAACCATGTTCACCCAAAACGCAGCATTTTCACTTGCACCAGCAGACAAAGCTTCGCCACCTGCAAACAAAGAGAAAATTCGACCAATCAACAAAAACAAGGGTGCACCAGGAGGGTGAGGGGTCATTAATTTGTAAGAAACGGCAATGAATTCGCCACAATCCCAAAAACTGGCTGTTGGCTCAACGGTTAATGTATAAGTTGCAGCGGCAATTAAGAATACAACCCAACCAGTAATGTTGTTAATTTTATTATATGATAGCATAGTTATTAAAAGTCCTATAGACCCAATTATTACAGTTTTTTATCCAAGCTACAAGTCTATGAATTTATCTCAACAAAGAGAAAGAAAAGTTGAAGGGATGATTGGAGAAGGTAGAAAACTAAGGCTTGTGATTTAAGGTTTTAAACTTTTGTCGGGTTTGTTTGATTTTTGTTGTCGTTTTTTATTGAAAAATCGGAAAACTAATCGCTTGTAGCTAAGTTTAAATTGATAAGTCTATAATCACCCCTCATGCATGAAAGTTGCTTTTTCTTTTATTACATTTGTAATTTTTAGTGGTCAGTATTGTTTGGGCCAACATTTAAAGGTTCAACAGGCAAATCACCTTGTTTTTAACTCAACAACTGTGATTGCTCAACCCGATTTTCAGGAGGTGGAGAACTTAATGAAACAAACTGACAATATTCCTACGATGAAGAATGTGAATACAATGACCAAAAATAAAGGTAGTAATGCGTTGATTCCCGTTGGTGTAACAGTAGTTACAGGAAGTTTACTCTATTTATTATATCAAGCTGTTGCAAGTAAGGTCGGAGGAGGCTTTGCTAGTGACGCTTCGCCATTCCGGGCAAACTATTTCCCTGGTTTTATTGGGTTAGGTATTGGAACTGTGTTTATAATTAGGGGGGCTACGAGTAAGGATAAAACGTTGGGGGGAGAAAATTAATTCTTAGGTGTTTTAACCTAAAACCCCAATCCATCCAACGCTAACTTAATAGATTCATCGGTAGCTTTTTCCACGTTTATTTCCACCTGTTGATTATCTACGATATTAAATTTTTCACCTAGGAAAAAGTAAGGGTTTCCTTTTGTGTCAGCAGCCAATGCCACAACAATTGCTTCCAAACCAATTACCACATTTCTCTGAAGCAGAGCCATAAACAGATATGATTGAGTTTAATTCTGGTAAATAGATGTATTTCATAATATTTTCGATCGGTTTGTTGTATCACCTGACACGAACGTTAATGCTGTTTTTGGTCCAGTATTATTGTAAAAATAATCACAGTTAATCCAGTTAAGTTGGTTGGTATTTACGCCATAAGAATCTCTCTTTATAGAAACAAAGTTAGTTCGTCGCAGTATCTCCTCCGCCTTGTAATACTATCGTTTGGGTTTATTAGTACAATAGGTTCTGTTTGTGTCCACGTTACAGTAGTACTAGTTTCTGTTCCGAGAAATAAAACCATGTTGGGATCAGGGTCAGTTGTTGGCACTTCGATGTAAATGGTTCTGTTCGGATTGGCTTTTAATCGTTTACCGTCTTTATAAGCTCTAATTCTAAACTCTCCACCACTAACTAATGGCTCTCCATTAGAAACGGTAGGTACATTGTACAAAATCATATCTTTTGGGGAATATAATTCTAAGATTTCAATTTGATAAGGATAGCTGACAGGATTGTTATTTTCATCCAATAAATTTTCACTATAAATCCATGCTTTTGTGCCTTCTGGACCTATAAAAGGTAAGTTTTCTAGAACTACTTATTTCGCTTAGCGTAGGCTCTTTTTTTAGTTTGTCAAACAAAGCGGCTGTTTCTCCTGATGAGAAAAATGATTTTGTCAATTATTATAGTATCCGTTGCTGTGCTATCATTTTCAACGTTCTCCTTTATTTCTTGGTCAGCAAAACGATCTTTCGAACAGTTTTGGAAAATGATTAAACTAAGAACTAGAAACGTAAGTGTTTTTAAAATTTTCATTGGGAGATAGTTAATTAATGCGGCTAAGTTTACCCCAACCAACCACCGCGATCCAAACTTCTATATTGAATGGCTTCAGCTAAATGTTCTACTAAGATATCGTCTTTGTCTGATAAATCAGCAATTGTACGTGAAACTTTTAAAATACGGTCGTAAGCTCGAGACGATAACCCTAAGCGTTCCATCGCAGTTTTTAGCAATGCTTTTCCTGCTGCGTTAATTTTACAATATTCTTTCACCATGGGTGCAGCTCATCATGGCGTTGGAGTAAATGTCTGTGTCTTTGAATCGTTCGATTTGTCGTTCGCGTGCGGCAATCACGCGTTTTCGAATGTCTTCACTCGACTCCATCTTTCTGATCACCAGTCATTTTTTCAAACGAAACAGGATTCACTTCGACATGAATGTCGATGCGGTCGAGCAATGGTCCAGAGATTTTACCTAAATATTTTTGTACTGCCGCTGGGCTATCAGGGTGAGAACCATCAGCTGAATAAAACTCACCCGAAGGGCTAGGATTCATACTTGCCACTAACATAAAATTTGCAGGAAATTGTACCGTAGCTTTTGCACGTGAAATAGTCACTACTTTATCCTCTAAAGGTTGGCGTAAGACTTCCAACACGGTACGTTTGAATTCTGGTAATTCATCTAAAAACAAGATGCCATTATGTGCTAATGAGATTTGCCCTGGCTGGGGAATGTTTCCACCACCTACTAAAGCTACGTCAGAAGAGGTGTGGTGTGGTGAACAAAATGGTCGTTGTGCCACTAATGAGGTGCCTTCTCCTAATTTTCCTGCTACAGAATGGATTTTTGTTGACTCCAAGGCTTCATGTAAAGTCATCGGAGGGAGAATGGTTGAAATTCTACGTGCTAACATCGTTTTTCCTGACCCCGGAGGGCCAACCATAATCACGTTATGGCCACCAGCTGCGGAAACTTCTAATGCACGTTTAACAGATTCTTGTCCTTGCACATCAGAGAAGTCAACGCTGAAAGCATGCGCATCGTGTTGGAAAATTTCACGTGTGTCTTTAACAGTTGGTTTAATAAGTTTAACGCCTGATAAATGGTCGATGGCTTCCTCTAGTGTATCAACACCTATAATTTCTAAATCATTAACGATAGCTGCTTCGGAAGCATTTTGTTTGGGTAGTATAAATCCTTTAAACCCTTCTTTTCGAGCTTTTATAGCAATAGGCAATACCCCTTTTATGTGGCGCAATTCACCATCCAGAGACAATTCACCCATAATGATGTATTTGTCCAACTCATCCGCAGTAATTTGTCCTGAGGCTTTGAGAACACTCAAGTGCCAGAGGTAAATCGTATGATGATCCTTCTTTGCGAACATCGGCAGGAGCGAGGTTAACAATTACTTTTTGTCGTGGGAATGAATAACCGTAATGCTTAATAGCTGATTCTACGCGTTGTTCACTTTCTTTTACCGCATTGTCAGGAAGACCAACCATATAAAATTTGGTTCCTTGGGTCACGTTGGTTTCTACAGTGATAATAGAAGCATCTACACCGTAAACTGAACCGCCATAGGTTTTTGCAAGCATTTGAAGCTATTTTAAAATGTGAAACAGTAATGAATAAAAGTCTAAACTAAATCTAAAACTTTTATTAACCCAATTTTTACATCATCCAATTCATCTTGAGTTAATTGACCAATTTTTTCAATAAACCGTTCGTTGGATAGTGACTTGATTTGGAAACAATCAGCCAAACTTTTTTTCATTAAACCATTCATTTTTGTGGGGTCTAAGGATACATGCCACTCGCGTGCTGTTCGGCTGCCATCTGTAATTGGTACCACAACTTTCAGTTGTAAAATCCTAATTGAGTTATTATTTACAACAATTGCAGGTCTTTTTTTTGTTATCTCTTGCCCTACTTGTGAATCAAAATTCACTAACCAAATTTCTCCTTGTTTCATTCTTCAATCAGGTCTAAGTCAGCATCTGATAAGTCTGAGTTGGCGTAGTAGTGTTGTTCTTCCGCTACGTTTGCTTCAGAAGCCATTTTAGAGTACAGCTTGATTTTGTTTTTTTGAAGAGTTTCTAATTTGTTCTTGAAAGAGCTAGAAATGGGTTTTATCAAAATACCGTCCTCTGTTTCCTCAATGGCAACCAGTTCAGTGAGTTGATATTTCGTAATTAATCTTTTTGGTAAAATGATTCCTTTACTATTCCCAATATTTTTCAAGGTAGTTTCCATAGTATCAAGTTACGAAAAAGTTATAACATTGTTATAACCTATTCTTCTATTTTTTGTTCAATCAAAAGGATCAGTGTGTGAATAATCTTAATATGAATTTCTTGAATGCGATCTGAAAATCCATCATGTGGAACACGGATTTCTACATCAGCAAACTCAGCTAATTTACCACCGTTTTTTCCAGTTAAGGCAATGACCATCATGCCTTTTTGTTTGGCAGTTTCTGCTGCGATAATAATATTCTCTGAATTACCGCTGGTACTAATTGCTAACAATACATCTTCTTTTTTTCCTAAAGTCCGGATATACCGTGAGTAAATACGGTCAAAACCAAAGTCGTTAGCCGTACATGTGATGTGTGCAGAATCAGCTATGGCAATAGCAGGAAGAGGTTCTCTATCGTGACGAAAACGACCCGTCATTTCTTCAGCAAAATGCATGGCATCACAATTGGAGCCACCATTGCCACAAGAAAATACTTTTCCTCCATCTTTTATAGCTTCCACTATTAAATCAGAGGCTTTGTCAATGGCCTCAATATTTGCTTCATCAGCAATGAATTTTTCTAAAACGGCTGCTGCTTCTTTTAATTCCTGAAGTATTAATTCTTTTCCCATACTCATTATGCAGATTGCATTTCACTTAATTTACTATACAAACCATTTTCACTTAAAAGTGTTTGGTGTGTTCCCTTCTCCACTATTTCTCCGGCTTTTATCACAACAATTAAGTCGGCATTTTGAATGGTGCTCAACCGATGGGCAATGATAATACTTGTTCGGTTTTTCATCAAGTTATTCAGCGCTTCTTGTACCAAGTGTTCTGATTCAGAATCCAATGCTGAAGTTGCCTCGTCTAACAATAAAATAGGAGGGTTTTTTAATATGGCGCGAGCAATAGTAATTCGCTGCCGCTGACCACCAGATAATTTTAACCCTCTATCGCCAATTTCAGTATTGTATCCGTCTTCTGTACCCAAAATAAAGTCATGGGCGTTAGCTGCCTTTGCGGCCTGCACAATCGCCTCTTCGGTAGCATCAATTCCAAAAGCGATATTGTTGGCTATGGTGTCGTTAAACAAAATAGATTCTTGAGTTACCACACCCATTAAATCCCTAATGGAGTTGACTTCCAAGTCTTTTAAATCTATCCCATCAATGGTGATTGTTCCTGCACTTGGATCATAAAAACGAGGAATTAAATCAATCATGGTAGATTTCCCACCACCTGAGGGACCCACTAAAGCGATTGTTTTTCCCTTCTCAAATGTAAGGTTGATTCCTTTCAAGACATCTTCGGTTTCATATTTAAAATGAAGATTTTCAAAGGTTATTCCTGATTCAAATTTCTTGATAGTCTTAGCTCCAGCTTTGTCAGTAATTTCGTTCACGCTATCCATCAACTCAAAAACACGGTCGCCACTTGCAAGCCCACGTTGGATAGTACTTAGCGCATTAGCAATAGATTTTAGTGGGCCTAAAACTTGGGCTAATAATAAGATGTAATAGAAAAACTCTGATGGCGCAATAGCCAAAGAAGGGTCGTTACTTAACACCAAAACACCTCCGTAATAAATGGTGCCTGCAACCACCCCTACCCCTAATACCTGTGAAACTGGGGAAGATAATCGTTTTTTGTTTTCCATCGACAGCACATTGTCGTAGTATGCTTGATTGTGTTTATTAAATTTTCCTTTAATGTAACCCTCGGCATTAAATGCCTTTACAATACGTAAACCGACAAGTGTTTCGTCAATAATGCCTAATATTTTACCTAATGCATCTTGTCCTTTTACTGATACTTTTTTCAATCGTTTTGTGATTTCACCAATTACTAAACCTGAAATAGGCAATACTATAATGGTGAAAATGGTGAGGTTAACAGAAATGTAAAATAAAAGAGAAAATAAAATAACAATAGTGATTGGATCTTTAAACCAGATATTAAACGAACTGATAACCGAGTTTTCTACTTCTTGTACATCGTTTGTAATACGCGAAAGAATGTTACCTTTTTTCTCATTGCTAAAAAAACCAATGGGTAAGGCTACAATTTTTTCATAGACTTTCTTACGCATGTTTCGAACCACACGGGCACGTACTAACCCAAGGTAGCGTAGTGATAGGTAATTAAAAATATTGGAAAACAGCACTGACACCATTAAAATAATACAGATTCTTGCTAAAATAGTTTTTGGGTCGCTTTCAGCTGTTAAATAATATTGAATGTAATGGAACAATTGCTTGAAGTAAGCAATAGAGACTTGGAACTCTGGTAATTGAACAACTTTAATCTCTGTTTTCGTTTTTTCAAATAATACCTGAAGAATCGGCATCACAAAAGAAAAACTAGTGATATTAAACACGATTGATAAAAGTGTATAAATCACATAACCAGGAACAATGTTTCCAAAGGGTTTAGCAAAAAGTAAAATTCTAAAGTAAGTGCTTTTTTTCATGCGTAACGGCACGCAATTTAGGTGTTTTTTAATAGTTATGCGTTCTTGTTGGCATATTCCATCGCAAAGAAAGCATGGAATAGGTCGATTTGTTTGATAAAGAAGCTATTTCCACTTTTTCATCGCGCATAACAAACTGTAAATCTACAAATAAATTATGCTTGAGTTGGTAAGATGCTAAAAAGTCCATCATGAACAAATTTGATCGAACACCTTGCGCTATAGTGTTGCCTGTTTCTTGTTCTCTTGACGTGTTTGGTAAAAGAATGTTGCCTCCCCAATTCCTCCGTCCTGAATAATCAATGTTGCCATTGACAACATCTAGTCCTTGTTGTGCTAAAATCATTTTACCTGTTAAACTTAAACGCGGTAAAGGTTGGTAACGAGTAATTCCCACTATTTCTCTAAAGTTTGCTCCATATGGGTGTGCTAAAGGCTGGTTATAGTGAGAGTAGCTAGTTTCCTTAATTCGATGAGTGTAAGTGTAAGGCCTTACAAAGTTGATTTCTCCTTGAATATCTAAGTTTTTAATACCCGCTACATCAATGTATTTTGCCCCAACTTGAACACCATATTTTTCACCCCACCATCCATCTCGATTTTTAAATCGATCAAGGCGAAATTCATCAATAATGATTTGTCCGTAAACAGAAACGCCTTTCGTAGCATTCCAATTCCAGTCTGTTCCAACAATTACATTGCCATCACTACCGAGGTTTCCTTCTATTGCACGATAGAAAATAACAGGGTTCATGTAATTTAAGTCGAAAGAGTTGTTGTCTCTACCATAAATCACAGACTCAAACACTCCAATGTTTAAGCGTTTCCCAATGTTAAGACTCAGATGGTGAAGCGCCATAAATTTTTTGGGTAAACTACATTTCCAGATGGAACATTAAAACGATCACTAATGATGTCCGCATTTAACTCCGCAAATAAATTCGTGTATTGAAATTTCCAGATTTTGGTGTTTAATTTCAAAAAAGTATGGTTGCCTGAATAGTCAGATAAAATTAACGATCGATAACCATTTCCAATAAAGTTTTTGTCGTAGCCAAACTGTACACCGATATGTTTTGTCGCATTAACGCTAACATAACCTTTTGCAGTAAAAAAATCTACCCCGTTTTCCTTAAATCCTTTCCAAAAATTTTCACCAGGAACAGCGCCATAACCATAGGTTCGTGCCACGGCATAACTAGGGAAGTTAGCTTGGTTTTCAATAAGGCTGGCATAAAAACCTACTTTGTTATCAATTAATCCATCAATTTCAAGACCTCGGCTATTGATGAATAAGTTGCTTTCATTGCCTCGCTCTTTTCCTGCTCCCACATATAACATAGGGTTGATGCTTAACTTGAAACTCTCCGTTGAAACAGAATAAGCATCGTTTTTATAATGATAAAAGGTGTTTAAAAATGCTTTTTTAGAAGTTGCAATACTATCGGAGAGATAAAATCTGTTTTCTGTTTGTAAATAAGTATAATTAAAACGATCCGCTTTGCTGGAATTAGAGTCTAAAGGAGGTAGCGTTTGGGCAATTAAGTTTTGTCGGTAGGGTTTGAAAGAAGTGTGCAATTCAGAAAACCCTGTGTCACTAAATAGTTGATATCGATCAACTAAATGATAATAATCAGCGTTTAATTGTGCATAATTGCTTTGTGCAAATAAGCTAACGGATGCAAAGAGTAAGGTAAAAAGAAGTATTTTATTTAACATTGACTCAAATTTTGGGTGAAGATAAGAGTAATCTCTAAAAGATAATCGTACAAATAAGGGTTTTGTAAAAATGAAGATGAACTAAATGATCACTTTTCTCCGACATAAAGAAATTGATAAACAGAAATGGGATGCGTGTATTAAAGAATCGCAATACCCAATTGTATATGCAGAGTCATGGTATTTAGATATTGTTTCACCCAATTGGAATGCTTATGTTATTATGACGAACAATAGATACACAGCGATTTTTCCTTTAACTGAGAAGTCGAAATTAGGAATTAAGTACTTGACCCAACCACTGTTTTGCCAGCAATTGGGTCTTTTTTATACAGAGAAAGTAGATTTAAATCTTTTTTTAGAATTAATCAGAAAGAAATATTTGTTGGTTGAAATTTCGTTGAACAGTTCAAATGTATTGATCATAATAATTTTGCAGTAACTGAGAGGAATAATTATGAGATGCAATTGAGTTCTGAATATGAAAACACTTATTCAAACTATAATTCGAATAGAAAAAGAGATTTAAAAAAAGCGGATAGTAAAGGTGTTTATATAAAAGAAACCGATAATCGATTTTTTTATTGATTTTTTCATGCGAGAAAAAGGGTTGTCTATCAATGGTTTGAGTGGTAACTTGGGTAGTTTGTTACTACGTATTTTTTTTGAGGGAGTAAAAAATCAGCCGTTAAATTAATTTTTGCGTACAATTTGCTTCATAAAGTTTGTGCAGTAGGATTGTTTCTTATATGCAATAATCGAGTGATTTTTTTGCTTGGAACTTCTAACGAAGAAGGGCAAAAAAATGGTAGTATGACACTACTGATGGATTATCTAATTCGGCAGAATAGTGATGGCAAAACGGTTTTAGATTTCGAAGGAAGTATGATTCCAGGGGTTGCAAAATTTTATGAAAGCTTAGGAGGTAAAGAAAAAAAATACATATCTTTAAAAGCTAGTAGGTTACCAGTTTTATTGAAATTTTTCAAAAAAATGAAAGGTTTTATATTAACTAAATAACTTGCTAGAGTCCTTTACAGCTATAGGTTTTTAGAATTGGAGAGAATATGTGGATAGAAATCGGTCTGTTAATACTTGGTCTAGTACTTCTAGTGATAGGCGGAGACTTTTTGGTCCGAGGAGCTTCGAATTTAGCATATAGCATACAAATTTCACCATTAGTAGTAGGATTAACCGTTGTCGCATTTGGGACTTCAGCACCCGAGTTATTAGTAAGTTTACAAGCCGCTTTAGGTGGTTCTCCAGATATTTCGATGGGTAATATAATTGGTTCCAATGTCTGTAACTTAACATTGGTTTTAGGTGCTACAGCACTGTTTTACCCTATTTTAGTGCATGAAAATAGTATAAAAATAGACTGGCCAATGGCAATGGGTAGTTCGTTATTGTTGTATTTTTTCATCTCACATGATCATGTTGTTCAGCGGTTTGAAGGAATTATATTTGTTCTTATTTTGGCTATATATACCTATTTCTTAATCGAGATGTCTCGAAGAGAAACGTTAGAACGCATGGCTGAAGAGCACGAAGAAGTACCCGAAATAGTTGGTTCAGCAGTGTTGAAAGAAGTAGGTTTTTTAGCCCTTGGTGGTGTAATGCTTTATTTCGGTTCAGAATGGTTTGTTGGTGGAGCAAAAAGTATTGCGCAAGGATTAGGTGTTAGTGATGCAATAATCGGTTTAACAGTAATTGCTATTGGGACAAGCTTCCTGAGTTAGTAACATCAATTATTGCGGCCTATCAAAAAAACACCGACTTAGCAGTAGGGAATTTATTAGGATCAAACATATTTAATGTGTTATCTATACTTGGTTTTACAAGTATCGTAAAAGATATATCAGTAAACCCACAGTTGGTTAATGTAGATATGTGGATTATGATGGGCATTGTGTTGCTTGTGCTTGTGTTAATGCTTTTTGGACGAAAAATTGGTCGATTAAGTGGCGCTATTCTTTTAGTAACTTATGCGTCATACATGACGTACCTTGTCGTTGGGTAATTTTTTATAATAAATTTACTTAACTGAAGTAGGTATGTGGGATCAGATAGCAAAATATGCAATAGTTTTTTTTGTAAGTATGTTCAAATATGCAGCGGGACCTGTTTTAGGACCCACGTTACATCTTCAAGTTTGGGAAACGGCTATATTTACAGCTTTAGGTATGATTTTATCCGTCATTATTTTCACACAAATTGGTGAGGTTATAAAAAACAAACTGCAAGGTAATCTAAAGAGAAAAGGAAAATACAAGCTGTTTTCCAAAAAAAGCAGAAGGGTAGTGCGCATCTGGCGAAAGTTTGGAATCGCAGGCATTGCTTTTCTTACTCCATTATTATTAACACCTATCGGAGGAACTATCATTGCGTTATCCTTTGGTGTAAAAAGACGTTATATCTTTTTATACATGTCTATTAGTGCTATTCTCTGGGCTTACCCAACTGCTTATTTCTTTTGTGAATTTGAACACGGACTAGAAAACTTTTTTTAAAACTCATTTAAATGTAGTTTTGCATTATGCAACCCCAATTATCTGAATTCGGAATCGCGTTACTTTTTATCGTTGTAGGTATTGTCTTCGCTTGCGGAGGGTTGTTTACATGGTATATGGTTCGTCGCATCGACCTAATGAACAAAAAAACAGTCCGTATGAATGTGGTGAAGAAGCGATTGGAACACCTTGGGGCAATTTCAATATTCGGTTTTACATCATCGCGTTGATATTTATTCTGTTTGATGTGGAAGTAGTTTTCTTATTTCCATGGGCAGTCATTTTTGGTAATGAAAACCTAATTCAAGCATCCGATGGCTTGTGGGGCTGGTTTAGTCTTTTCGAGATGTTTATTTTTATTTTTGTATTAGCACTTGGCTTGGCTTATGCGTGGTCCAAAGGTTATTTAGATTGGGTAAAGCCTGAAGAAAATAATATTGATTTT
This sequence comes from Rhodothermales bacterium, assembly GCA_963841855.1. GTDB lineage: Bacteria > Bacteroidota > Rhodothermia > Rhodothermales > BA12 > CAXBBB01. The sequence goes on along the minus strand of CAWJEJ010000004.1, from coordinate 725,685 downwards.
AAGGGTAAAGTTCCTTTAGAAGAATATCAAAAGTTGAATCAAAAATAGCATGGGATTACTCGATCAACAGTTTCAACACGGAGGAGTAGTTATCACTAAAGTGGATGACTTAATCAATTGGGCACGTTTATCATCGATGTGGCCGATGGGTTTTGGTATCGCTTGTTGTGCTATTGAAATGATGTCTGCTTATACTGCAGGTTATGATCTGGATCGTTTTGGAATTACGCCACGGTCATCACCCCGTCAATCAGATGTGATGATTGTTGCAGGAACTGTGACATTTAAAATGGCGGATCGGGTGAAAAGACTATATGAACAAATGTCCGAACCACGTTATGTGATTTCAATGGGCTCTTGCTCTAATTGTGGCGGACCCTATTGGCAGCATGGTTATCACGTAGTGAAAGGCGTTGACCGAATTATTCCTGTAGATGTGTATGTGCCAGGTTGCCCACCTCGCCCTGAAGCATTGATAGGTGGTTTTTTAAAGTTGCAAGAGAAAATTCGTAAGGAAACCTTGATGGCGCCAACAGCGATTGAAAAACTACTTAAAAAGGAGGTTGTATGAGTTTCGAGGAAGTAGTAAACCTGATAGCAGATAAGTTTGGGGCTGAGGCGATAGTTTCAACGCGTGGTGAAGCGATACAGCCTTTTATTGTGTTGCAAACCGATTTGCTTTTACAAGTGTGTACTGAGTTGCAAACCAACTCCGGTTGTTATTTTGACCACCTTTCAAATATAACGGGGGTAGATAATGGGGTAGATAAAAATTCAATGGAAGTGATTTATCATTTTTATTCCATCACAAAAAACAGTCACTTTATCATAAAAGTAATTCTTGAGAGAGAAAAGCCTTCGGTACCTAGTTTAACCTCTATTTGGCGCACGGCTGATTGGCACGAAAGAGAAACATTTGATTTGTTGGGGATTCATTTTGAAGGACACCCAGATTTAAGACGTATTTTGTTGCCAGCTAACTGGGAAGGGCACCCGCTTCGAAAAGATTACACGACACAAGAGTATTTTCATGGCGTGAAAGTCGACTATGAATAGGGTAGGGTGAATCAACTTTTCTTCACTTTCTAGCAATCAAATACACTCCACCCAAAATCAATGATAAACCCGTGAGGTGAATTGCCGTTAACTGTTCACCATCAAAATAACCCCAACTAAGTGCTACTAAAGGTATAGCATATGTGATAGAGCTTGCCAAAATTGGAGAAGCTATTTTTAAAAGTTGATTAAACAATACCAAAGCAATGGCAGTAGAGGTAACACCTAAAATAGCCAAAGAAAAAAAGGCTTCTTGAAATCGTGGTTGTGAAAACTCAAACGCAAAGAAATCGTGAGAATATAGAAATACAGCAGCGATAGGGCCAATGAATAAAAGTGAAACAGCTGCAATTGACAATGGATGGACGTCCTTTAGCTTAAACTTGATTAAGGTTAAATTTAGCGCATAACAAAGTGTTGCGAGAAAAATAAAAGAAGAGGCCAACCATTCTATGTTTGAAAAGGCAAGACCTTGAAATAAAAGAACAATGGCGCCTGAAAAACTCAACATCACACCCAGGAGTTGAAGAAGAAGCACGCGTTGATTGTAAAACAACACACCAACTAAAATGGTGAGGACAGGTGTTAGCCCACTTAGAATAGCTGCATAGCCACTTGAAACCGTTGATTGTGCCAAAGCAAATAAGATTGCAGGAGCAAAGCTACCGAGCGCACCTGACAAAATAATTAACCCCAAATCTCTACATTTTATTTTAGAGACTTGTTTAAGAGCAAAGGGTAGAAGTGTTAAAAAAGCAAAGAAAATTCTTCCAGCCCCGACTTCCAGGGGAGAGAAGAACAATAAACTCTTTTTCATAAGTATAAATGCACTTCCCCAGATTAAAACCAGTGAAGTAAATAAAGCAATGACAATAAAATTTTCTTTACGGATCATTCAAATTCGAATGAAGAAAACTGATGAGCGATTTCTTCTAAAATAGCGAGTGTTTCTTGCTGTGTGTCAGCCAACACTAGTCGCATTCTAAACTCCTTGAAATTAGGGATGTTTTTAAAATAACTGGTGTAGTGTCTTCGCATTTCGAAAGTACCCAAGCGTTCGCCTTTCCATTCAATTGAAAAATTAAGGTGTCTTTTACAGACATCTATGCGCTCCTCAATAGATGGGGGAGCTAACTTCTCACCCGTGTTGAGGTAATGTTTTATTTCATTAAAAATCCACGGGTAGCCAATGGCCGCACGACCAATCATAATACCGTCTACGCCATATTTGTTTTTATATTCTAATGCTTTTTCAGGAGAGTCAATATCACCATTCCCAAAAATAGGGATGTGGATGTCTGGATGATTTTTAACCTCAGCAATCGGGTTCCAGTTAGCTTCACCTTTGTACATTTGCACGCGAGTTCTACCGTGTATAGTTAATGCTTGAATACCAACGCCTTGAAGACGCTTGGCTACTTCCACTATTTTGATAGTATCATCATCCCAGCCTAATCTAGTTTTAACAGTAACAGGTAGTTTGACTTGCTTCACAATCTCAGCAGTCATACGCTCCATCTTGTCAATGTCTTTTAGAATTCCAGCTCCAGCACCTTTGCAAGCGACTTTCTTCACGGGACAGCCATAGTTGATATCAATAAGCTCTGGCCGGGCAGCTTCTGCAATTGCGGCAGCTTCTCGCATGGCGTCTATTTTATCACCAAATATTTGAATACCAATTGGTCGCTCATAATCATAGATATCTAGCTTTTGTACGCTTTTTTCAGCATCCCGAATTAATCCATCTGCAGAAATAAATTCTGTGTACATTAAATCAGCACCGTTTTCTTTACATACGGCTCTAAATGGAGGATCGCTAACATCTTCCATTGGCGCGAGCAAAAGAGGGAAGTCACCTAATTCTATATTGTTTATCTTTACCAATTGGCTTTAATTTTTCTGTAAATTTACAGGATTAAATTAAAGACTTCAAAGATTAAAAAAACGAAGTCTGTGCTTTAACTAATTATTTAGATGACCCAATATTCTGAATCAGAAAGTCCTTTTAATAGAGAATACTATTTGTCCGTTTTTCTGAAGTTTGTTTTATATCTCTTAGCAGGTTTTTTAGTAGGGCAACTAATGAGTGCTTTTGTTTATATGTATTACTTCGGGGAGGATATGTCGGTAATGGCAAATGCTATTCTGCATCCACAAGATAATCTGAATTTGGGAATGCCCTTGTTGCTGGTTCAAGCGGCTAATTCACTGGTGTGTTTTCTAATTTTTCCCTTATTATTTATTTCTAAAACCTCATTTCCCATACAGTATGATTCATGGAATAATAACTCACAAGTTGCTATTTCAAGTTTTTCGAATGTATTTGTGATGATGTTGTTTGTGTTGCCATTAAGCAGCGTTTTAGCCGAATGGAATCAAATAATCCAATTCCCAGATTTTTTAGCTGGTTTTGAAACTTGGGCACGCAATTCTGAAAAACAAATAGCAGCGTTAACTCAGGTAATTACGCATTTCGGCTCCTTTACAGACTTTCTAGTAGGCCTGTTGATTATAGGTGTGTTAGCTGCAGTTGGTGAAGAGTTAGCTTTCAGAGGGGTTTTACAACCGTTATTTATTCATTTGTTCAAAAATTCTCATGTAGGAATTTGGGTGACTGCCTTTGTTTTTGGAGCAATTCATATGCAGTTTTTTAGTTTCTTGCCACGATTTATGTTGGGCGCTCTTTTCGGTTATTTGTATTATTACTCGCGCAATTTGTGGGTGCCTATTGTAGGGCATTTAGTTAACAATAGCCTGTCTTTGTTTTTTGTATATCATTATGGTATGTCAGAAACTGATTTACCTATTGGTGAATTAGATCAAAATCAAGGGTTGATTTTTTTGTTTTCATCCGGGTTGATTATTACTGTTTTTATTTATTTAAAAAAGATGTGGGCAAAAAACATCACTACTTGACATGAAAAGTAAATGGAAAAAGGTATTTTCAAGCAATTATGAGTATCAAGCGGCTTTGGTTGAGCAAGCACTCTTAAAGTATGGAATCGCTTGTATACAGATGAATAAAAAAGATAGTGCTTACACAATAGGGCAAGTTGAAGTGTTAGTAACACAGGAAGATGTGTTGGAGGCTATAAATATTATAACTAAAGAAGTGCGTTTTGAGTAACAGTTCAAATTTTAAACAACGTGTAATTACTGGTCTTATAGGTACTTCTGTTTTTGTGCTTGGAATCACGTTTCATCAATATTCTTACCTCTTGATTACTTTTTTGTTATTAAACTTGTGCTTATGGGAGTTTTTGAATTTAGTAAAATCTGAAGCACTACCTGAGAAAGTAATAACTATCATAACAGCCAACACCTTGCTTTTTTTAAGTTATAGCATTGCCAAAGGAGTGTTGCCTATGAAAACATTAATGGTCTTAATTCCATTTTCGTCCTTAGTTTTCTTTCTTGAGTTATTTAGAAAAAAAGAAGCTCCTTTTACTAATGTTGCTTTTTCATTTTTAAGCATTGTCTACATCGCACTTCCATCATCATTACTTCATTTCACAACGATTGTTGGTGGAGAATATCATTGGGAAATCATGTTGGGTATCATTCTATTACTTTGGACAAGTGATACATTTGCTTATTTCACAGGAAAGTTAGTAGGCAGAACAAAGTTGTTTGAACGCATTTCTCCCAAAAAAACTTGGGAAGGGAGTTTTGGTGCTTTAGTGTTTGCGATTGGAATGGCTTATGGCTTAAGCCTCTATTTTCCAATATTTGAATTGCAACAATGGGTCGTGTTGGCTGTTATAATAGTAATATGTGGTGGTATGGGAGATTTGGTAGAGTCACTTCTAAAAAGGAGTTTTGATATCAAAGATTCGGGGACAATTTTACCAGGTCACGGTGGTTTTTTAGATCGCTTTGATGGGCTGTTTTTGTCTATCCCGTTTATTACCACATACTTAGTTTTGTTTGATAACTAAAGTAATTGGTTATCGTAATAATCCCACAAATTAAAGGAACAAGATATGGCATATTTAGAACCTGCTCCGATAAAGGATCACCTCAACCCGTTTGAATCAATGATGTCGCGATTTAATATTGCGGCAGAAATATTAGGGCTTGATCGTGATACTTATAATGTGTTGAAATCGCCATCAAGGCAAGTGCTAGTTTCATTGCCCATTACAATGGATGATGAAAGTATGCAGGTTTTTGAAGGTTACCGAATTATTCATTCAGACATATTAGGCCCATCTAAAGGCGGTATTCGATATGATTTAGGAGTGAATCTTGATGAAGTAAAAGCTTTGGCAGCTTGGATGACATGGAAATGTGCTGTTGTAGACATCCCTTACGGAGGTGCAAAAGGAGGGATAAAATGTGACCCCCGTTCGATGTCAGCAGGAGAGTTAGAGCGGTTGACAAGAGCATATACTTTATCAATGGTTGATGTGTTTGGTCCTGATAGAGATATCCCCGCTCCAGATGTTGGGACTAATGACAGAGTGATGGCTTGGTTGATGGATGAGTATTCTAAATCGCAAGGTAAAACTTCCCCAGCAGTCGTAACTGGAAAACCACTAGTAATGGGCGGATCTCTAGGAAGAGCTGAGGCAACGGGTCGTGGCGTGATGATTTCGACATTGAATGCACTTGAAAAGTTGAAGTTAAAACCAACTCAAGTTACCGCAGCAGTTCAAGGTTTTGGAAATGTTGGCTCTTGGGCAGCTCAATTATTAAGTGAAAGTGGAGTCAAAATTAAAGCGATAAGCGATATTTCAGGTGCTTATTGGAATGATAACGGTATTGACATAGGTAAAGCAATAACATACTCTAATTCAAATAACCGTTCATTGATTGGTTTTGGAGGAGCTGAAAAAATGGCTCCTGCAGAACTTTTAACCGCAAAAGTAGATATCCTTATTCCGGCAGCACTAGAAGATGTAATAACAGTTGGGAATGCTGAAAAAATTCAAGCTAGACTAATAGTTGAAGGCGCAAACGGACCTACTTCTGCTAAAGCAGATGATATCATTGCAAATAAAGACATTCTTGTGGTGCCTGATATTTTAGCATGCAGTCGATTCCGTTTGCGCCCTCGCTCGCCGTCGACGTGCGGACGTGTGGGAGCAGCGGATGGAAGCGCTCCATGCGTTCGGCTCTCACTTCCACACGCCGGGCGCCGACGATTCAGGCGACGATCAACCGCAGACGTTGATCTCCAACCCGGCCTTCCACGCGTTCGCCGAGTCCCAGGCGCGCGCGCGTTCGGTTACCGCGTCGGCGCTGCGTTCGGCGAGCCGCTGCTCTACCGCCACGGCCCGATCGGCGTCGACGACTCTGGGCGCGTTTCTGTCCAAGGAGAAGCCGTTTCGGTAATCTTGTCGCCGGGGTTCGTTCTGGTGCAGCAGAGTGAGGCGAAGGTGGAAGCCAGCCGACGGAGTGCCGAGTGCGTCCCGGTTTTGATCAGGATGAAAGCGCCTGCTCGGCAGTCCATTCGCGCGAGGCAAATTCTGCGCGCGTTGGGTGATGACGGCGCCTTCGTAGTATGAAGGAGAACGCCTGGCCACCCAGCGTCCGCCTACCACCTTCTCCGACTCGCCGATGCTCCGACTCGCCGCTCTCGCGCTGACCTGCTGCTTTTGCTTTGCCGCCTGCGACGCGAGCCTGTCTGACGATGCGCTGGACAATCCCGCCGCTCCGGTCGGTGAGCCCGGTCCCGCTCTATCACCCGTGACGATCGCCGCGGGTCTGGTGTCGTGGCGCAAAGCCGGGGCGATCCAGGGCGGCGCCTCGTGCGCGAGTTGCCACGCGCCGGACGCCTTCGATCTGGCCTACTTCGACTTCGACGACCAGACGATCCGCCGCCGCGTCGCTCCCCACCTGGGCGAGCGGGACGCCCAGCGCATCGTCGAACTGGTCAAGGCGATCGGCTGCGCGACGGCATCACGCAGCGCGACCACCGCACCCACCGTCCGTTTCAGCCGGGCGGGCAGGTGCTGCCGGGAGCAAACGTCGCCGAGCGCGATCTGGCGTTTTGGACGGCAGATGGTTCGATCCGGACTGGGCACGACCGATGTGCTCTCGCCCCAAATCGCGCGTCGCGAGCGTGACCGCTGGATGGCCAACGATCCGCGCACGTTCCGCATCGGACTGGCACTCAACCGGTGGAGTGAGGATCCGCACGAAGGCGACGCGTCGATCGCCGACTGGCTGCCCGACCTTCCCCGCTTTCCCCGCGACGCCGACGCCGAGCGCGCGCTGTTCGCCGCTCACGATGCCTACCTCTCCGATTCGACCGACCAAGCCCTCTTCCGCCTGCTCGACGTCACGGGCGACTTGCGCGACGACGAGCGGATTCGACGGCAACGGTGCCCAGTTCATGGAGCACAAATACGCGCTCGGTCTTGGTCGCGCAGCACCTGTTTCGCAGAGGAGGTGCGAACCGGCTCGCTGTGGGGCAACCGTCCGTCTTCGCGTGGCTTCCAGCCGAGACTGACGCGCACAAAGGTCCCAACCCGGTTTGGATGGTCGGCGATTTTGCCCGTGTCCACAAAAGAGGCGATATCGAGTTGCCCTCCGAAGTCGTCGCACGCATCGGCAACGAGTTCGACGAGGAGACGGCGCGTCAAGCTGACGTGGTTTTCGGGCCGGATGGCAGTTCGATCAGGGCTTGCAGCGCACGCACAGGCTCCAACTCTACCAAGTCGGCCGAGTACATGACCGATTTCCTGCGCAGAGACTTCGACGGCACCAAGACGCCTGACGGCACGAGCGATGCCAGCGGCTACGCGCTCCACAACATCTACGCGATCACCAAAAAGCTGATTGTCGAGAACCACGACCCGATCCTCGACGCGGGGCGCGGCCACCACCGCATCGGTTATGCCAACTTCCACGGCTACGCCTTGGACATCAAGAAGGAGCCGACCGACGCCGCCCGCCAAGCGATCTACCGCCAGATCGTCGCCAACAGCTATCGGATGACGCTCTACCTCGCACTCGACCATCTAGCCCAGGCAGGCGTCGCCGAGATCGACCGCAACCACTGGCCCAGCGCGATCGGACGCATGGCCGATTTCTTCGAGCACGTCGCCTCGCCGCATCTGGAGCACGACCGAGCCTTAGTCGCCCAGATCCGCGCCGCGCTGGGATGAGCGCTCCTATTCGTCTCTGATGCGCTGCCGGAGCCAGCCGTAGACGAAGCGCTCGTCTTTGGGTCGCTGCTCGGCGAGAACTACGTAGTGGGCACCTTGCAGGCAGTTGAGGGCGCGCAGAACGACTGTCGTGCCGTCTGGTCCGCGATGCCGGATCAGCGCGTCGAGAGCCTGGCGCGTGCCGGGCCCTACGATTCCGTCCACGTCGATGTCGGGGTAGAGGGCGCCGTTCTGGTTGAGGACGGTGAGCACGCGTTGCAGCCAGCGCGCCGCCGTGCCGATGCCGCAGTGAACGCCCTGATCGAAGAGCTTGCCAGCGATGCGCGGATGCGTCTGGGACAACTCGTCCAGGCCGAGCGGCTTCCAATAGCTGCCATAGTAAATCTCCTCGGCTTTGGCGCGCGGCAGTCGGGACATCGGCCCATCGTAGCCTTTGCCCCGGGCTACGGCTACGGATATGCCCCAGTGAGTCGGCCCGCCGCTGTCGGCTGCGTCATCCGAGAAGCCGCCTTCGAGCCTCAGCAGGCGATCGAGAGATTCGCGAAAGGCGGACGCTTGCGACGACACGGCAGCAGAGTGGTTTAGCGTCCGAACGGACGAACGCCTAGCCGAACGGCGACGTAGCCGCCCGAGCGGGAGAAGAGCGCCAGTTCATCGTTGAAGAGGACGTCTGAATCGCCAGCCAGCGTGTAGCTGACGCCGCCCTGAGTCTCGACATGCAGCCAGCGCGACAACGGGAGGCGGAATGACACGCCCGGGTCGAGCGTGACGGCGTACGAGGGGGCCGGGAGGTCGGCCGGCGTCGTGTCGATGGTGCCGAAGCTGGTGCGCGTCAGGCGAAGTGTGGCGGCGAGCCGGTGCCTGCCTTTGGTCCATCCGGTGTTGAGTTGGCCGAATGCGCCGCTGGTGACGGTACGGTAGGAGTAGGGGACGCTTCTCATGCCTGAGTCAAACGCCGCCAGCGGTCCCAGAATCAGGAGACAGATCGGATCTTCGGCGCAGCGTGGGCCGCTGCTCGGCTCGACCCAGTTTCCCACTCCGTGCTGAACGCTGCGATTCAGGCCGCCTAGCACCTCGAACGTGAGGTCGGCGGCTGACGTGTAGAAACCGATTCCGCCCTCACCGTAGGTCCGGTCGAACGATCCGGGATCGTCGCTCCGCTCGGTCGAGTGGCTGCCCGACGCGAACGCGACTACGTTGGGCAGCGGCGAGTAGGCGACGCGCGCTTCGGGGCTGGCGTCGGCGCTGAAGCCGAGGGAAGCCTCCAGGTCGCCCGCCCCGCTCAGCATCGGCGCGACCGGCGCGACCGGCATCTGGAGTGGAGCAGGCGTGACGCTCACGCAGCCGATCAGAAGGGGCGCGGCGAGCAGAAGGCAGGTAAAGCGGCTCATTCGGTCGAAGGTCGAGTGCGAGCGATAGATGACGCTTGCCACGAGTCGGCGAGTGAAGGGTTTCCGGTGAAGAGGCTTCGTGCTTCGCTTCCGTCCAAGACCGCCGCCATTCTCGCTCCGAACAGCCTAGCGCCACCCTGCGCCGCGAAACGTGATGAGGGGTTTACGCATGGCAGAGAGTCAGCGGCTCAACCGGTAGGATAAACCGAAGCCCGCATAGTAGGTGCGCCGTGCGATGTAGGGCAGGTCATGACCCGAAATCGGAAGGCTTATGCCTCCCGACGCCGACAGGCTCAGTCCGTCTCCGATGGGCTTGCGAGCGAGAATTTGCGGTTCGAGCAGCAGGCGGCGCGTGTCGAACGTGGGCAGCTCAGCCAACGTCGCGCGCACGCCGTAGCGGTGCTCGTCGACCAGCCGCAGCGTGAACGCTTGCTCGAAACCGTCGGCGTAGCGGTACCCCAGGTTGAACTGCCCATAGACCGATGTCGTCCGAGCCTGATACTGGAAGGGCGCGGCGTCCGACCCTCCCCAAAAGGTGTTCGGACCTCGCGTGCCTCTGCTCTTGTGACGGCCCACGTCGACGCCCACCAGCGCTTCGGCGGTCCACGGTGCCCCGAGCAGGCCGTACGCGCCGGCTGCCCCACCAAACGTAGAAAATGAGTAGCCGTCGTCGGCTTCCGCCTCCTCGTCTGCTGCTCGGCCATATCCGCCTGATTGATCATAGCCACTGAACACGCCTCCCGATCCGGTAAGTAGGACTAGTAGGTTGGCGGGGAGTGCCACCGCTCCGCTAATTTCGCCCTGAAATCCTCCATGATCCGTTGTACTCGGCAACCGCGGCGTTACCGACGCGGCCAACGTCAACTCGCCTTCGTGTTGAAACAAGGGCGCCGGCTTTTGGGCGGGCGCGTACCCGATGGCGGGCATTGAGCATCCGCCGATGGCGAGCGCGAGAAGAACGAGCACGAGCAAGGAGAGCGGCGGAGCGGTCGATCGCATGGCACGGCGGGTGAGAGATGGAGCTCGTAACCTACGCACACACGCTGTCCAAAATCTCTGTCATTCCGGCTTCGAACAGGCGCGCACCGCCCTGCGCCGGATGCCGCACGTACGTGGGCGCGTGACCCAACCGCTCCAGCGTGTTCTCGGCGACGCGTCCGACCGCGACGATCACGCGCGGCCGAAGCACTTCTACCAACGCACCGAGCGCCGGAGCCGACGCGTCGATCTCGGCCTGCGTCGGGCGTCGGTTGGTGAGCGGCTGGCCGGGTTTGTGCGGATGGAACGGGACCGTGTTCCAGGTGAATACCAGCGGTCTGCGGTGAGCCAGAACGCGCGCGTAGATCGTCGCCGACTGCTCGCCCATCGGCCCGTCCCGGCTCGTAGGAATCCCGTCGATGGTGAAGCCGGGGTCGATCAGTTGCTTCTCGCTCACGAGTGGAACGCCCGAGAAGCGGCAGCCGCGATAGCCGGGCGCCTCGGCGACGGCCAGAATCGGCGGTGGCTGCCCGAACGCGTCGAGGTAGGCGCGCAGGTTGGCCGTGCGAAGAGTGGGAGCGCCGGGCACGTCGAGTGCCTCGTCGTAGTCGAGGTACGGGTTGAACAGCGTGCCAGTCGGCGCAGGCGCGTGGAGCAGTGGGGCGAGGGCGTTCCAGAGTCGGTCGGATAGCGTCATGGGTCGGTAACCTCACTCTCCATCCGAACGCTCCCGTGGCGACGAGATACGTCCCGTCGATCTTCGATCCGAGCGAATGAGCGCTGTGGATGGCTGCTCGCCGTTGCGTGCCGCTGCGAGCGGCGGGTTGGACGTCTCGCCCCAGTGGGCAGCGGAGTTCGTCTCATCTGCCCGCCGTCTCATCGGTCAACTCGGCCTTCCCATTATCCGGCATCGCGCGTCAGTCGACGTCATGCAGCGCGCTCCGCAGCGCCCACAAACCGGACCGGTCGATCGAACGCGAGTTTCAGCGGTGGCGGATCATCCTGTAGGCCATCGCGGCTCCGACACGCTGCAAATCGGCGCGCGTGCGGATGTCGAACGTTGACAGCAACTCGGCGGCGCGCCGTCCCAGGTCGCGCATCCGAGCAATCGGCGCCTAGTACTGCGACCTGCTGACTCTGACAGGCTGCCCCAAGTCTCCCCCTTTGGTCATCGCGAACGAAGCGTGGCGATCTCCACTGGTTGAGAGGCCGAGTGCGTCACGCTGCGCTTGCGAGGATCGAGCAGAGCAGCGAATCAACCCGCCACTCTGACGCGGTCGCAGTACTAGTCGGAGTCGGTTTCCTTGATCATAAGGAAGAGGTCAAACAGGTGGTTTGTACTCGCCGCGATCGGTGGCGATAGGGTCGGGATCGTCGGCTAGGCCGGGCGCGGGCGAGACGGGATGAGGGACTAGCTCCGTTCCGCAGATGCGGCAGTAGCGTGCATCTTCGACGTGGACGAGGTCGGGGTGAGTAGGACAGTCGAACGGCGGCGGCGGGGTGTCGGCGTTGGACGCAGCGTCGCGCGACTTGGTGAGTTCGCTCGTGACGATGCCCGTCGGGACCGCGATGATGCCGTAGCCGAGCAGGATGACGATCATCGCCAGAAACTTACCCGCTACGGTGATCGGCACCACGTCGCCATATCCCACGGTCGCCATCGTTACGACAGCCCAATAGACGCTCAGCGGGATGTTGTCGAAACCGTTCTCGCCGCCCTCGACGATGTACATCATCGACCCCAGGATCGTGACCATCGTGGCGACGGCGAAGATGAAGACGATGATCTTGCGCTTGCTTTCGGCCATCGCTGCCGAGAGCGTCGATGCCTCTTCGATGTAGCGTACCAGCTTGAGCACGCGGAAGATGCGCAGGATGCGCAGCAGCCGGATCACGAGCAGAAACTGCGCTCCGGCGTAGACCAAGCTCAGATACGTCGGCAGGATCGCGAGCAGGTCGACGACGCCGAAGAACGACTTGGCATACAGCTTGGGATGCCGGATCGACACCAGCCGCAAGACATACTCGATCGTGAACAGAATGGTGAACGACCACTCGGCCACACGCAGCACGTGGAGGTATCCGTCGCGGATCGACGTGATCGACTCGAGCATCACGATGGCGACGCTCGCCAGGATCGACACGATCAGCGCGATGTCGAACGCCTTGCCGACGGGCGTGTCGCTGCCATAGATGACGACGTAGAGCCGCTGCCGCCACGCGTGCTCGCGCGTGGGCGCTTCGGGACCGAGTTCGTGAACCGGTACGCCGGGTGCGGGAAGCGGCGTGCTCTCACCGTCGAACGCGTACGTGTCGTGCGCGGCCATGTGCTCCGCGAGCGTCATGGCGTGGTCGTGCTTCTGCCTGGTGTCAGGCGGAGTCGGCTTGTCGCTCATTGGGCCTGCTCCTCGCGCCATGCGTCGTAGTGGTAAAAGCTGCTCACCACGACGGCGTGCCCGATCTCGCCGCTCCGAATGCCCGCCCGCACCTCGCTGCGCGTCAGCAAGACGGTTTCGATGTCCTCGCCCGCGTCTAGCGCAATCTCGCCGACGAGATGCACGTCCATCGCCACGACGACGTGGCAGCGGTTGCTGAACAGCGCCGGGTTGGGCTCGAAGCTGCCGATGAATTCGACGCGGTCCGACGCGTAGCCGCTTTCCTCGACCAGTTCGCGCGCTCCGGCGACGGCAGGGGAGAGGTCTGCGTCGTCGATGATGCCGCCCGGCGTTTCGAGCGTGACGCGGTCGACGCCGTGCCGGTACTGCCGGACGAAGACGAAGCGCTCATCCGGCGTGACGGCGATTACGTTGACCCAGTCGCGCGACTTGATGGTGTAGAAGTCGTGCTCGCCGCCGGTGCGAGGCGAGCGGACGCGGTGCTCCATCAGGTCGAAGACGGGTAACGCGATGCGCAGGCGACTGGTCAGGCGAGGCCAGGGACGGATGCTGCTCATGTGGCGAGGATTGGTTCGTCGGTATGGTACGCACGATCCGGCTGTCGGTGCGCCCCCTGCGCCGTCCAACCCTGCACCGTCAGAACGCCCAGCCCAGGCTGAGTCCGGGTTAGCGGAAGCACGCCGTCGTCGAACGGCGCCGCCGAGATACCTGTGCGGAAGACGATGCCTCCGCTCTGTGGAACGCAGCGGTATCCGGTGTAGCCGATCGGCTCGGCCTCGCCATCGTTTCGGCCTCGCCATCGTTGCCAGCGTTGAGGCCGAGCACGCTGCCTGCTAGTTTCCACAGTGAAGCCCAACGTCACGCCGGAGCCGGAGCCGAGCAGCTCGGAGCAAGCGACGATTAGTCGGGACGTCGAGCAATGGATAGGGTGCGGAAGGGTAGACCGCTTGCACGGCCTAAAAGAGTGTGTCACAACCTACACCGGATCCTGGCCTCACGTCCGGCCGATGGCATGCACGTTTGCCTCATAAACCAGCACATTTGTATCGGCGCTCAGGTTGAGCAGGGCGCTAGGCCGATATTTTCGAGCGCCGCAGCCTGTTTCGCGCGATCTTTCTGGCCTCCCACCGCTGAGGCCGCCGCCATGCCCGACTCTCCGCCGTCCCCGAACCTGCCGCGCCTGCCGCCTGCCGATCCCGCGTCGGCGCGGACGTTGCAGCGCGTCGCGGCGCCCTCGGTACGCCGCCCCCACGTCATCGCTCAGGCCGCCGCCGCCCGTTTAGGTGCCCTGCCCAGCGGTACGGCGATGGCAGGTGTCCCTCTGGGATTGGTCAGCGGCCACACGCATTACTTCGACGGGTTTGCGCTGATGCTGTCCAGCCCCATGTCGACGGCTGTTGCGGTCGGGGCGAGTCAGTCGGGGCGATACGAACTGCGCGTCGGCGGCTGGATCGCGACGTGGAAGATCGATGAGGAGCCGATCTGCAAGCCGGACCTGAACGATCCATTCGGCGTGCCGCGCGTCGCCGAGGACTTCGTGCGCGCCTTGATCCGCGTGTCCGTCGAGATGGTCCGCACGTGGCCGACTGGCGGGCCGATCCGCATCGCTGCCGCGTCGTCGGCGTTTGCGAGTCTGAGCGATGGCGCCGTCGCCTCGTTTGTCGTCGCGCTAGGTGAGATCCTGGCGCCAGACGTGGAAGCGCGCGCGCGGCTGAGCATGCTGCGCAAAACGCTCGCCGACGCGCTCTACCCGTTCAGCATCGCCTACCTGACCGAGGCGGCAGAGGGCGTCCCCGAAGCGGGGCAGCGCACGTTTGCCCTCCACGACACCGACCCGGCGGCTCCTGCCCGCATGGTGATCGAGGCCGAGCCCGACGCCAGCGTCGCGTGGGCGCTGCTCGTGCCCGAGCGCCCCGTTCCACGCCCCGGACGCGTCCGCGTGCGCCTGCGCCAGGCTCAGGCCGCGCTCGACGCCTTGCGCCTCTTCGGAATCAACGGTCCCGCCGATCTGCGCGAATACACGCCCGAAGAACTGGGCAAGGTGCTTGCGCAGATCGAGCCGCAGTTGCGCGCGCCCGCGGCCTATCTCGCCGGAGAGAATCACCGCGTCGGGCGGGCGTGGCACGCCATCGTCAAGAACGACCCTCAGCAGCTGGGCGCCCTCTTGCTGGCCGGACTGCGCAGCCGCCACGCGTGGATGGGCGCCCGTCCCGGCGTTGACGAAGCGGTCGCCCAGGTCGAGGACGCTTTGGCCGACGGCATGTACGGCGTCGGTCTGACGGGCCACGCACGCGCCTTGCTGCTCATCGGCCACCCGCTCGTGCTGCCCGGCATCCTCGACCAGGTTCACGCGCAACTCGCCCACGCGACCAAAGGCGGGGCCCATGCGCTGCTAATGTAGTCGGGGATTGACGTAGGCGAGGGATCGCGTCGCGGGCACGCTCCGTATTTTGCCGCTCCCGATCCACCTGCCCCGACTGACGTGACCGAATCCGCCGCCCGCCCCGCTTTTGACCTCGAGCGCGTCAGCGCGCGGATTAGAGAGGAAGGGCAGTTCGTCCAGGCGCTGACGACCGAAGTCGGGCGCGTCGTGGTGGGGCAGAAGTACATGGTCGAGCGGCTGCTGATCGGCCTGCTCGCCGGGGGGCACGTGCTGCTCGAAGGCGTGCCGGGCCTGGCCAAAACGTTGACCGTCTCGACCCTCGCAAGGGCCATCGGGACGCAGTTTCAGCGCATCCAGTTCACGCCCGACCTGCTCCCCGCCGACCTGATCGGCACGCTGATCTACAATCAGAAAGAGGGCACGTTCGAGGTCAAAAAGGGGCCGATCTTCGCCAACATCGTCCTGGCCGACGAGATCAACCGCTCGCCCGCCAAGGTCCAGTCAGCCCTGCTCGAAGCGATGCAGGAGCGGCAAGTCACGATTGGCGACTCGACGTTCCAATTGCAGGAGCCCTTCCTCGTCCTCGCCACCCAGAACCCGGTCGAGCAGGAGGGCACCTATCCGCTGCCCGAAGCCCAGGTCGACCGCTTCATGCTCAAACTCCACGTCGGCTACCCGACGCGCGACGACGAACTCGAAATCATGCGCCGCATGTCGCGGACGACCGAGCGCGCCCAGACGCAGGCCGTCGTCTCACCCGAGCAGATCTTGCGCGCGCGCGCAGTGGTCGAGGAGTTGTACATCGACCCCCGCGTCGAGGGCTACATCGTCGACTTGGTGATGGCGAGCCGCACGCCCGGCCAGTATGGGCTGCGACAGATGAGCACTCTGGTCGCATTCGGAGGCTCGCCGCGCGCCACGATTAGCCTCAACCTGGCCGCCCGCGCGCACGCGTTCTTGCAGCAGCGCGCCTACGTGACGCCCGAAGACGTGCGCGCCGTCGCCCTCGACGTGATGCGGCACCGGCTGGTCCTCACGTACGAAGCCGAAGCCGAGGAGATCACATCCGACGATCTGGTGCAGCGCATCCTGAATGCGGTCGAGGTGCCGTGAGAGCGAAGCGGCACACGTAGCGCAAACGCTTGAGCTCGTGCGGTAGCAGAGGAGAGGCCGCTCCGGCGCTTCAAAGCTGTCAGCTTTCCAAAAGTTGACAGCTTTCCGCTCCGCTTACTTCAGCAACCCGAACCCGCCACGGCCACGTGGCCCGGCGGGTTTTTTGCGTAGTGCCTGCTCACGTCTCGAACGGATGAGAAGAGATCGGCCTCGATGTTTTGCTTTTTCGCATCAGGGCGAAGAGGGTCCCACGCAGTGATACACACTTTCCCAGCGGGAAGAATGGGTTTCGGCGAGATCTAGGCAAGCAGTTGTGGATTCTTGCTTGCGCAGGAAAGATGGTCGAGAAGACGGGAGTGATAGCGAGCGCGAATGCCTGTGATCTGTCGTGAGCAAGTCACAGCCAACCACTCAGGCTCAGCGTAGCTTGCTCGCAGCACCCCAACCGCCTCATCATGCCCGAATCCATCATCCAGCGCGAACGCATTCCACTCGACTTTTGGGCCGACACCATGCGCACCCGAGTCGACGTGCCGTTGACGCTGATCAACGACGTTCCGCTTGAAGGTCGCAGTATCGTCGAGCGTCACATCCACCGGCCCGGACTGGTCATGGCGGGCTACGAGGAGCATTTCCAACCGCAGCGCCTGCAGGTGATGGGCAACACCGAGACGCGCTTCCTACTAGCCATGGACGAAGACAAACGGCGCGGCGCGTTCGGGCGGTTGATTGCGCACGCCATGCCCTGCATCGTCCTCACCGCAGACAACGCGCTGCCCGATGAGCAGATGGCACAGGCGACCACGCGCGGGCTGCCCGTCTTCCGCACGTCCGTCTCGACGACGCGCTTCATGACGCAGGCGACTAACTTTTTGGAAGATCAGTTCGCCAGGCAAGTGTCGCTTCATGGCTCGCTCGTAGACGTGTACGGCGTGGGCGTACTGCTTCAGGGCAAGGCGGGCATCGGCAAGAGCGAAGTCGCGCTGGATCTAGTCGAGCGCGGTCACCGCCTCGTTGCCGATGACGTAGTCGTGGCGACGCGCAAGCACGACGTCGTCATGGGAGCGGGGACCGATCTAGTGCAGCACTTCATGGAAATCCGCGGGCTGGGCCTGATCGACGTGCGCGCGATGTTCGGCATTCGCGCGATCCGGTTTCAGAAGCGCATCGAACTGATCGTCAACCTGCAACTGTGGGATCCGGACGAGGACTATACCCGAGTCGACATGATCGAAGAGCACAAAGACGTAGTCGGCGTGGACCTGCCGCTTGTCCGCTTGCCGGTCACGCCCGGAAAGAACATCACCGTCATCTGCGAGGTCATCGCGATGAACTATCTGCTGCGTCACTATGGCTATAATCCTGCTGATGTGTTCGCCAAACGCCTGCGCAAACGGATGAAGGGGCCGAAGGGGCACACGCTGCGCGCGACAGAGTATTTTGAGCAGGACGTAGAGTAAAGCTGCTTTCGAGAACACGCGGTGATATGTGCATAAATGTGTTCGTATGAGGGGAAGTGTATAAACACGGTGTGGAGTTTGCTAATCTTCACCAAAGGTTGGCGATAGTGCGTGTTACCTGCTATCTTTGCTACGTGAGCGTTACGCCCACGCCTCTGCCAGGGAGTGGATTCCCATTCTCTGTCAGGTGCGTAGCGAACCGGCCATTTCTCGCCGTTCCTCTTCCCACCACT
Organism: Rhodothermales bacterium; assembly: GCA_963841855.1. GTDB lineage: Bacteria > Bacteroidota > Rhodothermia > Rhodothermales > BA12 > CAXBBB01. Next base: position 707,560 of record CAWJEJ010000004.1, on the reverse strand, counting down.
CCCCGTATGCCCCGCAATCAGTACTACTACTACGACCACCAGAACTGCACCTATGTAGAGGTTCAGCCGCGCAAAAGCCAAATCGCCATTCGCGGCACGGTCGTCCTCGTGCTCGCCCTCGTCCTTGCCGGTGGCATGACGCTCGGTCTCGATCACTTCACGCTGACTCCGCAGGAGCGCTCGCTCGCATCCGAGCGCAATGCGCTGCGCGACCAGCTTTCGCTCGCCCACGTGAGCATGGAGCGTTTTCAGGGCCAGCTCGCCGGGTTGGCGCAGACGGACGAAGAGGTCTACCGCTCGCTCCTCAACGCCGACCCGATTTCGGACGACGTGCGCCAGATGGGCGTCGGCGGCGTCGACGAGTTCGCTGACTTCGGACGCTTCGAGACGGGCGATCTGCTGCGTTCGTCCGCTCAGATGATCGGTACGCTTGAACGCCAGATCGGTCAGCAGCGCGCCTCGTACGACGACCTGACCAAGAAAGCGACCGAACGCGCCGCCTTCTTCGCCGAGCTTCCCGTTCTCAAGCCCGTCGCCGGGTCGATCATTTCGGGCTACGGCATGCGCCACCACCCGATCCTGCGCGTGAGCAAGATGCACCGAGGAATCGACATCGTGGCTCGCATCGGCACCCCGATCTACGTTTCGGGCAACGGCGTCGTGAGCAAGGTCGAGGTGAGCAGCACGTTCGGCAACTTCGTCGAAGTCACCCACGCCGAGAGCGGATACAAAACGCTCTACGCTCACATGTCGGCGTTTGCACCCGGTCTCCGCGTCGGCCAGCGCATCTCGCGCGGCGACCGCATCGGATCGGTCGGAAGCACGGGCCGCTCGACAGGACCGCACCTCCACTACGAAGTGCATCACATGAACAACGACGAGGCGATCAACCCCATCGAATTGATGGCGCCCAGCATGTCCCCGCAGGCCTACCGCGCGCTCGTGGCCGAAAGCGAAGAGGCCGTCTCGCCGTTGTCGCTGCACTGACCCGATCTGGCGGAGCGCTCGTAACGAGGTCACTACGCACGCCTTTTGTGCGTGAACGTCGTGGTAAGGGGTTGCGCACGGGCGTGGGATGCCCTATCGTCCCGCTCCATCCCTCCCTACGCCCTAGCCTGTATGTATTGGACGCTTGAGCTCGCTTCGTACCTCGAAGACGCCCCCTGGCCGGCCACCAAAGACGAACTGCTCGACTACGCTGACCGCACCGGATCGCCCATCGAACTGATGGAAAATCTCGAAGCGATTGAGGACGACGGCGAGCCGTACGAAAACATCATCGAAGTCTGGCCCGACTATCCGATCGGCAACGACGACTTCATGTTCGACGAAGAAGACAGCTAACGCCTCTCGCCGCACCCCTTCACGGCCCGCAGCCCTCGTGCTGCCGGGCCGTTTCCTTTCTAGCACCCGCCGCCCATGAAACGAGGAGACGAACTCGAACTCACTTTGGAATCCTTTGCCGACAAGGGCAAGAGCCTGGCCCGCGTCGATGGGTACGTGATCTTCGTCGGCGGCGCCGTGCCGGGCGACAGGGTGCGCGCTCAGATTTTCAAGAAGAAGCGCAAGCATGCTGAAGCGCGCCTGCTCGAACTGCTCGAACCGTCGCCGCTGCGCGTCGAGCCGCGCTGCGCCTACTTCGGCGTGTGCGGTGGCTGCAAGTGGCAGCACGTCGAGTATGCGGCGCAGTTGGAAGCCAAGCGCGAGAGTGTGGAGGGAGCGCTGCGCTACGAGGCCGGGCTGAGCGGCGTCGCCGTCGAGCCGACGCTTCCGTCGCCGGACGTCTACTTCTATCGCAACAAGATGGAGTTCTCGTTCTCGGCCGAGCGCTGGCTCACCCAAGACGAGATCGGCAGCGACCGGTCGTTCGATCGCGAATTTGGACTAGGGCTACATCCGGCAGGCTTCTATGGCAAAGTCGTCGATCTGCACGAGTGCCACTTGCAGTCCGAGTTGAGCGTGCGCGTCGTCAACCGGGTGCGCGAACTGGCCAAGTGGGAGAGCTGGCAGCCGTGGAACGTCCACACGCATCAAGGCTTTTTGCGCCACCTGGTCATCCGTCAGGGAGTGCATACGGGCGAAACGCTGGTCAACCTGGTCACGAACGGTTTCGTCCACACGCGGATGGAGCAGCTAGCGGCCGTCTTGCAAGCCGATTGCCCCGAAGTGACGACGCTCGTCAACACGATCCACACCGGACTGGGCCAAACCTCGATCGGCGAGGAGACGCGGACGATCTATGGACCGGGTCTGCTGCACGACACGATCGGCGAGCTGAAGTTCGAGATCGACCCGCACGCATTCTTCCAGACCAACACCAAAGGCGCCGAAGTTCTCTACACCGCTGCGCGTGAGGCGGCTGGCCTGGGTCCGGACGATCTGCTCTACGATCTCTACTGCGGCGCTGGGACGATCTCGCTGTTCTGCGCGCCGCACGTCAAGCACGTCGTCGGAGTCGAATTGGTGCCTGAGGCTGTCGCCAATGCCAAGGCCAACGCCCAGCGCAACGGCATCTCGAACGCCACGTTCGTCGCAGGCGATATGCTCAAGCTGTTCACGCCCCAGTTCGTCGCCAAGCACGGCACGCCCGACGTGCTGATCGTCGACCCGCCGCGCGCCGGAATGCACCCCAAGGTGGTCAAGCAGATCGCCGAGCTGGCGCCCGAACGGTTGGTCTACGTCAGCTGCAACCCGCGCTCGCAGGCGCGCGACCTGGCCGGGCTACTCGACACCTACACCGTCGAGCGCGTCCAGCCGGTCGACATGTTTCCGCATACCGCACACGTCGAGAACGTGATGACGCTGCGCCGCAGATAGGCGGCGAGCGAGTAGAGCGGCGAGGTGCTGGCGGGCTGGGTGATGAGCAGAAAGGGAGTAGTCTTGTCCGAAGTGGTATTTTCGGCTGTCTCACTTCTCCCCAGCGCGCGATGGCAACCGTTTTTCTCACCGGAGGCACCGGCTTCATCGGCAGCCACCTTGCCGAAGCGCTGGTGGCGCGTGGCCATACCGTTCGGGCGTTGGTACGGGGCGATGAGAAGTGGTTGGAGGGCGCCGACGTAGAGATCGTCAAGGGTAGCCTGAGCGACATCGGCGTGCTCTGGGAAGCCGTCGAGGGCGCCGACTACGTCTACCACTTGGCGGGCGTGACGCGGGCGCAGGACGACGACGCGTTCGAAGCCGGAAACGTGCGGGCGACGCTCAACCTGCTGGGCGCCGTCAAGGGCAACGCGCCCCACGTCAAGCGCGTGCTGGTGACGAGCAGCCTAGCCGCCGTCGGCACGTGCGCGGGCGATCCGCCTGTCGCCGACGAACAGTCGCCGCTGCTGCCGATCTCGCGCTACGGAGCTTCGAAGATGCGGATGGAGGCAGCGCTGTCCGATCCGCAGCAGATGACGCAGAGCTACTTGGATGCGCTGCCAATCACCGTCGTCCGTCCACCTGCCGTCTACGGTCCGCGCGAGGCCGACATCTACACGTTTTTTCAGACGTGCAGCAAGGGCATCTGTCCCGTTGTGGGCGATCCGTTCAAGCCCGTCTTGAGCCTCGTGTACGTGCGCGACTTGGTAAATGGAATGATCGACGCGGCCCAAAGTGAGGCGACGCTAGGAGAGACGCTGTTCTTGGGATCGCCGCGCGTGTACAGCTGGGCCGAAGTGCGCGACGCGACGGCCAAGGCGCTGGGGCGTCGGCTGGTGACGGTCCGCATCCCTCGCTTTTTGGTCGGAACGATCGGCGCTGCGGCCCAAGCGTGGGGCAAGGCATCCGGCACATATCCGCCGCTTAACCGCGAGAAGGCGCGCGAAATCCGTGACGCGTGTACGGCGTGCAGCAGTGCCAAGGCCCACCGCCTGATGAATTATGCGCCGACGGTCGGCTTGGAAGATGGAATCGCCGAAACCATCGACTGGTACCGCGCCAACGGCTGGCTCTGAGAAGCGAAGAGCGACGCTTGGGTGAGGTTGCCGGTGGGCGCGGAGCTTGGTGTTCCGTTCGTGTGATGCCGGGGCAGAAGCCGTACCGAAGGTGGTCGGTGTAGAAGCGGGTCTGGTTGGATAGCACACCTTCGCCGCAGACTTCACCACTTCGATTTCCCACCAACCGTCACGTAGAATAGGTCCTCCAGTCGAAGCACCGACATCTTCGCGCTCAGCCTCAAAGCCAACAGCGACGCGTTCCCAGTCGAGTCGACCGTCTTTTCCGCCGCTCTCGACTGCGCGGCCGCACTCCTCTCGTGGACGACCGCATCCGAAACCAACAGCAGCGGCTTCGACGTGCAGACCGATGCGGGCTCGGGCTCCCGCTCGCTGAGTTGGAAGCAGAGCGCGGGCACCACGCTCGAAACGACGGCCTATGCGTTCCGCACCGCCGATCTCGCGCCCCATACCTATCGCTTCCGGCTCGAACAGCACGACCGACGGCGCCACTAACTTGAGCCCGGTCGTTGAACTGGCAGGCGTAAGAGGATCGGCGCTGGTCATCACGTCGGCGACGCATAACCCCTTTGGCGGCCAAGCAGTCCTGACTCTGAGCGCAGACAAGGCGCAACACGTCCTGGCGGCGCTATCCGACGCACTGGGGCGCGAGGTCGCCATCCTGTACGATGGCAGCGGGGCTCTGAGTATGGGTGGCGCCCGCCTTACGGCAGGTATTTGCGTTGCTCGGGCGCAGGGCGAGGCGGTGAGTGCGAGACGGATGGTAACGCGTGCTCGTCAGCGCTAATCCAGCTCGGCAGTCTCAAACCTGTCAGGTTTTTGCGTTTACCGATGTGAGCAGTCTTTCCGGGCCAGATCCATTGGTAACCGCGATGCGTCCAAGCTGCGCCACAACCCGAGCGGCAGATCCGAAAGGGCAACGACGGACGGTGCTTCTGAGCAAAAAGCGGTGGCGAGCACGAAGCCGGGTTCGCTAAACCAGAGCGTGTCGCCGGGGGCAAGGCTGGACGCCAGCGCTCGGACCGATGTGCGCGGCAATGTAGCTGATGCCAACGCACGATGCGAGCGGGCGGAGAGCGGCGGCTGACCAGCTCGCCACACCTGCTCGGCCGCGCGAAAGTCGGCGTCGTGCAGCCATCCGCTCTGCATCGTCGCGATCTGAGCGGCAACTTGGTCAGCCGACATCGCACCATAGGCGACCGCAAGCGTGTCGGTTGGGTAGGCGAAGGTGTGGTTGCGCCACGCCAGACGCAGTCCGGTTTGCGATTGAGGGGCGGGTAGGGGTGGAGCGTGCGATGGAAGCTCCCGCATGTCGAGCAGCGACAGCAGCGCGTCGTGCGCCGCTGCATCGCCAGACCGAGTGCGGGCGATGAGAGTGCTGATGGAGACCGATTCGGGCGTGTGCGTTGCGGCGAGGGCGACGCGGTCGAGGAAGCCGGGCGCGACGCGTGCCGACGTGTCAAGGCGCCCGGCTTGAACGTGCTGCCGGGCGGCGTGGCTCGCCGCGACGAACGAGGCGCCGATCGTGGGGCGGAGCGTGTCGGCGTGAAGGGCAGATGCTTCGGAGTAAAACGAGGCGTGCTCGGGATGATCGGCAATCCAAGCGAGCAGGTCATCGGGTGTTTGGAGCATTTGGGCGAGGTCGGAGCCTTCGCGCTCTGCGGCGCGGTCCGTCCATCCCGATGAGATCGCATCTCCCCAGCGCATCGCCGCCAGCGCGCCAATGACCAGTACGATCGCTAGAACGGGCAGCGCGATGAGCAGTCCGGCAGATGGAACGACGGAAGGGCGGCGGAGAGAAGGCACCTGGGTGAGACGCGTACAGGTGCCACGCGTTCGCGAGGGCAAGACGCACGCCGAATCAGACGACGGCCCAACGATTTTGCCCCGTTCGAATACTTTCGCGTCTCGCCCCGTTTAACCTTTCTCTCTTCCCACCGACCCCGATCATGAAACGCTTTTCCCTTTTCGTCCTGTTGCTCCTGCTGTCCGCGTGCCAAACGAGCACGACGGGTGCGCAGAACGCGACGCGCTCGGCCGACAGCCTCGACATGACGCCTCCTGCCGAACTGCTCGAACGCCTGCGCGCCAACTCCAACCTGACCGTCGCCACGTTTGCGGGTGGCTGCTTCTGGTGCATGGAAGAACCGCTCGAAGCCATCGACGGCGTCGAAGCGGTCGTGTCGGGCTTTGCGGGCGGCACCGAGCCCAACCCCGATTACGACGACGTAGCCAACGGACGGACGGACTACGTCGAAGCCGTCCAGGTCTTCTACGACGCGTCCAAGGCCAGCTACGAGCAGCTCCTCTACGCCTACTGGCGCAACATTGACCCGACCGACGACGGCGGGCAGTTCGCCGACCGCGGCCCGCATTATGCGCCCGTGCTCTATCCGCACGACATGGGGCAGCGCCGATTGGCCGAGGAGAGCAAGTCTGAACTGGCGGCGTCGGGCACGTTCGACGAGCCGATCGTCGTGCCGATCGTCGACTATACGACGTTCTATCCGGCCGACCTGTACCATCAGGACTTCTACCTCAAGAGCGCGCCCCGCTACAACAGCTATGCCGAGGGATCGGGCCGCAAGCCGTTCATCCGCCAGACGTGGGGCAAGGAAACGTCGATGTCGGCGCCGCTGCCGCCCAGCCTCCAGCCGTGGGCCGACTTCTCCAAGCCGTCCGACGCCGAACTGCGCGCGATGCTGACCGACGTGCAGTACCGCGTCACGCAGCAGGACGGGACCGAACGTCCGTTCGACAATCCGTACGACGGCAACAAGGAAGCCGGTCTCTACGTCGACGTAGTGTCGGGCGAGCCGCTGTTCTCGTCGATCGACAAGTTCGACTCGGGTACGGGTTGGCCGTCGTTCACCCGTCCGCTCGAACCGGCTCTGGTCGTCGAGCACGAAGACCGCGCGCTGGGCATGGTGCGCATCGAAGTCCGCAGCCGCCTGGCCGACTCGCACCTGGGCCACGTCTTTCCCGACGGTCCCCAACCGACCGGGTTGCGTTACTGCATGAACTCGGCGGCGATGCGGTTCGTCCCCGTAGCCGATCTCGAAGCCGAAGGTTACGGTCAGTATGCGTCGCTCTTCAGCGGACAGTAAGCTCGCCTGGCGTGCCTACGATCACCTCTCGCTGAGCAAATCAGACTCGCCTCAACGCGTCGTCCTCCAGGGTGAGGGCGACGCGTTTTGCGCGTTTGTAAGTTGGCCCGCGGTTGAACTATGTGCACGCCGCTGTGATTTCGTCGCTTCTGAAACCCATCGTAGGACCCCTGCTGATCGCCCAAGGAAAGCGGGTGCGGCGCATCACCCCGCGTCTGCCCGAACCCGAGGGGGCGCGATCCGGGACAGTCGGAGTTGGGCCGAGAGCACTGCGGCTGCTCATCGTCGGCGACTCGGCGGCAGCGGGCGTGGGCGTCGATTCTCAGGACGATGCGCTGCTCGGCGGCGTGCTGCGCCGGGTGTCGCCTCACGCTCAGGTGACCTACCGGCTCATTGCTCGAACGTCGACGAGGGTCGAGCACACGCTGGAGCACCTCCGAAGTCTCGACATGGAGTCCTTCGATAGCTCATCCGGTTCTCTGAGGGTAGCGGTGATCTCGCAGGGTATCAACAGCGTGACGGCCGACGTTGCGCCCGACGTGTGGCTCACCATCTATCGAGAGTTGGTGGACGAACTGCGCACCCGGTTCGGCATCGGGTTGGTGCTGGCTTCCGGTCTACCGCCTCTCGGCCAGTTTCCCGCACTTCCGGCTCCGCTGCGGTGGTACATGGCAAGGCAGGCCAGCCGCTATGATCGACTGCTCAGAGCCTGGGCAGACGTTACGGAAAGAGTCGAGTACGTACCGTTCACAACGCTGCCGGGCGACTCGGCACATGGCGTCCCGATGCGCGACCTGATGGCGTCGGACGGTTTTCATCCGGGTCCGGTCATCTACGATCTGTGGAGCAAACGCGTGTCCGATCTGATTCTGGCCCACCTCGAAACATCGACCTGACAGCTACGCGAATGCCGGAAGAAACCGGTGCAGCTTGGCTTCGAGCGCGCTTGGTGAAGCCGGTTTGGCCAGGAAGTCCGTCGCGCCCGCCGAGAGTGCTTGCTGCACGTCGGTGCGGGCGGTGCGGCCCGAGACCATCAGGACGGGGGTGTGGGCGTAGCGGCGAGAGGCGCGCATCAGGAAGAGCAGTTCCAGGCCCGACATACCCGGCAGATTCCAGTCGAGCAGGACGATGTCGTACGTGTGCTGCTGCATCAGCATCAAGGCGTCTTCGCCCGATTCGGCGTGGTCGACGCGCGGGAAGCCGAAGCGGATGAGTTGACGGAGCGTGACGTCAGCGGTGAGTTGGACGTCTTCGATGAGGAGCAGGCGCAAGGCAGAGGGGGAGAAGCTGCCCGTGTTGTCGGCGCCAAACGCTCCGTCTTAAGCGGACTGCTCCTCGTCGCCCGGCGCTAGGTGGGGCACGAGTTCGCGCAGTTTGGCTTCGAGCGCGTCGAGGGGAACGGGCTTGGTGACGTAATCGGTCGCGCCAGCTCGGACGGCTTCCATCACGTCCTCGCGCTTCTGCTTTCCGGTAATCATCAGGATCGGCGTGTCGGCGTAGCGCCTGGAGCCGCGCATGAAGCGCAGCAGTTCGACGCCCGACATGCCCGGCAGCATCCAGTCGAGCAGAACACCGCTGTAGGTCGTGTCGCGCAGCATGTCGAGCGCCTGTTCGGCGGACTCGGCGTGGTGGGGCGTCGCGTAGCCCAGCCGCTCGATCTGCCGAATCATCGTGCGCGCGGCGAGGCCGTTGTCTTCGACGAGGAGCAGGGGCATGGAGGCGGTGGAAGCGGGAGCACCGGTAAGATCGCCGTCCGGTGTATCGTCTCAATCTACGACCAGGTTACGCCAGAGCCGCCGCCTCGCTCTCCTTGGACTGGGGCGGGCGCATTCTACTTTTCGCAGTTCGCTCCCCACCCATTCAACCGTCTTCGCTGCGAAGGCAGGGATCCACAAAGGCCACGAAAGCCAGAACCCGCTTGCGGTCTGCCCCTGACCGAGACTCAACATCAGTCGCCAGTCGAGAATGCGCTCGCCCTGCTCCTTGGACCAGGGCGGCGGTAAATCGTGCCGCATAGGACGGAAAGCGCAACCGGCCCGGACATCCACACCGGTCTTTTTGACGCGGATAGGCGGGCGGACGCGCTTTTGCATAGGTCGCGAGCGTCACCAAGTCCTCCTTCCGCCGATGCTTCTCCGCCTGCGCAACGCCGTCGCCTCGATGCACCAGTCGACCCAGCGGCAGGAGCGGACGGCGAACAACCTCGCCAACGCCAACACGATCGGCTACCGCCGCGACCGGCTCTTCGTGACGGCGCTCAACGAACGCCTCGACATCGAGGGCGCGCCGACCAGCGACCGGCTGACCGAGCAAGGCGCCGATACGAGCCACGGCCAACTCGAAGAAACCGGCAACCCGCTCGACGTGGCCCTGCGCGGCGACGGCCTGTTCGAGGTCATGGACGAGGCGACGGGCGCCCTTCGCTACACACGCGCCGGTCGGTTCACGCCGGGCGAAGACGGCACGCTCCGAACGCCCGGCGGATTGGCCGTCCAAGGTGCCAACGGCCCGATCCAACTCCCTCCCGACGCCCGCGCCATCGAGATCGACAGCAGCGGTCGCTTCTCGGTCGACGGCCAGCCTGTCGGTCGGCTGCGCGTCGTCACGTTCGACGATCCGGCCCGCCTGCAACGCCTGGACGGCGCTACGTTCGCAGCCGCAGACGCCGTTCCGGTCGACGCCGACATGCCAGGCGTGATCCAGGGATCGGTCGAGCGCGCCAACGTCAACGCTGTCCGCGAGATGACCGAGATGATTGAGCAGTTCCGCCTCTTCGAAGGCCAACAGAAACAGATCCAAACCGTCGACGCCCTCCTAGGCCAACTCGTCCGCGACACCGGCAAATTCTGAGACGTCAGCCTCTTTGTTAGGCTCGTGCGTCGCCCTTTTCCTGCTTTCGAGCGCCCGCTGACCTTCGCTCTTCGATTCTCCAACCTTCTGCACCGACGGGGCATGCCCCGTCGCTAGCGCTACCTCCACTTCCGCTCCCCGTACCGCCGTTGCATGCAACGGCGCTTCTCCGATCTCCCACCGATATGCTACGCGCCCTCCACACCGCCGCTCTGGGCATGAGCGCTCAGCAGACGAGCGTCGACAACACGGCGAACAACCTCGCCAACGCCAACACGACGGGCTTCAAGCGCTCCAACGTCGTCTTTCAGGACCTGCTCTACCAGACCGTCCAGACGGCGGGGCAGGGCGAGGGGCAAGGCGCGGGCGCTCCGGCGACGCTCCAGATGGGACACGGCGCAGCAGCCATATCGACCGTTCGCAACTTCACCCAGGGCAGCTTCATCGAGACGAGCAACGCGTTCGACATCTCGATCTCGGGCGATGGCTTCTTCCAGGTGCGCGGACCCGGCGGCGAACTCGCCTACTCGCGCGACGGCACGTTCACGGTCAATCAGGACGGGCAGGTCGTCACGCAAACCGGCCTGGCGCTCGAACCCGATATCACTGTTCCACCCGACGCCGTCGAGGTCGCGATCAGCCAGGACGGCGTCGTCAAGGCCCGGCTTCAGGGGCAGCCCGAAATGGTCGAGCTAGGCCAGATCGAGTTGGCGCGCTTCTTCAACCCGGCAGGTCTGCGATCGATGGGCGGCAACCTCTACGCTCAGACCGACGCCAGCGGCGAGCCGACTCCTGGAACGCCCGGCGAGGAAGGCATCGGGCTGGTGCGTCAGGGCTACGTCGAAGCCTCGAACGTCGACGTGGTGCAGGAGATGGTCAGCCTGATCTCGGCTCAGCGCGCCTACGAGATCAACTCCAAAATGGTGACGACGAGCGAGGACATGCTCCAGATCGCCAACAACCTCAAACGCTAGTCGTGATGCCGGTTGCCGCCTTCCTTTCCACTTTGTCATCGCGAGGAGCGAAGCGACGCGGCGATCTCCCAACGCCGCCGTTGCCGCAGGGGATTGCCACGGCCCTCGGCCTCGCAATGACAGCGTTGGTGTGGCTGTGGAGTGGTGCTCCTGCCGCTGCCCAAAACGCGTCGCCCGTTGCGGCTGCGGTTCAGGCGCAGGTGGATGCGCGCTATCCCGAACTCGCCGGGCACCTCATCGTGCGGGCCGAGCGAGTGCCGGATCAGGCTGCGGCTCTCTCTTCTCCGCGTGTGGCGTGGACGGACCGAGGACGCGCGCCTAGTGGGCCGCTGTCGGTCTCGGTCACGGACGCGGACGGTCGAGCCGTTGGGCGTGCGCGCGTGTTCGTGGCCCGGTTCGACAGCGTCGTGTCGGTCTCTGAAACGCTGCTCAAGGGCGATGACGCGTCGTCTGCATTAACCATCGCCTGGACCGAGACGACGCGATTGGCTGGCGATCCGCTGACGACACGCGATTTGCCTGTCGGGGCGCTCTTCGCCACCCGCCACCTGCGCGCTGGCCGCACGCTGCGAACCGGCGACCTGCGCGCTGCCTTCGCCGTCGACATCGGCGACGCCGTCATGATACGCTACCGCCGCGGCGGTCTGGCGCTCGACCTGCGCGGTCACGCTAGGGAAGCCGGACACGTCGGCGACCTGATCCGCGTGCACGTCCCCGACACCAATACCACTTACCGCGCGCGCCTCGTCTCCGACGGGGTGGCCGAGTGGGTGGAGACGCTCTGAACCATCCTCTTAGGCGACTCTCGGAGTCGCCCCTACATCATCTCCTGACTATGCGCTTGCTTCTGACTCTCTGTCTCTGTGCTCTGGCGGCTCCAGCCGTCGATGCGCAATCGCTGTTTTCGGATCCCAAGGCCAACCGCGCCGGGGACATCTTGACCATCGTGCTGTCGGAGCGGACCAACGCGGCGCGGTCGAGTCAGTACGACGATCAGAGCCGCGCCTCGCTCGGCGGGAGCGCGAGGGGCAACGCGGGCGACTCGTTCGCGCTCGACGCCACATTTGGACAGAACGCCGAAGCCAGCAACCGGACGGTCCAGTCCGACCTGCTGAGCGGGACGCTGACGGTCCTGGTCGACTCGGTCACGGCGCAGGGCAACCTGTTCGTGACGGGCGAGAAGTCGCTCAACGTCAACGGGGTCACGCACGTGATGCAGGTGCGGGGGACCGTCCGGCCGCTCGACGTGCGCTATGACAACACGGTCTTGTCCTTTCAGATCGCCAACGCGCACATCGAATACCGCAAGGCCGGACGCGCGGCCAAGTGGTTTCCGACCGGCACGGCGACGCGTCTGGGCGCCGTCGCGCTTCTCGGCGCTGCCGTCTTTCTCGTAGCCAACTAAGCCGATGCGCGTCATTCACCGCCGCCTTCCTCGCCACCGTCGCGCTCGCCGGCTCGACGCTGCGTCCGTTCGGGCTCTGCTCGCGCTGATCGTCGTGCTCCTGGTTCTAGCGTTTGCACTCCCCACCGCCGCGCAGTCGAATGCCGACGTGCGGATCAAAGAACTCGTCGTGCTCGATGGCGCCCGTCCGCTCCAACTCGTCGGCTACGGCATCGTCGTCGGCCTGGACCGAACCGGCGACCGGGCGAGCGGACGACGCGGCGCTCCCTACACGGTTCAGAGCATCGCCAACATGCTCCAGCGCTTCGGCATCGCCGTCGACCCGACCGTCTTGGGCACGCGCAATGCCGCCGCCGTGATGGTGACGGCTACGCTCGACCCGTTCAGCGGGCCGGGCGCAACGGTCGACGTGACGCTGTCGTCGCTGGGCGATGCGCGCTCGCTCTCGGGCGGCGTGCTGCTCCAGACGCCCCTGCTCGATCCGACCGGAGTGGTCGGCGCGCTCGCGTTCGTGATGGCGCAAGGACCCGTCTCGACCGGCTCGGCGCGAGCAGGTGGCGGAGGCGCGAGCGTGCAGGTCAACCACGGCAATACCGGGCGCGTGCCGGGCGGCGGGCTGATCGTGCAGTCGCCGCCGCTTCAGATCGAGGGGCAGGCGATGGCGCTGGTGCTGCGGCAGCCCGACTTCACGACGGCGGCGCGCATCGCCGAGGCAGTCAACGAGCGCTTTACCGATGGCGCACGCGTCGTCCATGCGGGGCGGATCGAAGTCGACGTGCCTGCGGCGTTCGGCGGCGTCAGCGAGGCGATGGCGATGCTCGAAGGCGTCCGGATCGCGGTTGAGGCGCCGGCGCGCTTCGTCATCAACGAGCGGACAGGCACCATCGTGGCGGGTGGCAACGTGCGCATCAGCGAGGTCATGATCACCTACGGCAGCCTGGTCGTGTCGACGCAGAACACGCCCATCATCGCGCAGCCCAACCCGCTGGCCCAGGGGCAGACGGTCGTCGCCAATCAGCAGACGGCATCGCTCGAAGAGGAGCAGGCTAGGAGCATCGTCCTGCAGCCCAATACCGACGTGACGACGCTCGCCGCCGCGCTCAACGAGCTGGGCATGACTCCGCGCGACGTGATCTCCATCTTCCAGGCCATCGACCAAGCCGGTGCCCTGCAAGGCGAGTTGGTAATCCTCTGATGCCGATGCTGATTCCCCCATTTCAGGCCCATCGTAGGGGCGACCCGTGGGTCGCCCTTGGCAAACGCAATCGCTGGAAAGGGCGACCCACGGGTCGCCCCTACGGGAGCGTTGATCGGGATGCGGAGGTGGGGCGATGAACGTGAATCGCATGCAGGCGCTATCGCCGCAACCTGCCACGCCCGCGCGCCCGTCTCAAGCGGACAAAGCGGCGCATCAGTTCGAGGAAGTGCTCGTCAAGCAGTTCGTACAGACGATGACCAAGGAGCTGTTCGAGCCGATGGAGGGCGGTCCGGGCTGGATGGGCAGCCAGGCCGACTTGCAGCGCGAAGCCCTGGCCGACGTGCTCACGAGCCACTTGGTCGAGTCCGGCGCGCTGCGCGTCGGTGATCTGGTGCGTCGGCAGTGGGCGCCCGAAGTCACGCCCGAAATCAAGGCGCCGCTGCCGATCGACACGCCGGTCGCGCCGCGCACGTTCGACGCCGTTCCCGCACGGACGCTTCGCCCGCTGTCCGCCTCGCCCCTCGACCTGAGCGCCTGATACTGATTTTATCGACATGACCAAGACTTCTACGACCACCGATTCCGTCGCCACGGCTCCACGCGGGCCCGCCGCCGTCGTCCAGCCGCTGGCCGACACGCTCGCCGCCGAACTCGAATCGCTCCACGCGCTCCACAGCCTGACGGCCGACCAACTCGCCGCGCTCCAGAACGCCGACTCGGACACGCTCGACGCGCTCACCGGCATGGTCGGCGAGACGCTGGCGCGGATGAAGCGCTTGCAGCAGACGCGCGGGCGGCAGACCCGGCTGGCTGCTCGCGTCCTCAAACTCTCGACCGACACGGTCACCATCGAAGAGATTGCCTCGGCGCTGGCCGCCTATGGCGACGAAGACTCGCTCCGCGCTGCGAGCGAACTCGCCAGCCACCGATCCGAACTGCGCGAGCGCGCTACCATCGCCAGCCGCAAGGCCGACGCGCTGACGTTCGCGCTTCACCACGCGCTCACGTTGGGACGCGAAGTGCTGACGGTCTTGCAGGGGCAGGCCGCACCCGCCGGGCAGCAGCACTACACGCCCAAAGGCATGCAGTCCGGCGCGTCACGCGGTGGCGGATTCGTCAACCTCGACGGTTAAAACGGCACGGCTATGAGTCTCTTTGGAACGTACCACACCGCCCGGCGCGCGCTGGCCGCGCAGACGACGGCGCTGGCTACGACGGGCGACAACGTCGCTAACGCGGGCGTCGAGGGCTACGCGCGGCGCCGCGTCAACCTGCGCACGTCGCAAGCGCCAGGGGGCGGATTTGGCAGCACCGGTTTCCACGCGGGCGGGGGCGTGCAGGTGTCGGGCATCGAGCGGCTGCGCGACGAACTCGTGACCCAGTCGGCGCGGCGTTCGCGCTCGCTGCTGGGCGGAGCCGACGAGCGCGCCCGGGCGCTGGGGACGCTCGAAGCCGTCTTCTCGACGAGCGGCGACGGGACGCTGCCCGATACGATGGGCAGGTTCTGGAACGCGTGGAACGATTTGAGCCAAGACCCCGAAAGCCCCGCCTCGCGCCGCGCCGTGCTCAGCCAGGCGCGCGGCGTGGCCGACACGGTCAACCAGATGGGCAACGGCGCGCTGCGACTCCAGGAGCAGTCGATCTTCGACCTGCGCGCCGGAGTCGACGATCTCAACAGCCTGACTCAGGAACTGGCCTCGCTGAACCAGTCGGTCCGCATCGGCGCGTCGACCGGAGTGCCCGACTTGGCGGCTCAAGACCGGCGCGACGTCGTCCTCGATCAGCTGGCCGAGCTGGCTCCCGTCGCCATCAAGCGGCAGGCTGACGGCACGGCGACGGTCTCGCTCGACGGCATGAACCTGGTCCAGACGGACGACGTGACGCTGCTGGCGGTCGATGAGTCGACGGGCGGCCCGCGCGTGATGTTCGGCGACACCGACGTGGCGATGCGCACGACGAGTGGACGCCTGGGCGCGCGCCTTGACGTGGCCGCCAACCAGATTCCGGCCGCCCTGACCACGCTGGACGCCTTCGCGCTGCAACTCGTCCAAGCCGTCAACACGCAGCACGCGCTAGGGTCGGATCAGGACGGCAACGTGGGCGGCGCCTTCTTCGACCCCGCAGGCGTGACGGCGACGAGCCTCTCGCTCGCCCTGACCGACGGGCGCCAACTCGCCGCCGCCGCTGCTGGAGAGCCTGCGGGCGACAGCCAAAACGCGGTCGCCCTGGCCGCCCTGCGCGAGCCCATCGACCGCGCGGCCGTCGACCTGCTCTCGGGTTTGGGCTCGACCGTCGAGTCAGCGCTGCGCGATCAGGAACGGCATTCGGCGGTCGTGATCAGCCTGCTCGGCCTCGAAGCCAGCAAATCCGCCGTCAACATGGACGAAGAGCTGACCAACATGATCGCACACCAGCAGTCCTACGGCGCCGCCGCCAAGCTGCTCACGACCGCCGAGCAGATGATGCAGACCCTCTTGAGCATTTGATTCGAACCGCACCCGTCCCTCTTTACCTCTTCCTGCTCATCGCGAGCGAAGCGTGACGATCTCCAAAGATGGCCGCCAGCGCGGGGATCGCCGCTTCGCTCCTCGCAATGACTGAGGGGAAGGGTAGGGGATTGACGCGACCGTTCTCGGACATGCTCTTCCCATCCCGCCGCGCTTAACTCCGCTCCTGACGCTGCCGATACCCACCGCACGGCCCGCCCTTCGCCTCTTGCCATGATCTATCCTCGCCAAACGCACCTGCACCGCCTGTTCGCCGAAACCGCCATTCCAGCGGCTCAGCGCGACGTGGAGCGCCTGCGCGAAGTGCTCTCGACGGGCATCGACGTGAACCGGGCTTCGGACGACGCGCCGCGCTACCACCGGGCGCGCTCGCTCGACAACGTCGTGTCGCGGTTGGACGGCTACGAGCGCAACGTCCGCTCGGCGACGAGCGTGCTCGACCACACGCAGCACTATCTCGACGCGATGGGCGAACGCTTCGTCAAGGCCCAAGAACTGGCGATCCAGGGCAGCTCGGACACCCTCAACGCCAGCGACCGGGCCAAACTCGCCAGCACGATCGACACCATCCTCGACGCGACGCTGGACGACCTGAACGCCAAGGTCGGCGACCGCTTCCTGTTCGGCGGGACGACGGCGTCGGGCGGAGCCAAGCCTTTTCAGCTAGCTGCGGGCGTCGTCACGTACGGCGGCAACGACGGCGAGCGCGAGGTTCAAATCTCCGAGACCGCGACGGCGCGCGTCAACCTCTCGGGTGCTGCCGTCCACGATACCGGAGCGGGCTACACGATCACGCAGGCGCTGACGGGCCTGGCGTCTGCCCTGCGCGGTGAGGCAGGCGCTCCGACGATGGAAGCCGCCCTGGCACAGATCGAAGGTGCGCGCGAGCACATCACCGTCCAGACGTCTCAAGCGGGCGAGCGGTCGTCGCGTATCCAGCTGGCGGGCGAGCGCATCGCGGCGACGCGTCTCCACGCCGTCAGCGAGCGCAGCCAGGTCGAAGACGCCGACTATCTGGAAACCGCCACCCACCTCAAGCGCGCCGAAACGCGGATGCAGGCCGCCTTGCAGGTCGGCGCCCGCTCGATGCAGACCACGCTGCTCGACTACCTGCGATAACTCGCACGCTCCAACATGCTCCTCGCTAAGCTGCGCGGCACTCTTCCCATCTGCTGCACTTCGTGAACTCGCTTCTCCTCCGTCCCCACGCCCTGACGCTCCCGAGTGACCGTCGACCGGACGCTTCCCCTTCCCCCGCCTCCATGTCCGCCGCGCACGCCACCCGCCGCCCCGTTCTCAGTTCGCTCGAACTGCGCTGCCCGCCGCTGCCGCACACCATCGTCGAGGCGCTGGACCTGATCGACCATCCGCAGAAGATGGACAAGGACACCGTCACCCAGATGGTGTCGCGCGATCCGGCCGTGGCGGCGCGGCTGCTGCAAAACGTCAACTCGGCGTACTACGGGCTCAAGCGCGAAGTGACGAGCGTCGAGCGCGCCGTCGTGCTGATCGGGCCGGTCGCCGTGACGGGCGTCGTGGTGGGCATGAACATGCTGCGTCTGCGCTCGGTCATCCGCGATCCCATCGCCGCCGACGCCTACATGCGCCTGATGAAGCACCTGCTGGCGACGGCCTTTCTGGTGCGCCACCTGGACGAAGGTCCTCCGCGCGGACGGCAGGCCAGCGAGTCCAAGTCGGACTTGGGACTCTCGTTCACGGCGGGCTTGCTGCACGACTTTGGTAAGATCATCCTGGTCTACAACCATCCGCAGCAGGCGGCGTCGCTCTATGAGGAGCGCGCGTTGCAGCAGCAGATCGCCGAGCCCAACCTGTGCCGCCTGGAGGCGCTCCTCTTTGGCTGCGACCACACCGAAGCGGGCGAGTTCGCGGCGCGCAAGCTCAACTTTCCCGACCCTCTGGTGACCGTCATCAAGCGGCACCACGACAGCGACTTATCCGATCTCCCGGCGGGCATGCAGGCGCTCATCCGCAAGGTGCAGGCGTCCAACCTGGCGGCGAGCGCGCTGGGCTTTGGTCTGGGCGTACCGACCAGCTGGTCCAAGTGCGCTGCCCATCCGGTGTGGCAGCATCTGTTCGAGTCGCATACCCACGGCTTCGAGAGCCCCGCCGCGCTGGTCGAGGATCTGCGCCTGCAGCACTACCATCTGACCGCCTACCTGGAGCCGTTGACGCGCCTGGCCGAGGAGGGGCGGTCATGAGGTTACTCGTCGTCAGTTCGTCCAAAGTGTTTCGCCGCAGCATCGCCAACGCGCTGCGCGAGCAGAAGCACCTCATAGAGGAAGTCGCCAGCGGGCTGGGCGGGCTCCACGTCGGCGGCGGCCGCGCCTTCGACATGGTGCTGCTCGACAGCGAGTTGCACGACATCACCGGCCTCGACTTCGTCGCCCAGTTCCGCGCGAGTGCCGACGCCGACGTCCCGTTTCTCTACTTCGCCGCCCACGGCACCTACCAGGACGTGCTCGGCGCCTTCGACATGGGCGTCGACGACTACATCCTGATTCCGTTCGACGCGTCTATGCTCCAGCGCAAGCTCGAAAAGCAGGCGCGCAACCACCGCGACCGCATCCGCAAGCGCAGACTCGCCCTACCGGCTGTCACCCAGCCCGGCAAGACGGCTGTGCCTCTCGAAGTGCCCAAGCCGTTTGTCTCGGTTCCCGACGCCGCCGCGCTGGACGACGAAACGGTCGAGCAGTCCAAGCCGCGCAAGTACGTGCGCAAGGACGCCTTCTCGATATAGCGCGTACGCCCGTGCCCAGGCCGGGCCAAGGGCGCTGCGGAACACAATGCCGTCCAAGAGCCCGCCGCTACGGAAGCCTCTTCGGCGGGCTGGGCGCAAAGCTTAACTCTGGGGCCGAAAAAAGTTGGGCACGTGATTTAAGGGATAGAGACCGGGTGCGATAACGCAGATGTGCCCACCGGCACATCGCCAGAACACCCCGTCTCTAACCCCCACGATCATGCTCGGAGATCTCTCGCGCATCAACTCGAACACCCAGGCCTTCTCGGCACTGGCGCAACTCAACAAGACAAACGGCGAGCTCGGCCAGCGCCAGATGCGCCTGTCTACGGGCAAGCGCATCAACGCGGCCGAGGACGACTCGGCGGGCTACGCGATCGCGCGCAAGCTCGAAGCCAAGACGCGCGGCCAAGCCCAAGCCCTCGCCAACATCGGCGATGCCAAGAGCATGCTGACGGTCGCCGAGGGCACGCTGGGCACCATCATGGACATCCTTCAGACGATGAAGGAGAAGACCATCCAGGCCAACACGGACACGATGGGCGCCGACGAGCGCACCAAGATCGACAACCAGCTCGACGCGCTCAAGTCCGAGATCACCGACCTGCTCGGCGACACCGAGTTCAACGGCAACGCGCTCTTCGCGGGCAACGCGACCGGCACCAGCTTCACCTTTCAGGTCAACGCCGACAGCGGCGACACGTTTGTTGCCGACATCGCGGGCGTCTCCTCGACGCTGCTGGGCACGAACGCCACCAACAACATCAGCACGCTCGACGTGACCAACGCGACCGGGCGGGCCACCTCGATCCAGACGGTCGACGACGCCATCGACGACGTATCGAACCTGATAGCCAGCCTGGGCGACGACCAAAAGCGGTTGTCGTTCAAGCAAGACAACCTGACGGCGAGCATGAACAACTACGAGTCGGCTAGGAGCCGGATCGAGGACGCCGATTTTGCCAAGGAGCAGATGAGCATCGTCAAGCTCCAGATCCTGCAGCAGACGGGCACGGCGTCGCTGGCGCAGGCCAACTCGGCTCCCCAGTCGATTCTGAGCATCGTCGGCGGGCAGTAGTACCGCTCTCCACGTTTCCATTACCGCCAGCAGGCCGGTCTTCCCGTTGGGAGGATCGGCCTGCTGCGTTCCGAGGAGCACGCTCTTTCGTCTCGCTTCATCACTCTCCCGTCGTCATCCCCGCAAAGGCAGGGATTCACAACCGCCTGCCAAACCAGATCCTGCTGAGTTGCCCTCTTTGGCTGAGCTAGCTGTTTCGCTCTTCATTTTCTCGACACCCTTCGACTTCGCTCAGGGCGGGCGCCAGGACCAAAAGATCAAGGCTCACGTCGCTCCGTGTCAGTGACACTCCGGCGGACCCTGCGCTAGCGTAGGTGGGATAGGAGTCGAGAAAACGGAGTGACCGGCACACGTCACCGTTCCGCTCTAGCTCAACCCTCTCCGACCGTCGTTCCTGCGCAGGCAGCAACACACAACCGCCGCCGATCCTGATCATCGCCTCGAGGCCGCTGCGAAGAGTTGAACGCTGGATGCGGGCTGCTAGGAGAGCAAACCGTCAGCCGCAAAAAAGAATCACTCCTCGATTTAAGGGCCAAGGGGGCGCCCCGATAACCGGGCTACACACACGCACTTCCACCCCCTCTACCCCCTCTACCCCCACTCTCATGATCGGCGATCTCGCACGCGTCAACAGCAACACCCAGGCCTTCTCGGCGCTGGCGCAACTCAACAAGACAAACGGCGAGCTCGGCCAGCGGCAGATGCGGCTCTCGACGGGCAAGCGCATCAACGCGGCCGAGGACGACTCGGCGGGCTACGCGATTGCGCGCAAGCTCGAAGCCAAGACGCGCGGCCAGGCGCAGGCGCTCTCGAACATCGGCGACGCCAAGAGCATGCTCACCGTCGCCGAGGGCAGCCTGGGAAGCGTGATGGACATCCTCCAGACGATGAAGGAGAAGACCATCCAGGCCAACAACGACACGATGGGGTCGGACGAGCGCACCAAGATCAACAACCAGTTGACGGCGCTCAAAGCCGAGATCACCGACATCCTGGACGACACCGAGTTCAACGGCACGGCCCTGTTCGCAGGCAACACGACGGGTACGAGCTTCAGCTTTCAGGTCAACTCCGATAGCGGCGACACCTTTACCGCCACCATCGGCGGCGCGTCGACCGGACAGCTGGGCACCAGCGCCGCCACCAGCATCGGCGGCATCAACGTAGCTGGAACGGGCACGGCGCGTAACGAAGCGATCAGTACGGTCGACGATGCGATCGACGACGTATCCAACCTGCTCGCCACGCTGGGCGACGACCAGAAGCGGCTGAGTTTCAAGCAGGACAACCTGACGACGAGCATGAACAACTACGAGTCGGCTAGGAGCCGGATCGAGGACGCCGACTTCGCCAAGGAGCAGATGAACATCGTCAAGGCGCAGATCCTGCAGCAGACCGGCACGGCCAGCCTCGCGCAGGCCAACAGCGCCCCGCAGTCCATACTCAGCCTGATCGGATAACCCGGCGTGCAGGGCGGTCGGGCACGTGGCCTGACCGTCCTGCGCATCTCAGCCACCACTTCGCGACCCGGCGACGACGCCCCTATCGTCCCGCCCGGTCTTTCACCCCTCCGCGTTCTCCCCCCGACGCACCGACCGCACCCGCGGTTCTCACCGAGTCTCGGCCTAATCCTTCGGCCGAACTCTCCCTTCACCCTCACGGAGAACACGACCATGTTAGGAGATCTAGCCCGCGTCGGCTCGAACGGCCAAGCCTTCAAAGCCCTCGCACAACTCAACAAGACCAACGGCGAACTCGGCCAGCGCCAGATGCGGCTCTCGACGGGCAAGCGCATCAACGCGGCCGAGGACGACTCGGCGGGCTACGCGATTGCGCGCAAGCTCGAAGCCAAGACGCGCGGCCAGGCGCAGGCGCTCTCGAACATCGGCGACGCCAAGAGCATGCTCACCGTCGCCGAGGGCAGCCTGGGAAGCGTGATGGACATCCTCCAGACGATGAAGGAGAAGACCATCCAGGCCGGTAACGACACGCTCGGGGTCGACGAGCGCGCCAAGATCAAGAGCCAGCTCAACGCGCTCTCGGACGAAATCGGCGACATCATCGGTGACACCGAGTTCAACGGCACGTCGCTATTCTCGAGCGCAGGGACGAGCTTCGACTTCCAGGTCAACTCCGAGTCGGGCGACACGTTTACGGCCGCCATCGGCACGACCGACGTGGCCTCGCTGGGCGTCTCGAACGCCAGCCTCGACGTGGCCTCGAACGCCAGCGCCGGAGGAACGCTCACACTGATCGACTCCGCCATCGACACGGTCTCGAACCGCCTGGCGGGCCTGGGCGACAGTCAGAAGCGGCTGAGTTTCAAGCAGGACAACCTGACGACGAGCATGAACAACTACGAGTCGGCTAGGAGCCGGATCGAGGACGCCGACTTCGCCAAGGAGCAGATGAACATCGTCAAGGCGCAGATCCTGCAGCAGACCGGCACGGCCAGCCTCGCGCAGGCCAACAGCGCCCCGCAGTCCATCCTCAGCCTGATCGGATAAGCCGGCGTGCTGACGACGCTTTGAGGCTCGCCGGAGCACCTGATCACGACTGGCTTCGGCCAGCGACGGGTAGACGGCACGACGGTTCTGGCGAACATTCTCCACTCCGGCAGCCTCAAACAGACGCTCCGCTTGCCTCGGCAGGTGGGGCGTTTTTCGTTGGAGTCAGTCTGCCTGCTCGCCTGCCACGCGCCGCACTATGGCCTCGGCTTGTGGGAGCGATTGAAACGTAGTCTGCGTGCCGTCGGCCCGAAGCGCCACGTGCGACGAGAGCGCGCTCACTCCTAATATGCGCCGCGTTCTGTCCGGCGATGGCGCGATAGTCGGAGGCCATCCATCGGGCGACGAGCGAGAAAGGCGCGCCGCGCGTCGCGGTCTTCGTCGGCCGAGATGTGCGCGAATTCGGCACTGCCGCTCATCTTGCCTTTCAACCGGTCGACCATCGGCAGATCGCGGATGAAGGGCGCGCACCACGCGGCGATGCCGAGCACGACGCGCATCAGCAATCGGCCATAGAGAGAGCGGACGAGGCGGCAGAATCGGTCGAGGTCATACGGCTCGGGTAAAGGCCAGACTTGCGAGACACGGTCAAGCGCTCAGAGTCGCCTATAGCCCTGGCCCACGGCACCGCACGCCGCATCCCAGGCGGCAGCGATCGACGCAGTTACGTTGCTGCTATCCGAAGTTTTTCGCGCTCGGATTTTAGATCACGCCCCGCGCTCCGATACCTAGGCCAGACACCGCCGTCCCCCTCCGCGGCATCACCTCGTACAGACCCACATCCTCACGACCATGATCGGCGATCTCGCACGCGTCAACAGCAACACCCAGGCCTTCTCGGCGCTGGCGCAACTCAACAAGACAAACGGCGAACTCGGCCAGCGCCAGATGCGGCTCTCGACGGGCAAGCGCATCAACGCGGCCGAGGACGACTCGGCGGGCTACGCGATTGCGCGCAAGCTCGAAGCCAAGACGCGCGGCCAGGCGCAGGCGCTCTCGAACATCGGCGACGCCAAGAGCATGCTCACCGTCGCCGAAGGCACGTTAGGAAGCGTGATGGACATCCTCCAGACGATGAAGGAGAAGACCATCCAGGCGGCCAACGACACGATGGGAGTCGACGAGCGGACCAAGATCAAAAACCAACTCGATGCGCTGTCCGCCGAGGTCACCGACATGATCGGCGACACCGAGTTCAACGGCACCAGCCTCTTCTCGTCGACGGGCGACACGACGCTCAACTTCCAGGTCAACTCCGAGTCGGGTGACACGTTTACGGCCACGATCGGCTCGGCCAGTGTCGGCGCGTTCGGCGTCGGGACGGGAAGCCTGATCGTCGCCTCCAACGCCAGCGCCGGCGACACGCTAACGGCCATCGACGGCGCCATCGACGCGGTCTCGGATCGCCTGGCGGGCCTGGGCGACAGTCAGAAGCGGCTGAGTTTCAAGCAGGACAACCTGACGACGAGCATGAACAACTACGAGTCGGCTAGGAGCCGGATCGAGGACGCCGACTTCGCCAAGGAGCAGATGAACATCGTCAAGGCGCAGATCCTGCAGCAGACCGGCACGGCCAGCCTCGCGCAGGCCAACAGCGCCCCGCAGTCCATCCTCAGCCTGATCGGATAAACTTCGATCTCTGACGAACCAGCATCGGCCTCTCTCGCAGCGCGCGGGGGAGGCCGATTTGCATTGGAGGCTATGGGCTAGGCAACGTTGACAATTGCGCTTGGCTCGCTTCTGCGGCGCGCTTGAACGCTCTGCCGCGTTGCTCTGCATCGCCGATGCGCGCATCGGCTGCTTCGAGCGCCTTGCCGAGCGCCCAATCGCACGCGCAGCCGCTTCGCCTCGGCTAATGTCAACGTTGCTTAGCAGATCGGGATAGATGTCCTGGATCAGACCAACTCCGGCAGCACTCTTTCGCAACCGCCGGACCACCTCACCCGCTTTGCGGGCACCCCTCCTCCAACAGGAGGGGACAGCTTGATTCGCGATCCACAGCGGTCAATCGGATTTGTATCGGAGGTTGGCCGGAAAGGGATTCGTGGAGGGTTCGGGCTTTCGTGGCGGTTGTGGATTTCTGCCTTCCAGGAATGACAGTGGAGGAAGCAGGAATCGAACTCCTGAAAGCGGTCGCTCCGCCGCCAGGCTTCACGCCGACATCCGCAGCTGGGGCGCCTGGCGGGCGTGCCGGTCGGCGTTCGGGTCGCTGCGGACGACGAGCGTCTGCACCTCTTCGAGCGCGGCGATCAGCAGTCCGCCGTCGAGCGTGTCGTCGCTGGCGAAGCGGTCGAACAGGCGCGCGGGACCAGCCAGCCCGGCGCGTCGGCAGAGCAGGGCGGTGCGGGCGAGCATGGGCCCCGAGTTGAGGTTGAAGCGGGCCATGCCCTTGCGTTTCTGGTTAATGCGGACGGCTTCGGTATAGAGCAGGAAGCCGTCGGCGATCTGGCCCAGGCTGAGCATCGAGATCGCGGCGTAGAAGTAAGCCATCGGCTCGCCGCGTTCGATGCCCAGCATGGCGTTGGCGTGTTCGAGCGCCAAGGCAGAGCGTCCCAGCTGCGTCGCCGCCTGGGCCGTCAGCATGTGCGAGTAGAAGCGGTTGTGCGGTATCAGCGCGTCGTAGTCGAGGTCGGCGAAGACCTCCAGCACACGCTCCCAGTCGCGCAGGACGACGTGGACGGTGGCGAGTTGGTAGAGGTAGTACGCGCGGTGCACGTCGCTCGGCGCGTAGTCGATCTCGTCCTGGAGCAGCACCAGGCGCGGCGTGTACTTGTCGCGCATTTTGTCCGCTCCGTGCGCGTAGCCCAGGTGCGTGATCGGCGCCTCGACTTTTACGATCCTGCCGCCGGTGTGGTAGGCGTGGGCCTGGATCGCCTGCCCGATCTGATTGTGGACCTTGCCCATGTAGCGGATCTCGGGCGTGTTGCGATAGACGCGCTCCTGCCACATCCGCTCGCTGCGCAGCAGACTGTCGGCCCCGAACAGGTTGTGGACCGGCAGCAGCGCCGCCGCCACGCCGTCGGCCATCGACTGGTCGCGCAGCCGCTGCCACGCGGGCGCGTCGGCGTCGTCGATGTACTCGTCGCCGTCGAGAATGAGGATGTGCGATCCGCTCGCCTGATCCAGGCTGAAGTTGCGCGCGTCCGAAAACGAGCCGGGCCACGCGATCTCTCGGTACACGTCGGCGTGCCGCCGGGCGATGACTTGGGTCCCATCGCCCGAGCCCGTATCGACGACGACGATCTCGTCTACGAACGGGCGCGCCGAGGTGAGGCAGCGCTCCAGCAGATCGGACTCGTTCTTGACGATCATGCAGAGCGATAGGGTGGGGGCGGGCATGGCGGCTTGGGAATCGTCGTTACACGTGACGGCGGTGCGGGACGTGGTAGGGCGTGGCGGCGTGGCGGGCGCTAGCGACGGGGCGTGCCCCGTCGGTACGGGGTTATGCGAGCACGGAGTCGGCGTCGGCGAAGAGGACGGCTACGTCGGGCAGGCCCATCGCGCGGGCGGCGTCCGAGGCGTCGCGGCGGATCTGGTCGCTGTCGAACGGCAGGGCGGAGGGAAGGGCGGACCGCTCGGCGGCGGCGATCAGCAGTTCGAGCCCGGCGCGGTCGTGCCCGGCCGACCACAGCGCGCGCCCCGCCAGGTTGAGAGCGAGCGGTTCGTCGGGCGCCAGATCGGTGGCGGCGTCGGCATGGGCCAGCGCGCGGTCGGTCGCATCGGTGGCCAGGGCGAGTTGCAGGCCCATCAGGTGCGCTCCCAGCTGCTCGCCGTCTGCGAGAGCCGCGATGTCCAGTCCATCCATCAGGTCCGACGCGCGGTCGGTGCGTCCCTCTTGGGCGTGGGCGACGGCGTCGGCGTAGCGCGCGCGGGCGTCGGCACCCACGTGCGTCGGAGCGTCGGCGAAGAGGAGCGAGGCGCGGCCGGCGTCGGCGTCGGCGAACAAGCGGTCGAGCAGGCCGGTCACCTGGGCGATCTGGGTCGAGCGGTCGTAGTGATCCGACGCAAACGCGCGGTAGGCGGCAGGCGCGTAGCCCGCCGCGTCGGCGATCTGGTCAGTTGCCTGACCGACCGTATTCCAGAGCAGGTCAGCAGGGAAAATCGACCGGCTTCCGTCGTAGTCGCGGACGACGGCGCGGGCGCCCGAGGCGAGCGCCTGGAGTGCACAGTCGGGATGACCGCCGAGCACGTCCGTCACGACGACGTGGCTGCACTGCGCGTAAAACCCGGATTCCTCGCTGGGCGCGAGCGGACCGTACAGGTGGAGGTGGCGGTCGAGGCCAGTCTGCTCGGCGCGGTAAGCGAGTGCGCGCGCCTGAGCCACGTCGGCAATCGGTCCGGCGACGTGCAGCTGGTACCGCTCGTCGCGCGCGCTCAACTCGGACAGCAGTTCGTAGAGAAGAGCAGCGGCTCCGGCATCAAGCGTCCCTCGCCATCCGACGTTGAAGGCTGCCGTACGCTCGGCGTCCCACGACCGCTGGACCACATCGACGGCGGGGCGCAGCGTGACGCCCCGCGCCGATCCGGGCAGCAGACCCGCGTGCATCTCGCGCACCAGCGCCTGGTGGGCGTCCGAGTCGAACATCACGCGGTCGGCGCCCTTCCACTCGAAGCCGGTCAGGACGCCCTCGCCCCACACGTCGCTCGGCAGGACGCGGACGACGGTGGGCAGGCCGATCGCCAGCGCCGCCACGTCACGCGGGCAACCCGCCACGCCGTCGATCCAGAGCAGATCCAGGTCGCGCGCATCGCTGGGCGACGAGAGATGGACCGTGTGGTAGTGCGCGGGCAAGGCGGAGAGAACCGCGTGCGACGCGTGCGCAGTGGCGGGCCAGATGCCCAGGCGGATCGGGCGAGAGGGTGTGGCG
This sequence comes from Rhodothermales bacterium, assembly GCA_963841855.1. Classification (GTDB taxonomy): domain Bacteria; phylum Bacteroidota; class Rhodothermia; order Rhodothermales; family BA12; genus CAXBBB01. Next base: position 680,376 of record CAWJEJ010000004.1, on the reverse strand, counting down.
CGGGGTGTCGACATGGACATTGGGGTTCTGGCTGGCCGACACAAGAGCCGCTTTTGTGCCACAGCCGAGCGGCCGTCGCATGTTCGCCGCTCGGATTCATCGGAAAAACCCGTGACGCGGATTTAAGGGTGCGCCGAGCGGCCCGATATCTAGTCCAGACGCTGCAACTAGCGCCTCGTGCTCTCTGGTCAAACGGAACATCGTTCCGGCCGCACCGCAGCCATCAAGGCACCCGCTTCCGCGCTCCTTCGCATTACTCCTTTCGGCCTCGCGCCGCTTTCGCCTCCCGCCGCCATGCCCGCCACGTCGTATCACGCCCAGCAGTACCGCCGCCAGGCCGTCGTCAACGCCTCGCCGACGACGCTCACGCTCAAGCTCTACAGCGCGGGCGTCGCCGCGGCCCGCTCGGGCGACCGCTCGACCCTGCGCAGCGTGCTCGTCGAACTGATCGGCAGCCTCAACCACGAGCAGGGCGGCGAGATCGCCGGGCGACTCTACGCGCTCTACAGCTTCTGCCTGACGACGATGGGACATGGAAACCTCGACGACATCGCCGACATCCTCGACGGCCTGCGCGACTCGTGGCGCGAAGCCTTCACCGCCCGCCGCATGGCCGCCTAAGGGGACGTTCGTCCCGTCCTTTCGCGGATGGGCCGTGGTGCCGCCTCGCGTTAGGTAGCCCGCGCACTAGCTCTCCACCCGTACCGACTGCGCCTGCCTCGTCGCCGCCCACCGCACCGCCCATCCACTACCGCCGGTATACCTAACGGCGCCGCCCGATCCTCCGCACCACGAATCGACGCTTCGGCACGATTTCCGCCCAGACCCCGCCGGGTCGCCTTTTCAACTGGCCCATCACGGGCCCTCTCGCGCATCCCCACCCCCCAGCGCCGACTGCCTCTGATCCGTTTACTCCCGCCCTGCCGTGTCCGGCCTTCGCCTCGAAACCCAGTACGAACCGCTCATCCAGGCGGTCGTCAACTTTGAACGCCAGCCGCAGCGCGCGCTCCAGAGCCAGCGCCGCGATGTGGACCGGCAGAAAAGCGTTCTGAGCACGCTCGACAGCCGCGTCTCGTCGCTCAACGCGATGCTCAAGGACTTCGCCGATCCGTTCAGCAGTGCCCTTCGCGGACGCGTCGTGACGGGCGGCGACAAGGACGCCTACTCGGTTACGGCGACCGACAGCGCTCCACCGGGCGCCCACAGCCTCGATGTGCACCGCCTCGCCCAGGCCGACACGCGGCTGAGCAAGCAGTTCAGCAAGGCCGGCACCCAGCTCCGCTCGTTCTTCGACACCAACGGCGAGCAGACGTTCGGGATCAAGGTAGCCACGCCGACCGCCGACGATCCCAGCGCCCGCCAGACGATCAGCGTGACCGTCGACCCCGACGGCGCGACCGATGGCGAGATCCTCGCTCAGATCCGAACGGCCGTCGCCGATGCCATCGGCCAGGCCGTTACGGACGAGACGATCACCAGCAAGCAGCGGCCCAGCCTGTCGTCTGTCAGCGAGACGAGCGACGTGACGCGCCTATCACTGCGCAGCGCGTCGACGGGCTTTGGCGGGCGCTTCTCGTTCGCCGACAGCGCCGACGGTCTGCTCGGGCTCCTCGAACTGGACTCGGCCGCGACGGCCAGCGGAACGGGCGGAGGGCAGGTGACGAGCGTCGGCACGAGCGAGGCCACCAGCGATCTGTCGAGCAGTTTCACGCTCAACGGCCTGACGATGTACCGCGACTCCAACACGGTCGGCGACGCGCTGTCCGGGCTGACGCTCAACCTGAGCAAAGCAGGCACCGGAGCCTCCAACTTCTCGGTCGACGCCGACACCGAAGGCACCGAAGCCCAGGTCAAAAAGTTTATCGAGACCTACAACAGCGTCATCGCCTACGTCAACCAGCAGTCCGAGATCAACGTCGATACGGGCTTTAGGGGCATCCTGGCCGGAGACGATCTGGCTCGAGGTCTACGCAGCCGCCTGCGCACCGTCGCCATCGGCAACTCGGGAGCGGGCGGCGAACTCTCGCGCCTCTCTGACCTGGGCATCGAGATCGAGCGCGACGGCACGCTCAAACTCGCCGACTCGGGCAAGCTCAAAGACATCGTCTCGTCCAACCCCGAGGCTCTTTCGACGCTCTTCGGCGAGAACGAGAACAGTCTGGGCAGCCGGATGCAGGCCCAGATCGAAGGCTACGTCGGTGCGGACGGTGCGTTCTCTCAGCGCAAAGAGGTCAACGACGGCCGCATCAAGCGTCTCGACGAGCAGATCAAGGATTTCGATGTGCGGATGGAACGCCGCGAAAACAGCCTGCGCGACGAGTACGCGCGCCTTCAAGAAACCATCCGGCAATTGCAGAGCCAGCAGGCTTCGTTCCTCTCGTTCTACTCCAGCAGCTTCAATTCCGGCTCGCAGTTCTGACCTAACCCCACGCCGCGTCTCACCTCCCACCCTACCTGTCATGCTGCTACGCAAACTCCACGACTGCGGAACGCGCCTGCTCGCCGCCCTCGCCAAGCCCGATCCCGAAGGCCTGGGCGAACTGCTCATCGAGCGCTCCAATTTGGCCCAGCAGGTCGAACAGTCCGGCGCGTTCGAGCACCAATCAGGCTTCGACGAGTGGGGTGAGCGGATCGCTGCTCAGCACCGCGCCATCGACCGCGCGCTGACGAGCAGTCTGCTCCACGTCGAGCGCCGCATGGCCGACCTCGACCGCGCGGAGTCGGCTCAGCGCCGCTACGTTCCGCATACGGGCCGCAGCGTCCTGCGCGACGGGCTGACCGCCTAGCCGTTATCTTGGCGAAGTTCGGGTGAAGCGTTTAAGCTCGCCGCCGCCCTGCCGATACCCTTGATGTCAAACCACCCTCGCTAGAGGGCTCCAATATGAAAATCTCCAACCTCTCCACGCAGGCCACCCAGGCGGCCACCCTTCGCAACGAACGCACGGACCGCGCCGAAGCGTCGCCCACCTCGCCCCAGGCTCCAGGTCAAGCCGCAGGCGACAGCGTCACGCTCTCGCGCGCCGGCCAAGCCGCCCAGTCTGAGCAGACACCCGGCCTGAGCTTCGCCCGCAAAGCGCTCGCCTCGACGCCCGAACTCAGCGAGGCCCGAGTCGGGCAGATCATGCAGCGCATCCAGAGCGACTACTATTCGAGCCCCGAAGTCATGAAAGACATCGCGCAGAAAGTAGCCAGCGCCATCCTGCCCGCCGACCAGCAATAGGCTCCCACTCCCACAGCACGACGCCGACGTTCTCATCCGAGGGCGTCGGCTTTCGTGCATCAGGGCAGTTGCGCCGACGCCGTGAGCGCCGATGCAAGATGGAGCGACCCAGGCAGCCGTTCTCCCTCCCGCTCACCGTCATCCCTGCGAAGGCAGGGATCCACAACCACCTACGCACCCCGAACAGTTCTCGGCATCGTTGGAAAGAGAGTCCTCGCCGCCAGCAGCCCCCGTTGCCGTGCAGCCTCGCGGACACGACGGCGCCTCAGAGCCAAAGAGTCGAGCGTCAGCGCACGCCCGGCTCAATCTCGTAAAACGCCGTCGTTCGGTCGCGGCGGCGGACGTGCAGCAGCAGCGGCTGGGACGGGTCGAATCGGTTGAGCACGTCGAACGCTTGAGCGCCGGACGTGACGGCTTGGCCTTCGATGGCGATCAGCGCGCCGCCTTCGGGTACTCCGGCGAAGTCGGCGGGCGTGCCCTGCTCCACGTAGGCTAGAAACGCGCCAGCCTCGACGCCGAACGCTTCCACCTCTGCTGGTGTCAAATCGCGCAGCGCGATGCCCAGCGGTCCCGTCTCCACGTCGTCGGGAGCCGAGTAAACGTCAGGGGAGAGCAGGTCGGGAGCGTTGGGCGGCAGTTCGTCCATCCACAGCGACGCAGCGGGGTCGGTTGGAGAGACGAGCGGCACGCGGAACGTCTCTTCGCGCTCTCCGCGCCGGACGCTCAGTTCCACCACGTCTCCTGCGCGAAAGCGAGCCACGGCGCTTTGCAATTCGTTGATCTCGTTGACCGGCCGCTCGCCCACCGTCAGCACCACGTCGCCGGGGCGCAGGCCGGATTGGTAGGCGCTGCTTCCGCTCGGCACGCGCCGAAGCAGCACGCCTCTCACGTCGGTCATGCCCATGCGCGCCGCCATGCGCGGGCTGACGTTTCCGAGCGTGACGCCCAGAAAGCCGCGCGACACCTGCCCGCTCTCGATCAGGTCGGTCGCGATGCGCAGCGCCAGGTTGGAGGGCACGGCGAATCCGTAGCCTTCGTACGATCCGCTCTCGGTCGCGATCGCCGTCGCGATGCCGACGAGTTCGCCGGTCAGGCTGACCAGCGCGCCGCCACTGTTGCCCGGGTTGATCGCCGCGTCGGTCTGGATGAAGTCTTCGATGGGGTAGGGCGCTTCGATTACGCCGACCTGCCGCGCCAGCGCGCTCACGATGCCCAGCGTGACGGTCGAGGTGAGTTTGAACGGGTTGCCGACCGCCATCACCCAGTCGCCGACGCGCAGTTCGTCCGAGTCGCCGATGGGCAGCGTGGGCAGGTCGGCGGCATTTTCCAGGCGGACGACGGCCAGATCGGTCGAGCGGTCGATGCCGACGACGCTGGCTTCGAACTGCCTGCGATCCGAGAGCGTCACGCTCAGCCTGCGCGCCCCCTCGACGACGTGCTGGTTGGTGAGCACGTAGCCGTCCGCCGAAACGATAACGCCCGATCCGATCGACTGGGGCGCGACCGGCCCTCCGTCGCGCTGGAACCGCCGCAGGAATCCGCCGCCGCTCCCGCTCTCGACTTCTATGTAGACGACCGCCGCCTGGGCCGCCTGAGACACGACGCGAAACCGCTCGCTCAAACTTGACAACTCGGCCGCGGCGGGAATCCGCGCCACCTGAGCCGACGTGTCCAGCGCCGATAGGTCGCCCGGCTCGCTCGCCATCCGAGCCGGAAGTACGACTTGGGGCGAAGGAGCGGGCCGCAGCCACAGCGTCGCCAGCACGCCCACGAGCAGCCCCACGATCAGCAGGCCCAGCGCGGCGAGGGAGTAGAAGCGGCGGTCTCGGTCCATAGCGTCAAGGTAGCGCAAATCAACGCGCGGGCAGTCCACGCATTGCGCCCATGGTCGAAGACAGCCGCCGAACTGCCGCGGACGGTCGCGCGATCCAGGACGGCGTCACGCGCAGCCGCCGCCCGATTCGGGTCTCTACGCGGGCGATACTCAGCGTGCGACGCGCCTCACTTACCGCTCGCCCGCATCAGGCGCTCTCGTCGTGATTCCGGGCGACGCGCGAGGCGCCGCTTTGGGCCGTCGGGGTGAGAATGATATCGGCGATAGTGACGTGCGAAGGACGCGTCAGAGCGTAGAGGACAGCGTCGGCCACGTCGTCGGCCGTCAGAGGCTGGACGCCTGCGTAGACCTGGGCCGCGCGCTCCTCGTCGCCGCCGAAGCGCACCAGACTGAAATCGGTCTCGACCATGCCGGGGTCGACCGAGGTGACGCGGATGCCCGTTCCATGCACGTCGTGCTTGATGCCTTTGGCCAGCGCGGCGACGGCGTGCTTGGTGGCGCAGTACGTCGTGCCGCCGGGATAAACCTCGTGCCCGGCCGTCGAGCCGATCGTGACGATGTGCCCCTTGCCGCGTGCGATCATGCCAGGCAGAACGGCGCGCGTAGCATAGAGAATGCCTTTGACGTTGGTGTCGACCATCGCGTCCAAGTCGGCGACAGGCGTTTCGTGCATCGGCGCCAGTCCGCGCGCCAGCCCGGCGTTGTTGATCAGCCCGTCGATGGCCTGCCATGCCGGTGGCAGTCCGCTGATGGCCGCTTCGACCGCGTGGGCGTCGCGCACGTCCAGCGACAGCGTATAGGCTTCCGATCCGTGCGTGCTCAGCAACCAGTCGGCCAGCGCTTGCAGCCGGTCGCTCCGCCGCGCGGCGAGAATGGTGCGCGCTCCTGCCGCTCCCAGCGCCCGGGCGCACGCCTCGCCGATGCCCGACGACGCGCCAGTGATCAGGTGGGTTTGTCCGCAGAGGTTGGGGAGAGGCATGACGGTGAGAAATCAGTCGATCAAAAATACGTCTTCGCCGTGCGAGCGAACGAGAGGAGCTGTATACATTTGTGCCTGTTGAACTTAGGGAAAATGTAGACCCGTTGCGTACCTTTGTGCGGCTCCCCTCATTCCGTTCTATGCGCTCTACTCTCCTCGTGGTTTTCTGCTTCGCCTTGACGCCCGCGTGGGCGCAGGATTTGTCCATACAGGAGCAGCTGCCGCACCACCCGACGGTCACCGCCGCTTCAGCCAAGAGCGGCGGTGCGATGACGGCCATCGTGGGCGCCAAAGCCGCGTGCGTCGGCGGCATGGCGGCGAGGACGTATCCGTGCAAGGACGTCGACCTGATGAGCTTTCTGCCCATCGCCGACATGGGTGGGACCAGCCAGCGGGGAAGCACCAACCGCAGCGCATCGCTGGCCGACATTTGGGGTTGGACCGATCCCGAGACGAACCGCGAGTATGCCATCGTCTGCCGCAGTGACGGGACGGCCTTCGTCGACGTGACCGACGCCGAGAACCCGGCGTTTCTGGGCGTCATGTTTCAGCCTGCCGGCGCGCGCCCCAACACGTGGCGCGACGCCAAGACGGCGGGCAACTACGTCTTCGTCGTCGGCGACAATACGGGCAACCACGGCATGCAGGTGTTCGACCTGACGCGGCTGCGTGGCCTCTCGCCCGACCCCAACCGGACGTTCGACTCGGACGCGCGCTACACGGGCATCACCGAAGCGCACAACATCGTCGTCAATCCGGCCTCGGGCTTAGCCATAGCCGTCGGTGCCGAACTCGACACGCAGCGTGACGGGGTTCCGGATCAACCCGAAGGATGCGGGCGCGGCTTCCACCTGATCGACGTGCGCAACCCGCTCGATCCTCAGTTCATCACCTGCTACACCAACGGTCAGACGGGCCGGGGTGGGACGGGCTATGTCCACGACGCGCAGTGCGTCATCTACGACGGGCCGGACGCGCGCTACAGCGGACGCGAGATCTGCATCGGCCTCAACGAAACCGCCGTCGACATCGTCGATGTGACGGACCGCCAGAATCTGACCAGCCTGGGCATTCTCGCTTACCCGAACACGGCGTACACGCACCAGGGCTGGTTGAGCGAGGATCACCGTTACCTCTTCGTAGACGACGAGTTGGACGAGCGCAACGGCTTGGCGACTCGGACGCGCACGCTCGTGATCGATCTGGAAAAGCTGGACGAGCCGGTCTTGATCGATCAGCACCTGGGCGTCGCCGAGGCGATTGATCACAACCAATACACGCGTGACGGCTACATCTTCCAGGCCAACTACTCGTCCGGTCTGCGTATTCTCGACGGGCGTGACCCGCGCAACCTGACCGAGGTCGCATTCTTTGACAACTTCCCCGCCTTCGACGACAACCGCGCCTTCGACGGAGCCTGGAGCAGCTACCCCTACTTCGCCAGCGGTAACGTCGTCGTGAGCAGCATCGACGAGGGACTGTTCGTCGTCCGCCCGACCGCGCTGTCCACTTCGACGGCCCATCGGGATGCTCCGGCGCCCGATGCGTTCGGCCTGAGCCTTGATGGCGGCCAGCCCGTCCGCGGAAACGCCCGCGTCACGCTCGCCCTACCCACCGACGCGCGCGTGACCGCTCTGCTCTACGACGTCATGGGCCGCGTAATTGCTCAGGTGGAAAACGGAACGCGAGGAGCAGGCATCCACCCGCTCGGCGTACCGACCGAGCGCCTGGCGTCGGGCGTCTACTTCCTGCACGTCCAGGCGGGCGACGCGGCCAAGACGTTGCGCCTGGTGCGCGTTCGCTAGCGAGTCAGGCGACCGGAGCCAGCCCGTCGGGAAGGAAACGGGCGCGCTCGTGCGGCTCGGGTAGACGGCAACTGTCGCGCGTGCCGAACAGCTTGTATCGGCGCGCGGCGATGGCATCGTAGACGCGGTCTCGAATCGGGCGCGGGACGGCCAGTCCGACGCGAGCCAGTGTTGGCCACGGCGCTCGGAGCAGCAGCGCCGCGCGGAGCGCCGCCGTCGATCCCGTGTAGGTGCGTCCGCCTTCGACGAGCACGAGGCTGCCCAAATAGTCGGAGGGCAGATTGGCGCCCGCAAGAAATGGCTTGGCGGCGGCGCTCTGCAGACTCGCCAGCCTCAAACCGGGCGACGGATCGTTAGCGAGAACGAATTGAACGGCGGCGTTGCACATCGAGCAGATGCCGTCGAAGAGGAGGACGGAGGAGGAATCGGTCATGCGCGCCTGAACGCTGCCCTGATCGCTTCGCTCCCCAGCCGCCATCCCAACGAGAGGTTGACCGCCGCTGCCGCGGATCAGAACGTCGGTAGGATGCGGAGCCAGAGCGTCGGCGACGTGCCGTAGCCTGCGTCGCGCAGAGGCCACGCGAGTTCGAGGCGGATGGCGCGGTCGTCCAAGCCCAGGGCTACGCCAGCCGCTCCGATCCATCCGGGCGTGTCTCGAAAGAATCCGCCCGGAGCGTCGTCGGCTCGGCCCGCGTCGGCGAAGCCGATCACGAAGAGATCGTCGGCCACGTCGTCAAACAGCTGAAACTTGGCGACGGCGATCTCGGCATTGGCGACGATGGCCGTCCGCCCGGCAAACGCGTTCTGCGGATAGGCGCGCACGCTTCCGACGCCGCCGATGGAAGGCAAAGCCTGGAGCGGGATGCGCTCGCCCGACGCGTGGGTGGCGCGGAGGCGAAGCGAGAGTGCGACGCCCGCATCGGGCCGCGCGTAGAGACGCCCGTCGGCCGTCAGACGCGTGTAAGCGAAGTCGCCGCCCAACCCATCACCAAACTCGGCCTCGGTCTGCAAGGCGGCGCCAGAAGGAAGCGTCTCGATGCCCTGCACGCGCCCCATCGTGGCCGCCGCTACGATGCGCTGAGCCCGCCCCCGATCGAAGAGCGGATTGGGGCGGAAGCCGCTGCCGCCGAAAAGCGACCACGATACCTCGCGCTCCAGGTCCGAATAGTCTTCCGAACGGAAGCCGACGCCTACTTCGCCCAGGTTGCTCAGCCGCACTTTGGAATACACGTTCCAGCCTTGCGCCTCGTAGTAGTCGTAGAAGTCGTTGCGCGCGATGCCTGAAGCCAGCGCGTTTTCGACCGGATCGACCTTCCAGCGGTCGTACGTAGCCTGCTGCCGTCCGTAGCGCACGCCGACGAGGGCGGCGTAGGGACCACGCGGCGTCACCCTGGCTTCAGCGCCGATCTGGTAGCGCAGGCGCTTGAGTCCAAACGCGTAACCGATCTCGCCGACGCCTCTGGCCGGAGTGCGCCGATCCACGTCGAGGCCCGATGTGCGCAGCCCCAGATAGAGCCCTTCGACGCGGTTGTAGCGGACGGGCATTCCCTGCTCGATCAGCGGCTCGCGCCAGAACAGCGCATCGTGCAGGTCGGAGCCGTACGTGCGGCGAGGTCCGCGCCAGCTCCAGTCGTACTGGCTGCCCCAGTCGAGGTCGGATTCAAAGGTGAAGTCGCCATCCGCATCGTCGGACTCGGAGTCCATGGGGCGCTCGTTCTGCCACGTGTACTCGTCGGAGTCGGCCGATCCATCTTCGCCGTCGTACGCGTAGCTGGCGGAGTTTCCGGCGAGAGCGGCGTCGATGGCTTCGATGACTTGGTCGAGCGTGGCTAGCAGGCGTCCTTCTTCGCGGTCCGTGTCGAAGCGCAGCATCTCGGCTGACGTGCGCAGCGCTCGGAGGCTCCGCCGGTCGGTGACGCCGCGTGCTTGGGTCCTCAAGGCGTCGACGCGCTGAGCCGATGCAGCCGATACGCGCGGCGACACGTCGGCCAGCAGTTCGGCAGTGACGCATGACGCGGCGAGGGCGAGCGAGTCCGGCGAGGCGTCGGTCTGCGCGAGGGCAGTAGTGGCCGTCAGTAGGACGAGCAGCAGTGCCTGAAGAGAGCGTAGCGTTCGAGACATGGAGAAGCGGGTTGGTGCGAGGGCTCGCCTACGGAAACGCACAGTCTCGGTTACACCACCTCTTCACCCGTCGCGTTTAAAACTCGCTAGAGGCGTCCACTGCGGGCGGGTGGGAGCCGCGCTCACTTCGGGCTCTGGAGCCAGAGGCGCCCACCCGATCGGCTCAGACGCGCGAGCCAGCGAGGTCGGCTGAGGGAGCGGCATCACAGAGGGCTGTATCCCGCGAGCGCCGTCGCCCTGATCGGGTGCTATCGAGAGCCGTCCCGGGCGCAAGAAGACCGGACCCTGATGCGGATCGGAGAGGATGGAGAGAATCTCGGGCCGCACGTTGGGCGCTTGCCGAACGAGGTCTTCGAGTTCGGGCCGGTCGGGCAGTTCGTCGTCGGCCTGGATGGCGTGCTCGCTCAGCCGCCTGCGCGTGATCTCGCGCAGGTGCACGAAACGGTGCCGAGGATCAATCTGCGTCACGTAGCCCAGCGGAATCAGGAAATGCTGTCGCCGCTTCAGAAACCCCCTCACGGCCACACGCAGCGCCGCTAGTTGCCATGCGCCGCCGTACGCCCATCCCGAGATCGAACCCATCGGCACGCCGACGGCATCGAGCACGTTGTACCCCACCAAACTCTCTGGCGGGGCTTCGGGAGTGGCAGTGTAAAGCGACCAGTCCGACATAAACGGGACAGGTAGGGAGGATGGAGAGGAGCAGTGAGGATGCGCAAATATCGTGCGCGACCGTCTCAGTTAGTCAGATTCTTCTCAAAGAGGGACGATGTGCCGATATCTGGCCTGATTGAGCTTATTTCGAGTGGATTGTAGTGTGCACCCACCAGCACCCAATGGATAGCATTCTCAAAGTGAAACGGCTTGAGCGAACACCTTCTCGAAGCGATCAGTGATGGACTCTACGTCGAAGGTACGCTCGGCGTAGGAGCGAGCATGGTGCCCCGCCGTAGTTCGGGCCTCCGCATCATCAGCGAAAGCGACAGCCTGGCGGACGAATCCTTCGACGTCGGACGGCCCAACGACGCGTCCGGCGCCTTCGCGCTCGATGATGCGAGCGATCAGATTCTCGGGTGGCACAGCGAGGACGACGGGTTTTCCTCCGCACAAGTAGGCCAGCACTTTGGACGGGACCGAAAACACGCCCGCGTCGGGTTCGAGGACGGCCACGAGAACGTCAGCGGCGGCCAGCACCTCGGGCATGCGTTCGATGGGGACGTAGGGAAGCAGGCGAAGATGAGGTAGATCGCGCTCAGCCTTTTTCTGGCGCAGCCAATCGGCGCCTTTGCCCTGTGACAGGACGAGAACGCGGACGTCTGGACGGTCTCTCAAGCGCTCGGCCAGGGCTAGAATGAGCGCTGGATTGTGCTTGATCCCCATCGTTCCGGCATAGACGTAGTTGAACGTGCCGGCGGCATCGACCTCGCGCGCCCAATCGGACTGGGAGCGTGGCAGAAGGGGCAGGTCATCCAATGGCGCCCAGTTTTCGACCGTCAGCATCCGGTCGTCGTCTACGCGCCACGTGCGCAGGATGGGGCGGAAGTCCTCGGTGATCATGACGACGCGCTCACTCCGGCGCAGCAGCGTGGCTTCGAGCCACAGGTAATAGCGCCCGATCAACTCGCCGACGACCGGCAGTTTCTTGCGCATGATGCGGTGCGTCGCCAGTCCGATCACGTCTTGGAGCCAGAACACCTTGGGAATGCCCATGCGCTCGGCAGCCGACCACAACCGGCGCTGCACGTCGAGCGGCGCGTTGGACGACATCACCACGTCTGGCTTCACGCGTTCGAGCGCATCGGCGAGGTCACGCCCGAAGGCGTTTTCCTGCCGCCAGCGCGTCACGAAGTTGAACTTCTCCAGTGGTTTGTCGAGCGGGATCGGCAACAGCGTGAGCGTAGCCGGATCGTCGGGGCGCGGAGTGACGCCGCCGGGATTGAAAGGGTTGCTGGGGCAGTAGGCGAACGTCACATCGTGTCCGCGCCGCGCCAGTTCGCGCGCCAGCTGGGTCGGGTAGGCGTAGGCGGTGAAGTCGTGTAGGAAGAGGCGCATCGAGTCAGGCGTATCGCGTCAGGCGTCGAGCCGGGTGAAGAGGGCGTCCATCTGCGTGATCTGTCCGCCTTCCCACAGCACGTCGAACGGGCGGCCAAACGCGAATCCGTGCTCGGCGAGAAAGCTGCGCAGCGCCTCGAACGACGGTTCTCCCTCGTATGACGTTTCGAAGCCGACTTCGAGCAGGACGGCGTCGACGCAGGCGAGCGTTTCTGTCGCGCCCTTCAACGCAGCCAACTCGTACCCTTGCAGATCCAGTTTGAGCAGCGTGGCACGAGGCAAATCGGTGCCGCCCAGCACGTCGTCGAGCCGCACCTGGGATACGTCGATGGTCTCGAACTCCAGGCCGGTCGGCTTGAGCACGGACGACTGGAGCGAGTAGGGCGTCTGGTGCAGCGTGACGGTCGCCGTCTCAGGCCCCAGCGCCACCTGGTGAACCGTTACGCGGTCGTTTACGTCGGCGAGGTGGGCGCTCGCCTCGTTGGCCAGGGCAGGCAACGGCTCGAACGAGACGACGCGCGCATCGGGCCACGTCATCGCGCACGCCCGCGCGAACTGTCCCGCGTTGGCGCCTCCGTCGATCACCACGTCGAAGGCGTACCCAGCCTGCACGAGACGCTGGGTGATCTCGAACGATGTGATCGAAAACGGCTTCCACGAGCGCGCGGCTTCTCGGCCCTGAGACGTGCGCAGGCTGCGCGCGAGGCGTGTGATACGGTCGAGAAGGGGCATGAGAAGGAGATGGGTGGAGAAGTGCCGCGTCGCAAGTTAGGACGGCACGCGATGGAGCGAGTCCGGCGACGCCAATCGTTTGAGCAAAGCGTAGAGCAACCGAACGTCGAGGCTGAGCGGTCGGTCGGCGCGAGGCGCGCCTGCTTCCAGCGCCTGCACCAATCCGTCGGCGAATCGGTCCAGATTCCAGTCTGAGATGACCGAAACGCTCGCGCCGCCCATCGCTGAGAGTTTGTGTTCGGACGCGTGGAGTTGGCCGAGCAGCTGGGTGAGCGCGTCTAGATCGGCGGAGTCGAATGTGTAGCCATTCTCGCCTTCGCGCACTAAGTCGTTTACGCACCCCGTCTGACGTGACACGACGACCGGAAGGCCAGTCGCCATCGCCTCATTCACGACCAGTCCCCACGTGTCCTTATGCGCCGGATGGACGAGCGCGCTGGCCAGAGCATAGTAAGCGGGCAGACTGTCCATCTGCATGAAACCCGTGAGCGTCACGCCCTCCAGCCCAAGCGATTCGATCTCTGCTTCAAGCGTCGCGCGCTCCGGTCCATCACCTACGAGTACGAGTCGCCACGGCTTTTCGTGCCGGGCGCGGTAGGCGGCGTAAGCGCGCAGCAGGCCGGGCAGGTTCTTGAGTTCGAGGTACCGGCAGACGCAGACGAAGTAGGGCGTGTCGCTTTCGAGACCGGGCAAGTGGCGCCACCGCTCGGGCGACTGCCGAACGGCGGAGGCAGCCTGGGCGAACGCGTCGCTGTCGACGACGTCGTAGCCCTGGGCGATGACCGACGAGGGCAAGCCGAGCCGTTCGAGGTAGCGCACCGAGTCGACGCCCGCGGCGAGGGCCGCGTCGTGCTGCACGATCAAGCGTGATTTGACGCGTTCCCACCAGACGGAGCGCGGTGCGTCCTCGTAGCGGCTGTCCGACATCATCACGGCCGTCCGCCGATTGCGCCTGCACCACATCAGGCAGGCCCGCGAGTCCGGCAGGCTGTACGTGTGGATCGCGACGGCGTCGGGTTGGAGTTCGTCCAGCACGTCGGTGACGCGGTCTTCCATCTCAGCAGGCGCGATGGAGCGATAGTCGCGGTCGGGAAAGACGCAGCGATGCTTCCAACCGGAAGCCTCCGCCGCCGTGTCCCACTCGTAGGCCGCGTCGGATGCTGCCGTCTCCAGCCCGGTGAGCCGAATGCCGCGTACGTGCAACGCGTGGTGCGCCGCGCCGAGTCGTGCCAGGTGATACGGCCCAAAGCGCGGCCATTGAATGACGACATGTCGGAGTTCGGTCATGAGCGCGGTGTCGTCTTGGGCATCGCGACGTTTCGCGGCTCGGCGCAGCAAACGATGGTCACGCGTTCGGCTTTCGGTCGACCCAGCTATCGTGGATCTCCCGGAAGATGTCGTCCAGGTCCTTGGTGATGTCCCAGCCCGGATAGTGTGCCTTCATCTTGGTCAGATCCGAGTAGTAGCAGATGTGGTCGCCCGAGCGGTTTTCGTCGACGTAGACGTAGTCCATCGGCTTGCCGCTGACGGCTTCGGCGCGCTGGAACGCTTCGAGGATCGAGACTGAGTTGCCCTTTCCGCCTCCCAGGTTGTACACCTCGCCCACGCGCGGCGCGTCGATGAACCGCTCGATGAACGCGGCTACGTCGTGGCTGTGGATGTTGTCGCGGACCTGCTTGCCTTTATATCCGAAGATCTTGTACTGGCGTCCTTCCAAATTGCACTTGATCAGGTACGACAAGAAGCCGTGCAACTCGACGCCGCTGTGCCCCGGTCCGGTCAGGCAGCCGCCTCGCAGCGCGCATGTCGGCAGGCCGAAGTAGCGACCGTACTCCTGCACCATCACGTCGGCGGCAACTTTACTCGCGCCAAAGATCGAATGCTTGGATTGGTCGATGCGGAACGTCTCGGCGATGCCGCCCGAGTAGTCCGGGTCGGCGTAGTCGTACCGCGTTTCGTGCTCGGCCAAGTCGAGTTCGTTGGGCGCGTCGCCGTACACCTTGTTGGTGCTCAGGTGGACGAACGGACTCTCGGGGCAGGCGCGCCGGACGGCTTCGAGCAGGTTGAGTGTGCCAACGGCGTTGGTGTCGAAGTCGGCGAACGGGATCGCGGCGGCGCGGTCGTGCGACGGTTGAGCGGCCGTGTGGACGATGGCGTCCGGCTTCAGGTCGGCGAGGAGGGCGAGGATGCCATCGCGGTCGCGTATGTCAACCTCATGATGCGAAAACGCGTCGTATGTGTCCTGTAGCCGCTTCTGATTCCAGCGCGTATCGCCTTCGGGGCCGAAGAAGACGGCGCGCTGGTTGTTGTCGATGCCGTGTACGAGCCAGCCTTGAACCAAAAAGTGCTCGACGACTTCGGATCCGATGAGGCCGGACGATCCGGTGACGAGCAAGATGCGGTTGGACATAGACAAAAGCTACGGAGGAGAAGTTTTAGCGAGCACATCGGATAATGTGCAAGTTGATCAGAGCAAGCATAAGGCACGTCACGCCCAACGAGGGAAAGATCAGAATCAGCAAGTCGAGGTGAGCCAGGACGCTGCTGGCGACGGCATAGATCCCCACGAATAGCGCCATCCAGCCGACCACTGTGCGCTCACTCGTAGTCGCCATAGCGGCGACTAGAGTGACATACTTCAGCGCGATGGCGGGAAAGCAAATACCATAAAGTGCGAGATACTGCGCGTTCGCGGCGTATTCGGGTTTGCCAGTGAGCGTGCCCAGAATCCACGGCGCGCAGACAGCCACCCCAATTCCGATGATCACTGCAAGCCCTAGGGTACTGGTGACTAACCGTAGAGTCCAGCGGCGGAAATCTGCTATGTCTTCTCTCCCAAACGCCGCGACAATCCGTGGCCAAAGGATGGCGACAGCGAGCGTCGGAAGTAGGTGCAGCATTTCCCCTATGCGAGCCGAAATGCCGAAATAGGCCACGACCGGGCCTTCTTGCGTAGCTTCGATTGCGGTGATGCCGATCTGGTTCAGTGTCACGCTCAGCACTTGCACGGCACCGAAGAAGCGCGCAACAGCAAACAGGCGCATCCCACCAAAGACGTGGGTAGCGCTCGGCCAAAGCGAAATCTCCGATTTAGCCAGAGCAGGATGTCGTCTGAGCACTGCCAATGTGAGCCAGAAGGAGATAAACAGCGCAGCCACCATCGCCGATATGACTCCCACGAACGATGCGCCCAACACTAGGGCGCCGATGCCCGCTGAAATAACTAGCACGCGTTCTCCCATCGTTGTGAGCGCCTCGGGGCGCAGATCATCAACCGCCCGAAACGTCGTTCGGATTAACTCGACAGTGCGATGCAGCAGAGCGTAGCAGAAGCCGAGCAGGATACCGGCTGGGAGAGGAAGCCAGATCCTAATCGTAACCCAGATCAGCAAGATCGCGGTCAGGATCGCTAGCCGAAACGAGATAATCTGTCGGAGCGCCTTGAGACCCTCGCTCAGGTCGATGGAAGCTTGTTTAAGAAACACGTCGTTCGTTCCCCACTCGAAGACCACAGCAAGAATAGCCCCGGTCGCCAGCGAAGAAAGCATGCTTCCATACTCGGATGCAGTGAGCACACGCGCACATACTCCCGTCAGGAACAGAAACCAGAGGGGCTTGATGATCAGGTTCGCCCCGGTCAGCCAGGCCGCATTCGAGACTACTTTTCCTTCGAACAGCGCCGTTATTCCACCCCGAGCCAGCAGGTCACGCATGGTGGCCGAGTGTATCGTGAATGCCTAAAGACAAACCAAACAATAGCCCAAACATCACGATGGTGTCGGGAGTGGTGAACGTAGAGGTAGTAAGGCTCGAACCTGTCAGGACTAGTAGACAAACAAAACAAAACACGGATACCATTCGAGACGCGCTGTCGATTTTTTTGTCCCAGACGCTACGGGCGGAACGAAAGATCGCAGTTACCCAGACGCAAACGAAAGCGATGGTCCAAAAAGAGCCAAGTTTCAGTGCGAGAGAGAGATACGAATTGTGTGCGAAAGATTTAACCCAAGTATAATGTTCAATGACATCAAAATAACCGAACGTATTGCCCAAGCCATACCCTACAATTGGCTGTCGGTAAATCAACGAGAGTGCTGCGTCAGCTTCGTACATACGAGTCAGCAGAGAAACGTCTTGCACGACGCTCCCAGCTGATAGGGTCACGAAGCGATCAAGTAGACCGATTAGCAGAGTAGTAACGACTGGACCTACGACAGCCAGAACTGCAGCAATTAAGCCGACTACTCCACCTATGAGCAGAAGAGCAAGGGACTTGCGACTCCCTCTCGGGCTCAGCGCTACCGTCAGGACAGCCGCTACGCCGAGTGCGACGTAATACATCCTATACTGAGTCAAGATCACTCCGATAGAGCAGAGTGTGAACGCTATAAAAGAGGCGGTCTTACCTCTATTTGATTGTGTGATTGAGACAAAGCACAAACTAGCTATAGCCCCCAAGAACAACAAGATCTCATTTACAGCGACTCTGCTCCTCGCAATTTCCCAAGCGTGTTCTGCAGATACAATTTTGGAGTATAGAAAAATAAGGTTTCTAGTGAATGCGAACAGACCAACGAAGAGCACAGTACCCAATATGATCAGTTGGCCTCTGCGTCCCATAGATGCTAGTGCGCGAGCGGGATAGAACATAATGAGCATGGAAAACATCATTACGTCGCGTAGAACGTCGAATGGTTCGTTGCCACGCACCAGCCCATAAGCTGCCGCGGCAGCTACACCGATCAGTAGTCCGGCTATAGCGACATCGAAGCCGTCCGGAGAGCCTTCGATACGAGGTGTATACGCAGCCCGCAAAGCGTAGAAGGCATAATGCGCAGCAATGACCAGCGCGAAAACCAACTCGGCGGGCGTGATTGCTGGTGTAAAGTGGGCCTGCAAGACGAAAACGAGCATCGAAACGACGAATATCCGTTCACGAGTGTGCGCCCATACTACGATCCCTAAAAAGATGAGAACACCAAAGAGCGCAATCGGGACTAGAAAGCCTGCGTCCACAGCGAGGAGCAGCACGACTAATGCCGAAAGCAGCACGGTCAGAGCGAGCGCCATCCAGCGCTCGAAAGGAGAAAGCAGACTCAGTGCGTCCACATCACCTCGAGAACGTGGAGGTAAGCCTGACGCGGTTTGCCCTATACCATGCCGAAGCGATCACAACCAGAATTCCGATAAGAAGGCCAGAAAAAGCACCGGAAAGTGCGAAAAGCGCGCGTTTGGGTTCTGCTTTGCGAGCCGGAGGCGATGCTTGGTCGAGTACCTGAACTGCGCTTCGGCTACGCTCTTCCTCGAATCGCGCTTGTTCGTAGAGCGGCTGAATCGTTTCAAGGATGACGCCTTGAATCGTTAGCTCTTGAAGCAGTCGGCCGTAGGTGCTAGCGGCTTCTGGCAACTCACTCAGCGCAACCGGCAGAATCGGATCACGTCCTTCAGTTAGAATACGGACTTGCCGTTTCGCTTCGGCCAGCGAAGCATCAACGATGCGCACCTGTTCCTGATTACTGTCAGCGTACCGCTCGCGAAGCGCCGCCCTCTGCACTTCGAGTTCGGCCTGAGCCGCTCGCTGTGTACTGAGGGCATCCAAGAAAGCCGACGCGCTAGCCGATATCTCAAGTACGCCGTAGCGCTCTTGAAACAACTGCATCTCAGATCGAAGTGAGTCCAAGTCGGCAAGCACTTCGGAGTGGCGATGTTCGACGTATTGTCGAAATAGCGAGGCGCCCTGTGCTGCTAGTTCGTTATGCAGACGGTTCAGTTCGGCAACCATAAAGTTGGTCACGTCCGAAGCTCGCTCTGGACTCTCGTCCAGGTAGGCTATCGATAGAAATTCGTACTCGGCATCGACGGTAAGCTCGGTGCGTCCCCGTAGCTCGTTGCGGGTAGCCTCGCGGGGGTAACGGTTGTCTTCGAGTTCGTACGCACGAGTGAGATCGAACTGCTCAATCGTGCGGTCGATGACACGATCGCTCGTCAAGATCGCAAGGTAACGGGTATAGTCGCCCTCTGCGCCGCCTAGCAAAGCAGCTGCTGCACTCGACGAGCGACCGAGAAGAGCCGTAATGGGATTTCCTGAACCATCAGGCAGCAGTACTCGTGCCTCGGCACGAAACATCGGGGTCAGCAGCAATGCGACGAGCAGCGAGACGGCACCTAAAATCGTTGTGCATGCCAGGAGCAAGCCCCGGTTACTCCATAGACTGCGCATGGCAACCCAGCCGAGATCAGCAATGTCTGGCGGACGGGTCGGGGGGGCGGTGATGTCTTCCGTAGAACCAGGTGAGAAAGGCTTCATCTCAGTTGCTGTCGCGCGTGATGAGTAGGTACGTCGTTACCAGCGACGCCACGGTGCCGACGATGGCGGTCGTCGTCGAGATGGTGCGAAAGCGAGATTCCCGGCGGTCGCGTTCGACCTGGAGTTCGAGCGTGCGCTGCTGGAGCGAGAGGCCGTACAGGTCGGGCTGGGTGGCGGGGTCATCGGTGGTGACGAGGATCAGGTCGCCGGACTGTAGGGCGCCTGCGTCGGCTGCGTCGACGAGTTCCTGGGTGCCTGCGCGGAGCACGTACACGTCGCGGACGTTGCGGCGCAGTCCGCCTGCCGACGCGAGGTAGCTGCTTGCTCCGGCGCCCGCTTGAACGGGGAGATAGCCGGGCCGGGCGACGCCGCCGGTGACCAAAACGGTGCCCTCGTCGCGCGGGACGAACAGGCGGTCGCCGTCGAAGAGCGGGATGTCGTCGCCCGCCCCGCCTAGCCACGTCACGGCGGGAACGCCCAGGCTGGGCGTAGCGATTTGGTCGGCGAGCGAGGCGCGGGTCACGAACGGAAGGTCGCCCGGCGCGGCGACGGCGCGCTGGGTCGGCGTGTCGTAGCGGTTGGTGCCCTGCGCTCCGTTGCGCTGGATGTACGATCCGCGTCCCAAGGCCGTTGGGAGGAGACCGCCCACCTGTTCGAGGAGCGCGCGCGCCGTCGTCACGCCGGGGACGATGCGGTAGCTGCCGGGGTAGGCCACTTCGCCATCGACGACGACGATGCCGAGTTGGCGATCCGCCTCGACGAAAATCGTAGCGCCTGCTTCGACGCGTGCCGCTTCCGACGAAGTACCAGCGGGCTGCCCGGCGATCCTGATGCGGTTGCCTTCGGTCGATCCGCCCGCCACGGCGACCAGGTCGGCGGCAGTATCGTCGGCCCGGATGGGGTAGGCGCCGGGGAACGGGACGGCGCCGCTCACGAACACTACGTCGCGCGTGGTGTGGTAGGCCGGCACGTAGACGCGATCGCCGTCGCGGAGGTAGGGGTTCAGGTCGGGATCTCCGGTGCGGCGGTAGCGCATCAGGTCGAACGTCTGCGACGGCTCGCCATCGCGTCGGATCTCGACGGCGCGCAGGTGGCGGGCGAAGCCGGGGGCGATGGTCGCCGAGGGCGTCTCGCTCTGCTCGTTCACCGTCGTCCCGTCGGCGAGTGTCGTCGTCGTGTTAGTGCGCGTTGGACGCAGCGCGGCGACGGCGTCGCTCAACCGCGAAAGGGGGCCGACGGTCTTGCGCCCCGGATCGTCGACAGCGCCACCGACGTGGATCACGAACCGGCGCGGCTGGGCCAGAGCAACAGCGACGGGCACGTTGCGGTAGAGCGGCTGGATCGAACGCAGGATGCGGTCGCGTGCCACGCGCAGCGTCAAGCCGTCGACTTCCAATCCACCCACATCGGGCAGCATCAGCATTCCGTCCGATGTGACGGGTACCTGCACCTGAGTCGGTGCTGCGCCGCCGATCGACAGCGAGAATACGTCGCCAGGACCAACGAGATAGCGGTCCGCGTCGACGGATCCTTCTTGGGCGAACTCCGACGGGACGCCGCCCTGGGCCGACGAGCGCGCCGAAAGCAGCGTCGCCAGAGCATCCTCGGTGCTTTGAGCGGACGCCGAATGCGCCAGAAGGCCGCAAGCCAGAACGATCAGAAGTCCGGCTCTAACGAGGCGGGAGGGGGTAGAAAGCACGTCGGAACGCTGAGTAGGATCAGAAAACGGTAGCGTTGCGGCGTATAGGCGGCGTTCGGTTGGGCAGTCGAGACCGGCAAGCTACGGCACGCGCTCGCCTCCGTCAACGGACAGAACCGTGCCCTTCGTCTACCGCTCGGCGTGCGGGCTACGCGGGCCTACGCTGCGGTCGGCGTAGTCCAAGATGCGCCGGTACTCGTCGGTCCACGACGACGGCTCGGAGAAACCGTGATCTTCGACCGGATAGACGGCCATCTCCCAACCTTCCTTGCCCAGTTCGATCAGCCGCTGCGCCAGCCGCGCCACGTCCTGAAACTGCACGTTGACGTCGACCATGCCGTGCGCGATCAAGAGCGGATCGCCCTGGTAACCTTCGGCGAAGTTGATCGGCGACGACAGCGCGTAGGCCAGACTGTCCTGAGCGGGCGTGTTGAGGATGTTCGAGGTGTAGCCGTGATTGTAGTGCGCCCAGTCCGTCACGCTGCGCAGGGCCGCACCGCCGCCGAAGTGCTCAGGCTCGGTGAACAGCGCCATCAGCGTGATGAAACCGCCGTACGATCCGCCGTAGATGAACACGCGTTCGCCTTCAATGTCCAGTTCGCTGCCCACGTACCGGCTCGCGTCGACGTAGTCTTGCAGGTCGCGTCCGCCCATGTGCCTATAGATGTCGGTGCGCCAGTCGCGCCCGTAGCCCGCCGAGGCGCGGTAGTCGAGGTCGAGAACTGTGTAGCCCTGCTCGGCCAGCAGGTGGTGAAACATGTACTCGCGATAGTAAGTGCTCCAGCCGCGATGGACGTTGTGGAGGTAGCCCGCGCCGTGGACGAATAGGACGGCGGCTCCGTTGGCATCGGCCGGATCGGGGCGATAGATGCGCGCCGGAATGCTGGCTCCGTCCGATGCGGGCACGTTGATGATCTCGGCCTCGCGCCACTCGTAGCGCTCCCAGTCGGGCGTCGTACTGCGCGTGACGCGCACGTCGCCGATGTAGACTTCGGGCGGCACGTTGGCCGTGCTGAACGTCTGAGCGACGATCTCGCCGCGCGGATCCGGCACCAAATCGTGATGGCCGACGCGCGTCGTCAGTCGCGTGCGCGTGCCGCCGGTCGACGGCATTGAGTAGCGGTGCCGCTCGTGCGCGCTATACTCGGTCGACGTGAATAGGAGCGTGCGGCCGTCCGCGCTGAACGCGGGATCGCTGGCCTCGAACGCGCCGCTGGTGAGTTGCGACTGTGCCCCGGTCTGAGCGTCGACGCGGTAGAGGTGGCTGTACCCGGTCGCCTCGCTCTGCATCACGAAGTGGCGACCGTCGGGATACCAAAGTAGCGTCCCGCTGCCGCCCCACGACGAGACGCCCGGCCCGCCGATCCACGCATCGTCCTGCTGCACGTCGAGCGGGGTCACCGTCCCGGATGGCGCGTCCAGCCGCGTGATCCAACGCGTCTTGTTGTCCTGCGAGCGTACGACGAGGAGTGCGTAGCGGCCGTCGCTGCTCCACATGGGCCCGGACACGTCGACGGCGCGGCGGGCTTTGGCCGAGTCTGCAGCGGTCTCCATGGGCTTCGCATCGTCTGCACGGTAGGCGGGCGCGTCGTAGAGGCGAGGCAGACTACTCAGGTCGACGGCGTACGTCGTGTCACGCTCCAAGTCTTGAACGTAGAACGTCGATACGGCCTGCTTCTGGCCGACTTTGGGGCGGATCGCGCGTGTCTCCACGTAGCCGCTCTCGGTCACCCAGAACGGCACGTCGGTCCGCTCGTTGCTCACGCTGGGCGTCGTCGTGAAGGTGACGTAGCGCCCGGTCGGGTCGATCTGAAGCTGTCCTACGTCGTCGCCTTTGGCGTAGAACGTCGGCGGGCCTCCACGGACTTCGTCGGCGGCGTCTCTGGCCTGCTCGGTGCGCTCGCGGCGCTCGGCCCGGTCGCTGATGTAGCCGAACAGTTCGCGCTGCTGCCGGTCGAGAAACGCCTGCTGTGCGTCTGGCGACTTCTCAGACGGCTCGCGCCCGCTGCGGATGTCGGTCAACTGGGTGATTGCGCCCGTGGCGAGGCTGTGGCGGTAGAGTGCGTCGCCGCGCTGGTAGACGACAGCGGTGTCTCCGTCCAAAAAGCGCGCGCCGTACTCCCAGTCGCGCGTCTGAGTGAGTGCGGTCGCACGCCCCGTCTGCCGGTCCATCACGTAGACATCGCCCCGGCTTCCATAGACTTTGCGCCGCCGATCCGCCGAGTAGACGCCTTCGCCAATCGCCCACCCGCTGAACATCTCGGGTGAGTCGACCTGGAGCGCGCGAGGTGCCTTCCGCGCCGTCTTGGATCCACGCGGGACGAAGTAGAGCGAGTCCGAGTCGGACGCTAGCAGGGGATTCCAGCGGAAATAGAGCGCCGCGCCGGTCTCGTCCCAGCCCATCAGCCGAGGCAGGCCGTCCGAGAGGGTGTCGCCCCACGCCATGATCTGCGGGACGGTGAGCGGCCCAGCAGTTTGGGCGCGCGCGGCGAGCGGAAAGAGAACGATCGCGATCAGTGCGAGGCGGACGGGTCGGAGCATCAGTCGGGTAGAAGACGAGTCTCAAAATACCGCTTCGCCTCTAACCTGGCACGGTCTACTCGAACAGGTCCGCGATGGAAACCATGATTCCGTTTCGAGGGAGGTGAGCGTCTCGGGCACGACGAGCGGAGCGCTAGTTGGAGGGCTAACGGGGACCTGCGCGCCGGATTCGTCAGCCGCTCGTGATCCATTCGGGCGCCGCATGGCGGTAGGCGGTCAGCAGCGCGTCACCGCCGATGATGCTCCACTCGGTTTCGGGCCAGCGAGTGGCCTCGGCCATGCGGTCTGGAGCGTCACCCGAGAAGGAGCGCTGGCCATCGCCGAGCCATACCGGGGCGACGAAGGCGAGCAGACGATCCGCGAGATTCAGGTCCAGCATGGCCGAGGCGAGGCGCGGTCCGGCTTCGACGAGCAGCGATTGGATCGGCGTGCCGATATCTCCGCGTCCCAACGCGCCGAGAAGCGCGCGCAGGTCCAGGTGGGCGCCATCGGCGAGGATGGGGAGCAGGCGGCCGCCCGCCGATTGGAGCGCGCTGGCGTAGGCCGGGTCCGCGTTCGGAGCGACGACGGCGACCGTCGAGGCAGCGTATTCGTCCGAAAACAGGTGGAGGTCAGGCGGCAACTCGCCTGCGCGGTCGAGGACGATGCGCAGCGGCTGCGGGCCAGTCGTCAGGCGGACGGTCAGGCGCGGATCGTCCGCCCTCGCCGTGCCGCTGCCCACCAGTACGGCGTCGGTCGTGGCACGCAGGCGGTGAACGTGGCGGCGCGATTCCTCAGACGTGACCCATTTGCTGTCGCCGCTCCGGGTAGCCGAGAAGCCGTCGAGCGTCTGGGCGATTTTCAGAGTCACGAGTGGCCGTCCGGTGCGGATGTGATGCGCGAACGCCTCGTTCATCCGCCAGCAGTTGACCGCGTCAATGCCCACCGTCACGTCGATGCCCGCGGCGCGCAGCCTCTCGATTCCTTTGCCATCGACGGCTGCAAACGGATCGCGCGTGCCGATTACGACGCGCCGGACTCCGGTCCGAATCAGCAGGTCTGCGCACGGTGGCGTCTTGCCTTGGTGCGCGCACGGTTCGAGCGTGACGTAGACCGTCGACGCGTGCAGGTCGTCGCTGGTTGCGCCGCGTCTGCGGGCGTCCGCGATAGCGTTGGGCTCGGCGTGCGGCTCGCCGTAGCGTTCGTGCCAGCCCTCACCGAGCATAGTGCCCGACGGGGAAACGACGACGCAGCCTACCAGGGGATTGGGGCTGACGTGACCGGCGCCGCGCAGCGCTAGCGCCCGAGCGCGCTGCATCCACGCCAGATCGTCAACGGATTGCGTGCTGAGTAGCGGCATAGCGTCAGGTAATTTCGGTTACCGAGGAATGCAGTTCGTCCAGCGCCCACGCCTCGAAGTAGAACTTGTGCTCGGACCGCATCTTTTGATACGCCGCGCTGAATCGCCGAACGTTCGGGCGCGGATCGCTGCGCCAAGACGCCTCGATGCGCGCTCGGATCGGCGAGGACGAGAAGATCGTCAGGTCACGTCCGTCGTGCGAAGGCTCGGGTAGGACGAGCGTCGCGCCCGCGTCGAGCAGCGCCAGGATCGCAGGTAGAGCGCGGCGGCGGTCGGGATGCGTAGCGGCTCCGAGCAAAGCGCGCACAGGTGGTGGAGTGTGCTGCGCGAATCCGTCGGCATCGGCAGCCGCCAGGCGCCGCGTGAAGTCGGTCGGCGACAGTTCACTCGTTTTGCCGTCGATCAGTCCGTGCCATCCCGTCGACCCGAGCGAGCGAGCGAGCGCGTCGGCCCACACCGATACGTCGTCCAGCGAAGTCAGGCCGACTCTGGTGCTCTGCCCGTCGCGCATCTGCGTCCCAGCGAGATAGGCGCGAAAGGCACGCGGAGGACCGAGCAGCGCCTCAAGTCCGCTCAGCGAGAACGAGTCAGGGTTGGCGCGTGGGCGGGCGTCCGGGTCCAGATCGGGCACGACGAATTCCATCGAGAACGGCTCCTCGTAGAACAACTTGACGACGGCGAGCGAATCGGTCACCGGTCGCGCTCGGTCGGCGGTCCCAGGCGTCGGCGGATCATCGGAAGTGCCAGCGCGACTGCGATGCTTCCCGCAACCGCGCCACTCAGGGAGAGATAGAGCGGGAAATCCAACAGGAAATAGCAGAGCGCCGCCGTGACGACGAACATCGGGACGAAATCGGTGAAAGCGGAGCGCATGCAGAGGGAGTCTAGCGTGAGAAGTAGTCGCGGCCCAGCAGCGCGTCGGCGGAGAGCGAGTCGTCGCTCAGGCGGTGCAGATGGCGAGGTTCGTAGACGCGCACGCCGTCCGGTCCGTTCTGCACGGTGGCGACCAGCGCGCGGGCGGCAGCGCCGGCGTGGATCGGGCGCAGGTTGGCGAGCGGCCCGCGCAGGACGGGCGAGAGCGCGCCGAGTATCCGCTGGGCCAGCCGCTCGCCCATTCGGTCTTCGTCGCGATCGCCTAGAAGCAGCGACGGTCGCGCGATACAGACCGCACGAAACGGCTCGTCAGCGACGGCGCGCTCGGCTTCGCCTTTGACGCGCGTATAGAACGCGAACGAGTTGGGGTCAGCGCCATGGCTCGACACCAGTGCGAAGCGCTGCGCTCCTGCCAAGCGCGCCTGCCTCGCGAACGAGCGAACGTATTCCAGGTCGACGCGCCTGAATGCCTCTTTCGAACCTGCGGACTTGATCGTCGTGCCCAGCGCGCAGAACGCGTCGTCGCAGGCAAGCAGATCGCGCGAAGCTTCCAAATCGTCGAAGTCGACGATGTGGTGAGTGTGCCTGGGATCGTCCGCTGGCAGATTGCGGCGGCCCAGCGTGACCACGTGCGCGTAGGCTGGATCGGCGATTAGCAGGCGTGCCAGGTGCCCGCCGACGAGTCCAGTTGCTCCGGCGATCAGAGCGGTTCGAGGCGACGCGCCGCGCACCGGATCAGGCTTCGGTTTCGCGCAGCCACAGCTCGCGTGCCACATGGGCGATGCCGCGCCCCAGGTGGCGTCTGAACGTGCTGAAGGCCACGCCGATGCGCTCGGCAGCGAGTGCGTGCGTGGGAGCCGGTTTGAGGCACGCTGCCTGGATCGCGTTGAAGTAGGGCGCCTCTCGTGGCGATTCGCTCAGCACGCGTGCGGCATCCAAGACGAGTGCGCACAGCGACTCGATGCGGAGATCTTCGTCGGCCCCGGTTGGAACGACCGTGTTGACTAGGCGCGAGTGCAACAGCGGATTGCTGCGCAGTTTGTGGGGACGCGCGTACTGGTAGAGCACCTCGCGTATAGCGTCGGCAAAGTCTGATTCGTTCAGCACGACCGTCGGGGCGACTGGTTCGGGCGGGGCGCTCACCCCGGCTTGCGGCATGCGGTCGACCAAGGCTTCCAGCCATGCCGCCGGAGGCGTCGCGCGCCAGTCGTGTCCGAAAACGGCATCAACCTGCCCATCGATTTCCGTTTCGGCGTGCTGCAAGCGGCGAAGGTCGGCGAAGGAGAAGACGGGCGTCCAAAACGTCGCGTCGGCGCAGGCTAGGAGTGTGACGGCTAGACGCGGAGTGGTCAGGTAGCGGCGCACCGTGGTCGCGAAGACGAGGCTTTGTACGGCCGATACGTTCTGGTACGACTCGCCGTCCATCCAGAACCGAAACATCGGCGCGCTCTCACCTCGCCTGAGCGATGAGTAGTCGGACAGATACCGAAGAGCCGAAGCGCACGCCGGATCTGCGGCGCGGTCGTCCTCGGTCGCTTCGTGGAGGTCGAGCGTCAGCAGGAAGCCTGCGGGCGTGCCATCCTCCGATCGGTATACCTCGACACCTTGGGGATGCCGGTCGAACCAGTAGCGCGCGATGCGCTCGGACTCGCTCCCTCGGTGGCGACGCACCATGTCCAGCAGAGCCGGTGCGTCGCTGGGCAGAAACGTGTCTGCCGTGTAGGCCGCCGACGCGCTCCACTGATCCATCAGCAAATCGAGCATGGGGCGCACGAGGGCATTGTCTCTATAGAGAAAGGCGAAGTCGGCGAGCGTGCGGTGGCGTGCCTCCTCGCTGGGCGCTTTGAGCAGGCGATCGGCATAGTAGCGGCGAGCGCGGGCGTGGAGCATGCTATAGAAGTCGGGGTCGCGCCAGCGCAAATCAGCAGCCAATACCTCCCGGGCCAACTCGTGCGGGAACAGTCCCGTCGCCTCGCTTTCGATAAACGTTCGCGCGCGGAGCCAGTCGAAGAGCATGAGCGCGTCCTCCTCGCCGAGCAGATGCTCCAGCAGGGGCTGGGTGAGCGTCCGCGTGAGCGCGGCGGCTTCCAACGCCTTGCGATGCCGACCGCTGGGCGTCTCCTCAATGAAACGCTGAAGCAATGTGCGAACGATGTCGGGCTGTGCGTCGAAGTGAAACCGCTGGCCGGGATGGCGGCAGCAGTGATCGGCTACCAATGCCAGAGCGAAGGGATGGCCGTGCGTCAAGCGAAGCGCGTCGGCGCCGCACGGATCGGGTACGTCGCGCGCCTTGAGAAACGCCTGGCTTTCCGCGGGCGACAGGTTGGCGAGCCGAATCATGCGCATCTCGGCGCTCCAGCCCGAGGCATCCATCCAATCCGCGGCGGGTCTACGCCGGCTAGACAGAACGACGAGGAGCCGGTCGTCGATGGAGGGTAGGAGGGAGCGGCGCAGCCAGTCGCTGAGCTCGGAGCCGATTTCCACACCGTCGATCGTCAGGACGAAGCGCTCACTGGGCTGGTCCCGGTGCAGTGCCGGGTGGGTAGCGTGCGCAAAGGATTCGGGCGTGCTTCCCATGTCGCGCACGTCAAGCGCGAGAACAGGGACTTTCGCATCATGAGCGAAATACCGAAACTCGTTGAGCAGCGCCGTCTTGCCAATGCCGCCCGGCCCATGAACGTGGAGTAGGTGCCAGGGCCACACGTCTCGTTCGAGCGCATCACGAAACAGAGCGCACTCTTCGGCGCGCCCCACGAACAGACGATGACTATGACGGACGACGTGGTCTCTGAGTAGCATGTAGGGAGTAAAAGTAGCGGATCGCGAAAGTGACATGAATCAAAACCGTTCAAATATGACGGTTTCGGAAAATCAAAATATGAGCACCGAGTGAGCATTCTGTGACCTCTGTGACACTCGTATTTGTGCACTGCGTCTCTCGATATCCATTACACCTCCACCCACCTCGCCATACATGCGAACATTACGCTACACGCTCGGACTAGGCACGATTGCCTTGATTGGAGCATTCTTCCTGGTCGATGCGACCTTCGTGACGGCTTCAAGCCACCGCGAAGCTCCAATGATCCTGAACGATCCGCTCGCCGACAACACAGACGTTTACGCCTACCGCGATCCGGCCAACCCTGCCAACGTCATCCTCGTCGCCAACTACATCCCGCTCGAGCTTCCGTCGGGTGGTCCGAACTACGACCAGTTCGGCGAAGACGTCCGCTACGAGATCCACGTCAAGAACCAGACCTCGACGGGCCAACTGGGCTCGGCTACCGACGACATCACGTACCGCTTCACGTTCAACCAGACGAACGAAGACCCGACGACCTTCTTCAAGATCCGTTTGGGTAAGGAGAACCTCAAAGCCACCTATACGCTTGAGAAGAGCACCGATGGCGGATCGAGCTTCACGACGATCGTCTCGAACGGCTTCGTCCCGCCGGTCAACGTCGGACCGCGTTCCATCACGGCAGACGCCGGACTGGGAACGACGTACGAAGCTCTAACGACGCAGGGCGTCGTGCAGGCGTCGACTGGCGAGACCGTATTCGCCGGACCGCGCGACGATCCCTTTTTCGTCGACCTGGGTGGCATCTTCGACTTGGGCGGCTTCCGCAACGAGTTTTGCGACGATCCGGCCAACGCCAACTGTGCGCGTGACGAAGTCGCTGGCTTCAACACCCACTCGATCGTGATGAGCATCCCGATCTCGTCGCTCCAGAAGGACGGCAAGACGGTCGATCAGGCTACAAGCATCCTCGATGGCGACTTCGTGATCGGCGTTTGGGCGAGCGCGAGCCGTCCGCAGATCAAGACGCTCTCGCTGACGGGAGACGCACCTTCCTACTCAGGCCCGTGGGTCCAGGTATCGCGCCTGGGCATGCCGCTGACCAACGAAGCGATCATCCCGATCGGTGACAAGGACTATTGGAACGCAGTCTCGCCGTACAGCGCTGCCGAGCAGGAATTCGCCAAGTACTTCGTCAACCCCGAACTGGCTCTGTACATGGGCGGTGGAGCGTTTGGCGCAGCCGTACCCGGACTCAGCACCGATCTGAAGATCCAGCAGAACTCGTACCCAGGCCTCGACCTGGACGGCGACGGTGATCCCTCCAACGCGGGATCGGGCCTTGACTTCACCAACGGTGCCGACGGCGCCGCTGCCGTCCTGCCGCTCGTCGTCAGTGGCGCGCTCGATGTGACCGGAACGGCGTTCGCCGTGCCGACGATGCCTACGTCCGGTGGAAGCCCGACCGCTCTGCTCGCCCCTGGCCAGCCGCGCCGCGTCGACATCCTGCCGATCTTCTACTTCGGCGTGCCGAACCTCGCCCCCTACCAGCTCGCCGCTGGCAAAGGCGGACTCGTCTCGGACGTTGATGGCGACGGAGACCTCGACTTCAACCGAGGCAAGCCGTTTATCAACAACTTCCTGCCCATCACGAACACCGGCACGGCCGACGCTCCCCAGTTCTGGGGCGGCGACATGCTGCGCCTGAACATGGCGGTCCCGGTCACCGATCGTGGAACGGAAGAGTTTCGCAACAACGCCTTCCAAGGTCTTATCCGCGCTGCAGCCATCGGTCTGACCGTGCCCGACTTCGCGAACTCGACCCTGCAGGCCATTCCTCACATGGACGGCTTCCCCAATGGTCGCCGCCTTGAGGATGACGTGACGACGATCGAGCTTCAGGCCGTAGGTGGTCTAGTGCTGGCCGCCGTCGGTCTGCCCGAAGACGACGCCGTCGCAGCCGACTACTCGGACCTCGCTTCGGCCCAGCTCGTCGCCGAGCTGACGTTCGTTGCCGGACCGACGCAGAACGACATCCCGCTGCGCACCACGTTCCCTTACCTCGCTAACCCCCACCGCGGCTACGACTACGTCCGCGACGTGACGGCCGATCGTCCGACGAACGTTTCGTCGGCACCGCAGCTTGGACTGGGAATCGGAGCGCCTGAGTCGTTCATCCTCAACCAGAACTATCCCAACCCGTTCACGCCTTCGACGACGATCGAGTATCACCTGTCGCGTCCCGGCAACGTAGAACTGAGTGTCTACGACATGCAGGGACGTCTGGTGCGCACGCTGGTAGACGCGCCGATGCAGAGCGGTACGCACCCGGTTCGCTGGGATGCTGACGGGATTGCAAGCGGTACCTACCTGTTCCGCTTGGTTGTAGACGGAAAGGCTGCTCGCACGCAGACCGCCACCCTCGTTCGGTAATCCTACAACGCCGAACGACTCCATCCGTCGGCCGATGCCCTGTGCGTCGGTCGGCGGATTGGTTTTATACTAGACCCATCTCTCGAACCTTTACCTCACTATGAAGACCATTCTAGCCACCGTCGCTGTCGTTCTAGCTTTGAGCGCCGCGGTGTGGTACGGACTTTCGCGCGAAGACGAACCGCTCCCCGAGGGACCTCGTCAGGTGCTGCCTGCATCCCAGTTCGCCAATCCCGAAGCTTCAATCGGCTACTACCGCGAACGCATCCGCCGCAACCCGAATGAGACGGCCAGCTATGCAGCGCTCGCTCAAGTGCTGTTGCAGCAGGCGACCGATACCCACCGCGAAACCGAGTTCGTTCCTCAAGCGCAGGAGGTCATCGAAGAGGGGCTCAGCCGAACGCCCAACGATTACCACCTTCGCCTGCTCAATGGCACGCTTCTCAACAAGCTGCACCGGTTCGAGGACAGTCGCGACCAAGCGCGCAGCTTACTGACAGAATATCCGCGCGATTCGTACGCGCAGGGCATCTTGGTCGACGCCCTCGTCGAACTAGGCGAGTATGAGCAAGCCGTCGAAGCGATGGACGCGATGCTCGCCACCAAGCCAGGTGTCGTTTCGTACACGCGTGCCTCCTACCTCCGCGAACTATATGGCGACGGACCGGGGGCCATCAATGCGATGCGAATGGCCGTCGACGCAGGCATGCGCGGCGCGTCGGATAGGTCATGGGCCGTCTATAACCTGGCCAATCTCTACCTCTCGGACGCCAAACCAGACACAGCCAAATTTCTCTACGAAGGTCTTTTGGAAGAGAAGCCCAACTATGCGCCCGCCGTCGCTGGACTGGGACACGTAGCGCTCGTCAACGGTGATCTGGACGAAGCCGAGTCGCTTTTGCTCGAAGCGTATGACTTGATGCCGAACGACGGCTTTCTGGAAATCCTCGCTGAAGTTTATGCCATGAAGGGCGATCAGCGCGCTTCGGAGCGCGCGCTGGACCGCGTTCACGAGGGACTGGAGGACGCGCGCGAAATGGGTGAGATCGTCGACATGGAGGAGGCAGATTTTCTGCTCGACCGCAACCAGGAGCTTGAGCGCGCGCTGACGATGGCCAAGCGGCAGGTCGAACGCCGTCCGGGTCACATGCACGCCAACGAGACGTACGCGTGGGCGCTCCACCACAACGGACGCTCGACCGAAGGAGTACCGTACATCGAACGCGCCATGCGTCTCAACACCGGCGACGCGATGGTACACTGGCGAGCCGCGCAGATCTACCAGGGCGCCGGTAACTCGTCGGAAGCCCGCCGCCATGCCCGCATCGCCCTCGACGGCAACTTGGGCGTCGAAAGCCCCACGGCAGCCCGCGATGCCCAGGCAATGCTCGGCGCTGCGGTATAGCTCCCTTGGTGCCTAAGAGAACGAAACTCAGGGACGCATTCTTCGGTGGGCTGCTGGGTTCGGCGATCTTCACCGGGGCGCTGATGGTACTTCTCGCCATTGGCGCCCTGACGGGCTCTACTGCGTTCTACGTTATGAGCGAGGAATGGGTCGGCGCCGCCGTTGTTGGAGTAGTGTTATGCGCTCTCGCCGATGCGTTATGGGCGCTTCCGTTTGCTGTCTTCGTGCCTGATCCAACGGTCGGAAAGGCGATTGCCTTCGGCTTGATTCCGGCACTCTGGAATTGGGGATTCCTTCCAATCCTGTTTACGGACGGTCCGCTGCTCGGGGTTTTCCCACCATTCGCTTCAATTGTTCTACTGGTCTCGAATGCTCTCGTTTGGGGCAGCATCGTCGGCTGGTGTTGCGCCCGCCGTGCACGTCTGTAAGCAGCCTGACTGCTATGTCCGATCCGATCTATCAGTCTCACGCGGTCTCCGACGATCTAGTCGATCGACTGCGGTCCATGCCCAAGACTGAAATCCACGTTCATCTGGAAGGGGCAACGGGGCCTGAAACGGTGTGGCAGATGGCTAAGCGCAACGGCATCGATCTGCCTGCCGCTTCGCTTGACGAATGGCGTGCATTCTACGCCTTCCGCGACTTCGGCCATTTCGTCCGCGTCTACCTGCTGGCGTCCTCGGCGATGCAGACGGCCGAAGACTACGAGCAGATGGTCGTCGACTTCGGCGCTCATCAGGCGGCTCAGAACATCCGCTATTCGGAAGCCTACTTCAGCCCGCAACTGCATCTGGGGCGTGCGCTGTCAGCGGATCAGATCGTCCGAGCGTTGGAGATCGGCTCGGTCCGAGCAGCGGCCGAGTCAAATACGCGCGTCCGCTTTATAGCCGACATCGGCAGAGGCGTCGACGGCTACCTGGATCAGGTGCTTCCGTTCGCACTGGCCGGGCGCGAGCACGGAGGCCTATTCGTAGGATTGGGCGTTGGCGGATTCGAAAAGGGCTTCGACCCCGAGCCGTACGAGCCGATCTTCGCCCAAGCACGCGCCGAGGGATTACGTGTCGTCGCTCACGCCGGAGAAACGGACGGCGCATTCCGCATCGCCCAGGCTGTAGATCGATTTAGAGCCGAGCGCATCGGGCATGGTGTCCGGTTGGTGGACGATCCCGAGTTGATGAGCCGCATCGCGCGTGAGCAGATCCCGCTCGAAGTCTCGCCGACGAGCAACTACCGTCTGGGTGTCACCCGGGTCGATCAGCCACACCCAATTCGGACGTTGGCCGACGCAGGCATCTATGTGACGCTCAATTCGGACGATCCGCCCATGTTCTCGACTGATCTGAATGCCGAGTATCTGCTGCTCGCCGGGCAGGGCTTTTCGTGGGACGAACTGTGGCGCCTCAACCGCAACACGCTCGAAGCCAGTTTTCTGCCCGAACCCGACAAACAGACGCTGCGCGACGAATGGGACGCATTTGCCGGCGCGCTTTGATCCTCTACTGCCGCCGCCACCGGATGCGGTAGCCCTCTGTGATGCCGTGCCGCGCCGCAAACCCTGCGCGCGTCTCGACGACGTAGCGAGCCGGAACGCCGCTCTCGATCCTTGCGTCGGAAACGGAACGGTTGTCCGGGCGAATGGCGACGATGTTCAGACTGTCGTCGGCGAAGAACAGGTCGAGCGGCATCAGCGTGTTGCGCATCCAGAACCCTTGCGGTTCCTCTCGTTCCATGATGAACAGCATTCCGGCCTGCTCAGCCATACTGGGGCGGTTCATGAGGCCCATCTCGCGCGAACTGTCGGTGTCGGCGATTTCGATGGCGATGCGTTTGACTGGCGTGCCATCCGAAGCGACGAAGTCGAGCACTCCGTCAACTCGAAACTCGGGCACGGACGGGGGAGCGTCGGCCGTGTCGGATCCGCAAGCGGCAGAGGAGAAGAGCAGGACGGCGGCGAGGAGCAGGCGCATGGCGAGGTAGATGGGGAACGGAGAGAGCGAGGCATCGGTCCGAAGGGAAATTAGGATACCATGCCGCACGCTACCCAACTCGCTCCTCCCATTGTCGTCGTAGCGGGCGTTTCGGGCGTCGGCAAGACGACTGTGGGGCAGATCGCGGCCCGGCTTCTCGGCGTTCCCTTCGCCGACGCCGACGAGTATCATTCAGGCGCCGCTCGCGCGCTGATGGCAGACGGAACGCCTCTGACCGATGCCGACCGCGCGCCGTGGCTGGATCGGCTGGCTCATCTGCTCGCCTCGTGGCACGCTTCGGGTAGCGGAGGCGTGC
This sequence comes from Rhodothermales bacterium, assembly GCA_963841855.1. Lineage (GTDB taxonomy): Bacteria > Bacteroidota > Rhodothermia > Rhodothermales > BA12 > CAXBBB01. The sequence goes on along the minus strand of CAWJEJ010000004.1, from coordinate 645,950 downwards.
TCGCCTGCTCAGCGCTGACGCCTGCCTACCGGGATGTGCTGTCGCTGGCCTCGAACCGCGTCCGCTTCGTCCACCTCACCGCCGACGCCGACGTGATCGCCAGTCGCCTCTCCGAGCGCTCAGATCACTTTTTTCCTGCCGACTTGCTCCAGAGCCAGTTCGACACGCTCGATGCGTCGGGTGTGCCCAGCGTCGACGCCGCTTCGGGATCGCCGGATGAGGTAGCGCGCGCTATCGTAGCGCTCGTGCGAGCGGCAGCCGGATAGTACTTCAGCCGTCGATCGGCCAGAAGACGCCGAACCGAACGCGTCCGGCGTGCAGCGGCTGGTCGGGGACTGCCATGTTGCCCAGCATCACCTGCGTCTGGCTGAGCACATTTTCGGCGCCATAGAATAGCGTCGCCGTGCGGACGCGCGCCCGAAGCCACACGTCGACTGTTCCCGACGCTGGAATGCGGCGTGCGCCTGGGTAGGGGAGAGCGTAGAGTCCAGTCGGGGCGTGCAGGGTGCGGCCTGCGTGAGCGCTCCATCCTCTGAGGTCGGCGTGGAGGTCGAGAAGCAGGTCACGGCGAAAGAGGACCAAGCGCGCGCCGACGCGCGCCGTAGCGCGGAGTAGCGGCTGCGCATCCACCCAACCGGCGTCGCCCAGAGCGTGCGACGCTGTCGCTTCTGTCCACGCGTAGAGGCCGAGCGGCGCGTCCATTCGCCATCCGCCGCCCAGCGAGACGCCCGCGCGAGAAGTGCTGCCGGTAGAAGCGTAGCGCAGCGTATCGCGCCTCGATTCGCGCCAGTCGTGACCGGCGGGCGTCGCCCAGCCAAACACCCTCGCCCATCCGCCTACATCGCCGCGTGCGCTGCGGACCGATGCCGATGCGCGCAGCCACCGCGTCGCCTCGCTCTCCACAGGTGTCACGAAGGAGGCCCACCCCGAGCGGGCCAGCAGCGGCGTCTCAGTCGCTCCCAACTCGGTTTCCAGGCGAAGCGGGCCATAGTCGAACGAGGCCTCGGCGACGGGCGAAACTGCGGCATCGGCAAACCATGCGCCACCGCGCAGCGCCCATCCGCGCCAGCTGAATCGTGCCCCAATCTCGGCGATGTGCTGCGCCGGAGCGTTGCGCCATGCGTTGGCGTCGCCGGGCGACGTGCGGGAGACGGCCGCGTACAATGCCCCGCGTTCGGCTCGGATGTCGAGACGCTTGGCTCGGCCCACGAGCGACGTGTCCGTCGCGTCGAACTGGCGCCGGAGATAGGAGCGGGTGGCCGTCAGCGTCGTGCCGCGCCAACCGACAGTGGCAGTTAGATCCGTGCGGATGCTGCGGCGATCGGCCGTTGCCAGGCGCGGCCCGGAAAGTGGGATTCCGTCCTGCCTAAAGTAGATCGACTGGTAGTTAGTCGGGTCGACGGGCACGAGTCCGCCCGGCGCGCCGATGCTGTGCCGCAGGTGGAGCGCCCGCAGACTCGCGTGGAGATCGCCCGACGCGAAGTCGGTCCAGCCCATGAGCGCTCGCCCTCGCCGCAGATCGCTGTTCTCGAACGCGTTGTTCGCAGTAGCACCCATATATCCTCCTCGCACGCGCAGTAAACCCGAGCGTCCCATCAGCGTCCGCTGTCGCGCCTGAGCATGGATCAACTCGACCCGTTGCAGCCCTTCGTCGCCCGCCAGGTAGCGCAGATGAGTGAGCGGTTGCGGCGCGTCGAACGAGTCGAGAGCAGCGTGAATCGTGCGGCCCCGCGCAGCCGGAGCCGGAGTCCATCCGACGGGCAAAACGTGGAGCTGAACGTCGCCGCCGAGCAGGTCGCGCAGGTCGACGCTGCCCCAGTCGAGACGGGTCACGTGCGGCGGCGCTCCATTGAGGCTCAGCGCTTCGGGCCATCCATACGGTCCAGCGCGAAACCGCCACACGCCGGGTTGCCTGTTGGCCAGAGAGAGCGCGATGCCACCGGTCGTATCGCGCGTGGCAGCGGGCGCGGCGATGAGATCAGCAATCGTCGCAGCCGGTGTGCGTGCCGAGTGCCAGCCGCTGGTTTGCGCCCGAACGCAGAGCGCGAGCGGTCCCGAAAGCAGCAGCATGACGGCACACCAGTAGGACAGCCGCTCCGTCATCCCGGGAAGAGGCCGAACAGGCGGCTGTCGATCTGCTGCAGCAGCGAAGCGCGATGCGACGCGTTGCCGACGAAATCGGTCTCGTCTACGTCGATTATCATGCGCGGCCCCAGGTCGTATCTGCTCACCCAGTGCTCGTAGTGCTGGTTGAGGCGTTCGAGATAGTCGAGCTTGATCGACGACTCGAACTCGCGGCCGCGCGCCTGGATGTGGCGCACCAGAGTCGGTACGCTCGCGCGCAGGTAGATCAGCAGATCCGGAGGCCGCAAGTACGATGTCATCGTGGCGAACAGATCGCCGTAGTTGACCCAGTCGCGCTCGTCCATCAGACCCATCTCGTGCAGGTTGCGCGCAAAAATCTCGGCGTCCTCGTAGATCGACCGGTCTTGAACGACGGATCCCGTCGCGCGCTCGATAGCCTGCTGGTGGCGAAAGCGACTCGACAAGAAGTAGACCTGCAAGTTGAACGACCACCGCTCCATCTCACCATAAAAATCCGCCAGATACGGATTTTCGTCGACCTGCTCATAGAACGGCTCCCAGCCGAATGTACTGCTCAGCATGGCGGTCAGCGTACTCTTGCCCGCTCCAATATTGCCCGCGATGGCGACGTATTTGCGAGTCGACGAGAGGATCTCAGCCATGGATGGGTCAGGTCGATGGGGGGTGGGACGTGTCGGAAGATAGGTGCGCCAGGTCCCCGGCCGCATGCTCCGTGCCGTTATCACAGACCGATCCTGTTACCCACTTTCCGCTCTATCTCGCTGCCGCGTCTGCATCAACGCAAATCGCCCCACCCGAACAAAGCCGGGCGGGGCGATTTGCGTTAGAGGTCGGCTCAGCTCCGCGTGCGGACGCGGACCGGCTTGGGCTCTAGAGTGCGCGTTGGTACCAGGCTAGCGCCCAGCGTGGCGATTCCGATAACGAGGCAGGCGACGATCATGCCTGTTCCGGACACATCGGCCCAAAGAAGGAACGAGGCGCTAAGCGTCAGGAGCAGTCCAGCGATGCGCATGGAGCGCGACAGCGAAGCGTCGGAGTTGGGGGTCGTAGTCATGGTCGGCGAAGGGTATGTGGAAACGGCCGCACCGCGTGACTGCGATTGGGCCTGTTGCGTAAGAGTTAATCCTCTGCCGCTCTGCCGGTTGCCTCGCGCGCGGGACTCTTACCGTCCCGTCGCGTGGCACGCAAACCGGTAACGCCGTAGGTTCTCCCGATTCGTACCCGTACCTCCTCGCGCTATGCTCCGCCTCTTCCTCGCCTTCTCTCTGCTCGCTCTCGTCCTGACGGGCCTCGCCGCATGTGGGGGCGACGATCTTCCCGCCGATGCTACACCCGAGCAGCGCTTCGCCGCGCTGGGCGTTCGCACCTACACGAGCAACTGTCAGACGTGCCACCAGGCGGACGGATTGGGCCGCGAAGGCGTCTACCCACCTCTCGCCGAAACCCAGTGGACGACGGGCGACAAAGGCCGACTGGTCCGCCTGCTGCTCAACGGCATGCGCGGGCCCATAGTCGTTGCCGGAGTCGAGTACAACAATATCATGACGCCGCATGGGCACCTGAGCGACGACCAGATCGCCGCCGTGCTGACGCACGTCCGCACCAGCTACGGCAACGCGTCGAGCGCCGTCACGCCCAGCGAAGTCGCCGCCGTTCGCGCGGCCAACACCAAGAAAGGCATCTGGCAAGCCGCCGATCTGGAAACGGCGACGGGCATCCCTGGTCACTAGCCTGATCACCGACCTCGCTCGATAGCGCGCGCCGCGATACGGTCCACCAGGCCCGGCGCGATCAGCTTCATCCACATGCCGACTTTGCCGCGCGGCGTCATCACGATCTCGCGTTTGCGCTTGTCGGCCGCTGCCAGAATCAGACGCGCGCACGTATCGGGCGACATCGCGTTGCCCTCGTCGACTGGACTGTCGCCCAGCGGCTTACCGTCCGGACCGTAGGCGTGGCGCCGCACGCCCGTCGACACGAAGCCCGGAAACACTGTCGTCACGCTGACGCCCGTCTCGCGCAGTTCGATGCGCAAGCTGTCGAAGAAGCCCGCCATCGCGTGTTTGCTCGCCGCATAACCCGTCCGCGTCGGCACGCCCGTCTTTCCGGTCAGGCTCGCCACGTTGACGATGCGCCCGCGCGACGCTTTGAGATGGGGGAGAGCCGCGTGCGTGCAGTAGACAGCGCCCAGGTAGTTGACGGCCATGATGCGGCGGATCGGCTCTAGGTCGTCGAGTTCGTCGAGTCTGGCCCACATCGAGATGCCCGCGTTGTTGACGAGCGCATCGACCTTCCCAAACCGCTCCGCAGACTGAGCGACGAACGCGCGGCACTGCTCTTCGTCGGACACGTCGGTCGAAACGACCAGCACCTCGGCACCCTGCGCTTGGCACGCTTCGGCGACGGAGGTCAACCCATCTCGCCCGCGCGCCGCTAGCGCCAGCCGGCATCCGCGCTCGGCCAACTGGAGCGCGATCGACTTGCCGATGCCCGACGACGCGCCGGTGATGAGGACGACGGATGAGTCAGAGAGCGGTGCGGGCATGAGAAAGCGGTTGGCATCGGAATATGCCTAGATACGCCGGTCGCGTGGGCGAAGGGTTACCAACCGGTAGCGCACGGTCCGATCACAGCCGCACCCGCAGCGTTTGTGTCTGGCGTTCACCATTCCGCCCGTCATGCGCTCTGCCTCTTTCCGAATCGCCCTCGTCCTCCTCTTCGCCCTCGCGCTGCCCGCGTGCCAGCAGGCGTACTACAATGCGTGGGAGAAACTGGGCAAGGACAAGCGCGACCTGCTCTCGGATCGCGTCGAGGAGGCGCGCGAGAGTCAGGAAGAGGCCAAGGAGCAGTTCGAAAACGCACTCGAACAGTTTCGCAGCGTCGTCGCGTTCGATGGTGGCGAATTGGAAAACGCCTACGACGACGTGAAGTCGGCCTACGATCGCAGCGCCGCCCGGGCTAGCGACGTGACTGAACGCATCGACGACGTGGAGCGCGTCGCTACTGACCTGTTCGCCGAGTGGAACGACGAATTGGGCGATTACGAGAGTGCCGACCTGCGCCGCCGCAGTCAGGAGCAACTGCGCGAGACGGAGCGCCGCTTCGACGGACTGCTCGCTGCGATGCGTAGAGCCGAGGCGACTATGGACCCAGTTCTCGAACGCCTGGAAGATCAGACGCTGTTTCTCAAGCACAACCTCAACGCGCGCGCCATCGCATCGCTCGAAGGCGAAGTCGCCGTTCTTCAGGGCGAGACCGCCAGTCTGATCCGCGAGATGGAACGCGCCATCCGCGAGGCCGACGACTTCCTCGACGGCATGAAGGCGTGAGCCAGCTTCCGCGCTGCATCGCGACGCGTCACCCCCAACTCGCACGCCTCAAAGCTGTCAGGTTTTGAAAACCTGACAGCTTTCCACTCCGGATAGAACGCCCCGGTCTAATCACGAAGCTGCATTGGTGACCATCGAACATCGCCCCATTCCTCGGTGTCCAAAACCACGCACTGAACCGCCGCCCGCCCGATGTCCCGAACCCAGCGCGCCCGCTTCACCCTCGATGCTCTGCGCGAGCGCACGCCCGAACCTGAGACCGAACTCGCCTACTCGGGCCCGTTCGAACTGCTAGTCGCCGTCGTGTTGTCGGCGCAGTGCACCGACGCCCGCGTCAACAAGGTCACGCCCGCTCTTTTCGAAGCGTTTCCCGACCCCCAAGCCCTGGCCGCCGCAACACCGGACGACGTGTTTCCGTTCATCCGCTCGGTCTCGTATCCCAACAACAAAGCCAAACACCTGGCCGGATTGGGGTCGATGCTCGTCGATGACTTTGGGGGCCAAGTGCCCCAGACCATCCCCGAACTGATCAAACTGCCGGGCGTCGGGCGGAAGACGGCGCTCGTCGTCACGTCGGTCGCGTTTGGAGCCGACGCCGTCGCCGTCGATACGCACGTATTTCGCGTCTCGAACCGCATCGGGCTGGTGCCACCCTCGGCCGATACGCCGTTCAAAGTCGAGCGCTCGCTGGGCCGCGTGATCCCGCGCGACGAGTGGAGCGAGGCGCACCACCTGCTCATCTTGCACGGCCGCTACACGTGCCTGGCGCGCTCGCCCAAGTGCGAAGTCTGCCCGGTCACATCGGTCTGCGATTACTTCGCCCGCTTGCAATCGCTGCCCGCGCCGATGGTCGACCTCGACCGCAAGCGAGGCCGCTACTTCGCGCCAACCGGCGGCTACTTCGACGAGCCCACCCTCGTCACCGACCGCTATGGAGTGGAGCAGATCACCCATCCCCGAACCGGCTCGATGACGGTTTACGACACCAAAACCGGCCGTACGACCAAGAAAGTCCGCGACTTCCGAGTGTGACGCGCGGAGATGGAAAGTTGTCAACTCTACTAACGCTCCCGCCTCCAGGCCAAGCTACTGAGGTTCGAGAATTGACAACTTTGAGCAGGCCGAGGCTGCCTCCCACTCCTCCCTCTGTCACTGCGAGGAGCAAAGCGACGTGGCAGTCGCCGAACCGTGCCGTCGCCTCTTGGAGAGTGCCACGGCCTTCGGCCTCGCAATGACAGCGCTGGTTGGAGAGTTGTGTTTCGCTCCCCCGGATGCGCTTCCAGCGATTCGCCCGTCTCTCCGCGAACAATCGGCGCGTGCGGTCCGTCCCTCTATTTCCCCCAAACGACGATCCATGCCCCATCTCCTGCTCATCCTCGACGGTTACGGAATCGCCGTTGACTCCGCCGTCAGCGCCGTCGACGCGGCCGATACGCCGTACCTCGACTCACTCTTCGCCGATCACCCGCACGGCACGCTAGAGGCCAGCGAGCGCGCGGTCGGGCTACCGGTCGGGCAGATGGGCAATTCGGAAGTTGGGCACACCAACTTGGGCGCCGGGCGCGTCGTGCATCAGGACATCGTGCGCATCGACGTGTCGATCGAAGACGAATCGTTCTACACCAACTCGGCCTTGGTCGAAGCGGCCGGGCACGTCAAGCAGACGGGCGGAAAGCTGCACCTGTTGGGGCTGTTCTCAGACGGCGGCGTGCACAGCCACCTGGACCACCTCTACGCGCTCCTCCGCATGGCCGAGCGCAACGGACTGGGCGGCCGAACGATGGTGCACGCCTTCACCGACGGGCGCGACACCGCACCCGACGGGGCCGGAAGCCGCTACGTCCGCGAGGCGCAGGCGCAGATGCAGGCGATCGAGGCTGGGCAGATCGCCGGCATCGTGGGCCGCTACTACGCGATGGACCGCGACGAGCGCTGGGAACGCGTCGAGCGTGCGTACCGCCTACTGGTCTATGGCGAAGGCGACGCGTTTCCGTCCGCGCAGAACGCCGTCGACGCAGCCTACCGCGACGGCCTGACCGACGAGTTCATCACGCCGCGTAGAGTCGCCCAGGTCGACGGTACGATCCAGAGCGGCGACGCCGTGATCTGGTACAACTTCCGCACCGACCGCGCCAGGGAGCTGACGCGCGCGCTGATCTCGCCTGAATTCGACGGCTTCGAGCGGGGCGAACTGCTCCAGAACCTCTACGTCGCCACGTTCGCCACGTACGACGCCGAGTTTGGCCTTCCCGTCGCGTTTCCCAAAGACAACCTGGTCGACACGCTCGGCGAAGTCGTCGCCCAAGCCGGGTTAGCGCAACTGCGCGCTGCCGAGACCGAGAAGTACCCGCACGTGACGTACTTCTTTTCGGGCGGGCGCGAGGAGCCGTTCGCTGGCGAAGACCGCATCATGGTGCCATCGCCCAAGGTCGCCACGTACGACTTGCAGCCCGAGATGAGCGTCGGCCCGCTCGCCGATCAGGTCGCTGCTGCCATCCGCGCGAACGACTACGCGCTGGCCGTCGTCAACTTCGCCAACCCGGACATGGTGGGTCACACCGGCGTCTTCGAAGCCGCCGTCGCCGCCATCGAAGCGTGCGATCAGGCGGCGCGCGTCGTCGTCGAAGCCGCGCTGGAGAAGGGCTACGGTGTCACGATCCTCGCCGACCATGGCAACGCCGACAAGATGCGCAACCCCGACGGCTCGCCGCACACCGCTCACACGACCGCCCTCGTCCCGCACTTGGTCGTCGCCGACGGCGTCGCCCAAGCACCGCGCGCAGGCAAACTCGGCGATGTCGCCCCGACGATCCTGCACCTGCTCGGCCTACCCATCCCCGCGAAGATGACCGGCGACGTGCTGGTATAGCAGGAAGGACGACTCTTCCGTCTCGGCGAAGCGTGGAGATCGCCACGCTCCGCTTGCGATGACCAGAGGAAGAGTCAGGAGGAGGGGCCAAGCCTGTCTGTTTACCGACGCGGTTTGGGCTCGCCGCAGTTCCAGCACGCCGCAAATTGAGCTTCCAACACTTCGCCACAACTCGGACACGTCCACGACTCCCCGCGCACAGCCTCGCCGTCATCGGTCTGCGTCTGCACGATGCGAATGGCCTCGGTGACGCGGCTGTCGTCGGCGATCCACAACTCGTTCCACGCGTCGATGCCTGTCGCCGCGCCGATCATCGCCACGCCGTGTTCGCCTCGGATCGTCGCCAGAATGCCCTGATTTTCGAGTGCGTTCTTGAGCAGATGGACGATGCCCAGGTCAGGATGGCTGTAGATTTTGCGCATGGGTAATTGTCAGCAGATCGAACTCTCGTCCAGTGTTTCGTCAGCAATGTTGACGTTCACGACGCACCGGTACTCGGAGAAGTCTTCGGTTGCGCGGCAGTGAACGGTGCGCCCCATTTTGAACCACGCATAGCGAGTCTCGCATATATCTGGTTCTGCTTCTTCTGGCATCAGTCGGTAGAGGTGCGCCGCCGCTTCTCCTTCAAGTATGAGGTACACAGATGTGTGCTGTCGCGTGTAGCACCACCTTCCTCTTGGGGACCAGCGATCAGGTATTCACCAGCCAGCGGGCCTTGCGACAAACGCGGCGGCTGGACCCAATCAGGATCTATCGTCCCCATGTGACCAATACTTCCGTCTGGATTGACGATGATGGTTGCGATAGCAGGCTCTCTCTCGGTAGTAAGCACGCTCTCTCTAGTGGAAGAGCAGCCAGCGAGCATAAAGAGGACGAGGAGCAGTACGCTTTTCATCGGATCGTGAACTCCATCGGCATGAGCGCCTTGACTTGGCCGTTGGTCTCGAACAGGTATTCGAGCCGGGTCATGGCTTCGCGCGCCGGAGCGGGGAGGAAGGCTGCGGCTGCTTTGGAGGTCTTGCCCGAGAACACGCCGCCGAACTGCTCGGCCAAGCGGTCGGCGAGCGTCTGAGGGCGGGGCAGCAGGCGGACGCGGTACAAGTCGCTGGGCGCAAATTCGGCTTGGCGCGCGGCGATGTCGAGCGCATCGCCGAGCGTTCCCAGGCGGTCGATCAGCCCGAGTTCGAGTGCTTGAGTGCCGGTCCAGACGCGGCCCTGAGCGACCGAGTCGACTTGCGACGTGGTCAGGTTGGTGGTCTCGGTGACGCGCTGTAAGAACGCCTGGTACGTGTTGTCGATGCTGGCCTGGAAGCGTGCGCGCTCGGCGTCGCCCAGCGGTTCGAGCAGCGAGATCATGTCAGCGAACGGGCCGGTCTGAACCTGGCCGAACGTCAGGCCCAGGTTCTCAGTGAGCGCGTCGCCGACGACGAATTGCAGACTAAACACGCCGATCGAACCCGTAATGGTCAGCGGATCGGCGACCAATGTGTCGGCGCCGCTTGCAATCCAGTAGCCGCCCGACGCCGCATAATCGCCCATCGAGACGATGACGGGCTTCTCGGCACGCGTCAGGATCACCTGTCGCCGCATCTTCTCGCTCGCCGACGCCGATCCGCCGGGTGAGTTGATGCGCAGAACGACGGCTTTGACTCGGTCGCTCTCGCGTGCGCGCGTCATGGCTTCGCGAAACGTTTCGTCGCCGATCGTGCCCGATCCCAGTTCGCCCTTGCCGTCGATGATCGTGCCAACGGCGTAGACGACCGCGATTTCGCCCTCGTCGCTGTCGCCTGTCGTGAGGCCAGCGTCTTCGGAGTCGGTTGCCGCATAGTCGAGCGCGCTGAGCACGTCGTAATCGGCGTCGTCTTCCAGTCCCAGGCGCGTGCGCAGCAAGGCTTCGATCTGGTCGTGGAAGACCAGTCCGTCGAGCAGCCCGGCTTCGAGAGCCGCTTCCGAGGTGATGATGCCTTGCTCCTCCATCAGCGCCTTGACCTGGCCGACGGTCATGCCGCGCCCATCGGCGATGGCCTGCGAGAAGATCTCATACTGCGCGCCGAGAAGCGCCGACAGCTGCTCGCGGTTCGGCTCGGACAGGTCGGTCCGCGTGAACGGCTCGACGGCCGCCTTGAACGTGCCCGCGCGGACGACGTCGACTTCGACATCCAGCCGGTCGAGCATGCCCTTGTAGAATGTGGGCGTGATCTGAAATCCGTTGAACTCGAAGAACGTCAGCGGAGCCGCGAAGACGCTGTCGGCGACCGAGGCGAGGAAATAGCCGGACTCGTCGAGGTAGGGGCCTTCGCTTGTAGCGTAGAGCGTCTTGCCCGTCGCCTTGTAGGCCACGAGAGCCTCGCGCACTTCTTCGAGCGTTGCCCACGGCGCCGACATCGGGTTGATGCGCAGCCACAGCACGTCGACGCGTTCGTCGGCAGCCGCCATCTTGAGGACGCGGCGGACCGTCAGCAGATCGAGGTCTTTGCCCTCGCCCAGCGCGGCAGCGAACGCGTCGGGCTCGGCCGTCACTTCGGGCAGACCGCCGCCCAGTTCCAACTCGACTATCGATCCGGCGGCGACTCGTGGGACCGCATCGCCGCCGCTGCCTGCCGTCGAGGCGATCGCGATCACGAACAGGAAAAGGACGAAGAAGATCACGCCCAAGGCGATCAGCGTGCCGAGCGTCGCGGCGACGAGAGTGGAGAAGAAGCGCATGGATCGGGAGACGAGAATGAGAGCGGTAAGTTACGCGTTCGCCTCTTTCGACCTCTGCACGTAGACTGCACGATTCCACGCAGGCGCGTTTGCGAGATCCGCTTTTCGGCCGAGTTTCTGCTTGCGGCGGGACCGTCGGTTTTGGCCCGAGTGCGGCATGCGGCGCTGCCCGTGCGAGCTGGTGGCACAGCGCGTTTCAGATGGAGCGTGTCTGTCCGTTGACGCACAACGTGTCCCGAGGCGTGGACGCTTACGCAGTGCGAACGGGCACAGGTGGCTGCAAAGCGTGTCGGAATGGAAGTGGCAGGGAGAACGAGCCATCGTTTCCGCCAACCAAACTCCGCGCCGTCATGCCGTCACGCTACTACTGGCTCACTCTGCGCCTAGCCCTCGTGCTGGCCTTGCTACTCGCCTTCGCCGCCACCGCTGACGCTCAGCGCGGACGTACGACTGGGCGCCCGGCTCCGGCTCCCACCGAATCCAAGCCTGCCGAACCGGAAAAGGAAGCCGAGCCTGCTCCTGCGCCTCGCGCCGAGCGCACGCCGCCGAAGCGCACCGAACGCACGACACCGACGCGAAACGCGCCGACCAGAACCGAGCGTACCCCCACGCAGCGCACCGAACGCAGCGCGCCGCAGCGCTCCACGCGCGAGTCGAAGGGTCGGACTACGCGGGGCCGCTCGGGCGATCCCGATACGACCGCGCGCTCGCCGGCCCGGCAGACTACTGGAAGCGGACGCACGGGCACGTCGGTAGGCCGACCGATCGACGGCCCGGTTTCGCAGAGCGACTGGGTGCGCCGCAACGAACAGACGCCTCGATACCAGGGAGGCCGCGGCTCGACGGGGAGCGTCAACCGAGACCGTCCGGGGCGCGTCGTTTACGTGCCGCCCGTGCGAGGCCACGTTTCGAGCGGGCCTGTGCTGCACGCGCCCGTCTATCCCAACGCGCACTACTACCGCCCGCAACCCGTCTTTTTCCTCGACTTGGCGTGGCCGTGGGAGCGTCGCTATTCGAGCGGGTGGAGTCCGCGCTACGTCTACGAGCAGACGGCGTTCGTGCCCGACGGGCGAGGGCGCGAAACGCGGCTCGAACTGGTCGCCGAGTATCGCCAGCGCGTCGTTAGCGCGGGGGGCAATAGGTCCGAAGTCGAACTCGACGTCGAGTCGTTCCAGATCTACGAGAACGGTCGTTACCTGGGCCGCATCGACCGCATTCCCCACTCGCTGAGCCGGATGCGCGCGACGGTTTCGCGTAGAGGCGACGTGCGCGTCGACCGCGACGTGATGCTCGTCGGCACGCGGCGGACCGGCTTCGAACTGATCGTCACGCGCGGGCGCGGCGCCTGGCACGATGCCTACTACGGCCGCGACGACGTGCGCGTAGGCCGCGTCGATCTGCGCCGGGGAAGCGTCCGAGAAGCGCGCGGCAGCCGCCTGCTCGGCCGCGGACGCTACAGCCGCCTGATTCCCATCTCGCTGCTGCCCGACGATCCGTCGTGGCTCCTCGACTACGGCGACTACTCGGTCAGCGCGTTTCCCTACGAGCGTGATCGCTACGACGACTATGGCTACGACGAGGGATTCTACTATGGCTCGAACGGTAACGACGATCGCTACTTCGAATACGATCACTCGTACGGATACGGCTCCAACGATCGGCGCTCGAACGACGGGCGCGGCCGCGCGGCCGACGATCCATATCTGACGAACGAAAGAGAGTGGGACGCTCGCTCGAACGCCGCCAATCCGTCGGACGAGGAAGCCTTCGCTCTTCCGTCGCTGTCCCAGGAGCGCGTCGAGACCGTGACGCTCCCCGGCGGCGAATCCGTCGAACTGCGCCGCCAGGTCAAGTTGCGCCGCGTCCAGTAGCCGCCTTTGCCAACCCCAAGCCTCGATCTGCGCGTGCGGATTGGGGCTTGGGGTTTCAGCCACCGTCGTCCCCATCCTGCTCGGATCTCGGTGGCGTCGGCTGGCGAAGAGATGCGTGAGCCAATCGGTCAGCCCAGCGCGCGCGCCAGGTCGGCGATCAAGTCCGCTTCGTCCTCGACACCGACGCTCAGGCGGATCAGGCTGTCGACGAATCCTGCTTTGCGGCGCTCCTCGGCAGGAATCGAGCCGTGCGTCATCGTCGCCGGATGCTCGATCAGACTTTCGACGCCGCCCAGCGATTCGGCCAGCTGGAAAATCTGCGTCGACTGCAAGACGCGCGTCGCTGCCGCCTCGGTGTCGTCAGCGAGCGTGAATGACAGCATGCCGCCCATCCCGCTCATCTGACGAGACGCAAGTGCGTGCTGCGGATGCGAGGCGAGGCCGGGATAGTGGACTTGGGCGACGGCGCGGTGATCGACCAGCATCGCAGCGACGGCGTGGGCGTTCTGCTGGCTCCGCTCGACGCGCAGGTGGAGCGTCTTGGTGCCCCTCAGGACCAAGAAACAATCCATCGGCCCCGGCACGGCGCCGACGCATTTGACCTGGAAGCGCAGGTGCTCGATCCACTTCTCGTCGCTCGTGCAGACGGCTCCCAGGATCACGTCCGAGTGGCCGCCGAGGTACTTGGTCGCGCTGTGAATGACCAGATCGGCGCCCAGGGCGAGCGGCTTCTGGAGGTAGGGCGTCGCGAACGTGTTGTCGACGACCAGGTCGGCGCCCGCATCGCGTGCAATGGCGGCTAGCCCGGCAATGTCGGCGACTTTCATCAGCGGGTTGGTCGGCGTCTCGGCCCAGATCATCGTCGTCTCGTCGCGAACGGCGGCTTGGACGGCGTCGAGGTCGGTCATGTCGACGAACGAGAACCCGATGCCCAGGTGCTCGAACTGCGTCCGCATCAGGCGATAGGTGCCGCCGTAGAGATCATTGGTCGAGATCACGTGGTCGCCCGAGCGCAGCCGGCGCAGGATCGAGTCCATCGCCGCTACGCCCGACGAGAACACGATGCTGTCCGTGGCACCTTCCAGCGCTGCCAGGTTGCCTTCGAGCGCTGACCGCGTCGGGTTGGTGACGCGCGCGTACTCGTGCCCCTGATGATCACCCGGCCCGGCCTGCACGAACGTCGAGGTCTGGTAGATCGGCGTCATGATCGCGCCTGTCGACGGGTCGGGCGTCTGCCCGGCGTGGACGGCGAGGGTGCCGAAGCGAGCGGTGTCGGGGACGTGAGCCATAGCGAAAAAGTCGGTTGGGAGAGCGCCTTGAAGCCCAGCGCGCACGGCGTTGTTCGGAGCGCCGCCGTTCTTCACCCAGACTGTGGCTGACTCACGACCGCGCTACGCTGTCGCCGACTCGAGCGTCTGGATCGTACCGGCCGACGCGTCGACGCGGGCGTGGACTCCGATGGGCAGCGTCAGCTTGTCGGCGACGTGGCCGACCATGCGGCCTTTCCAGACGGGCACGCCCAGCGGGGCGAGGTGGTCGCGCAACACGCGGTCGAGCGAGAGCGACACAAAACCCTGGGTTGCCTCGCAGTTGCGGCAATCGCCGAAGTAGACGGCGGCCGCGCTGCCCAGTGCGCCCGCCAGCGCCAGGTGCGTCAGCATCCGGTCGATGCGGTAGGGCTCCTCGCCTACGTCTTCGAGAAACAGCACGTGGCCCGTCGTGTCGGGGAAGTAGGGCGTGCCGACCAGCGCCGAGAGGACCGTCAGGTTGCCGCCGAATAGCGGCCCTTCGGCGACACCCGGCGTGATCGTTGTCAGATCCTCGCTCGGTTCGACCGCCTCGAACGTGCCTCCGGCGACGGCGGGCAGCCAGTAGCGCAGCGTGATCGGATTCCACGTCGACGTGGCGACGGGGCCGTGAAAGCCAACTAACCCGGTTTGAGCGTACAGTCCCGACAGCAGGCTCGTGATGTCCGAGTAGCCGCAGACGACTTTGGGATGGGCCCGGATCAGTTCGTAGTCGAGCAGCCCGAGCAGGCGCGCGCAGCCCCAGCCGCCGCGCAGCGGGAGGATGGCATCGACCTCGTCGTCGGCGAACAGGGTGTGCAGGTCGGACGCGCGCTCGGCATCGGTCCCGCCTAGGTAGCCATAGGTGGCCAGCAGGTTAGGCGCGCGCTTGGTGCGATATCCGCGCTCGGCGAGCAGCGCTTCGACCTCGCGCAATCCTTTATCCGTATACGAGGCCCCAGCCGGACTCGCCAGCCCGATCGTGCCACCCTGTCGCAGTGCGGGCGGCCGGACGAGTGCGGGCGTGCGGGGTGGAGGCGGGCTCGCCGCAGAGAGCGTCAGTGGGGCGAGCGTGGAGGCCACCCCGGCGGCACCCAAATGGCGGAGAAAGCGGCGTCGGTCGGACATCGGCGAGGGGGAAAAGGGTCAGCGGGCGGTGTAGCCTCGGCGCAGGACAGCTTCGGCAGCTTTGCCCAGTGGAGTGAAGCCGGTCGGCCGGGGCTCATCGTCGACGTGGACTTTCCAGATGAACGCGCCCATCATCCACGGTTGGGGCCATGCCTCGGCGAAGAACGCGTCGTAGAGCCGGGCCTGCAGCGCGTCGTCGGCGGGCGACGTGTCGTTCTCGGGCCACAGCCAGGGCTGCGCCGCCGCCGTCGTCGCGCTGCGGTAGCCGATTTCGGTGAACAGAACGGGGCGGCCGGTGAGGCGGGAGACGCCGCGCAGCACGTCCAGATGCGGCTCCCATCCCGCTCGCAGGTCGTCAGTGCTAGGAGCAGGCTTGGCCGACAAGGGAAAGTAGGCCTGCACGCCGATAGCGTCGACCGACTCCCAGAAACCGATCTCGGCGAGCCGGTCCCAGTTGGCGGCGTAGGTGATCGTCCCGTCGTAGACCGCGCGCACGTCGCTGGCGAGGCGGCGCCAAAAGGCAGGGCGCAGCGTCGCGGCCTGGTCCAGTTCACTGCCCATCACGAACACCTGAGCGTCCACGCTGGCGGCGACGCCTGCCCAAAACAGTACGTACTCACGGTAGGCCGCCTCCCACGCGTTCCAGTCGGCCTCGGTGGACATTTCGACGTTGCCGGGCCACGCGCCGCCGCGCAGCCAGACCTGTGGTTTTATCGCCAGCCGAACGCCCAACGCGCGCGCTTCGTCGGCCATGCGCGCAATACCGTTGGCGTTTTCCGAGAACCACCGCGCGTCGCGTCGCCAGCGCACGCCGGGTTGCCGCGCGTCCGGCATGAAGCTGTAGGGGACGACGCAGATCACGCCTGCGCCCAGGTCCGAAAAGCGCGTGAGTTTGCCGACGCCCGGATCGCGCGACGCGTCAAGCACGACGCCGCGCAGTTTGTCCTGGGACGCCACGACGAGACCATTCGGAAGCCCGGATGCCGTCGTTTGCGCGCCGCATTCCGTCGCCGCGAGTGCAAGCAGGGCAAGGAGCGCGTAGCCGATCAGGTCACGCATCGGAGAGGCCGGATGCGGCGACGGCGTCGGACGCTTCCTGCCGCGCCATGCCGAGCACGAGTTTGAGGTGCGTCAGGACCAGATCCGCCACACCCAGCTGGGCAAGCCGCTCGTCAGGCGTCGTCGGCAAGCCGGGTCCGCTGACGCGCCCCATCCACAGCGGAAGCTTGTCGGCCAGCGCGCGCGGACCGGGAAACTGTCCGTCGGGCAGATGCAGGCTGTAGAACGCCATCTTGCGTTCGAGCCGCGCCTGCGTCTCCTGGGCGGCCTGCACCAGTTCAGGGTCGTTCTGCGCCAAGACCGCGCCGCCGATCAGGTAATCGCGGTAGAGGTAGGGCAGGGCCGAAAGTGCGCCCGCTGCCGCCTGCGCCGCGTCGGGAAGCGCCTGCAAGCCCACGCCAGCCGCCCGTGCCGTGGAGACGGCGACCAGAGCCAGCGTCTCCTCGGCGACGACTTCGGGGTCGGCCGTCGGGATCGACTGCATCACCTGGCGCGACAGGTCCTGCATGAGGCTCAGAGCGCCCATCGAAGCGAAAGCGGTGAGGCGGGCCGTGCGGTCGATCATATCGGGGAGGAAAATAGAGCAGGCCAGAGACAACGCTTCGCACCGACTTTTGCTCGGCAGATCGCAGATTTGAGTGTATCGTATCTACCGCTCTCCTCTCGCCGTCGCTACTCTTGCGCATGAACCGTTCGTTCGCCCTCACTTTAGCGCTCTGGGCCTCGCTGATAGCCGCCCCTCTCGTCCAGGCGCAGCGCGTCGTCATCAACGAGATTCTGGCTTCCAACTCGGCCACGCTCGCTGATCCCGACTTCGCAGGCTTCGGCGACTGGATCGAGCTCTATAACATGTCCGATGCCGACGCCGATCTGAGTGGGTTCATGATTACGGACAACCTCTCCAAACCTGCCAAGTGGTCGTTTCCCGACGGCACGACCGTGCCCGCGCGCGGCTTTCTGATCGTCTGGGCCGACGACGAGGACACCGGTCCGCCAGCTGCGACGGCGCTGCACACCGGGTTCAAGCTCTCGGGCAGCGGCGAGCAGGTCGGACTGTTCGACGCCAGCGGTGCACCCGTCGACACGCTGACCTATGGCGAGCAGACGACCGACGTTTCGTACGGACGCTCGCCCGACGGAGCCGATACCTGGGCGTTCTTCTCGGCCCCGACGCCCGGCGCACCCAACGCGTCCGATGGAGTGGGCGCTCCGCTGACGCTTCCGACGATAGACCGAGCGACAGGCTTCTACGCCGGGTCCGTGACCGTCGAGATGCAGGCCGAGGCAGGTGCGGCGATTCGCTTCACACGCGACGGATCGCCGCCCAGTGCCACCTCTCCGCTCTACTCGTCCGCGCTGACGTTCGGGGCGACGACGGTCCTGCGCGCCGCTGCATTCGCTCCGGACCGAGCACCCAGCCCCATCGCGACGCGCACGTTTTTCGTCGACGAGCAGAGCACGCTGCCGGTCGTCTCGCTCGTCACCGATCCGGCGGGCTTTTTCAGCGACACGTCGGGCATCTACGTCCGAGGTACGAACGGAGAAACGGGACGCTGTTCCAGCAGCCCGGTCAACTGGAATCGCGATTGGGAGCGCGAGGTGCAGTTCAGCTTCCTCGAACCCGACGGCAATGGAGGCTTCGACCTCGCTGTCGATCAGGGCGCGGGCGCGAAGATCTTTGGCGGATGCAGCCGTCTGTATCCGCAGAAGTCGCTGGCCCTGCACGCGCGCAGCGTCTATGGCGCGTCGAAGTTTGAGCACCGCTTCTTCGCCGATCTGGATCTGGCCATTTTCGATGACTTGGTGCTCCGAAGCTCGGCCCAAGACTGGTACCGGACGATGTTTCGCGACGGCATGATCCAAACGCTCACCCGCCACATGGACCTGGACGGCCAAGCTTACCGCCCGACGATCGTCTTTCTCAACGGCGCCTATTGGGGCATCCACAATTTGCGCGAGAAGCTCAACGAAGACTGGGTGGTAGGCCATTACGGCGTCGAGAAGGCTGACATCGAGCTTCTCGACGCCGAGAAAGAGCCGCTGCGTGGGCGCTCCGTCCACTACGATCGCCTGCTCGATCTGCTGGACTCCGGCAGTCCGGCCGATCCCGCGGTCATGGAGCAGGTCGGCCGGATGATAGACGTGGACCAGTACATCACCTACCTCATCGCCGAGATCTATAGCGCCAACGCCGACTGGCCGGGCAACAACCTCAAGCTCTGGCGCTCTCTAACCGACGGCGCGCGCTGGCGGTGGATGCTCTTCGACACGGATTTTGGATTCGGCGGCAACGGCAGCGGCCTGGCGACGAGCAACACGCTCGCCCTCGCTACCGCGACGAATGGTCCCTCATGGCCCAACCCGCCGTGGTCGACGTTCCTCTTTCGCAAACTGCTCGAAAACGACGGCTTTCGCCACACCTTTATCCAGCGCATGGCCGCGCACATAGGCACGACATTCGAGCCCTTACGCGTCGAGAGCGTGATCGACAGTCTGCAAGCAAACATTGCCGCTGAAATGCCGCGCCACACGACGCGGTGGACGCAGTCGGCTTCGTTCGGCTCCAGCTGGGAGTCCCAGGTAAACGTGATGCGCACCTTCGCGCGCGATCGGCCCAGCAGAATGCGCACGTTCGTCGCGCAGCAGTTTGACGAGGTGAGCGGATCGGTACGCCTCACGGTCAGCGCGACGGACGGCGGGCGCGTGTTTGCCGAAGGCGTCGAGCTAATGCGCGCGCCCGATGGTACGCCGTTTTCTGAGCCGTTCTTCCGAAACGTGCCGCTGCAGATGACCGCTCGTCCCGACGAAGGCTATGTCTTCGCTGGCTGGTCCGGGCAGACTGAGTCGTCGTCCGATTCGATCTCGGTCGTTCTCAGCGCTGCCTCATCGCTCACCGCCACGTTCGCCCGCCCGACAGGTAGCGAGGGCGCGGTGGCACTTGGCACGTCTGGTCTGGGAGCGCCGCATCCCAACCCCGCCGCTGGCTTCTCTTCGTTCGACGCCCTACTCGCCCGAACGGGACCCCTTTCGGTCCGCGTCTACGACCTGCTGGGCAGAGAAGTCGCCGTTCTAGCCGATGGCATCGCCGCAGCAGGATCGCACCGACTGACGCTCGACACGAGCCGCCTGCCAAACGGAGCCTACCTCGTCGTGATGACCGCAGGCGACGTTCGAGCGGTGCAGCGCGTGGTGGTAGCGCAGTAGGGATCAGCGGACGCCATCTGTGATCGTCGCTTCGACGTAAGCGCGCAGGGTGCGAGCCTGAAGCAAAAGTGCCGCACCCGATCAGCGCGGACCGCCAGTCCTAGCACCGTCCGCATTTACCGGGTATACCTCGCACGATTCGAACAGCGCACCACCGCCTCGACGTCCGGCTCGCTCTCCAATTCGCGGTACGCCGCGCAGTGCGTTGCGGGCCGCTCGCAGTCGGCTCCTCAGTCGGGACGCGCTGGGTTACGGATTGGCGTCGTTGTCGTCATCGCAGCAGAATTAGGCTTTAGCCTCCTCTCCGTTGACGAACGTGCCGTAGAGCAGCACCCAGCTCGAATTCAGCATTACCGGCATCCTCTCTCCGAATTGCCAGCCGCCGCCTGCCCCAGTGCGCGAAGCTGAGCGTGGTATCATGGGTTGGCGGCGAACGCGCCGTACTGCTCGTGCCACTCAGAAAGCGTGGTCGGCATCGAGCGAAGCAGGACAGCGTCAGGCACGGCTACCGCGTCCGACGTGAGCGCTCGGGTCACAGGTTCTTGGCGCTCGACTGCTGACGCAGACTCGGGGATAGTATCTGGTTCAAGCTCCGGCTCGCGTTCGGGTCGAAACCTCGGGAACGCTGACTGGCTGATCATTAGACTTGCTCACAATCCACTCCGAATGACAAGAAGAGCAGCAAGACGAGGCGCCTGGCAGAAGAGGCTCTGGCTCCCAGAATTGAGGACTGGTGTGTGGGACGAGAGGCAGAATATGCCAAAGCCTGCGCGAGCCACGAACGCTGACGCTCTGGGTCGGCCTGCGGCGCCGGGTTCTGCGGCGCCGGGCCATGCCTCACGCTCGTTTCCTCTCGTACCGGAGCGTCAGGCGACTCAGGTAGGCTTCGTCCGTCACCATTGACGCGGTGCGAAACAGCGATGTCCCTCGCTTCTCGATCCACTCGCACACAACCGTGTCGCCATCGTCGTACCTCAGCAGCTGCGCTTCGACCCACCGCCCTTCCGAGGTGCTCCGTGCTGGGGCGTCATCGGGATGGAGGTACAGTCGAGACCCAACGCGGATCAGCCGCCCGTCGAATGCCACCACGAAGTCCGGAGAACCGAGGGACGTGGTAGCACCCTCGAAGTCGATCATCGTTCGGTCGAAGGCGGGCTCGGCAGTCTGCTCGAACCGGCCGCTGGGTAGAACGCGGAGTTGGAGACCGCGCGCCAACTCCAACTCGTCTAGACAGTCGAAGTCGTCGCCGACGAGGAACGTGCCGATAGCCGCCCGCTTCTCGCTTGGAAGCGTTGGGACCATCTCACTCTCGACCATGCGGTAAGCGTTTAGTGCCCACGTGCCGATTGTGTCGTCCATATTTGAGCGGTCAGATGGTAGCGCTGCAGAACAGACGAGGCTCTGGCGCGCAAAGCACGCCGACGTGTGAGCGGGCAATGTAGCACCGCACTCGAATAGCGGAAACCGCCCAGCTTTGCGTCGCCCGCAACCCTGGGTTACACCGCTCTACTTCCTACGACAGATGAGCCTCGCTCCGCGATCCTCGCCCTCGTAATACGCCGACTTGCCCGCCACGCAGGAGATGATTGTACCTCCGCCGTAGCCAGAAATAGCTCGAAGCGCCTCACCGAGAAGAAGCCGCTTTCCGTCCAACTCCGGGTAATCTGAGATGAGCCAACACTCTGAATCTGCGCCCAGCGCGCGTGTTATGATTGCTTCGATTTCCTCTCGGTTGTGTCCGGCATCCAAGCGCTCGGCATAGCGGGAGTCAAGGTCGAGGTTATGATGGAGTCCCGCCACGAACTTGCGCCGTCCTTTACTGGTGCTGAGCAGCCCGAGGTATCGTTCGCGGCGATTAGGAGCAGCGAAAGCCTTGACGAAGGCGCGCTCGTGTACCTCAGCCTCGCTAAGCGGCATAACAGACGAGGATCTGGCGCGCAATCACGCCGAAGGGTGAGCGAGCAATGTAATCGCCGCATCTGACGCAGAGCAAGACAGCCCGCCTTTGCGTCGCCCGCAACCGTGGGTTATGCCGTCTTCAATCCGTGAGACGGTCGTATTCGTCATGCGGACCGATCCAGAACCAGAAGATGGCATCGCCCTCCTCAATGCCGAGAGCACGATGATCTATTCCTACTCGAACTGACCACAACCGCGGAGATGTACCGGCGAGCTTCTTGAAATGCAGCGATGGATGACGCTCGTCCGCTTCGAGCAGCGCATAGTTCTTGCGTGCGAGTCGCTGAACCGAAGAGTCCAGTTTGTCAAAGCGCGACCAGAAGGCAGCAGTTGTTTGGTGCCTCACGGAGTCTCGCGGACGCGACCGGCGGCAATGTCAGCCTGCGCCTCGGAGATGAGGGCGTCGAGTCGGCCTGACTGTGCGTCACGCTCAATCTGACGATCCCATGCTTCGGCGCGGTACTCATCAAACCACTGGCCGAACCGAGACAGTTCGTTTTCGCTGAGTTCTACGACAGCCGTTTCTAGTTGCTGGACGCTCATTGGTTTGGCGACTGGTTGAGCTCCTCCCAACTCTGTCTTGCCGACACGGTTCGGCAAGCCGCATTACAGATAAAACTCTGGTGCGCAAACCGCGCCGAAGGGTGAGCGGGCAATGTGATCGCCGCACCTGACGCAGAGCAAAACCGCCCGCCTTTGCGTCGCCCGCAGCCGTGGGTTACACCGCGCGGAGTGAAGAAGTGTGCTTGGTCCAAATCATCATTCCAGCTACGGCGAGCACGATTGCGACGGAAGCGCCGACAGGTGAGAAACGCATACCGACGTGCCACCCCTCAGCGAGAAGGGCAGGTGAACCATGGCCCATTATGAAACCGACCTCATCCGTGTCGCCAAGCGAACTGACGCCGTTGTACCAAATGCCGCTCACTCCCACGACCGCCGCGGTCACTGCCGCAAGCAGCAGGCGGAAGGCAGCGGCGTCAAATGCGCCACGTACGTAAGCCCTTTGGGCAAATACAGCGCCTACGAGACCGACCAAGATGGGAGCGGAGACGAGCACCCAATACATATTCGTGAGCAAGGGGTCGAACACAGTCTCGCTGGTGAGCGGTCACCAGTGGGTGAGCGGGCGAAGTCTCTTACAGCGACCGACCCATGCCGCCGCCTTCCTCGTCCGACTTGCCTAGCGACTCGCGCATCTTGGTGTCGGCCTGTATGTTGCGCAGGTTGTAGTAGTCCATCACGCCCAGGTTACCGCTGCGAAACGCGTCGGCGATGGCTTTGGGGACCTCGCCTTCGGCAGCGACCAAGTTGGCGCGCTCCTCCTGCTCCTGAGCGACGGCCGTAGCGCGCCGCTCTTCGGCTTTGGCCCGGGCGACGTGCAGGTCGGCCTCGGCCTGATCCGTCTGGAGCTTGGCGCCGATGTTCTCGCCCACGTCCACGTCGGCGATGTCGATCGATAGGATCTCGAACGCCGTTCCACTGTCCAGCCCCTTGGCCAGAACCGTCTTGGAGATGGCGTCCGGGTTTTCGAGAACCGCGGCGTGCGACTGGGCCGAGCCGATCGTCGAGACGATGCCTTCGCCGACGCGGGCGATGATGGTGTCCTCTCCGGCGCCGCCGACGAGCCGCTTGATGTTAGCGCGCACGGTCACGCGTGCGATGGCGCGCAGCTGGATGCCGTCCTTGGCGATGGCCGAGATCGGCGGCGTCTCGATCACGCGCGGATTGACCGACACCTGAACCGCTTCGAGCACATCACGCCCGGCCAGGTCGATGGCCGTCGCTTGATCGAAGGGCAGGTCGATGCGCGCCTTGTCGGCCGAGACGAGGGCGTTGACGACGCGGCGCACGTTGCCGCCCGCCAGGTGGTGCGTCTCCAGCTGGTTGGGCGTGACCGGAATGCCTGCCTTGTGTGCGATGATCAGCGGGCGCACGATCGAAACGGGTGAGACGCCACGCAGGCGCATCCCGATCAGCGTCGAGATCGGCACGCGGACGCCGCTCGTGGTCGCCTCAATCCACAGCCGGATCGGCACGAAGTAGAACAGCACGAAGATGCCGACGATGACGGCGGCGACGATGAACACGCCTGCGGTAGCGCCAAAGATTTCCATGAGAGCGAGGTAGAGGGGGGGGGGGTGAGCTGAATTCGAGAGCGAGCGACGCGTCTGCGGCATCGTCACCTCAAACTCGCAAGACGACGATTCGAGCCGCAGAAACACGCGCCTGCGCTTGGCGCGAGGCCGTGAGTCAGCGGTCGTCCGAAGCGGGGCGGAGGTAGTCGCCGCTCTGGCCTCCGGTCTTGGCGAGCAGGCGGATGCTGGAGATCTCGATCTCCTTGTTGATCGACTTACACATGTCGTAGACCGTCAGCGATGCGACCGAGACGGCCGTCAGCGCCTCCATTTCGACGCCGGTTTCGCCGACTGTCTTGACGAACGCGCGCACGTCGACGGCGTCGCCTTCCTCGTCGAGTTCGAGCGTGACTTCGACGCCTTTGACCTGCACGTCGTGGCACAGCGGGATCAGGCGGCTCGTCTGCTTGGCGCCCAAGATGCCCGCGATCTGCGCGACCGAGAAGACATCGCCCTTGCGGACGCTGCCCTCGGCGATCAGGCGCGCCGCTTCGGGGCCGACCTGCACACGACCTGCGGCGACGGCGGTGCGCGTGGCGCGGCCCCTGTCGGCTACGTCGGCTATGCGAGCACCGCCCTCGGACGACGACAGGTGAGTGAACAGAGTATCGGTCATGGGAGCGGAATGAATGCGCTTCAAGATAGGGCGCCTCGCCCTTCGCGTCAGAGTGGATTGGCGCGCGTCTCCGTCTGCTCACGCGGTTATCTTGCGCGCTCGACCGTTCTCCTTTCGCCCCTTCGTCATGCGCATCCTCGTTACCGGCGGCGCCGGGTTCATCGGCTCGCACGTTGCCGACGCGTTGATCGGGCTGGGGCACGACGTGCACGTGATGGACGACTTGAGCAGCGGCTTCGAGCGCAATGTGCCCGCCGGTGCCACCTTCCACCGCGCCGACATCCGCAGCACCCAAGCGGCCGATCTGATCCGCGCGCATCGTCCCCAGGTTCTGGTGCACCACGCCGCGCAGATGGACGTGCGCCGCAGCGTAGCCGACCCGCGCCTGGACGCGAGCATCAACGTCGACGGCTTTCTCAACCTGATGGAAGCCGGACGCGAAGGTGGGTTGCAGAAGGTCGTCTTCGCGTCGACCGGCGGGGCCATCTACGGTGATCCCGAGTACGTGCCTCAAGACGAATCGCATCCGCTCCGGCCGCTCTCGCCCTACGGCATCACCAAACTGGTGACCGAGAAATACCTCTACTTCTACGAGCAGACGCACGGTATCCGCTTCGCCATCCTGCGCTACGGCAACATCTACGGTCCGCGCCAGAATCCGCACGGAGAGGCGGGCGTGATCGCCATTTTCGCCGAAAAGATGCTCGACCGCGAGCAGCCCGTCGTCAACGGCGACGGCTCGCAGACGCGCGACTACGTGTTCGTCGGTGACGTAGTGCGCGCCAACTTGGCTGTGCTGGAGCACGAGCAGAGCGGCATCTTCAACGTCGGGACGGGCGTCGAGACCGACGTGGTGACGCTCTTCCGCACCATCAACGACTATACCGGCGGCCACACCGACGAGCGGCACGTCGCCGCCAAGCCGGGCGAGCAAATGCGCAGCGTCCTCAGCTACGCCCACACGCAGCAGGCGCTGGGCTGGCAGCCGCAGGTCTCGATCGCCGACGGCCTGCGCACAACCGTCGACTGGTTCAAGGCACAGCGCGGATGACACCGGCAGGGTCTGATCGACTTCCGGCGCGCTGGCAAGCAGTCTCGGCTCGATCGATTCCCTTGGATCCCAACACTGCTCTCAGCTCACCGCTTGAACAATTCCGACCGATCAGACCTCTTCGATCTGTCCGGTTTTTGCGTTTTGCTCACCTGGGTTTCCGGTACCTTTGCGGTTCACCCAAGCTGCTGAACCGATGATCGACCGCTACTCTCGCCCCGAAATGACCGACTTGTGGAGCGAGCGCGGGCAGTTCGACGCGTGGCTCGACGTGGAACTGGCGGCGTGCTGGGGTTGGTCGCAGATCGGCGCGATTTCAGAGTAACATGCGGCAAGTCTCTCCGCACGAGTGGCGCACTCGTTGAGCCAATGGGCGAGCAGAATCTCTACTTGTGCTCGACTGGCACGATGGATTCGAGTGCCGCACCCTCTTCCCTTATCGCATGATACAGGTCGACGTTGCGTTGCAGATTGAGCCACAACTCTGGTGTCGTACCCAGGTAGCGCGCCAGCCGTAAGGCCGTCGACGGCGTGACGGATCTGCGGCCCTGAACGACAGCGTTGAGCCGCTGAAACGGCATGCCCATCGCGCGCGCAGCCTCGGCTTGCGACAGCCTCATCGGATCGAGAAACTCGGCTCGGAGCATCTCGCCGGGAAGCGTGGGAGGACGGTGGGTAGGTAGACGAATCATCATTTAGTGGTAATCGACGACTTCAACTTGGCACGGACCTTCACGCGTCCACTCGAAGCAGATACGGTATTGCTGGTTGATACGGATGGAGTGTTGGCCGGCCCGGTCGCCCTTTAGCACTTCCAGCCGATTGCCCGGCGGAGTTCGCAAGTCTTCGACCGAAGCAGCAGCGTTGAGGAGATCAAGCTTCCGGCTCGTCTGGACATGAAGTGAGACAGGAAGGCGTTTGCGAGCGGCTTTGGTGGGCGCTCCGTTGAACAGGTCAAGCGTCGCCGTATCGGCAAACGTTCGAATCATGAGAATATGTGTATGCGTGGCGACGCCTGCATAGCACGAGGTGTGTGCTACCAGGTTCCCATCGTGTGCCGTGTCGCGGGGGCGCATGAATCCCACAGCCTTTCGCTATCGGATGCCTTGCTCGCCGGTACCTTTCCTCTTCACCCAACCGCCGACGCGCCATGATCGACCGCTACTCCCGTCCCGAAATGACCGATCTGTGGAGTGAGAAGGGGCAGTTCGACGCGTGGCTCGACGTGGAACTGGCGGCTTGCTGGGGATGGTCGCAGATCGGCGCGATTCCGGCTGCCGATATCGACGCGTTGTACGAAAAGGCGTCGTTCAGCATGGAGCGCATCGCCGAGATTGAGCGGGAGACGCGGCACGACGTGGTCGCCTTTACGCGCGCCGTCAGCGAAACGCTGGGCGACGAGCGCAAGTGGATTCACTACGGTTTGACCTCGACGGATGTGGTCGATACGGCGTGGGGCGTCCGGCTCAAGAAGGCCAACGGCTTGATCCGCGAGGCGCTGCACGCTATGCGGGGCGTGCTGGCCCGGCGTGCAGTCGAGCACAAGACGACGCTGATGATGGGAAGAACGCACGGCGTCCACGCCGAACCGACGACGTTTGGGCTGGTGCTGGCGCTCTACTACGCCGAAATCGAACGCCAAATCGAACGCTTCGAACTGGCGGCCAAGGGCGTCGAAGTGGGTAAGCTGAGCGGAGCCGTCGGCACGTTCGCCCACACGCCGCCCGAGGTGGAACGCCTGACGTGCGAACGCCTGGGCCTCGCCGCCGCGCCGATCTCGACCCAGACACTGCAGCGCGATCGTCACGCCTTCTACATGTCGACGCTGGCGGGCATCGGAGCGAGTTTGGAAAAGATGGCCGTCGAGGTGCGTCACTTGCAGCGGTCCGAAGTGCGCGAGGCCGAAGAGGCATTTCGGGCGGGGCAAAAGGGATCGTCGGCGATGCCGCACAAGCGCAACCCGATCGGAAGCGAAAACGTGACCGGCATGAGCCGACTGCTGCGGGGCTACATGGTGAGCGCGTACGAGAACGTGGCGCTGTGGCACGAGCGCGACATCAGCCACTCGTCGGTCGAGCGCGTCATCCTGCCCGACGCCACGACCGTCTGCCACTACGCGCTGACGCGGATGACGAGCATCCTGGACAACCTGACGGTCTTCCCCGACGCCATGCGCGCCAACATGGACCGCACGTACGGTCTGCACAACAGCCAACGCGTGATGCTCGCCCTGGTCGAGGCCGGGCTGAGTAGGGAGGACGCCTACGACCGCGTCCAGCCGCGCGCCATGCAAGCGTGGACCAATGGCGAGCCGTTCCAGCCACTCGTCCTGGCAGCGGACGACATCCGCGAACACTTGACCGAAGAGCAAATCGACGCGCTCTTCGATCCCACCTACCACACGCGCCGCGTCGACGAGATTTTCGAGCGTGTCGGGTTGGGGTGAGGTGGGATGAGTTGCTGCCGCGGCGGCGCAGCATGATTCGGCGCTACGGCGCGCACCCCGATTCAACTTCCCACGCCCCTCCGCGTTTAGGCGCGCGTCTCTTCTACTTTCGACTATGTCCAACGATACCGATCGTCTCCCCTCTAGCCAGCGCGCCGCCCTGCGCAGCCGCGCCAACGGCCTGAAAGCGACTGTCCAGGTCGGCAAGGAGGGCGTGACCGACGCCGTCGCGCGCACGCTCGAGCAGGCGTTCACGACGGCCGACTTGCTCAAAGTCAAGTTTTTGGAAACGGCGCCGCAGTCCGCCAAGGAAGCCGCTCCGATGCTCGCCAGTCGCATCGACGGGGCCCACGTCGTGCAGACCATGGGCCGCATCGTGACGCTCTACCGCGAGATGCCCGAGAAGCCGCGCCCGACGGCGGACGAGGTGCGAGCCGAGCAGAATGGCTCCAAACTCAAGCCGCGCAGAAAGCCGGTGCGAGGCCAGAAGTCGGACCCCAAGAAGCGCAACGGTCCCTCGCGGAGTGCGGGTAGCAGCCGGATCGGTTCTAGCGGACGGTCGGCAGGAAGTCGCGGTGGAAGCGGGCGGGGACGCAAGTAGCCCGCCGACGTGGGACCGAGCGTGCTGCACGCACAGTGTTCGCAACCCAGGCTACAACGCGCGCGGGCGCAGCCCCCCCGTACGATAGAGCCTGCGGTGATCGTAGCCCATTGGGTGAGCCGAGCGGATTAGCGACGAAGCCAGCGCCGTGTCCGCGCCCGAAAGCGCGCTGGCCAGTGCGCGCTCGAGGGCGTACAGCCGCCGCACCGCTTGCGCGCGCGTCACCTGCGTGGCGGCCTCTAGGGCGAACGCGATGCCCAGCGTGATCGTGCCCCATCCGGTCGTCTGCCACGCGAGCGCTAGGCCGATCAGTATGAGCCCGGTCGGATCGATCCGGGTGGGGCGGAGAACGGCGAACTGTTCATGTGCCATCAGCGCGACGCGCCGCTCCCACACCGATGTGCGGAGCGCGCCAGGTGTCGGCAGCGCGCGCACACGCCGCACCGTGTCGACGACGATACTCTTCGACCACAGGTTTACGTCGGGTCCCAGGCAGAGCACCAGTGCGTCGTCGGTGAAGCCTTGGCGAGCCAGGCGAGCTTCGAGGCGCGCCGCGCGCACGCGCTCCAGCGTGAACGGAAGCCACGCCAGCGCCGCCAGCGCATAGGTCGCGGCGATGAGGCCGGGAACGACGGTCAGGCCGACTCGCAGGCTGGGCAGCACCAGCAGCACGACGGCCAGCAGGGCTCCTGCCAAAGCGCGCGCCAGCACCAAGCCGAGCAGCCGGTCGAGCACGCGGCGCACGCGAATCAGCGGAGTCAGGATCAGCCAGAGCACGAGGTGGGGAATGCAGCGCTACTTTACGGGGCAGTCTCTCAAAGTACGACGCTTGATGTCCCCGCTTTCCCTACGCATCTCCCTGTTTTCGATAGGCCTGGCGCTCCTCCTGACCGCGGCGATCGCTGGCTGCACGGGCTCGTCGGACCGAGACCGTGCGCCCAAGAGCGTGCCCGGATTTCCCGTCTGGAGCGTGCCATCGGTCCAGACCGACCTGTCGACGCTGAGCCAAATTGGACGCAACCGCGTGCCCGGCGCCGTGGCCCATCGCCTCGCTCACCTCTATCTATCCGACCGGCTACGTGCCATCGGCATCCAGCCCGCGCAGCCCAACTACGTGCAGCCGTGGGGACTGCCGCCCGACACGTCGCTCAATCTCGTCGGTTATCTCGCCGGAGACGATCCGTCGCTTCGCGATACCGCCGTCGTGCTGATCGCTCCCTTCGATGCCGGTGTGGGTGGGCGCAACGTGTCGACTGCCGTGGGGCTCGAACTGGCGCGCACGCTAGCCCAAACGACGCGCTTCTATCGCTATCCAGCGCGGACGCTCGTGATCGCTTTCGTCGACGGAGATGAGGGCATGCGCGCTTACTTCCGCAATCCGGCATGGCCGCTGAGCGCGACCGAAGCCGTCGTCCGCCTGGGCGGCACCACGTCCAGCAGACCCGCCGCGCTGCGGCCGACGACGACGTGGCAGGCGCTGATCCCCGACGCGTCGCTGCCGCCCGACTCAGCCGCCATCCGCCTGCTGACGAGGACGCACGGCTTGCTCTTGCCTCACCTCGCTGCGCCCCCACCGGCCCCGCTGGAAATGGTTGAGTGACGTGGGACGGGTGGCGCCGATGGCTCCGGTCCGCCGATTGCACATGCGTGGTGAGCCGGGGCGCTACAGTTCGCTCTCGTCTCGCCAGCGGAGCAGACGCCAGGCCGCCGTCGTGTCGCCTCGCACGAGGAGAAAGTTGACGTTGCCGCTGCCCCTGAAAACCGATCCGCCGTCCAGAGACACTGTCAGGTTGAACGGACGCACGATCTGAGCGCGCAGCGGCGGATCGTCGACGGTCTGCTGGAGGACCTGATTCCACTGGAGTTGGATCAGATTGCTCTGCGTGAACAGGCCGCGCGTCGTGCGCAGGTCTTGCTCGAAGCCGTAGCGCTGCTCCACCTGAGCGTCGAAGTCGTAGAACACGAACGTGAACGCCGAGTCGAGGAGAGGCTCGTACAGCGCGATGTCACGCAGTTCATAGGAGGTCTGGAATGCGGTGAAGAAGCCTTCGATCGTCGTCGGGTCGCCCAGGCTCAGCGCGTCGCCCTGCTCGACGGCGGGGGCGAACGGGTTGCACGCAGCGAGCAGGAGCAGCGCGAGCGTCGCGCAGGCCAGGCAAACCGACTGTGCCAGCGGGCGCGCTCGCAGAGAGGACGAGGTCGAAATGTGAGCGCCGGTCTCCATCGCTATTGGAAGAACGCGGCTTTGAGATCGCTCCACGTTGGGCCGTCCGTCGCTTCGTCCGTCCAGTCGACGAGGCGCCACAGGCCGTCGGGCGCGCGTTCGATGCGCCAGCGCAGGCGGCCGCGAACGGTCGTGGGAGCTTCGGCGCGGTTGTGCGGCGTGATGAGGACGTAGTCGGTGTCGAGCACGAACGCGTCGGCTGTGACCTCGGACGGTGTCGTTGTGGCAAGGCTCAGAGAGAACGCCGCACCGGGTTGGGCGGCCGACGTCAGCGTGCGAAAGTAGGCTTCCTCTTCAGGCGCGCTCCACGCCTGCCAGAAACCATCGCGCGAAGCCGCCTCGCGCGATGGCCTGTAGGTCAAGTTGGGGTCGAGCGAGCGGCGGTAGGTGCTCGGACTGCGCTCGCGCAAACTGGCGACCAAGTTGGCCAGAACCGTCTCGGGCGTGTCGGGCTGCACGAACGTGGCCGCTCCGGCAGGCGCTTCGGGCGAGCGCGTCGCCAGCGCGTCGCAGCCCCAGACGAAGAGCAGAGCGAGTAGAATCGGACGGAGCATGGGCGGAGGGAGGCGGTCGCTACCAGCGAAACGGGGCGAGCAGGACAAAGGTAGCGTCGGCGGCGGCACCCTGGCGCTCTCCACTCGTCACAATGCACGACGCCTGGATCTCGGTCTTGCCGACAGCCTGAGCATACTGCGCCGCCTCTCGCCATCCAGTGGGCGCTCTCGCCTCGACGATCAGATCGCTGCGCATCGGTTTGAGGAAGCGGATCGACGCGTAGCCGCCGACGGCTTCGACATCGCCGAACTCTGCGTCGAGCGCGCGCTGGAGAGCAGCCCACGCCCCCAGAAGAGCCAGTGCCGACGCGCTACCGCCAAAGCCGACGCCTCTATGGTTGCTGTTCGACGCGAGCGGTGCGATCAGTCGGACGCGGTCTTCGCCCAGCAGGCCGACGCGGACGCCGAGCGCCCGGGCTGGCGGAAGGTGCGCGTGCAGAAAACGCTCGAACGACTCGGCGCTCGACCAATCGGGACGCGGCGGCGAGGTGCGCGTCACGCAGGTTCGGCGTCGGCAAAGGGCAGCAGAGCCGCTTCGATGGGCGCCGCGTCGGGAAAGAAGTCGAGCACGCGGCGAAGGACGCCTTCCAGAAGTGCATCGGGGCAACTCGCGCCCGCCGTCAAGACCACGTCGAGCGGACGCGTGCAGGGCAGCCAGTCGGGCGTGCAGACGACTTCCTCGTGGTGCGGGTCGAAGTGCTGAATCAGGTCGTGATCGAGAATCTCGGCGTTCGAGTGGATGAAGTAGGACGGCATCGCCTGGGCGCAGAGTTCGACCAAGTGGCTCGTGTTCGACGAGTTGTAGCCGCCGACGACCAAGGCCACATCGCCTCCGTGTTCGATCAGAGCCAGCGTCGCGTTCTGATTCTCGTTGGTAGCATAGCAGAGCGTGTCCGACGTATCGGCGAAGTGCGCTTTGAGGTCGGGCTCGCCGTAGCGCGCGCGCATCAGCTCGCGCAGATGATCGGCGATGGCCTGCGTCTCGCTCGCCAGCATCGTCGTCTGATTGACTACTCCAATGCTCTTCAGGTCGCGCTCGGGGTCGAAGCCCTCGCTGAAGCGTCCGCCGAAATGCGAAAAGAAGAACTCCGCGTCCTCGTGCCCCGCGACGACGCGCCCCAGCCGCTCGGCCTCCTCCAGATCGCGCACGACGACGACCGGCGCGTGCTGCTGCGCCTGCGAAAACGTCGCCCGCGTTTCCTCATGCAGCCGCTTACCGTGCACCACGATCGTGTAGTCCTTGCGCCCGATCTGCTCGCTCTTCTTCCACACCTTCTCGACGAACGGGCACGTCGTGTTCCAACTCAGCGGGTCGATGCCGATCGCCTCGATCTTGGCCATCACCTCGCGCGTCGCGCCGAACGCAGGCACGATCACCACGTCGTCGGGTGTCAGCTCGCTGAACGGGATGAGCTGCTCGCCGCTCGTCGTCCGCAGAAACCGCATGCCGCGCGCCTGCAAGTCGTCGTTGACGTGCGGATTGTGGATCATCTCGGACAGCAAAAAGATGCGCTGATCCGGATGTTCGTCGAGCGCGCGGTAGGCGATGTCGATAGCGTTCTCGACGCCGTAGCAAAAGCCGAAGTGGCGCGCCAGCAGAAACCGGACGGGTCCGAAGTCGATCACCGAAGGCGCCAAGTCGCGCTTGCGCGGGTCGAACGCTCGGCGGTGCGCCTTGACCTGCCCGATGATGGGGCTTTTGTAGAACGTGGGGACGTCGAACGTGCGCATGAGAACGATGAGGAGAGCGTCTGCCGCGTACGCCCGGCAGAAGGGCGTGTTCGTGGATAGATGGGACAGCGCGGCGGCGGCGTAACGAGCGCGCGTCACCCGTGACGTTGTCGGCCACAAGAATCTGCGGAGAAGCTAGGCAGTGGTAGGACCACCAACACACACCAAACCGACACAACCATGAGCAGCATCAAGAAAGACGTACAAGACGGCCTCCGCGACCAAGAGGCCGAGGGCCGCACCGAGCAGGCCAAAGGCGCCTTCACCGAGATCAAAGGCAAAGTCAAAAGCGCCGTCGGCGATGCGCTCGGCGATGCCAATCTCCAAGCCGAAGGTGCCGCTGACCAGGTCAAAGGCAAGGTGCAGAAAAGCGTTGGCGACGCCCACGCCGATGCCGCCGGAACGGCCAAGCGCGCACTCGACTGATTCGAACTGCGTTCTAAACACCGCGGCCTCGTCTCTTCGGAGATGAGGCCGCGGTGTTTTCTAACCATCAGGTAGCTATGCCTTTTGGCTCACGCGCGGTAGCCACTCGCTCTTCCACGCGACGAAGCGGTCTTCGAGAATCGCCGATCGCATTTCGCGCATCAGCCACAGGAAGAACGACAGGTTCTGCAGGCTTCCGATGCGCATGCCCAGCAGTTCTTTGCTGCGGATTAGGTGGCGCAGGTACGAGCGGCTGAACGTCTGCGCCGAGTAGGTGTCCAGGCCGGGGTCTAGCGGACCCTGGTGGTGCTCCCACTTCTTGTTTTTGAGGTTGATGATACCCTCGGTCGTGTAGACCGTCCCGTTGCGCCCGTTGCGCGTGGGTAGGACGCAGTCGAACAGGTCGACGCCGCGCGCGACGTTTTCGATCAGATTGGCGGGCGTGCCGACGCCCATCAGGTAGCGCGGCTTGGTCTTGGGCAGAAGCGGTGCGACGACCTCGACCATCGCGTACATGTCGGGCGCCGGTTCGCCGACGCTCAGCCCGCCGATGGCGTAGCCGGGAAACTCCATCTCGACCAGAGAGCGCGCCGATTGCCTGCGGATCTCGGGATAGACGACGCCTTGAACGATGCCCCACAGGGCCTGGCTGTGGCCGTAGACGGGTTCGGTAGCGCGCCAGTGTGTGATCGCGCGTTCGGCCCAGCGGAGCGTGAGTTCGTTCGACGTGCGGGCGTAGGATTCTGGGGCGTCGCCGGGTGGGCACTCGTCAAGCACCATCATGACGTTCGAGCCGATGGCGCGCTGTGCGTCGACGACGGACTCGGGCGTGAGCAGGTGGCGGCTTCCGTCGATGTGGCTCTGAAACGTGACGCCTTGTTCGGTGATCTTGCGGTTTTCGGCGAGTGAGAACACCTGGTAGCCGCCGCTATCGGTCAGGATCGGACGGTCCCAACCCATGAAGCGGTGCAGCCCGCCCGCGCTGCGGAGCACATCGAGGCCGGGGCGCAGAAACAGGTGATAGGTGTTACCCAGGATGATCTCGGCGCGGACCTCTTTCTTGAGTTCGAGCGGCGAGATGCCTTTGACGCTGCCCAGCGTGCCCACGGGCATGAAACGCGGCGTTTGAATCGCGCCGTGATCGGTCGTGAGCAGCCCGGCGCGTGCGTCGCTGCCTGCGTCGGTGTGGAGGTGTTCGAACGTCATGCGAAGGGGAGGGGCGCCGGTAAGAAACAGGCGGTCTGGTCAGGCGGCGAGGGCGAGTCGAACGCTGGCGCACGTGGGCGACGGGTGAGCACTGAGCGCGTCGTGGAGCGCGTCGCGGTCGGCGCGGTCGGCCAAGCCGAGGACGATGGGACCATCCGTCGTTTCGATCAGCAGCAGCGCGTCGGTGCGGGGGATGAACGTGCGAACGCCTGCGTAGCGGCGATGGACGCGGTGAAACGTCCGGGCGCTCAGAGCGCCGCAGCTGACGATCGTATCGAACGGAATGCGAGCCTCCTCGCCGCCCTGCCGGACGAGCAGGTCCGCGCCGCTCAGCAGCACATCCATGCCAGACCTCCAGCCGAACAGACCCAGCAAGCAGCCTGCGATACCAATCCAGATCGACCAGGTGGCGGCGAGTGCGGAAGTGCTGGCCGGGAGACTGCCCGAGAGCAGATAGGCACCGACGCACACTAGCGCGAAGAGCGTTCCGGCGAGCAGGTGAAGCGCTTCGGCTTGGAGCGGATCGCCGGTCCATCGGCGCAGCACGCGCGCGGCCACGCTTCCCGATGCATGGAGACGTCCCATCACTGCCCACCTAGCCAGAATCGTCTGATTGAGAGGCGCGTCAGCCTGCAGGTTCGTCATCGATCGGAGGTGGGTCGGAGGCGATGACTGCGTCAGATGCGTCCGTGGCGGAATCGGGCCGGGTCGTGGAGAACGAGAAACTACGCGGCGAATGCGAAGTCGACGTGCTCGCCCCGTCGGCGTAGTCGAGCAGATCCAGGTGCATCTGGTCGCGGTACGACTTGTAGAGCGTCATCACGATGGCCGTGATCGGTACGGCGACGAACAGGCCGATGATGCCCATGAAGAAGCCGAACACGAACAGCGAGATCAGGATCAGGACCGGGTGCAGGCCGACCTGCTGGCTCAGGATCGTCGGCGAGAGGATGCTGCCCTCCAAGAGCGCCTGCCCCGCCAGCACGCCCACGACGATGAGCAGGTCTTTGGTCATCGGGTCGCCGAAGATCAGCGCTACCACGACCCCCAGCGCCATCGTCAGGAGAGCGCCGATGTTGGGGATCAGGTTGAGCACTCCGGCGATCAGCCCCATCAGGATCGCGTAGGGAAAGCCGAACAGCAGCAGCAGCAGGCCGACGTTGAACGCTGCGATCGACGAGATGATGAGTTGGCCGCGCAGGTAATCGCCCACTACGACGCTCGCGGTGACGAGGTAGTCGCGCTTGCCCCCGAACGTCGGAAACAGCTCGCGTACGCGCCGTGTGATAAAGGGGTAGTCTTTGAGCAGGTAGAAGAGAGCGACCGGCATGATCGACAGGATGGTGAAGGCGCTCAGCAGACTCCCGATGCGCGACACGACACCGTTGACGGCGCGCGGAATATCACCACCGGCTCCGATCAGCGTACTCTGGACGGCCTGAGATACCTCGTTGACCAGCACCTCGCGGTCGATCAGTCCGCTTTCGGTAATGC
Organism: Rhodothermales bacterium; assembly: GCA_963841855.1. Classification (GTDB taxonomy): domain Bacteria; phylum Bacteroidota; class Rhodothermia; order Rhodothermales; family BA12; genus CAXBBB01. Next base: position 609,946 of record CAWJEJ010000004.1, on the reverse strand, counting down.
GGTCGAGCGCGGGCGAGGTGAGCGCCCATTGCCGCAGGTCGCCCACGACGCCGACGAGGCGGCTGATCAGGTTCTGCGTTTCGTCCAGCAGCGTCGGCACGACGAACGTCAGCAGTCCGCCGAAGGCGCCGAGCAGGAGCGCCACGATGCCCAGCGCGCTCACCCACCGGGGCACCTTGCGTTTGTCGTGCAGGCGGGCCACCAACGGTTCGAACAAAAACGCCAGCAGATAGACGATCGCGAAGGGCAGCAGGACGCTAAAGAGTTGCTGTCCGAGCCACAACAGCACCACTAATCCGCCCGCCATCAGCAGCGCACGCACGGCCTGGTGGTCGCGCATCGGCCATGCGAGAATACCGCCCGAGACGGCCACGAGCGGAACGATCAGATAACTCTGCTTCCCGTCGAAGGCGTGCAGGTCATAGATCAGAAACAGAAACAGCAGCATCGCGCCGCCAAACGCGACCGTCTCGAATGCCGAGCGGCGCCCGCCTCTGCTGGGGATCTGCGGCTCTCCGTTCACCGGCGCTGCCCCAAGGACGGAGACTGCGGAATCCAGGTGAGATCACCCGCCGCGTCGGGCGTGCGCATGGTAGGCACGGCGGACGATGCGCCGCTCGTATCGACCGGCCGAGTCTGGCCCGCGGGCGTCGGCAGCGAGTTGGGCAGCTTTTCGGGCGGCGGCGGGGCCTGGATGCCCTGGGCTTCGAGCCGGTCGATGAGTTCCTGGACGCGCAGTTGCCACTCGTAGAGGGCGCGGCGCTGCTCCTCGATCTCGCGCTGGCTGCTGCGGATGGCGCGCTCGCGCACCTCGAACGGCGCCTGGTTGGTATAGCCGCGCTCCTCGAAGTAGCGCTTGAACAGGAAGTTTTGCTGGAGCGCTTCGGTCAGTTCGGCCGCGCGGAAGGCGGCGACCGATCCCCACGCAGTCGCCTCCTCCAGGTTGGACGTGACGAAGCTCACGTCGCGCGTGACGGCGAGCAGCGTGTCCGACGCTGCGACGAGTTGGTTGTAGAACGCCGGGTCGTTGAGCATCAGCGCCAGCGAGCCGTCGCCGTTGTTGATCTTGTTGAGCATCTCGTCCAGCCCAGCCGTCGTGTTTTCGGCGCTCTGAACGATGTTTTCGGCGCTCTGCCCCAGTCGGCCCAGCAGAGCTTCGGTCTCGGTCGTCGTGGCGACGAGGCTGTTGTAGAGCGCCGGATCGTAGATCAGGCTGCCGATCGTGCCCTCGGCGTTGCGCACGTCGGACAGGATGAGCTGGAACGTCTCGGCGATCTCGTTGAACGCCTGCACGCTCGTGAGCGCCCGGTCGGTCACGTCGGTCAGCGAGAAGGGCTCGAGACCTGGAATGGCGCCATCGGGCTCGATCGGCGGCGCCTGAGCCGTGTTGGCGAGCAGCACGATGATCATGTTGCCGACTAGCCCGTCCGACTGCACCTGGGCCTGCGTGTTCGAGCGAATCAAGTGCTGCACGTCCTCCTCGAGCTGCATCTCGACACGGATCTTACCGCCCGGCTGAGCAGGCAGGATCACGCCCTCGACGCGCCCGACGTTGACGCCCTGGTACTGCACCGGCGCTCCCGGCACCAGTCCGGCGACGTTGTAGAACGAGGTCTCGACGCTGAACGTGTTGCTCAGCAGAAACGAGCGCTGCGCAATCGTGAAGAGCGCTACCATGAACAGGCCGGCTCCTGCGAGTACGAGAAGGCCGACGCGGGCTTGACGAGGCATAGGTCAGAGGGGAAGTGGGAGGCGCTTGGGCGCGGCGTCAGAAGGAGACGGCGATGGATGGATCGTTCGCCTGGAAGAACGTACGGATGTCGGGAACGCTGCTTTCGCGGACCTCGTCGAGCGTTCCGGCGGCGCCGATGACGCCGTCCTGGATAAAGTAGATGCGGTCGGCGATGAGTTCGGCGCAGAGCATGTCGTGCGTGATCGCGATGGACGAGATGCCGCGCTCGTCGCGCAGGCGCGTGATCAGGTCGCTCACGACGCGCACGCTGATCGGGTCCAGCCCGGTCGTCGGCTCGTCGTAGAGCATGATCTCGGGTTCGAGGATGATCGAGCGGGCCAGTCCGATGCGCTTGCGCTGCCCGCCCGACAGCTCGGACGGGTACTGCGCAGCGGAGTCGATCAGGTTGACCCAGTTCAGCGTCTCTTCGATGCGCTCGCGCCGCTCGCCGGCAGGCTGCTTGGTGTGGCGCCCTAGAATGAAGTCGAGGTTCTCGTAAACCGTCATCGAATCGAACAGGGCGCCGCTCTGAAACAGATAGCCGATTTTGAGGCGCAACTCGTCCATCGCGTCCTGCTCTAGCTGGTCGGCTCGTTTGCCCAGCACCCAGACTTCGCCCGCGTCAGGATCGAGTAGCTGGACGACGTGCTTGATCGTGACGCTCTTTCCCGTTCCCGATCCGCCCATCACGAGCACGCTCTGGCCGCGCGGCACGTCGAACGAGACGCCTTTCAAGATCTCTTTTTCGCCAAAACCTTTGTACACATCGCGCAGCTCTACCACGATGTCGTCGGGCGGCGGGCCACTACCCAGAGCGAACGCGGGCGGGCGTCCGTCGGGCGTGTCGACGGGCGGAGGAGAGCCGTCGTAAGCGGTATGGTTGAGCGATTCGGTCATGTCAGTTACCGGAGATGTCGCCGAAGAGCGTGATCGAAAGCTGCACGATCAGAACGTTGGCGATCAGGATGAGCAGCGACGAGATGACGACCGACTGCATCGCCGCCTGGCCGACCTCTCGCGTGCCGCCTCTGACCGTGTAGCCCAGGTAGCACGACACCAATCCGACGATGAATCCGAACACGCTCGTTTTCATCGTGTCGACGATCAGGTCGGTGAGGCGGATGGTCTCGAACGCGGTGAACAGGAACACGCGGTAGTCCACGTCGACGGATAGCACGCTTTCGAGGTAGCCGCCGAAGATGGCGATGCAGTCAGTCCAGATCGTCAACACCGGAAACATGATGACGCACGCCAGCACGCGCGTCACGACCAAGTAGTTGAACGGCTTGAGGGCGGCCACTTCGAGCGCTTCGATCTGCTCGGTGACCTTCATCGATCCCACTTCGGCGCCAAAGCCCGCGCCCAACCGCCCGGCCAGCACCAGACTCGTGATGATGGGTCCGATCTCCTTGAAGATCGAGAGCACGAGCATGTTGGGCAGAACGGCCTCAGCGCCGAAACGCGCCAGCGTGCCCCTACTCTGAAGCGCCAGCACGATGCCAATGGCGAAGCCCGTAACGGCTGTCAGCAAAAAGCTTTTGGTGCCCGCCTCGTCCATCTGCCGGAGCAGTTCGCGCCACTCGAAACGGCGCCGCCAAAAGCGGTTGAAGAAGCGCCCTGCGAACATCGCCAGATCACCCGTGCGGATGAGCAGCTGGTTGAAGAACGAGTTGGTGGCGCCAGGCGTCGAGCGGAATCCCATGGGCGTCTAGAAAGAGGTTTCCGTCTGGAAGTTGAGGCGGAAGATGGCGCGGTCGTAGAGCAGGCGGGCGAGAAGCCAGTCGGCCAGTTCGTACTCGATGGTGATGGTGGGCTGCTGCGAAGCGCCCGAGTTGCCCTCTTCGTTGGTATTGCCGTAGGTAATCGGCTGAGAGTAACTGGCGAAGAAGCGACGGTTAAGATACTTGCCCGCCGTCAGTCGCGTGCCGCGCGTACCGTCCTGCTCGATTTCGATCACGTCCAGTCCCAGTCCGTTGCCCGCCGCGCCCTGGATCAGGCCCGCGAGTTGGCCCGCCGCGATTCCCAGGCCCTGGTTGGCTAACCCGCCTCCGCCGCCGCCGTCGCTACCCAGCGCCAGGCTCTGGCTGGCCGGGCGGCCGGTAGCGATGTAGCTGACGATGTCGGCGGTTTCCATCTGCGGCTCGCTGCCGAGCGTGATCGCGTTCTGCTCGTTGAGCGCGTTCAGACGTCCGCGCACGCCCAGCGTGATAACGGCGACCTGCTCGCGCGTGCTCGGTTTGAAGACGACGAACTCGGCGTTCAGGTTAAGGCTGGTTTCCAGGATCAGCCCGTTGAAGTCGAGCGTGCCGTCGGTGATCTGAAACTTGCGCCCGAACTGGACGATGCGCGAGCGCTCGGGTATGATGCCGATGTTGCCGAACAAGTTGAACTCGGAGCCGGGGTTCTTGATGGCCTGAATGTCGCCGCTGAACTGAATGTCGATCTGGGGGCTGGACTCTTGCCGAATCCAGTTGTCGCGCTCGAGCGTGATGTCCATGTCGAGCGTCAGTCGGTCGATGACTTTGTTGGTCGTCGTGTCGGCGGCCTCGACCCGAATGCCGAACGTCGACTCGACGTTGAGGATGTCTTCGTCGGTCAGTGCGATGGCTTCGAACTGCGTGGCACCGTCGAGGTAAACGTCACCCGATAGCACGCGCGCTCGGCCCTCGATAGTAGGCGCGTTGGTGGTGCCTTTCACGCTCATCGCCGCGTCGGCGACGAAGCGAAACTGCTGGTTGTCGATGGCCAGAAAGTCGTCGGCCGTTGACGCGCAAGTCGAGATCGCCGACGCTCAACTTCTCGAATTGGAGCGTTCCCTCGGCATCGGCTCGTCCACTGCCCGAGCGCAGCGACAGATCGCGCACATTGATGCGGTTGCCTTCGAGTTCCAGCGCGGCGGTGATGTCGCGGTACGTCAGGTTGGTCGCGACGAGTCCGAGCCGTCCGTTGCTCAACGTCGCGCCGCCGCCCAGGATCGGGTCGGCGAACGTGCCTGTGATCGTGATCTCCTCGGGTGTGGTCAGTTTGCCGCCGAAGTCGGTCACGACGCGGTCCGGCAGAAACGGCGTGATCCAGCCGACCGAGAACGAGTCGGCGATGATCTGGAAGTCGACGCCGCCGGCATCGGGCCCGGCGGCTGCCTGCAAGCGCACGCCTTCGGGAGCGCCCGTCGTCGCTTCGGTCGCGCTCGGGCGTGTCGAGGCTCAGGTCGATTGGCGCGTAACCGGTCAGCAGCAGCGTCGAGCCGTCGGCGTGGGTAAACGTGGCGTCCGTATCCAGGCGCAGGTCGTCGTAGTTCACCTCGAAGTCAAGCGTGCCGACGGCATCGCCGCGCGACACCAGGTCCAGATTCAGCGTGCTGCTGCAGAACGGGCGCAAACGCCGGACCCGTCAGGTCGACCGAGCCGTCGAGCGTTCCGCCGACCGACCGTAGCCCAACAGGTCGGTGAAGCCGTCGAGCCGCAGCCCGTCGAACGTGGCGACCAAGTTCTGCTCGCCGCGTGGGTCGACGACGCCGTCGATGGCGATCTGCTGATCGTCGCTCACGAGCAGAAAGTTGCTTACGCGATAGCCGTCGGCGTAGCTGACCGTGGCGGGCAGCAGCAGGCGGAAGCGCTCGCCGTCGAGCCGCAGGTTGAGCGAGTCGAACCGGACGACCTGAGCTTCGGGCCGCAAGTCGAACACGCCTGCCAGACGCGCGTCGCGGCGATCGTCGGCCTCGACTCGGGCGTCGAAGACCAATTCCTGATCCGTCGTAGTCGACCTCGAGGTCGGTGCTTCGCAGGATGAGCGTTGGGCATCGAGAAGTAGCCGATGTCGGCGTCGGCGTTGGCGCTCTGGACGGCGAACTCGCTGTCGAGCACGACCGCGAACTGTCCGCTGACGCCCCCGCGCGGTAGGCGTCGTAGACCGCGCTCGCGACTGACCCTTGCGCTTCGACCAGAAGCGCGCCGCGCGGACCGGTGATGCTGGCCGTCACCTGTCCGCTCTCGACGCTCAGCGGCACGTCGGGCAAGAACGGGCGGACCGGGTCGACGCTGCGCAACTGGGCGGCCAGTTCGAAGTCTGAAACGGCGCCCATCGTGTCGAACGCCGCGATCGTGCCCTCGCCCGCCAGATCGGCGGCGTTGGACTGCAATTCGAGCGCGTCGACCGTCACCACGCCTCCGGCGATGCGCGCCCGAGCGTCGATGCCATAGATGTCGATGGTTTCGTAGCGCGACGTGTCGCCGACGACCGTCAGGCGCGCCGTCATCGTTTCGGGGTCGATGCCCTGGCCCTCGACGTCGAAGCGCAAATCGAGCGCGGCGTCGACCGAGTCCAGTCCGGCCAATTGGGTCACGTTGACGTTGGAGACGATGCCGTCGGCGCGGTACGTGGGCACGGCGTCGAAAAAGCGTCCCTCGGCGTTGACAGCGATCACGCCCTGCACCAATCCGAGCCGAGCGCTCACGTCTGCGAATCCGTCGCGCAGCGTGGCATCAAGCGAGCCGACCGGAATGAGTCGAGCGTGTTGACGCGCGAGCGCGTCAGTTGCAGGTCGGCGATGAGCGACATCGTCTGCGGATCGGTGCCTCTGAGCGACAGCGTGCCGGTCCCGTTGAGGTTGGTCGGGAAGTCGATGCCCAGCAGCGCTCCGACGTTGAGGCCCGCGAACGTGCCCTGGCGCAGTTCGAGGGCCAGCTCGTCGCCCTCAGACTCAGTGTGCCTGCCAGTTGGGTCCGGCCTTCGGGCGTCTCCAGTCCCAAGTCGTAGTCGAAGTCGCCGCTTCGCGCTGCGATGACGCCGTTGGCCGCGTCGATCTGCTGCCCGTTCAGGCGCGAGTCGGCCAGCGTGACGCGCGCGTCGAGCGACAGCGTTTCGGGGTCGACGCCCGTCCCGCTCGCCGAGATCGTGCCTGTCAGGTCGGACGTGAGACTGGGGTTGTTGAGTAGGCGCGCCAGGTTCACGTTGGCGAACGAGCCGCTGTCGACCTGATACGTGAGCGGCTCGCCGAACGGACGGGCCGAGAGCGCCAGATCGAAGCTGCCGCCTTCCAGGTCGGCGTCCACGTCGGCGTCCAGACGGCCTCTGCGCAGCGCGGCGGTCACGTCGGCGGACTGGACGACATAGGTGCCCCAGACAGTGTCGTCCAGGCGCGCGGTCGCGTCGAGCGTCATCGTCTGCACGTCCGTTCCTCTGCCAGCCAGTCGGAAGCGCGCGTTGATGCGACTGTTGGTCGTGTCGCCGATCAGCGCGGCTACGTCGAGGCCGGTCAACACGCCATCCGTGACGCGGTACGACGGTACGTCGCCTCTCAGGTCGGCCGAGAGATCGGCGCGCAGGCTGCCTTCGGGAAGGCTGGCGGCGACCAGTCCGCTGATCTGCTGGCCCCGCACGTTCAGGTCCAGGTCGGCGCTGCGGATGGTGTAGGCGTTGACGCGCGCGTCGGCCAGTGTCAGACCCACATCGGCCCGGATCGTCTCTGGATCGAAGCCGCTGCCGTCGAGCCGGAACGTGCCGTTGAGATCGCTCGACTGCTCGCCGTCGGTGAATGCGGCCAAGTCGAGGTCCGAAAACGACCCCGTGAGGTCATAGCTCGGCGTGTCGGCGAAGGGGCGGATGGTACCCGTGGTGGCGAGCGTCGCGCCGCGCGTGCCGGACTGCAGGTCGAGCCGGAACGTGCCCTGGCTGGCCCTCACGTCCAAACGCGTGCGGTCCAGATCGAAATCGGCAACGCGCGTGTCGACGAACCGCACCTGAGCCGTACCGCCGATCGTCTCGAGGTCGGCGCCCTGCAAGTCGGTCGAGAACGTTCCGCTCAGAACGCCCGGCGACGGCTCGCCCGCCTTGCCGAAGAAGCCCAGATCCAACCGGCGCACGCGTCCGTCCAAATCGAACGCCACCGGCGTGCCCTGATTGGGCGGAGCGACCGTGCCCTCCATCGAACGTCGCGCCGTCCGACAACTCGCCGTCCACGTCGACGATCAACTCGTTGAGGTTGCCCTGCACGTCGGCAACGACCGAGACCGAGCGCGACGGATCCAGGTCGGGCAGGAAGAGCGACAGGTCGCTGAACGCCAGCGGCTGGGCGCGGACGGTGAAGTCGAGGTCGCGCAGGATGTCGGCGTCCTCGTCGCCGTCGCCCGCGTCGGCGCCGCCGGGTCGGGGAGGCGGACGGTGCCTTCGGCGAACAGGTCCGAATCGTCCGAAGCCAGGCGGAAACTGCGCAGCGCGAGCAGGTTGTCGTCCAGGCTCGCTCCGGCGTCGATCTGACCGGCGCCCTGGCCGCGCGGAAGGGCATAGGCCAGGGCCAGCGTGTCGACCTCGAACGCCAGTTCTTCGCCCAGAAAGAAGTCGTGAGCCGATAAGGTCACGTCCGAGATCGTCAGCGTCGAGTCGGCCGATGGCGGCGGCGTGTAGAACCTGATGTCGGCGCGTGTGCGGCGCACGTTCGGCGTGGTCGACCTGGATGATCAGGCCGCCCTGGGTCGTGTCGGCGGCGAGCGTATCGGGCAGAAACGGCAGAGCGATGTCGAACGCCTTCGGCGCCCTCGCGGATATCGAGCAGGGCGCCGCTCAAGACTACGTCGCGCAGGTGCAGCCGGCCTCCAGGAACAGCCAGCAGGTTGTAGGCCAGTTCGAGCGAGTCGATCTGCGCCATCGACGATCCATCGGCGCGCGTCAGGCTCAGTCCGTAGAGCGACAGGTTGGAGAGCCAGTTGCCGCTCACGCTCTCGACGTTCAGCGTCGCGTCTTCGTACGGGTTGAACTGGTCGGCGAGGTAGTTGAGCGTCTTCTCGGCTCCGGTCGGCGTCTGCAACCACAGCAGCAGGCCGCCCACGACGAGCAGAATCAGTAGCAGCAGCCCGCCCACGATGCGTCCGATCCATCCCAAGACCGAGCGCCTGGATCTGGTGTGCGGCGCGTCCGCCGAGAGAGCGTCGGCGTCGGGAGGCAGGATGGGGCGGTCAGGCTCCATTGGGAGTGGGAAGCGGTGGGGCAGGTGAGAACGGCAAGATCGGTTGGCCCGGTATGCCGCGTTGTGCCGTAGACGTTAAGAGACAGATGGTTACGCGCAGATCGAGCGAAGCCCGCGCGCCGGCGAAGTGCGGCTCAGAACGCCTGCCCGATGCTCAGGTGGAGCGCGAACCGGCGCCACGTGCTGGCTTTGACATCCTCGCCCAGAAAGCGTTTGCGGTAGAGATCCTCGGCCGAGTGCACGTCCGACTCGGCGGGGTTGACTTTGAAGCCCACGTCGAGCCGCAGAAAGCCGATCGGCGTCAGGTAGCGGATGCCTGCGCCCGTGCCGACGCGCAACTGGCTGGCATCGTACAAGCCTCTGCCGCCCTCGGCGGCGTTGAGGTAGGCGCCATCCAGGAAGAACGCGGCGCGCCAGTTGTCGCTCAGTCCGGGAAAGGGCGTGCGTATCTCGACGTTGGTCGCCACCTTGGACGTGCCGCCGACGGCCTCGTAGAGAAAGTTCTGAACCTGCGTGGGCTGAGCCGGATCGGTGCCTGTCGGCCCAGCGGCCAGCGCGACGGTGTCGGCGATGATGAGTTTGGGGCCCAGCTGTTGTAGTCCCCACCCGCGCACGTCCGACGAGCCGCCAGCATAGAAGCGTATCAGGTCGAAGCGGTACTCGACGACCGGGTCGAACTGATCGGCGCTCGCTCCGAACGGCTTGATGTAGCCGCCATAGAGCCGAACGCCGCCCTGCACGCGCCTGCTCAGGGGCCTATAGTGGGCGACGTTCAACTCGGCCTTGGCGTACTCGACGCCCGATCCCAGCAGGCCCGCCGCCAACTCGAAGCCGGGGCGGTAGAGCGTGCCGTCGGTGGGCTGGAAGAAGTCGTCGACCTTGCCGAGCGTGGCGCTGCCTCCAAAGATGCTTCGGTTGAAGGCGCTCCGAGAGACGGCGTCGCGCACGCTCAGCGGAAAGGTCTTGGCAAACGTATAGCGCAGGTTGGCTGTGCGAAACGGCATGATCTCGTAGATCAGCGTCGTGTTCAGCCCCACCTCGCGGTAGCCGATGCCCAGGTTGTCGTTGTCCTCGAAGCGGTAGAACGGCGCCACGATGGCCGAGAGGTCGCGGCGGTAGACGAACGGCTGCGTCAGCGTCGCCTGCACATCGAGCCGGCGGACCGGCTTGAAATCTCCGGCCGTCGTGGCGAGGATCGTCGTGCGCCACTCGGCGGCCAGGGCCAGCGAGCGCGCGCTGCCCATGAAGTTGCGGTGCTCGATCGAGGGTTGGAGCACGATGCCCTCCTCGCGCGAGTAGCCCGTCTGGGCGCGAAACAGGCGCAGGTCGGCCTCGCGCACTTCGTAGAGGATCGTGACGGTCGAGTCGGCTGGCTGGTCGGGTACCAGGCCCACGGCGATGCGGAAGATCGGCAGGGCGAACAGGTTGCGCTGCCCGTTGATCAGGCGGCTCTGGCTGAAGCGGTCTCCGACTTGCAACGGCACCTCGCGCCGCGCCACCCGGTCGGCGACCGACTCGTTCCCTCTGATCAAGACCGAGTCGACGGTCGCGCGCGGCCCCAAGTTGACGGTCACCGTGAGGTCGATCAGCCGCTGGTCGGACGAAATCGTCGAGTCGGCTTGGATGGAGGCGAAAGCGAAACCTCGGTCGCGCGTGAAGTCGAGCACCTGCCCCTTGGTGACCGAGAAGTCGAACGTGCTGAAGCGCTCGCCGGGGCGCGTCGGCAGTTCGTTTCGAAACCGGCGCCACCGATCCGCCGACTGGGCGCCGACGATGGCTCTGTTGAACAGGCTGTCCAGCGTGACGCCGTCCTTGTTCTGGTAGCGCAGGCTGCGCACGTTCGTCGGCGGCCCTTCGGCGATGTCGAAGACGATGTGGATGCGGTTGGACGCCGTGTCCAGCGTGCTGCCGCCATAGTCGATGCGCGCCTGGGGAAATCCGCGCTGCTTGTAGAATTCGCGCAGGCGAGCCACGTCTTTCTGCACTTCGATGGGGACGAGCAGCGCCCGGTCGAGCGACTTCCAAAAGAGCAGCGTGCTCGTCAGGCGATCCAAAAACGTGGGTTCGGTCGTGGCGAGCAGCGCGCCTTCGACCAGTTCGCTCTCGCTGAACGTCTCACTCCCCTCGAAAGTGAACGAAAGCCGGTCGATCTCTGTCTTCTTGTCGATCAGGAACAGCGGCGGCCCTTCGCGCTCGGGCGCAGGGTTTTGCGCCCACACGCGAGGCGCGAGGAAGAGGAGCAGGCAGCAGGCGAGCGCGCGGGGAGCGGACAAGAGAGCGCTAAACGTTGGTGCGAGAGGGCTGACCGGTAGACGGATCGTCCGGCGTGGCAGGAGCAACGTCCGAGTCGTCGCCGGGAAGGACGGGCATCGGCGTATGCGCGAGTTTTTTACCGTCCGGCGTGAGCGAGTCGGCGCCTTGCTCTTCGGCCTGCGCTCGGTCGCTCTGCTCGGCGCGGAGCCGCTTCTCGTCGATCAGGGCGATCAGCGCGCCGATGCACAGCACTAGGCCGGAGTAGTAGATCCAGAATCCGAAGGCCAGGATCAGTCCGAACGTGCTGCCCAGGTCGAAGCCGGCGACGTGCGTCGCGTAGAGAGCGAATGCGTATTTGGCGGCTTCCCATAGCGTGGCGGCCACCAGCGCGCCCCGCACGACGCTGCGTTTGGGCGGGCGCGGGCGCGGCACGAAGTAGTACAACTGGCCGAACATGGCCGTCGTCACGAATAGCGGCAGGACCAGCCCGACGACGGTGAAGAGCACGCTCCACCCTTGAAACAGCCACTCCCAGTCGAGCGCGTACCAGCGGATCACGTCCTCACCCGTTCCGCTCAGCCACTGCGAGGCGACTGTGATCGAGATCGAGAGCAGAAACAGCGCGCCGACCTGCACCACCATCCGCGCGTCGAAGGCGTAGCCGCCCAGAAGGCTGCGCGCGTCGCGGTAGGCTTCGGCGAAGATGCCCCGCACGACGGCTCTCAGCGTCGTCATCAGCGTGATCACGGCGACGAGCGTGCCCAAGATGCCGACGATGGTGATCGTGCCCGAGGCGCTCTGCAAATCGCGCAGAAACGACAGGATCTGCTCGCTCTGCCCGCCCGGCAGCAAGTCGCGCACGACCCCCTCGACGACCTCGAACGGCTCGTCTTGCTTGAGGAAGCGGCCGATGATACCCGTCGCGAGCACGAGCAGCGGCACGATGGTGACGAGCACCTTGAACGCGATCGCCTGGCTGAAGACGAAGATGTCTTTGGTCTCGATCTCCTTGAGAATCCCTTTGCCATAGTAGCCGGCAGCGGACGGGATCGCGCGGAGGTGGGAAACGAGGGACACGGTGGAACTGTGGCGGGTCGGAAGGCAGAGTCGTAGATAACGGAACGAACCGCTCTACGCTGTGAAAATGCGATTGCCACGCACGGACTGGGATCCAATTATCTTGCCGTTGCCGACCGGCTCGCACCGCACTCCGCTCGCTTCGCGGCTCGCCCGCCCGATCCGACGAGCACTCAGGCGTGACGCCCGTTCTGCCCAGCCTTGGCGCTACTTTTCAAGCTGCTTACCTACGCACGCCGCACCGGCCGCGAGCGTTCGGCGCCCCAGAGGCGCAGCGCCTCCATGGACCCAACCCCACTCGTCATGCCCGCTACCGTTCGCCTGGTCAACGCCGCCTTCTACGCCCACCACGGCGTCATGAAGGAAGAACACGCCATCGGTGGCCGCTTCGAGGTCGACGTGGCCGTCGGTCTGCCCTCCAGCCGGTTTGCCGAAGCCGCGCGGAACGACGACCTGAGCCGAACCGTCGACTACGAAAAGCTGTACGCCTTGGCCAAGCGCACGGTAATGGAGAACCGCTTCTACCTGATCGAACGCCTCGCCTACCTGATCGCGACCGGCGCGCACGAACTCTATCCCGACGCGCTCTGGGCCGAAGTGACGGTTCGCAAGCCCAACCCGCCCGTCGGCGGCACGACCGATAGGGCCGAAGTCACGTTTCGAACGGATGGATAAAAAGCCCGACCGAACGGAGTAGCGTCGCGATACATCCCACGAGTAGCGTCGCGATCATCGCGACGGAGGCAAACGCCAGGGCATCGGATAGCGCAAGAGATCGAAGCGCCGCAAATACCCGAATCCGGGGACGCGCGGCAGGCAGGCGCTGAGGTAGCGTACAGGCGAATCTTTCCGCCACGCCCATGCGCCGCCTCTCCGTCCTCTTCGGCCTGCTCATTCTCGCCACGCCTGCCTACGCCCAATACCCCGTCCCCGTCGCTGCACTTGAGGGGGGAGGCGTCGAGATTACCGACATCCGGCTCGCCGCCGACGGCAGCTTCTACGTCACTGGCGTATTCGACGACTCGCTCGCGCTCAGCGCTACGGCGGCGCTGGCAGCGCTCAAAACGACTTCGCCCAACGGAGCGACGTTCGTGGCGCGCTACGACGCGTCGGGCGCGCTGACGTGGGCGCACAAGTTTGTGGCGCTCAGTTTCGTCGGAGCCGAGTCCGGCGCGCCCAAAACGCTGATCGCAGTCCTGCCGGACGGCGACGTGGCGATTCAGGGGTTACTCTCGACCGGCGCTACGATGGACCTCGACCCGTCGGCGGCGACGCTGATGGTCGGGCGCGGCTTGGCAGGGCCGAATGCGGGAGCGGCGGGCTTCACGGCGCGCTTCGACGGGGCGACGGGCGCGCTCGAGTGGGGTGGTCAGCAGGCGCTCACCAGCGACTCGCAACTGCTCGTCATCGGGCAACCGTTCGCCTCGGATGGACAGCGACTCTACCTCTCTATTCTGGGCGCGCAGGACGTCGACCTGACGGCGGACAGCGTCGCGGTCAACCAGCCGTCTCTCGTGGCGCTGAGTATCGCCGACGGATCGGTCGAATACGTCGTGCCTGCGGTTCGGGCCACGCAGCTAGCGGCCGGAGGCGGCAGCATCTACGTGCTCAGCGCGCTCGACATTACGGGGCGCAGGGGCTACACGCTGGCCCGGCACGATGCCTCGAATGGTAGCGAAACGTGGCGCTTCGCTCCGACCGTCGGCGGCGACACGCCGGATGCGATGACGGTCGATGCCGCCGGGGACGTATATCTGGGCGGCGGCTTGACCTCGTCCAACGACTTCTGGGGCGTTGCGCTCGATCCATCCAAACCGACGGAAGTCACGCTGCGTCGCACCAATAGCAGCAAAGCATTCCTCGGATCGATCTCGGCCCAAGGCGCTTTTCGCTGGGCGAGCAACACGGGCGAAGAAAATGGCTTCAACACCCTCGCCCTTTCGGCCGACGCCGGAAGTGTCTACACGTTCTCGGTCGGTGTCCGCAAGTACGCGTCGACGGACGGCACCCTGACGGTTTCGACGCCCGCTTCGGTCGGCAACCCGCTGCTGCGGGCAGGCGATGCGCGCGGTGCTCGGGCGGTTGCGTTTGTGGATTCGCCGCGCAACGGATCGCAGTCGTTCCTCGCACTGCCGCCGGGCTATCCGCAGGGCGTCATCGTGCCGTTCAACACGTCGGACTTGGCGTTGGGCGGGCTCAGTCCCGTCACTCCGCCGGCCGCGCCGACGCAGATCCGCCCGATGGCGGGCACCGACGTTCCGTACCGAGGTGTTCGCTTCTCTTGGACGCCAGTCGCCGGGGCGACGGGCTACGACGTGACGATTGCCTCGTCGCCCCAGAGTTTCACGCAGCGCTTTTCGCTCGCAGACACGTTCAAGGTCACCAACCTGCAAGGCAGCCGCACCTACACGTGGAGTGTCCGGGCGCGCGTGGGCGTGATCGCCGGGGCCGAGACGCCGGGCATCGCGATTACGACCCAGCCCGAGCCGCCCAACATCGCCGCGCCGACGATCACCTCGCCGACCCAAGGGCAAACGGGCATCGCGTTCGACCCGGGCATCCGCGTCGAGTGGAACGCCGTAGCCGGAGCCGACGGCTACACGCTCCTGCTCGAGCGCGGAATCCCCGTTCCGAACAGCGTCGGCGTGTTCGACTTCTTCCCGATTCTCTCCGACACGGTCCGCGGCGGCAGCGTGACCAGTACTGTTCTCACCTCGCCGCTCATCACCGGAGCGACGACCTACCAGCTGCGCATGTTCTCGACGCAGGGCGGACGCGAAGGAGCGCGCGCCTCGTTCGTGCGCTTCGCCACGTTCGACGACGCCAATCTGCCCAAGCCGACGATCCTCACGCCTACGGCAGGCAGCCCAACGCGCAGCGGTCCCATCGCTGCGCTGTGGACGAGCGTCCGATCCGCTCAGCGTTACTCGGTCACCGTCGAGACGCGGAACAGCTTCGCCGCCGATTACGCCGCCCGCTACGTCACGTCCGATACCAGTTTCGTCGTTCCGCCCGTCCAGACGCGCCCCAACAACCGCGTGCATCTGTCGGTCCGCGCGATCAATAACCGGGGACAGGAAGGTGAGGCCGCAACGGTCGACTGGATCGCGGGCACGCCGACTCTGACCGCTCCCGCGCTGACCGCTGCGGTGACCGGCGCGTCCGCCACCTTCTCGTGGACCAACGTCGCCGAGGCGTTCCGCTACCACATCGAAGTCAACACGTCGGCGGCGTTCGATTCGACCAGCATCGTGCGCGTCGGCGGGACAGGGGACGGCAGCCTGACGCTGCGGCGATTGCCTGCTGGCGCGTCGCTGTTCGCCCGCGTCCGAGCGACGGCGGGGCTGATGGCCGGTCCGTGGTCATCGGGCGTTCCGTTCTCCACCGGAGCGGCTGACGCTGGCGTGACCATCTCTGCGGTGTCGCCGAGTTCGGTCGTCGCCGGGGAGTCGATTACGGTCGATGGAACGGGCTTCGCGGCTGATGCCAAAGCGTTCGTCGGATTAGTCGAGGGCGAAATAACCGCGCAGTCCGCGACGCAACTCACCGTCCGCGTGCCGCGCGGGGTCATCGCCGGGCGCGTGCGCGTGGCGAGTGGCGGGAGTGCAGCGGACGGCCCGCTCGTGCGCGTCAGCCGGACGCAGACGTATCCGTTCAACCCCGACGGCATCACCGGGCGCGACACGCTCTTCTCGACGCGCAACACCAATCGCAACAATCGCTGGGACGTGGCCGACATGAACGGCGACGGCAAAGTCGACCTGATGCGGCTCGACCAGATCACCAACGTGCTCGTCTTCCCGGCGCTTGCGAACGGAAACGGCTGGGGCCAACCGGCGACGGCGCAAGGCTACGTGGCGGCAAACTACCAGAGCGACTTCCTCCAGTCGACGATGCGCCACGACTTCGACGGCGACGGACGCTTAGACATCGCCATTGCGCTGTTCCGCCGCGACGAGTCGGGCCTGATCACCATCTCGCTCAACCGCAGCAGCGGCGACACGCTCGCGTTCGCGCCGGGCGTCCAGTTGGAGTTCGAATCCGCACCGGCAGGCATGAACGCCGTCGACCTCAACGGCGACGGGCGCGACGAGTTGATCGTCGTCCTGCGCAAGGGCGAGATCGTCGCGATGGAAAACCTGAGCGGACCGGGCGCGCTGCGCTTCGGCAAACGGGCGTCGTGGCCCTACAACAGCCGCCTGTTCAGCCAGAGCGACGTCGCGTTGTGGGACGCCGATTTCGACGGCGATGGTAAAGTCGACTTGGCTTACTCGCGCTTCAACTCCGCTGGCCCGCTGGTCGTCACAATGCGCAACGCCGGAGCGTCCGATCTGTCCGCGTCGTCGTTCGCCGTCGACAGCGTCCAGTTCACCGGCTCGCTCTTTCTCGATGCCGTGGGCGACGTGGACGGCGACGGCAAGGCCGACCTGGTCGGCAAGGGCGCATACACGAGCGACGACTTCACCCAGCAGGAACTGGTCGTGCTGCGCAACACGTCGACGGCGGGATCGCTCGGAGCCGGATCGTTCGGCGCACCCGAGCGGCAGACCGTCGTCTCGTCCGACCTGCGCGGCCTGCAGTTGGTCGACCTCAACGGCGACGGCGTCCTCGATCTCGCCGGCACGATTCGCGATTCCAACACCGGCGGCACCGACCTGATGATCTTCCGTGGCGGGACCGGCGGACTGGGCGCTCAGACGCGCTTCCTCAACGCCGACCTCGCGTTTGCCACCGACCTCGACGCCGACGGACAGGTAGAACTCTATTCGTCCACGTTCCAGCAGGAAGGCTTCACCTATGGACTGGCCCGCCTCGACCTGTCGACCGTCGCCACGTCCACTGAAGCCGACGTGTCGACTCTCGCCCTGACGCTCGGCGGTACGTGGCCGCACCCGGCGACTGGAGTCTCGTCTGTCCCCTTCGCCCTGCCGACGGCCGGACACGCACGCCTGACGCTCTACGACCTGATGGGCCGCCGCGTCGCCCTGCTCGCGGACCGGACGCTGGCCGCCGGACCGCAGCACGCGAGCCTTGACGCCGGGTCGCTGGCAGCGGGAACGTACCTGCTCGTGCTCGAACACGACGGATCGCGCGTCGCCAAGACCGTCGTCGTGCTGGGCCGCTGAATCTCTCATCCTCACCTCTCCAGCACATGCGCGCTCTCCTCGCCTCGATTCTGTTCGTCCTCCTTCCCGCCGTCGCGTCCGCCCAGAGCGGCGGGTTCATGCCGCGTGCTCCCCAGTCGCTCGTCCTCGTTGGCCTTCCGTTCGAGTTCATCTCGCACGACGTTACCTACACCACTCCCGGTCAGGCCATTACGAGCAGCGGAACGAACGCGCCGTATACGCTCGGCGGCTATGTGATGGGTGTCGGAGGTGACCAAATCTACCAGTACGTCCGCATCGATGTGACGGGCACGCTGCAACAGGCGTGGTGTGCGATAGTCGACTGCGATACGGGAACCGAGTTTCTCAACGGCCGCGAAAACGGTAAGGGATGGCTTTACTTGGACGGTGCAATCCTACCTCGTGCCGAGGGCGGGCTGATGGTGGGGCTCCCTGTCCTTGGTGCCATCGGCATCGGTGGGCTCATCAGCGGGGCCGGGGCGAACAGCGAGCAGCAGGGTTCTCCGGTGGGCGGCATCGACATGGGCATACAGGCCGCCCACGCTCTGGAAATTCCTGCGCTGCGCCTTGGCATCCTCACGACCGTCACCCAGGCGCGCACGTTCGATGGAGAAAATTTCGATGCCACCTCGCTCAAAATCATGAGCGACCTGTCGCTGCGCCTCAGCGGAGAGAAAGCCATCGCAGGCTGGCTGCGCCCTGCCCTCGTCGCGCGCTACTTCTACGACCACCGCACCGACCCGACCGGCGACTTCGAAGGCACGTTCAGCGGCTTCGGCTTCGGCATCGGGTTCAGCAGCGAGTAAACCCGCTCGTTTCAGGACGCCAAGCACGCTCACTTCACGCCGCCTGCTGCTTCATCAGCGCGCGGTAGGCGCCGACCCACCAGTCCGAGTCGCGCGTGATTTGGGTCACGGTCACGTCGCCCAGATGGCCGACGAGTTCGATCAGGGGGACGGGCAGGGCGCTGAGCGTGTCGGCGCGGAGGATCTGCTCGATGGTGTCGGCTTGCGTCCGGGTCCAGCGCCATTTGTGGCGGAGCGCTTCGGACTTTTTCCAATAGTCGCGCTCGTCCCAGACCTGGGCGCTCTCGTCGATCGTCGTCCAGATGCCTCTCAAGCTGAAGACGAGAAACGCCGCCATGTCGCGCTCTTCGGATCCCATCTCGGCGCGCTGGGCGAGCAGGCGGACGACTTCGGCGCACGAGCGCAGGTGCGCGTTGCGGCGCTTGGCGGGCGTGTCGACGTTGCCTACGATGCGTCCCATAGATACCGGCTGGATGCTGTTTGGGCAAGATACGCAGGTCGGCTACGCCCGCTTCAACAGCCGCTTGATCAGGCGCGGAGGGATGATGCCGATGGGCACGAGGGCGGCGCCGAAGAGCAGCACCAGCCCGATCTCGATGTACCACGCGT
This sequence comes from Rhodothermales bacterium, assembly GCA_963841855.1. Lineage (GTDB taxonomy): Bacteria > Bacteroidota > Rhodothermia > Rhodothermales > BA12 > CAXBBB01. The sequence continues at coordinate 591,382 of CAWJEJ010000004.1, read as the reverse complement.
TGAGGACGGGCACGAACGCCCAGAGCGCGAACAGGCCCAGGCCCAGCGCGCAGACGGTCCAGACGCGCTTCCAGTCGTAGGTCATCGGGTAGAAGCGTTGGGTGATGAAGTAGAGCACGCCTGCCATCACGGCGTAGGCTCCGGTCGTCGCCCAGGCTGCGCCGACCATGCCGAGTTGGGGCGTCAAGAGCAGGTTGAGCACGACCGAGGCGGCGCTTCCGGCGAACGTCGCGTGGACGAGGTATTTGGTCTTCTCGGTCAGGTAGAGGCCCGCCGAGAACAGGTAGTACCAGCCCTGGAAAAAGTAGGCGACCAGAGCGAGCGGCACGATGGTGATGCTGAACCAGTACGACCGTCCGATCAAGAACCGCTCGCCATCGCCGCCCGGAATCGGGATGCGCACCAGGTCGTCGGCCAGGAATGAGATCGCGAGGACGGACAGCACCAGTCCCGCCGTGAGAAGGGTGAAGATGCGCGCGAAGAGGGGCTTAGCGTCGGGGTCTTCGGCGTGCTGTAGAAAGAACGGCTGCCACGCGAAGCGAAACATCTGCACGACGAGCACCAAGAAGATGCCCAGCTTCCAACCCGTCCCAAAGATGCCGACGACGTAGTCGCCCCAGACGCCCGTCGCAGCCTCGGCGATTTCGGCTGCGGTCTTGCCCTGCTCAGTCGCCAGCGCCGCCGCCTGTTGCCCCTTGGCGATAAGCGCCTCGGCGTCGAGTTGGTCGCCGTAGAGCCTGCGGACGGTCGACTCGTCCAGGTTAGCGAGGAAAAAGATGTTCAGGCGGTCGGCCAGAGCGTAGCCCAGCCCGCCCGGTACGAACGGCAGGCCGAAGATCAGCATCTTGCGCATGATCGCTTTGGACGGCGACGCCCAGCGCGTCCAGATGACCGGCAGCAGCAGCAGCAGCGCCACGCCCGACGCGGCTATGTTGGCGACGAAGATGGCCTCGATGCCCCAGCCCAATCCCTTGATCAGCCACACGTTCAGACCCACGTTGACGCCGATGTTCGTCATCTTGATGGCGGCGAACACCCACGGGCGGTTGGCCAGCCTGAGCTCGGCGAACGGCACGACCGTCAGCGCGTCGAGCGCAAGAATTCCCGCCGCGTAGTAGAGCAACTCGTACTCGCTATGCATCCCGATCACGTAGCCGATCTGCTCGGGCAGCAGCAGGAACAGCGACGAGAGCACGGCCGACGACGCCAGCAGCGCCAGCATCGCCGACGAAAACGCATTCCCGGCTTGCGGCCTGCCCTTTGACCCCGACGCGTACTTCAAGTACGCCGACTCCATGCCGTACGTGTACGCGATGTTGAAGAACACGAACGCCGTAAAAATGGCGATCACGACGCCGTAGCGGTCCGGGTCGAACACGTTCGTGTAGAACGGCACGAGCAGGAAGTTGACCATCCGCCCGACGATCGACGAGAGACCGTAGATGGCCGTCTCGGACGCGAGTTTTTTCAGGCGGGAGGCAAAGCCCATTCAGAGCGAAGAGTTAGCGGCGAGCCTTGCGGCGCTTGGGGCGCAGGCGGTAACCGTCGAGCAGCAGGTGAGAGGCGTACCCGGCGACGGCGGCTCCGTAGAACGGCAGTCCGGCCAGCGGGCGCGCGGGGACCAGAAAGTAGGGCAGCGCGAGCAGCGGCAGCGGCACGAGCAGCATTGCCCACCACGTGTGCGTCCAGCCGCGGTGTTTACCCAGAATCGGCAGGATGGCGAACAGGCCCAGATACGCCGCCTCCTCGAAGTGCCGCGCGCCTATCAAGACCAGGTCGGCGACGAAAAAGATGACGTAGAAGAGGTCCTGCCCCTTGGAGTTAGTGTCCACGTCGGGCCAGAGCGCGAACATCAGGCAGATGCCCAGCAGGCCGATGGGGTAGGCGACCAGTTCGACCAGTCCGAACTGCGCGTAGGCCGCGTCGACGGTGAACGCGGCGATCAGGAGGGCTAGGAAAATCCCGTAGGCGAAAAAACCGCCTGCCAAATGGCCTTTGTATCCCGGCACCGCCTAACCCTCTGCCTGCGCTGCCGCCTCGCCCGCCCGCGCGATCTGACCGACGAGCGCCAGCACGGCTAGCGCGTACCCTTCGATGCCCAGGCCCGAAATGGTGCCGCTGCATACGGGAGCCAGCATCAGCATATGCCGAAAAGGCTCGCGCGCGTGGACGTTGCTGATGTGGACTTCGACGACGCGCAGTCCTGTCCCGGCGATGGCGTCGCGCAGCGCGATCGACGTGTGGCCGTAGGCGCCGGGGTTGAAGACGACGCCGTCCAGGGCATCGGCCGCGGCCTGCTGCAAACGGTCGACCAGTTCGCCTTCGTGGTTGGACTGAAAGAACGACAGGTCGACGTCCGAAAACGAGGAGTCCAGGCGAGCCTCGATGTCGGCCAGCGTGGCGTGGCCGTACACGTCCGGCTCGCGCGCGCCGAGCAGGTTGAGGTTGGGGCCGTTGAGGACGAGAATCGAAGGCATGAACGCGTTGGGAGGAGCGGCAAAGTAACGCCGAACGACTCCAAGCGGGCGGCAGGGCGGGCGCATTCTCGCTGGCGACTGATGTTGAGTCTCGGTCAGGGGCAGATCACAAGCGGGTTCTGGCTTTCATGGCCGTTGTGGATCCCTGCCTTCGCAGGAGAGACGGTTGAATGGGTGGGGAGCGAACTGCGAAAAGTAGAATGCGCCCGCCCCCAAGCGGGCGGGCGTCGCCGCGTCGTCACATGGCGCGCGCAGTACCTTGCCTCGTCTCCTCGCCCACCCCGAACGATGCAGAAAACCCTACGCCTCTACGAAGCTGCCCTGAGCCGAACGGCGGCGCTCATCCTGGTCGTGGACAGAGACGGCGTGACGCAGTTCTTCAACGCCGCGTGCCAGGAACTGACCGGCTTCTCGCTCGACGAAGTGGTGGGGCGCCCGTTCTGGGACCTGCTCATTCCCTCGGATCACGTCGACGGCGTCAAAGAGCAGGCGCAGAAACTCTCGTCGGGCGACTTTCCCAACGATCACGAAAACGACTGGCTCACCAAGTCGGGCGAGCGCGTGCCGATCCGCTGGCACAACACGTGCACGGTCGGCGACGACGGCGAGATCGAATACCTGATCGGCACCGGCGTACCCGTCGCCGAGCTGCGCGCCGCCGAGCGCGCCGCAGAGGACGAGAAGCGCCGCCTCGAATCCTTCGTCGCCGCGCTGCCGGACATCTTCTTCGTCATCGACCGCGACGGCCGGTACCTCGACGTGCAGTCGCCCGATCCGAGCCTGCTCGCAGCCCCTCGCGAGCAGCTGTTGGGGTCGACCATCCACGACTGGCTGCCGCCGGACTTTTCCCAGCGCGTGCTGGAGGCGGCCCAGGCGGCGCGTGAATCGAGCGCGGTGCAAGTGATCCGCTACAGCCTCGACGTAGAAGCGGGGCAGCGGTTCTTCTCGGCCCGGCTGAGTGCTACGCACGACGGCAACACGCTCATCATCGTCCGCGACGAGACCCAGGTCGAGCAGGCCCGCGTCGAGGCCGAGAGTGCCCGCGACGCGGCCCAGGCGGCGAGCCGGTCCAAGAGCACCTTTCTGGCGACGATGAGCCACGAGATCCGCACGCCGCTCAACGGCGTCATCGGGTTCGCGCACCTGCTGCTCGAAGACGAAACGATCGACCACGAAAACCGAGGCTATGCCCAGACCATCGCCGATAGCGGGCAGCGGCTGCTCAGCCTGCTCAACGACGTGCTCGACTTGGCCAAGATCGAAGCGGGCCGCATCACCGTGCGCGACGACGAAGTCGATCTGGAAGAGATGTGCGCCCAAGCCATCGACGCGTTTGCCGCCGCGGCGTCGCGCAAGGGACTGCGGCTCGAACTCGCCGTCGATCCGCGCCTGCCGCGCCGGGGCATCATCGACGGGCGCCGCGCCCAGCAGATCCTGTCCAACCTGATCTCCAACGCCGTCAAGTTCACCGACAGCGGCTTCGTGCGCCTGCGCATGAGCGCCGTCGACAAGGAGGGGCAGACGTTTCTGCGCGCGCTCGTCGAGGACAGCGGGATCGGGCTGTCGCTCGAAGACCAGGAGCGTGTGTTTCAGCCGTTCGAGCAGGGCGATACCGACGAAATGGCGCGCGAGTACGGGGGGACCGGACTGGGCCTGTCGATCAGCCGCCAACTCGCCGAACTGCTGGGCGGCAGTTTGCAGGTCGAAAGCCAGGCAGGCCAGGGCGCGCGGTTTTGGGCCGACCTTCCACTGCGCCTGCCCCAGGGAAGCTCCGTCGTCCGCGCACATCGCCCGGCGCAGGCGACCGGGTCGCTGGTGGGAGCATCGGCTCTGATCGTCGACGATACGCAGACCAACAGGCACCTCTATGAGTCGATGCTCACGCGCTGGGGCGCCGACGTGGCGACGGTCGCCAGCGGACGCAAGGCGCTCGAGATGCTCGAAACGCGCGCCTTCGACATCGTCCTGCTCGACTACCACATGCCCGGCCTCTCGGGCGGCGATACGGCCCGCCTGATCCGCACCTCGGTCACGTATGCGGGCGCGCCTTTGCTGCTCGTCTCGTCGGTCGACAGCGTCCCGGACGCCGATCTGGACGCGTTCGACGACTGGCTCGTCAAGCCCGCCCAATCGGAAACGCTCCTCGCGACCATCCAGCGCCTGCTCGCCGGCAGCGCCGAGCCGGCAGTTGCCGCACCGCCGCCCGCGCCCAAACCGCGCCACGGCGAACGCGGCGTCGTCCTGGTCGTCGAGGACGAGCAGATGAACGCGCGCCTGCTCCAGCGCATGCTCGAACGCGCCGGGTACGAGGCCGACATCGCCGTCGACGGCGTCGCAGCGCTCGAAGTGCTGGCCCTTCCCGACGTCTCTTACGACGCGATCCTGCTCGACGTGATGATGCCGCGCATGGACGGGCTGACCATGATGCGCACGCTGCACGAGCGCCAACCCGACCATCCGCCCGTCGTCGTGGTGTCGGCGCGCGCCTTCGACCAGCAGCGCCGCGAGATGCTCGACGCCGGAGCGTCGGCCTACATCACCAAGCCGGTCTACCGCGACGAACTCTTCGACGCCCTGACCAGAGTGCTGCCCGCCCGCGCCCACCCGCTGCGCCCTGGGGATCAGCCCATCACGCCCGACTCCAACGCTTAGCCGTGGCCGACGACACGTTCTTCGACCGCGTCTGGGACATCGTCGCCCAGATTCCGCACGGCCGCGTGACGACGTACGGGCACATCGCGCGGCATCTGGCCTCGGGCCGCAGCGCGCGCGCCGTCGGGTGGGCGATGAAAGCAGCCTTAGGAACGCACTTGCCGTGCCACCGCGTGCTCAATCGGCGGGGCGAACTGACGGGCGCGCGCCACTTCGAGACGCCGACGATCATGCGCGAGCGCCTGGAATCCGAAGGCGTCGCCTTCCTCGAAGACGGTAGAGCCGACCTCCAATCCCACCTGTGGGATCCGGCTCATCCCGACTGACAACAACGTCCTAAGTCGACGTTTACCAAGGCGATACATCCGCTGCTTGGCGCGTGTGAAAGTGGATTCGCTAACTCGATGCGCTGAATTGTGATGAAGAGTGATATGGGCGGTGCGGTTGAGTCGGGTTAGACGACGGTTGAGAAGAGTCTTGAGCATTTTCATGTAAGCGCTTTCTTTTTAGGCTTGACCTGACCGTAGTGATTCGGTAACATCCCCATCCTGTAAGCGCTTACACCTACTCAGTGCCCGTCACGATCTACGACATAGCCCGCGAGGCGTCGGTCTCGATTGCGACCGTCTCGCGCGTGTTCAACGACAGCGAGCGCGTGTCGGCGCCGACGCGTGCCCGCGTCGAGGGTGTGGCGCTCGAGCTGGGCTACCGGCCGCACGCGATGGCTCAGAGCCTGGCCCGGCGCAGCACCAACTTGATATCGGCCGTCATTCCGGTCTTGACCAACTACTTCTATATGGAAGTGCTAAGAGGCATTCAGGACGAGCTCTCACAAACCGAGTTCGACCTGCTCGTCTACTCGGCTGCCACGCCGGACGAGGTCGATGGGCAGCTGGCGCGCGCGCTGCAGCGGGGCCGCTCGGAAGGGCTTCTGCTGCTCTCGACTCCGATCACGCCCGAGCGGCGCAAGCTGCTCCAGCGTTCGCGGCAGAGCGTCGTGCTCGTCGATGAGAGCGATCCCGAGTTCGACTCGATCCTGGTCGACAATGTCGAGGGTGCCTACCGGGCCACGCGTCACCTGGTCGAGGCCGGGCATCGCCGCATCGCCCACGTCACCGTCTCGCCCGAGCCGTTCGTCGCTCAGCAGCGCCGGGCCGGGTATGAGCGTGCGCTGGCAGAGGCCGGGCTCGAGCCGCTCATCAGCGCTTCCGATCTGCGACCGCTAGGCTTCTGCGAGGAGTCGGGTTACCAGGCCGCCGTCGACCTGCTACGCCTCGCCGACCTTCCCGACGCCGTCTTCGTGGCGACCGACGTGCAGGCGCTGGGCGTACTCAGCGCACTCCACGACGCAGGCATGAGCGTCCCTGAGGACGTTGCCGTCGTCGGCTTCGACGACATCAAGCCCAGCGCCTACGCTCGCCTCTCGACGCTGCGCCAGCCGATGTACGAAATGGGCCGCCTCTCGGTCGAGCGTCTGCTCTCGCGCCTCGACGCGCCCGACCGCATCGCCGAAACGACGCGTTTCACGCCCGAACTCATCACGCGCGGCTCCAGCCTGGAGGTGACGGTATGATGCGAGCGGTTGCCTTCTTTCTGCTGATCGCCGCATCGGTCCAGGCGCAAACCTCGGTTCAGCCGCAGAGCGTTGCCGGAACGGTGCTTCCCGAGGGTGTTCTCGCCGTCGCCGGCACCGACACGATCGCGGCCGACGTTTTTCTCGCGGTGTACGGACAAACACTGCTGCGCTCGGGACAAGCCGACGATCCACGCTTGCGGGCGCGCGTCCTCTCGGCCATGGTCGCCGAGCGGCTGCTGGCTAGAGAAGCGCTGGACATGGGGCTGGCCTCGGATCCCGATGTGGTGCTCGAACTGGAAACCGATGAGAGAGCGCTGCTTCTGTCCAACTTCGGCCGGGCCCGGTTCTATGACACGCAGGTCGTCACTGCCGATCAGTTTGGCGACTTGGTCCAGCGCGTCTACAGCCAGACCGAGGCGCGGCACCTTTATGCGACTACGCAGGCAGGCGCCGCTGCACTGCGCGCGCGGCTGATAGCCGGAGAGACGTTCGAGACCCTCGCCGCCGAAACCTTCGCCGACAGCCTGCTCGCCACTTCGGGCGGGTACCTGGGCACGTTCGGGTTCGACGAGATGGATCCGGGCTTCGACCAGGCCGCGTCCGAGCTGGAAATCGCGCAGATATCGCAGCCCGTCCGAACGGCGACGGGATGGTCGATCATCGAGGTGCTGAGCCGTACCAACCTGCCGCGCCCGACGCCCACTGAGCTTGCCGCCAAGCGTCCCGAACTCGAAGCCTATCTCAAGCGCACGCGCGCGCTCGAAGACCGCACCGCCTACGTCCGCGCGCAGACTCAGGCCCTCGACGCGCGCTACGAGGCCAGCGCGTTCGATGATCTGGCCGCGCTCATCGCTGGGACCGCCGTCGTGCCGTCTCAGGAGGCGATGACGCAGTGGCTGGGTCAGCGGCTCGTCTCGTTCGGGCCCGCATCCAGCCGCCGGTCGTGGACGCTGGGCGATGTGCGCGAGATGGCCGCCTTGGTGCCCGGCGAGACGCGCGACAGGGTACAGTCGGACGCCGATCTGCGCGCGTTCGTCGAAGGACTGATCGTGCAAGACGCAATGCTGACCGAAGCACGCGCCATGGGACTCGACCGCGCGCCCGCTTTCGCATCCGAAATGAGAGCCGCCCGCGACAGGCGCCTGGTCTACGCGCGGCGCACGCAGCTCATGCAGGTCGACGCGCCGCCCGACTCGGTCGATGCGCACTTGGAGCGCTACGCCGAGACGATGGTGCGCGACGCCCGGGTCGAGGTCAGCGAGATTCTGCTCGATTCGCGGGCCACTGCCGACAGTCTCAAGGCGCTGCTGCCCGCTCAGCCGTTCGCGCTTCTCGCCCAGCGCCACACGCTGCGCCCCGGCGCGGCGCAGGCTGGCGGTAGCCTGGGCTTTGTCGCCGAGCGCGAACTGGGCGTCATCGGTCCCGACGTGTTCGCCGCCTCGCAAGGCGACGTTCTCGGACCCTATGCACTGGCTGGCCGCTACGCTTTGGTTCAGGTTGGACCGCGTCAGGCCGCCGATCCATTGGTCTCGTCTGAACTGCGCGCGTTCGCCGAGCGCCAGGTGCGCTACCGCATGGGCGAGCGCGCCGTCGACGCCCACCTTCTTCAGCTGCGCGAAACCGCCGACATCCAGGCCGACTTCGCCCAGCTTTCCGCCCTTCAACTCTACACCGACTGACCCCGCCCCGTCGATGATTCGTGTACTCCGTCTCTCCCTCCTCAGCGCGTTCGCGCTCCTGTTCGCTCTGCCCGCACTGGCGCAGACCGGCAAGATCCAAGGTACCGTCACCGACGGGCGCGGCGACGTGCTGATCGGCGTCAACGTCGTCATCGAGGGCACGACCCAAGGTGCCCAGACCGACATGGACGGCGAGTTCGTCATCATCGGCGTGCGGCCCGGCCAGTACACCGTCGTGGCGCGCTACATCGGGTTTGCGACCGAGCGCAAGGAAGGCGTCGGTGTGAGCGTCGACCTGACGACGACGGTCGATTTCAAGCTGCGCGAAGAGGTGTTCGAGGGCGAAGAAGTCATCGTCGAGGCCGACGCTGAGACCGTCCGGCGCGATGTGACCTCGTCCGAGGCGCGCATCAACAGCGAGACCATCGACCGGCTCCCGGTGCAAGAGATCAGCGACGTGCTGAGCGTCCAGGCGGGCGTGACCAACCAGAACGGCAACATCCACATCCGCGGCGGACGCTCGTCCGAAGTGACGGTCATGGTCGACGGCGTGCCCGTTACCGACGCGTACAACGGATCGGCAGCGGTCCAACTCGAAAACGACGGCATCGAAGAGTTGCAGGTCATCTCGGGCACGTTCAACGCCGAGTTCGGCAACGCGATGTCGGGCATCATCAACGTCGTCACCAAGGAGGGCAACGGTGACAAGTGGGGCGGCTCGTTCGAAGCGTTTACGGGCAGCTACCTCGTCGCGGGCGACGGTGGAGAAGATGTGCTGCGCGGTCTCAACGCGGGCGAGTCGACGGTCAACGGCATCGAGTACCGCGACGTGGATCCCTACTCCTACCTCAGCCTCGACCCGACCCACTACTCGAACACGACGCTGGCGCTCGAAGGCCCGATCTGGGGCGACCGGGTGACGCTGTTCGCGCTGGGCCGCTACTTCCGCAACGACGGCTGGGTCTTTGGCTCGCGCATCTTCAACATCGACGGCACGGCGGGCGATTCGTCGCTCGTTCCTCTGGGCGAGTCGAGCAAGTTCAGCGGACAGGCCAACCTCAAGATCCGCCTGAACAACAAGATGATCGTCAATCTGATCGCGCTGGGATCGACGGCCGAAAACCGCTCGGCCGACTTCTCGCGCCGCTGGTCGCCGGACGGGCGGCAGCGCAACTTTGACGATGGGCTGGACACCAAAATGAAGTTCACTCACCTGGTTTCGTCCAAGACGTACTACACCGTCGATCTGGCTCGCTTCTCGCGCACGGCTAGCAGCCGTCTCTACGACGACATCGACGATCCGCGCTACAACAACTTCAACCTGTCGCCGCCCGACACGGTCGAGATCCGTCCGGGCGAGCGCGTACCCGTTTTGACCGGAGGCGGACGCTTTCTGCGCGGCGGCACTGATCTGGGCCGGTTCGAGCGCACGACGACGAGCTACTTCGCCAAAGCCGACATCACGAGCCAGATCACCAAGCAGCACCTGGTCAAGATGGGCGTGCAGGTCAAGTTCGACAACCTGCGCTTCGAAGGTTTCGGCATTCGCGACGCCGACAACGATCTGGACGGATTGCAGCCCGAGCAGCCTGCCGAGTCCTCGCTCGACTTCAACTCGTTTGATGACGTGAAGCCGTTCACAGTCTCCGCCTACATTCAGGACAAGATGGAGTTCGAGAGCTTCGTCGTCAACGCCGGTCTGCGCTTCGATTACTTCGACAGCCGGGGTAGGGTGCCGACCGATCCCACCGATCCAAACATCTTCAACCCGTTCAAGAAGATCAACATCTTCCGCGACAGCAACGGCGACGGCGTGATCAACCCGGACGAGGAGACCGACGGCAACCGCCGCACCATCGAGGAGCGCCGCGAGTACTGGTACACCGACGTAGACGCCAAGTATCAACTGTCACCGCGCCTGGGCATCGCCTATCCGATCACCGAAAGGGGCATCATCCGCTTCTCGTACGGTTACTTCCTGCAGATCCCGACGCTCGACCGCCTGTTCGATCAGTACGACTACAAACTGCGCCAGGACAGCGGCACCTACGGCATCTTCGGCAACCCCGATCTGGACGCTGAACGCACGTCGATGTATGAGATCGGCATCAAGCAGGGCCTGGGCGACTTTACGTTCGAGGCCGTCGGCTACTACCGAGACGTACGCAACTGGGTCGGTGTCAGCCCGGTCATCCAGACCGAGCAGCCCGGCGTCAATTATCTGATCTGGTCGAACCGTGACTACGCCAACGTCCGAGGCGTCACGCTCGAACTCGGCCGCGGCTTCGTCAACGGATGGGGCTTCAACGGAGCCTACACGTTCCAGGTCGGCGACGGCGGGTTCTCGGATCAGAACCAGCAGTTCTTCCTGGGCGAGGACGCTCCGCTTTCGCTCCTTCCGCTGGGATGGGACCAGCGCCACAAGTTCGCCGGATCGGTCTACGTTGGTGGCAACGGCTGGGGCGGCTCGCTGCTCGGCGAGTACGGCGCAGGCTTCCCCTACACGCCCGCGTTCCCGACAGCCGCCCAGGTGGGCAAGGACGTGCAGTCCGCGCTGCCCGAAAACAGCCGCCGCCTGCCGACGACGTTCCGCATGGACCTCAACGTCTTCCGCGAGTTTCAGCTGGGCACGTTCCGCCCGCGCGTCTTCGCGCAGGTCTACAACCTCTTCGACGCGCGCAACGTCCAGGGCGTCTATGGCGATACGGGACGGCCTGACGTGACCCAGGATCAGCTGCGACGCGGTGCCTACGATCCCGGCTTCTACGTGCAGCAGGGCTTCTACTCCGAGCCGCGCCGCATGCACCTGGGCGTCGAGATCCGCTTCTGATGGCCGCCCTGTTTACCTCCGATCCCCGTCGTACGGGCGGCTCGCCGAGCCGTCCCTGCAAGCAACCATTCCGATTCCGAATGCCGACTCGCTCTCCGATTCGCATGAACCGCCTTTCTCTCTTTCTGCTCGCGCTGCTGTGCGTTCCTTCCGCTTTGGCGCAGACTGCGCCCGGCGCAGAGTACGAGCCGAGCGACGAGCGCGTCGACCGCCTCGAACGCCGCGCCGATCTGATCGCCGGAAACAACATTCGCGCGACGATCACCAACTGGAACCAGACGGGCCAGTCGGGCCAGCCGGGCGACATCAACTACGAGTTTCCGCGCAACACGCGGCGCATCTACGTCGCGCTCTCGCAGTTGTGGGTCGGAGCGCGCGTTCAGGGCACGACCGGGCCACTGACGGTCTTCGACGTGTCTGACTTCCGCGTCAATCCGGATGGCGAGAGCGACAACAGTTGGACGTTCCAGCCCGTCGAGGGCTACGTCAACCCGTCGGGCAGCGAGGCGGGCATCGCGCAGAGCGACGACCCCAACAGTTGGCCCGCCAGGTGGCCCGACAAGCTTTCGGATCCCACCGATCCGGGCTGGCCCGGCAGCTGGAACGGCTTCTTCGGCAAGAACATTTTCAATGCCGACCAGGAGTTCATGTTCAAGGCGGGCGATGACCAGTACGATCGGTATCTAACCGGCAGCAACCAGTTTTATCCGGACTCGACCGACCTGACACGCGGCGGATTGGCCGTCATCGTAGAGTCGCGCGTGCTGGCGTGGAGCCAGGTGCTGATTCAGGACGTGGTGTTCCTGCTCTACTCGGTCACCAACGACGGCACGACCGATTACGAGCAGGTCGGCGTGGCGATCTGGCTCGCTGACTTGGTCGGCGGCGACTCGGCGGACGACGAACCGTTCTTCGACCTCTCCAACTCGGTCGCCTTCCTGACCGACAGCGACGGACGCGGGACCGAGCCGTTTGGCGCGGACCGTGTCGGCGTAGCGGGCATCGCGTTCTTGGAGACGCCCGGCAACGCCATCGACCGAATCGACAACGACGGCGACGGCTCGACTGACACGTCGGTCCCGTGCACCGTGCGCGAGTGCGGCGGCCCAGTCTTGAACGAAGCGTTCATCGCTGGCGAAAACCCGACCAACGGCGTCGACGACAACGGCAACGGGCTGATCGACGAGAGCGTCGCCAACATTCCGATCAGCACGGCGGGCGTCGTCAGCTTGGGCGTGGGCTACGCTGACTACATCGACAACGACAGCGACGGCGAGGGCAACAGTCCTCAGGTCACCCAGGCCATGATCGATGCCGCGCAGGGCGACGCGTATGGACGCTGGCCCTACCTGACCAACGACCCGTTCTTCAACGCGCGCAACACGATTCCCGGCGCGCGGAGCCTGCGCATCCACCTGCTGTCGGTCAACACCGACGACTTGGGCCTGGGCTATGCCGACGGAATCGACAACGATGACAGCTGTGTTTCGCCGACGGCTGCATTCCCGTTCCTCAGCGAACCGGGCAGCCCCGTCGTGACGCAAGCGATGGTGACCGAAGCGTCGGCCGATCCGTTTGGTCGCTTCCTGGTCGTCAGCCGCATCGACGGGCAGCAGCGCGCGGTCGCCCTCCTCGTCGGCTTGGACGCCAGCGACATCGGCAAATGCTACGCCGACGGAATCGACAACGACGGCGACGGCGCCATCGACGAAGGCATCGACGAAGGCATCGACGAGATGATCGACGAGAGCCGCAGCGACTTCATCGACAACGACGGCGACTGGGACCCGCTCCGCGACGACACCGGATTGGACGGCATCGTCTTCTCGGGCGACCGAGGCGACAACGACGGCGTGCCCACATCGGGCGCCGGAACGGGCTTTCCGGGTGAGAAGAACATCGACGTGACCGACGTGAGCGAGTCCGACCAGATCGGCATCACCAACGTGCAGCGCATCCCGGCCTTCTCGCTCAACTTCAACTCGCAGGGCGACGGCTTCCTCTACAACACCTATCTGCTTCCGGGCGACATCGACGTGCGCGCGCCGCTGCCGGGCGAAAACGACCTGGTGATTTCGAGCGGCCTGTTTCCGCTCGACGCCGGGCAGACCGAACGCATCTCGCTAGCCGTCAGCATCGCCGCCAGCGCCTCTACCAACCTGGGCAACCAGGAGCAGGTGCTGCGCAACGTCGACAACGCGCGCGACGCTTACGCCGCCGACTACCAGTTCGCCCAGGCACCGATCGTGCCGACGCTGACCTCGGTGCCGGGCGACGGACGCGTGACGCTCTATTGGAATAGCGCGTCCGAAGACTCGTTCGACCAGTTCCTGTCGGACATCGGCCGCGATCCCAACGACTTCGAGGGCTACCTGCTCTACCGCGCGACGGACCCTGCCTTCTTGGATCCGCTCAACATCACCGACGGGTTCGGACGCGCCATCTACCGCACGCCCATCGCCCGCTTCGACCTCAAAGACGGACGGCGAGGCTTTCAGCCGGTCGACGTGAACGGTGTCAAGTTCAACCTGGGCGACGACACAGGTCTGCAGCACAGCTACGTCGACTCGACCGTCACCAACGGCATCCGCTACTTCTACGCGCTGACGGCCTACGACTACGGCTCGGTCCCCGACAACATCTCGCCGACCGAGACGCCGATCCTGATTGAGCAGCGCGCCGACGGAACCGTCATTCCGGGCCCCAACGTGCAGATCGTGGTGCCCAACGCCCCGGTCGCCGGCTACAACGCAGGCACGATAGACGCCGTCGAGCGCGTCAGAGGCTTCACGTCGAGCCGCATCGGATTCCGCATCGTCGACCCGACCGTACTCGAAGAAGGCCGCCGCTTTCGCGTGACGTTCCGCGATACCGTTTTGGCGGGCCGCACCAACTCGATCGCCGATACGCTGACGACGCGTGACTTCTCGCTCATCGAGGTGGCGACGGGTGACACGCTGGTCAAGAACTCCAAGGCGTTCAGAGGAGCATCCGAGTTTCCCGTCTTTGACGATCGAGGGCGCGCGCTGGGCTTCTCGCTCACGTTCTTCTCGGACCCGTTCACGACGCTCAACCGCGACCTGAGCGGGTGGAACGAGGGCAGCGGCAACGCGCCGATCACGCTCGATCCCTACCTCGCAGCTGGCTTTATCAGAGGCGTCCGCAACCCGGCCGACTACCGCGTCGACATCATCGGCGACGGCGAAGGCCAGTCGACCCAGCTGGAGTACCGGCGCCGCCGTGTGCTCCAGGCGCGTCCGACCAACATCCGCATCACCAACACGGCGAGCGGTCAAGAAGTGGCCTACGCGTTCCTCAAACTCAGCGGTCCCAGCCCCGACGTGTTCGGCACCTCGGCCGTCCGCTTCGAAGCGGATAACGTCGAGTCGGATTTGCTCATCTTGATCGAGCCGCCCATCACCAACCAGAGTGGCACGCCCGTCGTCACGTGGCAGATCGGCATCAACAACACGCTCGACTTCCAGGGTCTCGACCTGACGCCGGACCAGGGCGAATCGGTCGCGATCGTGACGCGCAAGCCGTTCCTTTCGGCCGATGCGTTCGAGTTCGGCACGCGCGCCTCGGTCGCCTCGGCTGATTCGGCGCGCGGGCAGCTGGGCCGCATCCGCGTGGTGCCCAACCCGTACGTCGCTGCCAACCGGTTCGAGCCCCAATCGGCGTTCGACCAGGGGAGGGGGCCACGCGTGATTCGGTTCATCAATATGCCGCCTCAGGCGACCGTTCGCATCTTCACCGTCAGTGGACGGCTGGTGCGCACGCTCGAAATGAACGAGGGCATGAACGATCCGATGACGCCCGCCGAACTCTTGAACGGCACGATCACCTGGGACCTCCAGACCAACGATAACCTGTCGGTCGCCTACGGTGTCTACGTCTACCACGTCGAAGCGCCCAACGTGGGCGAGAAGACGGGTACGTTTGCTATCATCAAATAACCGCCGCTGTGACGAAGACTTTTCGCCTCTCCTTGCTCGCGGCTCTGGCCGCGTTCGTCCTGCCCGCTCAGGCGCAGGTCATCGACCCGTTCGGCGACGCCGGGCGCGACGTGAACAAGCGCGGCTCGACAGCCAGCGAGTTCCTCTCGATTCCCGTCGGCGCGCGCGCTACGTCGATGGGCAACGCCGTCGCCGCCACGAGCACGGACGCCACGGCGCTCTATTGGAACCCTGCCGGGCTGACGCAGATGCGCGGTGCGGGTCTGACGGTCGAGTACGCCGACTGGTTCGACGGCATCGACTTCGGCTACACGGCCGTCACGCTTCCACTGGGCGGCGGAATGGTCGGCGCGAGCGTGACGTCGATGCAGACCGCTGACATCGAAGTGACGACCGAGGATGCGCAGAACGGAACGGGCCAGACGTATTCGGCCGGTTCGTACGCCGTCACGCTGGGCTATGGCCGCTCGCTAACGGACCGCTTCTCGATCGGCGCATCGGTCAAGTACATTCAGGAGCGCATCTACAACTCCAATGCGACCGGACTGGCGTTCGACGTGGGCACGCTGTTTACGACGCCGTTTCGAGGCATCCGCCTGGGTGCGAGCATCTCGAACTTTGGCAGCAAGATGCAGATCAGCGGCGACGACCTCCGCACGCGCGTCGACATCGATCCTACCAACAGAGGCAACGGAACGGGCAATACGGCGCTGCTCGAAACCGATAGCTACGACCTGCCGCTGACCATGCGCATCGGACTGTCGGGCGAGCTGTACCGCTCGAACGATGCCCGCTTCACGCTGGCCTTCGACGCGCTGAGTCCCAACAACTCCGAGCAGTACCTCAACGCTGGGGCCGAAGCCGCTCTATTCGGCGAGATGGTCTTTCTGCGCGCCGGATATGCCGAACTGCTGCTGCCCGACGCCGTTAGAGGACTAACGCTGGGTGGAGGACTCGCCTACCGAGTCGGCCCCGTCGACCTCGAAGCCAACTATGCCTACGAGCAGATGAGGTGGCTCGGCGACGTGAGCCGCGTCTCGCTCGCCATCGGTTTCTGATACCTGCGACCTCTCGTCCCTACTTGAGAGAGGTCATCTGGGCGCGCCGCACCATGCGCCCGCGCCCGCACTCCCCACCCACGTCTGCAGCGAATCCTCGCCTCGGACTTCTCACAACAACCCCCACAACCCCATGCCCAGCATGAATACGTTTACCACAAGGTGGCGTCTCGTGATGCTGCTCGCGGTCCTTGGAGTCGGCTTTGCCGGCACCGCAGAGGCCCAGCGAACGGTCACGCTCAGACTCAACGCCTCCACCATCCCCGACACGCTCGACGCCAGCAGCTTCTTCGAAGTGCGCGGTCAGCTTCAGAACGGCGGACGCTCCGGCACTGCTCTTCCCAACGACCAGATCATCGACTGGAACGACAGCTCGACGCTCGAGCCCGTCAACGTCGGCGGCGACTATTGGGAGATCAGCTTCGACGTGGCGGACGACGACACGATGAACTTCAAGTTCTACAACACCGAGGCGCAGGACGTCTATGGCGAAGGCTGGGAGAAAGACCCCAACCCGCAGCTGCTCGCTGGCACCAATGACACGACGCTGACGATGCACTACTTCGAGTTCAACGGAGGCGACTTCCGCGGCGCAAGCATCCCGGGCGACAACTACGCATGGCGTCCTTGGGAAGTCAAGCAGGATACCATAGCCGTCTGGTTCCGCGTCTACCTCGACACCGAAGAAGGCGTCGGTGACGGCTTCAACGGAACGGAGACGAACCGCGTCTATGTTCAGGGCGAGAAGATCGCGAACGGAGATCTCTCGGGTCCGCTTGACTGGAACAGCGATTCGAACATCACGCTCGTCCAAGAACGCGATAACCGCGCCGATCCAGGCTTCAACCTCTTCAGCGGCGTTGCATACTATCCGGCTTCGCTTGCCGGGACGGTCCAGAACTACAAGTTCGTGATCGCTCAGGACAACGGAACGGACGCCAACTATGAGGACGGTCGTGGAAACCGCTCGTTCACAGTCCCGGCTCAGGACACAACGCTCTACTACAAGACGTACTCGGATCAGGCCCCCAACACAGGCCAGGAGCCAGTCGCCGGGTCGGTGATCTTCACCGTCGACATGTCGCCGCTCGAAGCAATCGGTCTCTACAGCCGCGCTGCCGGAGACACTCTCCAGGTCCGTGGCGGCTTCAACGACTGGGGCTGTGGCGATCTCGACAAGTGCTTGCTGCCCCGCGTGGCCGGTACGAGTCAGTACGAAGGCATTGTCGACATCACGCGCATTCCCCAAGCCGAGTTGAGCTACAAGTTCTTCGTCGACTTCAACGATGAGCAGTTCGCGACGCGCTTCAACTACGCCGGTGTGCCGCCGAGCGGATGGGAGGAGCCGTCCAACACGACGGGCGCCAACCGCACGTTCGCTTTCGGCGGACAGCAGAACCAGGACCTGGGCGTCCAGTTCTTCAACGGCATCCTGCCCGGCAACGTGATCCCCGCCAACGAGACGATCACGGCAACGTGGCGCGTCGACATGACGTCGGCGACCAATGCCGCTGCTCAGCCGTTCGTGCCGGGTACGGACAGCGTCTTCGTTCAGATCGAGGATCCGATCTGGTCGTTCTCACAAGGACTTCCGATCAACCTGACCAACGGCGAAAACATCGCAGTTCAGAAGGGAATTCGGCTGACCGACGCCGACGGCGACGGCGTCTACGAAGGCTCCTACGCCGTCAAGGGTAATTCGTACTCGGTGATCCAGTACAAGTACCAGTATGGCAGCGATGGTGCGTACTTCATCGAGCCGGGCGAAGGCACCAGCTCGTTTGGACGCCGCCGCGTACGCTACGTCGTGCCGTCGAACGCTGCCGACTTCCCGGACGCGTATACGTTCACGACGACGGCTGAAGAGTTTCAGCCCGACGCGGGTCCGCTTCCGTACGAGTGTAACTACGCTGCCACGGGCGACAACGCGGGTCTCAACCCGGCTGGTTGCCTTCCTTCGGGACAGGCCACGCCTACGGCCATCTCGGATCTCGGCGGCACGGTGCCGTCGGTCGTCGAGCTGCTGTCGAGCGCGCCGAACCCGACCAACGGTTTGACCAACGTCAAGTACACGGTCAACCAGGCCGCGCACGTCACGCTGACGGTCTATGACCTGATGGGCCGCGAAGTCGCCGTCTTGGTCGACGAGATGCAGGCTGCTTCGACGTACAGCGCGCCGTTCGACGCCTCGCGTTTGTCGGCCGGTACCTACCTGTATCGCCTGACGACGGGCGGACAGACGGCTACCCGCACGCTGACGGTCGTTCGCTAAACCGAACCGCCTGAGACCGACGGCTCGCCCTTCCACTTCGGTGGGAGAGCGGGCCTCGGCCTCTGCGCGGAAAGGGCTCCGCCGCTCGTCGTAGTGGCCTGAGCCTTCTCCCCGCAGAGGATTTCTTCCTCTTCCCCTCTTATCCGACGCCGACTATGCGCCGCTTTCTAGCCACTCTTGCCCTGCTCGCGCTCGTCGCTCCGTCCGCCTGGGCGCAGGACAGCCTGGACGTCACGTTTCGTTTCCTGCCTGACCTGACCGCGTCCGTCATCGATCCGGTCGTGCGTGCGTTTGCGCCGGGCACGATGCCCAACGGCACCGTCAACGACTGGGGACCCAACTCGTCGGGCACGATCCGCCCGGGCGCGGCGAGCGAGATGACGTTCGATGCCTCTCGCAACGAGTATCGGTATACGCAGCGCCTCAAGATCGGCGACACGCATCAGTACAAGATCCACTACCACACCAACGCCGTCGCCGCCGGATCGCCGGGGTATGGGGGCATCTGGATCGCCGACCCGCTCAACCTGGTCGTCGTCGGTAACGACGGCAACTCGCAGATGGTGGTCGCCGACCCGATGGTGTTCCAGCTTGCGCGCGAGCAGGACGGTGGTGACGCGATCGGGCGCGTGTCGGCGGGCGTATTCGCAACCGGCGCACTCACCGCTTTGACGTTCGAGATCAACGGAGTCGTGCGCGACGGGCTGGGTTTCTACGACGCAGCGACGGGCCGCTTCAGCTACGACCTGCCCAGCAGCGTCGCACCGGGATCTCAGTTCAGGATCACCGCGACGACCGCCAGGGGCACGGCGACGAGCGAGATCGGCCTCAAGCCGCCGACGGTCACGGACCAGGCGCGTCCGGCTGGCCTGCGCGACGGCATGACCGTCAACGCAGACGGTTCGGTCACGCTGAGCCTGTTCGCGCCGTACAAGACCTACGTCTATGCCATCGGTGATTTCTCGGACTGGAAGGCAGACAATGCCTACCTGCTCAAGCGTGACGCTATCGACGCCGACAACGTCTACTTCTGGGGCACGATTCCCGCGGCCGATGTGCCCGCCAACACGCGCTTTCAATACTTCGTCGACGGTCTGATTCGCGTCGCCGACCCGTACTCCGAGGTCGTCTTGTCGCCGTTCAACGACCGCTTCATCGACGAGAGCGTGTTTCCCAACATGCCCGCATATCCCGAAGGTAAAACGAGCGAACTCGTCGGCCTGCTCAAGCCGACGTTCGCAGACACGACTCCACGCTCGTGCGACGTGAGCACCTACGAGAGACCCAAGCAGGAAGAACTGGTCATCTACGAACTGCTGATCCGCGACTTTCTGGGCGAGCACAGTTTCGACGCGCTCACCGACACGCTCGATTACCTTTCGGATCTAGGCGTCACGGCTATCGAACTGATGCCCGTCAGTGAGTTCGACGGCAACGAATCGTGGGGTTACAACCCGTCGTTCCACCTGGCGCTCGACAAGTACTACGGATCGCCTGCTTCTTTCCAGCGAATGGTCGACGAAGCGCACTGTCGCGGCATGGCCGTCATCCTCGACGTCGTCTATAACCACGCGACAGGGCAGAGCCCGCTGATCCGGCTCTACAACCAGAGCGCGACCGGCAGCCCTAGCGCCGAGCCTGCCGCCAACAACCCCTACGCCAACCAGCGCGCGCGCCACCCGTTCAACGTCTTTAACGACCTCAATCACGACAGTCAGGCCACGCGCAACTGGCTCGACCGCGCCAATGCATTCTGGATTGAGCGCTACAACGTCGATGGCTACCGCTTCGACCTGTCCAAGGGCTTCACGCAGCGCCAGAGCGGCGACGTAGGAGCGTGGAATCGCTACGACCAGAGCCGTGTCAATAACCTGACGCGCATGGCCGACAAGATTTGGGAAGTCGATGCGGAGGCACACATCATCCTCGAACACATTGGTGGGCAGGACGAAGAAACGGTCCTTGTCAACCACGGGCGCGATCAGGGCAAGCCCGGCATGATGGTGTGGAGCAAATCGATCTGCTCGTACAACCAGGCCACGATGGGCTATGCAAACGGTCCGCAGTGCGGCTGGGACCTCAGCGGCGCCTACTTCGGTCAGGGCGGGCGCGGCTTTGCCAACACCGGTCCGGTCGCTATTCTCGAGGATCATGACGAGCAGCGCCTGATGCGCAAAAACTCGGAATACGGCAACGTGGGCCCCAACGGCTATAGCGTCAAAGACTATGCGACGGCTACCCAGCGCATGGGCGCCGCCGGAGCATTCTTCTTCGCACTTCCCGGGCCCAAAATGATCTGGCAGTGGGGCGAGTTGGGGTATGGTGCCGAAACCGACGAATGCCTACCTGAAGAGGACGAGTGCCCCGGCGGGCGCACCGACAACAGGGGCGAAGGCTGGGACTATCTCGAAACGCAGGCCGGACGCGATCTCTACAACACGTGGAGCAACCTGATGCAGCTGCGCAAAGCACAGAGCATCTTCACCGATCCCAACACCAGCGTCCGTTTCAATCTCAACCGCGCCGACGGCGGCAAGTGGCTTCATCTCGTCGAGCCTGTCGCCGATGGCGAAGACCCGCTCGAAGCCTGGGTGATCGGCAATTTCGACACGTCCGAGAAAGTGGTGTCGACCAACTTTGCGTGTACTCTTGAGGATGGATGCACCAACCTGCTCTACGACTACTTCTCGGGCGAGACGATCACCTACGATCAGTTCTTCGCGGGCATCTCGCTGGCGCCGGGCACGTTCCGCGTCTACACCGACGCGTTCGTCGGCACGGCAACGGCAACGTCGAACGAAACTACGCTGGCTTCGGCTACGCTGACGCTCGGCGCGCCCGCGCCGCACCCGGTTCGCGGCATGTCGCGGCTGACGTTCTCGCTCGACCGCGCGGGAAGCGCACGTCTGGACGTGTTCGACACGCTGGGCCGACTGGTCGCTACAGTAGTCGACGCCGATCTGTCCGCCGGACCGCACGAAGCCACGCTGAACGCGTCCGATCTGGCGTCTGGTCTCTACATCCTCCGACTCACGACCGACGACGCTACCTTGACCGGCACGTTCGTCCGCGCGGGCCGCTGACGCAGCTGAGAAGTCCGGCAGCATCCTTTAGATCACCTCTCTATGTCTCGACGCCTGCTCTCGCTCTTCGTTCTGCTCGCCTTGACCGCATGCGACACGCCCGATGAGGCGCCGTCCACGCTGGCGAGCGACACCGTTCCCGAGTGGGCTGTCGACGCCGTTTGGTATCAGATTTTCCCCGAGCGCTTTCGCAACGGCGATCCGTCGAACGATCCGACGCGTGAGAGCCTGGAAACGCCCATCGTACCGGGTGAGGATTGGGCCGTCACGCCGTGGA
Organism: Rhodothermales bacterium; assembly: GCA_963841855.1. Lineage (GTDB taxonomy): Bacteria > Bacteroidota > Rhodothermia > Rhodothermales > BA12 > CAXBBB01. The sequence continues at coordinate 569,522 of CAWJEJ010000004.1, read as the reverse complement.
CGAGCGACTGGTACGCCCGCACCGATTGGGAGCGCGACGTGTCCGAGGGGTTCTACGACCCGGCGGTCTTCTTCCGCCGTTACGGGGGCGACCTCCAGGGCGTGATCGACAAGCTGGACTACCTCGACGAGCTGGGCGTGACGGCGCTCTACTTCAACCCCGTTTTCTACGCCCGCTCGCTGCACAAGTACGACGGCAACACGTTCCACCACATCGACCCGCATTTCGGCCCCGACCCCGAAGGTGATTTCGCGCTGATGGCGCAGGAGACGAGCGACCCCGACACGTGGCACACGACGGCGGCCGACAGCTTGTTCTTCGCGATGCTCGACGCGGCCCACGAGCGCGGCCTGCGCGTCGTCATCGACGGCGTGTGGAATCACACCGGGCGCGATTTCTTCGCGTTCGAGGATCTGGCACAAAAGGGCGCCGCTAGCGCCTACGCCGACTGGTACGTCGTCAACACCTACGAGGACCCGGCGACCGAAGCCATCGAGTTCGACTACGAAGGTTGGTGGGGCGCCAAGACGCTGCCCATCTTCGCCGACAACGCCGACACGACCGACCTCCATCCCGGGCCCAAGGAGTACGTTTTCGACGCGACGCGCCGGTGGATGGACCCCAACGGAGACGGCGACCCGAGCGACGGCGTCGACGGCTGGCGGTTGGACGTGGCCGAAGAGGTGCCGACCGGCTTCTGGCAAGACTGGAACGCCTACGTCCGTACGATCAACCCCGATGCGTACACCGTCAGCGAAGTCTGGCTCGACGCGCACGAGTTCATCACCGAAGGCGGCTTCTCGGCGACGATGAATTACTACGCGTTCGCCTTCCCCGTCAAGGGCTTCCTGGTCGACGGCGAGACGAGCGCCCAGGCCTTTGCCGACACGCTCGACGCGCGCCGCAGTCCGTACGACGACGCGACGGTCATGGCGATGCAGAACCTGATGGACTCGCACGACACCGACCGACTAGCGTCGATGATCGTCAACGCCAAGCGTCGCCCCTACGCCGCGCTGGACCGCTTCGACTTCGACTGGAACGACCGCGTCGCCCCGCGCAACGATCCCGAGTACATCGTCCGCGCCCCGAACGCACGCGAGCGCGACATCCAGCGCCTGATCACGCTCTTCCAGGCGACCTACGTCGGCGCGCCGATGTTTTACTATGGCACCGAAGCCGGAATGTGGGGCGCCGACGATCCGGACGACCGCAAGCCGATGGTATGGGAAGACTTGGTCTACGACGACGAAGCCTCCGATCCGCTCGACCGCCCGCGCACGCCCGATCCCGTCGCCTTCGATGACAAACTGTTCGGCTTTTTCCAAGACGCCATCGCTTTGCGAAAGATGGATCCGGCATTTTCGCGCGGCACCTACCGGCAAGTCCATGCGCAGGGTCAGGTCTTCGCGTTCGAGCGTGAGCACGAGGGCAAACGCTACCTCATCGCCCTGAACCGCAGTGAGCAGCCCTCGGCGTTCATCGTGTCGGTCCCCAGCGACGATCCGCGCGTCCGTTTCAATACGGGCGATTACGCCACTACTCGCCGTGCCACGACTGCCGCCATCGTCGAGGGCGGCGTCCAGATCTCGCTCTCCGGCCTCACCGGCGCCGTCATCCAACTCTGACGCTGCCGCGCCTGCCCACCCTCACCCCGAACGCCATGCCCACCCCTTTAGTCGTCGCGAGGAACGCAGCGACGTGGCGATATCCCAGTCCGGTGGCCGTTTCAGGCAACTGCCACAGCCTTCGGCCTCGCAATGGCAGCGTTGAGGGGAGTAGGGCGTGGTTACCTCTCATCCTCACCCTGCTTCTACTCGCGACCGGCTGCGCGCCAGCCGAGGAGCAGCCGCCAGCCCCAGGCGATCCCGTCGAGATCCGCATCGACCACCAAAAGGACGGCGCCGAACGCGCGTTCTTCGAGCGTACCATCGACGAGTACAACGCGAACCACACCGATCGGCAGGTGCGCATCCTCTACCGTGAGACCGAGGAGCTACGCAACCTGTTCGTAATTGCGTCGGTCGGTGGCAAGGGGCCGGATCTGATCTTCGGGCCGTCCGATAACGTGTCGACGCTCGCTCTGACCGAGTCGATTCTACCACTCGACAGTCTACTCTCGTCCGATTATCTGTCCGAGTTCGACGATACGGGCGTACTGCGGTGGCAGAATCAACCGTGGATGATCGCCGATCAGGTCGGCAACCACCTGGCGTTCGTCTACAACAAGGCGCTACTGCCCAGCGTGCCCGAGACGTGGGAGGAGTTGATTCCCGAGTTGCAGCGCATCGCCCAGACGCAGCAGTGTGGGCGCAACAACGACCGCCGCGTCTATGGCCTGACGTGGAACTACACCGAGCCGTTTTTCTTCGTCCCGTTCCTGACGGGGCAGGGCGGATGGATGATGACCGAAGACGGCACGCCGACGCTCGACAACGAGCAAACCGCACGCGCCGTCGACTTCGTCGTCAAGCTGCGCGACGAGTATGGGCTGATTCCGGGCGAGGTCGATTACAACGTCGCCGAGACGCAGTTCAAAGAGGGCTGCGCGGCGGCGATCATCAATGGCCCGTGGGCGTGGTCCGGCTACGGCGACGCAGGCATCGACTATGGCATCGCGCGTATTCCCAAGGTCGCCGCGACAGGCGAGTGGAGCGCGCCGGTCGTGAGCAGCAAAGGGTACAGCGTCAACGTCAACGTGCCCGCTTGGAAGCAGCCGTACGTGCGCGACCTGCTCGTCTACCTCACCAACGCCGAGATGCAAACGCGCATGGCGACCGAACTCTCGACGATCCCGACGCGGATGGACGTGATCGGCTCGGACGCCGTGCTCGACAACCCGATTTTACAGGCATCGCTGCGACAGGTCGAGGTCGGCAAGTCGATGCCGATCACGCCCGAGATGCGCCAGGTCTGGGACGGCATGCGTGGTCCGTACCAACTCGTGATGAACGGCCAACTCTCGCCGCGCGAAGGCGCCGCGCTGATGCAAGAGGAAGTCGAAAAACGCATTGCCGACTCGTCGCTGTGATGCCGGGCGCCCAACGTCAACTTCTGAGATTAGCCACCGCGAGAGCCTGTCCTCGGCTTGATCGGCGAAGCGCAGCGACGTGGCGATCTCCGTACTATCGGAAGGCGCAGGAGATGGCTGCGACTTTCGGCCTCGCGACGACTAACTGGAACACTCGCACGCTGCTCAACCGCTGACTCCCCCCAGCCCATGACCGAAAACTCCGATCTGCTCGCCGTCGAAACGCGCATCGAAGACAAGCGCGAATCTGTCGCGAGCGGCAACTCGTCACCCGATCCGGCGCGCAAGGCGTCGCGGTTTTCGCCCGAGTGGCAGCGGCGGCTGTTTCTGGCCGGACTGCTCGGGCCGACGATTGTGATCGTGCTGGCCGTCGTCGCCTATCCGTTTTTCTACAACGCCGTCCTGTCGTTGTCGAACATGAACCTGTATCACATCCGCGACTGGGAGATCATTGGGCTACAGCAGTATTGGGCGGTCGTGCAAGAGAGCGCCTTCTGGTCCGTCTTGGTCAAAACGCTGATCTGGACGGCCGTCAACGTCGTATTTCACGTCGGGCTGGGCGTGATGCTGGCCGTCGTGCTGCACCAGAAGTTTGTCAAGGGTAAGGGCGCGTGGCGCATCCTGCTGATCCTGCCGTGGGCGCTGCCGCAGTACATCACCGCTCTGACGTGGCGCGGCATGTTCAACGCCGAGTATGGCGCGATCAACCTGGCGCTACAGCAGTTTCTGGGCCTGGGGCCCGTGTCGTGGCTGACCGATCCCGTCAACGCCTTCATCGCCGCGATCCTGACCAACGTCTGGTTGGGCTTCCCCTTCATGATGGTCGTCGCGCTAGGAGCTTTGCAGTCGATTCCGGGCGAACTCTACGAAGCGGCCGACATGGACGGTGCGAGTGCGTGGGCGCAGTTTTGGAACATCACCGTCCCGCTCATCCGCCCCGTCATGATTCCGGCGATCACGCTGGGTACGGTCTGGACGTTCAACAACATCAACGTCGTCTGGCTCGTGAGCAACGGCGGCGAGCCTAACGATCAAACGCACATCCTCGTCTCGTACGTCTACGAAGCGGCCTTCTCGATGTACCGATTTGGCTGGGCGGCGGCGCTGTCGCTGATCATCTTCGCGATCCTGTTCATGTTCACCCAGGTCCTGCTCAAGAAGACGAACGCGACCGAAGCCGCCTACTGAGTCTCGCGCTTCGCCCATCAGAACACGCCACGCCTCTCATGCTCCGCGCAGCCTTTCTCACACTTGCGCTCCTCGTCTGCGCCTGCGCCTCCGACCCTGACGTTGCGCCGCAGATCGACGCGCCGGACGCGATCATCGACCTGCCCGATCCTGAAACGGTAGACAGACGAGCCGAAGAGCGACTGATCGGCACGTGGCGCTCGACGACCGACGCCAGCTACCTCGTCGGGTTCGACGATGGACAGTTCACCGAGCGCTACGAGGGCGATGTCGACGGGGGAGCCGCGGTGATGTATCGCGTTGAGGACACGTGCGAGGAAGCCGACCGCTTTCTCGTCACGACGGATGACCGGTGCTACTACCTCGCCGATCTCACCGACGATATGTTGCAGCTGAGCATGATCGGCGGGCGAGGCAGTACGATCGAGTTCCGCCGCGAGATCGATTAGGTCTCGCTGGGCGTGGGGAGAGGGCACCGCCAGACCGCGTCGTACGTTGCCTCACCTCACCCAACCCGGCTTTCCATGCAAACCCTCGACCCCGTCGTCCTCGAAGGCGACTACGTCCGCCTCGAACCGCTCACGCTGGACTACGTCGACGCGCTGGCGAACATCGGAGTCGACGAGCGGATCTGGCGCTATACGCCTCGCCGGATGGAGTCGCGGGCGGACATCGAAGCCTACATCAAAGACGCGCTGGGCGAGCAGGCGCGCGGCCTGTCGCTGCCCTTCGCGACTGTCGTGGCGGCGACGGGGACGGTCGTCGGGAGCACGCGCTTCGCCAACGTCGACCTGTTCAACCGGCGTGCCGAGATCGGGTGGACGTGGATCGCGCGTCCGTGGCAGCGCACGACGGTCAACACCGAAGCCAAACTGCTGATGCTGCGCCACGCGTTCGACGACCTGGACCTGCGCAGAGTCGAGTTCAAGACCGACGCGCGCAACTCGCAGTCGCAGTGGGCGCTGGGGCAGATCGGCGCGCACAAGGAGGGCACCCTACGCCGCCACATGACGCTTCCCGACGGATCGGCGCGCGACACGGTCTACTTCTCGATCATCAGCGACGAGTGGACGCACGTCGAGACGCGACTCGAGAACCGCTTGCGGGATAAGATGGAGGAGGCCGAAGAGGACGAATGACTGCCCGTGACGCGTTCGCCCAAGTGCTACTTTCCTCCGCTCATCATTCCTCCACCATGCGCCGTCTACTTCCTCTGCTCGTCCTCCTCGCCCTCACCGCCTGCGAAACAGGCCCCGAACCCGGCGACGCGTTCGTAAACGGCGACGGCGCGCGCATCGAAGTGCTGAGCGTAGGGACCGCATCGGACCTCTACGCTAAGCACCACGCGACCGACGGCACGAGCCGCGTGGGACGCGGGCTTGCCTCCTCACTGGCCACGCAGCGCACGATTCTCAAAGCCGATTCGTCCGCCGACGCGGTCAGCTATTCGGTCGAGACCGTGACCGATCCGCTGCAAGGAGCTATCACCGAGATCCGAATCGTCCCGCTCGACAGCTTGGCCGGATATGCGCTGGCCGAAGAGTAAGGAGGTCGGACCAAGTAGTGGTTCGGAAGGCGGATGGCACAGTCGACAGTCGATTTTTGAGGCGCCGACTTATGGAAAGATCAAAACGGACGATAACCCGAATGGTCGAACCGTTAGGATACAAGTGTACCTGAGTGGTAACCTGTTGATCCTCTCTATCCCCAAGACGATGCCCGAACATGCTGCCTTCCATCACGCTTCGCCCAGCGCGCTCGTTCTCAACGCGCGCCCCGGCCTGCACCGATACCGCTATTTCTTCGCGCGTGACGGCCGGTTGCTCGGCGTTCTCTTTCACACGTCGACGCACGTCGCCTTCGAGTGGATCGAAGAAGACGGAATGCCTGTCGTCCATGGTCCGGACGTGCGCTATCGGATGTGGACCAAGCACGACGCGGCCCTGCTGGTCGAAGCCGGTTTCTACGAGATGAGCGCCGACGTGAACGTGATCCGCCGCGATGCCGTCCGGGTTCTGCGCTGAGCCTGCGGACCGATCCCAGCGCGAGCGTCGTTGCAGGCCGATGCGTTTCTCCCTGCTCGCGCTCTGCGCTTTGTCCGTGTCCACCGCAACCGCTCAGCCTCTGGAGGCCCAGCCAGTTCAGGCTCTGGAGGCCCAGCCTCCGACGCTCGACTCGCTCGCGATCCACGTGAGTTCGTCGGCTTCGCGCCCGTTTCTCTACACCGATGGCGAAGCCACCTACTTTTACGGCGAAGCAGCGGGCCCGCAGACGACGGCGTGGCAGGGGCTGAACGTCCGAGGAACCGTCGTGCTCGACGATTGGGCGTGGAAGCAGGGAGACGATCTCGCCACTGCTTCGAGCCTAACCCGCGCCGTCACGAGTCCCTATGCGGCTGAGCGGAGCTACCAGATGGGAATGAGCGAGACGGTTACGCTGATCGACCGGCAGGCCGCGCTCGTCGTCACTCCCAACGCCGACGCGACGTTTCTGCCGCTGATCGCCGACCGCCGCGACGCGGATGCGCTCGACGTGATCGCGATGGAGGACGTACTGCTGATCCGACGCCGCGACATGCCCGAAGGCAACCCAGACGCTCCGGCGTGGCTGGCCGTCCACTCGGCCCGAGGAAAGGCGCACGATGAGAGCCAACTCGTCGAAACCGGGAGCATCGATCAGACGCTGCTGGCTCCGGGGCACCTCGAAGTTCAGCGTGATGCGCCGGTCGTCGTCACCGTCGGCGCGACGATGCAGGCGGCACGCTCGCGCGCTCTGATGCTGGGCCAGTCGGCGGAGCGCTTGGGGCAGGAGCGCCGGGCGAGGATGGAGGCGCTGATCGCCGACGCGTGGATCTCGACGGCCGACCCCGACTTCGACCGGGCGTTTGCCCTCGCGCGCATTGCCGTCGACGCGCTCCACATGGATCAGCGCGGGCCGGGCCTGTTCGCTGGGCTGCCGTGGTTCAACAACTATTGGGGCCGCGACACCTTCATCAGCCTGCCCGGTGCGTTTTTGGTTTCGGGGCAGTGGGAAGAGGCCCGCGAAATCCTGCTCGAGTTCGGACGCTATCAGGACACCGACGCGAGCAGCGAGACGTACGGCCGCATTCCCAACTTCGTCTCGTTGGGCGACGTGACCTACAACACCGCTGACGGCACGCCGTGGTTCGCGATCATGGCGCGCGATTACCTCCGCCTGACCGACGACGCCAGCTTTCGATCCGAGATGTGGCCCGTCATCCAGCGCGCGTCGGACGCCGCCCTCGCCCGGACGGACGCCGATGGTTTGCTTCGCCATGGCGATCAGGAGACGTGGATGGACGCTTCGGCAGGTCCGGGGCGCGAGTGGAGTCCGCGCGGCGACCGGGCCGTCGAGATCCAGGCGCTGTTCTACGCTCAACTCCTCGCTACGGCCGACATCGCCCGGGTCGAAGGTTGGGAGACCGACGCTGCCCGATATCAGCAGGCTGCCGAGCGACTGCGAGCGGTCGTCCTGGACCGCTTCGAGATGCCGAACAGCGCGCTGCTCTACGATCACTTGGACGCTGATGGCGCGCCCGACGCGCAGACGCGGCCTAATCAACTGCTTGCCGCCCGCGCGCTCGACATGGATTCGGAAGCGTCCGGCGCTCTGGTGCGCGAACTCGCCGAGCAGATCGTCTATCCGTGGGGCGTGGCGTCGCTCGCGCAGTCCGACGACGCGTTTCATCCGTACCACCTGGCGCCCGAGGCGTATCCCAAAGACGCCGCCTACCACAACGGCACGATCTGGACGTGGAACACCGGTCCGCTCGTCTCGCTGATGGCAAAGGCCGATGCGCCTGACCTAGCCTACGAGCAGCTCGACTTTCTAACGCAGATGGCGCTCCACCGAGGCGCCGTCGGCACAATGGCCGAGAACTCCGATGCGCTGCCACGACCCGGAAACGCCGCGCCGCGCCTCACCGGAACCGTCTCGCAGGCGTGGACGCTGGCCGAGTACGTCCGCAACGCGATGGAAGACTTCGCGGGTATCACGCATCAGTCGCCCGACACGCTAGCCGTCTCGCCACGCCTACCTCGCGCCTGGGGAAACGACGTGACGGCGCGCGTCCGCGTCGAAGGGGGGCACGTGCGGCTGCGGATGGAGCGTGGGACCCTTGCCGAGGGCGAGTTTCTGGGCGAAGCGTCCGGTGGCGCTCACACGCTCGACCTGACGATCACGCCCGAACCGGGAGAGGGGCGGCAGGCGTTCGAGCGACCGCTAAACGTCGTCTTCGAAGCGCTGGGCGGACGCAAAATCGTAGCCGTATCTCAGGCGCCGACGACGGTCCGGCTGGCGCGCGAGTATGGGCCGGGCATGGCCGTCACCTACGCCAGCGTCGACCAAGTCGTGGTCGGCATCGACGAGCGGATCGCGCTGCCCGATACGGCGCGCTGGGCGGGGTTCGAGTGGACGTCGCCGCTGAGCCCAGTCGAAGTCGCCGCGCTGCCTGCGATGAGCGGTCCCGCATGGCCGCTGCTGGACCACGCGACGATCAAAGCGCCTGCTCCTAGCGATGCGAGCGTCCGCCTGTCTGCCGACCTGCCGCGCGGTGACGATAGGGGCGCGTCCGGCACCTACACCTATCCGACCGGACCGGCGTTCGCTCCGGGCATCTTCGACGCGACCGGCCTGCGCATCTCGGAAACCGACGACGCGTGGTTTTTCGATCTCGAAATGGCGCGGCTGGTCGATCCCGGCTGGAACCCGCAGTTCGGCTTTCAGCTCACGATGGCAGCGTTGGCGTTCGGGCCGGGACCGGGGCCGATGATCGTGGGACGCGAGGCCAGCGCGCGCGTCGAGAGTGGCTACACCCACCTAGTCTTCGTAGGCGGGGGCGTGCGCGTCGAAGACTACCTGGGCAACGTGCTCGGCGAGTACCGACCCGCAGAAGCCGACGCGCGCAACCCGCTCGGATCGACCGAAACCGGACGCATCGCCTTCTCGATTCCCAAAGCCGTGCTCCCCGACATGCCGCCTGGAACGACGCTCACTCTTGTCGTCGGCGGGCAGGACGACAACGGCGGTGGACAGATCGGCGTGTTTCGCGCGGTCGACGTTCAGGCGTCCGAGTGGACTGGCGGTGGCAGCCCGTTCGCCGGGGCGCCGCGTGTCTACGACCGGTGGGACGGCGCGCTGGAGTGAGGAACGTGAGGTGGGCGGCGCGGTACAGCCGGCTCGCTCGGTGTAGGGCGGGAAGCGCGCGCTACTCTCGCCGGTAGCACAGTTTCCTGATCTCGCCGGGCGTTTTGGTTTGGGCGAAGAATCGGCCGCACCGAACCTCTCTGTACACAGCAAGTTGACCGGCACGATGAACCGCCTCCGCCAACCGCTCGCGCTGCTCGGCGTGCTGTCGCTCCTGATCGGGCTGACGGCACCGCTTTCGGCGTTGTGCGCCCAGCCCGCGACGCCTGCCACGCCGCCGCCGTGTCACGAGATGATGGGCGAAGAGACGATGGCCGATGCGCCGATGCACTCCAATGGCGAGCGTTCGGACACCCAGACGCAGGACGCCGATCCGTGCTGCCTGGTCGGTCCCTGCTGCCTCCGAGCCGTGGCGACCGTCGTTCACGTAGAGATCGACCGCGCGTCGATCCCGGCTGCTCCCGTCGCTGCGTCCATCGTGGTCGCAATGGAGCCGGTCGAGCGTGCACCGCGTCTGCGCTTAGCCGAGTGGCGACCACCGGGCCACGCGCCTCCGATCTATCTGGCACTGGGCCAACTGTTGATCTGATCGGCAAACGAGCCGTCCTCGCTGGTGAGGACGGTCGATGGCGACCTCACGTCGCCCTTTTCGCACGACGTGCCGATGGGCGCGCGTGCTCTCTCGTTTGCTCCCGATTTTCCGATGCCGATTTTTCGTCTGGCCCCCGTCCTCCTGCTCGCAGGATGCGTCGCCGCCGCCCCCAACGTCACACCTGCTGACCATCCTGCTGCGCCATCCGCGCCGCACACCACCACTTCGCTCACCACGTTCGCGCCCGCCGCTGCGCCCGATCTGCCGCCGCCGCTCGTTCCCGACGGCGATCCGCCCGGCCCAGGCGGTGAGATGGCGTCGATGGACCACGCGATGCACGCCGCGCCCGCCGCCGACCACGCCGGGATGTCGCACTCCGATCACGAGATGCAGGCCGGCGCCGCCTCCGACTCGCTGGGCGCGCTGCTGACGGCCTACGTCGGGATTCAGGAAGCGCTCGCCGCCGACGACTTGGCCGCGGCGCAATCAGCCGCCCGGATACTGTCCAGCGTGCCCGAGGTCGACACGCTGGCGGTGTACGCCGGCGCAATCGCCGCTGCCACCGATCTGGTCGACGCGCGGTTGGCGTTCGGCGAGTTGAGTGTCGGCGTCGCTCGCTTGGCCCAGGCGAACGGCGTTTCGGATCTGACGCTCTTCCGCTGCGGCATGGCCAAGGCACCGATGGGCGGTGTGTGGCTCCAGCGCGGCACGTCGACGCGTAACCCGTACTTCGGATCTTCGATGCTGATGTGCGGGAGCCGCATCGACGCGCTCCCCACTTCGGCAAACGGAGGAAGGCATGATGAACATTAAACCGCTCCTCTTCGCGCTATCGTTGGGCGCGCTTGCCCTAGGGGGCTGCGCATCCGTTCAGCCCCGCGATGCGCTCGCTCCGGTGGCTGCCGACCTGTCCGGTCGAACCGAAGCGGAAGCGGTCTGGCGCCTCGACTCAGACGCGGATGCTCGCGCCGACCGACTCGTCGACTCGCTGCTGGCTCTGCCGCTGACCGAAGAGTCTGCCGTCCACATCGCGCTGCTGTCGGATCGGATGCTGCAATCGGCCTATGAGGATCTGGCCGTCGCTCAGGCCCAACGTGTGCAGGCCGGGCTTCTCGCCAACCCGTTTCTCTCGGCCGGAGCCGGTTGGGAAGTGGGGGAGAGCGGGCCGCCCGACCTGCACCTGGGCGCGTCGATCCCGCTGGTGTCGTGGCTGTGGACGGGGCAGCGCAAGGCCGTCGCTCAGTCGCGGTTGGAAGCGTCGCAGGCGCGCGTCGCCGCCGTCGTGCTCGGCCACGCCGCCGACACGCGCCGCGCGTTTTACGCCGTACAGACCGCTCAGGCCCAGGCCGACGTGATGCAGCGCGCGACTGCGAACGCCTTGGCCGCCTACGAGTCGTCGCGGTTGCTGCGCGAGGCGGGCAACATTCCCGCCGTCGATCTGCTGGCCGAGCAAGCGCGCTACGAGCAGGTCCGCCTCGATCTGCTGACGACCGAAGCCGACGTGCAGACGCAGCGGGCCCATCTGGCCGCGCAGTTGGGCGTGTGGGGCAAACGCGCATCGTTCGAGATCTCGAGCGATTTGCCCGACGTGCCGAGCGACGCGAGCGTCGAAGGTCTAATCACCCGTTCGGTCGAGTCGAGCCTGGAACTGGCTGCGGCTCGGCATCAGGTCGCCGCCGCTGCTCGCGTGGCAGGCGCCGCGCGTCCGCAGGCGCTCGTTCCCGCGCTGGAAGTCGGAGCCGAAGCCGAGCGCGCAGGCGGGCACTGGGAAGTCGGTCCCGACGTGTCGGTCGCGCTGCCGATCTTCGACGCGGGGCAGGCGCGCATCGCCCAGGCGCGGTCCGATCTGCGCCGCGCCCAGTCTGATTACTACGCGCTCGGCGTTTTGGTGCGGTCTCAGGCCCAAGCGGTCCAGGTGCGGCTGGCCGCAGCACAGCAAGCCGCCCGCCACTACCAAGAGGTCGTGCTCCCGCTGCGCGCAGAACTCGTTCAGGCGACGCTGCGCCAGTACAACGCGATGCAAGTCGGCGTCTTCGGGCTGCTCCAGGCCCAGGCCGACGAACTCGCCGCCACACGCGCCTACCTCGACGCCCGCCTCGCCTACTGGAACGCGCGCGCCGATGCCGACCTGCTAATGGCGGGCGGAATGCTCGATGGAATGGCGACGAGCGCAGCGCCGTCCGCCCAGTCCGCTCCGACGCGCGCCGACCCGCACTGATGCCCGCTCAAACCTGACAGGTCTTGGAGACCTGTCAGGTTTCCGACGCCGCTGACCCTCCTCTTTTTTCGACTACGATTATGTCCACCTTCTCTCGCCGCGATTGGCTCAAAACCGGCGCCGCCGGGCTGGGCGCACTCGCGCTCTCTCCGCTCCAAAAGGCCGCCGCCGTTCCCGCCACGTGGGACGCCGGGGCTGCTCGCCGTGCCTCTGCCTCGCCTGACACTACCGATCTCTCGACCAAGTGGGAGGGCGACCGCGCGGCCCGCATCTACACGCCTGGCGGCTCGTCGCTCACCGGTCGCCAAGCGGCGGACGGCGCGTGGGTTTATCACCTCACAGCCCAAGAGGTCGAGCACGAGTTTGCGCCCGGACTGACGGCGAGCTGCTGGGGCTACAACGGCAGCGTCCACGGCCCGACGATTGAAGCCGTCGAAGGCGACCGGCTGCGCTTCTACGTCACCAACCGATTGGGCGCGCCGACGACGGTCCACTGGCATGGCCTGTTCTTGCCGTCGGGCATGGACGGCGTCGGCGGGCTGTCGCAGCCGTCTATCCAGCCGGGCGAGACGTTTCGCTACGAGTTCGACGTGCGGCAGAACGGCACGTTCATGTACCACAGCCACCACGACGAGATGGCGCAGATCGCGCTCGGATTGACGGGCCTGTTCATCGTCCACCCGCGCCGCGATCCCGACCCACCCGACCGCGACGTGGCGATCATGCTGCACGAGTGGCTGATCCATCCCGGCACGAGCCGCCCCGATCCCAACGCGATGAGCGACTTCAACCTGCTCACGATGAACGGCAAAGCGTTTCCCGCCACGCCGTCCGTCGTCATCGGCCTGAACGACCGCGTCCGCTTTCGCTTCGGCAACCTCTCGCCGATGGACCACCACCCGATCCACCTGCACGGCTACGCGTGGAAAATCGTCGCGACCGACGGCGGCCCGATTCCCACAGCCGGTCAGTGGCCCGAAACGACCGTCCTCGTCCCAACAGGATCGACGCGCACGACCGAGTTCGTCGCCGACGCGCCGGGCGACTGGGCGATGCACTGCCACATGACCCACCACGTGATGAACCAGATGGGCCACGACGTGCCCAACGTGACCGGCGTCCCATCCGAAGCGCTCAACCGGACCGTCCAACCGCTTTTGCCGGGCTACATGGCGATGGGCGAGTATGGCATGGACGACATGGGCAAACACGTCGAGATGGGCCACATGGCCGTGCCCGAGAACTCGATCCCGATGGTCGGCGGCGACGGGCCGTTCGGCTACATCACGATGGGCGGCATGTACACCAACCTCAAAGTCCGCGCTGGGCTGACCGACTACGACCGCGATCCGGGCTGGTACGATCACCCGCCGGGGACCGTCGCGCGGGCGGCGTCGCCGGACGAACTGGCGCGCGATGGCGTGTCGGTCTGATCGGTCGGCGGTTTCCTCTGGGCGACATGCCATGCCGCCCCTACGTTTAGATCTGAACTACAACTATGTCTTACAAACGCTTTCTGGGGATGATCGTCACGTCGACGGTCGTCATGTTCGTGCTCATGTACTCGACCGTTTATACAGTCGACCACGTGTGGTGGAGCCAGACCAAAGGCTGGATGGCGCTTTACATGGGCGCGACGATGGCCGTCATCATGCTCGCCTTCATGCTGTCGATGTACAAAGACAAGCGCGCCAACGTCGCCATTTTCGTGGGGAGCGCGCTGCTCTTCGTCTTGTCGTTCTGGCTCGTCCGCAGCCAGCAGACCGTCGACGACGTGGCGTGGATGAAGGCGATGATCCCACATCACTCCATCGCCGTCCTCACGAGCGAGCGCGCCCGCATCTCCGACCCTAGAATCCGCGCTCTGGCCGACTCGATCATCGACACGCAGCGGCGAGAGATCGCCCGAATGGAAGCGCTGATCGCCGACCTGGAGGACTAATGGCCGATCCGAGGGCGAGGAGGCAGACACCCAACCTTCCCCTTTAGTCATCGCGAGGCCGCAGGCCGTGGCGATCTCCTGCGCTAGCCGGAAGCACGGAGATCGCCACGTCGCTACGCTCCTCGCGATGACGAAGGCATGGCCCTACACCGCCTTCCGAATCCGAGCGACGAAGAACCCCTCGAACGTCCCGTCCGGCACGATGCGCCGCGCGTCGGCGACACCGTGGAACGCTTCGCCTTGCCAACCTGTGAGGGCAGGGGAGAAGGCAGGCACGTCAACGGTAATCGGGTCGAGGCTCAGGCGATCGTCAGCAGCCAGAGCCTGGGCGACGACGGCTTCGTTCTCCTCGGGCGCGAACGAGCAGGTCGAGTAGACGAGTACGCCGCCGGGCCGGAGTGCATCCAGTCCGGCGGCCAGCAGACGCTTTTGCTTGCGCGCCATCTCCGCGATCTTGCGCTCGGACCAATACGCGAACGTCTGCGGCTCGTCCCACCGGAAGCGGCCTTCGGTCGAGCACGGCGCGTCGAGCAGGACGGCGTCGAAGTGCTCGGGGCGATAGCGGCCGACTTTCATGCCGTCCTGCAGATACGTGCGCACCCAGGGCGCGCCGCCCGACGACAGGTTGGCCTTGAGCTTGTAGAAGCGCGGCTTGACAACTTCGACGGCGACGAGTTCGGCATCGTCCGTCAGATCGCCCATCAGCGCGGCGAGTTGGAGCGTCTTGCTGCCCGGCGCCGCCGTCTGGTCCAAGATCCGCTCGTCCGATCGCGGGTCGAGAACGAGTGGCGGCACCATGCTCGACAGGTTCTGGAGGTAAATCGCGCCCGATTCGGCCTGCGGTGTGGCGAGCAGAGCGTCGCGGTCTTCTGCCTGGACAGTGGCGGCGTCGGCGTACCAACTCATCGACTCGAACTGGATTCCGGCTCCGGCCAGCGACTCACGCGTCTCGTCCGGTGGCGCGATCAGCGGGTTGAATCGGAAGCCGACGCGGGCGGGCGGGCCGAACGTCGACAGGACGGTGGGCAGTCGCTCGGCTCCGACGATGGCTGCGAGGCGCTCAGTGAAGGCGCTGGGAAGATGCTCGGCGGCGAGGTCGGAAGACGTGGACATGGGGTGAGCGCGGCGATACGGACGAGGTCTTGAAAGTAAAGGAGTTGCGCCGGGCCGCCGATAGTCCGACCTTGAAGTCTCCCCTTTGCCTATGCCTTCGCCCCCCATGAGCATCCGCCGCAGCGGCGACGTGATTCGCTGTAGCTTCTGCGGACGCACCGCGCACGAGGTCACGTCGATGATCGCCGGGCCGGACGTGTACATCTGCGACCGCTGCGTCAAGGACGCCGAGTCAATCATCGAGAGTGATCTGAGCACGATGACGCTGCCGCCGCGTAGGGCGTTCGGGTCGGCGAGGCTTACGCCGCTAGGCATCAAGCGCAAGCTCGACGACTATGTAATCGAGCAGGATCAGGCGAAAAAGGCGCTCGCGGTCGCCGTGTTCAATCACTACAAGCGAATTGAGGAAGACTTCCTGCCCGACTTCGACGATGTCGAGATCGAGAAGTCGAACATCCTGCTGCTCGGCCCGACCGGAACCGGCAAAACCCTCCTTGCCCGGACGCTGGCCAAGGCGCTCGACGTGCCATTCTCGATCTCGGACGCCACCGCGCTGACCGAAGCGGGCTACGTCGGCGAGGACGTCGAAAGCATCCTGACGCACCTGCTCGCCGCCGCCGACTACAACATCGAACGCGCCGAACGCGGCATCGTCTACATCGACGAGATCGACAAAATCGCCCGCAAAGGCGACAACGCGTCGATCACGCGCGACGTGAGCGGCGAGGGCGTCCAGCAGGCGCTGCTCAAAATCATGGAAGGGACCGTCGCCGGAGTGCCGCCCAAAGGGGGGCGCAAACACCCCGAGCAAACGCTCGTCAACATGGACACGCGCAACATCCTGTTCATCGTCGGCGGCGCGTTCGACGGCTTGCAGCAGATCATCGCCCGCCGCCTCTCGGCCACGACGATCGGTTTCGACGACGGAATCGCAGGCCCGCGCATCGATCAGCACGACGACGCCATCTTCCAGCACGTCGAGCCCGACGACCTGCTCAAGTTCGGCATCATCCCCGAACTCGTCGGCCGCATGCCCGTCACGACCGCGCTCGACAAGCTGAGCCACGACGCCATGCTGCGCATCCTGACCGAACCCAAAAACGCGCTCGTCCGGCAGTACCAGAAGCTGTTCGCGATGGATGGCGTATCGCTCTTCTTCGAGCGCGCCGCCCTGGACACCATCGTAGAGCAGGCTCGCAAACTTGGAACCGGCGCGCGCGGCTTGCGCTCGGTCATGGAGCGCACGATGCTCGACATCATGTTCACCCTCCACGACGACCCCGACATCGGCCGCTGCATCATCACTCGCAACACCGTCTTGGGCCACGACGGACCGCGCTACGAATTGCGGCGCGTGTCGGCGTGACGATAGGCTCGACTCCGTCCTCCTAGACTGTCATTGTGAGGAGCGGAGCGACGCGGCAATCGCCTTGCACTGTCGTCACCGCAAAGCATGATCGCAGCACCATATCGCAGCACCATGACGACTCTCGAAGTTCAGACGCACATCGCGGCTCCGCCTCACATCTGCTTCGATCTGGCTCGCGACATCGACTTCCACGCTCGCTCCTTAGCTCACACCGGTGAACGCGTTACGCGCCGCCCAGACCACCGGCTGTTAGAGTTAGGCGATGAGGTCGAGTTCGAAGGCCGACATCTAGGCGTCCGGCAACGGCTCCGCGCTCGGATCGAGTCGTTCGACCGTCCTCACCAGTTTCGCGACGTGATGGTGCGCGGTGCCTTCCGCTCGTTTGCACACGACCACATGTTCGAGTCGACAATAGGTGGGACGCTCATGCGGGACCGGATCCAGTTCGTCGCGCCGTTTGGCTTGATCGGCACCGCTGTCGAGCGCGTCGTGCTTCGACCGTATCTCACTCGACTGAATACGGCGCGCGGGCGAGAGATCAAGGAAGCCGCTGAACGGACACCGCTAGTGTCCACGTAGCTTTGCGCGTAACCCTGTGAGTAACTTCAGCAATCTGGACCCAGAGGCCGCATTGCACCTCGGCCTCTTCATTGATCGATTCGTTGCAAAGCGCAAGTGTGATCGCTGGCGCTCAATCCTTTCTATGCATACCTCGAAGTGGATAGGTGTATCTGTATACGATATTGAGAGTTCTCAACTAGACATCTCCGTCAACGCTCTACCGGAGCAGATACTCTCGAAGCTTAATCTCGGCCCTGATATGCGCAAGACGGCTGTCGTTTTCGCTCTCGGGCATGGTGAAAGTCGGGTTTTCAGAGCGTCATTAGAAGCTGTGCTGCTCGGCGAGGAGTGGCTTCTCGAAGGGGTTGTCTCTATCAATCCTGGTAAGCTTGCTGTTGCTCTCGGGCATGGCGGGGAGATATTCCTGTGTAGGTCGCCTACCGTATAGTATGCTATTTTCGCAAAACAAGCCGGTCTAAAACAATCAGGCGGTACGCCATCGTGATTGAGCACGCCGAGAGCAGTTTCGGCGCCTACGTTCCAGACTTGCCGGGATGCGTCGCTGTCGGCGAGACGGAAGCCGAAGCGCGCAGTCTGATCGCTGAGGCGATTGCTTTTCACATCGAAGGCATGGAGGGAGGCGGTGAAGTCGTACCTGCTCCGAGCGCGCGCGTCGAGTATGTAACCGTAGCACGCACGGCATAGGCTGCGGCTGCGGTCTTCTCGCTCACCCTTTCGCCGGACCAGCAGGTCGCGTGCTTTCGCTCAGTCCCAAGAACTGCCGCGTGCCGCCCATCACCACGTCGGGCGCGTCGAGGTAGCCGTAGTGGGCGGCTCCGGGGAGGGTGACGAGTCCGGCATCGCCTAGTTCGCGCTCCAGCGTTTGCATCTGCGTCGCGCCGATGGCGGTGTCTTGGTCGCCCCAGAAGAGGAGGGTGGGGGCGGTGATGCGGTCGAGTTGGTCGTCGACGTGAAAGCCGACGGTTTTGACGAACGTGCCCCTCATCGCGTCGTCGAGGTTCTGGTAGTCGGACGATCCCAGCATCGACCACACGAGCGAGTGGCGCAGGTGCTGGTGTGCCGCGTCCTGCCAGCCCGACGGCAGCACGTTGATCGGCGCTTTGAGCACGTTCGCGACGGTCCGCTTGGCGTGGTACTTCATCCCGCGCGGCGGCGTCACGCCGGACGGACTGACGAGCACCATCCGCTCGATCAGCGGGGCATACTCATCGGTCGACGCCATAAACAGGCTGATGCGCCCGCCGTTGGAGTGGCCGATGAACGGGACGGGACCGTCGCCGATGTGTTTGCGGACGTAGGCGGCGACCAACTCGGCGTACTCGGGGACGCCCCACGCGTGAGGAGGAGGCGGCGTCTGGCCGTGACCCGGAAGGTCGAGGTTGTGGACGCGGCGCTCATCGGTCAGCATCTGCGCGAACGGACGCATCAGCGCGGCGCTGCTGCCCCAGCCGTGCAGCATCACGACGGGCGGAGCGGTCTCGGGTCCGTCGACTTCGACGTGCATCCGGTCGAGGCGGAAGCTGTGAACCTCGCCCGCTGTCGCGATAGGAGGCGGGGGGGCGAGCGTCGGAGTGGTCGGTTCGGGCATCAGTTGGGAAGCGTGAGGGGCAAGGTGGAAACCCGACGTATTTTACGGTCGTTCCGCTGGTCTGACACCTCCCAGTTACGCGCTCGCCTAAGGGGCAACAGGCGCGGCGAGGTGCCGACCCAGAATCCGCTGGCCTGAGCGATTGCGATACAGGCGGCGATCTCCCAACTCGACCTCGTCGAGGACGTTGACGCGCGTGCGTCCGCTCTCGACCTCTTCGACGTTTCGCCCTGCGCGCCGCGTCCTCCTCGTCTCTCCGCTACATGTCACAGGAAGTCCCGTTCACCGGCCTGCTCGAAATCATCGGCAACAAAAAGTTCGGCTTCATCCGCGAGTTCGAGCCGACCGTTCCCAAGGGCGACAACGACGCGTTCTGCCCTCCGGCCCTGGTCAACAAGTTCAACCTGCGCAGCGGTGTTCTGCTCGAAGGCACGCTCAAACCGGGACGGCGTGAGGCATGGCAAGTCGCTCACGTCGACAAGGTGATGGGCGTCGATCCCCACGAATGGGCGCGCACCAAGAAGTTCGAGAACGGCCGGACCGTCTATCCTTACGAAAAGCTCAACCTCGTAAGGGGACCGCGCGACACCACGTTGCGCGTCGTCGACTTGGCCGTTCCCATCGGCAAAGGCCAGCGCGCCCTCATCGTCGCCCCACCGCGGACCGGCAAGACCGTGATGCTGCACGGTATGGCCGAGGCGATCTCGCAGAACCATCCCGAAGTCGAACTCGTCGCCCTCCTCGTCGATGAGCGGCCCGAGGAGATCACCGACTTCAAGCGCACCTCGCAGGCGACCATCTTCGCCTCGTCGAACGATCAGGAGGAGGACAACCACGTTCGCGTCTCGACGATGTGCCACGAGTACACCAAGCGGCTCGTCGAGCAGGGCAAAGACGTCGTCCTGCTGCTCGACAGCCTGACGCGCCTGGGGAGGACGTTCAACCTCTACATGGAAGGCAGCGGACGCACCCTGTCGGGCGGACTCGACGCCCGCGCCATGTCGATCCCGCGCAAGATCTTCGGCGCCGCCCGCAAGATCGAAGGCGGCGGCAGTCTCACCATCATCGCGACCGCGCTCGTCCAAACCGGAAGCCGCATGGACGACGTCATCTTTGAGGAGTTCAAAGGGACAGGCAACTCCGAGATTGTGCTCGACCGCATCATGGCCGACAAGCGCATCTTCCCCGCCGTCAACCTGCGCAAGAGCGGCACGCGCAACGAGGAGCTACTGATCGAAAACATCGACCAGCACCACCAATTCATGCGCATCCTCAACAGCCGCCCGCCCAACGACGCGATGCAGGCGCTCGTTCGCCACATGCAGACCACGCCGACCAACGAAGCGCTCATCGAAGGCATCGTCTCGTCGGTCTCGGAGTAGTGCCAGCCACTGGACGCATGAGGACTACTCCTCAACATCGGCCTGACTCCGGTTCGGCGCTCGGACGCAGAACGGAGGTGAGCGGCCAAAATCGTCCTGTTTGAGCGTCAGCGAGCTTGGACGATTCTAGCGAGCCGCAGTGGAGCGTCAGCCGAAGCGGATCCAGCCTTGACCTTTTGGTCCTTTTGTGTCAAGTCCAAAGGACGAATGATCCAGGGGAGGGGCGTTGCTATGAGGAAACGCGGGCATCACTCTGAGCGGCGCAAGAGGCATCGCATACCACGTTGCTGGCAGTCTCGAGGTGCCTTGGGCGTTAGCGGTTGCTGCAACGCACGGAGATTGCCACGACGCTCCGCTCCTCGCAATGACCAAGGAGGTCAGCGGGCTTAGCGTTGTTCGACCGGCTCGTCTCCGTGCGGAAGCCAGCGATCCGCGGCGCGAAATGCGTAGAGCAGAGCCACGGCGATGGCGGTGATGATCGCCACGTTGCGCAGCGCGATCGGATAGCCCAGCGCGTTCACGTCGAGGAAGCCGTAGGGATACCAGCCTGTTGCGGCGCCGTGAATCAGCGTCCAGATGGTCCACAGCAGTGGCCACGCTAGAACAGGCAGGACCGCCGTGCGACTCGCCGACTCTCTCGGACCAAATAACGACCAGCCGCCGATCGCCATCGCGGGCGAGACGTAGTGCAGACCGACGTTCGTGAAGCGGCCGATACCTTCGGGGTGATAATCGGGCGCGAGGATCAGGATGAACACCAGCGCCGTGATCGTGATGCCGAGCAGCGAGGCCAGCCGGACGGCGCGCCAAGCCGGTCCGTCGCGGTGCGGGTCGCGGACGAGCGGAAGCGCGGCGGCGAGGACGAGCAGATTGCTCTGCATCGTGAAGTAGCTCAGGTGTCGCAGAATCAGCGCGCCGATGCCTGCGTCGCCGTCGCCAGTCTGAACGAACGACACCAAATCCAGCGGAACGGACAGTGCGACGACCGCCACCAGAACGCCCCACCACACGCGGGCTACTTGCGCTCGGGCTTCTGTCACGATGCCTCTCCGAACATCCGCCGTTCCCACCACGCCACGACGCGCGAGTAGAACGTCGGAAACAGGCGCACGCCCAGGTCAACTGCTCGGGCATCGCCGCCGACGAGGATGCGCCCGCGTCCGGCTTCGACGCCGCTGACGATGACGTGGGCCGCGCGTTCGGGCGTCGTGCGAAACAGCTTTTCGTTGTAGATCTGGGTGCGATGTTCGGCTCGCCGCTGCTCAGCCGCCGTCAAGCCGACCGTCCTGGCCAGCGCCGCGTTCGAGATGTTCGTCTGCACGCCGCCGGGGTGGACGACCGTCACGCGGACGGGGTGACGCTCGGCTCGCATCTCGGCTCGGAGCGCCTCGGCGAAACCGCGCACGCCGAATTTGGACGCACAGTACGCTGTCATGTAGGCTTGCCCCATGAAGCCGTTGAGGCTGCTCAGCGCGATCACGTGCCCATCGCCCGACGCAATCAGGTGCGGCATAAACGCGCGCGTGCCATGGATCACACCCCACAGGTTGACGCCTAGCACGCGCTCGAAGTCGCCCATGTCCAAACTGGTCAGAGGTCGCGCCAGTCCGCCGATGCCCGCGTTGTTGTAGAGTTGGTGGACGACGCCAAAACGATCAGCGACCGACTGCGCGTAGTCCCCAAACGCCGCCTCATCGCTCACGTCGAGTGTGGCAGCGTGAACGTCGGCAACGATTGCGCTCGCCTGATCGGCCGTTTCTGCGAGCGATGCCTCGTCGATGTCCGACAGCGCCAGCCGCGCGCCGCGCCGCGCAAGCTCCATCGCCAGCGCGCGCCCGATGCCCGATCCGGCACCTGTCACGACGGCGACTTTTCCGGCCAGTCTGCTCATCTCGCCTGATCCTCTGTCGCGTTCGAAAAGTGCAGGTGCTCGTCGTCCACGCGTCCTGTTCCAAGCGTCTTGGAGTCGGTCTGGAAGTCGACGGGCATGAGCCACGGAAAGCGGTCGCCCTGCTTGGGAAGCTCGTCTATGGACCGCTGAACGTAGCCCGCTCCGAAGTCGAGGAGCGGGCGCGTCGGCATGTCGAGGTCGTCCACGATAGGGCGGCAGATGGTGTAGTCGTGCGCGTCCATGTAGCTGAGCAGGCGCGACCAGTGGGTGCAGAGCAGGCCGATTTTGAGCGTCCACGACACGCTCGTGTAGCCGATGGCGGCGCAGAAGTTGGGCACGCCGCTGAGCATCAACCCTTTGAACGTGAACGTGTCGGGCAGATGGACCGCGCTCGCCGTCGACGGTCAGCGCGATACCGCCAAACGGCAGCAGGTTGAGTCCCGTCGCCGTCACGATCACGTCGGCGTCGAGTTCTCGCCCTGATTTCAGCAGCACGCCCTTCTCGGTAAACGTGTCGACGTGCTCGGTGACGACCGACGCGTTGCCCTCGCGGATCGACCGAAACAGGTCGCCGTCAGGGACGATGCACAGGCGCTGGTCCCACGGATCGTAGGGTGGGTTGAAGTGCTCGTCGACCGGGTAGCCATCGGGCAGCTGCTGCACGTTGAGCCACCGAATGAGCCGACGTGCAGTATGGGGGAAGCGCTGGCAGAACCACCACACGGCGCGCTGCTGAACGATGTTCTTGCGCCGCATCAAGGCGTGCGCCTGGTCGGGCGGAAGGAGCTTGCGCGCGAGCCGAGTCAGCGGATCGACGGTGGGCACGGGGAGGACGTAGGAGGGCGTGCGCTGGAGCATCGTCACGTGCGCGGCCGTCTCCGCCATCGCCGGAACGAGCGTGACCGCCGTCGCCCCGCTGCCGATCACGACGACGCGCTTGCCCGCCCAGTCCAGATCGTCGGGCCAGTGCTGCGGGTGGACGATGGCGCCCTCGAACCGCTCGCGCCCCTCGAAATGCGGCGTGTAGCCTTGATCGTATCGGTAGTATCCGCCCGCGCAGAACAACCACGTCGCCCCTAGCTGCGTCCGCTCGCCGGTATCCGTTCGCTCGACATCGACCGTCCACCGCGCATGATCCGTCGACCATGACGCGGAGACGACTTTGTGGTGCAGCCGCACCTTGCCGTCGATGCCATGCTCTGACGCCGTTTGCCTGACGTAGTCGAGAATCGCGGGCGCCTGGGCGATGGATTGATCGGCCGTCCACGGACGAAACTCGTAGCCGAACGTGTGCAGGTCCGAGTCCGAGCGGATGCCGGGATAGCGAAACAGATCCCACGTGCCGCCCGTCGCCCCGCGCGCTTCGAGAATCGCAAACGTCCGCCCGGGATGATCGCGCTGCAAGTAGTAGGCCGCTCCGACGCCCGAAATGCCCGCGCCGACGATCAGTACGTCAAGGTGCTCCATAGCGGCTGGGTGGATCGGAGATAGAAAGAGCGTGTGGTAAGCCGCGCCGCCGCGCCGGGATCCGCCCGCCTTCTCTGTTCAGGGTTATGCTCGCTGGTTCTGCGGGTCTAGCCTGATCAACACCCCGCATGCCATGCCACCCCGCACCCAGCCCACCGACGCCTTCGACCCGACCTGCGAGCCCGACATCAACTACAATTCGGCGATCCATACCTGGGCCGAGGGCGAGCGTCCGCGCGAGAAGCTGCTGGCGCGTGGCGCTTCGCAGCTGTCGGATGCCGAACTGGTGGCGCTAATCTTCGGATCGGGCACGACGACGAAGAATGGACCCGTGTCGGCAGTCGATCTGGGGCGGGCGCTCGGTAGGTCGTTCGGGTCGCTGTTTCGGATTTCGAAGCGCGAAGTACGAGAGCTAACCAAACTCGTCGGCATCGGACCGGCAAAGGCGGCGCAGCTGGCGGCGGCGTTCGAGATCGGGCGGCGCGTCGAGACGGGGCGGTCGAGCGAGGAGCGGATTCAGGTGACGAGCCCGGCCGATGTCGCCAACCATTTTGGGCCGATGCTGCGCGACAAACCGGTCGAGGAGTTTTGGATCGTCCTGCTCAACACAGCCAACGTCATTACGGGCTACCAGTCGCTGACGACGGGCGGTCTGGCCGCGAGCATCGTCGAGCCGCGATCGGTCTTCCGCCGCGCCATGCTGGACAACGCCGCCGCGATCATTTGCATGCACAACCACCCGTCGGGCAACCCCGAACCTAGCCGAGAGGACGTAGCGATCACCAAGCAGCTCGTCGAGGCGGGCAAGCTGATGGGCATCCCGGTCCACGACCACGTCATCATCGCCGGAGCCGGATACACGAGTCTGGCCGAGCGTGGGCTGATGTAGGCGCTACTCGGCGACGCTGCCCGATTCGCTTCTGCGATTGCGGACCGCTCGCCCAATACCGAACAGGCTGATGAGCACCCAAGACCCTTCGACGATCGCTGCCGACAGGTTGAAGTCGAACGCGAGCGAGACGAGAATGAGAGACGCTCCACATGCGTTGGCGACCGAGTAAGCCAATCCGCGGGAATCGACTCGTTCGAGCTGGAGGGCGAGGTAGGTCAGCAAAATCGCAGCCACGCCGATGTTACCAACGAGGTCGGGCCAGCCGTAGTTCATAAGCAGGGGAGGGGAGAAAGCAGAAAGCCCGCCAAGTCGCGAAGACCTGGCGGGCTACAGATTCACTGCTTGGGTTAGCGGACGGGGCGAGCCGTCATCTTGGGGCGATCGTCGACTTCCTTGGCCGTCGGTTTGGGCGCATCGCTGGGGCGTAGGGAGAACGCGTCGAGCTTGGAGCCGCCCTTGTTGCCTCCGGGCGTGGCATCGAGGCGGCGCATCGACTTGCTGGTGAGGTCGCGGATGTCGTTGTCGTAGCGCTTGCTCGCTTCGGCCTGGAACTGGTCGAACGACTGGACGAAGTGGCCGTCGATGGTCTCGACGATGCCTTTCTTCTCGTTGAAGTTGTCCTTGTGCGTCTTGAACTCGTTGATGTCGTTCCACACTTCGAGCAGCTTGA
The DNA here is from genome assembly GCA_963841855.1 of Rhodothermales bacterium. Taxonomy (GTDB): domain Bacteria; phylum Bacteroidota; class Rhodothermia; order Rhodothermales; family BA12; genus CAXBBB01. The sequence continues at coordinate 544,431 of CAWJEJ010000004.1, read as the reverse complement.
CCTTATAGAAGTTGCTCTCGAACTCACCGTTCTGCTGGAGAAGAGAGTCGATCTGCGCCAGGCGATCCTCGGTGCCTCTAAAGGCTTGGGTCGTTTCGAACACGTCGACGAAACGCATGGCGTCCCACCGAATCGTTCCGGCGACGATGGGCATGATCATCGCGAAGACGACGAAGCCCAAGTAGAGCGCGTCGTGTCCGGTCTGTGCACTCAGCTGGGCAGCGCGCACGTCGGCGAGGGCGAAGATGGCGATTTCGATGGCGACGAGCAGCAGCGCCCACAGCCAGGCGACGGCTTTGGGGCTTTCGCCGCCACGGTTCTCGGCGCGGAACGTGCGGCGCGGAATCAGCGATTCGATCAGCCGCTCGGTCACGATCAGCCCGCCGCCTACGAGGACGACCGCGAAAACCAGCGCGGCCAGCGTACGCACCCAGCCGTCTATTCCGGTCGTCTCGTTGAGAAACGCCGAGATCGACACGAACGAGAGGAAGATGCCCGCCACGACCGACGCGACGATGATCGCCGTGTTGATGCGGATCCTACGGCGGACGCTGAAATACTCGCTGCCGTCGAGCATCGGCTGCTCGGCCAATTCGGTATTGCGCATGCGCAGGTTGGCCTTCTCGACGAGCAGGTTCTCGTTCGTCTCGCGGTACTTGGCCGAGCGCTTGGTCGTGCGCACGAGCAGGTCGCTCAGGCCACTTTCGGCGTAGCGCTTGACGCCGTTTTCGTTGCGCAAGAATCGGCCTTTGCCGGCGCGGTAAAAAAGGTCAGCCATAGTGAGGATGGATCGGTATCAAAGGTGGGAAGCAGGAGGAGGTAGTCTAGTGCTGATCGGTCGCGTAGATCTCGCGTTCGAGCTGATCGGCGATGCGCGCGACGATGTCGACCATCTCCCAGACTTCGGCGAAGTCGGCCGTCCGCATCAGTTGCGAGGCGCGAATGGTGAGATAGACCGTCGTGTGGCCCGTATCGTCGCGGAAGTCTTCGACGCAGATCGCGCCTACGTCGAGTTGGGCGTTGCGGCGGAGCAGGCGCTCCAGGTCGTAGCGCGGAGGCAGCGGCCCGACGGGGCTGTTGGCCACGATGCGCGAGATGTCCTGCCCGTTCTCGGTGCGCGCCTTCAAGATCAGGTGCACCACCTGGCTGCGCGTCGACGCCGTCCCGACCTCGAAGACCCAGTGCCCTTCGGACACTTCGCGCGCGGCTGAGCCGTAGCGCTCTTCGAGTTGTGCGGTGATTCCGGCGAATTGCATGCGGGTGGGAGGCGACGAGGGGGAACGGGACATGATCGGGAGGCGGCTGCTGCGCGGAGTACGCACGAACAGGAGCCTGCCGGACAGTGACGAGAAACGATAGAGAGTAGGGCGGGCGTTTCGGCATCGCTGTGCCCATGTTGCAACTCCACCCGGTGAGGGACTGTGGAATCGGGCAGCATCGCACGCGAGCGAGTGGAGTTCTGCGCCCTATCGGGTTGCTTGCATCCTCCCCCTTTGTGCTATTGCGAGGAGCGCAGCGACGTGGCAATCTCCGACCCCACTGGTGGCTGTTCGTCCGTCCACAACTGCTTCTCAAGCTAGAACGGGCCTCAGTTCTTTCCGCTTCCGCTGCGCGGGGCCTTCTTTTCGCTTGATCGCAAGGAAGCAAAAGATCAAGGCTAATGTCGCTCCGGCTGATGCGGCGCTGCGGTCGCTGAAATCGTCCAAACTCACTCGCAGGCTCGCTCAGACAGGACGATTTCGGACGCTCTCTCTGCTCTGCATCTTTTCGCCGGACCGTCTGAGGCCGGTCTGATGGGGCGCGCGATGATCGAGCGGGCCTAGACGTATCCCCTCGTTATTAAGAGGCCCGGCGTGCTGGGTCGAGCGCTTTTCACTCTGCGCCGCGCATCCCCGGGCTACCTTTCGGATCTCCTATCGCTCCCGAATCGCCCCATTCCATGTCCGTCATGCTCGACACCATCGTTTCGCTGTGCAAGCGCCGCGGCTTCCTGTTTCCCTCGTCCGACATTTACGGTGGGTTGGCGGCGACGTACGACTACGGACCGCTCGGCGTCGAACTCAAGCGCAACGTCAAGGACCGCTGGTGGAATTCGGTCGTGCGCGGGCGCGCCGATGTCGAAGGCTTGGACGCGTCGATTCTGATGCACCCGACGGTCTGGAAAGCGTCGGGCCACGTAGACGCGTTCAGCGATCCGCTCATCGACGATAAGCAGTCGAAGATGCGGTACCGTGCCGACCAGCTCATCGAAGGCCACATCGAGAAGCTGCGCAAGAAGGGCAAGGACGAGCAGGCCGATGCGGTTTACGAGCGCTTGGTCGCAGCGCTCAACTCGGACGACATGCCATCCGGCTTGCACGCAATCATCATGGACGCCGAGATCAAGTCGCCCGACAGCGGCGCGTTCGACTGGACCGATGTGCGGCAGTTCAACCTGATGTTCTCGACGCACGTAGGCCCGGCATCGGACAGCGAAAACAAGGTGTATTTGCGTCCCGAAACGGCTCAGGGCATCTTCGTCAACTTCCACAACGTGCGCGAGACGACGCGGCAGAGCGTCCCGTTTGGCATCGGGCAGATCGGCAAGGCGTTTCGCAATGAGATCGTCGCGCGGCAGTTCATCTTTCGCATGCGCGAGTTCGAGCAGATGGAGATGCAGTATTTCTGCGCTCCGGGCACTCAGGCCGAGTGGTTCGAGAAGTGGAGCGAGGAACGGATGGCGTGGCACGTCGGCAACGGCGTGCGCGAGAGTAGACTGCGCTGGCATGGCCACGAAAAGCTCGCCCATTACGCCGACGCCGCCCAGGACGTGCAGTACGACTACCCGATGGGCTGGCAGGAAGTTGAGGGCATCCACAGCCGGACGGACTTCGATCTGAGCCGCCACCAGGAGTTCAGCGGCAAGAAGATGGAGTATTTCGATCCGCAACTGCAAGAGCGCTACATCCCCTACGTCGTCGAGACGAGCGTCGGGCTGGACCGCACGGTTCTGATGCTGCTCTGCGAAGCCTACGACGAAGACACGACGGGCGGCGACGAGCGCGTCGTGATGCGTTTCCATCCGCGCATGGCGCCCATTACAGCCGCCGTCTTCCCATTAATCAAGAAAGGCCCGATGGCCGAGTTCGCGACCAAACTAGAAGCCGATCTGCGCGACGACGGCATGGCGACGTTCTACGACGACAAAGGCTCAATCGGCAAGCGGTATAGACGCATGGACGAAGCCGGAACGCCGTTCTGCTTGACCATTGATGGCGACACGGTCGAGGATGGCGGAGAGCTCGGAACCATTACCGTCCGCGACCGCGACACGCTCGAGCAGGAGCGCATTCCCGCCGAGAACGCGAGGGCGTACATGCGCGACAAGATGAAGGTCTGGGCGCGCGAATAAACCGCGTTCGCCCCGGCCCGACGCCGCTTCTGATTCACCTCGGAGGCGGCGTGCGCATTTTGCTTCCTAACGCTTTACCCCTCACATCTAAGCACCGATAGTAGAAGGCAAGGCTTCATTTCCTTTCTGCCTATCGCGCTCGCGCTCGCGTCCAAGCTTTTCTCACCGGCATTCCTACCTCCCTGCCTGTCCTCCCGACCTCTGCAAAAAAAGTGGCGTGATGATGCGCACCAACTCATCGGAATGAGAGGCAATCCAGCATATCTCACCCCGATGTGCGCGTTGCGGTCAACCTTTCTCGGCACATCTGACACCTTATACCCCTCCACGGCCGATATCAGACTGAAGACGACCCGGTTCGCAAGTCCATGCTCCATTGCAAGACTCACTTCCGGCGGGCCACAGCGCGCGACTGAGAGGAGACGTCCTATCGTGCCGCGTCCCTCATGCGCCGTTCTCTCGCCGAGTGTCCGTCCTCCAAACAAATCGACGCATTAGGTTACGGGGTGGATACGCATGTAGTATGTACAGGCCAGGCGGTTCATAATTCGAACCCCCTGCTTCCACCACATTCGCTCGGCTCGCTTCATATAAAGTGTGCTAATTTTTATTCACCCTCTTCTCTCTTTACGTTATGAGAACACGGTACTTCTTGCTGCTTTGCGCAGCTCTACTCCTCGGCACCGGAACAGCCGTTGCACAGAAAGGAGGCGTAATGCTTCGCGTCAGCACATTCGGTGTAGGCGTTGATGCTGCTTACGCCGTCACCCCCACGGTTAACATTCGAGGCAACTTTAGTCTCCTGCCCATCTCTGAGCCAAACAGCATTTTCGGCTACGTAGAAAATGACCAACTCAGGGAGAAAGATCATGATGTCGAGGGCTTAGTTCTCGGCTATGAAGAAGAGCTCAGCATAGGGTCGGCGGGCATTTTCGCCGATTTCCACCCGGGTGGCCGCAGCTTTCACATTACGGGCGGTCTGCTTCTCAACTTCAACGGAGTGGACGCGTCGGTCAGAAGTCAGTCCAACTACATACTTGAAGATGGAGGACAGGAACTCGCCACGTTCACGCCCGAGCAGATCGGTGGACTGGGAGTCGAGGTAGATTACCCGACCCCGATTGCGCCGTATGTGGGCATGGGTGTCGGAAACATGACGAAAGGACGGGTCGGTGTGAACTTCCAGCTTGGGGTCGCCTACGTCGGAGCGCCGGAGGTTACAGTATTGACGGATGAGGACGCGCTGCTGGGCGTTCCGGCCAATTTTGTGGAGAATGTCAACTCCGAGCTTTCCGATCTGGCCGGTGCCAAATTCTGGCCGGTCATTTCTCTTGGCATCACGTTGGGTGTCGGACCCCGCTAGTTCGTACCTCTCTTACATCGGTTTTTCTCGCTTCCCTTCTACTCTACTCATGAAGCACCTTATCCCATTACTACTGATCGCAGCACTTGGACTGAGTGCGTGCGATACGTCTGGTCTCGAAGACGCCTTCGAAGACTTCGTCCTCGAATTCAACATCGAAGACCAAAAAACTGTCGTCGGCGCCGCCATTGTGGACGCTAAGACGGGCAACTTCGTCACCGCAGAAAACGTCACGGTCACGGTCACCGACGGTGCGCTGACAGGTCTGCTCACCAACCCATTCGGTTTCGCGCTCGGAACGAACGAGATCGACGTTCGAGACGGTCAGTTTAACATCAGCATCGACAACGATGTGGTGCCGACCCAGTCCAATCCGATCCTCATCCCGATCCAGATTGAGGCGCAAGGATATCTGCCGCAGCGGCGTGTCATCGCACTGACCGATACCGGACTGGTCGGGCGCACGATCAAACTGGTGTCGCCGGATGCTCCTCCCACCGGCGTGGCTGTCCGTAGCGCGCAGGTAAGCCAGAACGCCCCCACGACAGTGACGGCGGATCCTGATGGCGACGCCGCTCCGACCTCGGTCGTCATTCCTGCAAACGCGACGTTCCAGGATGACAGCGGTAATGCTCTGGCGGGGCAGGCCGTACTCCAAGTGTCCGTCTTCGACCCCACGTCCGATTCGTTCGATACCGTCCCCGAAAGCGATGCACCCGAGGGGCAGCAAGACGTAGCCTTCAACGTGACGAACATTCAGGCCAGAGTGAACGACGACCCGGCTACCCAGGTGGGCGGTGATCCGGAGATCGCATTCTCCATCCCCGATGGCATCATCAACCCGAACACGGGCCTTCCTGTCGCTCCCGGCGACGAAGTGACGCTAGCGCGATTTGATGAGGAGACCAACAACTGGGTCGATGTGGGCAGCCTGACGGTGTCGGCAGGCAAGAACGGAACCGTCGCCGTCGGACGCTGGCAATTTGTGGGTTTCTACTGCGTGTTCGTTCGCGTTCGGGTACCTGCTCAGGATGTCACGATCACAGTTAACCGAAACGGCAACACAGGAGCACTCCGGGCCTATGCTAGCGCGTACGGCTTTGATGCAGACCGAACGATCGGGGCAAACTCGTCTTCGACCATTCTCAAGCTTCCGGCAGCCGGCAATCGCTTCCGTACGGGCGTCTTCTTCCGCAACCAGTTCATTCCGGCTGCTAACCAGAGGACTTGCACCAACTGCACAGTCGACCTTCCTCAGGTTTTTCCGCCAGTGACGGTGACTCTGCGTCCAGTCTGTGCCGACCCAAGCGAGAGGGTGTACTTCACCAACGTACCTCCTTTCACCGTTAGCGTTCGCCGTCAAGGAGGCACGAACTGGTTTCAGCTAGACGAGAGGCCGACTATCGTTCGCGATGTCAACTCGGCTACTCCCGATGCGATCGCGGCTCTGACGCTCAGGACCTCTCTACTTCGCGCTAATACGACGTACGACGTGCGTGGTCGTTATCTAAATCAGTCGTATAGCGCCGTCTTCGAGGTGAGCGGTGCGACGGTCGACGAAGAGTTCGACGCTCCCAGTAGCGTGTGCCAGTAAGCGGGACTCACTGCCGTCCGGCGCAGTGCCCTCGAAGTTTCGGCTTCGGGGGCGCTTCTGTGTGAGGCACTCGGAGCGCACGTATTTTGCCAGCAAACCCACCGAATAATGATGCCTCTTCGCCTTTCGTCGCTCCTGCTCCTGCTGACACTCACTGCGTGCTCGGCGACGCAGTCCGTCGCTCCACCCGCGCCTCCCACCGTTGACGCGCCCGCTGCTCCGACGGGCGAGGAGGAGATGGATACGCCTCCCGATCCGCAATCTGCCGACGCGCCGAACGACTGGTTCTTCCAGTCCGACCGGATGGGCGGCTTCCCGGGCGCCGACGTGCCATCGACAACCATGCGCGTGCCGCAGCGCAGCGTCGTCGTAGCCATCATCGACAGCGGTACCGACGTGGCACACGAAGACTTGCAGGGCCGCTTGTGGACCAACGCGGGCGAAGTCGCTGGTAACGGCGTCGACGATGACGGAAACGGCTATGCAGACGACGTGCACGGCTGGAACTTCATCGGCGGGGCGGACGGGCGCAACGTCAACTACGAGTCGCTCGAAGTCGTCCGGCTCTTCCGCGAACTGGATGAACGCTTCGGTGGCCTCTCGGAGTCGGATGTTGCCGACGCGGACAAAGCGGATTATGCGCTGTACGTCCAATACCGCGACGAAATCGCCGAAGAGCGATCAGGCTTGGAAGAGCAGCAGGCAGGCGTCGCGCAGTTCGACGACATCGCCCAGGCGACGATGCCCGGGCTGCGCTCCGCTATAGGCAAAACCGACGGCGAGCCGCTGACCGAGGAGGACTTTGCCAGAGTCGCTGATCGACCCGACCTGCAACAGGCCATCGCCGTGGCGCGGCTGCTCAACCAGAACGGCATCACGGCCCAAGAACTCACCGACTACCGCGAGTACATCGACGGCACGCTCGACTACAAACTCAATGTCGACTTCGACGCACGCGATCTGGTGGGCGATGACCCGTTGGACCTGGACGACACAGCCTACGGCAACGCCGACGTGGTCGGCCCGGACGCAACGCACGGCACGCACGTAGCGGGCATCGTGGCGGCGCGGCGCGACAACCAACTCGGCGCGATGGGCGTGGCCGACAGCGTGCGCATCATGGTCGTCCGCGCGGTCCCCAACGGCGACGAGCGCGACAAGGACGTGGCCAACGCCATCCGCTACGCCGTCGACAACGGAGCGCAGATCATCAACATGAGTTTTGGCAAGGGCTACTCGCCCCAGAAGGAGGCCGTCGACGACGCCGTGCGCTATGCCACCGAGCGCGGCGTGTTGATGGTTCACGCCGCCGGAAACGACGGCGCCGACATCGAAGTCGAGCGCAACTTCCCGTCCGCGATCTACCTGGACGGCCAGCGCTCGGATCTGTGGATCGAGGTCGGCGCGTCGTCCTGGAAAGGCGGCGACGAACTCGCGGCGACGTTCTCCAACTACGGCGCTACGCGCGTCGACGTCTTCGCTCCGGGCGTCGACATCTACTCGACGCTCCCCGGCGACGAGTACGGCGACAACCAGGGCACGAGCATGGCGGCTCCGGTCGTTACGGGCGTCGCGGCGCTGGTGATGAGCCATTATCCCACGCTGACGGCTCGGCAGGTGCGGACGATCGTGCTCGAAACGGCGCGCCGGTATCCGCAAGCCGTCGTCCGGCCCGGCAGCGAAAGCGACACCGTGCCATTCGCCTCCCTATCGGTGACGGGTGCCATCGTAGATGCAGCGGCAGCGCTAGAGCGTGCAGCGCAGGTATCGTCCTCCAACTAATTACGCCTGCCTCATGCGCATCCTGCTCGTGTTCCTATTGTGCGCGCCGCTGCCTGTGTGGGCCCAGGTGGAACACGTGTCCGGCACTCTTTCGGAAGCGGATCCCAAGCGGGAATACGGCGGCCGCTACGACGCGTATACCGTCGACCTTCAAGCCGGTCAGCAGGTAACCGTGCGGATGGAGTCGAGCGCGTTCGACACGTTTCTCGTGCTGCGCTCTCCCAATGGCGCCGAGGAGACGAACGACGATTACGAAGGGACGCAGGCGTCTCAGATCCAAACCGTCGCCGTAGTGCCCGGCAAGTATCTCGTCTGGGCCAGTTCGTTCGACGAGAGCGGGCAGGGCGCCTACACGCTGGTGATTACGCCAGGGGCGATCGCCGCAATCGAGACTATCGAAGGACGGCTGGATCCGCGCGACGAGCAGCTGCCCAAAGGGGAGTACGCCGATCGGATGGAGCGCGCAATCGACACGGCGCTGCCGTTTACCGTCGAGATGGACAGCTACGGATTCGACGGATTTCTCGTCGTCCGCTCGCCCGATGGGCAGACGTGGCGCAACGACGACGCCGAAGTCCCTTCGTCGTCCCGCCTGAGTGATTTGCCACCGGCATCGGGAACGTGGACGATCTGGGTCACCTCGCTCGGGGCCGGTGAAGTGGGCGCCTACGACCTGCGCATCCTGACGTTCGACTGATGCCTCTGCCTCCTGTCCTACAAGCTGTCGCCGAAGAGTTCGCCGAACTGGACGCGAGTCCCAAAGCGCTGCGTACGTTTGGGTGGCAGGTCGGCGTCGTATTCCTGCTGATCGGAGGCTTCTTGGCGTGGAGATGGGACGAGGTAGGCACGCTCGTTCGAACGCTGTCGGGTCTGGGCGGCGCACTGCTCGTCCTCGGATTCGTAGCGCCCACCTTTCTGCGACCAGTGTACAAGGTGTGGATGGGCTTGGCGCTGGTGCTCGGCTTCGTGATGTCGCACGTCCTGCTGGCCGTCGTTTTTTTTGGTTTGGTCACACCTATCGGACTGGTGATGCGCCTCTTCGGTCACGACCCGCTAGGGCGGCGCGTGGCTCCTCCCGGCGGCACATATTGGAAAGACCGAGAGGCATACGACGTCCATGATCGGGAGCGCATGGAGCGCTCGTTTTAGGCGCAGTCTAGACTACAAAAGGGGTGTTCCAGCGCGAGACGCAGGCCCTCTGGCATCCCAACTCGCGCTGTATGCGAAAAAAATAGCACGACGCGCTGATTGCCCGTAACCTTGGCTTGGAGCCTCCGTACTGGTCGCCTGATGTGGAGGGAAATCGCGCGTTGTCTGCTACCGAAGATCTGCGCGCTTCTCGTCTGGGGAGAGGGTATAAGTGGCTGCTCTTGGGCGGCTATGCTGGCGCGGAGTCCTCGTGGGGAGGACTCCGCGTCGTTTATTTTGGTAGGCTTCGCCGGTTACGCGCTCGGCAGATAGGCGGCGCGGCGTTTCTTGTCCTGTGTCTCACATTGCCCTTTCTATGTCCAAGACCGTTCACCGCGCCGTCGCGGCCTGCGTGTTTCTCTACGCGCTCGTCATCTACCTGCTGACCGTCTCTCCGACGGCGTCTTTCTGGGACAGCGGCGAGTTCATCGCCATCGCGCACGGGTTGCAGGTGTCGCACCCGCCGGGAGCGCCGCTCTACATGCTCATCGGGCGTCTGTTCTCGATGTTCGTGCCGACCGAGTACGTCTCGCTGGCTGTCAACATGGTGTCTGTCTTGTGCAGCGCGTTCACGATTCTGCTGACCCACCTAGTCATCGTCCACCTGGTGCGCTACTGGCAGGGGACCGAAGTGGCACAGCCTGGCGGCGGCCTGCGGACCAAGCTCGATGACGTAGTCGCGCTGGCGGGCGGCGTGATCGGCGCGTGCGCGTTCGCGGTCACGGATTCGTTCTGGTTCAACGCCGTCGAGGCCGAAGTATATGCGGGGTCGATGCTGTTCACGGCTCTGGTCGTCTGGCTGATCCTGCGGTGGAGCGAGATCGCCAAGGCCGAGGAGGCGACGCTTGTCAAGGGCGGCAGCCACCCGTTCGGCTTGCAGGCTAACCGCTACCTGATCCTGATCGCCTACATGTTCGGGCTGGCCATCGGTATGCACCTGCTCAACCTGCTGGCCGTCTTCTTCGTCGCGCTGATCTTCTTCTACACCGAGTATGAGCAACCGACATGGTCGACCAAGTCGCGCGTGATCGGACTGGGCATCACGGCCATCGTGGCGAGCCTCATTTTCCTGTCGATCTACCCCGGCATGATCCAAACGCTGCCGACCATCGCGGGCGCCGTCGGTGCACCGTTCGCGTTCATGCTCTTCGTCATCGCGCTGGTGGGCGTCGGCGTGTGGTGGTCGCAGAAGCAGCAGATGCCGGTCTTCAACCTCGTCATGCTCTCGGTCATGGCTGTCCTGATCGGCTACTCGACGTATGGCGTCATCTTCATTCGCAGCGCCGCCAACCCGCCGATCGACGAGAACGACCCCGAAACGTCCGAGGCCATCGTGAGCTACCTCAAGCGCGAGCAGTATGGTAGCACGCCGCTGCTTAAAGGCACCTCCTACGACGACGCGACGGGCCGCCTGGGATCGCGCGACAAGACGTTCCCGCGCCGCTGGTCGCCCGACCCGTCGCATCAGAGCGTCTATGCGCAGTACGACTCGGACATGGAGTTCTTCGTCGGCTACCAGGTCAACTACATGTACTGGCGCTACTTCCTGTGGAATTTCATGGGCAAGGACTCGGACGAGCAGGGGGCTCCAGCCATCACCGGCTTCGCCGCGCTGGACGACAACATCGGCAATCGCAAAGTCGTGTTTCAGACGCCGAGTGAGCAGTCGAGCCACAACGGATACTTCGCCTTGCCGCTGCTGCTCGGCCTATTCGGAATGATCTACCACGCGCTCCGCGATCCACGCCGAGCGTTCGCGGTCTTCATCCTGTTCTTCATTACAGGCATCGGCATCATCCTGTACCTGAACCAGACGCCGCTCCAACCACGCGAGCGCGACTACTCCTACGTGGCGTCGTTCTTCGCGTTTGCGCTCTGGATCGGAATCGGAGGCGCGGGGCTTGCCGAACTGACGGGACAACTCGTCGGCCAGGCGCGCGCAAAGATTCCGGCCGCGCTGGGCGTATCGGCCGTAGCATTCGCCGCCGTGCCCCTTCTGATGCTGGCCGTCAACTTTGCCGACCACGACCGGAGCGGGCGCTACGTCGCGCCTGATTATGCCTACAACATGCTGAACAGCGTCGCCGAAAACGCGGTCTTGTTCACCAACGGCGACAACGACACGTTTCCGCTGTGGTATGCCCAGGAAGTCGAGGGCGTGCGGCGCGACGTGCGCGTGGCGAACCTGTCGCTGCTCCAGACGCCGTGGTACATCAACCAACTGAAGAACCAGTCGTCGCGCGATTCCGAACCCATCGCGATGCAACTGCCCGACGAGCAGATCGCCGACATCCAGCCCGTCGGGTGGCTGCCGCGGCAGATCGAGTTTCCGGTCGATCCGTCGCTGATGCGCTCGGGTGAGATGACCGCCAGCCTTCCCGGCGCGCTCAACCCCAGCGGCGCGCAGTTCGTCAGCCCGATGCGGTGGGAGTTGAAGGGGCGGCAGTTCAGCCCGACGCAGAGCTACCTGGGACCCAACGACTTGGTCATCCTCGATATGCTCAAGACCAACGCCGAACAAGGGTGGAGGCGCCCGTTCTACTTCGCCGTGACGGTCGCCCCGTCGGGGATGCTCGATTTGCAGCCGTTCTTCCAACTCGAAGGCCAGGCCAACCGCATCGTCCCGATCCAGCACAGCGATCCGATCGGCCGCGTCGTGCCTGATATCACGATTCGCAACCTCAAGAACTTCCGCTTCCGAGGACTGGACGATCCCGACGTTTACTTCGACGATAACATCCGCAGCATGGTCGACAACTATAGGTCGATCTTCTCGCACGCCGCCCTCGCGCTCGTCGATCAGCAGCGGTACGATGAGGCGCGCGACCTGATCGATTATATAATGGAAAAGGTGCCGTTCGAGACCATCCCCGGCGACGCGCAGACGTTCACGAGTCTGGCGCGCACCTACATCGCCGCCCAAGCCAACGAACGAGCACTCCCCATACTCAGGCGGGGAGAGGACGTGACGCTTCAGCGGCTGGAGGCAGCGCGGACGGGCTCACAGCAAGATTTCCAGTTCGCACTCAGGGTAGGGCAGGTTATTCAGCTGCATTACGTCGGCGCTGAAGCGTTTGAGGAAGCCGCAGCTCTTTCCGACCGGATGGCCGAGTTGTCCGGCGACCCGTCCTATGCGGCGTCGGTGGAAGAGATGAGGGCGCAGTTGCCGCTTGCGATGGAGTATCTGGGACTGGCTCCCCCGACCGAGTGAAGGGACAGGGTTGAGGGTGCCGACTCGTGGGAGGCTGTTACATTTGGTTCCATTTAACCCTTGCGAGCGGTTGACGGGGGCGGACAAAGGTATTACATTCATGCTCCGCGCCCGCGGAATCGCCGTCAGTTGCCCGCTTGGGTAGGCGCTCATTTATTGCACCTATCGGAACCGTAATGAAATTGGTTACAACGGTTAAATGGTTTGACGCCAAAAAGGGATACGGCTTTCTAGAAGATCCTGAAGGCCGAGCCGACATTTTCGTTCACTACACGTCGGTTCAAACCGAAGCGCGTTTTCGCACGCTGACGCCGGGCGAGACGGTTGAGTTTGAGTTGGGAGATGGCCCCAAAGGAGTCCATGCACGCGACGTCGTTTCGATCGCTCCGGCACCTGAAACCGAAGAAGAGCCTGCCGACCGCTTTCGCCCTTCGCTCTATCAGGGTGCAGTAGTCAGCGAAGCGGTGCGTCACGCATCGCAGTCAGAAATTGGAGATAGGCTGAGCGCCTGATCGGCGTCGTTCGTTGCGATCGGTAGAGGGCGCGCCTAACTTGCCGCTCACCGACGACTACCGCTCATGCCCTTCGACTTCTCCCCAGACGATCTCACGCGCATTGCCGATGTGCTGGGCGTGGACGTCAAATCCGAAGGAGCGCTGCATCGCCTTGAGTTGAGCGACGCGCGATCGGGGCGAACGCTGTCGCTCGAAATCCGGACGCAACTCGAGTTGCCGGACAGCCTGGCCGCGCTTCCGCCGAACCTCGTATCGGTCTATGGGCCATCGTCGTTTTTGCAGGTCCAGGGATGCACCGGCTTCATCGCCTCGCAGGAGTTAGGAGAAGTGATCTTCTTCGCCCGCCGAGAAGGCGCTACGAGCGGCCTCGTTGTCGAGCGCGAAGCCGGATGCTCGCTCTACGCCCACGTCGACGAACGACTGCTCTCGACTGACTTTACCAGTTTGCCTCCTGAACTCGTCATGAGCAGCGTCGCGTTGTCGATGACCGAGACGCTGTTCAACGACCTGGGCTGACGTGGAGGAGCGCATCGACATCACCGTCGACCATCCCCATCTGACCGTAGATCTTGATCGGTTGCAGGCGCTGATGATTCGCGTCGTAGGGGCGGAGGGAGGCACTCTAGAAGCGCTGAGCGTCGTGCTGTCGGATCACGAAACAGTGCATGAGCTCAACCGAGCGTACCTGTCGCACGACCACGAGACGGACGTGCTGTCTTTTTCGCTGGGTGAAGGAACCGAGAAACAAGTCGACGGTGAAGTCTACGTGGATCTCGATACTGCTCACGAGCGATGCGCCGAGTTCGACTCCTCTTTTGAGAGAGAAGCAGCCCGTTATACCGTTCACGGCCTTCTCCACCTGTTGGGGTACGACGACGCCACGCCCGCGCAGAAAGCTATGATGCGTGCCCGCGAGGACACGTACCTGGCCGACTGGAAGTGAGAGGATCGACGCCACTTCGCGTTCTTTCCACTAACCTCGAACGACCATGCGCGTCCAGTTTGTCACCCGTAACGTCACGCCCTCACAGAGCCTGCGCGGCCACATTGAGCGCCAGCTCACTCGCTTGACTCAGGTTTACTCGTCTATTACGGAGGCTACCGTCACTCTCACGCAGGACGGGTTAAACCAGCGCACCGAAATCAACGTCCACGTGAGCGGAAAGCGTTTTCACTGCGCTGAGTCTGACGAACTGTTCGAGAGCTCGGTCGAAAAGTGCGTAGTGAGTTTGCGCAGATCGCTGCTGCGATACAAAGATCGGAAGCGAACGCATGACCCGGAGCATCACGTGTGGAGTTGAGGGGCAGTGTTCGCTCGCCTCGCGTCTGACGATCGAAGCGGCCATCGTCGCTTGACGGAGCCTGCCTCACCATCGCCCAATAGCAGGAAGAGCGCTCGACCTTGTGCAAGGCGAGCGCTCTTCCTGTGTACCTGAGGGGGAGGTACTTTGGCGGGTTCGGCTGGGTGCGTACGGGTCGCTAAATCGGTGTCCGCTGGCCGTATTGAAGCTATCCGGGTTTGCATGGGTTTCAATGGGTGCGTATTTACCTGTACCCCTGCCCGTACCGGGTACAGGTTGCCCCGCCGCTAAACTCCAACCCGACGTGCCCACGATCAACGCCGTTCTGCGCAAGAACAAGACCAACGCGCAAGGGACCGCGCCGATCTACCTGCGCTTCTCCGATGTTCACTCTACCCGGTACGTCTCGCTGGGCGTGCGCGTGCGGCCGTCGCAGTGGAACGAGCGGCAAGGCAAGGTGAGGAAGAGTCACCCGAACGAAGACGAACTGAACGCCCTTGTCACCACGCGCCTAGCCGAAGCCCAAGCCGAGGTGCTGACGGCCAAGCTAACCGGCGACGAAGCCACGCCCGCCGCTTTGAAATCGGCGCTGACGCCCGAACCGGAAAACACCGCCGACTTCCTCGCCTACGCTCGAAGCCAGGCCGAACAACTCGACGCCGAAGGCCGCGCCTACACCGCGCGCAAGTGGCGAAGTACGGAAGGGAAGCTGCGCCGCTTCCTAGCCGGATCGCGCCGCAATCCCGACGGCGTGACGCTGCCGTTCCTCGACGTGACGCCCGATCTACTCTCACGGTTTGAAGCGCACCTGAGAGCGCCCAAACCGAAAGGATGGGGCAACGGTCCGAACACGATACGCGACTCCATGCGCGTGCTGAAAATCCTCTACAACCGCGCGCTGCGAGACGAGACGGCACCCGACGGACACGACCCGTTCCGGCGTTACGCCCCGCCGAAGGCCGTCAAAGCTGCCCGGCATAAGCTGACGCTTGCCGAGGTGCAACGCATGGAGGCGCTCGACTTGCCGACGGGCGGTTACCTCTGGCACGCCCGAAACTACTTCCTCTTCGCGTTCTACACCGGCGGTATCCGGTTCGGCGACGTGGCGAAGATGCGCCGCTCTGCGCTCCACACGACCGAGCGAGGAACGCACCTGCGCTACAAGCAGAGCAAGACCGGATCGGCGATGACGATGCAGCTTGTACCGCCCGCGCTCGCAATCCTCGAACGCTATCCCGAAGACGACCCGGAGCGCAAGGGTAGTCCGTTCGTCTTCCCAATGCTCGACGGGGCAGACCGGGCCGACGCCAAAGAGACGGCCCGTCGGATCGCGTCGGCCAACGCGCTGACCAACAAAGCGCTCAAGCGGATTGCCAGTCTCGCCGGGATCGAAGAGAAGGTGTCGTTCCACATTGCCCGGCACTCGTTCGCCGACCTCGCCGGATCCTGAAGACGGCCTTGCGTGGGTCCGTAAGCGCGCAAGCGAGATGGTGAAGCCAGTGAGCGATGAGGCAAGAGCATGGCTAGCAGGATTTGTGCCTTCAAGACACGATAGCGTTCTGGGCTTAGGGGCTGAGGATCTGGGTAACTCCGACTGGTTACTGCAAATCACGGAGACTGCGATACTTGCATTCTTGCGCAAAGTCGCCCCCGTACGCCTGTACGTAGATCGGTTGCGAATAAGGCGGTTTGTGGTTGAGGACGCCTTGCATTCTCTTCGCATGGGTGAACCTGCTTCCACACTGGAAGCTTTGGCAGAGCGCTTCCGGCCAGTGAGTGAGCGTACTGAATCGGATGATGACGCGCTGTTGAGGTTGAGGCTGATCAATCCTCAATCCCGGTACGCATGGGCGCGTGAGAAAAAGAGCCGCATGACATGGGATCAGGTGTATGCAGAATATGCCTCCATGTGCGAAGACTTAGGAATCAAGGACGTACGGCACGGATCGGGCAACGAGTTGGGCAAAGCTGTACGAGAATCGGAAGCAGCCGCCAAAGCAAAGCAAAAACGGGAGGTATCCCCCGATACTAACGGGAGGTAACCCCCGCGCGCTATGGGTCCGATTTGGTCACTTTGGAACACGTCAAACGAACCACGTGCCACTGTGCCCAATCAAACCGATCCCGGTCCCGCCTTCATCTCCAACACCCGCGCTCGCAAGCCGCTGGGCGTTGGCCGAACCACGCTCCAGCGCTGGCGCGAATCGGGGAAGTTGCCCTACCGCAAGGTTGGGCAGCTCGTCTTCTATCGCGTCGCCGACGTGAACGCCCTTATCGAAGGAAGCGGCATCCGCCGCGCTGCCTGACCCTCCAACCAACGCGCGCCCCTGGCCTGCCCGTCGGAAGGAAGCCAGAAGCGCGCGCACTCAACAAAGAGATGCCCCAATCTACGCAACGCCCTCGCTGGGCACACCCCGCCCGTACCTCGAACGCAACGGTTGCACCGCCGAAGCACATCCGCCGCGATCCCGTCGCCGCTCGCTACCGGGCAGGGATTCGCCGTCACCTGTGCCGCTTGGCGATGAACTGCACGAGCCTCGCCGCCTTCGCGCTGGGCTTCCTACGTCCCGACGATCCCGACGCGCTCGACGCCGCACTGGAAAGGGGAGAAGCCTACCGGCTCACGCTCGCCTCAACCGGGAGCGCCCGCGCCGTCGAACTCCTCGACGCGCTCACACACGAACAGTACCGGAGGGATCACCGATGAGCCGCCCCAACTCCACCGCCCAACCTGCCGCCGAAGACCGCCGCGCGCACGTCGACGCCGCGCTGGGCTTCTACGCTCCGCCGTCGGCCGACGAGACGCCGCCGGCCGGCCTGTTCGCCGCCGCCGCCGACACGACCAACGAGCGCACCGCCGCGCCCAAGATGGACGAGAGGAGCGACCGATGAGCCGCCAACCCTCACCCGAACTCGCACGCATCCTGCGCGACCTCGAAAGCGTCGCGCATTCCGGCGACGGCTATCAAGCGTGCTGCCCCGCTCACGAAGACGGAACGGCGTCGCTGTCGCTCTCTGACGGCCGCGAAGGCGTCGTGATGCACTGTCACGCCGGATGCACGAACGACGCCGTCACGGCTGCGCTGGGCCTGTCTCTGTCTGACCTGTTCCGTCCCGATCCAACACGCCCCGGCAACGTGCCCGCTCGAACGTCGACACGCACGCGCTCTGCCAGTGGCAAGTCGAAACCGAAGGACTACGGCAAGCACGAAGCGTTCTATTTCTACGAGAGCGAAGACGGCCTGCCGCTCTACCGCGTCGAGCGCCGACGGCTCGCCGACGACTCGAAGACGTTCCGGCAGTACCGCTTCGATGGGAGCGGCTACGTGTCCGGTATGACCTCGCCCGATGGATCCAAAGTGCGCCGCGTGCTCTACCGCCTGCCCGCCGTGCGCGAAGCCTGCCGAGACGGCCGCACCGTGTTTGTCTGCGAAGGCGAAAAAGATGTTCTCGCCGTCGAAGCGTTGGGACTGACGGCGACGACCAACCCCGGCGGGGCTGGCAAGTGGCAGGATGACTTCGCCCGTAGCCTGATCGGTTCGGCGTGCGTGGCGATCCTGCCCGACAACGACACCGCCGGAGAAGCGCACGCGCTGGGCGTCGCCCGTTCGTGCGTTGCCGCTGGCCTGTCCGTTCGCGTCGTCCATCTGCCCGACCTGCGGCCGAAGGGTGACGCGTTCGATTGGATCGAATCGGGAGGCACGCGCGCCGAACTCGAACGGCTCACCCGGAAGGCCCGCAAGTTGACCGGCGACGACTTCATGGGCGAACCCGAAGCCGAGCCGGAAGACGACGAAGGCGACGCGCCCGACCTGAGCTATCGACCCTTTCCCGCCGACCTGCTACCGGCTCCGCTCGCCACGCTCGCACGCGAAGCGGCTACAGCTTTCGAATGCGACGCCGCAATGGTCGCCCTGCCCGCGCTGGTAGTCGTCTCCGCTGCCATCGGCAACCGGGCACGGATCAAGCTGAAAGCCGACTGGATAGAGCCGTGCGCGCTCTGGGGCGTCGTCGTCGCCGCGTCGGGCACGGCGCAAGAGTCCGACGCACGACGTAGCACTGGCACCCGTCTACGCCGTCGAACGCGAGGAGCACCGCGCGCACGCCGCCGCGATGGAGGATCACCGCGACGCCGTCGAGTTGGCCCGGAGCGAGAAGCGCACGCCGCCTGCCGCTACCCGTCGCCCGCCGCGTTCGCGTCTCTGGACGTTACCGCCGAGAAGGTCGCCGCGTCTGCTCGCCCGAGAACCCCGGCGGGCTGCTGCTGGCACGTGACGAGCTTGCGGGCTGGTTCGGATCGTTCAACAAGTACGACAAGGGCACCGACGGCCTTGCGACGTGGATTGAGTTTCACGGCGGCCGTCCCGTCACCGTCGACCGCAAGACCGGCGACACGCCGACGCTCTACATCGAACGCCCGTTCGTGTCCGTTACCGGCACCGTCCAACCCGGAGTGCTCGCCCGGTGCCTGACCGAGAGCCACGCCGAAAGCGGATTCACGGCCCGTCTAATGATCGCCGCGCCACCGTCGGCACCGTTCGGCATATCCGAAGCGTCCGTGAGCGCGAAAGCGTCGGACGCATACGCTGGGCTGCGTGGGCACGCTGCACGGCTGGCAGATGAGCGCCGACGGCCCCGAAATCGTCGGCGTCGAGCGCGAAGCGTTCGTGCTGCTCAAACGCTACGGCGACGCCAACGCGGTGCGCGTAGGACGGACGCCCGAAGGAGCCGTGCGCGCGATGCTCAACAAGGCCGAGATGCACGCCGCCCGTCTGGCACTGGTACTTCACCTGTCCGGCCATGCCGCCGCCGATCCTGACCGGGAGCACCCGATACCCGACGTGAGCGAAGCAACGATGCGCCGCGCCGTTCTGCTTGCCGAGTGGTTCGTGAGAGAGGCCGCGCGTACGACTTCGGTGCTGGGCATGGAGACGGAGACGCGTACGCCGCAAGACCGCGTGCTGGACGAGTTGCCCGAAGAGTTTTCGGCGTCCGACTTTCGAGACACCGCGCACGGCGTCGCCCGGATCGGTGCGCGCCGGGCTAAGGAGTGGCTTACCGCTCGCTGCGGGGGCAAGATCGAGAAGGTCGGGACACGGCCAGTACCGCGACGCCCGAAGCACCGACGCGCTCGACCTGTCGCTGGGCTACGACCTCACTGCACCTTCCGCACCTTTGCCCGATCCGCCCTTTCCGCCCTTTGACCCGGCGACGCGATGGGCAAAAGGCGGAAAGGGCGGAAAAGGCAAAAGGGCAATCGGTACCGGACGTGCACGGCGACGGCCTGCCCGCCGATGTGGAGGCGCTGATATGACGACGCTCAACCCCGCCGAAGACGCCGCCGCCCGGCTAGCTACCGGCCCCGTCGTGATCCGTCTGGTCGACGGACGCATTCACCTCACCCCGCCGACGACCTGCCCGACGTTCGCGGAATCGCCCTGGCTACTACGCGACGACCTCGCACCCGTCGAGCGGCTGCTGACGATCCTGCTTGCCAGTTGGGGCGACGGATACGGATCGACGCTGTTTTACGAGCTGTGGGGATCGGCTGGCGACTACGACACGACCGCCCGCGCCACACTCCGCCGCGCTGCCCTCGACGGTCCAACCGGAGCACACGCCCGAACCCTCGAACGATCCATAGCCGAGCGGATCGAAGGCAAACGCAAGCCCGCCGCCTGACCGATTCAACAGAGACGGGGGGATGCCCCGCCGACACACACACCAACGCCCCGAACCCATGCCCGGAGACACACGAACTCGACGTAGCCCGCACCGCGAAGAAGCGCAAGCGATCCCGACGCAAACCCGGCACCGTCGACGCCGCGCGCCGCGTACTCTGGGCTGCGATGGAACGCGTCGAAGAAGTGCTACACGATGCCGCCGAACCCGAAGAGGGGAAGGCAGACGCCGCGCTGGTACTCAAGGCCGCGCACGCGCTCACGCAAGCCTGCGGAGCGTACGCCCGCATAGTCGAAGCCGGAGAACTCGAAGCCCGCCTGAGCGAACTGGAAGCGGTCGTAGAAGCCGCCGGAGAGCGCCCGCCTCTTCGCCTAGCCGCCTGATCCGATGACTACCACAAAACGACGAACCCAAGCCGCCGAAGTCGCCGTGCGCGCCCGCTGGGATGCCGAGTGGGATGCGTTCTGGGATGCCGTCTCACGCGCCCAAGGATGTCTGACCGCGCGCCGCGTGCTGCTTGCCGCTGCCGAGCACGGACACGGCCCGTTCTGCGAAGACGACGGCGCGCTCGACGGCTACGCCGGTGCTGATCCGCCGGGGACGGAAGTGAGCAAGGAGGAGGATGAAGCGTGGGGCGAATGGTTCGACACCTTCTATGCTGCCACCGATGGAACGGGCATAGGGGAGGAGCCGAGTGCGTCGGCGCTGCTGTCGTGGCCGCACCTGCTACCGGAGCCGCCGCCGGAGCCGATGCCGCTGCGCCCGGCGTGCCTGGACTACATCGACTCGTGGAAGCGAGGGAAGCCGGGAGTTAACCCGACCAAGGAGGAAGCGAACGCCGCGTTTACCGTGCTGCTGCTCTGCAACGCCGAAGCCGTCCGCGGCTGCCGTCGAAGCCGTGAAGCGGGGGTAAGCTGCATCCGTAGCACAAGCCGAACCTGATCCGATGGGATGGGAAACGCGCGGATCGCGCCGCTACTACTACCGGAAGAAGAGAAGCGACGACGGCACCGTGCAGAGCGTTTACGTCGGATCGGGCACACTCGCTAACGCCGTCGATCTAGTCGAGCGCGAAGGCCGCGCCGCGCTCGCACTCGCCCGGCACGTCACCCGAACGGCGCTTGCGCCCGTCGACAACGCGCTGCGGCTCTTGCTTGAATCCGAGCGAGAAACCGCACGCCTCTGCGCCGCTCACCTGCTCGCCACTGGCCACCGGACGCACCGGGGGCAGTGGAGACGCAAGCGAACATCAAACCCAACAAACCCCGCCGATATGCCCGCCGAATCGCTCACCGTCCAACAACCGATAACCGAGAAGGAGGCCGAAGCGCTATTCAACGAGTGCAATAAGGACAACCCAGATCCGGCGAAGGTGTACGCGCTGCGCGCGTGGCTTGCCGAGAACCCGCTTTATACTCTCAACACCGACACAAACACCCCGCCTGCCATGTCCTTCGCCCGCCGCTCCGCCCTTGCCTCGATCATGCGCCGCGCCCACAAGGCCGCCCGCCGGATGCTCGCGCACTTCGCCACCTACCGCGCCGCTCTGTCCTACGCGCTCCGCTGCGTCTACCGCGCCGCCCAAGCGAAAGCCTACCTGCACGCCAACGCCGCCCGCGTGCTCGTTGCGCGCTTCGTCAAGGCTGACGGATCGGTTCGCCGGATGCGCTTCGTCTACACGCTGGGACGGCCGAAACCGACGGCACCGTGACGGTCTGGGACTATGAGAAGAGCGCTACCCGTCAGATCAACCTCGACACGCTCGCCGAAATCACGCCCGCCCCCAAGCGAGACGAACGCCCGCCCGTCGCCCGCGCTGCCGAGCCTGCCGGGCCGCGCCCCGTCGCCGTGCTCGAATCGCTGCCGATGGAGGAACTGACGATGGAAGAACTCGACGTGCTTTCCGAAAACTGGTTCGGGCGAGGCTCCCGCCCGCCCCGATCCGCCGGGCGCGCTGCACCGCCGCTGCGCGCTCTCCACTCAATCCAACCCAAACACCCCACCCGTATGTCCAACGCCACCCCGAACGCCGATTCTGCGGCCGCACAGACGCCCGCCAATCCTCGCCCCACACCTGCCGTTCGCGTGCTCGACGCCGACGCGTACGAAGCGCTGGGCAAGGCCGTGAACGTCTCGTTTGAGCTTGAACTGCTCGCCTCGCTACTGGCACCCGCCGCGCACCTGAACGAGATGTACCGGCTCAACAACTACGCCCGCGAAGCAGGTAAGACGCCGACGTTCGAAGAGCTAGACCGGATAGCCGAAGTCGATCCGGTAGTGAGCGCCGCCGAATCGCTTTCGATGCACGTCATTCTCTGCGCCGCGCACTCGACGGCGTGGGCTACTGAGCCTGTCGTGACGGCCCGACCTACCGACGCCCTGCCGAGCATCCGCCCGGTGGGGCTTTTTCTTCTCGACTGGTGCTTGATGGAGTTACCTGTACCCCTGCCCGTACCCCATCCCAAAAGCTAAGGGCCTAAGCGACTGTGTTGCAGTTACTTGGCCCTCGCTATGTGTACCTGAGGGGGGAGTCGAACCCCCACGTCCTTGCGGACAGCGGATTTTGAATCCGATGCGTCTACCATTCCGCCACTCAGGCATCTCCGCGCGAGGCGAGAAGTGCAAAACTACGAAGCGGAGTGCCGTAGATCCATGCTATGCGGCCTTTTCGCCAAAGCGCTGCATGAAGCCGATGCTGGCAGCGATTCCCTTGTGGAAGCGGTCCAGTTCGAAGTTCTCATTGGGACTGTGGAGCGCGTCGCTAGCCAGACCGAAGCCCATCAGGACGGTGTCGAGGCCCAGGATACGTTTGAAGTCGGCGGTGATAGGGATGCTGCCACCTTCGCGCGTGAAGTGGGCCTGCGTACCATAGACATCGGCCATTGCATCTTTGGCGGCCTGCATAGCGGGGTTCGACGTGTCGGCGAGGTAGGGGCTGCCGCCGTGCAGCTCGCGAGCCGTTACCCGGACGGTGTCAGGAGCGTGCTTCTCCAGGTGGCGGACGAGCTTCGCGGCGATATCGGTCGGATCCTGATTGGGGACTAGGCGGCAGCTGATTTTCGCCATCGCCTTGGCCGGGAGGACGGTCTTGGCGCCTTCGCCCTGGTAGCCGCCGCCGATGCCGTTGAGGTCGAGTGTCGGGCGCATCGACGTGCCTTCGTAAACGCTGTATCCCTTTTCGGTCTTGGTCTTGGGCGCTCCCGTCTCGCTGAGCCATGCGGCATCGTTGTGGGGCAGCGCGCGTCCGGCTTCGCGCTCTTCATCGGTCAACTCGACCACGTCGTCGTAGAAGCCTTCGACTGTAATGCGCCCGTCGTCGTCGTGGAGCCCGGCGACGAGTTCGCAGAGTGCGTTGAGCGGGTTGTGGACGCCGCCGCCGAACACGCCGCTGTGCAGGTCGCGCGTGGGGCCTTCGACGTGGACTTCGATGTAGGCCAGCCCGCGCAGTCCGCTCGTGATCGACGGAACGCCGCGTGCGAACATCGCCGTATCGGATACGAGGACTACGTCAGCGGCCAAGCGCTCTTTGTGCTCTTTGAGTAACTGGATGAGGTGTTTGGAGCCGACTTCCTCTTCGCCTTCGATCAGCAGCTTGAGGTTGACGGGCAAGTCGGTGCCGCTCGCGAGGAAGCTCTCGACGGCTTTGACGTGCATCATCATCTGGCCTTTGTCGTCGTTGGCACCGCGCGCGAAGATGTGTCCGTCTTTGACGGTCGGCTCGAACGGTGGCGTGTCCCACAGTTCGATCGGGTCGGGCGGCTGCACGTCGTAGTGACCGTAGACGAGCACGGTGGGCTTGTCGGGGTCGGAGCCGTGTGAGGCGAGGACGGCGGGGTGGCCTCCGGTCTCGACGACCTCGACGTGCTCGACTCCAAAGCCTCGGATGTGGTCAGCCAGCGTGTTGCAGCAACGGCGCGTGTCGTCGTCGTGGGCCGAATCGGCCGAAACCGACGGGATGCGGAGTAGCTCGAACAGATCGGTCTCGAATCGGTCGGCGTGGGTGCGGGCGTAGTCGGCGGGGGAGGGCATGGGCAGGTATAAATCGTCGGAGGGATAGCTCGTTAGACGGGTCGGAGCGCCGGGCGATCCGCGCGGTAAGGGTCGGGCCGGTTGGAAAAAGGCGAATCAATCGATAAAATTCGGGTGCGAGGTTACGCGTCCGGTTGCGCGTGGGTCTTGCGTATCCCTGAGTACACCTCCACATTTCTGCTGCCATGCGCCTCGTCCTGCTCGCCCTCGCCCTGACCCTCGCCGTCCCGGTCGTCCACACCTCCGACGCCCAAATCCTGGGACGACTGGGCAAACGCGCCGCTAAAGCCGCTCAGCGCGAAGCTGAGGCCCGCGCCGCACGAGAGGCCGAGCGCCGCGCCGCCGAAGCCGCCAACGCGGCGATGGAGCGGGTTCTGGGTCCTGAAGATTCGACCGCCGCGGCTCTCAGCGTTCCGGGAATGGGCAGCACGCCGATGGGTGCGATGATGGGTATGGGCGGATCGGGCGTCGAAGGATTGGTCGACTTCCGCACGCTCCAAGAATACCTACCCGCCAACGCCTCCGGCCTTCCACGCACCGATATGTCCGGCGAGAGCGGCGGCGCGATGGGCATGGCGATGAGTCAGGCGTCGGCGATGTACGAAGCCGGTGACGTAAGCGTCGAACTGACGATCGTCGATGTCGGAACGATGTCGGCTTACCTGCAGATGGCGGCGGCGTGGCAGAACGCGGAGATTGATCAGCAGTCGTCTCGCGGCTACGAGAAGACACGTCAGATCGGCGGTTTTCCCGGGTACGTACAAGAGGTGCGCGGCGAAGGCGAACTGGCGTCGTCCGTCGCGGTCGTGATGGGCGGGCGACTGATGGTGTCGGCGAGTGGGGACGGCGTCGGCGGCGAAGGGCTCACCGGCTTTGTCGGCAGTCTCGATCTGGCCGGACTGAACGCGCTGGGCGAAGAACTCGCTGCCCAGGCGCCCCAGGTCGTCGGCTTCCGCGAACTGCTGGGGCTGCTCCCCCAGAGCGCTCCAGGTCTCGTACGGCAGGAGCCATCCGGCGAGACGACCGACGCGATGGGCGTGCAGATCAGTGAGGCGAGCGTCGCGTTCTGCGAGGGCGACGACTACAAAACATGCGTCCACGTGCAGATTCAGGACTTCGGGCCGTCGATCGGCGGTCTGGGCGCGATGCCGTTCGGCGTGTGGGCCAACGCGACGTTCAACCGCGAGTCGACCGACGGGTTTGAGCGTACGACGAAGATCGGCGGCTATCCGGCGCAGGAGACGTTTTCAGAATCGGCGGGGATCAGCAACATCGAAGTGCTCGTCGCCAACCGGTTTTTGGTGTCGGCAGGTGGTACGCAGGCGTTCGATGTCGTGCGGGCGCTAGTCGAGCGCGTGGATCTGGCCGGACTAGCGGCGAAGGCTGGCAACTGAGCGTGGAGCTTGCGACCTCTGGCAGACGCTGCGCGAAGTTCTGCCACTTGTCATTGGAGGAGCAAAGCGACCGGCGATCGCCGAAGCCAGTGGCTAGCGCAGGTCTTGCCAACTGTCATCGCGGGCGTAGTGTGGCGAGCGCCCAGTCTAGCCGCTAGCAAACGGAGATCGCCACGTCGCTTCGCTTCTCGCGGTGACCGTTGGAGTGGTGGGAGGCGCGACCGTGCGCTATAGCGGTTGGCAGCGCGACCTGAGCGGTGGCGAGTGGTGACAGCCGCAGCGCACCTATTCCCGAACCGCGCTCGTCTCTTGGGCCACGCGGTCGGCTTCGCGCCAGACGCGCAGCACGCTGCCGCCCATGATGCCTGCGAGTTCGGATTCGGAGTAGCCGCGCAGCAGCAGTTCGGCGAGCAAGTTGGGGTACATCGACACGTCGGTCAGGCCGCCGGGGAGGTTGGTGACGCCGTCGAAGTCTGATCCCAGGCCGATGTGATCCACTCCGATGCGGTCGCGCACGTAGTCGATGTGGTCGGCCACGTCGGTCACGCTGCCGACGGGGAAGTCGCGGCGCATGCGGTAGTAGATGGCCAGGCCTTGGGGCGACTGGCGGTCCATGACGCCTTCGTCGCGCATCGCGCGCTGCATCCGCTGGCGAAACTGCGTAGCGTCGGCTTGGAACGCGCTGTTGAGAAACGTCGAGCCGAAGTTGATCATCACTACGCCTCCGTTGGCGCCGATAGCGTCGAGCAGGTCATCGCTCACGTTGCGCTCCCAGCCGGGCGTGAAGTGCTGCGCCGAAGAGTGCGACGCGATGACCGGAGCCGTCACGATGTTCAGCACGTCGAAGGCCGTTCGATCCGAAAGGTGCGAGAGGTCGACGAGGATGCCGAGCCGGTTCATCTCGCGCACCACGTCCGATCCCAGCGGGCTGAGCCCGCCCCACGTGCCGGTCGTGTCGTAACTGGCGTCGCCCAACTGGTTGTCACTGCCGTGCGTTAGAGAGACGTAGCGAATGCCTCGGCGGTAGAAGTGGCGCACGTCGTCCAGGTCGGCGATGGGGGCGCCGTTCTCCATCCCCATCAGCAAGGCGACCTTTCCATCGGCGTGGGCGCGCTCCACATCGGCGGGCGACGTTCCGATCGCGAACTCGTCCGGCGACTGGGCGACGACGCCTTCGATGATCGTGATCAGCGAGTCGGCCAACCGGTAGGCGCTACCCTCTACGGCCTGGCGCGACGAGGGGATATAGATGGACATAAACGGCGCGTCCAGCCCGCCCGCTCGTGCGCGCTGAAAGTCGAAGTCGCCGTTGGGGTCGAGCGCGCCGATGTTGGTGACTTCCTCGTTGATGATGCGGTAGGGCAGGTCGATGTGGCCGTCGACGAGCGGATAGCGCTGAGCGATCACGCGCGCGTTGGCGAGGTGCTCGGCGTAGGCAGGCGCGTCGCCGCGGAACGGCTCGGGCGCTGGTCCCAACCGCGGTGAACAGGCGGAAACGGCGAGGAGAGCGGCGGCGGCGGAGAAGCGGAGCATCGGTAGAGCGGTTGGGACGGTTGGCCAAGTTAGGCCTGCCCTTGCACCGATCCATCGGCGTATGTTTGCCGCGCATCCAACCGCCGCTATGTCACGCCTTCTCCTCCTCTGCTGCTGCCTACTGCTGCCCGCGTGCGCGACCAATCGTGGGGCCTACGACGCGTCGGGACCGCGCCGCGACGTGCTGCGCGGAGCGCCTGAAGCCGTCGTCGCACTCAACCGACAACTGCCCAACAACGTCCACTATAGGCTCGACCTTACCGATGGCGACCGCATCACCAAGGTGCGCAACCTCGCCATCGGCGTCGACGAAACCTACTACCGACTGTGGAACGAGTCCACCGGCTCCTACATCCCGACGCGTCAATTGCTCAGGGTCCAGCAGGTCGATCCTAGAGGCCGCGAGGCGGGAATAGCCGTCGGAGCGCTGACGGCCGGCGCGCTGGCCTTCTCGGCTCTGGTGGTGACCGAATCGGTCGACCTGAGTCTGGCCGCCGTAGGCGTGATGGCGCTGGGAGCCGGAGGCGGCGGCGTGCTCGGCGCTCTGATCGCGACCAAGCCTCCGGTCACGCTCTACGAGGGAACGATGGAGCGCTTCCTCTCGGGTCAACCGGTCGGCTCCGTGCCCGCCCCATGATTCGACTTTTCTCACTTCTGACGCTCGTTCTCGTGGCGACAGGCTGCGCTTCGTCTGGGATCGCTGGGTCGCACCCTTCGTCCGTCGGCACGTTCTCGCCTCCAGAGGGGTACGTCCCCGGCGCCTCGCATTCGGTCGCACTCAGCAGCGTCAACGCTGGCCTGGAGGCGGGCCGCTTCGCGTTGGAGATGACCGACGGACGTAAAATCGCAGTGCGCAGCGTCGCACTCGGTCCGGTCGTGACGCGCGTGGCTTTGCCGCGAAACGACGTGCGTTATCTCCCGACAGCCGGGATCGCGCGCGTCACGTCCGGAGCAGACCAAGGATCGACTGCTGGAGCCGTAGTAGGCGCGCTGCCCGGCGCGATCGGACTGGGTCTTCTGCTGAGCAGTCGCTGGGGGGAGGGGTGCGAAGACGATGGAGTCTTGGACTGCGCGTTCGCGCAGCTTCAGTTCTCACTCTTGATCGTCATGGCGGCGACGCTGCTCGCGATGGGGAGCGCCGCTGGCTCCCGCTCTGTGCGCCGTTCTCAAACGACGATCTACTACCTCGCGCCCATCACACGCTACCTGCTCGAACCGCCGCCATC
Organism: Rhodothermales bacterium; assembly: GCA_963841855.1. Taxonomy (GTDB): domain Bacteria; phylum Bacteroidota; class Rhodothermia; order Rhodothermales; family BA12; genus CAXBBB01. Next base: position 516,222 of record CAWJEJ010000004.1, on the reverse strand, counting down.
CGCTACGTCTGATCTCTGAAGTGATGCGTTTCCTTCTGCTGATCTCGCTGCTCGCGCTCACCGGCTGCGGCTCGTCCTCGCTCATCGGCGACGGACCCACCACGCGCGCCGACCTGCTGCGCCAAGCACCCCCCCGAACTCGCACAGGTGAACGGAGCTCTGCGCAGCGGTCGATTTCGGATCGTGCGCCCCGGATACGCCGCTCCGCTGAGAGCAGACCGCGTGCATATGACGCGCGACGAGGTGTCCTACCGAGCACTCGGCTCCGATTCGTGGAGCCGGATTCCGACCGCCACGGTATCGCTCGTCGAAAAACGACAGCGGCGCGGCGTCGGGCGCGGTGCGCTGGTCGGAGCGGCTCCCGGACTGCTGATTGCCGTCGCTGGCATCGCCTCGGTGGCGAGTTGTGATGGAGAAACGCCGTACTGTGGGTTTGGTGGGGCGCTTGCGATGGGTGCCGGAGTGGCCCTCGCTGGCGTCGGAGTCGTGATCGGTGCTGCGGTCGGCGGCACGTACGGACCGGAGTACCAGACTGTCTACCTCGGTCCCGTCGATCGGTACTTTGAGGAAGACGACATCTCTACTCCTCTCGACCAATGAAGCCGACTCTGCTGGTCGCCCTCCTCGTACTCACCGGCTGCGGCTCGTCCTCGCTCATCGGCGACGGGCCGACGACACGGGCCGACCTCTTGCGCCAAGCACCGCCCGAGCTAGCCAAGATGAACCAGTCGATGGCGCGGGGTAGATTCGTTATCACTACTCTGGAAGACCGGAAGATTAAGCGCGTCAGCCTCGTCGTCGTGGCGCCGGATGTGACGCACTATCGCCTCCGTGGATCGACGCAATGACAAAGAGTATCCTGCGGGTAGACCGGGTCACGCGCGTACGCGACGCCAGTAAAACCGGACGAGCTGCGCTGATCGGCACGGTTCCAGGCCTGTTGCTGACGATCCTCTTAGGAGTATCGCCGGAAGGCAATGGATCAGGATTTGCCATACCAACTAGGGGGCAGTTTATGGTAGCCTCTTTCGCGATGGCAGTGATCGGTGGCGGCATCGGTGTGGCCTTGGGCGCTTGGTCTGAACGCGTCGAAGCCACACCGTACCGTGCGCCGCTGTCCGACTATCTCACGCCGACGGACTCCAACCTGGATCGGAGCGAGCGCAGATAACCAGGGGTATGGAGCAGGCGACTTCCGTACCACGAGAACGGCTCGCCATCGACCAGAAACGTGGGGACGCCGGTTTGCTCTTCTACCTGATCGGCGTCGCCGCGCGAAAAGGGGAAGGGCTCGGACGAGAGCAGGACGGCGTCGAGGTCTGCGGCGCGCAGTTCGCCGGGCGTGAGCGTCGGGTAGCGCGTCTGGTGCGAAAAGGCATTGATCAATCCGGCCTTCGCCATCACGTCCGAGATGAACGTATCGCCGCCGATGGTCATCAGGGGATCGCGCCAGATCAGGTAGGCGCAGCGCAGCGGCTCGAAAGCGGACAGCGCGTCGAACCGCTCGGCTATCGCGCGCGCCAAACCTGAGGCCGCGGTTCGCCTGCCGATGTGCTGTCCGACCGTGCGGATCATCGCCAGCGCGTCGCCGAGCGTCTGCACGTCGGTCACGTGGACCGGCGCCACTTCCGATAGCGCGCTGACCATCTCATGCGTGTTTTCCTCTTTATTGGCGAGAATCCAGTCCGGCCGAAGCGCGCGAACTTTGTCTGCATCGACCTGCTTCGTCCCGCCGACGACTGCCGATCGTCCCTTCAAGCCAGACGGATGCACGCAGAACCGCGTGACGCCGACAGGCTCGACGCCCAGGTCGGACAGCAACTCGGATTGCGACGGGACGAGCGAGACGACGCGCATGGCTAGCGCTTCCCCCGAAGCCGCAAACTGGTATCGTTGAGTGCTCTCGCCGACGCAGGGCCTTCGGCAAGCATGCGTTCGGCGACCGCGAGGGCGCGACCGAATTGTACGGCGTCCATTTGCTTGTAAGCAGCGCCCCGCCCCGTCAGCACATCGCGCCACGGACGGCCCAGCGCATTGTCCAGCGCGATGCGCATAAAGCAGTGATCGAACCGGACCGGCCATCCATTCTCGGAATCAGCCCTTTGCGGCAGCACGCGTTTTGTCGCGTCTAGCCAGCGCGCGCAGTTGATCGATCTCATCGGAGCGTAGCGGCGGAGCGGTCACGCCGTCGCGGGTTGGCGCGTCCGCTCGGTCAGTTCGCTGAGCAGTTTCTTGTGGATGCCGCCGAAGCTGCCGTTGCTCATGATGAGAACGACGTCACCGGGGCGCAGTTTGTCTACCAGATCGGGCAGCAGCGCTTCGGCGTTGGGGTCGAGGTAAGCGTCGACGCCGCGCGCGCGCAGGTTGCGGACGACCTGTTCGCTGTCCATCAGGTCGCTCTCCACATCGTTGTGACGGACGGGCGGAGCGCTGAGGAAGGCGAGTTCGGCGCGATCGAACGCTTCGCTGTAGGCCTGCTCGAAGACCTTGCGGCGGCTCGAGTTGCTGCGGGGCTCGAAGACAGCCACGACGCGGCGCTCGGGCCAACGCTCGGCGATGGCGCCGATGGTTTCGTGGACGGCCGTCGGGTGGTGCGCAAAGTCGTCGATCACGAGCACGCCGCCGACTTCGCCGATGGGTTCTTGGCGCCGCTTCATTCCTTTGAACGTGCCCATGCCTTGGGCGATCTGCTCGGGCGTCAGCCCCTCGGACAGGCAGATGGCCGCGACTCCAAGCGCGTTGCGCAAGTTGTGCCGCCCGCTCATCGGTAAGAAAATGTCGACCTTCTCCTCACCTTTGACGACGAGTGTAAACCGCATACCGCCCTCGCCCGTTCGGACGTTCGCCGCCGTCACGTGGTCGTCGCCGTCGTCGATTCCATAGTACTGGTGCCGCGCCGACGAGTGGAATTCTAGGATGCGGACTTCGTTGTCGTCGCCGTAGAGCGCGAGCAGACCCTCGGGATCGACGATGCCCGCGAACCGGCGAAACGCGCTGCGATAGTCGTCCCAGTCGGCGTAGATGTCGGCGTGATCAAACTCCATCGACGTGATGATGGCCGCCGTCGGCTGGTAGTGCATGAACTTGGGCCGCTTGTCGTAATACGCGCTGTCGTACTCGTCGCCCTCGACCACGAAATGCGGCCCCGTTCCGACGGCGTAGTTGACGCCTCCGTTCGACATCACACCGCCGACCAAAAAGCCTGGATCAAGCCCGGCTTCGCGCAGCACGTGCACCATCAGCCCGGTCGTGCTCGTCTTGCCGTGCGTCCCGGCGACGACCAGGGAACGCCGTCCGCGCAGGAAGAAGTGCGCCAGAGCTTCGGGAAGCGACAACTGAGCCAGTCCGTTGTCGCGCGCGTACGCCGCCTCGACGTGATCCGGAGCGCACGCGTTGCCGACTATGACCAGGTCGGGGGCCGGTTGGAGGTGGGCCGGATCGTAGCCTTTGAGCACTTCGATGCCCGCTTCGGCGAGCCGGTCGCTCATCGGCGGATAGACGTTTTCGTCCGATCCTTTGACTTGGTACCCCGCCTCGCTCAGCAGCCCGGCCAGAGACCCCATTCCCGTCCCGCAGATGCCGATCAGGTAGACTGTTTTCACGTCCGACGGATCGGGTGGAGCGGGGCGCTCAAACTTGCGGAGGTGAGCGTCTTCGAAGTCTTCTAGCTGTTTCATTGAGCAGTGGCGATGTAGATAAATGCAGGCCGGGCGATGACGCCCACGAGGAGGAGAATCATCTCGCCCACGACTCGGACGCAGAGCGGAGTTACCGCTCGCTCTTGGGGTCGATGGCGTCCGGCTCGGCGGGCAGATCGGGCGTCTTGGCGCGGACCTCCTGCTGGGCGATGCCGGTCGTGCTGTACGTCACGATGGCTTTGGTCTCTGCGCTCGTCGTAGCGGCGAGCGGGTCGATGTCTTCGTCGTCGAGCAGTCCCAGCGCCCGCGCGCGCTTGCTCCACCGCTCACGCGCCAGCACCTGCATGTCGGTATTGGCGTCGGCCTCGTCGACGATCTCCAATCCGAGCAAGGTCTCGACGATGTCCTCCATCGACACGATGCCCGCCACGCCGCCGTACTCATCTACGACGAGCGCGATGTGCTCGCCCTGATCCAATAGGCGCTCGAACAGCAAGGGCAGCGCCAGGCCGTCCGGCACGACGACGAACTCGCGCTTGAGCTCGCTCAGCGGCATGTCGGCCTGATCGCGCGCGGCGTGGAGCAGCAAGTCGTCTTTGAGGATGTAGCCGACCATGTCGTCGCGGTTCGAGCCGTAGATCGGGATGCGCGAGAAGCGAATGTGCGGGTGGGCCGCCAGCACTTCGTCGACGGTCTGCTCCTGTTGAAAGTGGAACAGGACCGTGCGCGGCGTCATGATGTCGCGGGCGCGGAGCGAGCGGAAGCTGAACAGGCTCTTGAGGATGCGGCTCTCGGCGGCATCGACCGAGCCGGATTGGTGGCCTAGATCCGCCATCGCAGCGATCTCGTCACGACTGACGCCCGTGTCCTTCTCGCCACGCGAAATGAGCTTGGTGAGAAGCTGCAAGAACCACACGATCGGACCCATCAGGAAGACGAGGATTTTGAGCGCGCGCGTGACGAGCGGCGTCAGTCCTTTCCAATACTGCGCTCCGAGCGTTTTGGGGATGATCTCCGTGAAGATGAGAATCGCTACGGTCAGCGCGGCGGCGAAAATCGCGACGAACGAGAAGATCCAGACCGATCCCTCGCCCCACACGATGGCCGCCTGCGAACCGGCACCAGCGGCGCCAACGGTGTGCGCGATCGTGTTGAGCGTTAGAATGGCCGAGAGTGGCTTCTCGATGTCAGCCTTGAGAGCTTTGACGCCAGCGGCAGCCGGGTTGCCCTCACGCTCCATCACGGCAACGTGCGACGGGGTGATCGAGAGCAGAACGGCTTCGAGGATCGAACACAGAAACGAGACGACCAGCGCGAGCGCGACGTAGAAAATCAGTAAGCCCATGCGGGGCGAGGGGGGATAAGTGAGACCGGGCAAGCTACGGGCTATCCACCCGCATCGGGTGCATCACACGCCCCCACAGCCTCTCACGACGTGCGAAACGTGCAACAATCGCAGCGTGCCACTATCGGGAGACCGTCGCACTGGCTCACCCTCGCGCGCGGCGCCGGCTGCTCCCGAGCGGTACGGCCTCTTCGGTCGCATAGTCCTGGTCGAGCAGTGCGACATCGCGAGACTCTTGCGCATCCGAGAGCTGCGTGCTGCCGGGGAGGGCACGTGCGATCAGCGCGTTCAACCTGTGCTCGACGTGCAGCAGTTCGCTCGCCGCCGCCATCGCATCGGGAAACGCCGACGCGTCGAACTCCTGAATCCGGTCGACCAACGCTTCGATCTCGACGCTCAGCGATTTGGGCACGACGGGATGCCGCGCGATCTGCGCCGCCGCCGATGCAAAGCCGCGAAAGTAGCCCAGGTCCGACAGATTGCGTTGCGCACGTTCGAACGCCTCTCGCTTGCCCCTCAGCTCAGCGACATGCGTTCGATGCGCGCCAGCGCCGCCATGCCGTCCGAGATCGCGTGCGTCGCCCCTTCGCTGTCCAGTTCGGATTCGCCGAAGTCAAAGCCGTCGTCGTCCGAGCGGATCACCGCTTTCAACGCACTGCGCGCGTCGTGGTCGAGCCGGGCGACTCGGTCTTGGAAGTCGTCCAGCGCGAAGTCCGAGAACGCCGATGCGGGCAGATCGATCAGGCCTGGGTGCTCGGCTTCAAACACGCGGTCGGCAGCGGTGTGCGCCTGGCGCAGATGAACGGCCAGCCGCGCCGCGTCGACGCGCAGGGTGAGGTGGCGAAACGCGCGCTCGACTTGGTCCGGCGACAGGTCGGGGGCCGATGCAGCGTCGGTAGCGTCGGCTCCGGCGTGCAGGCGGGCGTACTTCTCGGCCGCCGTTCCGGTGAGATGATCGGCGTAGCGGATAGCGCCTTCGAGCGCGTGATCCACCTTGTCCCACGACGGCACGTGCTCCCGAACGGCCCACAACTCCTGCCGCCACGCCTGACTCTGAGCCGCAATCGTGCGCGCCCGCCTGCGCTGACTCGGACGCACATACGTCGTTCCCACTCCGGCCTTACGCGTCAACCCGAATGCGGCGGCAATCAAGACGAAGAAGACGACTATAAACGGCATGGCAGGCGGTGGGTAGGCGGCTCAAAGATAGCCGATTGTGCTATCTGCTGCGATCTGACCGAGCCACACCGCCTGCCTCTCGTAAAGGCTACCGGCGCACTCGAATGCGGTGTGCTTCGACGAGCATTAGCGTCCCGTTGTGGGCACGTTGCTCTGGCTCTCGTTCAAACTGGCCGATCAGTGCTTGGGTCACAGCCGGGAGCACGCTTGGTCGACCGTGGAGTTGAAGAGAAACAATGCCCCCATAGTTCGCTGGTGGGTAGGCGACGATGTCGGAGAAATCACCGTTCAGCGTAAGCAAAAGGGCACCGATCTCTTGGGCGTAGGCGATAACGACTGGATCAGGCGAGTCGCGCGGAATCTCGTGGCGAAGTCAAACGACGGTGTGTCCGGCTGCCTCCAACGCGCGCGCAGCAGACTCCGGGACGCAATGATCCGCAAACAAACGCATCAGGCGACTTCGTAGTCAGCCAGATCGCGTGCGTAAGCCAATGCCGCGCCGATGTGCTCGCGCGTCACGTCGGGAAACTCCCGGACGATGTCCTGATCGGTGTTTCCATCGGCTAGGTAACCGAGGATGAGCGCGACCGGAATACGCGTGCCGACGATGCGAGGCTTTCCGCGCAGCACGTCCGGCGTGCTCACGATGTATTGGTGCCAGTCCATGCAGTCGGTGCGAGAAGTCGGATTCGGTCAACAGGAAGGAGCGGCCGAAAGCTCCGCCCGTCACGCCGTCGCCGGACGCACGGGCGGGACAACGGTGGTTTCTCCTGCCAGTCCGTCACCTCCATCTGCGTCGACCGCGGGCACGTCGCTGGTCTCGTCGCTGCTGCCGAAGACGTGGCCCACGCGGATCGCCAGGCTGTCGAACGTCGAGTACATGACGGGCACGATGACCAATGTCAGGAAGGTGCCGAAGATCAGGCCCGAGATGATCGCCGTTCCCATTGGTCCCCAGAACTGCGTATTCTCGCTACCGAACGAGATCGACGGGTCGAAGTCGGTCAGCAGGCCGACGAAGTCGATGTTGATGCCGAACGTGAGCGGGACGAGTCCAATTAGCGTGGTGAGCGCGGTCAGCAAGACCGGGCGCAGACGGGTCGCGCCGCCGTCGATGATGGCTTGCTGTTTCTCGACGCCGCGATCACGCAACTGCATGATGTAGTCGATCAGGACGATGCCGTTGTTGACCACGATACCCGCCAGACTGATGATGCCGATGAACGTGAACAGGCCGAACGAGGTGCGCGTCAGGATCAGGCCGGTCAGGACACCGATCAGGCTCAGGCCGACGGCGACGATGATGATGAACGGCGCCGACAGCGAGTTGAACTGGGCGACGAGGATAATGAAGATCATCGACACGCCGACGGCGAGGGCAAAGCCCAGGAAGCCGAACGCGTCAGCCTGCTCCTCGCTCTCGCCGGTGTACTGGATAATGTAGCCTGCCGGAATCGTCTCCTCGTACTCGGCCAACTCGGCCTGCACCTGCGCCAGGATCGCGTTGCCGTTGAAGCCCGGCGCTGCGTTGGCGCTGACGGTCGCGACGCGTTTCTGGTCGAGCCGCGTGATGCTGCCCAGTCCGCCGCCGGTCTGGAGCGTGGCGACGGCCGACAGCGGAATCTGCGTGCCCTCGTCCATGATCGTCAGGTTGCGGATCGACTCTAGCGTCTGGCGCTCGCCCTCGGCCAGCCGGACGATGATGTCGTACTCGTCGTCTCCGGTCCGATACTGCCCGGCTTCGACGCCGTTGATGGCGGCCCTCACGGTCTGCGCAATCGCGGTCGTCGACAGGCCGAACTGGGCGGCGCGCTCGCGGTCGATGACGACTTCCAACTCGGGGCGGCCCTGGTTGAGGTTGTCGCTCACGTCGACTAGGCCTTCGATCTGGCCGGTCTCGCTCAGCTGCTCCAACCGCGAGCGCACGTCGTTGGTGATCGACTGGATCTGAGCGAACTCCGATCCGCTGATCTCGATGTTGACGGGCGCTCCGGTCGGCGGTCCCTGCTGATCCTTGTCGATGGTGACACTGGCGCCGGGAATGCCCGTCAGTCCTTCGCGGATGCGGTCGAGCGTCGCCGTCGAAGGCTCCTCGCGCTCGGCATAGTCGACCATGTTGAGCGTGACCCTACTGCGCTCGGGGCTCGTCGATCCGCCGCCGAACTGCGCATCGCCGCCGACACCGACGTTGACGAGCAGGTCCTTGACGTTGTCGGCTACGACGGGCGACTCTGCCATCAACTCCTCGACTCTGCGCTGCGCGATCTGCGCCGTCTGGTCCGACGCGTCGATGTTGGTGCCCAACGCGTTTTCGATCGTAACGCGGATCTGCGTCGGGTCACTCGGCGGGAAGAACTCGACCCCAGTCGGCGCCGCCGCGAACAGGCCGACGATGGCGAAGAGCGTCGCCAGCGATCCGGTCAGCAGACGCGCACGGTTGTCGCTCAGGACGCCACTGCTCGCGTCCGTTCCGGGTGCCAGCAGCGCTCCGGCCAGTCCGACGATCGTGATGACGGCGGGCAGGATGAGCAACTCGACGACGAGGAAGAGTTCGATCTCCTCGGACGTGAGAATGAAGAAGATTGATGCGGCAATCGCTGCTCCGATAGCCGCTCTTCCGACTAACACAGCCGTCGATCTGCCCAAAAAGCTTTGGACTACGGAAACAAGCACGAAGGCAGCGAGCGTCACGCTGAAAAAGACTTTCAGTTGGGTGGCATCGGCTGCCATCAAGCCCAGCGTCACCAGCATGAACGCGCCGAAGATCAGCCCGGCTTTGACCGATCCCCAGTCAGCGTAGAAGATGAGTTCGAGCGCGTGGAAGAGGATGCCGAGCAGTCCAATGACGAGAAACAGTCCGCCAATCGCCATCAGCACTTGGCCGCCGATGGGCGAGACCGAGCCGACGAACAGGCCGAGCACCAAAACGACGAAGCCCGCCGTGAAGCTGCCCAGCGCGAGCGTGTTGCGCAGCATGGCGCGGTTGCGCGTGTAGTCGCGCTCAAGCATCCACGAGATGAAGCCGCGGTACTTGTCGGTCATCGCTGGGAGGCCGCGCTGCATGAAACGGTCGGCGACGGGGGCAAGGAAGCGCCTGTGGATGAACCACAGCAGCGGTACGCCAATCGCCAGCACAACAAACGTCTTCCAGTTGATCGCAAGTACCAGGAGCGCGACGAATGCGGTTGCAGCATACATCGTGATCTTGGCAGCGCGCGAGCGGTCCGACTTCTCTTCGCCCTCGACTTGGACGAAAATGCCCGTGATGACCGGGTTGAAGATCAGCGCGACGACCAGAGAGCACGACAGCGTGATGATCAGCGTGAGCGGCATGTAGCCCATGAACGCGCCGATGATGCCCGGCCACAACAGCATCGGGGCAAAGACGGCCAGCGTCGTCAGCGTCGAGGTGATGACGGGGACGGCGACTTCGGCAGTCCCCATGCGCGCGGCGTCCCACCGGTCGTGGCCTTCCTCGCGGAAGCGGTAGATGTTCTCGACGATCACGATGGCGTTGTCGACCAGCATGCCCAGCGCGATGATCAGAGAGAACAGGATGATGAAGTTGAGCGCGTAGCCCAGCACCTGAAAGACGACCATCGCCAGCAGCATCGAAATCGGAATCGCGATGCCGACCAGTGTCGCGTTGCGCACTCCGAGGAAGAAGAGCAGCACCAGGACAACGAAGACCAGTCCGGCGATGATGTTGTTTTCCAAGTCCTGAATCAGCGTCTCGACGTTCTCGCTCGCGTCGCCAGTGATCAGGATGCTCGTTCCGGCGGGCAGCGCAAAGCCGCTCAGCACCTCGTCGACGGCTTCGGCGGTCTCGACGATGTTCTCGCCGCTGCGCTTCTTGACCGACAGCGTGATGACCTCGCGCGGCGTCTGGTCCTCGGCGGGCACGAACGTGCCGTCTTCCAGCTCGGTCTGCCGCACTTCCAAGCGGGCGAACGACGCGCGGTCCTCGAAATCGAAAACCACGTCAGCCACGTCGCGCACATAAATCGGCGCTCCGTTTGGCGCCTTGACGACCAGGTTTTCGATCTGCGACGGGTCCTTGAACTGCCCATCGACGCGCACCAGGTAGTTCTCGCGGTCGACGTCGATTGAGCCGCCCGGCAGGTTGGTGTTCTCAGTCTGGATCGTCGAGATGATGTCGTTGAACGACAGGTTGTAGCCCTGCAAGCGCGCCAGATCGACGTTGATCTGCACCTCGCGCGTCAGCCCGCCGAACAGGTCGACTTCGAGCACGCTGGGGATGCCTTCCAGTTCGTCCTGCAAATCCTCGGCGACCTCTTTCAACCGTGCCAGCCCATACTTGGCGCCCAGGTTGATCGACATGATCGGCTCTTCGGACAGGTTGATTTCGGACACGATCGGCTCCTCGGCCTCATCGGGAAGCTCCGACTTCGCCACGTCGACTTTGTCGCGCACCTTCTGGTAGGCGTCGTCCATCTCGATGTCCGGCTCGAACTCGACGATCAGCGTCGAGACGCCCTCGGTACTCGTCGAGCGCAGTTCCTTGATGCCACTGACGCCGTTGACTTCCAACTCGATCTTCTGCGTGATTAGGCTCTCGATGTCGTCCGGCGACGCGCCCGGGTAGATCGTCGTGACGACGATGTTGGGGATCTCGATCGACGGGTTGGCCTCTTTAGGGATCGTGAGGTAGGACACGAATCCGCCCACGACGAGCAGCACGAGCAGCACCACGACGGACGTGCGGTACTGGATGGCGAGGTTGGTGATAGTCATGGCGCGGGGTGGGTGAGGGCGGTGCGGGTGCGCGTGGACCCCTCCGCCCTGCGGGCACCTCCCCTCCACGAGGGGAGGACGAGTTTGGAGTCTGTGCTGAGTTGGGTGGCGTCGCAAAGTGCTGCGACTCTTCCGAGCAAGGAGGCGCTAATCATACGCCGTCCCCTCCTCTCGGAGGAGGGGCGCCCCGAAGGGGTGGGGTGGTCTGCGGTCTACTCGATCGGCGGAGCGACGAGGCTGGTGCGGTCCGCGCTGCTGCTGCCGATCATGCGGCGCTGGTCGGCGACTTCGACCTGATCGCCCGGCGCGACGTTGTTCTGGCCGAGCACGATCAACTCATCACCCGCCGACAGGCCCGACGTGACGACTACGCGGTCGCCGTAGCTGCTGCCGGTCGTGACCGTCCGCGACTGGGCTTCGCCATTGGTGACCACGTACGCGATCTCGCCGTCGGCCTCGCGGACGATGGCGGCGCGGGGGACGACCAGAGCGTTCTGGATCTGCTCGCGGCGCACCAGCACCGTCGCTACCATCGCCGGTTTGAGCGATCCGCCCATTCCGCCCATGCTGACTTCGATGGGGAACGTCCGCGTTTGCGCGTTGACCGCACTTCCGACAAACGTGATGCGTCCGGTCCGCGTCTCGTTTCCGAGCGACTGCAAGCGCACCTGGACTTCGTCGCCCACGCCGATGTTACCGGCGAACCGCTCGGGGATACCCGCGGTGATCTTCACGTCGCGCGTCGAGACGATGCGAGCGACGGGCGTGCCCGGGTTGACCTGCTCGCCCCTCTCTACCAAGTGCTCTTCGACGACGCCCGCAAACGGCGCGACGACGCGCGTGAACCGCTGCTGCGCCTGGGCCTGCTGAACCGCTGCCCGCGCCTGAGCGACCGACGCGTTGGCCGATGCACGCTGCGTCCGGACGTTCTCGAACTCCAGCGCCGAGATGATCGAATCGGCGAAAAGACCCTGTTGCCGGTTGTAGTTGTCTTCGGCAAACGCGGCCTGCGCCTGCGCCTGATCGAGCACGGCCTGCGCCTGGGCCAGCGACGCGTTGGCGAGCGAAGCATCGGTCTGCGCCACCGTTGCGCCCTGACCGACATTGCGTCCCAGAGGAACGAGGACCGTTACCGTGCCCGACGACTGCGCGCTCAGGATGGCGTCGTCGTTGGCCTCGACCACGCCCGAGACTTCGATGATGTCGTCGAACTCACTGGGCGAGAGGACAAGTGTTTCGACGCGGATCGTGCGCGCGGTCGGCGTCGTGTCTTCGGTGTCGGCCGTCGTGGCTTCGTCCGAACTCGAACAGGCGGAAAGCAGCACGACCGATGCGAGCGCGAGCGTGCGGAGAGAGAATCTGGTCATGAGAGGCAGGTGAAGGCCGGAGTCGTAAGGAGAGGAGTCAGTCGCGCGCCTGGGCGTCGGCCGGAACGGGTGCGGACAATCCGTCGGCGACGGCGTTGGCTACGCGCAGCGGCGAGCGGTCGGTCAGGGCCGAGCCCAGCGCCACTTCGAGCGTGGCGACGGCAGTGCGATAGTCGTGGACGGCTTGCAAAAAACCGAACCGGCTCTGATCGAGCAGGTCGGATGCCTCGCGCACCTGGATCGGCGTCGTGACGCCTTCGTCGAGCCTGGTGTCGGCGAACTCGTAGTTGAGCTCGGCCCGGTCGACGTTCTGCTGCTGCGACAGGATCTGGAGCTGCGCCGCTTGGGCGTTGCGCAGCGCGACCGACACTTCGAAGCGAATGCCGTCGAGCAGTCGCTCCAGGTCGATGCGCGCTTTCTCGGTTTCGATGCGCCGCTGCTGCACCTGCGCCGACGTGCGAAAACCGTCGAAAAGGCTCCACCTCAATCTGGCGCCGACGGCCACGTTGGGCTGCCAGTAGTTTTCGGAAAAGAAGCCGGTTGTCTGCTCGGTCACGGCAAACGGATCGTCGGAGTTGCTCCTATCGCTCGTGACCGACGTGCGGTTGTCCGGGACGGTGCCGGTGTAGCCCAGCGTCGCAAACGCGCTCAGCGTCGGCAGGAAAGCGGCGCGCTGGATGCTCGCGTTGATCTCGCGCAGCCGGACGCCTAGTTCGGCCTGCGCGATGTCGGGGCGGCGCTCGAGCGCCGTCAGCAGCGCGTCGTCGACGGTCAGGCTCGCCAGGTCGAAGCGGGCGGGCACGTCTAGCTCTTCGGTCAGCACGACCGGCTGGACCGGCGAGACACCCAGCGTGAGCTTGAGCTGGTCGACGGCCGTCGCGGCCAGCGTCTGGGCGCGGACGAGCTGGGATCGCAGGTTGGTCTGGTTGACCTCGGCGGTCAGGCGCTCGAACTTGGGAGCGGCTCCCCGCGCCACGCGCCGCGTCGTCTCGCGGACCGTGTTTCCGGCCCGGTCGACGCTCGCCTGCTGCACGCGCACCTGCTCCTGGGCCAGCAGCGCGTCGAAATACTGCTCGGCCACCTGCTGCGCCAGCACCTGCTCCTGCCGGTCGACGCCGCGCGCGCTGACTTCTTGAAGCGCCCGCGCTCCCTTGATCGCCGCGAATGCCGAACCATCGAACAGCGCCTGGCTAATCTCGATGTTGTTGTCGAAGCGGTTGGGAACGAGGAAGGCGTTGTCGTTCTGGTTGCGGACGACTCCGGCGCGGTCGAACCCGGCAGCGACCGAGTCCTGGTAGGCAATGAAAGAGATTGGGTTGGTCGATGGCGCGTCGTCGGTGCGCGCGCGCTCGTTGTAGCTCAGCCAGTCGACGAAGCCCAGCGATCCGAACAGTCCACCCGCGTCCGAGCCGGCAAACGGGTTGGGTGCCTTGATCGTCCGCGTGTACGACGAGTTGAGCGTGACGCCGGGGTAGACGGCCGAGTAGGCCTCGCGCACCTGGGCGCTGGCAAAGTCCACGTCGAGCCGCTGCGAGCGAAGCGCATAGTTTTGGACCAGAGCGACCTCGACGGCCTCTTCGAGCGAAAGGCGAATCGGCGAGCCGCTGGTGACGGCCTGCTGCGCGCAGAGTGGAGCGGCGCTCAGGGCGAGCGCTAGTAAGAGGAGCAGACGGGGCATCGGGTCAGGCGTCGGCGGAAGGGGAGAGGGCGAGGCCGTCGAGCAGCGTCGTCGAAATCAGTTCGGCGGCGCGCTGGGGATCGGCGTATTCGATGAAGGAGCACGAAGGGTCGGCGTGGGCTTCGAGCGTCACAGCGAGCAGGTGGCCTTTGATGTTGCCCAGAATCGTGTGGGCGATGATGTTGGCAGGCAGGTCGCGAATCTCGCCCCGGTCGATGGCTCGCTGAACCGGCCCGGCGATCTGGTCGATCATGCGCTCACGCATCTCGACCATCCGCCCGACCTTTTCCACGTCCATGTCGAACGCGATCCGGTGGACCTCTTGCATCAGCAGAGCGAACACGTCGCGCCGCTGGGATAGATATTCGACGTGCTTGAAGATGTAGGTGCGCAGCATCTGGCGGCCCGTCTGCCCTGCGGCTTCGCACTGGGCAAAATGCGCGGTCGTCCACTCGCTCATCTCGCTGAACAACCGGTCGAGGAGCGAAAACAAGATCTCCTGCTTGCCTTTGGGGAAGTAGTTGTAGAGTGTTCCCTTGCCGAACTCGGCACGCGTAGCGACCTCGTCGAGCGTCGCCTGCTTGTAGCCTTTGTCAGCGAAAACGATGAGCGCGGCGTCGAGCATGGCGTCGCGGCGGGCGAGCCGTTCGCGTTCGCGACGAGAGGGGACGGTAGCTTCCATGCAGACGGGTGTGGACCGCCTGATCAATAAGGTGACTGGCGAGTCATATTGTGGACCCTACGTCACTTTTGCGGTCTTGATTCATCTACTCCGTCTGCTTCGCGTGAAGCATCAGTCTCGAAACCGTGAATGCAAAACAGGGCGGGGACGCATATTCAAGTCTGCATCCCCCTTACAACGCGAACCGGCGCATCCATCAAATCACGTCGTCGCGGTCGTTGATCGACAGGTGGTTGACGATGTTCTTGACTCCTTGCGCAGCATCGCGATGGCAGACGAGGAGAGCATCGGGCGTGTCGATCACGATCAAGTCGTTGACGCCCACCAGAGCGACCGTCCGCTCTCCGGCTTCGACGCAGCACCGCGCCGACGCGTGGATCAGCACGTCGCCCTGGAGCGCGTTGCCTCTGTCGTCCGTCTCCTGCAAATCGGCGAACGCGCGCCAGTCGCCCACGTCGTTCCACCCGAACGATGCCGGAACGCACCACACGTCGGCGGCGCGCTCCATGATGCCATAGTCGATCGAGACGCTGGGGCAATCGGCGTAGGCCTGAACCACGGTCTCGTCATTCCGTGATGCGTCTGGCGAAGAGGCGATGGGTGCGAACGTCTTGGCAACGAGGGGCAGGTGGGCTTCCATCGCCGCTTGAATCGAGTCGACGCGCCAGACGAACATGCCGCTGTTCCACACGAAGTCGCCACTGTCGACGAAGCGCTCGGCCGTTGCCTGGTCCGGTTTTTCGGCGAACGTGAGGACGGGATAAGCCGCCGCTTCGCCCGGTTCGTCGTCGTCAGCCTCGTACTGGATATATCCGTATCCCGTCTCGGGATGAGTCGGCTCGATTCCAATCGTGACCAGGGCTCCCGGCGTCTGCGCCTTGCGCGCGGCAGTTGCGACGACCTGCTCGAACGCCTGCTGGTCTCGGATCACGTGATCAGCAGGCAACACCAGCATCGTCGCGTCAGGAGCGCGGGCGGCGAGGTGCGCAGCGGCGAAAGCGATGCACGGCGCCGTATTGCGGGCAATCGGCTCGGCGAGAATGTTTTCGATCGGCACGTCGGACAGCTGCCGCTGCGTGTGCTCGGCGTAGCGCGCGTGCGTGACCACGAGCACACGCTCGGGCGGAACGATAGGGGCTAGGCGGTCCATCGTCGTCTGGATCAGCGACCGATCGCCCGAAAAGCGTAGAAATTGCTTGGGCGAGGCTTGTCGGCTGCGCGGCCAGAACCGGCTGCCGACACCGCCGGCCATGATGACGGCGTAGAGAGACATGAGTCGAAGAGTGAAGGGGCGGGAGAGGAAGGATAGTCACTCTGCGCAGGTTGCGAGGCCCAATCCGGCAGGGGTATCTTGAATGCGTTCTCTAGCCGCAGCCTCGCCCTTGTCCAACCCTCCGTCTCTTTTCGCAGTTGGCCCGCAGCTTGGCGGCGGATCGGGGGAAGGAGCGTTTTTCGAACGGCTCTCCCATTCGCTCGGGTCCGTGGTTCGGTTGCGCACGGTTGCGCTAGCTCTTCCTCACAACCTTCTGCCGGGACGAAGCCACACAAACGACACCACTTCAGAGAAGGCGGACGCATTCGACGTTCTCTCGCCTGCTTCGTGGGTACGTGGAGCCCTGAACGCTTACCGCTCCGACGTCGTTTTGCTCGTGCAGTGGATGCCCCTGACGCTGCCGGGCTATCTGGCTCTGGTCGCCTCGCTGCGCCTCTGGGGAAAGGTCAGCGGTAAGCGCCCGCGCCTCCACCTGTTGGTCCACGACGTGCGCCCCGATCGGTCGTGGCCGATGGCTCGCACGCTGCTCAGACTGCTGCTGCGCTCCATGGACGGTGCTACCGTCCTCACGCGTGAAGTCGAGCGTGACGTTCGGCTTCTGGCTCCTCGCCTGCCTCTGCATCGCGCCGGGCATCCGGTCTACGATTCGTACGGGGACGCCGTGGCCCAGTCCACCGCCCGCGAGCGCCTCTCTCTTCCGGCAGATGCAGCCGTCGTGCTGTTTTTCGGCCACGTCAAGCCGTACAAAGGACTCGATGTGCTGATGGACGCATTCCCCGCCGTTCGCGACGCCTCCCGCGACGTTCACCTGCTCGTCGCGGGAGGCGTCCACCCCGCGGGCGAGGCTCAGGCTGCCCACCTCGACCGCCTGAGCGAATCCCTCGGCCACATTACGTTTCGACGCGGTCTGGTGCCCGATGAGGAGGTCGCGCTCACGTTCTGCGCCTCTTCTATCTGCGTGCTTCCCTACCGGCGCCCGGCGGCATCTGGCGCGCTCCAGATCGCGGCTCACTACGAGCGTCCGATCGTTGCGCCGCGCTTCGAAGCGTTCGCCGATGTGGAGCGTCTGGGCGTCGGCGTCCTGTTCAATCCCGGCGATGCAGCGGATCTGGCTCGTGCCATTCAGCGCGCGCTCGAACTGCCCGCCGCCGAGGTAGCTGCCGGCTTTAGCGAATGGAAACGCCTCCACTCGTGGGATCGGTTTGCCCAAGAGTGGACCAGCTTCGCAACCGTGCAGACAACCGACTCCGAACCCAACGCCGATGCTCTCCCCGCTCGTGAGCGCTAGTCCTTCCGTCTGCGCCGTCGTCGTCACCTACAATCGGGCCGATCTGCTCGCCGTCTGCCTGGGCGCCTTGCGCGACCAGACGCACGCGATCGGCCGCACTGTTGTCATCGACAACGCGTCGACCGATCATACGCAAGATGTGCTGGCCGCTTTCCCTGGCGTCGATGTGGTACGCCTGCCGTCGAATGCGGGGTCGTCGGGCGGATTTGCCGCTGGCGTCGAGTGGGCCGCCGAGACGGCGTGCGATCTGGTGTGGGTGATGGACGACGACGTCGAACCCGAGCCGGACTCGCTCGCTCACCTGGTCGCGGCGATGCAGCCGGGCGTCGCCGCGAGCGGTCCGGTCAAAGTGGGCACGGATGGCGAGGTGCAACCGCTGCACATCGCCCAGTACGACCTAGCCCGCATGCACAAGCGCGCCGTCGTTCCAGCCAGAGGCGAGACGATCGACGTGTCCTTTCTGTCGTTCGTCGGCCTGCTGATCCGGGGTGATGTGGCCCGAGCGGAAACGCCACGCGCCGACTTCTTCATCGACGCCGACGATACCGAATACTGCGTCCGTCTGGCGCGGCATGGGCGGCTGGTCGGCGTCGGGGCGAGCCGCATCGTGCACCACAACAACCAAGCGCAACACACGCGCCGCGTGATGGGCCGGACCGTCATGACCAAAGGCAAATGGCGCGTCTACTACGCCGTTCGCAACCCGCTGCTGATCAGCCGCGCGCACGCCACGCCCCGCCAGTGGCGCGTGAGTGTTGCCGTAGCCGCGGTCCAGTTGGCTCTGCGCCTGCCCGCCGCTCTGCTCCACCACGGCGGAGACGTGCAGCGCTGGATGCTCGCCCTACGCGGATTCGCCGATGGGCTACGTGGAAAGAGCGGCTTCATCATCGCACCCAGCGACTACGCCTGACAGCGCATCACCGAACGATGGCGATGCGTTCGACCTGCGTCTGGCCCAATGATCCCTCGGCTCCGCGCAGGAATACGCGGTAGAGGTAAACGCCTGGTGAGAGGCGGTCGCCGTCGGCGTCGGTCCCGTTCCAGCGCAGCTTGTTCCAGCCGATTCGAAGCGTGCCCCCATCCAGCGCGTCGGCGCCTCCGCCTGTCAGATCGAACTCGCGCACGACCTGTCCCGTCAGCGTGTAGACGCGCAGCCGCGCCTCCTCGACCTCGGACGCGTCGGCGCCCTTGACGCGAAACGCGAACGTCGTCGTGCTGGTCATTGGGTTGGGATAGGGGAGGACGGACTCGATCTCTAACTCGGTCTGCACGCGGAAGTGCACTTGGTAGGGACTCTGCGCTGCCTCGTTGCCCGACGCGTCAAACGCGCGCAGGACGAGCGTATAGGTCGAGTCGGAGCGCGTCAGGTCGGGCGTGTAGACCAAGCCGGCGAGCGTGTCGCCCGGCGTAAAGCGCACGTCGGGATGGTCGATCGAGATGGGCGTTCCGTTGAGCGAAAGCTGAATCACCGACGCGTCCGAGAGCGCCCGGAACCGGTTGTCGTCGCGCACCTGGATTTCGATGGTCGGACGCGCCGACACGAACGGAAACGATGGGTCTTGGAGGTTGGCAATGGGCTCGTTGTCCGGCTCGAACTCGTCGCCGTCGATGGTGATGACGTAAGACGGAACTGTCGCGTCGCCCTGGACGCTGAACGAGAGCGCGTAGTCGGACAAACCCTCGTCCGGTGCGGCGGCTTCGTCGCGGTGCCGCAGCCGAATGCGCAGCTGGTTGGTGCCCGTCAGACCGTCGGTGCCGAGCGCGATCTGGCGCGTCACGATAGCACCCGCCGCCAGCGTGCCCAGCGTATCGGTCCGCAGCAAGCGCTCGGTTCGGCCCGGCTCGGACAGGAACAGTTCGATGCGCACGTCGCGCGCGTCGCTGAGCGAAAGGTTATGGACCGGGACCGAGAAGCGCGCCGTTTCGCCTTCGGCAACGCTCGAGCCGACCGACGTGACGGCGTCCAGCGCGATGCGCGGCGTGGGCGAGTAAGACAGATGCCATTCGGCCAGCCTCCCCGACGGAAACGGAGTTCCGAGCGTGATCGTCTCGTATGCTCGGTTGTCCGTCAGGCGCATTCGCAGCCGCAGCCGCTGCTGCACCTGAGCGTCGACGGCCGACAGGTCGAGCGGACTACCCAGCGGAGCCGACGCCAAAACCGTGCTTCCGTCGGCCCCCAGCACGTCGACTTCTGCCGCCACGCCTGCGGGAAGGACGCCTTGCGAGCCTGCTTCGAGCCAGGCTAGCGCGCCGCTGATGGGTTCGCTCGTGAACGTGGCGGCGCGGTCGCGGAAGACCAGCGTCGTGTCCCACCTGACCTCGTTGGGAGAATCGGACGTCAGCGGCACGACGCGCTCGCGTGTCTGCTCGGGATAGCCCACGCGGGCGACCATCTGCCACAGGTGGTTGCCATAAGTCAGCGTGTCGATGGCGGCGCTACCCAGCGCTCGAATCGATGACCTAACGTCGTCACCGATGACCGGGCCGTCGATGTTGGCCAAGTGGCGCGTGCGGCCCAAGACCAAATCGCCTCGGTTGAGGCCACCTGGCATCAGTCCACGCGCCAGACTGTCGAGACGCGACGTGGCCAGTGTTTTGTTCGAGTTGACCAGTTCCTCAATGCTCGGCGGCATGTTGAAGGTGGGAAGCGAGGCTGAGTACTTGACCTCGCCGGTGACGCCGTCCACGACCACGAAGCCCCATCCCAGGCCAAGCGTGATAAACGACTGCTCGCCGACAGTCACGCTGCCCAATAGCTGACCGCTGCCCCGCTCGGACGAGAGAGAAGCGAACGTGTTACTCGTGCCCAGCAGCACGCTGCCTTGGCTGAGCGTGCTCGCTCCCGAGTCGATCGTCGGCTCAGCCTGCGCCCAGCCGACGCGGCCCAGAGCCGGATCGAAGCGAAACGACTGCTCGATCCACGGGCTGAAGGCGTCGGTCTCGTCGCGGAAGCGCCAGAAGTAGCGCTGCCCGGCCTGCAACTGCTGCGGCTCGAACTGAGCGATGCGCATCAGGCTGCGCGTGCTCGACTGGAGCAGAGGAGACGAGAACGTGCGCGTCGTATCCACCTGGAAGGCCACGCGGCCCGTATCGGGCGAGGAGATCGGGCGGGTGACGCTGAGAACGGGCGCTCGGCCATAAAACACGTTGTCGGATAGCGTGCTCGACGCCAGCGTGCGTGTCGAGACGACGAACGAGTAGGTGGTCGCATTGTCCGACTCGACCGATTCGGCGACGGTGCCTCGCGTGTCGACCGCAACCTGAACGCTGTGCGCTCCGGCCCTCAGTCCTCTGAGCGGAAGGCGAACCTCGATGCGGCTGCTGTCGGCGTACGGAGCGACGCGCTGCGTCACCGTCTGGGCCAGCCCGTCGGGGCTGAAGTGGCGCACGTCAACAGAGACCGAGTCGGTAAAAACGAGTCCCCAGTTGTCGAGACGCACGCTGAGCGTCAGGACCGAGTCGCTCAGCGAAGGCCGAGCAGGGGTCACGCCGACGGCTCGCTCTGCCAGCACCAAGTTGGGACGCGTAGGCATACGGAAGCGCGTCGCCGGATCTCCGACCAGTCCATACTGGAGCAGGTTCTTGACGTTGGTCCCGGCCGTCGTGGAGGCAGCGAGGCGTCCTTTGGCTATGCGAAACACGTCGCCCAACACGCGCATCGTATCGGTCATTACCAAGTCGTGTACCTGATCGCCCAGATACCCACCGGCGAAGATCGTGCTCAGTTCGCTGGATCCCCAGTGCGCGATCGCACCGCTCTCGGCGCCGGTTACGAACTCCTCGGCCAGTGACAACGTGTGCGTGGTCGCGTCACCCAGGCTGAAAGCGCCTGTGCGGCAGCCAAACGACAAGACGAGCGGCAGCCTGTCGGCGTTGGTGTACGAAGCCGCCGGAGCCGTTTCTATCTCCCACGTTTGGGGAGACGAGTGGCCGAAGAACGACAACCAACCGATTCCTTCGTTGACGGTGCGCTCAATCGACTTGAGATAGCGCGCGTCGACTTTTTCCAGGTTGCGCTTGACGATCTGCATCGTGTCGATCCGGGATTGCCCTCTGGCGCTCGCGGACGCCCATCCCGAAGAGTAGCGAGCGAGCGTCGCGACTTCCGATGCCGAGTAGCCGCCCGATGCGAACAGGCCGCGTTTGGGCCACCGGGCAGGCACCGCCGATTCGTACCGCTGCATTTTGGCCAGAAACCGGTCTCCTTCCGCGTTGGAGCGCACCGGAATGCGGCCGATCGCCGCCACCTCAGACCAGTCCGTCGGGCCGCCGAATTGCATGCCAAACCACCCGTCGGAGACCGAGTTGCCGAACGAAATAACCTCCCACGACTGAAGCGACTTGTTCCTGTACGGGAGCAGCGCGTCGCCCCAGAAGAGCACGTAGCGGGGAGGTACGGTCCACGCCTGCGTGGCGTGCACGAAGCGCCGGATAGCGATGGGACGCTCGCGCCCGCCGTCCATCTGGTCGAAAAGGTCGCGCTGATCCACGACGAGGACGCGCTGCCCTTGCGTACGCCGATAGCTGGCGTAGGCTTCTGCTGAAGCCGAAAGCGCGGGCCGGGTGATGAGAACGAAGTCGACCTCGCGCGTGGACTGGTTCACCAGCGGGCGGGCGTACGCCTGAACCGATCGCGGGCGAATCAGATCGCTGCTCCGCGCGGCAAACACGGCCCCTACCGCCACGTCGATCTCCGAGCCTGCCGCGAGCCGCGACGCGCGCGCCGACGCTGGCTGAAGCACAAACGCAGTCGAGTTAGTGCCGACGCGTCCCGGCGCGCGCGCGGTGACCGCGCCCTGCGCCGGAAGCGAGACCACGCCTCCCGATCGAAGTTCGGTCTCCAGATAGTCGAGGTAGGTATAGTCGGGCTGGCTCGTGGCCGGCGCGAGTTCGAGGCGGTACCGGAGCGTAGTGTTTCCGGAAACCAAGCCGCGCACTTCGAGCGTCCGAGAGCCATAGCCACTCCAGGTCACCTCGGATTGTCCGACAGAGACAAAGCTTCCTCCTTCGGTGCGAGCCGAAACGGCGAGCGTCGCTCCGTGGCGCGCGCCCGAGCCGCCGACCAATCGGACACGAGCGCGCACCGAATCACCGGCCGCCGCCACCAGGGAGACGTCGCGTTCAAACGACTGGCCAGCCTCCATGCGACGCTCGTAATACCCCTCCGCTTCCGTATACAGCGGATTCCCCGAGCCCGTCGTAGAGCCGGAAAAGTAGACGGCGTCGACCTCGGCCCGCTTGGTCGTCGATAGAGCGGCCGTCGCAGTCTGCGTCGCGCTGGGCGCCTGCGCGTAACGGAGCCCAGGCGTGCTTCGAGCAGAAATCCAGAAGTACGTAGTGTCCGAATACAGCGTGCCTCCCGACGGAGCGTTCAATCCCTCGTAGGCCCACGTCTCGTCCGATCCATCCGGAGGGAGGACGGCGAAGAGAAGTGTGTCCGAAGCGGAAAGCGTAACCGATGTGCCCAAAGCGTGGAGCGGCGCTGCTGCTCGCTCGTGGTGTAGGTGAACATTGGCTACGGAAACGCTTGCGAATCGAGCGTCAGCAGCGATCAAGTCCTGTCCTGTCACGAAGGCGATACCCGTGCCCAGTACGGTGATACGGACGGTGGGAGCGGAGGGGAGCAGCCAGTCTGGTGAGGCGGGCGTCTGAGCCGACGCGGCAGGACCGATCAGGCAGAAGGCGACGGCCAGGAGCAGCACAGAGAGGAAGCCGGGATTCATTGAGCGCAGCATAGATATAGTGCGCCACTGAGAGCGCTGATTTTTCAGAAGATAAGATGTCTTACCTCAAGCCGTGCAGCGGGTGATGCTGATCTGTGTTAGGGCTGCGTGAAGCGGCGCGAGTGGCTGCCTGCGCTCGCCCTAGAACTAAAGTATCTCCGCATGGGATCGCCGGGTTTCGACTTGTGGGGCATGAACGATTGTGCGCTATACCGACACACGTGAAAGCAGGTGCGCTTTTGAGTAAAACGAAGAGTCCGGTCGGTTTACTCGCGGTCGGTCAGATCGTGACGGCTTACCTTTTGTCACAATTCATCTCCTCGACCCGTTGTCGGCTACACCTACTCCTCCCGTCGTGTCCCCGGATTCCCGTGGGAAAGAGATCGATCTGAGCGACCTGTTGGAGCGTGTGCTACGGGCGAAATGGTGGATTCTGCTTGTGTACGCGGTATGCATCGCGCTGGCCGCGCTCATCACTTCGCTCCAGTCTCCGCTCTACCAGGCCACGAGCATGGTGCATGTCGAGAGCGAGGGTGGTGGACTCGCCGATCTCGCTACTCTCGGCATGGGAGGAGGGGGGAGCATCGAAACCCAGGTGCACATCGTGCGCTCGCGCGTGATTGCCCAAGAAGTGGTTCGTCGCGCACAGGAAGACCGTCAGAATCCGCTCTCCGGCGAGCCTTTCGAGCTGCTCGCCGACCGCCCAGGCGTACAGTTCTACGATCCCGTCGAGACGCTCAAAAACGAGCGGCTCACAGTCGCGACCGTGGGCTCCGACGTCGATCTGATCAACATCACCATTCTGAGCGTCCGCCCCGCCGAAGCCACCTATTTGGCAAACGCTTACGCCGACGAGTACGAACGGTACGACCGGCGCGTAAGCCGGCAGGGAGCCACCAACCTGCGTGAGTTCTTCGATCAGCAGGTGCAGCGCCTCGACTCGGTCGCTCGCTCCAAAGAGGGCGAATACATCGAGTACCTGAGCGGCCAGAGTGTCGTTGCGCCCGAAACGGAAGCACAGGTGCTCGTGCAGCAGATTCAAGATCTGCAGCAGCAAGTATATCAGACCGAGTCCGAACGACGCGCTGCCGAGGCGACACTCGAGGGATTGGAACGCGAGATCGCTCGCTTGCAACCGGGCATTCAGAGCCAGTTGAGGAGCGCTAATTTGGCCATCATCACGGAGATACAGAAGCAAATCGCTCAAAACGAAGCCGAGTTAGAGATCTACTACGCTCGCAATCCCTCGGAGCGAGCAGCGAGTAATTCGGCCGTGGATGAGAAGGTGCGCAGACTGCGTGAGAACATCGTCGTGCTGCAAAACCGTGTAGACGAAGCGGCGGCGCAGATCGCGCGTGACGTATCGGCGGGCGTTCCCTTCAGCGGCGGCACAAGCGGATCGGGACTGGGAGAGCGAGTAGCCGAACTGGTTCAGCGTGCCGTCGAGGCGCGTATCCGGCTGAGCGCATCTACGGCTTCGCTGTCGGTGCTAAACGAGGGGATATTTGAGGTGAGGCGCCGTATCAACAGTTTGCCACAGCAAAACTTGTATTTGGAGCGCTACTCGCGCGGTCTTGAGCAGTGGCAAGAGAGCCTGGTCGAGTTCCAGCGTCAGCAGCAGCTGGCTCAGGCCGCCGAGCAGTCCGAAGTGGGAGACGTCCGCATCGTCGACTATGCTATCATGCCGCGCGAGCCCGTCAGTCCTAAGGCACCGCTCAACTTGCTGTTAGCCGCGTTCTTGGGATTGATAGGAGGCATCGCTGGCGTGCTCGTTCTGGGAGCGCTGGACTCCAAGGTCCGCAGGCCCGACGACATCCGGCAGCGAGGCCTGAACGTCCTGGCCGTCGTGCCGGACATGCAGCGCACCGTCGAGCAGGATTTTGGAGGCGCCGAAGTCGTCGAGGTCGAAGGGCGAGCCTACAGCACCTCGTTGCTGACGCTGCTCAACCCCTTGTCTCCGATCGCCGAGAGTTTCCGGCGGCTCAAGACCACGATCGAGTACAGCCGCCCCGATGCCAAGCCAAAGGTCATCCAGGTAACCAGCCCTGGGCCCGGAGAGGGCAAGTCGACCGTTTCTTCCAACTTGGCCGTTGCCATGGCGCAGGCGGGACACAAAACTATCTATCTAGACGCTGACATGCGACGCCCGACGGCGCACCGCATCATGGGAGTTTCGCGCGAGCCGGGCCTGGTCGAGTTTTTGTTCGATGAGGAGTACGCGCTTGAGTCCGCTCGTACTCCTATCGACGGTCTCTGGGTCATGCCCACCGGTCGGAAAACTACGGTCCCCGGAGAACTACTCGGCTCCCAGAAGATGCGTGATGCCATTGATGAGTTGAAGAGCAAGTTCGACTTCGTCATCATCGACACGCCTCCCGTTCTGGCGGTCAACGACGCCTCTTTGGTCTCCTTTCTGGCTGACTACACCCTGCTCGTTACGTCCGCGGACGATACCTCGATGGGCGATTTAGAGCGAGCCGTTGAGACGCTCTCATCGGTTGGGCAACTGGCTGACGGGGTCGTGCTGAACCGGTTCGACGCGCAGCGTGCATATGGATACAGCTATGGATCCAAGGGATACGGCTATGGCGCATATCAATACGGATCTGATGTTTAGCAAGCGATTTTCTCTTCTCCTGCTCCTGCTGAGCACTCTCTTCTTCGCCTCATCCGCTTTCGCGCAAGCCAACGGGTTAGAGCGATCTCTTTTCGGCTCTGGCGGATACTACCGCTACGCCGACGAGGGCGAACTCACGATACGAGTTTCTGCCTATGGGAGCGTTCGCTACCCCGGGTACTACGAGGTGCCCGTTGGCACGAGCGCAAACGAGCTGATGGCGTATGCGGGAGGTCCCCTGCTCTCGTCAGAGCGCCTCGAGCAGAACCGGCGCACCATGTTCGTGAAGCTTTTTGCTCCAGCGGCACAGTCCTCGGACCAGTTGATCTTCGAAGTGCAGATGGACGATACCATTGGCATTCTTCCCGACTCTCTCATCCTTGAAAATGGCTACGTTCTAGTCGTGGATAGCGTTGTAGAACAGGGGTTTACGCTGAGAGATTATGCTCCCATCGGGAGCCTGGTTTTCTCGATAATTCTCGTTGTAATTCAATTGACTAGGTGACATGAAAATAGGAGTAGTAGGCACCGGGTACGTTGGCCTGGTCAGTGGTACGTGTTTCGCCGAAATGGGGAACAGCGTAACGTGCGTCGACATCGATAAATCGAAAGTCGACAAGCTGAGTTCGGGCCACGTGACTATATTCGAGCCCGGACTCGAAGAGTATTTCCGGCGCAACATCGAACTGAAGCGGCTCCATTTCACGACCCAGCTCGACAAGGCGTTCTTGCAGTCCGACGTCTTGTTTCTGGCATTGCCGACTCCTCCTCAAGAAGACGGATCGGCCGACCTGTCCTATGTGCTCTCGGTAGTCGAGAACCTGGCTTCTCTTTTCCAAGAGCACCCCGATGCCTACCGCATCCTCGTCAACAAGAGCACAGTCCCCGTGGGGACCGGCGCGCGAGTGAAAGCTGCTCTGTTGGAGGCAGGTGTACGACAGGAGCAATTCGATGTCGTATCCAACCCGGAGTTTCTTCGCGAAGGAATGGCTGTAACCGACTTCATGAAGCCGGAACGCGTCGTCATTGGAGCGGAGAGCGAGCGTGCTGCCCGGGAGATGCGCAAGTTGTACGAGCCCTTCGTCCGCCAGGGAAATCCCATACTGGTGATGGACGTGCGCTCGGCCGAGATGACGAAGTATGCTGCCAATGCGTTCTTGGCGACGAAAATCACGTTTATGAACGAAGTCGCTAACCTGTGCGACTTGGTCGGCGCCAACGTCGACAACGTGCGGCGCGGCATCGGTACGGACAGCCGCATCGGAAACCAGTTCTTGTATCCGGGCATCGGGTTTGGCGGTTCGTGCTTTCCCAAAGACGTCAACGCACTTCTGCGCACCTCGCGCGCCAACGGATACCCGTTCGAACTGCTCGACTCTGTCCTCAAAGTAAACGATAAGCAGCGCGTGCGCCTGGGAGAGCAGATCGTTTCGCATTTCGGCGGCACGCTGGAAGGAAAGCGCATCGCCGCGTGGGGCCTAGCCTTCAAAGCGAATACCGACGACGTGCGCGAGTCGCCAGCCCACAGCGTGATCCGCGTGCTGCTTGATGCCGGCGCCACCGTCGTCGCCTATGATCCCGAAGCCGCCGACACGACGCGCGATGTGTTGGGCGACGAGATCGCCTACGCTGAGACGCAGTACGAAGCGCTCGAAGGAGCGGACGCGCTGGTAATCCTGACCGAGTGGAATGCCTTCCGCCGTCCCGACTTCGACACGGTGCGCAGCCGCCTTGGCTCCCCGCTCATCTTCGATGGCCGTAATCTCTATGACCCCGACATTGTAGAAGCGGCCGGCTTCACCTACTTCAGCGTCGGGCGGCCCGGCACAGATCAGGCGGTGCGATGAGACAGCCGCGCACTCTGGTGGCAGGGGGGGCAGGGTTCTTGGGATCCCATCTGTGCGACCGGTTCATTGCGGAAGGGCACGAAGTCATCTGCTTCGACAACTTCCTGACCGGCTCGGCGGACAACGTCGCCCATCTGATCGGGAGCCCCCACTTTTCGATCGTCAACCATGACGTGACGGACTACGTTTATGTCAAGGGGCCGCTCGACAACGTGCTCCACTTTGCGTCGCCTGCCTCGCCGGTCGATTACCTGCGATACCCCATCCAGACGCTCAAGGTGGGAGCGCTGGGTACGCACAACACGCTGGGATTGGCCAAAGCCAAGGGTGCCCGCTTCCTGCTCGCTTCTACGAGTGAGGCGTACGGAGATCCCCTGGTCCATCCCCAGCCCGAGACGTATTGGGGACACGTCAATCCCGTTGGCATGCGAGGCGTGTACGACGAAGCGAAGCGTTACGCCGAAGCCATGACGATGGCGTATCACCGCTACCACAACGTCGACACGCGCATCGTACGGATCTTCAACACCTACGGTCCCCGCATGCGCCTCGACGACGGACGCGCGCTACCGACGTTCATGGGGCAGGCTCTCCGCGGCGAACCCATTACGGTCTTCGGCGACGGGAGCCAGACGCGCTCTTTCTGCTACGTCGACGACTTGATCGAGGGAATCTATCGCCTGCTCCTGAGCAGTGAAGCCATGCCGGTCAACATCGGCAATCCCGACGAGATTACCATCCGCGACTTTGCCGAGGAAGTAATCTCGCTCACCGGATCGACCTCGCAAATCGTCTACGAAGACCTTCCCGCCGACGATCCGAAAGTCCGCCAGCCCGACATCTCCAAGGCCAAAGCGCTTCTTGGGTGGGAGCCCCAAGTGGATCGGACAGTCGGCCTGGAGCGCACGCTGTCGTATTTCCAGCAGATGGGCTCAGCTGTGTGAGCAAGGTCGTTTCGCTGCTTATCGAGCCACCCACACGAGCGAAGGGTGCAGGTCCGAACGCGCGCTCCTCTCTATGGTTAACTCAAGGTGACGCTCTCATAGATGCTGTCAAAGCGAGCAGGAGTAGCATAAGTCCTTAGCCCCAAACAATCCCACGTATGGAATCTCGATCTTCCCTACTCGACGATTTAATCGTTCGTATCGAGCGCAGAGACATCGTCGTCGGAGTCATCGGGCTAGGGTACGTGGGACTGCCGCTCGCGGTCGTCTTTGCGGAAGCCGGATTCCGAGTAGTCGGCATCGACGTGAATCAGCGCATCGTCGATGGCCTGAACTCGGGCGTCTCGCACGTCGAGGACATACCGGGGAGCAGGTTAGCGCCGCTCATAGCTTCAGGGCAGATCGAGGCGACTTCGGATTACGCGGCTCTGACCCGGTGCGACGGCGTCTCCATCTGCGTCCCAACCCCGCTTCGCAAAACGGGCGACCCAGACATCTCCTACATCATCTCGGCGACCGAGCAGATCGCGCAGTTCGTGCACGACGGGATGATCATCGTGCTGGAGAGCACGACGTACCCGGGAACGACGTCTGAAGTGATCCTGCCCGCGCTTGAAGCGAGCGGCGCTCGTGCCGGGCGCGACTTCTTTCTTTGCTTCTCACCCGAGCGCGTCGACCCGGGGCGCGAAGACTGGACGACGGTCAACACGCCCAAAGTCATCGGAGGAATCACCCAGGCGTGCGCTCAGGCGGGGGCGGCGTTGTACGGAGGTGCCATCGACACCGTCGTGCCGGTCTCGAGTACCGAAGCGGCCGAGATGGTAAAGCTGCTCGAAAACACGTTCCGATCCGTCAATATCGGCCTAGCGAACGAACTGCTGCTGATGTGCGACAAGCTCAAGCTTGACGCGTGGGAGATCATCGAGGCCGCCTCGACCAAGCCGTTCGGCTTCATGAAGTTCACTCCCGGACCCGGCCTGGGCGGACACTGCATACCGATAGACCCGCTCTACTTGTCGTGGAAGCTGCGATCGCTCAACTACACGGCGCGGTTCATCGAACTGGCGAGCGAGATCAACACCAAGATGCCTGAGTTCTGGGTCGCACAGGTGCAAAACACGCTCAACGCTGTTCAAAAACCCCTCAACGGTAGCCGCGTCCTCGTCTTGGGTGTGGCGTACAAGCGCGATGTATCGGATGTGCGCGAGAGTCCGGCGCTAGACGTAATCCAACTGCTTCAGGACAAGGGCGCTCTGGTGAACTACCACGATCCTCACGTGGCGCGATTTTCAGAGCATGGATTAGAGATGGAGTCGGTCAGCGATCTGAATGAAGCTCTCGAGTCGGCCGATTGCGTAGTGATAACTACAGATCATTCGGCGTATGACTGGCAAACGGTTCGTCTTAAATCCGCAACATTGGTGGACACAAGACATGTTATTATAGACGCAACGAATCCAAAGAGCGAATCCACATGAATGACATGAAAACTGTTCTCGTAACCGGAGGTGCCGGGTTCATCGGCTCCGCTCTGGTGCGGCGGCTCGTCGGAGGAGGAGCTTACCGGGTCGTCAACGTCGACGCGCTGACGTATGCAGGCCATCCCGAGAACGTCGCGCCGGTCTCCGATCATGCGAACTACGTCTTCGAGCATGTCGACATCCGCGATGCCAAAGCAGTTGCCGAGCTATTCGAGCGCCACCGCCCGAGCGGCGTATTTCATCTCGCCGCCGAGAGCCACGTCGACCGCTCGATTGACGGACCGGCTGCGTTTGTCGAGACCAATGTGCTGGGGACGTTTCACCTGTTGCAAGCCGCTCGCGCCCACCGTGCCTCGCTGAGCGCCGACGAGCAGCGCGCCTTTCGATTCTTGCACGTCTCGACGGACGAGGTCTATGGCACGCTGGGAGCGGACGACCTGTTTACCGAAACGACGCCGTACGCGCCCAACTCGCCCTATTCGGCAACCAAGGCTGCCAGCGACCACCTGGCGAGAGCGTGGTTCCACACGTTCGGGCTTCCCGTCGTGACGACCAACTGCTCCAACAACTACGGCCCGTACCAGTATCCCGAGAAACTAGTCCCCGTCGTGTTACTGAAGGCCGCCGCTGGCGAACCCATTCCGGTCTATGGCAAAGGAGACAATGTGCGCGATTGGCTCTACGTGGAGGATCACGCTGCTGCTCTGCAACTCGCCTTCGAGACGGGAGAACCGGGCGAGACCTATAACGTGGGCGGCCACAACGAGAAGACGAACCTCGAAGTGGTGCATACCGTCTGCGCCGTCTTGGACGAACTCCGTCCTGCTGGCGCTCCTCATGCCAGCCTCATCTCGTTCGTGACAGACCGCCCGGGACACGACTTCCGCTATGCCATCGATGCATCCAAGGTCGAGCGAGAATTGGGCTGGACGCCTGATGAGTCGTTCGAAACGGGTATGCGCAAGACGGTCGAGTGGTACCTCCAAAACGGCGACTGGATGGAAGCCGTCCGAGGCGGCACTACGGATCTCAAACGACTAGGTACATCAACATGAAAGGCATTCTTCTCGCAGGCGGTTCAGGCACCCGTCTCTACCCAGTGACTCAGGCGGTGAGCAAGCAACTGCTTCCGATCTACGACAAGCCGATGGTGTACTATCCGCTGTCGACGCTCATGCTTGCGGGCATCCGGGACGTGCTGGTCATCTCGACGCCCGAGGATCTGCCCCGCTTCGAGCACATCCTCGGCGATGGTAGCCAGTGGGGCATGAACCTGGCCTACGCCGAGCAGCCGTCGCCCGACGGGCTGGCACAAGCGTTTGTCATCGGGCGCGATTTCGTCGGAAACGACGGCGCTTCGCTCGTGCTCGGCGACAACATCTTCTATGGAGCCGGATTCGAAGGCATGGTCAAGCGGGCGGCCCAGCGCGAGCGGGGCGCTACGGTCTTCGGCTACCACGTTGCAGATCCCGAACGCTACGGCATCGTCAGTTTCGACGCCGAAGGGCGCGCGCAGACCATTGAGGAGAAGCCCAAGCGGCCTCGCTCGAACTTTGCTGTCACGGGACTCTACTTTTACGACAACCGGGTACTCGATATCGCGGCGAACCTCAAGCCGTCCGCGCGAGGAGAATACGAAATCACCGACGTGAACAAGATCTACCTCGAGTGGGGAGAGATCGAAGTCGAGCGCATGGGCCGCGGCTTCGCTTGGCTCGACACCGGGACGACCGAGAGTCTGCTCGACGCGGGAAACTTCGTTCAGACCATCGAAAAACGGCAGGGACAGAAGATCGCTTGTTTAGAGGAGATCGCCTTCAACTCGGGCTGGATCACCGCCTCCGACATTGAGCGCATCGCGGCCGTCTACTCGAAGAACGACTATGGCACGTACCTGCTCGGTCTCATCAAGAACGATTCGGACGAGGACCAATGACCATACTGATTTGCGGCAGAGGCCGAGTCGCCGTCGACGCGCTCCAGCATGCGGCGTCGCGGCATGCTGCGGGACTCGGCTCTCACCGGCTGCTCGCATGTCCTTCGGGGGGCGATGACGGAGTGGACGCGTGGCAGCCTTCACTCGTGGCGGCGGCGAAAGCTTTGGATGTCCCCATCGTCGCTGTCGCCGACGTTCAGGACGACCCGGATTTGATTCTGATCTCGCTCGAGTACGATCGCATCATTGACACGTCCAAGTTCGCGAGCACTCGCCTGTACAACATCCACTTCTCCGCTCTGCCAGCCTACCGAGGGGTGTACACGTCTATCTGGCCGCTTCTCAACGGGGAGACCGAAGCGGGCGTAACGCTTCACGTCATTGATCCCGGTGTAGACACCGGTGCGATCGTGGCGCAGCGCCGCTTTCCTCTGGCCAAGCAGGAAACGGCGCGCACGCTCTTCGACCGCTTTCACTTGGAAGGTACCGAGTTGATCGTGGAGTGGTTACCTCTGCTCGTCGCCGGCGAGGTGTCGTCTGAGCCGCAGTCTGAGCAGGGTGCGAGTCTCTACCGCAGATCGGATCTCGATGTGTCTAGCGCGCGGCAGATTGATCTGTCGCAGACGGCAGAAGAGATGAACCGTACGGCTCGCGCGTTCTACTTCCCGGAGTATCAGACAGCCCTCTTTCGAGGTCAAGGGATACGTGCCTGCCGCCGGATGGGTGAGCGGGCGCAGCCGAGCACGATTTTGGCCGAGACCTCGCGCAGCATCGTCGTCTCGGCATCGGACGGCGAAGTCGTCGAATTGATCAAGGCGATCACGTCTCTCACTTCTCCCTCACCGCGATGACTCCGCTAGACCAAGTCGAACTGGTAGATCTGCCTCGCATATCTGATCCTCGCGGCAATCTCACCTTCATTGAAGGAGGGCAGCACATTCCATTCGATATAAAGCGAGCTTACTATCTCTACGATGTGCCTGGAGGCGCCGAGCGCGGAGGGCATGCCCACCTCGGGCTTCAGCAGCTCATCATCGCTATGTCGGGCAGTTTCGACGTCGTGCTCGACGATGGTCACCGAAAAGAGCGCATTCATCTCAACCGCTCGTATACGGGCTTACGCGTAGTGCCGATGATCTGGCGCGAACTGGACAACTTCTCGTCTGGCTCCGTATGTCTCGTTCTCGCGTCGAACGTATACGAGGAGTCGGACTACATCCGAGACTACGATAAATTTATAGAAGCCGTCCATGGGAGATAACTCCGCATCCATTCCTTTCCTCGACCTGCACGCCGCATACGACGAGATCCGTTCCGAGATCGACGCCGCGATGCGACGGGTGATGGATTCGGGGTATTACATCGGTGGACCCGAAGTTGACGCGTTCGAGCACGCCTTCGCCTCCTATTGCGGCGCCAAGCATTGCATCGGAGTAGCGAATGGGCTAGAAGCTCTCCGCCTCATTCTCGAAGCAGCCGGCATCGGCCCCGGAGACGAAGTCATCGTACCGTCCAATACGTTCGTCGCAACGTGGCTCGCCGTTACCCAAGTCGGAGCAACACCGGTACCGGTCGAGCCTGATCCGTTCACGTACAACCTGGATCCGTCCCTCATCACCCAGGCCGTGACCGAGCGGACTCGTGCGGTCATGCCGGTCCATCTCTATGGGCAGCCAGCAGATGTGACGCGCCTGCGCGCCATCACCGACCCTCTCGGGCTCCTGGTCATCGAGGATGCTGCTCAGGCTCACGGCGCACGGCTCGGCGGGCAGCGTGCGGGCTCGCTAGGGCATGCGGCTGGATTCAGCTTCTATCCCGGCAAGAACTTGGGCGCTTTTGGAGACGGAGGGGCTGTTACAACGGACGACGACGAACTGGCTGACAAGCTGCGCGTGCTGCGTAACTACGGCTCCAAGGTCAAATACTACAATGAGGTAGTCGGTTACAACTCGCGACTCGACCCACTACAGGCCGCTGCACTCGGAGCCAAACTGGTCCACCTCGACGAATGGAACGCACGCCGGTCGGACATAGCGGCAGTCTATCTCGACGAACTCAAGGACATCGATGCGCTCCAGTTGCCTGGCGTTCTGGACGGGGCCGAGTCGGCTTGGCACCTCTTCGTGATACGCCACGCCCAGCGCGACGAGCTTGCCAGGAAGCTGGGGGAGAAGGGCGTGCAGACGCTGATTCATTACCCGATCCCACCTCACCTACAACCGGCCTATGAGTTTGCCGGTATTGGCGAGGGATCGTTGCCCCTTTCAGAGCAAATGCATCGGGAGGTGCTGAGCCTGCCCATCAGTCCGCACCACAGCATGGACGATGTGCACCGCGTAATCGAAGTGCTGCGGAGCGTCCTGTGAAGTCCGTCCTGCGGGCGACGGCGATCCTGTCCTCGGGTTCTGTCGTTCGAGTCGGAGTCGGAGTCGTAGCCAACAAGATCTGGGCGGTCCTGATCGGGCCGATAGGAATCGGATATTTGGGCGTGATGCAGGGCGTCGTCGGCATCGCGTCGGTGATCGCTGGAGTGGGCGTGGGAACGGGCGTCGTTCGGCTTGGCGCTCAGGCCATCAGCAGGGGCGAGACCGAAGAATCGATGGCGCTGAAGCGGGCTGCACTACTCATCACGTGGTGCGCCGGTTTGGCGATGCTGACCTTGTTTACGCTCTTTCGCGCTCCTCTCAGCCGATGGATCTTCGATTCGAGCGACCAAGCGTTGAGCCTTCCCGTTTTGGGAGCAGCCGTGTGCCTCATGGCCGTTTCGGCTACGCATACCGGCATCCTGAACGCTCATCACGATGTCAAATCTCTCACCCAATCGGCCATCTATGGGGTCATTGCGGGCTCGATCCTCAGCGTCGCGCTGATCTGGTATCTCCGCGTAGAAGGCGTCGTTTGGGCCGTCCTAGGGCTCAGCGCAGGCCTCTACGTGTTCACGCGGCATTACGCCAGCCGGTACGTGTCTCTGGCTGGGGTCAAGCGGAGCGAACTGGCCCAGTCGATGCGGCGACTATTCAGCTTCGGAATACCCTACGTCGGCAGCACGCTGATGGGGACGGGCGTCATACTCGCGCTCCCTCTGCTAGTCAACGAGCTGCTCGGTCTCGAAGGCGTGGGATACTACAGAGCTGCCCTGACGATCTCCGTGGGATACCTAGGAATCCTCACGACGGCGCTGGCTCAAGACTATTATCCGCGCATATCTGCGGTCAGCGATGACCCCAACGAGGTAGCGTTGCTGCTCAACCAGCAGCTTCGCCTGACCCTGCTGATCGGGGGACCCATCATCGTGTGCGCGGTCGCGACGGCGCCTCTCACCGTTCCACTGATCTATTCCAGCGAGTTCGCGCCAACCGTCGGTTTGCTCTCGTGGCAACTGATCGGCAGCCTATTCAAGTTCTGGGCGTGGACGTTCGCCTTCGTGATCCTGGCCCGAAGCCCGAGTTCTCTCTACTTCATCGTAGAAACAGTCGTCGGTGTGGCATTGGTCGGAGCCACGTGGTATGGAATCGAGTGGCTTGGACTGATAGGAGCTGGCGTAGGCTACTCGGCAGCCTACCTGATCTACGCGCTCGTCGTGTGGGGAGCGGCGCAGAGGGCAGGCCGAATACGCGTCTGGCTGTCCAACTTCGGGTTGATGGTCTCTTCGCTGGCTGCATCTGGCGGGTGCTACTATCTTATCGCAATGGAAGCGGGTATATGGTCTGTCGTGGTTTCCGCGTTGATAGCTACCGGTTTCAGCGGATGGTGCGGGTACGTGCTCCTCTCCGAATACAGGAACGGATAATATTTCTCGACAACTAGGCGCCCATGAACATTTTGATGGTCTGCACCAAGTACTCGCTGTCGACGGACTCGAAGTATCTAACTAACGATCTGGCGGTAGCGCTCGTCAACGAAGGCCACTCCGTCGACGTGATCTGCACCGGCGACGTTGAGCGCACCGAAAGCGCGACGATCGAAGGCGTGCGGGTGTGGTCGATGCGAGCGCAGGGTAAGGGTGGAGCCAAGTACGCCTCGACGTGGACACGCTCGGTTGCTCAGCACGTACGTGTCGCTCGCCAAGCCGGGGGCATCGATTTAGTCATCTTATTCGGCCCCCTAGTTACCACGGCCCCCCACGTGCTGCTCACCCGGCTGCACAAGCCAAAGCATGTCGTCACCATAGTGTTCGATATCTTTCCCAAGCATCAGGTGCAACTGGGCATGTTTCCGGTAAAAGCCGAATCTCTGCTGCGATGGGCCGAGTCGAGGCTGCTCAACATGTGCGACACGGTGACAGGGATGACGCAGAGCAATGTCGACTACATGGAGGATTACTATCGTCTGCCCGAATCCAAGCTCGCTACGATGAACGTTTGGACGGGTAAGGCTGGCATCGCGAAGCCCAAGGAGGCGTACGGATCGGCCATCGTATTTGGAGGTCAGTTGGTAGCCGGTCGCGACATAGAGTTCGCGATAGATTTCCTGGGCAAATGCCGATCCCACAACCCCGACATCACACTCCATATCCACAGTTGGGGAGAGGAGTACGATCGGATCAAGGAAAAGTATGCCTCGTCGGACTGGATCTACTGCAAAGGCAAAATCAGTCGCGATAGATACGTAGACGAAATCGCCAAGTACGACGCAGGTCTGATCGTGACGGACCCCAACGTCGAGATTTCTACGTTTCCTTCCAAGGCGATGGACTATCTAGGTTCTGGATTACGCCTGCTCTGTTTTGTGGAAGAGCAGAACGACTTGGAATCTGTAATTGACGACTCGAACGTGCTGTTTACAAACCACTTCGACAACAGCGAGCCGCAAGTCAAGAAGCTGAGCAAGTTCCTTCTCGAAGCCGATCCGGCATCAGGGCGACGCGCGCTGTCCGCGCACGGTACGTTTGATGTACGAGAAACGGTCAATCGCATTACTACGCTTGTGACACGGAATGCTTAAAATTATAACAGCATTCTACGGCGTCATGACTATGATCGCCATGTTTTCTAGCACCACGGTGGCTACGAGCAGCATGGTACCGGGAGTCGTAGCTATGTGGGTGGCTCTGCTGATTTACACCCTGGGATTCAGGTATCAGAACAAGGCGGTATCCGTGGCCAGTGAGTCGCAGTATGCCACTGTAGAGAAGAGAGACTATATAGGTTTATGTGCAATCCTCGGGATCGTCGCCATAGTGCTGTCTTCGATAGTCACCAAGTTTTATGTGGGTAAATCATTTCCCCAGGTAATTGCTGGCATGTTGGCCGGTCAATCTCTTTACGCAGAGTATCAGGAGTATTTTGCCAGCTCCACCATATCTCAGTTCAGCATATCGAAGATACCCTTCATACTTTCAGGTGCCGCTCTCAAATTTATCGTTTTGTTTGTGCCTATTGCGGTTCTCATCACAAATAGAGAGGTAAAAAAGATTTACTGGATCATATGTTTAGTTCCAGTTTCTGCATATGTGTTGTTCTCGGTGGCCAGAGGGACAAGTATGGAACTGTTCGAAATTGCGATCCTGGCTATATCCATAGTGTTCATAAGAGGTCAGCTGTTTCCAGGAAGGAAAAGCCAGATATCTAACGCCAAGAGGGTAATCGTCACACTGTCGCTGATGTTGGTCACAGCTATCGGGTTCAACTACAACGTGACGATACGATCGGACGCGGTATGCATGACCAGCGAATTGTGCGAAGACAAATACTCGCTCGTACACGAAGTATCTCCGGCTCTTTCCGAAGCGTCCTATCGCATGTTCGGATATCTCGGGTTCGGATCGTACGTAACGTCCACTTACCTGACGCAAAAGGTATTCGACTCTCCTTCGTCGATACTCTTCGCTTTGGCTCCTTCGGCAATTGGATACGACAGAGGATTTACCCTGCCGGAGCTGCTGTGCGACATCGAACTGGATTGCGGATATGCGTGGGTGCCTGATCTCTCTCGTACGATGTATGGATTGGGATTCTTGTTCTGGATGAGCGCCTTGTTCATCGTGGGGTCGATGTCGCGGAGCATCCTTGCACGTGTGGTCCAGAATGCTGGCATACTGGATATGATCATATTTTATTTCACTCTAGTGTACATCATAACCTTTCCGTTTGGAAACGTGGTGACGGCGTCAAGCTCTAACTGGATCGTATTAACACTCGTTATAGGATTCAAACTCGTATCGAGCAGGGTAAACTTGAAATGATAGATATGAAGATGACCATTTTGCTGCTTACGTACAAGCAGGAAAATTTTGTGGAAGAGGCTATAGTATCTGCTCTCGAGCAAGATTATGCCAATAAGGAGATCGTGATCAGCGACGACGCCTCGCCCGACGGAACGGCGGACGTAATTCGGCAGGTGCTGGAGAAGCATGGAGCTTCGGACGTGATAGTTCGCCTAGCCGATTCGAATACAGGAATCGCGGGCAATCTCAATGCGGCGGTGGTGCAGTCCTCTGGCGACTTCCTAGCCATAGCGGCCGGTGACGACGTTTCGTTTCCCCATCGGCTGAGTTCTTATGCTCGCATACTGAGTGATGAAGCGCCCGAAGCTTCTGCCATCTTTACCAACTCCACTATCATAGATCAGAACGGGACTGCAGTTGGACCTTATTTTAAAGGGAACCCCTCCTTCACTTCGACAGCCGAAGAGTTTATCGAGAGTAGCGATTGTTCTGCAATGGGGGCATCGCTCGGTTTTCGTAGAGAACTGTTTGGGAAATACGGGGCTATCAGCGAGAAGTCTGCCAAAGAGGATGGTATCATAGCATTCAGGGCTATACTGGAAGGCGGTCTGCATTATTCGTCAGATAAAACTATAGGATACAGGATTCATGGAAGTAATGTGTCTCAAAACTTGAGCGTAAGAAAGAGGATCGATTTACAGCGAACCGATACCATGATGAAGCTTGGGTGGATTGAGGATTACTTCTCCAGTGGGAGGCAATCCGAGGAGTTATTTTCGGCTTTGCTGAGATCGTATCGCTCTTCTGAACGGCACGCAAAGTTACTTTCGATTCCCCTCGTAGGGACGTCCTACATGGGAGCCCGCAAGCTGGCAGGGGCAGCTAGACGAGCGCTGCGCCGCTGACCTCTGAGTTCTCTGCTCGTACTCGCAGGCTACACAATCACTATTCCATCTCTATGTCAATTTATCTAGTTACAGGCGGCACCGGGTCGTTCGGTAAAACGGTCGTCCGGAAGCTGCTCTCCCAAGGTGTCGAGCAGATCCGCGTGTTCAGTCGGGATGAGGCGAAGCAGGATCAGATGAGGACTGACTTCGAAAACGCTGAGGGCATAGAGTTCTATATCGGAGACATCCGAGATCGGGATAGCGTCGACCATGTCATGCGCGGCGTCGATTTCGTTTTCCATGCTGCTGCGCTCAAGCAGGTGCCCTCATGTGAGTTCTTTCCGATCCAGGCCGTTAAGACAAACATCATCGGCAGTCACAACGTGCTCGAAGCCGCGGTGCGCCACAAGGTAGATCGTGTGGTCTGCCTGAGTACGGACAAGGCGGTCTATCCTGTCAACGCGATGGGAATGACCAAGTCGCTCATGGAAAAAGTGGCTCAGGCAGAGACTCGCCACATCGGTGAGGACGGCACCGTCATCTGCTGTGTGCGCTACGGCAACGTGATGTACTCGCGCGGGTCGGTGATTCCCCGTTTTATAGAGCAGATCAAGAAGGGAGTCCCTATCACCATCACGGATCCTGGCATGACACGCTTTTTGATGCCGCTTACCGATTCGGTGAGTCTCGTCGAGCATGCCTTCGAGCACGCGAGGCAGGGAGATGTCTTTATCAAAAAGGCTCCAGCCTGTACCATAGAGGTGCTAGCTCAGGCGGTCCAAAGTCTGTTCGAGTCCTCCGTGCCCATCCGAACGATTGGCGTCCGGCACGGCGAGAAAACGTACGAGACGCTCGCCTCCAGTGAGGAACTGCGGCGCTCGGAAGACATGGGATCCTACTTCCGCATCGCCATGGACACGCGCGACCTCAATTACGAGAAGTACTTCACCGAGGGAGCACCCAAAGAAGAGGTCCACGACGACTACCATTCTCACAACACCTACCGGCTCTCGGTCGAGGAGACCAAGCAGATCCTGCTCGAACTTCCCGAAGTCCGCAGTGAAATAGCTGAGTTCACCGCCTGATTTCGCGTTCTCTAACAGAACTGACCCTATGCGAATTGGAGTAACTGGATCGAACGGCTTCGTCGGCTGGCATCTTAGGTGCTTTCTCAGCACGTTGGAAGACGTGGAGATTGTACTAGCCGATCGAGCGACGTTCGCTGATCCAGGTGCGCTGACTGCATTCTCTCAGAATCTCGATGTCGTAGTCCACCTAGCTGGCGTCAATCGGGCCGATACGGATGAGGAAGTCTACCAGGGTAATCTCGACCTGGCTACGCGCTTAGTCGACGCCCTGGATGCCGCCGGTACATCTCCTCATGTGGTATTCTCGTCATCCACTCATGTCGAGCGAGACCAGTTGTCTACCTACGGAAAAGCCAAACGAGACAGCGCAAATGTACTCGCCGCTTGGGCGTCACGCTCAGGAGGATCGCTAGCCGAGGTCATCATTCCTCACGTCTTCGGCGAGTATGGAAAACCCTTTTATAACTCAGCGGTCGCCACTTTTTGCCATCAACTCGCCACTGGAGAGGCGCCCTCGGCCAACTCAGACGCGCCCCTAGAGTTAATTCATGCTCAGGATCTTGCCTCTGATCTGTGGACCATAGCCTCCAATCGATCGACTGGGCGCATCCGCTTGACAGGGCACCACACGTCAGTCAAGCAGGTTCTCGGCCTGCTGCAGTTGATGAAGACGACGTACGACTTTGGAGTCGTACCAGACCTAGACGAACCCTTTCGTGTGCGCCTATTCAACGCCTACCGTTCGTACTGCTATCCAGGTCTCTATCCGCGCGAGGTGACCCTTCACAGCGATCCGCGTGGCCATCTGTTCGAGGCGTTCAAGGGGCAGAGCGGAGGCCAGTGCTTTGTCTCGACTACGGTGCCCACGATCACGCGCGGCAATCACTTCCACCGGTTCAAATTCGAGCGCTTCTTCGTGCTCAGTGGATCGGCGCGCATAGAGCTGCGCAAAGTACTCACGTCGGATGTGGACTCTTTCGACGTGTCGGGTGATACGCCGTGCTACATCGACATTCCAACTCTCTACACTCACAATATCACCAACACTGGGGAAGGCGAACTCGTGACGCTGTTCTGGTCGGATCAACTTTTCGACCCTGAAAACCCGGATACTTACTACGAAACTGTATGAGCGCCTCTAAAATTCGCGTCATGACGCTGCTGGGCACTCGCCCCGAAATCATTCGCCTTGCCGCCGTCCTGCAACTTCTCGACGAGCATACCGATCACACGCTCGTCCACACAGGACAGAACTACGATTACGAACTCAACGAGGTCTTTTTCGAAGAGTTAGGCGTGCGTACGCCCGATCATTTCATGGGAGTCGACACGTCCTCGTTGGGGTCCGTGCTGTCGGGCATCTTGATGAAGACCGAAGAGCTGATTCTCTCGGAAAAGCCGGATGCTTTGCTCATACTCGGCGACACCAACTCGGCCATGGCATCCGTAATGGCGAAGAGGATGAAGGTGCCGATTTACCACATGGAAGCGGGCAACCGAAGCTTTGACGCGAACGTCCCGGAAGAAGTGAACCGTAGGGTGATCGACCACTTGGCCGATGTGAACCTCGTCTATACCGAGCACGCCCGCCGCCACCTGATTTCGGAGGGTATCCCGCACCGGTACATCTATGTCAGCGGCTCGCCGATGCGCGAGGTGCTCGACATGCACCACGACGCCATCACTAAGTCGGATGTGCTCGATCAGTTGGAACTGAAGCCTCAAGAGTACTTCATTGTCAGCGTTCACCGGGAGGAGAACGTCGACGACAGAGTCAACTTGAAGCGCATCGTGACCGTTCTAGAGCGGCTCAACGAGACGTTCGGATTCCCTGTCGTCGTCTCGACGCACCCGCGCACGCGCAAGCGACTGGAATCGTCAGGCCTCGACGCCAGCGACGCCGACATCCGCTTCATGAAGCCGTTTGGATTCTACGATTACAACAAGCTGCAACTCGACTGCTTCTGCGCCATCTCGGACAGTGGCACCATCAGCGAGGAGAGTGCTATCCTTGGCTTTCCTGCCGTAACCGTGAGAAACGCTATCGAACGACCCGAAGCGCTCGACACCGGCAGCATCATCGTCACGGGATTGGATCCAGATACCGTCGTCAATGCGGTCAACTTCGTCGTGCACGAGCGTGAGCGCTTTCCTGTGCAGGAGATTCCCGCTGAGTACGACGTCGCTAACACGTCGCAGCGTGTCGTCAAACTCATACTGGGTACGGCCAAGTTAATCAACAAGTGGCGGGGTTTAGCCGAGTTCAGCCGGTACGATTGGGAGTCCGATCCTAAAGCATGAAAATTCTATTCATCAGCCAGTGGTATGCACCCGAGCCGGTCTCGCTTCCGTCTGAGTTAGCGCAGTCGCTCTCCGAGCGGGGACACACGGTCGAAGTGCTAACGGGATATCCGAACTATCCTCGGGGCGTAGTGCACGAGGACTACCGGATGCGCGGCATCATGACCGAGTGGATGGACAAGGTCCGCGTCGTGCGTGCGCCGCTGTTTCCTGATCACAGCACTTCGCCTGTCAAGCGAGTTGCGAACTACTTATCGTACGCATTTTCCGCTTCGGTCGCTGCGTTGATGCGGATGAAGCGTCCAGACGTGATCCTTGTCTACCATCCTCCGCTGACTGCTGCCATTCCGGCGCTGGTCCTGAGCAAACTATGGCGCGTCCCGTTTGTCTACCGCGTCCACGACATGTGGCCTGAAACGCTACGTGCAACAGGTCTGGTGACGAGTGATCGAGTTTTGGGAATGGTTGGGTGGTTTGCCCGGCTCGTGTATGCAGCTGCGGATCACGTGATGGTGGTTTCCCAGGGGTTTCGCACCAATCTAATCGAGAAGGGCGTGGATCCGTCCAAAATCAGCGTGGTCTCCAACTGGGTCGACATGTCGACCTACAGACCGGCAGAACCGGATCCCGACTCCAGATTCGCTGAGCGCATGCAGGGCAAGTTCAACGTTGTCTTCGCGGGCAACATGGGCGAGGCTCAAGCGCTGGAGACGGTGGTCGAAGCCGCGGTACTGCTTCAAGATCGACCAGAGATTCAGTTCGTCCTCGTAGGCGATGGAACGGCGCACAGCCGGTTGGTCGCCGATGTCCAACGGCGTGGTCTCTCCAATGTCGTTTTTACGGGCAACGTACCGCCTACAGACATGTCTCAAATCTACGCGTTTTCGGACGTGCTCCTCGCCCACCTCAAGATCGATCCGCTGTTCGAAATCACGATCCCGCACAAGATTTTTGCGTATATGGCGTCTGCGAAGCCCGTGTTGGCCGCTCTAGAAGGCGAGGGGGCTTCTACGGTCGTTGACAGTGGAGCAGGCATTACATGTACCCCTCAGAATCCCGAACTACTGGCAGAATCCGTGATCAAGCTATTCGACGCTAGTCCCGAAGAGAGGAGTGCGATGGGCGACAGAGGACTCGAAGCAGTTCAGAGGCATTACAACAGGGATACGATCGTTCGACGCATAGAGATCGAATGCGAGAAGGTCATCTGACATCTCCTATCCAAACATGAAATCGTTCTACCGACTCTATGGAAAACGCGCCTTCGATTTCGCGGTGAGCGCGGCTGCTCTTGCAGTAGCCTCTCCCGTTCTAGCGGCGGTAACCGTTTTGGTTCGATGGAAGCTAGGATCCCCTGTCCTGTTCACCCAAGAGCGTCCAGGTAGAGAGGGCAAGCCATTCCAAATGGTCAAATTTCGGACGATGACGTCTGAGAGAGACGCTTTAGGAGCCCTTCTGCCAGACGCCGAGCGGTTGACTGCGTTCGGGCGCCTTCTCCGTAGCACCAGTATGGACGAACTTCCCGAACTGTGGAATGTCGTCAAAGGCGACATGAGCATCGTTGGCCCTCGTCCTCTGCTGATGCGGTACATGAATCGGTATACGCCTGAGCAGTTACGGAGACACGACGTTCGCCCGGGAGTCACCGGTTTAGCTCAAATAAGTGGACGCAACAACATACCGTGGGAGAAGAGATTCGCGATTGATGTCGAGTACGTCGATTCGCTTACATTTAAAAGCGATATGCGAATCATCGGCCTAACTATAGGAAAAGTGGTGCGCCGATCGGACATCAGTTCAGAAGGCGAGGCAACCATGTCGGAGTTTATGGGCGCAAGACCTATCACCGAGACATCTGTTGAACGAGCACAGTAGGTTGGACGCTCTGTGAGCTAACCTTGTGGTCACTTCACAGAGCACATAGTGTGGTATCGTTGGCGCGAAAGCTGGAAAACGAAACCACGGTTCGCCTCTAGCGAGGTTTTGCAGGGACACCTACGACAAGGCTTCCAGGCTCGACATTTTTGACGACCACGGCACCAGCTCCAACTGTCGCGCCTGCTCCGATAATCAGGGGCTTTCCGGGTTCGCCGTTAATGATGCTGGCTCCAGTCCCAACGTATGCGCCTTTTTCTATCCTCACCCACCCTGACACGTGGGCTCCCGGAGCTAGGGTAGCAAAATCTTCGAGCACAGCATCGTGGCCTATCGTGCAGTCGAGATTGATGTGGACATGGCGTCCGATCGTCACGTCGCAGGTGATAATGGTGCCAGCGCAAATCACACTTCCGTCTCCGACAGTCGTCCTATCGGGGTCGCGAACCGAGGTGTCGATCAAGACAGGCGATTTAATGCCGCGTTCTGAGAGCACTGCAGCAATCTTCTGTCGTATCTCTGGGTTACCTATCCCAATGACGATGTTTGCGTCTGGATGTAATTCGAGCGTCTTGTCCAGGCTGAGAACAGGCAGTCCTGCTACAGTAGTGTTTTGGAGATCTATGTTGTCGTCGATGTACGCGGCAGCCCGGTTGTAA
Source organism: Rhodothermales bacterium (assembly GCA_963841855.1). Classification (GTDB taxonomy): domain Bacteria; phylum Bacteroidota; class Rhodothermia; order Rhodothermales; family BA12; genus CAXBBB01. The sequence goes on along the minus strand of CAWJEJ010000004.1, from coordinate 471,493 downwards.
GGCGCTACTCCGACCTTCGAGGACAAGAGCCAAGCTATTTCTCGTGCGAATCCGCCCGATCCGTAGATGGCTAAGCTTGTAGAGGGCGTCGTGTCAGTCATGGATATGAGGATAGGTAGAATGAAGTGCTGTCTTGGGACAAAGTGGACGAGACAGATATATCATAATACAGTTTTAATATGTGATTATGTGGTCTCGTATTCGTATTTTTGGAATGCTAAAATATGAATGGGTGGAGCATGGAGAATCATCTATCAGGAAGTCAAAACGCTGAGTAGTACATATGGCCGAAAAAAATTGTGGTCGGAACAGGACGCTAGATGCAAATGAGTTGAGTGTCCTTGACGCGTGCGCGATTGCCACAAACGGAGTCTGGGGTGACTATGCAGCGAAGATAGGTCAGCACGGCTCAACCCGGACCGCTGTGAGCACGAGCGATCTACTAACTGGTTAGATGTCCGGGTCGTCCTCGCCATCGGATCGATCAGGCGCGGTGTCGAGACGGGCCGGGTCATCCCGGTTGCGACCGGCTGCCGGTTGCTCACCCATTCGCCTGTATCCGTGAGAGATCAAATTGGTTTAGGGACAGTCGCAGATGTCGGAGTGATAATTCAGCCTGATGGCGTCTCCGCAAGTCGAGCCATCTCCAGCGCCGGAACTGGCCGCCGTCATGACCACCGCATCAGCGATGATGTACATTGCGGCTCTAAACTCCATCCCCTAAGGAACTTCACAGTGAAGAGGGCACCTTCATGAGCGGGGATTCGGCCGTTTCTGCTACGGTTGGAGCAGTGGCTGTGATTCTTGAAAGTATTCCGCCCTGAAGAGCAGCATGTGGTGTACCTGCTCGCTGAAAATAGCGTAGCCTTGACTTCTACCTCCCACTATCCTATCGCTCTTACTAAATTATAATATCATGAACGAACGCATCTGGCTTTCGTCTCCACACATGGGGACACTTGAGCGACAGTTTGTAACCGAAGCTTTCGACACCAACTGGGTGGCTCCGATCGGCCCCCACGTCGCTGCGTTCGAGCAAGAGTTTGCTGAGATGGTAGGGGCTGAGCACGCTGTAGCAGTTTCGTCGGGCACGGCGGCATTGCATCTCTCTCTGATCTTGGCTGGCGTGGGTAGAGAGGACGATGTAATGGCTTCTACCTTTACGTTCTGTGCCACGGTCAACCCGATTATCTATCAGGGCGCCAATCCTGTTTTGATCGATAGCGAACCGCAGTCGTGGAATCTCGACCCCAATCTGCTCGAGACCGAACTGCGTCGGCGTGCTGAAGGCGGCAAGCTACCCAAGGCATTGGTACTGGTTCACCTGTACGGTCAGTGCGCGGACCTTGACCCCATCGTCGCGCTGTGCGAGCAGTATGGCGTGACGCTAATCGAAGACGCCGCCGAAGCGTTGGGATCGACCTATAAAGGGCGCTCTCCAGGTGTGTTCGGAAAGTCGGGGCTGTTTTCCTTCAATGGCAATAAGATCATCACGACATCGGGTGGCGGTATGCTCGTCACGGACGACGGTGCATTTGCCCAGCACGCTCGAAAGCTGGCTACTCAGGCGCGAGACGACGCACCTCACTATCAACATTCCGAGGTCGGATATAACTACCGTCTTTCCAATGTCCTGTCGGGCATCGGCCGAGGCCAAATCCGCGTGCTCGAAGACCGCGTGCTCGCTCGGCGGCGCGTATTCGAGCGGTACGTCGAAGCCCTTGGCCATCTCGAAGGCATCTCCTTCGCCGAAGAGGCTTCTTGGGGAAGACATACGCGTTGGCTGAGCTGTATGCTTGTCGAACCCGGCGTGCCGCTCACGCCGGACGATATTCGCGTTGCCCTCGATGAGCAGAACATCGAGGCGCGACCGCTCTGGAAACCAATGCATCTGCAACCTGCCTACGAGCAGTACGAAACTGTCGGCGGGGCAGTGTCGGAAGACCTGTTCTCGCGCGGCCTCTGCCTCCCGTCGGGGTCCAACCTGTCGGAAGCGGATCAAGACCGCGTTATAGCGCTGGTTCAATCTGTCGTAGAAGCGCGGCTGGTAGGGTGATGTACCTGTTTGGGGTGTAGAGCGAATACCTTCTGAATCTTAGGTGACCCGGAGCAACGATTGATGGACTTCAACCTTGACCACAACAGGCGGCGCAAGCTCGTCAAGCTGCTTCTTGATCTGGTGATCTGGATGGCGGCTCTTCCGCTCGCGTTCTTCATCCGAACGGACAGTATGGTGAGCTCTGACTACCTGTCGGATGTCGCCTTTCTGCTAGTCTTGACGCTTCCGCTCAAGGCGGGGGCGTTGTGGATGTTGGGACTTTTCCGGCAGTCTTGGCGCCGAGTCGGGATGGACGATTTGGTCCGGCTCTCGCTCGCGGTGGTGGCCGTAGCCGTGGCCACGTACGTCGTTCTGTTCGCCACTCCCGCCGATGTGTTCTCGCTGCCTCGCAGCGTTCCGCTCATCGAAGCGCTGATCGCTGTGGCGGGGATGAGCGTTGCGCGAGTCACGATTCGGTTCGAGAAGGAGAGACTAGGCAAGCGCGAGGCGCTGAGCCAGGGGCGCCGCCGGCACGTACTGATCGCTGGAGCCGGGGAAGCAGGTAGCATGGTCGCTCGCGAGATGCGCCGCCATCCCGAAAAGGGGTGGACCCCGGTAGGATTTTTAGACGATGACCGGTCCAAACTGCGCACCCGCGTGTCAGGAGTCCCCGTCGTAGCAACGCTGAACCGGTTGGCTGCCGCAGCTCGGTCGGTTGGAGCCGATGAAGTGCTGATCGCCATGCCGTCGAGCGATGGGGATACGATTCGGAGGGTCGTGGACCAGGCCCGCCAGGCCGACTTGAGCTACCGCATTCTGCCAGCCATTCACGACCTGATTAGCGGCACGGTATCCATTTCGCAAATTCGGCCGGTCAACCTGGAGGATTTGCTTCGGCGCGATCCCATCCAATTGGAAACGAGCTTGATTCGCCAATACGTGACAGGCCGCCGCATTCTCGTGACGGGGGCTGGAGGATCGATCGGGTCAGAAATCGTGCGGCAGATCGCGCGTTTCGAACCGGCGCACATCGTTCTGCTCGGGCGCGGCGAGAACAGCATTTTCCTCATTGAGCAGGAGATGCAGCGCTCGTACCCCAACATCCCGGTCTCGCCCGTGATCACGGATGTGCGCGACATGGAGAAACTGGAGCAGGTGTTTGCAGCGCACCGCCCAGAAGTCGTGTTCCATGCGGCCGCGCACAAGCACGTGCCCTTGATGGAAGCCAATCCGGATCAGGCCATATTCAACAACGTCGGCGGTACGCGCAACCTCGCGACGCTCGCGCTGGAATACGACGTGGCCCGCTTCGTCAACGTGTCGACGGACAAGGCGGTCAATCCGACGTCGGTAATGGGCGCGAGCAAGCGGTGCGCCGAGTTGATCGTGCGGCAAGCAGCCGAGCGCTGCAAACCCAATCAGCACTTCGTGTCGGTACGCTTCGGCAACGTGCTGGGCAGCCGGGGGAGCGTCGTTCCGTTCTTTCAAAAGCAAATCGCGCGAGGTGGACCGGTCACCATCACGGACGCCAACATGATTCGCTACTTCATGACCATTCCCGAAGCGGCGCAGCTTGTGCTACAGGCAGGTGGCATGAACACGCCGGGCGCTGTTTACGTGCTCGACATGGGCAAACCGGTCAAGATCATAGACCTCGCACGTGACCTCATTCTTCTCTCTGGGCTCGAACCAGGACGCGACGTTGAGATCCAGGTAACCGGAATGCGACCTGGCGAGAAGCTCTACGAGGAGTTACTGACTGCCGAGGAAGGCACGATCGAATCGCAGCACAGGAAGATCTTCGTCGCACCCAAGAAAGCCATGCCCAGTGAAGAGTTGTCGTCGCTGCTCGACCGTCTCTTCGACGCGGCGGCTCAGCGCGACGGCATGACGATCCGGCGTGCGTTGCTCGACATCATTCCGACTGCTCAGTTTGAGTTGTTGCAGGATGGAGTGCAGCAGCCCGCCTAGGCTAGAAACAGACACGCTTGGCGACGGGTTGGGCGATACCTATCACACGCTCCTACCCATGCTTCTCGCCTCCGCTCAGTTCGAATACGGAATTAGCCCCCTCTGGGCCATCCTCGCCATAGCAATCCCGGCAATCCTGGTCGTCGCATTGATCTGGATCGGCTCAAGGTCGCGCGTCTAGTGAATGGTTGTCAGGTTGCAAACGGTGGTCTTGGACTCGACAGACACGCTCTGAACCTGGCGATTGAATAGCAGCAATGCGCCGCCGATTGCTTCTCCTTTGAGTGGAGACAATTCTACTCGCGCTGCTTGTCATGACGTATCGGTGCACACGCCGCAATGCCGCTGCGAAGTTGGACGTGTCTGTGAGCAGGCGCGGCGATGAGGTCAATGACGAAAGGTGTTGCCTCGGTCTTCCACTCTTCATGGCTCTGCACGAAGACTCGCTTGCGGCCGAGTGTAAGATTTGATTGTTGGTGTCGATCACTTTGGGCGCGCAAAATCTACCGCTCTGCGAGGAGTAAGAGCCGCAGGCTTGTGAGCGACCGAGACGTTGTGAAGATCGCTGGTGCTGCCCCTCCAATCCCATGCGCGAGACGCAGCGTTACCTGGGATCCGCTACCTTTGAGCCATGCGCCTTCCGCTCTCCGATTACGACTTCGCCTACCCGCGCGAGCAAATCGCCCGCTATCCCGCCGACCCGCGCGACAGCGCCCGGATGCTCGTCGTTCACCGCGACTCGGGTAGGCTCGAAGATGCTACCGTCCGCGACCTGCCACGATTTCTCGATCCGGGCGACCTGATGATCGCAAACGACACGCGCGTCCGTCCGGCGAGGTTGCGCGCGGTTAAAGAAGAGACCGGAGCGCGCGCCGAAGTCTTCCTGCTCCACGACCATGGCGGATCCCTGAGGTGGGACGCGCTGGTGAGCAACGCCAAAAAGTTGCGCGTCGGCGACCGGCTCGCGTTTGACGACGGACTCTTCGCCACGATCGAAGCGGCACCCGACAGTCGCACGCGGACGATCGCGTTTGAGTGGGAGGGTACCGACGGCGATCTGGGGACGACGCTCGACCGAATCGGCGAAACCCCGCTGCCGCCCTACATGAACCGCGACGCCGAGGAACAGGACAAACAGCGCTACCAGACGCTCTTCGCCACGCACACCGGAGCCGTCGCCGCGCCGACTGCCGGGCTGCACTTCACGCCGCGCTTGATGGACGAGTTGGGCGTGCGAGGCGTCGAAACAGCGCGCGTCACACTGCACGTCGGACTGGGCACGTTTCAAGCCGTCGAAGTCGAGGACGCCGCCGACCACACGATGCACGCCGAGCAGTTTTCGATTTCGAACGAAACAGCATCGGCCGTCGACGATCTGCGCGAGCGGGGAGGGCGCCTGCTGGCTATCGGAACGACCGTCGTGCGCACGCTCGAATCCAACGCAGCGCCCAGCCGACGCATAAAGGCCGGAGCCGGATGGACCGACGCGTTCATTTATCCACCGTACGAATTTCAGGCCGTCGACGCACTGCTGACCAACTTCCACACGCCTAAATCGACGCTGCTGATGCTGGTCTCGGCGCTCGCGTCGCGCGAGGTAATCTTGGGCGCCTACGATCACGCGCTGCGCGAGGGATATCGCCTGTTCTCGTACGGCGACGCCATGTTGATCCTGTGAGCCGCTCGCCGTTCACCGCTACTGCTTTGGTGCCTGCTGCCGGAAGGGGAAGTCGGATGGGAGGGATGCCCAAGCAAGACCGCATGTTGGGCGACGCGCCGCTGCTCGTCCAGACGCTGCGCGCCCTGCTCGCCTCGGCTTGCGTCGAGCGCGTCGTCGTAGCAGTCGATGGCGATCGTGTCGCCGAATACGAGCTCACTCTATCTACCTATCTATCCGATCGGTTGTTTACTGTCGTAAGCGGAAGCGCGTCGCGGCAGGCATCCGTCTCAGAGATGGTCGACGTTTTTCAAGACGTCGCGTGTCATGTGGTTCTGGTTCACGACGCAGCGCGACCATTCGTGACGCCTGATCTAATCGATCGTCTCGTCTCGTCCGCATTCGAAACCGGAGCCGCCTCGCCCGCCGTCGCCGTCGCCGACACGTTGCGCAGGGGGGAGGGAGACGTGTTCGGTGAAACGGTCGATCGCGATGACGTGTACCGCATCCAGACGCCTCAAGCGTTCCGACCTGACGTACTCCGCTTGGCTCACGCGCGTGCCGACCCCAATATGCCCGCAACCGACGACGCTGGGCTTGCCGCACGTGCTGGCCACACGGTCGCTCGCGTCGAGGGCAGCGTCTTCAACTTCAAGATCACCACGCCCGACGACTGGACACTCGCCACCGCATTATGGCCGCTCTGGTCGTCCGGCGCACTCCAAACAAACTGACTATGCGCATCGGATTCGGATACGACGTCCACCGCCTCGTTGAGGGGCGTCCGCTCATCCTGGGCGGCGTCACCATCCCGCATGAAACCGGACTCGACGGTCACTCCGACGCCGATGTGCTCCTCCACGCCATCTCCGACGCGTTACTCGGAGCCGCCGCGCTGGGCGATATCGGCCTGCTCTTTCCCGACACCGACGCCGAATGGAAGGGCGCTGACAGCCGCGAACTGCTCCGCGAAGTCGTCCGCCGAGTTCGCGTCGAGGGGTACGCTATCGCTAACGTCGACGTGACGGTCGTGATGCAGCGTCCCAAGCTGCGTCCCCACGTCGACGCGATGCGCCTAAGCACGGCCGAATGCATGGAACTGGACATCGGCGCCGTGTCGATCAAAGCAACCACGACCGAGAAGCTGGGTTTTGTCGGCAGCGAGGCGGGCGCAGCAGCCTATGCTGTCTGCCTCATCCAACGCGCCTGACTCCGTGGAGTGGTTCACCGCCGCCACCGACGCGTTCCACGACTTCAATGCGTGGTATGCCGCCTTGCCGACTCTGTGGACGTACACCGTTCTGTTCCTGATCGCGTACGGCGAAAACGTGCTGCCGCCTATCCCCGGCGACCTGCTCATCGCCTACGCCGGACTGCTTGCCGGTTCCGAGGCGACGATCTCGCTCCCGCTCGTAATCACCGTAGCTGCGCTGGGCGGCATCGCCGGGTTCATGACCGTCTACGCCGTCGGCAACCAGTTGGGCGACGCGATCGACGACCCGAATCGACTGCGTTGGATTCCGAATAAGCAGGTCGCTAAGGCGCGCCGCTGGGTGGACGAGCGGGGCGGATGGGTGATCGCGGGTAACCGGTTTCTGCCTGGCATCCGCAGCGTAGTTGCGCTCGCCGCCGGAGCCTCGGACGTGTCGACGCGGCGTGCATGGCTGTACTCGTCAGTCAGCGCGATCGCGTGGTCGGTCCTGGTGGCATCGCTCGGATACGCGGCAGGCGACAATTTGGCGCAGGTCGAAGGGTGGCTGGCGCTGTACGGCAAAGTTGCCGGGTCGATCTTGCTCAGCGTCGCTGCGGTTTGGCTGACTGTGCAATGGCTGCGAAAGCGTCGCGCGGTGGGTTGACGGGGGAGAGGGGAGACGTATTTTGAATCGTTCGCTGGTGTAGCTCAGTTGGTAGAGCAGCTGATTTGTAATCAGCAGGTCGGGGGTTCGAATCCCTCCACCAGCTCCACGCGATCGGTAGCAGCAAGCGATTGCAGTCGCTTCATTTGGTTTTCGCTAGCGTCGCGCGGTTCGGCTGTCCTAGATTGGCAGCCTTGCGGGTCGGTACCCAAGCGGCCAACGGGGGCAGACTGTAAATCTGCTGACTTAGTCTTCGGAGGTTCGAATCCTTCCCGGCCCACTCGCAACCTATGGCGCTTCCATGCGTCGTAGGGCGCATCGCGGGGGTAGCTCAGTTGGTAGAGCATCAGCCTTCCAAGCTGAATGTCGCGGGTTCGAACCCCGTCCCCCGCTCCCCGCCTTGCCTCGGCTCTGCCAGGGTAGGGCGTTTTTTTGCCGCTTTAGCTCAGGGGTAGAGCACTTCCATGGTAAGGAAGGGGTCCGGGGTTCAAATCCCCGAAGCGGCTCTCCACACCCGGCCCGCCTAGGCCTTCGTCACTCACATCTAATCTGCTGCCCGCACGACCATGGCAAAGGAAACCTTCCAGCGTAACAAGCCCCACGTCAACGTGGGCACGATCGGCCACGTCGACCACGGCAAGACGACTTTGACGGCGGCCATCACCAAGGTGCTCGCCGAGAAGTTCGGCGGCGCCTACAAGAGCTTCGACCAGATCGACAACGCGCCCGAGGAGCGCGAGAGGGGTATCACGATCGCGACGGCCCACGTCGAGTACGAGACCGAGGCGCGCCACTACGCCCACGTCGACTGCCCCGGCCACGCCGACTACGTCAAGAACATGGTCACCGGAGCGGCCCAGATGGACGGCGCGATCCTCGTCGTGGCTGCGACGGACGGCCCGATGCCGCAGACGCGCGAGCACATCCTCTTGGCCCGCCAGGTGGGCGTGCCCTACGTGGTGGTGTTCATGAACAAGGTCGACCTGGTCGACGACGAGGAGCTCTTGGAGCTCGTCGAGATGGAAGTGCGCGAGCTCCTGGGCGACTACGAGTTTCCGGGCGACGATCTTCCGGTCATCCAGGGTAGCGCACTCGGCGCTCTGAACGGCGAGGAGAAGTGGGTCGAGAGCGTGCTGAGCCTGATGCAGTCGGTCGACGACTACATCCCGACGCCCGAGCGCGAGACCGACAAGCCGTTTCTGATGCCGATCGAGGACGTGTTCTCGATCACCGGGCGCGGCACCGTAGTGACGGGTAGGGTCGAGAGCGGCAAGATCAAGGTCGGCGAGCCGGTGTCTATCGTGGGCCTGGCCGAGAAGAACATGGAGTCGACCGTGACCGGCGTCGAGATGTTCAGAAAGCTGCTCGACAGCGCGCAGGCGGGCGACAACGCGGGCATCCTGCTGCGCGGCATCGCCAAGGAAGCGGTCGAGAGGGGCATGGTGGTAGCGAAGCCGGGATCGGTGACGCCGCACAAGAAGTTCGAGTGCGAGGTCTACATCCTGAGCAAGGACGAGGGCGGCCGTCACACGCCGTTCTTCAAGGGCTACCGCCCGCAGTTCTACTTCCGCACGACGGACGTGACGGGCGACATCGAGCTCAATGAAGGAGTCGAGATGGTGATGCCGGGCGACAACACGCAGTTCGTGGTGGACCTGATCGCGCCGATCGCGATGCACCAGGGTCTGCGCTTCGCCATCCGCGAGGGCGGGCGCACGGTCGGCGCCGGTGTCGTCTCCAAAATCCTCGACTGAAACTAGTTAGGCGTTTTTCAGCCGCCGGTTGATCCGATCAGCCGGCGGCTTTTTGCGCCGACCCCAACCACACTCTGTTCTTTACATCCCCACCGACATGGCAATGAGCCAGCGCATCCGCATCAAACTCAAATCGTTCGATCACTCGCTGATCGACAAGAGCGCGGAGAAAATCATCAAAACGGTCAAGTCGACCGGCGCCGTCGTCAGCGGGCCGATCCCGCTTCCGACCAAGAAAGACATCGTCACCGTCCTGCGTGGACCGCACGTCGACAAGAAGGCACGCGAGCAGTTCGAAACGCGCTCCCACCGCCGCCTGATCGACATCCTGTCCAGCAGCTCGACGACCGTCGATGCGCTTCTCAAGCTCGAACTGCCTTCGGGTGTCGACGTCGAGATCAAGTAAACGAAACAGGTCGAGCCTCTGGAGAGAGGTGTCGTCTTCGTACAAGGCTCACAGCCTGGACCTTTGACGACGGTGGATCGCCCCTATATTAAAAGGCTCGGCACGACGCCGGGGTAGGCTTCGGTCTACCACTGTTCTCTGTTTTGCTTTACGCTTAACTTAATCTGGTCTGCTCTCAGCAGCAGGCCGATTCATTGATTACAATGAGCGGGATTATCGGAAAGAAGCTCGGAATGACGAGCATCTTCGACGCTACGGGTCGCAACATCATTTGCACCGTCGTCGAAGCCGCGCCCAACGCGGTCACACAAATTAAAAAAACGGACGGAGCCGACGGCTACGATGCCGTTCAGCTTGCCTACGACGAGCGCCCCGTTCGGCGCACGACCAAGGCGATGCAGGGCCACTTCGCCCGCACCGGCACCTCGCCCAAGCGCAAGGTCATCGAGTTTCGCGACTTCGCGGGCGATGCCGAAGAAGGCGGCACGGTCTCGATCACGGATCTGTTCGTCGAAGGCGAGAAGATCGACGTGACGGGCACGAGCAAAGGCAAAGGCTTTCAGGGTGTCGTCAAACGGCACGGCTTTTCAGGTGTTGGCGGATCGACTCACGGTCAGCACAACCGCCAGCGCGCTCCCGGTTCGATCGGCATGGCCTCGACGCCTTCGCGCGTGTTCAAGGGCATGAAGATGGCCGGACGCACGGGCAACGACCGCGTGACGGTCAAGAACCTCGTCGTCGCCCGCATTCTAGCCGACAGCAACCTGATCCTCGTCAAGGGCGCCGTCCCGGGACCGAAGGGCGGATACGTCGAGCTTCACAAGCAGGCCCTCCGCGGCTAAACAGACGACTAGAGAATCATGGAATTTCCAGTTTACCGCCAGGACGGGTCTGAAGCAGGCCGCTCGGTCTCGCTCAGCGCGTCGATCTTCGGCGTCACGCCGAATGATCACGTCATCTGGCTCGACGTGAAAGCGACCCAGGCCAATGCGCGCCAGGGTACGCACAAGGTCAAGGACCGCGGCGAGAACAGCCACTCGACCCGCAAGCTGTACCGCCAGAAAGGAACGGGCGGCTCACGCGCAGGCTCGGCCAAAAGCCCCATCCGTAGGGGCGGTGGCACGATCTTCGGACCGCGTCCGCGTAACTATACGCAGAGCGTCAACCGTAAGACCAAGCAGCTGGCCACGCGTTCGGCTCTGGCGTACAAAGCCCAAGAAGGCGCCATTCGCATCGTCGACGCCATCGCGATGGACGCGCCCAAGACGCGCGACATCAACTTGCTCGTCGGCACGCTCGGTCTGACCGGACGCACCGTCTTCGTGACGGATACGACCGACCGTACACTGCTGCTCAGCATCCGCAACCTGCCCAAGGTTCACGTTCAGACGGCGGCCTCGCTGTCGACGCTCGACGTGATGCAGGCGACGACGCTTGTCTTCTTGGAAGGCGCGCTGGCATCGCTGGACGCTCGCTTCGAAGGAGCCAAAGAGGTCAAGTCGGATGATGGCGTACAGGTCGCCGAGGCGATGCCCGTCATCAAAACGAAGACCGAAGCTCCCGTCGTTGCAGCCGATCCGGTCATCGACACGGCTGAAGTCGCTGCCCCGATCATCGCGTCGGACACGGGCATCGAAGCCATCGCAGCCGCCGAAAACGTTGATCCTTCCGTTGATCCGGGCGCCAAGGCCTGACGCATCCGAATAGAGACATGAACAAGCAAATCCTCATCCGCCCGCTCGTCACCGAGAAGCTGACCGCTCAGATGGAGCACGGTCATTACGCCTTCCAGGTGGTGCGCGAAGCGAACAAGATCGAGATCCGCAAGGCCATCGAAGCTCGCTATCCCGACGTGAACGTCAAGGAAGTGCGGACGATGGTCGTGCGCGGCAAGCGCAAGCGTCAGATGACGCGCCGCGGTGTGCAGGAAGGACGCAAGGCATTCATCAAGAAGGCCATCGTCACTCTCAAGCCCGGTAGCCCGCAGATCGACTTCTTCGAAGCCGTCTAAGCCGACCTAGACTCCCCTATATCCCACCGGGCGCAAAGCCGTCGCGCGCATCGACCGATCGGTCAGCCAGAGACAGCACGTAAGCCCACAACTCCACGATCATGGCTATTCGCCAACTCAAACCGAACACTCCCGGCCAGCGTCAGCGCTCAGTCGCGACGTTCGATGAGATCACCAAGTCGAAGCCCGAGAAGAGCCTGCTCGCTCCGGTCAAACGACACGGCGGTCGCAACAACAACGGCCGCATCACGACGCGCCACCAGGGCGGTGGACACAAGCGTCGGTATCGCATCATCGACTTCAAGCGCGACAAGATCGGCATTCCGGCCCGTGTCGCTGCCATTGAGTACGATCCGAACCGGTCGGCTCGCATCGCGCTCTTGAATTACGTTGACGGCGAAAAGCGCTACATTATTGCGCCCAACGAAGTCTCTGTCGGCCAGACGATCGTCAGCGGACCCGATTCGGCACCCGAAGCAGGTAACTGCCTGCCGCTATCGAAAATCCCTCTGGGCTCGTACGTCCACTGCGTCGAGATGAAACCGGGCAAAGGTGCTCAGATGGCGCGCTCGGCTGGTACCTATGCTCAGTTGACGGCGCGCGAGGGCAAGTATGCCTCGCTGCAGCTGCCAAGCAAGGAAGTTCGGCTCGTGCCCGTCATCTGCATGGCGACCATCGGCACCACGTCGAACCCGGACCACATGAACATCGACCAGGGCAAGGCCGGTCGTAACCGCTGGCGCGGCATCCGTCCCAAGACGCGCGGCGTCGCGATGAACCCGGTCGATCACCCGATGGGTGGTGGCGAAGGCAAGGCGTCCGGCGGCCATCCCAAGTCGCCGACCGGCGTCATGGCGAAGGGCTTCAAAACGCGCAAGAAGAACAAGGCATCGAACAAATACATCGTTCGCCGTCGCAAGACGAAGAAAGGATAATCCGATATGGCACGCTCGCTCAAAAAAGGTCCGTTCGTTCACTTCAAGCTTCAGAAGAAGGTGGACGAACTCAACGAGACCTCCAGTAAGAAAGTCATCAAGACGTGGAGCAGAGGCTCGGTCATCACGCCCGAGTTCGTCAGCCACACGTTCGCGGTCCACAACGGCAAGTCGTTCGTTCCGGTCTACGTGACCGAGAACATGGTCGGTCACAAGCTGGGCGAGTTCTCGCCGACGCGCAACTTCCGTGGCCACGCTGGCGACAAGAAGGACAAGCGCGGCCGCCGATAATCTCTCCTCTGCGGGTCTATGCCCCGACAACACCTCAGCACTATGCAAGCCAAAGCCGTCCGTAAAGGCGCCCGTGGAAGCGCGCTCAAGATGCGCACCGTGGCCAACCTCGTGCGTGGCAAAGGAGTACCGGAAGCCCTGAGCATCCTCGACTTTCTGCCGCACGCCGCGACTATGCCGATCAAGGCGACGATCACGTCCGCCTACCACAACCTGATGGACCAGAACCCCGATGAGCGCGTCGGCGAAGAGGACATCGTGATCTCTGAGATCATGATCGACGAAGGTCCGGTCTTCAAACGGTTTCAGCCGGCCCCGCGTGGCCGCGCCCACCCGATCCAGAAGAAGACGTCGCACATCACGGTCGTCGTCTCGGCCCCCGACTACGCCACCGAAGAAGCCTAAAGACTATGGGACAGAAAACAAATCCGATCGGCTTTCGCCTGGGTATCATCCGGGGCTGGGATTCCAGCTGGTATGCCGAGAAGGACATGGCCGAGAAGTTGGTCGAAGACGACAAGATCCGCCGATACCTGACCGCTCGCTTGAAGCGCGCTGGTCTGGCCCGCGTCGTCATCGAGCGCACGCCTAGCCGTGTCATTCTGACGTTGCACACCTCGCGTCCCGGTATCATCATCGGTAGGGGCGGGACGGAAGTCGAGAAGCTGCGCGGCGAAATCAAGCAGCTGACCGACAAGGACATCCAGATCAACATCTCGGAGATCAAGCGTCCCGAGATGGACGCGAGCCTCGTCGCTCAGAACATCGCACAGCAGTTGGAAGGCCGCGTGTCGTTCCGCCGGGCGATGAAGCAGGCGATCCAGGCTGCGATGCGGATGGGTGCCAGCGGTATCCGCATCAAACTGGGCGGACGCCTGGGCGGTGCCGAGATGGGCCGGACCGAGCAGTACCTCGAAGGCAGCGTGCCGCTCCACACGATTCGCAACGACATCGACTATGCCGAGGCTACGGCGTTCACGATCTATGGAACGTGCGGCGTCAAAGTCTGGATCTCGCGCGGCGAAGTCATCGGCAAGCCCGAACTCAACCCGAACGTCCAGGCTCAGCGCTACCAGATGCAGCAGCCCGTTCCCGAGCGCCGTCGTGGTGGACGCGGCGACGATGACCGCAAGGATCGCGGTCGTGGCCGTGGTGATCGCGGCGGACGTGGCGGCGGAGCCGGTGGCCGTGGCGGACGCGGTGGATCGGGCGGCGGTGCAGGTGGAGGCGGCGGCGCGAGCCGTGGCGGACGCCGATAACTCGACTGACTTTAGAACATCACCGGGCGTTGCTCGGAATAGACCCCTAGAATTATGCTGATGCCCAAACGGACCAAGTTCCGTCGCGTCCAGAAAGGACGCAACACGGGACTTGCACAGCGCGGTATCTCCATCGACTTCGGCGACTTCGGTCTCAAGGCCTTGGAGCCGGGCCGCATCACGAGCCGTCAGATCGAAGCGTCGCGTATCACGATGACGCGCCGGATGAAGCGTGTCGGCAAGGTGTGGATTCGCATCTTCCCGGATCGCCCCGTCACCAAGAAAGCTGCCGAAACCCGAATGGGTGGCGGTAAAGGCTCGCCCGAGTATTGGGTAGCCGTCGTCCGCCCCGGACGTGTGCTCTTCGAGATCGGAGGTGGAATCGGACAGGAGCTAGCATACGAGTCGATGAAGCTCGCCCAGGCCAAGCTGCCGATTAAGACCAAAATGGTCACGCGTCCCGACTACGTCGCGCCCGTCGGCCCCGTCCGCGTCGCCAAGTAATCGACGACAAGTAGACCCCAACGACAATGACCGCAATCGAAATCCGCGACCTCTCGGTCGACCAGATTCAGGAGCAGATTCAGACGGAAACGACCGAACTGTCCAACCTGCGCTTTCAGAATGCCATCGCCCGCATCGACAACCCGATGCAGATGCGCACCAAGCGCCGGTTGATCGCCCGTCTGCAGACGGTGCTCACCGAGAAAAAAGCTGCCTAACAAACCAAATGGGTAGTTGGTGAGGTGTCGCTCAGGCGACTTCGGACTCACGGCTCACCAAGCCCACACGACTATGGAAACCAAAGAAACCGACGGCGCTGCAGAAGCAGCCGAGACCACTCGTAACGCGCGCAAAGAGCGCATCGGCCTGGTCACCTCTAGCAAGATGAACAAGAGCATCACCGTCAGCATTGAGCGGCAGGTGAAGCACCCCATCTACGGTAAGTTCATCAAGAAGACGAGCAAGCTGATGGCCCACGACGAGACCAACGACGCCGGAGAAGGCGACACGGTCCGGATCATGGAGACCCGTCCGCTCTCGAAGAACAAGCGCTGGCGCCTGGTCGAGATTCTCGAACGCGCCAAGTAATCCTCACCTCTAACAGCATCCTACCATGATTCAGCAAGAATCGCGTCTGGCCGTAGCCGACAACAGCGGAGCCAAAGAGGTGCAGTGCATCCGTGTGCTCGGAGGCTCGGGCCGCCGCTACGCTACGCTCGGCGATGTGATCGTCGTTTCGGTCAAGTCGGCCATTCCGGGCGGCAACGTCAAGAAAGGCACCGTCCACAAGGCCGTCATCGTCCGTGTCAAGAAAGAGCGTCGTCGCACCGACGGTAGCTACATCCGCTTCGACGAGAACGCCGCCGTCCTGCTCAACGACGCAGGCGAGCCGCGCGGAACCCGCATCTTCGGTCCCGTCGCCCGCGAACTGCGTGAGCGTCAGTACATGCGCATCGTCTCGCTCGCCCCAGAAGTACTCTAATCGACACGACTATGCCACGTACAAAAAACAAGCAGAAGAAGCTGCACGTCAAGCGCGGCGACCAGGTCGAAGTGCTCTCGGGCAACGACAAGGGTCTGACCGGACGCGTCATGCGCGTCTACGCCAAGAACGACCGCGTTCTGATTGAAGGCGTCAACATGCGCATTCGCCACACCAAGCCCAATCAGCAGAACCAGCAGGGTGGACGCGTCGAGCGCGAGTTTCCGATCCACGTCTCGAACGTGCTGCCGCTCGACGGCAACGGAAAGGCGACCCGCGTCGGCCGCAAGTGGGTCGAAAACCAGTCGGGACGCGGTAGCTGGAAACGCTATGCCAAGACGACCGGCGAAGACCTCGACTGATCTCTTTCATTGGGGGCACATCCAAAGACGCAGTGAAGCCCAGCGGCGGGCGGAACTGCTTGTGCCTCTTAAACTTACTCTTTGACTGCGGCGGCCGTTAGCCGAGCAAAGGAAACCGATTATGGACTACACGTCTCGATTCAAAACCAAGTACCTCGAAGAGGTTGTCCCCGCGCTGCGCGAGCAGTTTGGATACGACAACGTGATGCAGGTACCCAAGCTCGTCAAGATCTCGATCAACAAGGGTCTGGGCGAAGCGACGCAGAACAAGAAGGTCGTCGACGACGCCGTCGAGGAGTTTCGCAAGATCACGGGCCAGCAGCCGGTCGTCTCGGTCGCCCGCAAGAGCGTCTCGAACTTCAAACTGCGCGAAGGCATGCCGATCGGCGTCCATGTGACGCTGCGCGGCGACCGCATGTACGATTTCATGGACCGCCTGGTGACGCTCGCGTTGCCCCGCGTCCGTGACTTCCGCGGCATCCCCGACAAGTCGTTTGACGGTCGTGGAAACTACACGCTCGGCGTCAAGGAGCAGATCATCTTTCCCGAAATCGACGTCGACAAGACGGACCGCATCTCGGGTATGGACGTCTCGTTCGTGACGACGGCTAAGAACGACGAAGAAGCCCTGGCGCTGCTCCGTCTGATGGGCATGCCGTTCATCCGCCGCGGCGAAGAAGCAACCGTTTAACTCCACTTACCGATATGGCTAAGAAGTCTATGCTCGCCCGCGAGCGCAAGCGCCGCGCGACGGTTGCCAAATATGCCGAGCGTCGCAAGGCGCTCAAGGAAGCCGGTGACTACGAAGGTCTCCAGCGCCTGCCGCGCAATGCCTCGCCGGTTCGTCTGCGCAACCGCTGCAACCTGACGGGTCGCCCGCGCGGCTACCTGCGTCAGTTCGGCATGTGCCGCGTGATCTTCCGCAAGATGGCGCTCAACGGCCAGATTCCTGGCATCCGCAAATCCTCCTGGTGACCCGTTTGGGTCTTTATTGGTCTACTCTGGATTGATGATCGACTCTCGGCTCACCCCTCTTATCAAGGAGTCAGGCGCTGCGCCCTCGGTTGGGTTAGGCGAACCGACTCATGAATCCAAGCTCATCAATGAGTGCAGTCTCCGATCCGGTCTCGGATTACCTGACGCGCATCCGCAACGCCCAGAAGGCGCAGCACAAGCACGTCGACATCCCCGCCAGCAAGCTCAAGCGCGCGATGACACAGATCCTTCTCGAGAAGGGCTACGTCAAGCGCTACCTCAACGTCGACGATGGTAAGCAGGGTCTGCTCCGCGTCTACCTGAAGTATCAGAAGTCGGGCGAGCCGGTCATCCAGCTCCTCAAGCGCGTCTCGCGGCCCGGCCTGCGCCAGTACGTGTCGGCCGACAATCTTCCGCGCGTCAAGAATGGCCTGGGCATCGCTCTCGTATCGACTTCTCGCGGCGTGATGACCGACAAGGAAGCGCGCAATGCTCACATCGGAGGCGAAGTACTCGCCATCGTAGAATAAACCGGTCGTTATGTCTCGTATTGGAAAACTGCCCATCGAACTGCCTAAGGGTGTATCGGTGGATGTAAACGGCACGCTCGTCACGGTTAAAGGACCAAAAGGCGAGCTGCACCAGGCCATCGACCCGGACCTCTCGGTATCGGTCGAGGACGGAACGCTCGAAGTTCAGCGTCCAACCGAGCAGAAGCGTCACCGCGCGCTGCACGGCCTGTACCGCTCGCTCATAGCCAACATGGTGCAGGGCGTCAGCGAAGGCTACTCGCGCTCGCTCGAACTGATCGGCGTCGGGTACAGGGCCGAGATGAAGGGCGACGTGCTCGAACTCGGTCTGGGCTTCTCGCACCCGATCTACTTTATGGCGCCTCCCGGAATCGACATGACCGTCGCTGCCGCTCGTGGTCAGAACACCCGGATCACCGTCGCCGGTGCCGACAAGCAGATGGTCGGTCAGGTCGCTGCCAAGATTCGCGGTCTGCGTCCGCCCGAGCCGTACAAGGGCAAAGGTGTTCGCTACACGGACGAGTTCGTGCGCCGCAAGGCTGGCAAAACTGCCGGTCGATAACCCTAACTCCATTCCAGGTCCCAGGCGGTGGGGCAACATCCTCACCGCGCAACCTGCACTCCGATGCCCAAGAACAAACAAGCTCTCCGTCGCCAGCGCGTGCGACGCCGCATCCGCGGCAAAATCAGCGGTACCGCCGAGCGTCCGCGCCTGTCCGTTTATCGTTCGAACACGGCTATTTACGCCCAACTCATCGACGATGCGAGTGGCACCACTCTGGCCTCCGCTTCTAGCAAAGGCTCTGAAGCGGTTCCTGTCGACTCGGGCAAGCAGGTCGGCGAGACGCTTGCTGAGCGCGCCAAAGAAGCGGGTGTCACGAGGGTCGTTTTCGACCGCAACGGTTACCGTTACCATGGCCGCGTCAAAGCGGTCGCCGAAGGTGCCCGTTCGGGCGGCCTCCAGTTTTAAGCATAGACCCTATCGAACATGGCACGCCAAAGAGGAAACCGCCGCGACAACAACGACAACGCGAACCAAACCGATCTCATCGAAAAGCTCGTCACCATCAACCGAGTCAGCAAGGTTGTCAAAGGTGGTCGCCGCTTCTCGTTCAACGCCGTCGTCGTCGTAGGTGACGGAAACGGACGTGTGGGAGCCGGACTAGGCAAAGCGAACGAAGTTGCCGATGCTATTGCAAAAGGCAATGACGACGCGAAGAAGAACATGATTCGCGTCCCGATCAAGCGCGGCACGATCCCGCACCGCATCGTCGGTCGTCAGGGGGCGGGCAAAGTTCTACTCAAGCCTGCAACAGCTGGTACGGGTGTTATCGCGGGCGGCGGCGTCCGCGCGGTTCTCGAATGTGCTGGTATCACCGACGTACTGAGCAAGTCGCTTGGATCGAGTAATCCGCACAACCAGGTTGCTGCTGCCATGGAGGCCTTAGGCAACTTGGAAGACCCCATCGAAACGGCACGTCGCCGCGGTGTCTCGCTCAAGCGCGTGTTCAACGGCTGAAGTCAGCGGTTCATTCGAAACCGCAGCCAACGTAAATCTCTACTAGCTATGAAGCTCAGAATCACCCAGGTGCGCAGCGCCATCCGCCGACCTGCCACGCAGAAGCGTGTAATTGAAGCCCTCGGCCTGCGCAAACTACACCAGGCCGTCGAGCATCACGATTCGCCGACGATCCGAGGCATGGTTCATAAGGTTCAGCACCTGATCACCGTCGAGGAAGTCTCAGCTTGATCTAAGTCTCACCTCGAAGGGACTTGGTCAAAACCTCGCTCATCCGAGCACTCTGTTCAGATGCCGATGCGGTAACTTATCCGTCTCGGCATCTGTCATTTTCAACGCGAGTCGCCTTGCCCAGTGCACGGCGGCGTTTTAGCACCCCATAATTATGAAACTGCACAACCTCACGCCCGCACAAGGCGCCACCAAAAAACGCAAACGCATTGGTCGCGGTGTTGGCTCGGGATACGGTGGTCACTCGTCCACTAAGGGTAACAAGGGTCAGAAAGCCCGCTCGGGTGGCGGCGCTCCCGTCTGGTTCGAAGGCGGCCAGATGCCTCTTCAGCGACGTGTGCCCAAATTCGGATTCAAGAACCCGTTCCGCAAAGCCTATCGCGCCGTCAACTTGTCGCGCATCGCGTCGCTTATCGAAGAAGGGCGGATTGAGAGCGGCACCGCCATCACGCCTGCGATCCTGGCTTCCGTTAGCGTTGTCCGCAAAGGCGAACTTGTCAAAGTCTTGGGAAGCGGTGATGCTCCCTCTGGACTAACAGTCCACGCTCACGGGTTCAGCGCTTCGGCGCGTCAGCAGATTGAAGCCGCTGGCGGAACAGCGACCATACTCGACTGACCGATCCTACACTCGACGCCGTACCCTTCGCTTAAAGCCCCTCGGTAATGCCCGGCTTTGCTGACAGCATGCGCAACATCTTCAAGATTGAAGAACTGCGCGATCGCATTTTCTACACGCTTCTTCTGCTCGTTGTTTACCGCATCGGCGCGTACATCCCGCTGCCGGGCATCGATCCGATCGTGCTGGCAGCCGCGCAGACAAGCAGTGCGCCCACTGACCTGTTCGGTTTCCTCGACTTGTTCGTGGGCGGCGCGTTCAGCCGGGCGGCGATTTTCGCGCTGGGCATCATGCCTTACATCACGGCGTCGATCATCATTCAGCTCTTGGGCGCGGTGATGCCTTACTTCCAGAAGCTTCAACGCGAAGGCGAAGACGGACGGCGTAAGATTACCCAGCTAACACGGTATGGGACGATTCTGATCACCGTGATCCAGTCGGCTGGGTACGTCGTCAACTTGCAATTTACCGTCGGTGATGCCATCGTCATCCCGACGTGGGCGTTCACGATTACAACCGTTATCGTCTTGACGGCTGGTACGGTCTTCGTCATGTGGCTCGGAGAGCGTATCACCGAGGATGGAATCGGCAATGGTATCTCGCTGATCATCATGATCTCGATCATTGTGGGCTTGCCGACTGCGCTATACAACGAGTTCGAGTTGAAGGACAACTTCATCATCTTGATCTTCGAGTTGGCTGCGCTCTTTACGATTACGCTCTTTGTCGTGCTCGTCACCCAAGGTACCCGGCGGATTCCGGTTCAATACGCCAAGCGGATCGTCGGTCGCCGTCAGTATGGTGGTGGGCCCACACAGTATCTGCCGCTCCGCATCAACGCGGCGGGCGTTATGCCGATCATCTTCGCGCAGTCAATCATGTTTATCCCGGCAACGCTGGGTTCGTTCTTCCCGGACAGCGAAGGCATTCAGGCGGTTTCCGGCGTCTTCGTCGATCCGAGCAGTTGGTGGAATGCACTCTTCCTGTTTGTCGTCTGCGTGTTCTTTACGTACTTCTACACGGCTATCGCGGTCAACCCCAAGGAGATGGCGGACACGATGAAGCGGCAGGGTGGCTTCGTTCCGGGTGTGCGTCCGGGTAAGCAGACGAGCGAGTTCATCGACAACATCTTGACGCGGATCACATTACCGGGCTCAATCTTCCTGGGCTTCGTTGCCATTCTGCCCACATTCGCGATTGCGGCAGGAGTAACGCCCAGCTTCGCCCTCTTTTTCGGTGGTACGAGTCTGCTCATCCTCGTAGGCGTGACACTCGACACTTTGCAGCAGATCGAGAGTCATTTGTTGATGCGTCACTACGACGGCTTCATGAAGACCGGGAAGGTCAAAGGACGACGCGTAGCCTGATGAAGATCAAGAGTGAACGCGACATTGCCTTTCTCCGCCGAAGTGCCGACCTAGTGTCGCGCACGCTGGGCGAAGTGGCCCGGCATGTCGGTGAAGGCGTGACGCTGCTCGAACTTGACCGAATCGCTGACTCGTACATTCGGGAGGCAGGGGCGAGTTCTCTCTTCAAAGGCCACGATCCGGGGTGGGGTGGCGGTCCGTTCCCCGGGACGGTCTGCGCGAGCGTCAACGATGTGGTGGTCCATGGTTTTCCAACGGACTACGCCTTGCAAGACGGCGACATCGTGACCATCGACATCGGCGTCCGGCTCGACGGCTGGTGCGGCGACAGCGGGTATACATTCGGCGTCGGTAATCTTTCGCAGGAAGTGCGCGATCTGATGCGGACGACTTATGAAGCGCTCCACCTGGGCGTCGATCAGGCGCGCCACAAGCAGCGCGTTGGTGCCATCAGCCACGCGGTCGAGACCTACTGCAAGTCGCGAGGATATGGCGTTGTCGAAGACCTAGTTGGGCATGGCATCGGTACCGAATTGCACGAAGCGCCTCAGGTGCCCAACTTTGGTAAGGCCAAGTCCGGCGCAAAACTCAAGCAGGGCGTCACGATCTGCATCGAGCCTATGATCGGCTTGGGAACGGGCGAGACCACGACGGACGCCGACAAGTGGACCGTCCGCACGGCGGACCGTAAGCCCGCCGCTCACTACGAACACATGGTCGCCGTCCAGAAAGGCGATCCCATCGTGCTCACCACTTTTGACTACATCCATGACGTTCGTCCGCCTGCGTTTGCGCAGCAGATGAGCGAAGAGTTGGTGTAGAAGAACCCTAATTCAGTACCTCGCGTCATACTTGGCTCTCTTTGCGAAAGCCGATTCCGTACGGCGCCTATTACAACACAGCTATGAAAGTCCGTTCCAGCGTCAAGAAGCGTAGTGCCGACGACAAGGTGGTCCGCCGCCGTGGTCGCGTCTACATCATCAACAAGAAGAACCCCAAGCACAAACAGCGTCAGGGGTAACCGAGCCGGGTCTCGATGAGGCCTCTCTCGCGGGAGTGGATACCTGACACGGTCCGCTCTCTGATGTTCTGCCGCCGAGATTTGTCTCCACGCAGGCCCCAACCGTCAAGCCAACACACCTCTATGCCTCGTATCGCAGGAGTCGACCTTCGTGGTCGCAAGCGCGGCGAAATCGCCCTCACCGACATTTTTGGCATCGGACGCGCCCGCGCGCAGATGATCCTCAACCGGCTCGACATCGACCCGAATGAGCTGCCCGATAACTGGACCGAAGATCAGACGCGCCAGCTGCGCAGCCTGATCGAAGACGAGTACGTCGTCGAGGGCGCGCTTCGCACCGAAGTCCAGCTCAACATCAAACGTCTGATGGACATCGGCTGCTACCGTGGCCTGCGTCACCGTCGCGGTCTGCCGGTTCGTGGTCAGCGCACCAAGACGAACGCGCGTACCCGCAAGGGCCGCAAGCGCACCGTCGCTGGTAAGAAGAAGGCACCCCGCAAGTAATCTATTTGGCGGGATAGACCCGCACTATTTATATGGCAAAGCAGCAGCAACGACGTGGAGGCGCACCAGCGCGCGGTGGAAACCGTGGCCGTCAGGTCCGCAAGAAGAACGTCATCGTCGAGTCGAACGGCATCGTCCACATCCGGGCGACGTTCAACAACGTGATGATCACGATCACCGACCAGTACGGCAACACGATCTCGTGGTCCTCGTCGGGCAAGATGGGCTTCAAGGGAAGCCGCAAGAACACGCCGTATGCCGCTCAGGTGGCATCGGCAGAGGCGGCGAAAGAAGCACACGACCTGGGCTTGCGCCGCGTCGATGTGTACGTCAAGGGTCCGGGTTCGGGTCGCGAGAGCGCCATCCGCGCCTTGACGACGGTCGGCCTCGACGTTGCGACGATTCGCGACATCACGCCGATCCCTCACAACGGTTGCCGGTCGCCCAAGCGCCGCCGCGTCTAAACGGACGTTGCGGTCGCAGTCCCGTGATGCGGGATGTGGCTCTAAAACCCGGCTGCGCAGGCGACGATCTGTCCGAACGGACGGTGGGGCGCGTGCGCACAGTCTACACTCACACCTAGACCTGATCTAGCTATGGCCCGTTATCGCGGACCCAAACAGAAAATCGCGCGGCGCTTCGGCGAACCGATCTTCGGACCTTCCAAATCACTCGAGCGCAAACCGTATCGCCCCGGACAGCACGGCCGTGGCCGTCGCCAGAAGGAGAGCGAGTATGCGATGCAGCTCAAAGAAAAGCAGAAGGCCAAGTACACGTACGGACTGCTCGAAAAGCAATTCCGCAACCTGTTCGAGAAGGCATCGCGCCTCAAAGGTGTGACGGGTGAGAACTTGCTCAAACTGCTCGAATCGCGGCTGGACAACGTCGTCTTCCGCATGGGCTTCGGTGGCACGCGCCGCCAGGCACGCCAGCTCGTCACGCACGGACACATCATGGTCAACGATCACGTGCTTGACATCCCGTCGGCGCAGCTTAAAGACGGCGACGTCGTGTCGGTTCGTCCGCGCAGTGTCAACTCGCCGGTCTTTGCAGACGCCGCCGCTCGTGGCAACCGCCGGTATAACTGGATCGAAACCGAGAAGGGTAGCCTGAGCGGCAAATTCCTGAGCCAGCCGTCGCGCGAAGACATCCCGGAGAATATCCGCGAGCAGCTCATCGTCGAGTTGTACTCGAAGTAAGCGCTGAGGCGGGCGCTTGTCTGCCACATCACCTACTTCATTCACTAGTAAAACAGACCAACGAGCATGACGCATACTTCCTTTCAGATGCCCGACGGCGTCGTCGTCGAAGAGGTTTCGGAAACCTACGGACGCTTCGTCATCCAGCCGCTCGAGCGCGGCTACGGCGTCACTATTGCTAACTCGCTCCGCCGCGTGCTGCTCTCGTCGCTGACGGGAGTTGCCGTGACCGCGATCAAGATCGACGGCGTGCAGCAGGAGTTCTCGACCATCCCCGGCGTGACCGAGGACGTGACGGACATTATCCTGAACCTCAAAGGCGTCCGCACGCGCAGCCGCGAACTGGGCGACGGCAACATCAGCCTCGTCCTCCGCGGACCGGGCACGTGGACCGCAGCCGACATCGCCGAGGCGACGAACGACTACGAGATCCTCAACCCCGAGCACCACATCGCGACGCTGGCCGAAGACGCCGAGATCGTCGCCGAGCTGCGCATGGGCGAAGGCCGTGGCTACGTGCCGTCCGAAGAGAACAAGCGCGCCGACGATCCCATTGGCGTTATCGCTATCGACTCGATCTTTACGCCGATCGAGAATGCGCGCTACACGATCACGCAGACGCGTGTCGGCGACAAAATCGACTTCGAGAAGCTCGTCTTTGAAGTGACGACGGACGGCTCGGTCGCTCCCGAAGATGCGCTGGCCCAGGCCGCCGCTCTTTTGCGCGATCACGTCAACATGTTCATCCACATGGACGCCGAGCCTGCTCCCGTCGAAGAGGAGCAAGAGGTTGACGCCGAAGTGCAGCGCGTCCGCGAACTGCTTTCGCAGTCGGTTGACGAACTCGATCTTTCGGTCCGCGCGCACAACTGCTTGAAAGCAGCCAACATCAAGACGATCATCGACTTGGTGCGCCGCGAAGAGAGCGAGATGCTCAAGTTCCGCAACTTCGGCCGCAAGTCGCTCCAAGAGCTGATCGAAGTGCTCGAGGATCGCGGCCTGTTCTTCGGCATGGACGTCGACAAGTACATGGGAGCGGGCGTTTAAACCCGAGCCGTTCCAACCGGCAGACGCGTACCTAATACGGCGCGTCTGCTCATATTTCCAACACCATGAGACACCAGAAAAAGGGCTTCAAGCTCAACCGCACCGCGTCGCACCGCAAGGCTACGATGGCCGCGCTCTCGAACGCGCTGATCGCGCACAAACGCATCAAGACGACGCACACCAAAGCCAAAGCGCTGCGCATGTACGTTGAGCCGATCCTGACCCGCGGCAAAGTCGACACGACGCACAACCGCCGCCAGGTCTTCCGCCACTTGCAGGACAAGGAGTCGGTCAAGGAACTCTACGGCGTAATCGCAGGCAAAATCGCGACCCGCCCCGGCGGCTACACGCGCATCGTCAAGCTCGGCCAGCGCGTCGGCGACGGTGCCGAGATGGCGATCATCGAACTGGTCGACTTCAACGACACGGGTGAGCAGACCACGACGAGCACGCGCCGTACGCGTCGCACCCGTCGCAGCAGTGGCTCCTCAAGCAGCGATGCGAGCAGCACGCCAAAGCCCGCAGCTGACAAGAAGGCCACAGCAGCGCCCGCCGCTGAGCCTGCGAACGAAGCCGTCCCGTCGCCCGAGAACCACGAAGACTCGGCTGCTCCTGAGCAGACGTCGGAAGTGTCGGCTCAGGCGCCCGGCACCCCGCTGACGGCTCCCGAGGAGACCGCCGGTGGACAGGCGAGCAATCCGGAAGCTGGTGACAAGGGTGGCGCCGATACGAGCAGCTCGCAGAAGGCCTAATACCCGAGCCGTCAAACGCTCACCCCGCGCGAAGGCGCTCTGGTTTCGGCTGGGGCGCCTTCGTCGGTTACGGGATGAGCGTTCACTGGTGCGGAGCCGTGTTCTGATCAGTGCGTTGATCTGGCCATGGAAGCTCGACACCCCGTCTTCGACTACTTGGTCGAACGCATCTCGCAGTTCGAATCGGTTGAGCGCATTGTGCTGTTCGGCTCACGAGCACGTGGCGACAATCAAGAGCGCTCGGACATCGACCTGGCTGTCCAGGCACCGGGGATGGATAGCCGGCAGTGGTTTGATATGGAGGAGGTTGTCGAGAAGGCGCCGACGTTGCTGATGATTGACCTAGTCCGGCTAGACAAAGCGCAAGGCAAGTTTCTCCACCGCATAGAACAGCATGGGGTGACGCTCTATGAACGCTGAAAACGTGCGCGACATTTTCGAGGATCTGGGCCGCGCGCTGGATCGGTTGGCAGAGGCCACGCAACTGGACGTCTCCGTTAGCGACATCGTGATCGACGGAACGGTGCAGCGGTTCGAGTTTACCATCGAACTGTTCTGGAAAGCGCTCAAACGGCTGCTTGAGTACGGCGGCATCTTCGACGCTAGAAATCCGCGCGCCGTGTTGAAACGCGCATATGCCGAGCACTGGCTAGACGACGAGCAGGCCTGGATCGATATGCTGAACGACCGAGATCTGCTCTCGCATCTGTACAGCGAGCAGGTGGCGATGGATGTGTACCCGCGCATTCCAGCTTACCTCGCTCGGATGCGCTCTGTGTACGAGCGGCTCAATCGAGAGCGCGTATCTGGACTGGAAGACGAGTAAAGGGAGCCGCCTCGCCGGGGTAGCGTTACGCTTCGATGAGCATGCCGTACACCGAAGCCGACGATCTCCACATCAGCGACCCGCGCGTGCAATCGCGCGTGGACCGGCTGTTCGCGGCGTGCGAGAAGAACCTCAAAGGCTTCGATCGGCCTTTGGTCGAGAAGGCGTTTCGGCTGGCGCGGTGGGCGCATCGCAACGACAAGCGGGCGTCGGGCGAGCCGTATATCGTGCATCCGCTGGACGTGGCGACGATTCTGGTCGAGGAGATTCCGCTCGATAGTACGAGCGTAGCGGCGGCGCTGCTGCACGACGTGGTCGAGGACACCGAGGTCGACCTGGACGTGATTCGGAGCGAGTTTGGGGCGACGATGCGCTCTCTGGTCGACGGGCTGACGAAGATCAGCGGCGTGTTCGAGAGCCGGAGCGTCGGGAATGCAGAGAACGTGCGCAAGCTAGTCCTGTCGATGGCGAGCGACGTGCGGGTGATCCTGGTCAAGTTTGCCGACCGATTGCACAACATGCGGACGCTCGAGGCGCTGCGCGAGGGAAAGCAGCAGAAGATCGCCCGTGAGACGCTTGATCTGTACGCACCGCTGGCCCACCGCTTTGGGCTGTTTCGGGTCAAGAACGAGCTCGAAGACCTGTCGCTGCGTGCGTTGGAGCCGGACGCGTACTACGACATCGTCAACGAACTCAAGGCGACGCGCGAGGAGCGGCAGCGGCTGGTGCAGCGGTTCATCGAACCGTTTGAGGATCGGCTGCGCGAGGCAGGTATTGCGTTCGAGATTTATGGGCGACCCAAGCACATCTATTCGATTTGGGGTAAGATGCAGCGGCAGAGCAAGACGCTCGACGAGATCTATGACCTGCTCGCCATTCGCGTCGTCATCGAGACTGAGCCGGGAGAGGATGAGCGGCGCGCGTGCTGGAGCGTTTACTCCATCGTCACCGACCTGTACACGCCCAATACGAGTCGCATCCATGACTACGTGACGCGGCCAAAGAGCAACGGCTACCAAAGCTTACACACGACAGTTTTCGGTCCGAGCGGACGTCCCTTCGAGGTGCAGATTCGGACGCGGCGGATGCACGAGATCGCCGAGCGCGGCGTGGCAGCGCACTGGCGCTACAAAGAGGAGGTGGATACGAACGGCGGCGATCCGGATCTGGACTCGGCGCTAGGGTGGGTGCGCGACCTACTCGAAGCGCCCCAGGCCGAGCAGCCCCAAGGGTTCGTCGACGATTTGCGGCTCAACCTGTACGACAACGAGATCCATACGTTTACGCCGCTGGGTCATCTGATTACGCTGCCTCTACACGCCACGCCTGTCGACTTTGCGTTTCAGGTTCACACCGAGGTCGGTTTCCACTGCATCGGCGCCAAGGTCAACGGCAAGATGGTGCCACTCTCGGCAACGCTGCAGAGTGGCGATCAGGTCGAGATTATCACGAGCAAGAAGCAAACGCCCAACCCGGACTGGATGAAGTTCGTCGTCACGCACAAGGCGCAGAGCCGGGTGCGAGCGTGGGCCAACGAGAAGCGCCGAAAGGCAATCGAACTGGGCAAAGAGATTTGGGACAAGCGGGCCAAGAAGGCTGGTCTGTCGACTGTCGAGGGAGAAGTGCGCGCCTACTCCATCACCCTCAAGTTCGGCAGTGCGCAGGACATGTACTACGAGATCGGTACAGGGCATCACGACGTCGACGCGCTGATCCGGACGCTCAAGGGAGGCCAGAAAACCGAAGGAGAAAAGGGGGCGTCCGAGTTAGAGCGTGCGTTTCAGGCGTTCGTGTCGCCAGGCAAGCGCAACGAGGGGCCGAGCATCGTACTCGACGGAGAGGATGGCTACAGCTTGGCGACCGAGTACGCGTCGTGCTGCACGCCCATCCCCGGCGACAAGATTTTCGGTTTCACGTCGCGCAACGGCGTCGTCAGAATCCACAGAGCGAGCTGCCGCAACGCGCCCAACCTGTACGTTAGCGAGCCGGACCGCATCGTCGAGCTGTCCTGGAGCAGGGAGAAGGATGCGATTTATAGCGTGGGGCTGCGCGTGATGGGCGAGGACCGGCAGGGACTGCTCAACGATCTGACCGATATCATTTCCAAGACGTTCAAGATGGGCATCCGGTCGGTTGCCGTCGATTCCGAGGAAGGTTTTTTCGAGGGGTTGATCACGCTCAACGTGAGTGACCTAGAGCAGTTGAAAAGCGTAATGCGCCGTTTGAACCGTGTTTCGGGTGTCTCGGGTGTGTATCGTTTGGAAGTGTGACCAGGCGCCGGGCAGTGGATTTTCGGAGAGATGGAGAGTACAGGTCGGCGTTTTCGCCTCTTTGCACTTGACCTGAGGCAAAGATGTTGAGTTTATTGGAGATATCGCCATACTAAATCGGCGATCGCCTATCCCCATTATCTACCGTTCCCGGAGGACCATTTGACTACGCTCACCAAGAAAGACGTCGCGCGGCGCGTTGCTGAACTGATGGACGAACCCATCTACAAGAGTGAGCCGTGGGTCACCGCCGTCGTCACGTCTATCAGCGATCTGCTGCTCCAGGCCGATCCCGAGGTCCGCATCGAACTGCGCGATTTCGGCGTGTTCGAGGTCAAGAAGACACGAGCTAAGCCCAAGGCGCGCAACCCCAAAACGAACGAGACGGTCTTCATTCCGTCACGGCGCAAGACGCACTTCAAGCCGAGCAAGAAGCTGAAGAGCGTGCTCCAGACGCCGCTGTCCGAACTGGACTATGCCGTTCCCGAAGGCGCCGCCGACTACGCGCCAATCGACCAAGCCGCCGCGTGAGCCTGCGCGCGGCGCCCCGAATTGTCGGCGTCGATTACGGCTCTAAGAGAACTGGGTTGGCTATCGCCGATCCGCTGGGTCTATTTGCGCGCCCGCTCGGCACGTTCGCGCCCGGTTTGGCGACTGCCGAGTTGGTGAGGCTGAACGCCCGAGAAGTCATCTCCACGATCGCGCTGGGCTGGCCGTTCGAGGCGGATGGAGCCGAGGGGCATGCCGTCGAGCGCGTCCGGTCGTTCGAGGGGCGGCTCAGAAAAGCGTTGCCTGGCGTTTCCATCGTGCGCGTCGATGAACGCTACAGTTCGGCTGGCGCGTCGAGCCGGTTGCACGAAGCTGGAGCCTCGCGCCGCGTCAGGCGTGATAAGGGGATCGTCGACGCCGCCGCTGCGTGCGTCATTCTGGAAGACTACCTGCGCGAACGATGATTTTGCCCATTCACACTTTTGGCGCGCCTATCCTGCGCGAAGAGACGACGCCTGTCGAAGAGGTAACGCCCGAACTGACGGCTCTGATCGCCGACATGATCGAGACGATGCACCACGCCGACGGCATCGGCTTGGCGGCGCCTCAAGTTGGACGGCGCGAGCGGCTGTTCGTCGTCGACTTGTCGGGCATCTTCGAGCGCGACGAGATTGATCCCGACACGATGCCTGATCAGCCGATGGTGTTCGTCAATCCCGAGATTGCATGGGAGAGCGAGGAGGAAGACGGGTTCGAGGAAGGTTGCCTATCGATCCCCGATCTGCGCGACACAGTTTACCGCCCCGAAGCCGTTGGTTTAACGTATCAGGATGCTGAGTTGAAACCTCACACGATTGACCTGGATGGAATGCTGGCGCGCGTCGTGCAGCATGAATACGATCACTTGGAAGGCGTTTTGTTCATCGATCACCTGAGCACGTTTCGGCGCCGCATGCTCAAGCGCAAACTCGCGCGCATGGCGGATGGCGACGTGGATGCCGATTATCCGCTGGCACCGATCGGAGACGAAGCCGTCGGATGATGCGTGAGGGCTACATGACAGGGTCGATCCTTTGGACAGCTTCTTTTTGCCCAGAGTGGAGACACCATTCGGAAACCCGATACCTGTGTGTCTGAGTCGCTGACTTCTGGCTTGACTGTCCGCTGTTTAGGCTATAGGTTTAATGGCGTGCCTGTGCTAGAGGGTGTCGACTTAGACGTTGCGAGCGGCGAAAGAGGAGTACTGATTGGGCCATCGGGAAGCGGAAAGTCGACGTTGCTGCATCTGATCGGTGGCTTGCTGCGCGTGCAGTCAGGATCGGTTGCGGTACGAGGGGTGCGCTTGGAGGCTCTGTCGGAGGCTGAGTCGGATGCGTTTCGTGCTCAGCACATCGGCGTGGTATTTCAGCAAGCACATCTGGCTCACGCGCTGACCGTCCGGCAGAACGTGCTGCTGGCCTCGTTCGCGGCGCGCCGTGAGGCTGACGTAGACCGCGCCGACGCTATTCTCGCGCGCGTCGGACTGAAGGGTCTGGGATCTAGGCTTCCGCACAAACTGAGCGTCGGTCAGCGGCAGCGCGTGGCGATTGCGCGCGCTGTGATGAACGGCCCTCGGCTGCTCTTGGCCGACGAGCCGACCGCGAGTCTGGACGACGCGAACGCTGCCGCAACGCTCGCCGTACTGCGCGAGGAGGCCGAGCGGGCAGGCGCAATCCTGCTCGTCGCCACCCACGACGCCCGCGTGACCAAGCAGTTGCCTGTCGCGCTGAAGCTCGAAACGCTGAGGAGGACGGCATGACGCTGACAGCGCTCACACTGGCCTACATCCGCCGCCGCCCGCTGACGCTGGTGCTCAACGTGCTGCTCGTCGCGTTCAGCGTTGGGACGCTCGTGCTGCTGCTGCTGCTCTCGATGCAGGCTAACGGGCTGCTCATGCGTGACGCGCGCGGCATCGGACTGGTGGTGACAGCCGAAGGCAGTCCGCTGCAGGCCATCCTATCGTCGATCTATGGACTGGATGCACCCGTGGGCAACGTCGACGTGCGCGACGTGCGCAGGGTTGCTCAGAACCGAGCCGTCCGCCACGCCATCCCGCTGGGACTGGGCGACGCGCACGCAGGATTCGACGTCGTCGGGACGACGCGCGACTATCCCGGTCACTACGATGCTCAACTCGCGAGCGGGGAGTGGTGGAGCGAGCCACTCGAAGCGACGCTGGGAGCGACGGTCGCCGAGCAGACCGATCTGCGCGTCGGCGATACGTTCGCGTCTGCGCATGGAGCCGGATCTCAGGTGCACGGTGCACATCCGATGCGCGTCGTCGGTGTGATGGCGCGCACGGGGACCGTCGTGGACCGGCGCATTCTGACGAGCTTGGAAACGGTGTGGACAGTTCACGCTGGGCATGACGCACAAGCGCCAGGCGAGGCGCACGACCACGAAACGGATGGCGACGACTCCGCGCACGACCACGCTGCGCATAGTCACGAGCGCATGGCAGAGTCTGACTGGCTCATGCCTCCTGCTGATGGTGCTGATGACCGGCAGATTACGTCGCTGTTGTTGGTGTTCGAGTCGCCGCTAGCTTCGGCGCTGCTAAGCCGGTCGGTCGGCGCGCTGCCGAACATTCAGGCGGCGTCGCCCGCGTTCGAGATCGCGCGGCTGGGGCGGCTGCTGGGAGGAGCCGTCGCGCTGGCACAGGTGTTCGGGGTCGGACTGGGCATCGCGGCGATACTGACGCTATTCGTGACGCTGTATTCGGCGCTGAGGGAGCGACGCTACGATCTGGCACTGTTTCGCGCCATAGGTATCGGGCGCGGCCGACTGGTGCTGCACGTGCTGCTCGAAGGACTGATCGTGTCGGCGTTGGGGCTGATCGCCGGACTGTTGGCAGGTCATCTCTCGGCCTATGCCGTCGGTTGGGTGTTGGAGGCCGATAGAGGAATCGCTGTCACGGGCGCGATGTGGCATCCATTGGAAGGTTGGCTCGTGGTCGCCGTTTTTGCGGCTGGGCTGGCGGCAGCGTCGATTCCCGCGTGGCAGGCGTACCGAACCGAGGTGGCACTGGTGCTGGGCGAGGGGGGCTGAGGTCTCTCCGCGTCGCCGTGCGATGCGTTGGGCCGCGGCACTGGCATTCCACTCTACATCGCCTTCTCGCGATGGCGGGAAAAGCGGCGCAGCAGTCCTCGCGGCTCAGACGCCGAGCGAGAACTCGCTCATCACGTCAGCGAGGTAGCCGGGGTGGGCGGCGGGCTCGGCGAGTGGTCGCATGCTTAGCAGCGTCTCGCGCAGCGCGTCGGGCTTGACGGGTTTGGGGAGAAAACCAGCCATACCGGCCTGCCGGTAGGCGGCGCGGTCTTCGGGTAAAACGGCGGCGGTCAGCGCGACGATACTGGGCTGAGCCTGACGCGGCAGCAGTTCACGAATTGCCTGCGTGGCCTCGAGTCCGCCCATTTCGGGCATCTGCATGTCCATCAGGATGACGTCGTACGGCGTGGCCCGCGCCAACTCGACGGCGATCAGGCCATTGTCGGCGAAGTCGGCGTGGTAGCCCATGCGCTCGAGCAGCCGGCGGACGAGCTTCTGATTGATCGCGTTGTCCTCGGCGACGAGAATGCGCAGCGGATGCGCGTGGCCCGGCGTCACGTCGTCTCCCACCGCGACCGGGCGCGTGGGCGTCGCCTGAGTCAGTTCGACCAGCCTGCGGCGTAGGGCGCTCTGGCGCAGCGGCGCGACGATGCGAACGGCGTTTTCGACGCTGCCTGCGGGCGTTCCGGGCTCGACGACGAGCACGAGCGGCGCATTCTCCGTCGGCCGCATCAGGCGTAGCTGCTCGGCGAGTTCGTTCTGCGTCATGCCCTCGCTCACGTTATCCAGGATCACCACATCGAAGCGGTCCGGCTCCATGTCGACGGCGCACAGCGCTTCGATCGGGCTCTCGTACACCTGGGCCTCCATTCCCCACGAGATCGTCTGCATCTCGAGCCACAGACGGCTTTTCTCGTCGCCGCTCACCACCAGGGCGCGCATGGACTCGATCGAGATAGCATCTTCGGGCGCATCTTCGGCCGCTGGCAAGAAGACGCGGAAGCGGAAAGTCGAGCCTCTTCCCAGCGTACTCGTCACGTCGATGTCGCCGCCCATCATGCGAGCCAGGCTGCGCGAGATGGCCAAGCCCAGGCCCGTCCCACCGAACTTGCGCGTCGTCGAGGCGTCGGCCTGGCTGAAGGCGTTGAACAGTTTGCTGATGTTGTGCTCCTCGATCCCGATGCCCGTATCGACGACGGCGAAGTCGATACCGACCGTACCGCCCGGTCCGTCGGCTCCGCGCTGCACTTCTATGACGACCGACCCGCTCTCGGTAAACTTGACGGCATTGGTTGAGAGGTTGAGCAGGATCTGGCGCAGCCGGTTGGCGTCACCGACTACGCGATGCGGCAGGCTCGCATCGAGCGTATAGGCCAGGTCGAGGCCTTTTCGATCGGCCTTGAGCGAGACCAGATCGACAGCGTCTTCGATGCAGTCGACCAGGGAGAAGCCGCGCTGTTCGAGTTCTATACCTCCTGCTTCGATCTTGGAGATGTCGAGGATGTCATTGATGACCGAGAGCAGCGCCTCACCCGACGTGTTGATCAGGTGGACGTATTCGCGCTGCTCGGCGTCGAGAGGTGTTCGTTCGAGCAGGTCCGAGAAGCCGATGACAGCGTTCATGGGCGTGCGGATCTCGTGGCTCATGTTGGCCAGAAAGTCCGACTTAATCTGGGCCGCATCTTCGGCCGCCACGCGCGCAAGCTGAGCTTCGGCTGTTCGCTCGTCGACTTCGTCCTGCAACCGCTTCTCTCTCAGCTCGATGCGCTGGCTGTTGACGCGCAGAGCAAACGCGGGAGCGACGATGCAGAACACGCCCGCGAGCAGGTAGAACCACCACGTCCGGTAGAAAGGGAAGGCGATCGTGAACGTCTGGGCGCGTTCGGAAAAGCGCTCGCACGCCGCCGTCAAACAGGCGCGGACCTGCAACTGGTAGACGCCCGGCTCCAGGTGCGTGAACGTGGCCTCGCGCGAGCGGGACGGTGGGCTCCAGGCTTCGTCCAGTGGCGCGAGTCGGTACTGATAGTGTATGGCGTTGGGCTGGGCGAGGTTGATGCCGGCGAACCGAAACGTCAGGTAGTTTTCGTTGGTCGCGAGGTCGAGCTGGGCGGGGTGGGATTCCCAAGGCATGGTCTGCTCGCCACGTGCGCGCCAGTCGGTCGGCTGGTAGAACAGGTCGATGGCGCGCAAGAACAGGACCGGCGTAGTGTGCTCTTGGGGCGTCCGGCCGAGGTCGAGGTGTGTGACGCCTTGCGCGTCGCCGATCCAGAGGCTTCCGTTTTCGTCGGAAAAAGCGCTTCCATATCCGACTCCTCCCGTGTAGCCCTGCGCTTTGCCTACACGGCGGACGACGTGGGCGGCACGCGTGCGAAAGGCCCGAGCGTCGATGGCGTACAGGCCGCTCATCGCACCGATCCAGATCGTTCCGGCCCGGTCAGCGGCGGCGAGGGTGGCCTCTCGCGGTGCGGCCGAGCGGTCGGCGTCGAAAGCGCCTGCGTAGACGTAGCGGTCGCCGCTGGGTTGGTAGACGGTAACGCCCGTTTTTTTGCTCGCGATCCAGAGCCACCCGGCGGCGTCGAAGGCGAAGTCGTTCACAGTCCCCGATGGCTTGGTGTCGACGAGGCGCAGCGATCCGGCGTCGTCGAGTCGATCGGTGGTGTACAAGCCCTGGCTGGTCGTGAGCCAAACCGAACCGTTGGGGCCGTTGCCAACGTCGTGCACGACGCCCTGCGCGTCAGAGAAAGCGGCCAAAGAGTGGAGTGCACCATCGCGAAGTTCGGCGACTCCGTTCTCCATTCCGAAGAGAATGCGTCCGCTCGGTGTGGCGATCAGAGGCGCAAGGAGCGACTGTGCCGCCTCGCCCGAACCCAGGCGGCTGACCGGTAGGAATCGGTCGCCGCTCATTCGCGCCACTCCACCCGACGTGCCGACCCACATCGTCCCGTCGGCCGCTCGGACGACTCCGCCGATGCGGTCGGAGGGCAGGCCGTCAGCAGTCGTGAACGTGCGAAACGAGCCAGTTCTCTCGTCGTGAACCGTGAGGCCGGTCATGGTTCCAAAGAACAGGCGCTTGCGGTCTCGGGCTACCGTGAGTCCGAACGGTGGTACGTCTGGGGCGGTGTAGGCCGTCAGGAAGCCTCCATCGAAGCGCCCGACGCCCGAGGTGGACGAGCCGAACCAGACCTCGCCGTCGCGTCCGGCGAGCGTGGCCCACACCGGTACACGCGTGACTACTTTCTCAAACGCGCCGTTCGAAAAACGGTAGGCGCCATCGGCTCCTCCCATGTACACGTCGCCGCGCGCGTTCTCACTGAACTGCCGCCCATCCGTCGAATAGAAGCTGGGGCAAAACGCGTGGGGGTAAAGCGTCGCCTCGTGATGGTTCGAGACGACGATCAGGCCAGCGTCCGTGCGCGCATAGAGCGCGCCGTTGGACGCCGCAAAGAGCGTGCGAACAGGGTGGCGCTCGGTTCCAGCTACGGCGCCCGCGTGCGCCGATCGGATGCGATATATGCCGCCCGTCGTTCCGGCCCATATCGCACCGTCGGCGCCGCGGATCAGCGCGGTCACGTGCAGGCCGCTCAGCAGATCCGAGCGTTCGAAAACTGCTCCCGCGAGGTGGTACAATCCGTCCGTCGTGCCGATCCAGCTGTCGCCGGGTCCGGCCAGCGCCGACGTGACGTGTAGGCCCTCGAGCGCCGGTTCGGGAGCGGCCCGGTAGCCGTCGGACGTGCGCTGAATGCGAATCAGTCCGCCGGACGTGGGCACCCAGACAGCGCCCAAGGGAGCGGCGACAGGGGCATAGTAGGTTTCGGCATCGGCCGTTTCCTCGACCGAGAACGACACGAAGTCTCGGCCGTCGTAGACCGAGACGCCGCCATCGGTCGAGAAGAAGAGGGAGCCGTCGGAGTGTTCGTAGAGCGAGCGAACCATGTTGGAGGCCAGTCCGCTGCTCTCGTCGAACGAGTCGAACGAGTAGCCGTCGAACCGGGAGACGCCTCCGCCGCGCGTGCCGATCCACAAGAACCCCCGTGCGTCCTGCATCAGATCGGCCACGCGCAGGTGGGGAAGGCCCTCGTCAGCCCCGAACCAGTCGACGCTGTGCTGCTGCGCCTCTGCCTCGCTCAGCGCCGAGGACAGCACAAGGAGCGCGAGCAGGCCGATTCGGTTTGCGGTGAGACGGGGCATGGAGCGTGCCGGGAGGAGGACGCTTCAGTTATCGGACCGATCGGCGCGAAATAAAATGCTCGAGTCGTTATTCACCCCACCGATGCAGCGCTTGCTGGGAAACGGCATCCTCCGATCCATCGTAGATCACCAACACGACTCTCCTCCGATGCGCTACCTCGCCGTCCTGTTACTGCTCGCCTTCACTCTTCCAGCATCCGCCCAGACCGATGTGGCGTGGGAGACGCTCGCCCAGGTCAAACTCGTCCGTACCGACGCGCGCTTCGTGCCTGAGTTCGAGCAGAAAGTCCGCTCTCTCGACGGAAAGCGCATTCAGGTCGAAGGCTTCATGCTGCCACTCGAACAAGCCACCGAACAGGCTCACTTCATCCTCAGCGCGTTTCCCGTAGCCAACTGCTTCTACTGCATGCCCGGGGGCCCCGAAGCGATGATTGAGGTCCGGCTCGGCGGTCCGATCGCGTTTTCGTACGATCCGCTCGTCGTCAGTGGCACACTCGAACTGCTTGAGGACGACCCGATGGGTATGTACTACCGCCTCGTCGACGCCAAAACCGAGTAATCCTTTCGTGCTGATCCGTTCTCTCGCGGCGCTGCTCTCGGCGCTGACTATCTGCCTGCCCGTCCGGGCCCAGTCGCTACGGCTCGTGATGCCGACCGACAACGAGGCTCTACTCAGCGGCGAAGGTCCCGACTTCTACATGTTCACGGATCGCACGTTTGAGGGCGTCCGGTCGTCGCCGTGGCAAGGCGGACAGTATGGTTTCGTCCGCAACCAGGAGCGCGCGCGCGATGGGAGCGTGGTGTTCACTCGCTTTCACGAGGGACTGGACATTCAGCCGGTCCAGCGTGACGCGCGAGGCGAGCCGCTCGACGACGTGCGTTCGGTCGATCAGGGGCGCGTCGTGTACGTCAACCGCAACGAGCGAGCGTCGGCTTACGGGCGCTATGTCGTCGTCGAGCACTGGTGGCAGGGCGCTCCTTACTACACGTTGTATGCTCACCTGAGCGATGTGGCGGCGCGGACGGGCAACGAGGTCGCCAGGGGCGAGCGGATCGGCCGGATCGGCTATACGGGCACGGGCATCGACCGGCGGCGCGCGCACCTGCACTTCGAGGTCAATCTGTACCTGAGCGATCTGTTCGGCAGCTGGTACGGCGCCAACTACCGAGGCGCCAATCAGCACGGACGTTACCACGGTCTCAACCTCTCCGGCATCGACGCGTCGGCGCTGTTCATCGCGTTCGAGCGCGATCCGTACCTGATTCTGGGCGATCTGATCCAACGCGTGACGCCCGCCGCCTATACCGTCCGCGTGCCCGGCGGCTACGTGCCCGAACTGGTGAGCCGCTACGCCTGGATGGCGCTCGGCGCCAGCACGCGCACGCCACCGCGCGCATGGGACATCGAACTGTCGCCCTCCGGCCAGCCGATCCGGTTTCGCGCCGTTGACGAAGCGACGATGGAGCCGCGCGTCGTACTTGTGGCCGAGGCGGTGAGCAGATACGGGAACAGCACAAACCGCATGATCGCGCGCGACCGAAACGCTGCGTCGGGCTTTGCGCTGACTGCGCGCGGGATGGGGCACCTGCGCCTGCTCACGATGCCTGCCGCCGGGTCAGCGGACGTGGCCTGGTAGACGGCCGAACGTGCAGGCGTCGTTACACCCACGCTGCCACCTACCGGACCAAGCGGCGTTGCTGTTCTCTCCACAACTCGAGCAATCTCGCCACTCCGATGAAGTCAGAAGAACACACCGGCAACCGCGCCCCCAACGATCCTGTCAACGTCGGCACGGACCCTCAAAGCTTGCCGGAAGAGGGCGTCCACAAGTCGCATGTCCACCTAGACAAAGAGGCCGTAGCCAAGCACGACCGTGAGCAGCAAAGGCCGCCTAGCTCGCCCGAAGAAGCGGCGCGTGAAATCAAGAACAGCTGATCGTCGCCCTCTCCTCAGTAGCTCTCGCCATCGCCTCCGATCATGCTGCATTTCTCCAACGAGTGGACGCCGCTGCACGACATGGCGCTGCTCTTCCTGTCGCTCACCCACGGCACCGACGCTGATCTGGACGTGCGCGAAGCTGAGCAGCAGGCGGAGCACCTGAGCAAATGGTTTCCCCGCGCCGCCCAAGACGTGATCGCCCAGACGCTCGAAGAGGTCATCCTGACCTACTCGGGTCCGTCGCGCGATCAGATGGTCGAAACGGCGGCCGAGAGCCTGCGCCAGACGCTGAGCGAGAATCAGCGCTTGGGCGTGCTCAACGATTTGGCTGCCCTGGCCTCGGCCGACGGTACTATTGTGTCGGCCGAGGCCGCTTACATCCAGCAACTGGCGGCGTATTGGAAAGTGGAGATCGGCTGAGCCGGTAGCGCTTTACGGCTGAGGCAAGGCGGACTCGGCACCGCGCTGACCGAGCGGTCTCAGCTTGCTCGGTTGCGCAGGCGTTCAGCGGCGAGGGCGGCACCCACGATTCCAGCATTGTTGCCCAGTTCGGCGCGGCGCAGTTCGGCTTTTGTCTCCAGGCGGTCGGCGAATCGCTCCCAGCGATCGGGCTTGCTGACGCCGCCTCCAATGATGATCAGGTCTGGTGCGAGCAGAAAATCGACGTGGTCGAGGTAATCTTGAACACGTTTGGCCCATTCCTTCCACGACAGGTCGTCGTCTTTGCGCGCTCGGTCCGAAGCCCACGGCTCGGCGACTTTGCCCGACGGCAAGACCAGATGTCCGAGTTCGGTGCCTGGCACGAGGGCGCCGTCTATGAGGAGACCCGAGCCTATTCCGGTCCCGAAGGTGAGCGTAAGCACGATGCCCATCTCGCCCTTACCTGCGCCGAACTCCGCCTCGCCGATGCCCGCCGCGTCCGCATCGTTGAGCACGATGAACGGCTGATCCGTCACCTCGCTGAAGAGCTGCTGCACGTCGAGCCCGATAAAGTCTTTCTCGATGTTGGACGCCGTTCTGGCGACGCCGTGGGCGATGCGGGCGGGAAAGGCGCTGCCGACAGGTCCGTCCCACTCGAAGTGCTTGACGAGTTTGTGCACCGTATCGGCCACGGCCGACGGCGTCGCGGGCTGAGGCGTCTTGATGCGCTTGCGATCGGCGAGCAGTTGGCCGGTCTCCAAATCGACGGGTGCCGCCTTCATTCCGGAGCCGCCGATGTCGATGCCTAACGTTGTCATAAAAGTGAAGTTGAAGAGCTACGCCATCGCCGCCGACGAAAGGTCGGGGTTATCGCGCGTGAAGCGGACTAGGTTGGGCGCGTACGATGCAAACGGAGGGCACGCGACACTTGTCTGAGCGAGTGCGAGCTGCGTGGCGAGACTGGTGTAGCGGGTGGGGTGAGTGAAGTAGGCAAACGTTTCGGGCTCGATGCCGATCCAAGAGCGAACCGGTGGGAGCGCTCGCAGCGCCGAGCGGACCAAGTCCAGCGGAGCCGGAATGCCGATAGCACGGACGCCGCACGCCTCGGCGAACCGTTCGAGCACATCGGGAATCGTCGGCGGGTGCGGATCGACGAGGTGGAAGGTGCGGTTTGCTGTGTCGGAGCGTGCGGCGAGTGCGTCGAGCGCGTCGAGGACGTAGTCGCTGGGGGCGAGCGCCAGGTGGTAGCGCGACGGAAAGAGGGGAAGCGGCACGGGCGCGACGCCTAGCTGGGCAAAGCGCAGCAGCCAGCGGATGATGTAGTAGGGGCCGTCGAGTTTCTGCGTGGCACCGGTGCGGCTGTCGCCGACGACAATGGCGGGGCGGTAGATCGTCGCGGGAAACCCCGTCTGCATAGCAGCGCGGACGACGAGTTCGGCCTGATGCTTGGTCGACTCGTAGTGGTTGTTGAAGCGCTGACCGGCGTTCAAATCGGTCTCTGAAAAAGTGCCGTCGTAGCGCCCGCTCACGAACAGCGTCGAGACGTAGTGCAACCGCTCCAGCCGCTCGCTGCTCTTCAACGCATCGACCACGTGCCGCGTCCCGTCGACGTTGACCCGCTGCGCCAGATCCGAGCCGACGGCCAGATCATAGACGGCGGCGAAGTGGTAGGCCGTCTCGATCTGGCGAAACACCCGCGCGTCAAGGCCCAGCATCGGCTGGGTCAGGTCGCCTCGGACGAGCCGGATACGGCTCGCCGCCTCGTTGCCAGCGATCAGCGCCTGGAGCCGATCGGCGGCCAGAGACGCGTAGCGAGGCTGGACGAGACACACCACTTCGCCCTGGGTGCGCGTGAGCAGGCGCGGCAGAAAGGCCGAGGCGAGAAATCCGGGGAAACCGGTGACGAAGTGCATGGCGGCGCGAAGTGGAGCGGTCAGAATACGCTGCCGAACCGGTCGCGAACGAGAAGCGCCTCGCCGTACGTTGCCTCTACTCGCTGCCGCGTGCCAGGCAGCGGGCCTTCCGCCATCGTACCGATCGGCTGCGTGCCGCTCGTCTCTCCACCTCGCCTCCATGCGTTTCGCTCTCTACCTCGCACTCGCCGCTCTGCTCTACGGCTGCGCGCCCATTCCTGAGTCGGGCGACCCTGAGGCCCGAGCGGCACGGCAGAACCTGTCGCGCGAGGGCACTTCGCTCCGAACGGTGCCGGACGCAGAGCGCGTCGGGACGGTCCAACTCTACGCCGAAGGGCGCGAGACGAGCCCGCCGATCATTCGGCTCAGCGGCGGCGCGCAGCTCACGCTTTCGTTCGACCTGATCGCGAGCGAAGGCCGCCCACTGTCCGTCTACTATTACCAGGCCGATCGCAACTGGGAGCGCCGGTTGCTGCCGTCCGAGTTCATCGACGGATTTCAGCGCAGCGATTTGACGCGCTATGACCTATCGCAGTTATCCAACGTGCCATTCGTCCACTACGAGCACACGTTTCCGGGCGACCCCAACGACGCCGACCCGTTTGCAGCCAACAGCGCGTTCCGCTTTACTGTCTCGGGCAACTACATCGTCCGAGTGACCGAGCAGGGGCGCGAAGACGAGGTGCTGTTCGAGCGCCCGTTCTTCGTCGCCGAGGACCGCGTCGGCAGCGAACTGGCCGTCGACGCGATCTCGCTGACCGGACAGAGCGGACTGTCGCTCCAGCCGATCCTGCGCCTCAACGCCGCCCCCGAAATCGCTGCGCAGACGTTCAACCTCGACGTGTGCTTCGTGCGCGACGGGCGCTACGAGGCGACGCGCTGCACCGATCAGGCCCAGCGCTACGACCCTTCGGTTCTGACCTACCTGCTCCAGCCGACGAACGCCTTCCAACCCGCCGCCGACACCTACTACCTCGACCTGCGCAGCCTGGACGTGAGCACGCAGATCGCCCAACTCGACCGGGCCGCATCGCCTCCGCGTGTCGTGTTGCAGGCAGATGCGGCGTCGTTCCCAGCCGACGATTCGGATCCCCTGCTGGCCGGACAGAGCATCATCGGATCCGCGCGCGTGCCGGGCGATCCCAGCCTCGCCGCCGAATACGTCGCGGTGACGTTTCGCTTCATTCCCCCCAACGAGCAGGCCGTCGGAGACGTGTTCTTGGAGGGCAGTTGGTCGGGCTGGACCCGCTCCGGCGAGCCCATGCGGTGGATCGAAACCGACCGCGTCTACGAGCAGACGGTCTTGGTCAAGCAGGGCGAGCACGAGTACCGCTACGTCTCGCCCAGTCCGGCACTGGCCCGCGCGCGCCGAGGTGTGCTGGGGCGCCGCGATCAGGTGTTTACAGGCTTCGTCTACTTCCGCGATCAGGCGCTCCAAACCGACCGCCTGATCAGCGCCCAGGTCGGTGGCGCGCGGCTGTAACTTCGCAGGCCGTTAGATCCGCCTTTCGATGCCCGATTCCGCCGCGCGACGCCGCGTGCTCCTGCTCACCTACTACTTTCCGCCGTCGGGCGGATCGGGCGTTCAGCGACCGCTCAAGTGGAGCCGCTACCTGCCGGACCAAGAGTGGGATGTGACCGTCGTCGCCCCCAGCCCGCATCAGGCGTCGTACCCCGATCTGGACGCGTCGCTGCTGGATGAAGTCCCTTTGTCGGTGCGCGTGGTGCGGACGCGCTCGTGGGATCCGTACGCAGCATATGCACGGCTCCAGGGCAAGAAAAAGGAGGACGTCGTGGCGACCGGCCTTCCTCCGGGTGGAGCCGCCGGCGCGATGGCCAAAGTCGCGGCGTGGCTCCGCGCCAACGTATTTCTGCCCGACGCCCGCGTAGCCTGGGTGCCGTTCGCTGCGCGCGCCGCACTCGCCGAGATCCGTCATGCAGAGCGGGAGGGGCGACCTTACGACGCAATGATCACGACCGGCCCGCCACATTCCGCCCACTTAGCCGGGCTGATCGTGCGCCACCAGAGCAGCGTGCCGTGGACGGCCGACCTGCGCGATCCGTGGACCGAAGTCTACTATTACGACGAACTGCCACGTTCGCAAGCCGCCAAGTGGGCCGACCGGGCGATGGAGCGCGCCGTTTTGAGCCAGTCCGATGCCGTCGTGACCGTGGGCGACGTGCTGGCCGAGCGTTTTGCGGCGCGTTCGGGGCGCGCGGTCGAGGTCGTGCGCAACGGCTACGATCCCGCCGATTTCGAGGGCGACGCGCAGCCCAGCCATGAGGCATTCACCGTCTCGTTCGTCGGCACGTTCGTTCGGCAGCAGGACACGCCTGGTCTGTGGGACGCCATCGCCGAGTTGCGCGCGTCCGGCGCGATTCCCGATCTGCGTCTTCGGCTCGTCGGCGCGACCGATCCGGCCGTCGTCGAGTCTCTT
The DNA here is from genome assembly GCA_963841855.1 of Rhodothermales bacterium. GTDB lineage: Bacteria > Bacteroidota > Rhodothermia > Rhodothermales > BA12 > CAXBBB01. The sequence goes on along the minus strand of CAWJEJ010000004.1, from coordinate 428,136 downwards.
CGCGCGCGCGGCCTGTTGCCGATCACGGCGCTCGAAGGCTACGTCCCGCACGCCGACGCCGTCGAGGTCATGCGGCGCTCACACCTGCTGCTGCTGCCCGTCGCCCGCACCGCCGACGCGCGGCTGATCTTGACCGGCAAGCTGTACGAATACCTCGCTTCGGGCCGCCGCGTGCTCGGCATCGGCCCGCTCGACGGAGAGGCAGCGCGCCTTCTCCGCGAAGCCAACGCTGGCCTTTTCGTCGACTGGAACGACGTGCACGGTGCCCGTCAAGCCGTGCAAGCGGCCTACGACGCTTGGCGCAGCGGGACGGCTCAGACAGGCGCGCCGGCCAGCGCGCTGCCGCCGTTCACGCGGAGTGCCCAAGCCGCACACCTCGCTCGCCTCCTCAACCGACTCGCCGACGCCACATGACCTCGCACCAGTGCGCCCACCTGCTCGCCGAACGGGGCGAAGCCGATCTCGTCCACATCCGCCTGGGAGACGACGTACCGCTCTCGAGCGCGCGTCCTACGTTCGATGCAACGGGCTCTGACGCAGCGTGGATTTCCGAGAAGAACGTCGCCCATTCGCCCGGGTCGCTGCTGATGGTCCAGGCCGGGCTGCTCGTCGTCCCGCTTTCGGCTGCCGATCTACCGGTGCGCGACGGGATGACGGTCGTGCCCGCTGTCCACCCCAAGCGCGCGTTCGGGCGGCTGGTAGCGCGGCTGTTGGCGCATCTGGTCGATCCGGGATGGCCGGCGGGTGGGAGCAGCCACGCATCTGACGCTGATGTTGACCCGTCTGCGCAGCTGGCTCCGGGCGTCGTGCTGGGCTCGGGCGTCGTCATCGGGCCCGGCGTGCGCGTCGGGCCGAACACGTGCCTCGCGCACACGACCATCGGAGAAGGAAGCGAGATCGGTGCCAACTGCTCTATCGGGCTGACAGGCTACGGATACGAACGCGATTCAGAAGGCACGCTCGAACGCTTTCCTCACGTCGGCCGCGTCGTCATCGGGCGCGACGTGTCGGTGGGCTCGAATACGTGCATCGACAGGGGCGCGTTGGGCGACACGGCGATCCGCGATGGCGTCAAGATCGACAACCTGGTCCACGTGGCACACAACGTCGTCGTCGAAGAGGGAGCGCTGCTGATCGCGCACGCGATGATCGGCGGATCGGCGCGCATCGGTCGAAACTCGTGGGTGGCGCCGTCGTCAGCGATCCTCAATCAGATCACCCTGGCCGAGGGCACGACGGTCGGCATGGGCGCTGTCGTACTCAAGCCGACAACCGAGGGGCAGGTCGTCGTCGGTAATCCAGCGCGTCCGCTGGGCAAGAAGTAGCCGACGCCGGCGCCGTAGTTTCGGCAGTTCCGTCCTCAACCCGTCTCGCCGTGCTCGCTGCCGACGCCTCGCTGCTCTCGCACTTCCGACGCGCTCTCGTCCTGGCCGCGCACACCGACGACGAGTTTGGGTGCGCAGGTACCATCGCGCGCTTGGTCGACGCGGGCGTTCAAGTGCGCTACCTCGCGCTGAGCCGCTGCGAGGCGTCCGTCCCCGATGGGCTGCCGGACGACGTGTTGGAGCACGAATGCCGCGCCTGTTTGGCAGCGCTGGGACTAGCCGACGCTGACGTAGACGTAGGCCGTTTTCCAGTCCGCTACTTTCCGCGCGACCGGCAGGCGATTCTGGAGCAGTTCGTCGCTCTAGCACGCAGCTACTCGCCTGATCTGGTGCTGCTGCCGTCGTCGCATGACACGCATCAGGACCACGCCGTCGTCTACAAGGAAGGATTTCGCGCCTTCAAACGGAGTACGCTGCTGGGCTACGAGCTGCCTCAAAACTTGACGACGTTCGACAACTCGGCGTTCGTCGCGCTGGGCGAGGATCACGTTCGGCGCAAACTCGATGCGCTCTCGGCCTACGCGTCGCAGCAGTTTCGTCCTTACGCCACCGACGCCTTCATCAGAGGACTGGCAACGGTGCGCGGCGTGCAATGCGGATCGGAGTACGCCGAAGCGTTCGAAGTCGTCCGACTGATCGTCAGTTGAGACCGGGTGTGGTGCCGATGGGGCATTCCGATGTGCCCTTGATGCAATGGACGGTGGGCTGTCACAGATGCGTCGTTAGATTGCAGTCTACCATCCAACCCACCGCATTCCATGCGCATCGCATCCCTCGCTCTGGTCGGCTCGCTCGGCTTAGGTCTGCTGGGCGGCTGCTCGGGCTCCCGCACCGACACCGTTCCCACGACGCCTCCCGCTACTCAAGCTTCGGCCAAGAAGAAGTCCGACGACAAAAAGTACTCGGACGTTATCACCGACGAAGCCGTGTCGGACACCGGCCTTTTCACCGTCCACAAAGTGGGCGACGACTTCTTCTACGAAGTACCCGACAGCCTGCTCGGCGAGTCGTTCCTGCTCGTCACGCGCGTCGCCAAGACGGCCGACAATATTGGCTACGGCGGCGAAGAAGCCAACACCCAGGTCGTCCGCTGGGACAAGCAGGGCGAAAAACTGCTTCTCAAGACGCTCTCGTTCTCGAACGTCGCCGAAGAGGGCGACCCGATCTACCGCGCCGTCGAGAACTCGAACCTGGCGCCGATCCTCGCCGCGCTCGACATCGAGACGATGAACGAAGACTCGACCGCGCACGTCGTTAAGGTCAACGATCTGTTCTTGGGCGACATCCCGTCGCTGAGCGGGCTCTCGTCGGGTGCGCGCGAAAACTACCGCGTGCGCCGGCTGGACAAGGACCGCAGCTACATCGTCTCGGTCAACAGCTACCCGCGCAACATCGAGGCGCGCCACGTGACCACGTTCGACGCTGGACGCGCGCCTTCGAATGGCGAGACGGGTACGATCACGCTCGAAATGAACCAGTCGATGCTGGCACTTCCCGAGACGATGGCCCGCAAGCGCGACTGCGACGCCCGCGTCGGCTACTTCTCGCGCACCTCGACCCGCTTCTCGTCCGGCGATCAGCGCGCCGAAGAGAACTGCATGATCGTGCGCTGGCAGCTCGTACCCAGCGACGAAGCGGCGTACGCTCGCGGCGAACTCGTCGAGCCGGTCGAGCAGATCGTCTACTACATCGACCCGGCGACGCCTGACAAATGGCGACCTTTCCTCAAGCAGGGCGTCGAAGACTGGAACGTTGCCTTCGAGGCCGCTGGCTTCAAGAACGCCATCGTCGCCAAGGACCCGCCGTCGATGGAGGAGGACCCCGAGTTCAGCCCCGAAGACGCCCGTTACAGCGTCATCCGCTACTTCGCCAGCGACATCCAGAACGCGTACGGCCCCAACGTCCACGACCCGCGGACCGGCCAGATTCTCGAATCCGATATCGGTTGGTATCACAACGTGATGAACCTGCTGCGTAACTGGTACTTCATCCAGACGGCAGCGTCCAACGCTGAGGCGCGCGGCACCCGCTTCGACGACAACGTGATGGGCGAACTGATCCGGTTCGTTTCGGCGCACGAAGTCGGTCACACGCTGGGCCTGCCGCACAACTTCGGCTCCAGCTTCGCGACGCCGGTCGACAGCCTCCGCTCGCCGACCTACACGTCGGCTAACGGAACGGCGCCGTCGATCATGGACTATGCCCGCTTCAACTACATCGCCCAGCCGGGCGACGGCGTGACGAACTTCATGCCGCGCGTCGGCGCGTACGACAAGTGGTCAGTCAAGTGGGGCTATACGTGGTTCCCCGACTCGATGAGCGATCAGGAAATCGACCGCACGCTGACTGCTTGGGCAACCGAGAAGGCTGGCGACCCCAACTTCTTCTATGGCCGCCAGACGAGCAACAAGCTCGACCCGCGCAGCCAGAACGAAGACCTGGGTGACAACGCCGTCTTGGCTAGCGAGTATGGCATTGCCAACCTCAAACGCATTCTCCCGCGTCTGACCGAGTGGGGCGTCGACAGCGGTGAGAACTACGACGATCTGAGCGAACTCTACGGCAACGTGCTCGGTCAGTGGCTGCGCTACATGGGCCACGTCGCCAGCGAAGTCGGTGGCGTCTACGAGAACTACAAAGTCACCGACCAGGAGGGCGCCGTCTACGAACCCGTCCCGGCCGACCGCCAGCGCGCGGCGATGGCGTTCTTGCAGCGCGAAGCGTTGCAGACGCCCGAGTGGATGCTCGACCAGGACATCCTGCGCCGCATCGAGCACGCCGGAACGCTCGACCGCATCCAGAGCGCCCAGGCGCGCGTGATGGCGCAGCTGCTCTCGAGCCAGAAGATGGCCCGGTTGGCAGAAGCCGAAGCGTTCGGCGTCGACAACCCGTACACGCCCGTCGAACTGCTCGGAGACGTGCGCTCGTCGGTGTGGACCGAACTCAGAACCGGCGCCAACGTCGACGTGTACCGCCGCAACTTGCAGCGTGCTTACCTGGCGCAGATGGAAGACCTGATGACGGGCCAGACGCCCAACTTCCCGGCCGCCTTCCGCGAGTTCATCGGCATCACGCCGATCAACGTGGCGCAGTCGGACGTTCAGGCGTTCGCGCGTGGCGAGTTGGAAACGCTCAAGTCGGACGTGCAGCGCTCGCTCCGCAGGACGCGCGACCGCACGACGCAGCTCCACCTGCGCGACGTGGTCTACCGCATCGACCAGATGCTCGATCCTGAGAATGACGCCTGATCCGCTCGTGATCTAGACGCTCAGCGCCCCGTCGGCTTTGGCCGGTGGGGCGCTGTTGGTTTTCGATCTCGCCACCTCGCCACCACCGCGCAGCTATAGAAACCGCTCCTCACGGAACGCCTCGCCACGCATCCGTTTAACTCTGCATACCAGGAAGGCCGATCCGGCCACTCACTTTTACCCAAACTCCCCATGGCTACCGAGCCGACCAAAAAAGACGGACCGCTGCTCACGACGGCAGACGGTGCCCCCATCTCCGACCAGGAAAACAGCCTCTCGGCCGGTCCGCGCGGTCCGCTCCTGATGCAGGACGTCGTGCTCCAGGAGCAGATTCAGCGCTTCAACCGCGAGCGAGTCCCCGAGCGCGCCGTTCATGCCAAAGGCTCGGGAGCGTATGGCACGTTCACGGTCACGCACGACATCACCGAGCACACGCGCGCGTCGATCTTCAGCGAGGTTGGCAAGCAGACCGAATGCGTCGCCCGCTTTTCGACAGTCGCCGGAGAGCGCGGCGCGGCCGATGCCGAGCGCGACCCACGTGGCTTCTCGCTCAAGTTCTATACGGACGAGGGCAACTGGGACCTGGTGGGCAACAACACGCCGGTCTTCTTTGTGCGCGATCCGTACAAATTCCAGATGTTCATCCACTCGCAGAAGCGGCATCCGCATACCAACCTGCGCGACGCCGACATGCAGTGGGACTTTTGGAGCCTGTGCCCCGAAAGCCTGCACCAAGTGACGTGGCTCTTCGGCGACAGGGGCATTCCCCAGACGTACCGCCACATGAACGGCTACGGCAGCCATACCTTCTCGTTCGTCAACAAGGACGGCGTGCGGACGTGGTGCAAGTTCCACTTCAAGACGGATCAGGGCATCAAGAACCTCACCAATGAGGACGCCGCTCAGCTCATCGCCCAAGACCGCGAGAGCCATCAGCGCGACCTGTGGGAAGCCATCGACCAGGGCGATTTCCCGACGTGGACGGCGCACGTACAACTCATGACACAGGAGCAGGCCGAGGCGTTCGAGTGGAATCCATTCGATCTGACCAAAGTCTGGCCGCACGCCGATTTCCCGCTGATCGAAGTCGGAAAGCTCGAACTCAACCGCAATCCGCAGAATTACTTCCACGAAGTCGAGCAGGCCGCGTTCAACCCCAACGTCGTCGTCCCCGGCATCGGCCCCAGCCCGGACAAGATGCTCCAGGCACGCCTGATGAGTTACCAGGACGCGCACCTCTACCGCATCGGCGCCAACTACCGCGACTTGAAGGTCAACCGCCCACGTGTGACGGTCCGCAACTACATGCGCGATGGACAATTCGGCGGTCAACTCGACGACGGGACCGGTCACCCGAACTATTATCCCAACTCGGTCGAGGGGGCCCCGCGTCCCGATCCCAGCTATGGCGAACCGGCATGGCACTTGGGCGACGTGACGGTCGACCGCTACAATAGCAGGGAGGGGCACGACGACTTCACTCAGGCCGCCGATCTCTATCACCTGATGGACGAAGCTGCCAAGGGCCGACTCGCCGCCAGCATCGCCGGTTCGATGGCCGGATGCAAGCGCCAGGAAGTCGTCGACCGCCAACTCGCGCTCTTCGACAAGGTCGACGCCGACTATGGCAAACGCGTCCGCGAAGCTGTCGGCCGTGCGCGCAGCGCGGGAGGCGACGGAGTAGCGCCGGGCATCGAAGCCAGCATGGCCGTCCGCGATGCCGTTCCGCAAGGCGAGGCCAAGCGCGGCTGAGTCCGGTCCAGTTCTGCATCTCAACTACGAGGCCCGACTTCCCAGTGAGGTTGGGCCTCTTTCTCTAGTACCGACTATGTCCGACACCACTCCCGTCGATCTATCCAACGTCGACTTCCACGAGATCGCCCGGCGGGGCGATGCCGAAGTGCTGACCGTTTTCCTCGACGCCGGGCTCGACGCCGATCTGCGAAACGCCAGTGGCTACTCGCTGCTGATGATCGCGGCCTACAACGACCAGCCCGACACGACGGCGCTGCTTCTCGAACGAGAGGCCAGCCCGGACGCGCCCGACCGCAGTGGCAACAGTCCGCTGATGGGCATGGCGTTCAAAGGCCACGTCGACCGCGCGCGCCAGTTGCTCCAAGCCGGAGCCGATCCCACCTACGCCAACCCGGCCGGAGCGACGGCGCTTCATCTGTGCGCGACGTTCCACCAGGCCGAGATGGCGCGGCTGCTGATCGAGAACGGCGCCGATCCATCCGCTCGCGACATCAACGGCCAGACGCCCGCAGACGTGGCCAGCGCGCATGGCTTCGCTGAACTCGCCGACGTGCTTCGTCCCAGCACGGTCGATCCTGCCTGACCCGGAAAGAGCCTGGAAGCACGCCGCCTAGTCGGCGCGGCGTCGGCAGTCGAGGAGAAACCGATTATCCCAGCTTCTTCTGCCACGTCGTGCCGTCCGCCGTGTCGCGGATCTCGTAGCCCAGTGCGGTCATGGCGTCGCGCAGACGGTCGGACTCGGCCCACTGACGATCGGCGCGGGCCTGGGTGCGCTGTTCTACCAGCTCGGCAACTTGGGCTTCGACTGGGTCGGGCGCGGCTGCTTCGACCGGTTCGTCGTGAGCGAGGAAGCCGAGCAGGTGATTCGTCTGGTCGAGCCACTCCATCGCCGCGCGGGCCGACACCGCGTTGAGATTGTCGCCCAGGCCGTGGATCAGTTTGACGCCTTCGAGGGCCGACGCAAACGCGAGCGGCGTGTTGAGGTCGTCGCACATCGCAGCCAGCGTGCGCTCGTAAACCGCATCCAGCTTCTCGCCCAGTCGATCCGGCCCAGTGCTGGGTCCGGCAGAGATCTTTTCGACCAGCGCGCGCGCGTCTCGGTAGCGCGCGACGACTCGGGCGCTCGACGCCAGGTGATCGCGTGTGAAGTTGAGCGGGCTGCGATACTGCCCCGACAGCAAGGCATAGCGCAGCACCAGAGGATCGACGTCTTGGCCTTCGACTAGGTCGCGGACGGTGTAGAAGTTGCCTTTACTCTTGGACATCTTCTCGCCCTCGACCTGCAAAAAGCGCGTGTGCACCCACGTACGGGCAAAGGGCTTACCGGTCAGCGACTCGCTCTGCGCGATCTCGCATTCGTGGTGAGGAAAGATGAGGTCCTCGCCGCCCGCATGCACATCGATGGTGTCGCCCAGGTAGTGCTGCGCCATGACGGAGCATTCCAAGTGCCAGCCGGGGAAACCTCGTCCGAACGGGCTGTACCACTGCATCAGGTGCTTGTCGTCGCGCTTCCACAGGGCGAAGTCGCGCGGGTCCTCTTTGCCGTCGTCGGTCACGAGTTGGCGCGCTCCAGCCTGTGTTTCTGAATCGAGTGTGTTGCCGCTGAGTTGGCCGTAGCTAGGAAACGAGCGGATCCGAAAGTAGACGCCTTGGTCGGTTTCGTAAGCGTGGCCAGCTGCCACCAAGCGCTCGACGGCTTCGATCTGCCCAGTCACGTGCTCGGTCGCGCGCGGGCGGACGGTGGGTTCGAGCATGTTGAGCCGCTTCCAATCGGCGACCAGAGCGTCGGTATAGTGCCGCGCCAGATCCCAAACGCTCGCGAACTGCTCGCCCTCCTTGGAGTGGAGCGCCTTGGACATTTTGTCCTCGCCTGACGCGTCGGCCACGTCGTCCTGAGTCAGGTGGCCTACGTCGGTGACGTTGGAGACGTAGGTAACACGCCAGCCCAGCGCGCGCGCCGTCCGCACGATCAGATCGGCCGTCAGAAACGTACGGAAGTTGCCGATGTGGGCGTAGCTGTAAACGGTCGGACCGCACGAGTAGAAGCGCAGATGACCGGGCTCGGACGGTTCGACCGTCTCGACGCTTCGGGTCAGGGTGTTGTAGAGGTGGAGGTCGGGCATCCGGGGCGAGTGGAGTTCTGGGGTTGGAAGCTAGGGGCGGAAGGCGAGTGGATGCGTGATCCGATTCGGTTCGGGTCGCATTTGTGCGTGTCTCGACGATTTTCGTGACTCTTTACAACCGTCATTCCTGCGCAGGCAGGAATCCACAACTGGCGATGCGATTGAGTCTCCTTCTATATGGTTCGCTGCGCGGAGCCTTCTTTTCGCTTGATCCCTTCGACTTCGCTCAGGACAGGCTCCAAGGAAGCAAAAGACCAAGGCTGGACTCGCTTCGTGTCAGTGACACTTCGGCTGACGTTGCGCTCGGTCGGCTAAAATCGTCCAAACTCGCTGCGCATCAGTGACGCTGCGCTCAAACAGGACGATTTTCCAACGCCTCTCTCGCTTCACGTCCGGGCGCCGAATCGAGATCAGGCCAGGTTTGCGGCTGCATTCAAGGTGCGAGATGTTCAGGCTCCTCACCAAACCAGCGGGGTGGGTCGTAGCCGCCTTTGCCCCACGGTGCGCAGCGGAGCAGGCGCCAAATGGTGAGGATGCCGCCTTTGACAGCGCCGTATTCGGTCAGCGCCTGAACCGAGTACGTCGAACACGAAGGCGTGTACCGGCACGACGGGCCGAGGTGTGGCGAGACGACGAGTTGGTACGCGCGCACCAGCCCGATCAGCGCGCGACGAGGAAGCAACCGAGCGAATCGAATCATCCCACGCCAACGACATCTCGCAGATCCTGTTCACCTCCGTGATGGCAGGCCGTGGGGCACTTCTCGCTCTGCAACCTGCCATGTCTCTCGCACGTCAGCCGCCCTGCCGAGTCGGTTTCTTGGGTCCGTCTGGGCGAGCGGGGCGGGAGATCGTCACGCGCGACGACTTCCGGTCGCGGATCAATGAGCGGCGGGGTTCGGCGGATGGCGCGGCACGTGGCGAGTACGACGCGTCGACGGCGTTGGGATGCATGCGGGCGACGGCTGCTCCGGCGTCCAGGCCGTCGTAGAAGCGGAAGCGCTGGTTGCTGATGGTGGCATCGTTCAGAGCGACGGGCGTTCGGTTTTGCGCCCAAGTTGGCGTGCGGCCGCCTTCCATAGAGACCGGCGAGTAGAAATGGCGAACGCTGACGGGAAACGGACGGCGCTCTTCGGACGCCTGCGACACGGTCAGGGCGATGCGGACGGCTTCGCGCCAGTGCGGAGCCTCGGAGGCCTGATTCAGGGCGAGCGCGGCGCTGCGAGCGGGTGAGGGCGCGTTGAAGGCGCTGAACTGGAACGGTTCGAGCACAACCTCGCGGTACGTCGCTCCGGCGAAGCGCGTCTCGACCCGGTTGCGCACCACCCAGGCCACGTACCACTGCTCGCGCGGCCGGTTAGACTCGGTCACCAGGCAGCGCGCCAGCCACGTCACCTCGTCCATCTCGAACGGCGGCAGCGCGCGCAGCCGCACCATCGGATCATCGGCGGGTGGAGCGGCGACGAGCGGCGCGGCTGCCGGTTGCCCATTGGATAGCGGAGCCGCCGTCGGTTCGAGTTGCGCGCGCACATCTGCGGCGGCGATCAACACGAGAGAGGCGAGGGTGAGGGAGCGAAGCATGATCCGCAGGCGTGCAAAGGGCGCTCCACTGCTCGTTCGACTTGGTGCGGGCCCCTCTCGCTCTCCAATCCGGCAACTCGTTCCGTATGACCGCTCCACCCGCAGAATCCGACGCCCTGATCGGCGCGCTCACCCCCGACGCCGCAACGGGACTCGTCGCCGCCGTCGTCCAAGATCACGACTCGGGCGACGTGCTCATGCTCGCTTACCAAACGCCTGACACCGTCCGCCAAACGCTGGCGACCAGGCGGATGACCTATTGGAGCCGGTCGCGCGGCGAGGTATGGGTGAAGGGGCTGACGAGCGGTGCGTTTCAGCGCGTCCGCAGCGTCCGCATCGACTGCGACGGCGACGCGCTGCTGTGGACCGTCGATCAGGAGCAGGAAGCAGCCTGTCATACCGGTCGCCGAAGCTGTTTCTACCGCGCCCCCCAGGACGGCGAACTGGTGGACCTGCTGCCCATCATCGACGGAGATGCGTCGTGAAGTGGCTTGGATTGATCGCGTGCATCGTGCTCTGCAACGCCGCCGGAGGCATCGGCGCGCTGACCGTCGGCGACGGATCGGGCTGGTACGAAGTGCTCCGTCTGCCGCCGTTCGCACCGCCGGGCTGGATTTTCGGCGTCGTCTGGCCGATCCTCTACACGCTGATGGGCATAGGGCTGTGGCGCGTGTGGAATGCGCAGTGGAACACGGATCGGTTCTCGGGCGAGGTCAAACTGTTCTTCACCCAACTGGTCCTCAACGCGATCTGGACGCCGGTCTTTTTCGGCCTGCGGATGCCGTGGCTCGCGTTCGCCGTCATCGTCGTGCTCTCGCTGCTGATCGGGCTGACGATCCGCGCGTTTCGCCGCGTCGATCTGATCGCTGCGTGGCTGCTCGTGCCGTACCTGCTCTGGGTGATGTTCGCGACGGCGCTCAACGGAGCCATCGCGTGGCTGAACTGATGCGACAGCGTTCAGCCGCGTCCATCCTGCCAGGCCGTCCTCCCAACCCTCCTTCGGTCATCCTCGACCTGATCGCTACGGCCTGTACACAAGTGCCCGTCCCGCTACTACACTGCCCCATCTCCTCGCCATTATCCTCGCAAGTGCGCCCAGCGAGCCGGTGAGCAGGTCGGCGGAGCCGAGTCCAATCAGTGATTCACATCTACTTGTGCGTGACCCGCGATCAGCCGTCCTTTTAGCTTGATCTAAAAGGACCAAAAGATCAAGGCGTACGTCGCACCGGCGGACGCTGCGCTCCGGTCGCTGAGCGCATCCAACTCGCTCGCAGGCTCGCTCAGACACGGATGCGCTCTTGACGCTCCCTGCGCTCCGCGTCTGTTTCGCCGGTCCGTCTGAGGCCGGTCAACACGTGAGCCTTTACTGGGAAGGCGCTGGCGAGATGGGAGATCAGTTTTCGAGATCTGTGTAAGCCGTAGCGACCTGGTGGGGGATCCATCGGTACATAGTTCGCCTCCGGTACTTGTCTCCCAGTAATGACAGAGGGTCAAAATGGGCATTCGGCGCAACGAGCAAGACGTAGCGCTAGCGGGCGACGACCAATCGGCGGGTGATCGAAGCGTCGCCCGTCGACAGCCGGATGAGGTAGAGGCCCGGTGCTAGCGTCGACGTGTCTAGTGCTCGCTCGTGTGGTCCGGCGGGCAGTGTCTCTTGGGCGATGCGCGCTACTCGGCGGCCGAGCAGGTCGTACACCTCTACGTCGACGCGTGCCGCTGCTCCGAGAGTGAAGGCGATACGGACGTGATCGCGCGCCGGGTTGGGATAGGCGCGCACGTCCATTTCGTCGGTACGCGCTATCTGATCGGTCGACGTGACCAGGCCGAATGCGGTCATGTCGATGGCCCACACGCCCGCGACGCCGAAGTTGACCAGCAGTTCGTTGCCGATGCGGATCGACGCCGACGGGTAGGTAGACTCGTTGCGCGCGTTGGTCAACTCGAAGGGCAGGTCGAGCGGGTAGTACGTCGGCTCCGCCTGGGTGTCGGTGACCACGAGCAGGCTGTCCTCGGCGATGGCGACGACGGCGTCTCCGAACTCAGCGACGTAGCGGATTTTGGTGCGCTCGGCTCGGTTGGGATGGAGGGTCTCGGCGTTGCCTCCGTCCAATCGGCGCGACATCGACGATACGTTGGTCCAGTACGATCCGCCGGGCGTGAGGGCGACGCTGCCGAGCAGGCGGGTGTCGCTCACGTCGAACTCGTAGTCCTGCCACGTCGCGCCGCCGTCGGCCGAGAAACCGCCGCCTGCTGCCAGTATCCGGTCGCCGCGCACCACTAGCGGGCCGTTCGTCTCGCGTCCGATGCGCCCCGGCCCGCCGCTGCTTCCATCGGCTCGGACGCCAAAACGCTCCCACGTCACACCCGCATCGGTCGAGCGGTACATGAAGCGCTGCGAAACTCCGGTATTGCCGTCGCGCCCGATCAGCGCGTCGCCCACGCGGACGACTTCGGTCAGTCCTCGGTTGTTGTTGACCGGCGACCGGCGCGTCGGCGAGACCTGCCACACGTCGGTGCCAGATGGGGACTCGAGGATGACGCCGCGATCCGCTGGGAGAAACGCCAGCAGCAGCGAGTCGACCGACAGGATGTCACCGCCGGTCGCGTTATAGGTTTGATATGGCCTGTCGACCTGCGTCCAATTGCGCCCGGCGTCGGCTGACCAGCGGCCTCCGAGTGCGTGGAGCGTGTCGCGATGGATGGTGAAGGCGGACGAGAGGGGGGCAGCGCCGAGTAGGGGATCGCCGATGCCGATGCGCGTCCACCGGTCGCCGTCTGTGCTCACGTCAGCGCCGCCGGTCGAGACCATAACGAATCCGTCAGCGGTGGCGGCGATGAGAGGAAACGCGCCGTTGGCGACTCTCAGGTGCGAGCGCGCCGACACGGGGGCGTCCGAAATCGGCGACCAGGTGACTCCGCCGTCCGTCGTGAAATAGGTCACGCGGGTGCCGAACCCTCGCTGGGTTTGGGCAAGCCAGTTTCCGTCCGCTCCCACGACGACGGACCAAATGCTTGCGCTCGGCACGCCGCCCATGCTGACCGCGCGATACGTCTGCCCGCGGTCGAGCGAAATGCGGAGCGTGTCGTTTCCACTGTCGCCCAGGAGCAGCGTGTCGCCCGCCCCATAGAGAAACGTCGACGCTTGCCCGACGACGGGCGGTAGGGGAACGGGCGTCCACGTAGCGCCAAAATCGTCCGACCGGCTCGCGATCCGAGTGCTGCTTCCGGACAGGCTGCCGCTGAACAGCGAACCTTTCACGTCGGCCAAGATGAGTTCGCGGCGCTCGCGATTGGGAAGGTTGGCAGGCGCTGACCACGTCTGCCCGTCGTCGGTCGACGTTTGCACGTTCTGCAAGTCGTAGCGGACGATGCGGTCCGGCCCCGAGAGCGCGTATTGCGTACCGTTTCGGCCCGGATTCGCAGCTTCGGTCCACGTCGCCCCGCGGTCGCGGCTGACCAGTACAGCCGGGAGTTCTGGAAGGTGGAGCAGAACCGTCGTCCCCGAAGCCGCGACGGACGAGGTAGAGACGGACTGGGCTGCTTCGGGCAAACCTGCCGTCAGGTCGGTCCACGTCAGCCCACCGTCGAGTGAGCGTCCGAAGTAGGCGCGCGTCGGGAAGCCCGAGTAGAAGCCGACCGTGTACGTTGCGCCGCCGCTCGACGCGACCGAGTTGAGATTGGTGTCGAAGACTCCGGCGTAGCGCACCTGCGCCGATGCAGGCAGCGCGAGCAGGAGAGCGGTGACGAGGACGAAGAGGGCAAGCAGGAGACGCATGGTCGGCGCGGCGGATGATGTAGCGGCAGAATGCGCACGAGCGCCGAGGCGGTGCCTCCCCGAATCCGGGTATTTCGACACGTCATTTTTCGCACACCCCGTAACTCTCGGGCGACCGATCTCGTAGCGTGTTAAAAAAACCGCACACCTCTTGCGAGCCGCCGTTTGGCGTCGTACTCTGATGGTGTTGATTTTTTAGCACCACCGATCTATGCCCAAGAAACCGCACCTCGACCTGAGCCGCCGCGAGCGTCAGATCATGCTCGTCCTGTTCGAAAACGGACCGTCGACCGCCCAGCAGGTCCTCGACGCACTGCCCGAGCCGCCGTCGTACTCGGCCGTTCGCACGATGCTGCGGCTGCTCGAGGAAAAGGGGCAACTGACGCATCACCAGGAAGGGCCGCGCTACGTCTACACGCCCGTCGTCTCGCGCGAGAAGGCGCAGAAGAGCGCGCTCAGGCAGACCGTCCAGTCGTTTTTCGACAACTCGGTCGAGCAGGCGATGGCGACGCTGATCGGCATGGACGATTTGCCGCAGCGCGACGAAGCGCTCGACCGCCTCGAGCGGATGATTCAAGACGCACGCAACGAAGGCCGATAACCGACTACGATCATGAATACGCTCACTCCACTTCTTGACTGGTTAGCCTCTGGCTCGGCGCCCGAGACGTTCGCCGTGTTGGCGGCCAAATCGCTCATTCTGCTCCTGCTCGTCGTCGCAGCGACCGTCTTGCTGCGTGGCGCATCCGCCTCCCGTCGGCATCTGGCGTGGGCGATGGGTATGGGGGCGCTGGTTCTGCTGCCGATTCTGCATCTGATCGCGCCCCAAGTGCCGGTCGGGCTGCTCGGCGCGCCCACGGCTTCGACATCCTCTGCGCCCACGGCTTCGTTCACCTCCACATCCAATCCGATGCTGGTTCCGGCGCCGGGCGGAGGCTACGACATGGCTGAGGGCGCGCTGATGTCGGACGTGTTCAAAGCGCATGAGTCGGGCGTTTCGTTCGAAGCGATGGCCGATCCGTCGCTGGCGGCGACTGCTGCCGACGAATCATTCGCCGCGTCGCCGCTGACCGCTCCTGATCTGAGCGCGATGGCGTGGCTGGCGTTGATCTACCTGATCGGCGTCGCGGCCGTAGGCGGATACTACCTGATGGGCTGGCTGCGGCTGGCGGGATGGGCGACATCGGGTGAGCCGGTCTCGGACGAGCGGTTGCGCCAGGCGATGCACGACGTGCTGTGGGAGCTAGACGTGAACCGGTCGGTCGCGCTCAGGTGGACGGACCGCGCCGTCACGCCGCTGACGTGGGGCGTTTTCAAGCCGGTCGTCTTGCTGCCGCGTGCGAGCGAGGAATGGACTGACGAGCGCATCCGCATGGTGCTGCTCCACGAAGTCTCCCACATCCAGCGGCTGGATGCGCTGACCCAGTCGCTGGCGCAGATCGCGTGCGCGTTGTTTTGGATCAACCCGCTAGCGTGGTGGGGCGCCGCTCAGATGCGGGCCGAGCGTGAGCGCGCGTGCGACGACTGCGTGCTGGCTCGGGGCGAGCGCCCGTCGACCTACGCCGAGCACCTGCTCGACATCGCCCGTTCGTTCAAAGCGGCCACGCCGTCTGCCGCCGTGTCGATGGCGGCGCGCAGCGAACTCGAAGGCCGCCTGCTCGACATCCTGGACGGCGACCGGCCGCGCCGCGCCGTCACGCGTGCATCGGTCGGGGCGCTGGCTATTGCCGGGGCGTTCGTGCTGCTGCCTCTGGCCGCCCTCAGCCCGTGGAGCGATGCCGAAGCTTCGCAGCCGCTCGCAGCGTTCGCCTTTCCACCACCGACGCCTCCGACCGCTCCGCCTGCGCCTCTCACACCGTCCGGCTTCGACGCATTCTTTGATTTATACGACGCGTCAGGCGACGAAGCTATCCACGAGCACTCCGGAGCCGACATCGAACGCACATTCGACGTGCGCGCAGGGCAGACGTTCAAGCTGGACACAGAGGTCGGCTGCGTCAAGGTCGAGAGCGGACGCAGCGACAAACTCGAGGTCCGCGTCGAGCATAACCTGGGCAGCGATTTCAACGTCCGCTTTCGGCAGAACGGCGATGGTGTCAGCGTCGAAGGCAAAGCCGAGCGGCGCAACCGCCGCAACAACCAGAATGTCTGCTTTCACATCGTCGCCCCGTCGCGCTTCGACTTCGACGTGGAGACGGCAGGCGGCTCGATCCAGTTCGAAGACGACGTAGACGGGCAACTCGACGTGCGGACCGCAGGCGGGTCGATCACGATGAACGATGTAAGCGGCAACGTCGAAGCGCGTACGGCGGGTGGCAGCATCCGCTTGGGCGACGGGGGAGCGGATGCTGACCTCAACACGTCGGGCGGCTCGATTACCGTCGGACGCATCAGAGGCGGCGCAAACGTGCGCACGTCGGGCGGCTCGATCATTGTCAACGGCGCAGGCGGCGATCTCAGTGCCATCACGTCGGGCGGAAGCGTGACGGCGACGCTCTACGGCCAGCCGACCAAACACGCGCGCCTGGAAACGTCGGGCGGAAGTGTCAGCGTCACGCTTCCAGCCGACGTCAACCTCGACCTGCGCGCGAGCACGTCGAGCGGCAGCATTCGATCCGACTTCCATCCCAACCACCGCAAAGACCGCGACCGCAGCGGCGACCGGCTGGACGCCGACATCGGGCGCGGCGGCCCCGAACTGTCGATGCGCACGTCGGGCGGCAACGTCACCATTCGCAAAGCCGGAAGCACAAGTAGCGAGTGGAACAACGTCCAGCGTGATTGGACCACTTCGCAGCGCGACTGGAGCGGCACCGCATCAACTCGTGCCGAAGCAGAACGCATTCAGGCTCAGGCCCGCGAGATTCAGGCCCAGGCAAGAACCACCCAGGCTCAGGCGCGCGAGATTCAAGCTCAGGCGAGAAGCGCTCAGGCGCAAGCGCACAGGCGAGAAGCGCGAAGCCATAGCCGCACGGTCGTCGACGGGCGCGTGACCGATGATTCGTACAGCTACTCGTACACCGATGACGACGGCGTCACGCGCACATACGACAGCAACGACCGCCTCGACGCGGCCACCCAGGCCGTCGTCCGCGAAAGCCTCAACGCCGCCGCGATGGGCATCAGCGATGCGCGCCGCGAGATCGCCGCCTCGCGTGCCGAACTCCGGTCGAGCGGCGACGACATGGGCAGCGCGTTTGCCGAAAGCATCCTCTCGCTCACCGAGGCTGCCCTGACGATGGCGATGGTCGACACGCTGATGATCCGCGAAGCGATGGACGAGGCTCGGCGCGACCTGCGTGGCGACCGCCTCGACATCGAATCCGACGTGGCCGACGCACTGCGCGAAGCTCGCCAGGAAATCCAGGCCGAACTAGTCGACGCCCAACGCGAATTGGGCCGTGCGCTGCGCCAGATCGACGACGACATCGCAGATGCCGATTCGGACCGCGAGCGCCAAACGCTTCGCCAGGCGCGGGCTCGGATTGAGCAGCAGCGGCGCATGATCGACGATCAACTTCGCCAGATGCGAAAAAAATAGCACTTATCGTAACTCGTTCTATGGCGTCCCGTAGCGAGCGATACGAACCAGCCGGTCGGCTGTGCGCCTGCACGCGACCGGCTTTCTTTTGGCCCTCTAGTGTTAAAAAAATAGCACCGTGATTCCTCGCCTGCTCCTGTTCGCTGCTCTGCTGCCCATCGCAGCAGCCGCGCAAACGTCCGATCAGCCCGCTACTCCGGTAGCAGCGCGCACGTCGGCGTCGCCCGTCGCGCCCGTGTCGGCAGCGCGCGTCGCCTCGCCTCCGGTTCTCGACGGCATTCTGGATGATGCGGTCTGGAGCAGCGCGTCGCCGTCGGCCGATTTTTGGCAGGCTGAGCCGCACGAGGGTGAGGCGGCCAGCCAGCGCACCGTCGTCCGGCTGGTCTACACCGACGATGCGCTCTACGTTGGCGCGATGCTGCACGACAGCGCGCCCGACTCCATCCAGGCCGCGCTAGGAAGGCGCGATGCGGGCGTCCGGTCGGATCACTTCACGATCTGGCTCGACCCGTACCGCGATCTGCGCTCGGGCTACCTGTTCCGGGTCAACGCGGCAGGCACGATGCTCGACGGCACGATCCAAAACGACACGGGCTGGAGCGACGAGTGGGATGGCATCTGGCAGGCCGAAACCCACCGCAGCGCCGAGGGCTGGTCGGTCGAGATGCGGATTCCGTTCTCGCAGCTTCGCTTCCACGCGACTCAGGAGCAGGTGTGGGGCGTCGACTTCACCCGCTTCATGCCGCGCAACGAGGAGCGCGACGGCTACGTGTTCGTCCCATCGGACGAGCAGGGGAGAGCGTCGCGATTCGCCCCATTGCACGGCTTGTCCGGCATCACGCGCGGGCGGCAGATCGAACTGACGCCCTACGTCACCGGCGGCGCAAGCCTGACCGAGCAGGCTGCGGGCAACCCGTTTCGCGACGGATCGGACTTCGACGGCGACGTGGGATTGGACTTCAAACTCGGCTTGACCAACAGCCTGCTCCTCAACGCAACCATCAATCCCGACTTCGGGCAAGTCGAAGTCGATCCGGCCGTCGTCAACCTGAGCGATAACGAGGTTTTTCTGCCCGAACAGCGGCCGTTTTTTGTCGAGGGCCGCGAGGTGTTCGGCTTCGGCTACGGCGGCTCGAACAACAACTTCGGCTTCAACTGGGGCAACCCCGATCTGCTCTACACGCGCCGCATCGGCCGCGCGCCGCAGGGAGGCTCGAACGGCGCCGACTTCACCGACGCGCCCGCTGGCGTTCCGATCCTCGGCGCCGCTAAGATCACCGGCAACGCGCTGGGCGCCAACGTCGGCGTGATGAGTGCTGTTACGGGCCGCACGTCCGCTGACATTGCGTCGCTGGACAATGGTCGGATGATTCGGAGCAGCCTCGAGGTCGAGCCGCTGACCTACTACGGCGCGGGCCGCGTCCAGCGCGAGATCCAAGGCGGATCACACGGCATCGGTGTCATAAGCACGCTGACGGCGCGTCAGTTTCAGGACGATCGCCTGCGCGACGTGCTCAACGCGTCGGCCCTGGTGACGGGCGTCGACGGATGGACGCGGTTCGGGCCGGACGACCTGTTCGCGCTCACGTTCTGGGGATCGGTCTCGCACGTGACGGGGACGCAGGATCGTATCACCGACTTGCAGCGGAACAACGTGCACCGCCTGCAGCGTCCCGACCGAGACAGCTACCGGCTCGACTCGACGCGCACCAGTCTGACGGGCTACGCCGGACGCGTGATGCTCAACAAGCAACGCGGAAACTGGATCTTCAACGCCGCCGTCGGCACCATCGACCCGCTCTACGACTCCAACGATCTGGGCTTCCTGTGGCGCGGCGATGTCGTCAACGGGCACGTGGTGGGCGGCTACCGGTGGAATCAGCCCGGCAGTTGGTACCGGCAGGGGCAGGTAATGGTGTCGCACGCGCGCAGCTGGAACTACGACGGCGACCCCATCGCGCGATTCCTCTGGAGCAATGCGTGGTTTCAGCTGCGCAACTATTGGAGCGCGTTCGCCTACGCCAGCGCATCGCCCGTCAGCACCATCAGTCCCGATCTGACGCGCGGTGGCCCCCTCGTCCGAATGCCCGGCGGCGACAGCGATTTCGGTGTCGGCTTCTCGACCGATAGCCGCAAGACCATTCGGCTCGAAGGAGAGGCGGGCAGTGGAACCGGCGTCTCGCGAGCTCACAGTGGCAGTTTGAGCGTCGAGTGGCAGCCTAGCAGCCGCGTCACGCTTTCGGCCGGGCCGCAGCTTTCGCGCAGGCTGGCCCAGACCCAGTACGTCCGCGCTGTCAGTGATCCGACGGCGACCGAGACGTTCGGCACGCGCTACGTTTTCGCCGACATCGACCAGTGGACACTCGCTGCCAACGTTCGCGCCAATCTCACGCTGACGCCGCGTCTGAGCTTCCAACTCTTCGCCCAACCCCTCGTCTCGTCCGGCGACTACTCGAGCTTCAAGCAGTTCGACCGCCCGCGCTCGTTCGACTTCACCGAGTATGGAACGGGCGGCACGACGCTCTCACGCGACGATGGCACGCTGACCGCCGATCCCGACGGAGCAGGCCCCGCAGACGCCTTCTCGTTCGGCGATCCGAGCTTCCAGTTCGCCTCACTGCGCGGTAACGCCGTCCTACGCTGGGAGTACCGCCCCGGATCGACCCTCTTCCTCGTCTGGGCGACCGAGACCGACGACTTCGAGAGCCAGGGCGAGTTTCGCCCGCGCCGCGCGTTGAATCGCCTGTTCGAGGAGCGGCCCAATCACTACTTCCGCGTCAAGTTGACGTACTGGTTCGACGCGTGACAGCGGCAGACTGCTTGTACGCAGAATCAGCGATGTGTATGTTAGGTGAAAGCACAACCCATTGGCTTCCACGTCCGTGTCCGCTCGCTGTCTCTTCGTCCTGCTGGCCTTCGTCGTGACGCTCGCCGCGTGCGATTTCGCCGAGCCGGACCGCTCACCGCAGCCGTTTTTCCAGGCCCAGTTCGACGGTGCCCAATGGAGCGCTGCCTCCTTCCAAGCAACCTTACGATCGGGAGACGGATTCGAGCCGTTTCTGTCAATCAATGCGGGACGAAGCGGTTCGGGCGGACCATCATCGCATGAGAGCTTCAAATTCAACCTGGAGCCTCCAGCCGTCGGCACGTTCGTGGATTCGGACGACGCCGAACGGCGGGTGTTTTGGACCTCGTTCTCGTCGGGCACTATCGACCTCGCAGGACCAGGCGTCGGCAACTTCGTCTCCTATTCGGGGAGCCGCGGGTGGGTCCGAGTCGAAGTGACTGAGTACGACCAGGCCGCTGGAATAATCGCAGGCACGTTCGAGGGCGACCTCGTCAGCATGGAGGTGGGGCCCGAGTTACCGGACGTCGCTGCCGACACGATGCGCGTTCGGGCAGGAGCCTTCCGCCTGCTGGTAGATACCTTCGACAGTTCCCAGTTCTCCACGACTGGTCCAGCCGCTGCTTCCCGCGCCCAATTTTGACCTAGGCAACGTTGACAATTAAGGTAGCGCGGTCGGTGCCGATAGCAGCGGCAACCAGCCTCCGCTTCTGCCATGCCCTGCCACACGCTCTCCGACGCCCAGTTCGACCGCATTGCCCACCTGCTGCCCGGCAAGGCCTCCGACTGCGGACGCACCGCCGCCTGCAACAAGCTCTTCCTCGAAGCCGTGCTCTTCGCCGCCAGCAACGGCGGCAGGTGGCGCGACCTGCCCGCGCGCTTCGGCAAGTGGAACTCTGCCTTCGTACGGTTCAACCGGTGGAGCAAGAAAGGCGTCTGGAAGCGCCTGTTCGAGAGCGTTCAAGATGCCGATCTGGAATGGCTCATGGTTGACTCCACGATCATGCGCGCGCACCAAGACGCGGCGAGGCGCCGAAAAAGGGGGCTAGCAGCGAACTAGCCAACGACCGCGAGGGCTTCGGGCGCAGCCGGGGCGGGCTGAGCGCCAAACTGCACGTGGCATGCGACGCCCTTGGCAATCCGGTGCGCTTCGCGCTCACCGGCGGGCAGGCCGACGACGGCAAGGCGATGCTGCCGCTGATTGCGGGGCTGGACGCGGGCGCCGTGCTGGCCGATGCGGCCTACGACTCGGACGCGCGCCGGGCGTGGCTGGCCGCGCGCAGAATCGGCGCGGTGATCAAGCCCACCGGTGCTCGCTGCGGTGATCAAGCCCACCGGTGCTCGCTCGCTAAAACCTGCGTTCGACCGCGAGTTGTACAAGGAGCGCAACCAGGTCGAACGGCTGATCGGCAGACTCAAACGCTACCGGCGCATCGGCACGCGCTACGAGCAGACGGCGCGCAACTACCTCTCGATGGTGCACGCCGTCTCGACGCTACTCCTGCTCGCCTGATTGTCAACGTTGCCTAGTAGAAGTTGACCTTCTGCCTGGATGCGACGCTGGACGCAGACAAACCCAGACTTGCGCATGCTCGGTCCTGCGCCTACCTTCACATCAGCTGCACCAACCGGCCCACATGCCGCACCTCGCAAACCGCAACGTCAATCCGAATCCCGCCCTCCTGAGAGGACGCGGAATCGGCAGGCGTGCGTAGCAGCAGCCGCTAGCCCTTTCGCAGCGACCTCTCCACAACCGGAGGGGTCGCTGTTTTCGTTTCGACCCCTCGCATTCACTCCCCGCTATGTGCTCCATTCTCGGTCTTCTTGATCTCGCCGGCGATCCTTCCGACGCCCGCGCAACCGCGCTCCGCTTGTCCAAAACGCAGCGCCACCGCGGGCCCGACTGGTCCGGCATCCACGCGACAGACACTTCAGTCCTGGCGCACGAGCGCCTGGCCATCGTCGACGTGCAGGGCGGGGCCCAGCCGCTCGTCTCGCCCGACGGACGCCACGCGCTGGCCGTCAACGGCGAGATCTACAACCACCGCGCGCTGCGCGCCGGGCTGTCCACTGTGTACGCGTTCACGACCGAGTCCGACTGCGAAGTCATCCTGCCGCTGTTTCGCCAGCGCGGGACGGATTTCCTCAATGACTTGATCGGCATTTTCGCCTTCGTCCTCGTCGACACCCAGACCGGCGACTGGATGATCGCGCGCGATCCGCATGGCGTGATGCCGCTGTACACCGGACGTGACGCCCAGGGCACGTTGTACGCCGCGTCCGAGATGAAGGCGCTGACCGAAGTCTGTACCCAGGTGGAGGTGTTTCCGCCCGGATCGGTCTGGCAGAGTGGTGAGGCCGAGCCGACGCGCTACTACGATCCGGCCTGGACCGACTTCGACGCGGTCGAGGGCAACGATGCCGATCCAGCCGCCGTGCGCGACGCGCTCGAAGCCGCCGTCAAGCGCCAGATGATGGCCGACGTGCCCTACGGCGTGCTGCTCTCGGGCGGCCTGGACTCGTCGATCATCGCGGCGACGGCCAAGCGCTTCTCGGCCACGCGCGTCGAGGACGACGACCGGTCGCAGGCGTGGTGGCCCAACCTGCACTCGTTCTCGATCGGACTCGAAGGCTCGCCCGATCTGGCAGCGGCCCAAGTCGTGGCCGACCACATCGGGACGACACATCACGGGTTCCACTTCACCGTTCAGGAAGGCATTGACGCGCTCTCGGACGTGGTCTATCACCTCGAAACATACGACGTGACGACGATCCGCGCCGCGACGCCGATGTACCTGATGGCGAGGCGGATACGCGCGATGGGCGTCAAGATGGTGCTCTCGGGCGAGGGCGCCGACGAGCTGTTCGGCGGCTACCTCTACTTCCACAAGTCGCCCGACGCGCGCGCGTTTCACGACGAGACCGTTCGCAAGCTGGCCCGCCTGCACAGCTACGACTGCTTGCGCGCCAACAAGGCGATGGCGGCTTGGGGCATCGAAGCCCGCGTGCCATTCCTCGACCAGCGCTTCGTCGACGTGGCGATGACGCTCGACCCGGCTGCCAAACGCCCGGCCGGACGGATCGAGAAGCATATCCTGCGCCAGGCGTTCGAAGACGTGCTGCCCCACTCGGTCGCGTGGCGGCAGAAGGAGCAGTTTTCGGACGGCGTCGGCTACGGCTGGATCGACGGACTGCGCGACTATGCCGAAACGCAGGTGACGGACGACCAACTCGCTCGGGCCGCCTACCGCTTCCCCATCCACACGCCGGACACCAAGGAAGGCTACTTCTACCGCACCCTCTTCGACGCCCACTATCCCGCCGACGCCTACGCCCGGACGGTCCCCGGCGGCAAATCCGTCGCCTGCTCGACGCCCGAAGCCATCGCGTGGGACGCCTCGTTCGCGAACTCCGCCGATCCGTCCGGGCGTGCCGTTACGGGCGTTCACGAACAGGCGTATATTGGATAGAATACACTTTATATCGCTATGATCGACCTTCGCCGCTTTGAACCCGATTTCGGTCAGGGTAGCAACCTCGCAATCAGTCTGATTGTCGTTGGAATCATGGTCGTGCTCCTTATTGGAGTCATTGACCTCTCCGCTCTGCCCAATCACTACGCCTTTGCGGTAGCGTTTGGAGCGGCTGGCCTGGCGAAGCATCTCGCCTTCCGCAAGCGGCGTGTCGAGCGTCGCGGAGTGCAACTGCTCGACCTGAATCGACGCGCATAGAGAGTCACCTCAATCACCATGACGTACATACCCTCGCTCGACCGGACGTTTCAGCCAGGTAGCTTGCCCATGTTCGCTGTCGGCGCCATATCGGTCGTAGCATTGGTAATCACCTCGATTCTCTCAGGCGAGGTGCCGGACGCGACGCTCCCGATGGTGCTCTTCGCCACGCTTGCAACGGCGCGCGGACTCCGACTGCGTCGCCAGCATCTGGAGCGTCGCGGTATTCCACTGCTTCAATTGGAGAGAATGGGCTGACGACATGGCTCGCGCCAAACCACAAACGCCCCGCTGACTCTGAGCCAGCGGGGCGTTTGTGCTGAGTGACGAGGCATGACTCGTCGGTGCGGACTTGGGGTCAGGCGTCGGCGGGGATGCGGATTTGCTGGCCAGGATAGATCTTGTCCGGGTCCTCGACGACCTCCTTGTTGGCCTCGAACAACTCGCGCCATTTGTTGGCGTCGCCCATGTGGGCCTTGGCGATTTTGGAGAGCGAGTCGCCCTTCTCAATCGTGTAGAACGTGGCTTTCGCTTCGGGCTCGTTCGACGCGACGGTCAGGTTATCGTCCACCTGCTCGACGCCTGCGATGTTGCCCGCTACGAGCGTCGCTTTTTGCTTGGCGGCATAGTCACGCGCTTGGCCCTGGAGAGTGGCTTTGCCTTTGGAGTAGAAGACGCCGAGGTCGGTGATGGCGCCGCCCATCGCGCGCGCGACTTCGTTCTGAATTTGCTGCGCGCTGGGTTCGGGGGCGTCGGCCGAGACCTTTTTGCCTTTGTCTTTGAGGAAGTCGAAGAGACCCATGGAATTCGGGAGGTTGGACGAAGAGAAGAGATGTCACGCGACCCGGAAGCCTGCTGTTCCGCGCTCAAGAGATGCCTGTGCAGTACTTTGGCGCCCGCTCTCCGCCCGACTCATGCACCGCCTACCGCTCGTTCTCATCCTCTTCGCTACCGCCTGCTCGGACGAACCTGCGTCATCGGTGCCTGCCGAACCTGCTTCGGTCGAGGTTACGGCGTCCCCTTCGGAAGCGGCTGTCTGGGCTGGACGCTATACGTTCGACGACGCGAACGGCGAAGGCGCATGGCTTCACGCACTGGACCTCAGCGCGCCCGACTCGGCGAGGATGCTCACCGGTTCGTACACCGTCGACGGACCCGATGCGGCGACGCGGATGAACGTGCGCGGCGACGTCATGGGCGACAGTCTGAGCGTCGTGCTGATGGGCTATACGCCCGGCAATGCAGTCGAGGTCGCTACGCTCGGATCTGTCTTGTTTCTGCTCGTGCGTCCGTCCGAGCGTCCCGCCTTGCTCGAAACGCAGTGGCGCGCGCTGCGTCCGATGGGGCGGATGATCCCCGACGGTGGCGCCTCGTTCCGCCGGTCCGCCGAACTCGTCGTCGAGGCGGGCGGGCTGCGCGTCGTCAACCCGATCACCGGCTCGGCGCGCCCGCTCCCCTTCGGCATGACACGGAGCAGCCTGCTGGAAGCGCTCGCCGACATCCGGGGAAAAGCCGACGAGCAGGGCGTCAACGAGGAATGCGGCGCTGGTCCGCTGGGCTTCGCAGGATGGCACGACGGCCTGACGCTCCAATTTTCGGACGATCACTTCGCCGGGTGGACCGTCGGCACGCCGATGGACACCGAGTCGTGGGCGATGGACGACCGTCCGACGACGATGACCGGTATCCGCTACCAGTCCACCTGGGCCGACGTGCAGGCGCCATACGCCGTGTCTTCGGTCGACGAAACCACGCTCGGCTGGGAGTTTACAGTGGGCGACGACTTATTCGGCCTGCTCGGCGACGCGCCATCCGACACCGCCCGCGTCGACTTGCTGTGGAGCGGCGTGACGTGCTTCTTTCGCTGAACACGACGGCTCGCTCCCCTCAGTGACAACGTGCTCGGCGCGAACTGTCGGCTTCGCAAGGCAGCGCATTCTCTGGCTGCAGGAGAAGACTGCATCCACGTCAAGAAGTGCTACGCATGTCGCCGTCGCGCTTGCTCGGCGCAGGTGACGACGGTGTATCTCGTTCTGGATAGATGACTTAGCGATGGGTCAGGGTTGCGGACGATCGTTGCATCATGGTAAACCGTTTGTAGCGCCTGGTTCACGGTTCCCCTTTGATCTCGAGTGAAAGGAGGGTGATGTTGAAGGTGCTCGACGTTCCGGCCGGACGCTCCGGTCTCTTACCACTCTTCTTCTCCACCATGAAGACACTCGCTACACTCCTTCTCACGCTCCTGTGCGCTACCACGGCATGGAGCCAATCGCCCACCATTTACACCGTAACGACGATTCAGGACGGTCTCGCAATGGGCGCCACATTGGGCACCGATCGCACCTGCGACGACACCGACATGGGCACGACCGGCGTGCAGTGCTCGCTGCGTCAGGCCATCGCCGAAGCCAACGCGACGAGCGGCGCCGTCATCATCAACGTGCCCGGCCAGCTGATGGGCGGAATGTCGGGTGCGTACTCGCTCAACGCCAACACGTCGCCCGCCATCGACACGTATGAGGACGCCAACCAGTTCGGCGACCTCGACATCGGCGGATCGGGAGCCGCATTTTCCAGCCTCACCATTCGCGGTACGGGTACGCCCGGGCCGTCGATCTCTCAGGCCGTCGGCGCGCTGGGCGGCGACCGGCTCTTTCACGTGCTCGACGGCACGACCGCGCAGGTTCGCTTCGAGCGGATGAGCCTTACCGGAGGCCAGGCGCGTCCGGGACGCAACGGTTCGTCCGACGGATCAGGCGTCGGCGTCGATGGCGAAGACGGAGCCGATGGCGGCGCGATCCTCGTCGGAATGGGCGCCAACGTCGTCATTGACCAAGTGTCGTTCTCAGGCAACGCCACGCAGCCGGGCGGCAACGGCGCCGCCCCGGCTACCGGCGACGCACGCACCGAAGGAGGATCGGCCGGAGACGGCGGAGACGGCGGCGCGCTCTACGTGAGCATGGGCGCTACGGTGACCGTGCGGCGGTCGACCTTCAGCGGCAACAGCACGGGCGACGGCGGCGGCGGGGCCAACGGACAGGCCAACAGCGGAGCCGCACGAGGCGGCAACGGGGGCGACGGCGGCAACGGCGGCGCCATCTACTCGGCCGGAACGCTCACGGTCGACGAGAGCACGCTGGCCGAAAACACGCTCGGCGATCCCAGCCAGGGCGGCGGCGGCGTCAACGGAGGCGCGAGCGGCTACGCCGGATCGGGCGGATCGGGCGGCGGCATCGCGACGGCACAGCGCCCCGAGACCGAAACAGTCGGCTCGGGCTCGGCACCAGCCGATGCCAACGAGGGCACGGCGACGCTGCGCAACACGATCGTGGCGAGCAACTCGGCGGGAGACGCCACGACCAATGGCAAGCAGCCCGGCTCGGACCTCTACGACGCCAGCAGCGGGTCGACGTTTACGACGCAGGGCTACAACCTCGTCGGCACCAACGACGCCGTGTCCAACACGTTTGCGGCCTCGGCCGACGAGACGACGTACAACGCCAACAACGACCTAGTCGGAACGGGGCAGCAGTCCACTTCCAGCCGCATCAACCCCGATCTGGGCTCGCTCAACGGCAACGCCGACGAAGCTGTCCCGACGCGCCCTCTGCTGGCCTCCAGTCCGGCCGTCAATCGCGGCATCGGCACGCGAAACGGCGGCGAAGCCATCCGCATCGATGGACGCGGATTCCTCAGGCCTGGAACGGCGTCGGGCGATGCTACCGTCGACATCGGCGCCTACGAGTTCATGTCGCGCGCGCCCAGCGACTCGCTCGCCATCAACGAATACGACGCCGTCACGGCGATGGACAACAGCGAGTTCGTGGAAATCGCCAACCTGGGCGAGTTTCCGGTTCAGCTGGCCGACTATGCGCTCGTGCTGTTCGACCGAGACGAGACGGCGTGCTACGCGGTCAACCTGCGCGGTGAACTGGCTCCGGGCTCCACCTACACGATCGGCGACGACGGCGTGCCCAACGTGCTGCAAAGCTTCGACGAAGGCTTCGCTTACGAGTCGTGCCCGCCTTCGGACGGAACGGCTGGCGAGGTAGACGCCAACACGCTGGACGATACGTTCGGCGCCATCGCGCTCTACAAAGGTCAGGCGAGTTCGTACCCCGACGGCGCCGCTGCCGGACAAAACGCCACGACGCGCGAAACCGTAGTCGTCTACGACAACACCGGCGCCGCGCAATCGGTCGCGCGGGGTGTGAGTAGCATGCGGATGGACGCCAACTCGCTGTGCACGGCCTTCGGCCTGGGGTCGGGCTGCGCGTCTTCGGGCGACACCGAAAGCGAGTCGATTCAGCGGCAGCCCGATGGGTCATACGCTGCGGGTACTCCCAACTCGGGCGTGCTGCCGGTCGAACTGACGGCGTTCGCCGCTACGCTGGACGGCGACCGCGTGCGCCTCGAATGGGCGACGCAGAGCGAGACGAACAACGCAGGCTTCGCCATCGAGCGCAGCACCGAGTCAACGACGTGGACATCGATCGCCTTTGTCGCCGGAGCCGGTACGACGCTCGAAGCGCAGCAGTATGCCTTCGTCGACATCGACGCGGCGTTCGAAACCGCAACGATCCGCTACCGCTTGCGCCAGACGGACCTGGACGGCGCGGTTACCTACGGACCGGTCGTCGAGATCGCCCTCGAAACGCCTTCGACCGACGCCGTCACGGGTGTCTGGCCGATGCCCGTCACCGAGCGCGCCGAAGTGCGCCTGACCCTCGCCCGCGACGGCGACGTGCGCGTGGCGCTCTACGACGTGCTGGGGCGCCAGGTCGCCCTGCTGCGCGACGGTTACGAGTCTGCCGGGCACATGCGCATCGCGCTCGACGCGACCAGCCTGGCCGCTGGGACGTACTTCGTGCGCGTCGTCACCGAGCGCAGCACGCTGACGGAGCAGATCACGCTGGCCCGCTGATTCAGCGACCTCACCAAACGGCAACACGCCCCGACCTCTCATCTGAGAAGCCGGGGCGTGTTGCCGTTTATCCGGAAGATCCCAGCCGGTCAGTTGGACGGATCGGCGGGCGTATTGCGGTTGACGTTGCGCTCGTTCTGCGGATAGGGAACGAAGTTGCGCACGCGGGCAAAGCTGGCGAACGAAGGCGATGCCGGAGGGGCGGCCTGCCCGAGCCTGCGGCTGTCTTCGAGGCTCAGACCCGTGCCGAACAGTTCGAGCCGGCGCTGGCGGTAGATCTCGTTGAGCAGCGCCGCCTGGTCGGTCGCGCCCGAATAGGCGGGCAGCCCCGCGTTGATGCCCAGCGGATCGTCGCTGTCGGTGCGGACGGCGTTGATCTCCGCCACGGCTTGGGCGGTCTGGCCTTGACGCGCGAGCGCTTCGGCGCGGATCAGCCGCATCTCATCGGGAATGTAGGCCGGAATGGGTTCGCTCTGCGAGTCGTAGAAACCCCGCACCAACTGAACATCCAGGCCGGAGACGAGGCCCCGACGCACAAACGTGGGGTCGTCGTCGGCCGCCGGGATGTCGCCGAGGTAGAATGCGCGTCGTCCGTCGCTAGGCGCGGCGGTGAACGCGGCGGGATCGAAGCCGAAGTTGGTGACGGCGCGCAGAGTGGGATCGGGTGAGTTGACCTGGCCCCAGAGCGGGTTATCGTTGGGATCCGTGGCATCGTAGGGGAAGAGCGAGACCGGCTCGCCGCCGCTCAGCGCAGCCGCAGCGAACTGCGCAGCCTGCTCATTCTGACCCAGCATCAGCGCGAAGCGGGCAGCGTAGGCGTCGATCGTGTTGCCCAGTTGGAACTGCGTTGTGCCGTAGACGCGGGTTTTGAAATCGTTCGACGGCTCGGCGCTGCCTCGTGCCGTCCGCGCCTGGGCGAGCAGGTCGAGCGCGCGTTGCAGGCCTTGAGCGCGCGGAGCGTAGGTTGACTGCCCGCCTTGCCGGTCGATGTCGATGGGGAACTGCTCGTAGAACATCGCGAGGTTGCCCAGCGCGGCGGCACGGTAGAAATACGCCGTCGCGAGCAGTTCATCTTCAATTGCTCCCCCGTTGTCGGCGTTCGCGATAATCTGATCGGCCATGTCGATCACCTGGTACATGTTGTCCCAGATGCCGTTAATGATGCCATTGTCGTTCTCGACCTGGCCGTTCTCGATGTCCTGCGGATTGAGGAAACCGACGACAGTCGTGAACTCGCGCGTGAGCAGTCCGCTGGTGCGCACGACAGACGAGAGCCCGCCGATCGAATACTCACGGCGCATTCCACCGGCGAGTGCGGTTAGGCCGTTGGCATCGGACAGGATGGCCGTCGCCGAAGTTGCGTTGGGGTTTTCGTAAGTGAAGTCGCAGGCAGGAAGCGCAAAGAGCGCGGCTCCGGCCAGCGCGCCGCCCGCAAGGGCTCGGCGTAGAGAATAGGATAAGGTCATGGTAGAATCTGTCTTGAAAGGAGAGGGCGCCGGACGGCTCAGAACGTGAACGTCGCGCCGAAGGTGTACTGACGCGGAATCGGCACGGCGCCGAAGTCGAAGCCTGACACGCCCGTCGAGCGGCCCGCGATCGAGACTTCGGGGTCGTAGCCGCTATAGCTGTCGAACGAGAGCAGGTTGCGGCCCGCCAGGCGCAGGCGCACGCTCCGCAGTCCGATCACGTCGGGGCGGATCGTGTAGGCCAGCGACAACTCGCGCAGTTTGACGAACGAGCCGTCCTCGACGTACTGATCGGTCAGCAGCAGGCGACCGTACGCGTCGGCCGTGCCCTTCTTGATCGTCGATCCGGTTTCGAGCTCCTGTCCGTAGGCGAAGCTGCTACCGCGTCCGTTGCGGTCGGCGTTGCGGGCGTTCCAGTTGAACACGTCGAAGCCTTGGGTCGCGTCCCACTGCATCCGAAACTCGAGGTCCTTGTAGCGCAGATCGGTCGTGAACGAGCCGTTCCAGTCCGGGTTGGGATCGCCGGTGATGATGCGCAGGTTGCTGCCCGTCGGCTGTCCGCACTTGTCGCGCTGAGGAGTGATCGTGCTGGGATCGTTGACGTCCTGCGTGCCTCGCTCGCGCTGGGGCAGGCCGTTTCCGTTATTCGGCAGCGGGTTGCAATCGTTATCGTATGCCTGGGTGAGCAGCATGCTGCCGTCGTCGTTTCGAGCCGTAGCGAACCAGTAGAACACGCCCAGAGGCTGGCCTTCGATGGCCCATTGGGCGCCGAAGTTGCCGTCGCCGATGCCAAACGCGTCGCCGATGCCGTCGCCGTTGCCGTCGTTGAGGCGCGTGACTTCGTTACGGTTGGTGCTGAAGAGCGCCGTGACATCGAGGTCGAAGTCGCGCTGCTTAATCAGCGAGGCGCGGACCGAGAACTCGATGCCCTGGTTGGTCAGTTCTCCGACGTTTTCGATGCGCGTCTGCGCTCCCGTCGAGGGAGCGAGCGTGCGCTGCAAGAGCAGGTCGGTGATCGTCTGGTTGTAGTAGGTGAACTCGACGCCCAGCCGCCCGGCCAGAAACGAGAGGTCGGTACCCAGTTCGATTTCGGACTGACGCTCGGGCTTGACGAACTCATTGCCCAGCGAGGTCGACGGAATCACGGCCGTCCGTCCGTTGAACGAAGTCGGGACGTAGTTGGTGAACCGCTCGTAGGCACCGATGCCCGTCAGGTTACCCGCTTCTCCGTACGAGGCGCGCAGCTTCATGAAGCTCAGCACGTTGCTCGTCGGATTTTCGACGACCGTTCCGGCGACACTCACTTTGGGGTAGAACTGGATGCGGTCGTCCTCACCGAAGCGCGACGAGGCGTCGACGCGGCCCGCTGCCGTCACGAACACGCGGTTGTACAGGCCGATCGTCTCTTGGAGAAACGCGCCCGCCAGTTTGGTCTGGAAACGTCCGTTGCCGCCGGGAAGCAGCGTGCCGCCGTCCAGCGTTTCGATGCCCAAGGCGAGCTGGTTGGCGCTAGCCCTGAGCGTGCTGGCCTCTTCGTACTGAAGCGTGCCGCCCGCCGTCGTCGTCGAGGCGATGTCGTCTCCGAAGTCGGTGTCGTAGGCAACGGTCGCGTCGAGGTTGAGGAGGGTGCGGTTTTGATCTCCATATTCAGACAATCCATCCGAGTTGCCGCCGCCGTTTCCAGGCGGGCGCAGGCCGCGTGCCTCCTGCGAATACGTGTCCAGTCCGCCGACGAACGAGGCGGTGAAGCCTTCGAGAGGCGTCAGCACCAGGTTCAGGCTCGTCGTGGCGCGCGTGACTTCTTGCGAGAACTTGTAGCGTTCGACGATTTCGAGTGGGTTACCCGAGAGGCCCAGATCGGGGTATTCGCCTAGCTCGTTGGGTTCGGGGCTCTCGGTATTGGGCAGGAATTGGAGCGAAGTAATCGCTCCGTCGAGAAAGCCTTGGCCGCCCGATGGAACGTCGTCCGAGTTGGAGCGCGTGAAACCTGCCGTAACGCGGGCGAAGGCCCAGTTGCTCAGTTGCTGGCCCAGGTTGAGGCGCAGCGTGCCCCTTTCGAAAGCCGAGTTGCGTAGGATGCCTTCGTTGTCTAGGTACGAACCCGAGACGAAGTACGACGTGCCCTCGCGTCCGCCCGAGACCGAGACGTAGTGCTCCTGTCCATACGCGTTGTCGAAGATGTCGTCCTGATAGTCGAAGCGTTGCACGGCTTTGCGCTCGGTGTCCGCTGCGTTGCCGGGATTCACCCAGTCGAACAGGGCTTCGTTCTGGCGAACCGTCTCGCGGACCTGGCTGAGCGTGGTGCGGGCTTCGTAGGTGATGCGCGGCGCACCGCTCTGACCGCGCTTGGTAAAGATCTGCACGACGCCGTTCGAGGCGCGCGATCCGTAGACGGCCGCCGCCGCAGCGCCTTTGATGACTTCGATGCGCTCGATGTCGTTGGGGTTGATGTCGACGAGCCGGTTTTGCACGCCGCCGTTACCGACGCCGACGAGTTCGTTCGACGAGTTGTCGACGATGACGCCGTCGACGATGTAGAGCGGCTCGGCGCCCGAGTTGATCGTCGACGATCCGCGGAGCACGACCGAGATGCCGCCCGCCGGACTACCTGACGTTTGGCGAATCTGCGCGCCGGTGATCTTGCCGCTCAGCGCCGCCGTCAGATCGGTAGCACCCGAGTTGGCGATCGGCGCCGCATCGACGATCGACACGGCCGTTCCCAACCGCCGCCGCTCCTCGACGACGCCCGTCCCGGTCACGACGACGTCGTCAAGCCCCAGCACGTCCGGTCCCATCCGCAGATCCTGCGTAATGGTACCGCTCGACTGCTCGATCGTGACGCGCTCTGTGCGGTACCCGATGAAGCGGTAGACGACCACGAAAGGCGCCGCCGCCGAAGTGGTGAATGAGTAGAAACCGTCCAGGTTAGAGACCGCGCCTTCTGTCGTGCCTCGGCTACGACGTTCACTCCGGGCAGCGGAAAGCCGCTCTCGTCGGTGACGGTGCCCTGAACGGTAACCTGTGCGGCAGCGGGCAGCGCCGCCACGAGAAACAGCGCGCCGAAGAGCACGCCGCTGTGAATGAGTCGAGAAATGGAGAAGGTGGGATCGAGTGATGGAGTCGGCGAAAGGAGATCGTGTGGTGCGCTCCGAGGGCCTGCGTAACAGGACCGTTGGAAAGTAGGCTATGCCATGCGTCCACACCAAAGACGGAATGAAGCGGCCGGAAGCGCTACCGCTTCAACAGTGCAAACCGCGTCTCCAACTGATTCTAAAGGCAATCCTTATTGCGCGGTAAGTACCAAAGAAAGTGGTCGGTGCGTCTGAGGATGCAACGGCTCCTCAATCTGCCCGAGCGTGAACCCGGCGCGATTCAGCGCCTCGACCCACGAGCCCAGCGTGCGGAAAAACCAGGGCATCGGTGATGGATAAGCGTCTCCGAACGCGTCGAACGTTTCCACGCGCCACCCCTCGCGGTAGGGAGTCGAAGCGTCGCCGTGCGGCGGGACGGTCTGAATCACCAGAGTCCCGCCCACTACCAGCATTCGACGCAGCGCCGCCAGCAGCGGGTCGATCTCTTCGCCGAGGAGGGCAAAGTTGCATATGATTGCGTCGAATGGTCTGCCCAGCGCGTCTGGATCGGCTGCCAACTCTTCGTACGTCATCGTGACGAACCGCCCGCCACCCTGGCCGCGCGCCGATTCGATCAAGTCGGTGCTTCCGTCGAACCCCGTCACCTCATATCCGTCGGATGCCAACGCGCGCGCCAGCCAGCCCTCACCGCAGCCCACATCGAGTATGCGCGCCGGAGCAGGCGAGCAGGCCTGGACGGCGGCTCGGACCGCGTCGTCGGTTCCGGCGCGGCGGCTCGCGATGGCGCCGGACCGCACGCTGTCGGTCCAAGCGGCGGCATTGACATCCCAGCTTTGGCGCAGGCGGGCTTCGTTGGATTCGGCCATGGATGGCGGCGTAGAAGAGAGTTGCCGAGTGGGGAGAGCCGTGCGAGGTCGGCGCGGCCACCGGTGAAGGTTCGACGCTCGGACGGCTAGCGTCTGAACGTTAAATTAGGAGTTCTACCCCGTTTCCGGTTCGATTCACGTCTCGGCAGCGGACTTTTCCGATCTGCCGTTCGATCCGACGATGCCGCGCTGACTAGCACCGCGTCCATCCGGCGACGATGGCGGGCTCATCGCCCGCGCCCGGCTCCTGTACCCACCGGTACGCGCCGCCGCTGGCCACCCGCGTCTACACGTGACCACATTTGATTCGCTCGGCCTGTCCGAGATCCTGCTCCACGGCGTCCGCGCCGCCGGATACGACACGCCCACACCCATCCAGGCCCAGGCCATTCCCGCCGTCCTCCAGGGGCGCGACATGGTCGGCTGCGCCCAGACCGGGACCGGCAAGACGGCCGCCTTCGTCATGCCGATTCTCGACCGCCTGGTTCAGAGCGGCAAACCTCAGGGACGCCGCGAAGTCCGCGCCTTGGTCGTGACGCCGACGCGCGAACTGGCCGTCCAGATCGAGGAAAACGTTCGCCTCTATGGCAAGAAAGCGGGCCTATTCAGCCTGACCATCCTGGGCGGCGTCGGCATGGGGCCGCAGACCAAAGCGCTGCGCCGCGGCGTCGACGTGCTCGTGGCGACGCCGGGCCGCCTGCTCGACCACATGCAGCAGGGCAACGTTCGGCTCGACCACGTCGAGATCCTGACGCTCGACGAGGCCGACCGAATGCTCGACATGGGCTTCATCAACGACATCCGCAAGATCGTCCGAGCCGTCCCCAAGAAGCGCCAGACGCTGCTCTTCTCGGCGACGATGCCCAAGGAGATCCGCTCGCTGGCCGACGAACTGCTCCGCGACCCGATCGAAGTCACGATTGGCCAGACGCGCAGCACGGCCGACACCGTCTCGCAGCGCGTCGTCTCGGTCGGCAGCAAGGGCAAGCTCGACCTGCTCGTCCACGTGCTGAGGACCGAGCCGGTCGAGAGCGTGCTCGTGTTCGCGCGCACCAAGCGCCGGGCCGATCGCATTTCGAAGCAGCTGGACAAGAAGGGGTTCTCGACGGCGGCGATGCACGGCAACCGCTCGCAGAACCAGCGCCAGCGCGCGCTCAACGCCTTCGACGGCGGCGACGTGCAGATCCTCGTCGCGACTGACGTGGCGGCGCGCGGCATCGACGTGGACAACATCAGCCACGTCATCAACTTCGACGTTCCGCCCAAGCCCGAAGACTACATCCACCGCATCGGCCGGACGGGGCGCGCCCAGGCGACAGGCCACGCGCTGACGTTCTACGACGGCGAGGAGGCGGACTACATCAAGCGCATCGAGAAGCACACCAACGCTCCGCTCGAGCGCGTGACGTTCCAGGGCGTCGAGGTCGACGACGACGCGCCTAGCCTGCCGGGCAGTCAGCCGCGCGCCGCGGCCAAAGCCAAAGCGCAAGGCGGTGGATCGCGCTCGGGCAGCGGCAACCGCAAACGCAGTGGCGGCGGAGGAGGTGGAAACCGGCGTCGTTCTTCGGGCGGCGGTGGCGGCGAGGCGCGCAGCGAATCGGGTGGATCGAACGGACAGGGCGGCGGCAACTCGGGCGGTCGGCGCCGTTCGTCGGGGGGCGGCGGTGGGCAGCGCTCCAACTCGAACGCGTCGTCGGGCAACGGCTCGTCGGGCGAGAGCATCGGCTCGCGCGCCGAAGCGTCCAAAGGTCGTCGCCCCAACCTGAACGCGCGGCGCGGCTAATTGAGGGCTGAAACAGGTCCAGGCTGTCTGCCAACTGCGAAAATCGCGAATCGACTCGCGTCCAGGCGCCGCTGCTTGCTCCGTGCAGGCGGCGGCGCTCTGCTTGATGCCGTACCGCGTCTGCTATCCATCGCTCTACCGATCGTCCTCTGAGGAAGCGCAGGCTCGCGCGCGCTTCCAGACCGCCAGTCCGCGCCTCGCAGCGTCGCAGCGTGCGGAAAGCAGGCGCTGCCGTGCGATGCAAACGGCAGATTGGCGGGCGACGCCGATGCGGCGATAGCTGAGGTCTACGTCCGGTTTTCAGGTCGAAACGGAGCATTCTACTGCGCGCTGTCTCAGGGCCGAACCGTTTGAGCGCTCATGCTCGTCGGCGCAGCAGGAACCGTCGGCGGCGTGCGGATCGCGGACGAGGTCGATCAGGCGTGCCGCGATGCCGCCCGTCACGCGGTTCGGTATCTGACGTTCGTGCTCGCCCAGGCAGGCGTGAGGCATTCATCCGTTTGGACGCTGCCGTTCGAGCAGTCGATCGCGCTGACGCCGACGCATCTGACGGGCAGCCACGAGAAGGAATTAGCCGTGCGCTCGCGCTGTGACGTTGCGACATTTGGACCTGATCTCAGGCCAGCGCTCTTGTGCACCGCGAGTTTTATACGGTAACGTCAGACCGGTCGAACGGCACTTCCGTTCGCGTCATCTTCACCCAGACCGATACCTCATCGATGAACGAGTGGTACTACGAACACAATAACGCGCAGGAGGGCCCTGTCTCAGCTGACAGCCTGCGCGATCTGATCCGCCGCGAAGTCGTCGCGCGTGACACACTGATTTGGCAGAAGGGCATGGGCGACTGGAAGCCTGCTGCCGACATCGCCGAGTTTGCGGGCAGCTTTGGCGGTCCGCCACCGATCCGCACTCCGGTCGACATCGACGACGCCCCACCTGTTGGTGCTCCGTCTGCGAGCCGCGCCTCTGGCGATGACCGCTGGGGCGACGTGCCGCCCAAGATCGACAACCACTTGGCCAAAGCCATCATCGTGACCGTGCTGTGCTGCCTGCCCTTCGGCGTCGTGGCGATCGTGAACTCGTCCAAGGTCGACCCGGCCGTCGCGCGGGGTGACTACGACGAGGCGCGTCGCAAGTCCGAAGAGGCCAACAAGTGGGCTAACTGGAGCATCATCGCGTCGGCGGTCGTAATCGGGCTCTATCTCCTGCTCATGTTCATCGGCGGAATCGGCGGCGCGTTCAGCGGCGGCTACTGATCGCGTGGCACGCAAAGGCCTCCTGATCGGCATGTGCGTGATGCTAGCCGCAAGCGCAGTCGGCGTGCTGGCGTTCGTCGATCCCACATCGTCGGCGCTGTTTCCGCGCTGCCTGTTCCACCTGGCAACGGGCCTGCACTGTCCCGGGTGCGGCGGGCAGCGTGCGATTCACGCGCTGATGAGCGGACACGTCGGCGCCGCATTGGGATACAACGTGCTCTCGGTCACGCTGCTGCCTGCCGCCGTCGCGTGGTGGACTGCGAGCCAACTGGCTCCGGTCCGGTGGCGCCGCTGGTCCGATGCGCTTCCGCCCAGAACGGGTCAGGTAGTGGCCGTCGTCGTGATCGGTTTCTGGATTTTGCGCAACGTGCCGCTGGCTCCGTTCTCGCTCCTGGCGCCCTAGTAGGGGGCGCCGAACGCGATCGTCACTGCGGTCGGACCGATAGGTAACGGGTTGCGTGCAGAAGGACTGGTGGGTTTTGACCGGGAAGGGGGTTAACAGCGATCCACCAACCCCTTTCCCCATGTTTTACCACGACGGAGGCAAGCTCCAGTATCCGGTCCGCGTCGACACGCCCAGCCCGCAGTTCGCCAACGCTTTGCAGCAGGCTATCGGCGGCGTCCAGGGCGAAATCCGCGTCGCGCTTCAATACATGTTCCAGGCATTCGGCGCGCGCGGTCCGGTCAAATACCGCGACATGCTGCTCGAAACGGCGACCGAAGAGCTAGCGCACATCGAAATGCTCGCCACGGCCGTCGCGCTCAACCTGGAGGGCGCTCCGGTCAGCCAGAAGGAAGCCGCCGCGCAAGACCCCGCCGTCCAGGCGGTCCTGGGTGGCATGAACGTGCAGCACGTGCTTTCGACAGCGATGGCTGCTATGCCGGTCGACGCAAGTGGCGTGCCGTTCAACGCCTCGCACGTCTACGCGAGTGGCAACACGGCCGCCGACATGCTCGCCAACGTCACCGCCGAGTCGACGGGGCGGATGCTTGCCGTCCAGCTCTACAAGATGACCGACGACAAAGGCATGAAAGACATGCTCGCCTACCTGATCGCCCGTGACACGATGCACCAGAACCAGTGGCTCGCCGCGTGGGAGGAACTGGGCGGCGCCAGCGCGCACCCGATCCCCGACAGCTTTCCGCAAAGCGAGGAGCCGGACGCCTACAACTACTCGTTCCTGACCTTCCACAAAGACGGCAAGGAAGGCCCGAAAGGCCGCTGGAGCGAAGGCCCGAGCGTCGACGGCAAGGGTACGTTCACTCAAATGCCGATGCAGCCCCAAGGCGCCAAACCCGACCTGGGCTTTGCCCCGCCAGCGGCTCCGGCGCAGAGGGCGCAGATGAAAAAGTAGACGCTGAGTCTGCTCGGTCGCGTGAGGCGCGTTCGGTGTGGCCGGGCGCGCCTCGCGTGCCTAGGGCCGAGATCGCACCTAGTGATCCGTTACCGCTCTTTGCCGCACGCAGGGCGCCGAGCGCCGAGCGCACCAGTAGGGATCGACATGACCCGACTGCTCCTGCTGCTCTTCGCCTCGTCCGCCCTTGCCCAGACGCCCACCGCTCGAGACAGCATCGTCACCCCACCGGACAGCATCTCGGTTCGGCAGGCAGCGGCCGACCTCATGGCTCCGGCCCAGGCGCTGGGCGCGTATGACCCGGCATACTACGTGCTCAGCGAACTCAACAGCGGAATGCCTCCTATGAACGATCCGGCGAGTCTGCTCTCGCCTCAAGGCGCAATCGAGCATTTTGCCCGCACGGCGCGCGCCGAGGAGTTCGCAGCGGCGGCGCGGGCGCTCAACCTCAACCACCTGCCCCAAGATCGCCGTGCAGCGGACGGCCCAGCGCTGGCCGCCCAGTTGTACTACGTGATGGACCGGCAGGTGGGCTTTGATTGGGAGGCGTTGCCCGACCGTCCCGACGGAATGGACGACCGTCCGATGGGGCAGTCCAACTCGATGGTCGGCGAGCCGCGGCGCAGCATTCGCATCGGCTCGCTCAGTCTCGACGGGCGCGACGTGTCGATCCGGGTGCAGCGCGTCCGTGTCGGCGAGTCGACGCCGGTCTGGGTGTTTTCGCCCCAAACGGTCGAGAACGTTCCGGCCCTGTACGAGCGCTTCGGACCCGGACCCGTCGACCGCGTCATGCCGGGATGGGCGAGGGTTCAGGTCTGGGGTGCGGCGTTGTGGGCGTGGGTAGCGCTCGTCGCGTCGCTGGTGCTGCTCGTCCTGCTCGCGTGGGGCGTCAGCGTCGTTACGCGGCGCACGCTCGATAAATCGGACTCGCTGTGGCTGAGTCAAATGTCGGGAAAAGTCGCCAAGCCGTTCGCCGTCTGGGTAGCGGCGTCGGTCTTTTGGTTCGTCGCCTCGACTGCGCTGGCGATGCCTCGCGCCGTCACTGTCACGCTGCTAATTGTGGCCGTGTTGACGTTCGTGTGGTTCGTCATGCGCACGATCAACGCCGTCATCACGTGCATTCTAGAACGCGACGAGATCGAAGACATCGCCGACCTGTCGACCAACGAGGGGGGTGGCAAGCAGCGGCAACTGACGTACCTGTCGGTCGGGCGGCGCGTGGTGCTGTTCGTCGTCGTGCTCTTCGCGGTGGGCGTGATCCTGTCGCAGTTCGGCTCGCTCCAGCGCTTCGGCTTCTCGCTGATGGCGAGCGCGGGCGTGGCGACGATCCTGCTGGGCATCGCAGCTCAACCGATCCTGGGCAACTTCCTCGCGTCCATCCAGATCGCGCTCGCCAAACCCGTCCGCATCGGCGACAGCGTCTCGTATGACGGCACGTGGGGCTACGTCGAGGACATCACCTACACGTACATCCTGATCAAGAGCTGGGACAAGCGCCGACTCGTCGTGCCGCTGCGCTACTTCATCACGCACCCATTCGAGAACTGGACCAAGCGCGACGCCCACCTCATCAAGCCCATCTACTTCCACGCCGACTACACCATCGACGTGGACGCCGTCCGGCAGAAGTTTACCGAGTTCTTGGAGGCGAGCGAGTTGTGGGACGGCGAGGAGGAGCCCAACCTGATCGTCTACGACAGCCAGGACGAAACGCTGCGCCTACGTGCGCTGTGCTCGGCGAGCAACCCGTCCGACGCGTGGACGCTGCACTGCGAGCTGCGCGAAAAACTGGTCGGCTTCGTTCGCGACCTCGAGGGCGGCAAACACCTCCCGCGCCGCCGACTGGTGATGACTGACCAAAACGGATCGGACGCCGATCGCACTGATTCGGATTATAAGCGCGCGTCGGAGCGGCAGAAAGAGGACGAATCGTGAGCCGCCCCCGCTTGCTCGTCGTCGGCGGAGGTCACGCGACGCTTCCCCTACTTGATGCGGCGTCGCGGCTGGATGCCGACGTGACACTGCTCTCGGACTGTCCCAATCTGTGGTACAGCGGGATGGTGCCCGAGTGGACCGGCGGCGTCTACACGCGCGGCGACGTGACGATCGACTTGGCGGCGATCTGCACCCGCGAGGGTGTCCGCTTCGTTCAGGACCGAGCGTCCGGGCTCGATCTTGCGCGCCGGGCCGTAGCGACTGCGGGCGGCGACTCGCTCTCCTACGATCTGCTCGTGATCGACGTGGGCGCGGTCAATCCGGGCGATCCGTCGGCATCGGTCGTTCACACCAAACCGCTGCACCGCATCGACGCGCTCGGCGAGTGGGATGGTGAGCGTCTCGTCGTCGTCGGCGGCGGGGCGGCGGGCGTCGAGACGGCGATGAACCTGACGGCCCGCCGCCCAGGCGTCCACGTGACGATCATCGAGCCTGGCGACCGACTGCTGGGAAGCCTGCCCAAACGGGCCGGATGGTGGGCGCGCGACTTGCTGGTCCGCCGTGGCGCCGACGTCTGCTTGGGCGCCCGCGTGGACCACGTAGGAGCGGGGATCGTGCGACTCGCCAGCGGCGAAGAGCGGGCGGCCGACGCCGTCCTCTGGGCGACTGGCTCGGTCGGGCAGGCGTGGCTTGCGGAGAGCGAACTGGAAACGACAGAAGAGGGATTTGTCCGCGTGCGCCCCAGTTTACTCGCCAAGGGCGACGCGCGCATCTTCGTCGCGGGTGACGCAGCAGCGGTCGAGGGGCACGAGTCACTGGCGCGCATCGGAGTCCACGCCGTCAAACAGGGGCCGCTGCTGGCTGAAAACGTGCGCCGCTCGCTGAACGCGGTGCGCGCGGGGCAGGAGCCGGGCGCGGCCGACCTGGAGTCGTTTCGTCCCTACCCCGTCGCCCCGCTCATCCTGTCGACCGGCGAGCCATGGGCGATCGCCGCCATCGGTCCGGTCGCGCTGCGCGGGCGCTGGGCACTGGCGCTCAAACACGTGGTCGATCGTCGCTGGATGGCGCAGTATCGCACCGACGCGCCCTCGTACAGCTCGTGGGTCGATCTGCGATGTGCCGCGCAGACGTGACTGCTCACCCAGACCGCTTGCCGCCGCTCCTGGCGTTTGTGCGCCTCGCCCAAATCGTCACGCGCTGAGCACGGCCAGCAAAGCGCAGCGGTGGTTCGTGGCAGAGTTGACCTCTTTCCGAAAGAGGCCAACTTTCTGCTCCGGCGTTTCGGTCAAGAGTCTTCGCCCACCCGATCCCAGTTCAGCCGACGTGCGCGCCAAGACCGCCACACACCCTTCTTCGCCCCCGCTGCCATGCCCGACCCAACTCCAACCGCTCTCGACCTGCTGCGCCTGCGCACGCGCCGCCTGACCGACGATCCCATCGACGAGAGCGGCGATTTCGTGCTCTGCTGGCTGATGCAGGCGCTCCGAGCCGACGAGAACCCGACCATCGACGCCGCAGTTGCGCTGGGCAACCGCATCGGCAAGCCCGTCGTCGTGCTCCACACGCTGGACGACCGCTATCCCTACGCGTCGCACCGGCTGCACCGCTTCATCCTGGAGGCGTCGCAGGAGTTGGGGCCGGCAGTGGAGGCGCGGGGTCTGCGGTATGCGCGCTACGTGAGGCGGGCTGGAGAGGCGTCGTCAGTCGATGTCGTGGCGGGCGTGGCCCAGCGGGCGTGCGCCGTCGTGGTCGACGATCAGCCGCTGTTCGTGACGCGTGAGTATGCCGACGCATTTGCGGGCGACGCCAACCGCGCCGTGCTAGCCGTCGACGCCTGCTGTCTGGTGCCGATGAATACGCAGGACGATCTGCGCGCCACGACCAAAGCGTTCCGCGCCGCCCACACGCCGCTGCGGACGCTCCACGTCGAAACCGACCTGACCCAATCGCCCAACGTGGAGCGCTTCAGCGGCGAGCTCGACCTGTCGCACACCGACCTGGACGATGCCACCGACGACGACCTCGACGCGCTGATCGCCCGGACCGGCGTCGACCTGAGCGTGCCGCCCGCGCCCGACTTTCGGGGCCACCGATCCGCTGGTTTGAAGCGCCTGAGCGAGGCTATCGACAGTGTCGTGCCGCGCTACAAGTGGACGCGCAACAACCCGGCGGTCGACGGGACGGCCAAGTTGTCGCCGTGGATGCACTTCGGCGTTCTGTCGCCCATCGAACTGGCGAGGGCCGTCTACGTCGCCGAGCGCGAAACCGGATTGCACTCCGCCGCCCGATGGAAATTCCTCGACGAGGCGCTGACGTGGCGCGAGTACCACTATCACAATGCCCGCCACCAGTCCGACTGGGCGCGCTACGCCGGGCTCCCCGACGCCGCCCGCGACAGCCTCGACGCTCATGCCGACGACCCAAGACCGCAGCACTACACACTCTGCCAACTCGTCCACGGCCAGACCGATGACGACCTGTGGAACGCCGCCCAAAAGCAGTTCCTGGCATTGGGCTGGATGCACAACAACCTGCGCATGTACTGGGCCAGCCAGATCCTCGCGTGGCGCCCCGACCCATGGGACGCCTTCGCCACGACGTGCTACCTCAACGACCGCCTATCGCTCGACGGACGCGACCCAGCGACGTACGGCGGTGTCCGCTGGGCATTCGGCGATTCCAAGCCGTGGCGCGACCGGGCTGTCTATGGAACGGCCCCGCGCAAAACCAGCGGCGCCCTGATGAAGCGCGACGGCGTCGCCGACTGGATCGAAGAGATGAACGCACGCGACATGCCTACTGTCGACGTGCCGCAGAACGAGGCGGAAGAAGCCAACGTGCTCGCCCGCTACAGGTGAAGAACTCACTAGAGGTGCGGCGATCTTGTTCAGAGCAGGCGGTGCGACCGAGACAGTGCGTTCTAGCCCAACTCTGCTCTATAACCGGTCCGACGAGCCGCCCGTGCCACTCGCCGCATCAGAGCGAACGTGTTACCTAGGCTTTGTGTGCAACGCTGCGGATAGGGGCAACTAGGGTTAAGTTTAGAGCCTCACTCCCGATAGCCGACGGGTACCCCAACCCCCCTAGGATGCCGCACCTACGCCTCTTTCTGCTCGCCTTGCTACTGGGCGCGCCCTCGCTGCACGCGCAGATCGTCGACGACGTCACGATCGGCTACGCCTACATGGACATCAGCCAGGCGCGGCTGAGCGGCACGGTTCCGGACGGGCCCAGCGGAAACGTCGACCTAGCCGACATAGGCCTGGACGTGGCATTCGCGCGCCAGTTTTTCGACGTCACATTGGGACGCGGTCCCTATACGTTCGGCGCCACGTTCCAAAGAACGCTGGGAACGCTGCCGTTCGGTCTGGCCGAGGCCGAAGACGGACTGATGCTGACGGCGGGCTACGATCACATCGTCAGTCCGCGCCTGCGCGTCGAGTCGTTTGCCCGCGTCGGGGTCCTCGGCGGCACGCGCGAGAGTCAGGCGCTCTACGCCGAGGACACCGATCTGCGCGTAAACCTGGTGCGCTACTGGCCGGACGGGAGTTGGCTGCTCGGAGGCGATCACCCCGTCTATCCGTCGGCCTACGTGGGCGGCATCGTCAACAAATACGGACGCGTGCAGGGCATCGCCGGAGTCGGCGCGTGGTGGCGAGGCGTCGGCGTCTACGCGACGGGGTACCACGCGATCAACGGCGTCGACGAGCCGCTGACCGAGTTCTTTGGCGGCACGGATGCGGCCGACAACCAGTTCGCCACGCTGAGCAACTCGGGCGTGAGCGGCACCATCCGGGGCGAGTGGGGCCCGATGACGGTGAGTGTGCGCCGCAACTGGGGCATCCGCAACGCGGGCAATGACCTGACTTTTGCGGCCTCGTACCGCCTGTCGTTCGGCCGAGACGAGGTGATTCTGTGAGCCGCGTTCTGTTTCTCGTCCTGATCGCTGCCCTGGCGGCGCCACTCGTCGCCCAGGCTCAGTCGCCGTGGCGGCAGGTGCAGCGCTACCTCCAACCGGACGCTCGGATCGTGTCGCAGACGGACGAGCGCCTGGTGATTGCGTCGGGTGAGCAGCAGTTCGTGCTCTCGACCGAGCGCGGCGAAGGCGTCGATGTGCTCGGCGGGCTGGCGCGCAACCGCGACGGCAACCCATACCGCATCTGGCAAGCGACGCCCAACCTGTGGCTCGACGCGAGCCGCC
This sequence comes from Rhodothermales bacterium, assembly GCA_963841855.1. Lineage (GTDB taxonomy): Bacteria > Bacteroidota > Rhodothermia > Rhodothermales > BA12 > CAXBBB01. Next base: position 383,272 of record CAWJEJ010000004.1, on the reverse strand, counting down.
CGCGCTCGGGATGGGGCCGCTTTCTGCGCTCGGACTTTCTGCGCCTGATCCGGGCGCCCAACCCCGAAGCTCTGCGCGCCGCCCGCGCTGGCGGCTCGACGAGCGCGCTGGACAGGCGGAGCGTCCTCTCGTTCGCGCTCGCCCACGCGGCGCTCGGCGGCTCCGAAATCGACACCGAGCCTTTCCAGGTGCGCCCGTGAGGTCGTCGCTCGATCGCAAGCTGATCCTGGTCATCCTCGGCGTGAGCACGCTAGGGCTTCTGGCGGCCTGCACGGCGTTCATCCTGCTGGACCGCGTCACGTTTCGCACCCAGTTGGAGCGCAGCCTCGACCACCAAGCCGCCATTGTCGGAGCTTCTTCGGTAGCCGCACTGGATTTCGGCGACGCGTTTGCGGCTCAGCAGGGGCTAGAGGGTTTTTCCCAGGTGCCCGACATTCTCGCGGCCACACTCTTCACGTCGGATGGCGGCGTGCTGGCCCAGTACCCGCAGACCGGCGAAACGCTGCCCAAAGGCGACCCAGGCATCACCTACGGCGAGGACGCCTTGACGCTCGTCCACCCGATCGAGTACGACGGGGAGCTCGTGGGAAGTCTGGTCGTGACGCACAGTTTGGAAGGGGAGAGGCGGCGGCGCGTGCGCTATCTGATGATCAGCGGCATAGTCCTGCTGTGCGCTCTGGCGCTGTCGCTCGTGGCGGCGCTGCGCTTTCGGCGAGGTGTTACCGCCCCCATTCGGGATCTCACGGCGACTGTCCACCGCGTGGCCGAGGGCAAAGACTTCGCCGTCCGCGTCGAGCCGCCCGGATCGAACGAACTGGGCCAACTCGCCATCCAGTTCAACGCGATGCTGAGCGAGATCCAGACGCGCGATCAGGCGCTCGCCCGCCACCGCACGTTTCTCGAAGACCAGGTCGACGCCAGGACGCGCGAACTGCGCCGCGCCAACACCGAACTGGTCGTCGCCAAGGAGCGCGCCGAGGCCGTGAGCCGCCTCAAATCGACGCTGCTGGACAACCTGAGCCACGAGTTTCGGACGCCGCTCTCGGGCATCATCGCTCTATCCGACATCCTGCGCGACGATCTACGCGAATCGGCCACGCTCGAACAGGAAGATTTCCTCATGATGATCGGCGACAGTGGGCGGCGGCTGATGGAATCGCTCGTCATGGTGCTCGACCTGACGCAGATCGACGGGGGCAAGTACACCGGGGAGCGCGCCGACCACGACATCGAAGCGCTGCTCTCGGACACGGCGCGCGAGTACGCCGACCGCATCCAGGGCGCTGACCTGCACTTCGAGATCGAACTGGAGCCGCTGACAGCCCACGTCGACGGCCAGGCGCTCCAGACGATCGTCGGGCATCTGCTCTCGAACGCGTCCAAGTTCACTCCGGACGGTTCGGTGCGCCTCGAAGCGCGGGCCGACGGCTCTGACCTGATCGTCCACGTGACGGACACGGGCATCGGCATCCGACCCGACTTCTTGCCCCATGCGCCCGAGCCGTTCGTGCAGAGCAGCGAAGGCATGACGCGCAACTACGAAGGAATGGGTCTGGGGCTGACCGTCGTCGTTGGACTGGCGCGGATCATCGGCGCGCAGTTCGCCCTGAAGTCGACGCTGGGCGAGGGGACGACAGCCCTGCTGCGCCTGCCAGGTGCCATCTCGGACGGGGAGACCAGAGAAATGCTGTCCGATTCCGACTCGGCAACCGCCTGAAACGACGCACGCCCCGACCGATGGACTCGGCCGGGGCGTGATACGGATAGGCGATCAGAACGTGATCGAGACGCCGATGCTGGGAACGATCACGTCGGTGCGACTGCGGCTGATCGCAAGGTCGCGGTTGGTGACGCGGCCATCGTTATCTACGTCGCTGATGTCGGCGTCGGCGAGGTATTCGGCCGTGGAGCCGGGCGTCCACCGCGCGCTGATCAGCAGGCTAACCGTTCCCAGATCCGACTTGGGATCCTGGTTGCGGTACAGCTGAATCGCGGCACCGGCACCGATGCCGTAGCTGAAGGCCCAGTCGTCGAAGTTCGTCGAGCGGAACACAGCCTCGTCGTCTCTGAAGCTCTCGTTCTGAACCGTCGTCTGAGTCGACAGATACTTAGTGCCGACGAGCCCTTCGACGTACGGGCGCAGCATACCGCTGGAGGGCTGCATGCGGAGGAAGAGGTGCCCTTGCGCTAACGTGTTCGTCGTTTCGACGTCGACGAACACGCTGCGGATGGTCGTGCTCAGTGCCACGTTGTCGGTGTGCGATCCGAGGATGAAGAAACCGCCCTCGGCGCCGACGACGAACGGAAGCTTGCGCGATCCGACACCGATGCCCAGGTTGACGCCATAGCCGATGTTGCTGGTTTGGTCGCGAAAGTCTCCGTCGGGGATGGCGAGCGCGAAGCCGCCGTCGAAGACGCCGTAGAATTCCGAAGGTGCGGCGTAGGCATCGTCGCCGAAGTCTTGGGCCGCGGCGGGAGTGACTACGACCAAGGCCAGAAGTGTCCACCAGAGCGGACGAAGGAGAGTAGCGGAGGCGCGCATCGAAGTAGGGGAGAGGGTGGAAGAGGACGTCTAGACCAGTGGCAAGCGTCGTGCCGACACGAGTGAGAGTTGGGAAGCCAAGAGATAACCGCTGGCGCCCGAAAACTTCGCCATCGCTGGTCGGCACAGTTCAGTTCTTGCGGCGCTCGCCGATACAGCGGGCATCGCTCCCTCCGCCCATGCCCGCTCGCTACTCGCTCGTCCTCGCCGTTCTTCTCGGGCTCGCTGGCACCTCCGCCGCGCAAACGATCCGCCCGGCCCAGTCCGGATACGACCTGATCGCGGGTCTGGCCCTGGACTACGCGCCGTCGACGGTCTACACCTACGACCGCGCCAGGGACACACTTTTCCTGCGCGTCGACCTCGAACCGGGCGACTCACTCCGCTGCGTATACACGGGCCGAGCCCTACGGATGGACCGCGGCCAAGACCCAACCACATACGCCTATTCCAGCAGCCTGCAACTCTCGACCGAGCACACGTGGCCCCAGTCGCACGGCGCCGCTTCTGGAAGGGCGAAGAGCGACATGCACCACCTGTTCGCGGTCACGCAGCAGTCGAACGGTAGCCGCAGCAACGATCCGTTCGCCGAAGTCGACGACGACGCGGCGACCAAGTGGTTCGGCCCGGTCACGCAGACCGCCAAGCCAGCCCTTGCGGTCCGCGACTTGTTCTCGGAGACCGACGGTGCCTCGTTCGAGCCGCGCGAAGCCCACAAAGGCGATGTGGCGCGGGCGATGTTCTACTTCTACACGCTCTACCGCGCGCAGTCCGACACGGTCTGGTTCAAGAGCCAGGTGCCGACGCTGCTCGCCTGGCACCAGGCCGATCCGGCGACGGCGGCTGACAGCGCTCGCTCGCTGCGCATCCGCCGCTATCAGGGGACGGACAATCCCTACGTGCTCGACGCATCGCTCGCCACGCGCGCCTTCGGCGCCGGGCAGTCCGGCACGCTGCCCGTCGAGTGGGGCCGCGTGCTCGCCCTCGCCGACGGGCCGCGCATCGACGTGACGTGGGAGACGCTGAGCGAGACGAACAACTCGGCCTTCACGATCGAAACGCAGCCGCTGGGCCAGTCCGACTGGCGCACGCTCGGCACATTGGCCGGATCCGGGACGACGCTCGAACGCCGCGCCTACCGCTGGACCGTTGACGCGCTGCCGCCCGGCGTCCACCGCTTTCGCATCCGCCAAACCGACTTGGACGGCGCGTCGGGACTGAGCCCCATCGTAGAAGCCCACGCCGCGCCCCTCGCCGATCTCACCGTGGCGAGCGCTCCCAACCCGTTCGCCGACCGCGCAGCCGTCACGGTCTATCTGGCGCAGGCGTCGGCGCTGTCTCTGGACGTGTTCGACGCGCTGGGGCGGCACGTGGCGACGCTGGCCGACCGCTCGTCGGTGGGCGCTGGGGCGCACGCGTTCGAGCTGGACGGCTCGCGCTTACCCGCAGGCGTCTACGTCGTCCGCGTGCAGACCGATCGGCGTGTGACTACTCACACGCTAGTGCGGCGATAGAGCGAGCCGGAGGGACGGTCGGCGTATCTTTGCGCCCCCGATTCTCCGATCTATGCACCTCCGCCGACTCGAACTGCACGGCTTCAAAAGCTTCGCCCACAAGACGACGCTCACGTTCGACGACGGCATCACGTGCATCGTCGGTCCCAACGGGTGCGGCAAGAGCAACATCGTCGACGCGGTGCGGTGGGCGATTGGCGAGCAGCGTGCCAAGGCGCTGCGCTCGGACAAGATGGAGGGCGTGATCTTCAACGGCACGTCGTCGCGGCGGCCGGTCGGTATGGCCGAGGTGCTGCTGACGGTCGAGAACAGCAGAGGCATCCTGCCAACCGAATACGCCAACGTCACGCTCGGACGCCGCTTCTACCGATCGGGCGAGGGCGAGTACCTGCTCAACGGCGTCACCTGCCGCCTGCGCGACATCCAAGACCTGTTCATGGACACGGGCATGGGATCGGGCGCGTATTCGGTCATCGAACTGAGCAAAGTCGACCAGCTGCTGAGCGACAACGCCGACGACCGGCGCCGCCTGTTCGAGGAGGCGGCCGGTATCACCAAGTTCAAGCTGCGACGCCGCCAGACGCTGAGCAAACTGCAAGGCGCGCAGCACGACCTGACTAGGCTGCGCGACCTGGTCGACGAGGTCCAAGCCCAGGCTGCTTCGCTCGAGCGGCAGGCTAAAAAGGCAGCTCGCCACCGCGAACTCGACGCGCGAAGAGTCGATCTCGAACGCTGGATCGCACTGGCTGATTATGATAGGCTGACGGCGGCGCTGGCTCAGCACACGTCCGACCTGCAAGCCGCCGAAGACGCCTCCAGGCAGGCGGCGGCTCTGGTTATGACACAAGAGGCCGAGCGCGAACGCGCCGAGTCGGGCCGCATCGTTGCCGAAGACGCCCGGCGAACGGCTCAGCACGCGTTGCAGGCGCACCTCGACACGCTGCGCCAAGCCGAAGCCGAAGCCCGAGTGGCTCACGAACGCCGCGACCGCTCCCAAGCCGACGCTCATCGCCTCGAAGCGCAGGCGGAGCGGTTGTCGGGGCAGCTGAGCGAATTAGAGACAGAGCGGCAACGCCTCTCAGACCAGCTCGGAGCAGCGCAGCCCGAAGCGCAGCGTGCCGCTCAGGCGCTGTCCCTGGCGAAGGCCGATCGCGATGCGGCCCAGCAAACACTGGATGACGCGCGGAGCACGCTGCGCGACCTCGCCCAAGCCGAGCGGCAAGCTCAGCAGCGCCACGCCGACGCTCGCCGAATACTCGACCGCCAGCTTGCCACAGTCGACTTACACGAGGTCGAATACGGACGCCTCGACACGAGTTCGATCGTGGCTGACGACGGCGAGTACGAGTCTCGCCTGAACGTCGCGCGAAATGCTCTGGAGCAGGCTAGGGCGGACGAAGATCTGGCCGTGCAGCGCGTGGAGTCCGCCGAATCTCTGGCGCAGCAGCGAGCATCCGACCGCGAAGTCGCCTCTGTCGCACTGCGCGATGCTGAGCGTCAACTTGGAGCATTGCAGGCTGAACAGCGCGTGCTCCAAAAAATCGTGGACGCCACGCGCGATTTTTCTCAGGGAGTCCAGACGCTTATGCGCTCTGCCGCAGCAGATGGTGACGTGCTCCAGACTATAGATGACCTCGTCGTTCCTAAGGTAGGCTGGGAGAGAGCAGTTGCTGTCGCGCTGAATTGGTGGAAAGAGTGCGTCGTAGTGAGGGACGAGGAGTCGGCGGAGCAGGCCTTTGACTTGCTCGAGACTGCCAATGCCGGTCGAGCGCTCTTTCTCGTGCAAGAAACCGTTTCGCCTGTGGCTACGCGGCAGTTGCCCAACGGGTGGGCGGCGCTTTCGGATCGCGTAGAGGTCACCGGAGAGTCGCGCTCCACGATAGAGATGCTACTCGACGGTTGGTGCGCCGTCGACGTGCTCCCAAGCTCCCGCGAGATCCCCGCTGGGGTGAGGGCAGTCGAGCCGAGTGGTGCCTGGATCGGCGCTCCACTCCCAGGGAGCACGCAGCCTGCAGCGTCGTGGTATGGGGGCGGTCCGGACGAAGGCGCTCCTGCTCCCACGCGTGCCGAACAGCGGAAACGACTGGCTGTTCTCGAAGAGCGCGTCGCTGTCGCGCAACTCGCAACCGATGCAGCTGATAACGCGGTGCGCGAACTGAGCGTTGACGAGCGCGAGGTAGTGCGAGACCTACGCAGGCAGGCCGACCAAGCCGCATCTCGCGTGCGCCAGGCTCAGCAGGCGTTGGATCGTGAGCAGTTGGCTCAAGAGTCGGCGGCGCAGGCGGAGCGGCTTCGCGCAGAACGGCGCGAGCGAGTTGAACACACACGTGACACCGCTCTAACCGCACTTCCTCCGCTAGAGCAGGCCGAGCGCGAATCGGCCGACCTTCTGCGCATCGCCCGGGAGCGCGTGCGGCAGGTAGAGACCAAAACCCAAAGAGCCGAAACGGAGACACGTGACGTGTTTTCTGCTTTCACTTCGGCCACACTTGCGGCTTCTCAAGCCAGCGCACGCGTTGAGGCGATCGAAGTCGAGGCCAAGCGCGTGAGCCGATTGGCCAGAGAAACCGACCAGCAGCGCGATCAGGACGCGGCTCAAGCCCAGGCCGAGCGCCAGTCGGCTTCCGAGCGCGAGCGGGACGTGATCGAAGCGCAGGCCGAAGTGGCTCGGCTAGCCGACGCGCGTGAGCCTCTCGACCAATCGGTACAGCAGTCGGAAGATGCCGTCTTAGGAGCGGCTTCGGCACTATCCGAGATCGAGAAATCCGTCAGAGGAGCACGCAGGGAGCAGTCGCAGTCATCCGAGCGCATGTCGGCCGTGGCGGTGGCGCAGGCTCAGGTCGCCGCTCGCCGCGAAGCGCTCGAAGAGGAGTGGGTAGCCTCTCACGACGCTCCGCTGGCAGACGATACAGCCGACGTGCCGGACAGCTTCGACGCGATGGGAGCACGCGCCGAGTTGTCCGATCTCAAAAGCAAGCTCAGCCGCATCGGTGCCGTGAATGCGCTGGCCGTCGAGGACTACGAAGCGGCCTCCGAGCGTCTGAGTTTTCTGCAGGAGCAGCAGCGGGATTTGGAAGAGGCCGAGTCGCTGCTCGAAGAGACGATCGCCGAGATCGACGCGGCGGCCTCCAGCCGGTTCGCGCAGACGTTTGCTCAAATTCAGCAGTCGTTCCAGACATTGTTCGTCGACCTCTTTGGAGAGGGAGCACATGCCGAACTCACGCTGGCTCAGCCCGACGATCTGCTCGACTCACCCGTTGAAGTGTTCGCGCGTCCCAGTGGAAAGCGGCCCGCCTCGATCGCCCAACTTTCGGGTGGAGAGAAGACGTTGACGGCGATTGCACTCCTTTTCGCGATCTATCTGGTCAAGCCCAGCCCGTTTTGCATCCTCGACGAGGTCGACGCCCCACTCGACGAGGCCAACGTCGACCGGTTCATGCGCATCATCCGCCGGTTCTCTGACCAGACCCAGTTTATCCTCGTCACGCACAACAAGCGCACCATGGAGCTTTCGGACCGTCTCTACGGAGTCACGATGCAGGAGCCGGGCGTTTCAAAGCTCGTCAGTGTCCGGTTCGATGAGGCGGCCGAACTGGTGGAATGACGAATGGGAGCACGAGCGCATCTTCCCCAAAAGCAGCGTGCTCCGAGAAAGATGGTTGGCGCCGAGATCAGCGTTGGCGTTTCACGCGCCCGCCTCGCATCCGATCGCCTCGCTGGGAGCGACGCATCACGTCCTCGAGCCGTTGGCGCTGATCGGGCGTCAGGATCTCGCCGATCCGACTGCGCATCTGGTCCGCTCGTTCACGCGCGTCAGATTCTGGGCTTGGCCGCATCGGCTGACTTTCGAGCAGGGTACGCACGCGCGTCTGCTGTTCGTCGGTCAGGTCGAGTCGCCGCGCCATTTGGCGAACGCGCCGGTCAATCTGGTCCTGGCGCTGCTGATTCTGCCTGGCTTCGAGCGTCGCGCGCTGCTCGGGCGTCAGGACGGCAACCAGTTGGCTCTGAAGCCGCTGTCGCTCCGTCCGCATCTGCTGGCGTCGGGCTTGGCGACCGTCTGCGTGGTTTTGCACTAGGGCCAGCATCTGGTCGCGCTGGGCTTGGGTGAGATCGACGGCGCGGTCTATCCGTTCGATGCTGCGGTCGCGGGGCGGCGAATCGGTGGGGCGAGAGTCGCGCTGGGCTTGAGCCGGGAGGGCGAGCGTGAAGAGCAGGGTGAGCAGTGAAAGGATTCTCATGGCGTGTGGAAGTTGAGTTGATGAGACCGGCGGTGTGTCGCGTGTTATAGAACGGAGCGCCAGCGGCCGAGATGTCACGGAACGTCGGCGCTTGTGCGGTGCCTGTGTGCGCTGGGCCGAAGGATGAAGGGCGGGTGCGGAATCTGCGTGCTGGAACGCCGCTCGGCTGCGCGCTTTCGCCTGTGCTGCGTCCCGCTCGGGGCCGCGCCTATCTTTGATCCGATGCACCCACCGCCTCTCCATATGACGTCGTTCGCCCGTCCAGACATGCTCGTTTCCACCGACTGGGTGGCCGAGCATCAGGCCGATACCGACCTCTTCCGCCTCGTCGAATGCGACGAGGACCTCCTGCTCTACGAGACGGGACACCTGGCCGGAGCCGTCAAGCTCGACTGGGTCAACGACCTGCAAAGCCAAGTCGTCCGCGACTACGTCGGCCCCGACGCGTTCGCCCGGCTGTGCTCGGGGCGCGGCATCTCGACCGACACGACGGTCGTCTTCTATGGCGACAAGAGCAACTGGTGGGCCTGCTATGCGCTGTGGGTCTTCCGCCTGTACGGCCACGACGAGAGCAAACTCAAAATCATGGACGGCGGACGCGCCAAGTGGATCGCCGAGGAGCGTCCGCTGACCAAAGATCGTCCGCTCTTTCCGCGCGGCACGTACGCCGCTCATCCGGCCGATCTGTCCGTCCGCGCTTTTCGTGACGACGTGATGATCGCCGTCGAGACCAAGCGGCCGATGGTCGACGTGCGCTCGCCCGCCGAGTACGCCGGAGAGTTGACGCACATGCCCGAGTATCCGCAGGAAGGGGCGATGCGCGGCGGCCACGTGCCGGGCGCGCACAACGTGCCGTGGAGCAAGGCCGTCAACGAGGACGGCACGTTCAAATCGGCCCAGGAGCTTCAGGCGCTCTACGCCGAGGCCGGGTTCGCGCCCAACCAGGACGCCATCGTCTACTGCCGCATCGGCGAGCGGAGCAGCCACACGTGGTTCGCGCTCAAATACCTGCTGGGCTACGACAAGGTCAAGAACTACGACGGCAGCTGGAGCGAGTGGGGCAATCTGGTCTCCGTCCCGATCGCGCGCGGCGCCACGCCCGGATCTCCCCGCGACCGATGAGCGCGCGCTTCGACGACATCGCCAGCCTGTTTCAGAGCGTCGACGGGACGGATCGGCTCGAACTGCTGCTCGACTACTCGGACGAACTACCCGACCTTCCGCCCGACTATGCCACACTCCGCGATGCCGGGCTCAACATGGTCCACGAGTGCCAATCGCCGGTCTTCCTGATGGTCGACAAGCAGGGCGAGCGCGCGCACCTGGTCGCCGACGTGCCGCGCGAATCGCCGACGGCGCGGGGCTTCACGAGCGTCCTGGTCCAGTCGTTCGACGGCGCTACGGCCGACGAGATCGCATCCGCTCCAGCCGACGCTCTTTACGCGCTCGGCCTGGACAAAATGCTCGGTATGCAGCGCACACGCGGACTGCGCGCCGTCTACAACCGGATGCGCGGCGAAGCCCAGCGCGTTCTGTCCGCCGATGGCTGACGACGAAGCCTTTGCAGATCCGCGCACGTCCGATCCGCTCGACGCGACCGACGAGCACCACCTAACCGTTCGGCGGACGGCGCGCTACTTCGCGCTGGGATCTCGGTCGGCCTCGCGCGTGGTCGTCGCGCTGCACGGCTATGGGCAGCAGGCGCGCTACTTCGCCCGCCACTTCCGCGCTCTTGCCGGGCCGAGCCTGCGCGTGATCGTGCCCGAAGCCCTGTCGCGCTTCTACCTCGACGACCGCTACCAGCGTGTCGGCGCCTCGTGGATGACGCGCGAGGACAAAGCGCACGAAGTCCGCGACCAACTGGGCTACCTCGACGCCTTGGCACGCGAGGAAATCGGATCGCGCCGTCCGCACGTCCACCTGACCGTTCTGGGTTTCTCGCAGGGCGCGGCGGCGGCTACGCGCTGGGCCGCGCTGGGCAGCACACGCGTCGACCGCGTCGTCGTCTGGGGCGGAGATATTCCGCACGACCTCGACCTGCACACTCTCGGTGCTCGGCTTCCCAGCCTCACCGTCGTCGTCGGCGACAGCGACTACTTCGCGACGCCGGACCGCGTCGCCGCGCTGCAAACGCGACTGCATGAGGCGGCTCTGCCGTACGAACGCGTCGCGTACGTCGGCGGCCATCGGCTGCACGCCCCAACGCTGGCTCGGGTGATCGGCGGTTGACGTGCGCAGTCTTTTGGGGTTGGGCGGCGGTGCTTATACCGTCGCTACGGAGGCTGGCGTGACTCTGCTGGGCTTGTTTCGTGAGCTTCGGGTGTCTGGTCGTGTTCTCAACCCAGACGTCGCCATGCGCGTCGCAGCTACTGTTCTCGTCCTTGCTGCTCGTCGCTGTCTGCCGATCGGGAGATGCGCCACCGTCCGAGGGCGACGACGCTGCAATGCTACTCGCTCAGGAGGTCGTCGGCGACAGTCCAAAGGGCCTTTTCGTAGACATGGAGCCCGTCGACGGGCTGGGGCCGTTCGAGGCGCGCGAGACCTTTCCCGATCGTCATTTCCGTGGTCGACTCACCCACGACGGCACCGAGTAGGTGCTGTCGGTCTTGCGGCAGGACACGTCCCATCCCGAGCACCGCATCTTCTCGTGGAGCGTGCCGGCAGCGACGCGCGGTTCACCGAGGCTCAGGACGTGTCCGTCTACCTGCGCAGCGAGTCGATCGATCTGGGCGGAACGCGCTACGAGTTGATCGGCATGACGCCGTCGCTCGGCGAGTTCGTGCTGTCCCGGCCCGACAGTGTCGCCTACTTCCAGCACGGTCTAGCAGGCTCCCGATTGGCTGGGGTGAACCGAAGGCGGACGTGCGCATCGGGTGGGCGGCCGTGCCGGGCAATACACGCTGGTCTGTTTCTGGGGCACGAGGTGCGGGCCGTGCCGCTGGCAGACGCCATACGTCAAGCAGGCGTACGAACAACTTGGAGACCGCATCGCCTTCGTGAGCGTCGCCGCCAATGACGGTCCCGAGCGCGTGGCGCAGTACGTCGAAGCCAACGGCCTCGAATGGCCCCAGGTGATCGAGCCGTCCCAAGAGTCGGGCAGCAAGCGTGCATCCCGGACGTACGGCGTGATGGGCTATCCGTCGCTGCTCTTGATCGGCCCGGACGGGACCATCGTGGTAGGAGCCGAGAACGCTAGTCGGCTGAGGAACGCGGCGCTGCTCGAAACGCTGGCGGAGTTTGTAGGAGAGTCGTAGGGCAATCGGTGCGCTCAACGGTATTCTTCGGCTCCCGCCTTTGCCCCGCTCGTGCCGATTCCCACCGACCACCTCTTCGTCAGCGACCTGCACCTGGGTCGCGATCCGGCCAGGCGGCGGCGCGACGAGCAGGACCTGGTCGACTGTCTCACCCATTTCGAGGGCGAAGTCGCGGCGTTGTGGCTGCTGGGCGATCTGTTCGAAGCGTGGATCGAGCATCGGCACGCGGTCCCGCCGCCTCCGGCGCGGCTGTTCGGGCTGCTGGCGCGATGGGCCGACGCGGGCGTGCGCGTCACCATCTTCGCCGGCAACCACGATCCGTGGCACGCGGGCTACCTGACGCGAGAGATCGGCGCCCGGCTGGTGATGGATGGGCTGACCGAACACGTCCCGCGCCCCAACGCTCGGCCGCTGCGGCTCCACCTCCACCACGGCGACGGTCTGGCTCCCGGCGGGGCGTACCGGAGGATGCGCCAGTTGCTGCGCGCGCCGCTGCCCGTCGCGCTCTGGAAGCTGCTGCCCGCGGACGTTGGGATGGCACTGGCGCTGCGCTCGTCGCAGAGTCTGCGCGGGTTGCAGGTCGACGTGCGGCAGGTGGACGGACTGCGGGCCTATGCGCGCGGTATGCTGGACAGCGGCGAGGCCAACGCCGTCGTGATGGGGCACAGTCACTGGGCCGAGCATCTGGACTCGGGCGCGCTGGGTGTGGCGCGCGGTGAGTACCTGAACACCGGAGCGTGGTTCGCGCAGCGGACGTTCGCTCGGCTGGGCGATGGCGGATTCGAGCTGCTGCGCTGGGCCAATGGAGAGGCCGTTTCGTACCATGCGCCGCCGCTGGGCGTTGTAGCGTAGTGCGCCGTCTCCGAACCGCATCTTTGCGCGCGGATCGGCACAACGGATGCCGCTGCTGCGTATTCTGATCTTCCGCATCCCACCCACGCTCCTGCCGTGCCCGACTACTCCGACGACGAGTTGAACCGCTACTTCAACGACCCTGACGTCCGCCGCACCGGCGGCAAGCGCGAGCGCATTCGGGGCTTCTGGGAGCGCAAGTTCTCCAACCCTAAAATGGCGTCGGCGGCCTATGCGCTGTCGTGGGTGGCGGGCGCCGTCCTGGCGGGCGTGCTCGCGATCTCCGTCTTCCTGATCTACCTGTCGGCGTCGAACCCGCCCTACGAGCAGATCATCCGGCCCGACATCTCGCTAGCCACGATCGCTTACACGGCCGATGGCAAGGAGCTGACGCGCTACCACGTGCTCCAAAACCGCTCGTGGGCGCCCTACGACAGCATCTCGGCAACCGTAACGACAGCGCTCGTGGCGACCGAGGACCACCGCTTCTACGAGCACTGGGGCATCGACCTGTTCCGCACCTTCTCGGCCGTAGGGCAGACCGTCCTGGCCAAGCTGCACATCCCCGGCTTCAAGACGCAGGGCGGATCGACGCTGACGCAGCAGCTGGCGCGCAACCTCTATAGCGGCATCGGCTTCGACCAATCGGTGACGCGCAAGATGCGCGAGTGGCTGACGAGCGTCCAGATCGAACGCAACTACACCAAGCGCGAGATCATCGAGATGTACCTCAACACGGTCGAGTTCGGAAACAACGCGTACGGCATCGAAGCCGCCGCCCAGACGTTCTACTCGACATCGGCGTCTAAACTCGACACCGTTCAGGGCGCCCAACTCGTCGGCATGCTGACGGCCATCTCGCGCTACAACCCGTACCGTAACCCCAAGAATGCGGCTGGGCGGCGCAACATCGTGCTCTCGCAGATGGTCAAGCGCGGCGTCCTGGCGCAGTCGGACTACGACCGGCTCAAAGACCTGCCGACCGTGACCAACTACCAGTCGAGCGCCGTCACGGCTAGCATCGCGCCGCACTTTGCGCTGCACGTCAAAGAGTGGCTGGTTAAGTGGGGCGAGGAAAACGATCGCAACGTGTTGGGAGAAGGACTGCGCGTCTACACGACTATTGACAGCCGCTTGCAGATCGCCGCCGCCGAGGCCGTAGCCGAAGAGATGCCGGGCCTGCAAGCCGTCGTCGATTACGACTGGGGGCGGCGCGGAGGCACTAACCTGGGGCGCAGCACGGCGCCATACCTGGAGGCTGCCGAAAAGGGCGACGTGGAGCCGTTCGCCTATTTCTGGGAGCGTAACGCCAACCTGGTCGACGGGTACGTGCGCAACACCGACCGCTACCGCGAAGCCGTCGACAGCCTCTCGGCCGATCAGGCGCTGGCATCGCTCCGGGCCGACGAGGAGTTCATGGCGCGGCTCAAAAACGTCAAGACGCGCCTTGAAACCGGCGTCGTCGCCATCGACCCGCGCAGCGGCTACGTCAAAGTCTGGGTCGGCGGGCGCGACGTAGAGGAAGACTGGTTCGACCACGTCGCCGCCGCCAAACGCCAGCCGGGATCGACGTTCAAGCCCTTCGTCTATACCGTCGCCGTCGACAACGGCTACTCGCCCGACACCTACTTTCCAGCCACCAGCTACACGTGGAACGGGACAGGAACGTGCGCAGGCCAGCGCTGGTCGCCCGGAAACATGGGCGGTGGTGGCGACAAGACGCTGGGCTACGCTTTGGCATCGAGCGACAACATCGTGACGGCGCAACTCGTCGAGATGGTCAACCCGGCCAACGTCGTCAAGTACGCCGAGCGGATGGGAATCGACAGCCAACTCGTCCCCGACGACGTGTCGCCCGAGTGCTACATGAGCCTGGCGCTAGGCACGTCGGACGTGACGCTGCTCGAACTCACGACGGCCTACACGACGCTGGCGCGCGGTGGCATTTACCTCGAACCAACGCTCGTCACTCGCATCGAAGACCGCTTCGGCAACGTCCTTTACGAAGCCGAGCCGTCGAGCCGGCAGGCGCTGCCCGAGAACACCGCGTACACCGTCGTCGACATCATGCGCGGTGCGGTCCAGTCCGGTGGGACGGCGATCCGCCTGCGTGGCCAGTACAACCTCCCCGCTAGCCTCGACTTGGCGGCCAAAACCGGGACCACGCAGAACAACGCCGACGGCTGGTTCATGGCGATGCATCCCGACCTGGTCATCGGCTCGTGGGTGGGCTTCAACGACCGGCGGATCGCGTTTCGCGATACGTGGTGGGGTCAGGGCGCGCACAACGCGATGTTCGTCAGCGGCAACTTTCTTCAGCGCTTGGTCAACCGTGACCTGATCGACGTCAGCAACCGTTTCCCCCAGCCGTCCTACATGCAGCCTGCCGATCTTATCCCGCAGGGCGACGCGCCCCAAGCCGCCGAAGAGCCCGATGTCGATCGCGGGCGCGTCGGCTGGTAATCTCCGCATTCCGTTCAGCTGCCGAAGCGCACCATCATCGTGTTGGCCATCGGGATGTCGAGTGCTCTCGACATGGCTTTGATCTGGATGGGAAGCGTGCCGGTGTATGAACTGCTGTTTCCGTCAGGATGGTCGTTTCACACACCGTATAGCCCATCAGCGGAGTTCCTGGCAGCTGTGGGAGGAATGCTAGCCACTTTTTCCGCTGTCGGATTGGCCCTGAGTGTAAGGCTGGGCTGGCGGTTACTTCAGCCGGTAGAGGAGGGCGCCCAATTTTTCCAAGCGCTGCTGCTGTATCACGGATTCCGCGTTTTAGTGTCCCTGTTGTTCGCGTATAGGCTTACCGATGACCTGTTTGTCTACCTGTGGGCGCGCGCTGACTGGGCGACAACGAGCGGTTTGCTCCCTGGATTGCTGATCGCTTCGGCGTGTGCCTCGTTGACGCTCGCGTGGATCGGATTCCCGTCGATTCCTGCTCAACGCAATGCTAACTTGAACGCATGATCAAACTCCTCCACACCGCTGACATCCACATCGGCGTCGACAGTCACGGGCGCATCGACCCGGCGACGGGGCAGAACACGCGGCTAATCGACTTCCGCACGAGCTTCGACGCGATGGTCGAGACGGCGCTCGAAGAAGACATCGACCTGTTCCTGTTCGCGGGCGATGCCTACCGCACGGCAGCGCCCACGACGACGCAGCAGCAGGCGTTCGTCGAATGCCTCAAGCCGATCGTCGACGCGGGCATTCCGGTTGCGATGATTGTCGGCAATCACGATCACCCAGTCAGTTTCGGCAAGGCGTCGGCGCTCGACATTTTCGGTCATCTGGGCGGGACGCTCTCGGACGGCAAACCTCAGGTGCGCGTCTACAACCGGCCCACACCCGATGTCATCCCGACCAAGAGCGGCGACGTGCAGTTGTTCGCGTTTCCATGGCCGATTCGCAGTCTGATCCTGGCGCGCGACGACATGCGCGGCCTGCCGCCCAACGAGATCCGAGACAAGATCGAGGAGAAATATCAGCAGTTCATCACCGCTCACGTCGCCAAGGGGAGGCGCGATCTGCCGACGGTGTTGATGGGCCACTTTAGCGTGACGGGCGCCGAGCTCAGCCACAGCGAGCGCGCCAGCCTGATCGCGCACGAACCCAAATTCGAGGTGTCGCACCTGGTGCCCGAAGGATCGCAGATCGACTACGTCGCGCTGGGCCACATCCACCGCCACCAAAACTTGAACGCCGACCCCGACGGGCCACCCGTCGTCTATTCGAGCAGCATCGAGCGCGTCTCGTTCAAGGAGGCCGACGAGCAGAAAGGCTTCGTCATCCTCACCCTGGACCCGCAGAAGGAGCCGGGCAGCCGCTTCGTCCGGCCCGAGAACGCGCACGCCGTCAGCCGCGTCGACTTCCGCGCGACGCCCGCGCGCCGCTTCGTCAGCGTCGACTGCAAAGTGCCCGACGATGCGGCCGACGCGACACGCTTCGTGATCGACGCCATCGCGCGCCACGACATCGCCGACGCCGTCGTCCGAGTGCGCTACGAAATCGCCGAAAACCAAGCGTCGAGCGTCGACAAGTACGCCATCCGCGCCGCCTTGGAAGCGGCCGACACGATCGCCGCCATCGACCGCATCGTCGCGCCGATCGAGCGCCAGCGCCGGACCGTCGTCACGCGCGAGTCGAGTCTGCGCGAGGCGATGGAGCGCTACGTCGACCAGCGCGACGACCTGGGCACGATCAGGGGGCGCATGGTCGAGGCGGCGCTGGGACTGGAAGCCGAATTGGACGCCGACGGGTAGAATCAGAGTCTATTCCGCTGACGACTACCGCGCGATCTGCCAGTCGACCAGAGGGCTGCGGTAGAACGTGAGCCCAGCCGAGGTCCAGACAGCGCCGTGAGCCGCTAGGCGCGTGCGAAAGTCGGGCCACGCGCGCTGATCCTGAGCCGTCCAGCCGACTTCGGCCAGGGCGGGGAGGCGGGGTAGCGTGAGGAACGTCAGGTCGTCGAACGTGGCGACGGTCTCGGTCCACAGCGGCGCTTCGATGCCCAACAGACGGCTCGGGGGTAGGCCGTCGATCAGCGTCGCAGGGTTCCAGTCGTAGGCCTGCTCGACCGTCGTCGTGCCCGCCCAATTGAGGCCAATCGTGGTCTGATCGTCGTATTTCATGTCGAGGTAGGCGTTGGTCGACGGAGAGAGAACGACGAGCGCGTCAGACTGGGCGACGCGCGCTCTCGTCTCGGCAATCTGAGCGCGCCACACCTGGGCAGCCGTGCCGGGCAGCAGCGGCGTTCCGCCTCCGGGCAGTTTGGCTACGTCGTCCCAGCCCATCATCTGCTTTCCATTGGCGGCCACGATTTGCTGCGCTCTGGACATGAAGGCGACGTAAGCGGCTTCGTCAGTCGCGTGGGCTTCGTCGCCGCCCAGGTGGAGGTAGAGGCCGGGCGTGTGACGCGCCATCGTGCGGACGACATCCGCGAGCCAGTCGTAGGTGCGCTCGTCGTCGGTGCACAGCGCTGAGAAGCCGACCTGAATGCCGGTGTATGGGGTCGGCGGGGCGGCGGCGCAGCTCAGAAACGGGTAGGCGACGGCGGCCGCGTTGACGTGTCCGGGCACGTCGATTTCGGGGACGACGGTGACGTAGTGCTCGTCGGCGTAGCGCACGATTTCGTCGTAGTCGTCGAGCGTGTAGAAGCCGCCCGCTCCGCCGCCCACCTGAGTCGCACCGCCCACACTCGTCAGCAGCGGCCAGCCGGGAATCTCGATCCGCCAGCCCTGATCGTCGGTGAGGTGGAGGTGCAGCACGTTTAGTTTGTAACGCGCCGCCAAGTCGATCACCTGCTTTACGTCGGCGACGCTGAAGAAGTGGCGGGCCACGTCGAGCATCATGCCGCGCCAGGCAAACCGGGGCGCATCCTCAATGTAGACGGCCTGAATCTCGAACGTTCTATAGCGCAGCGCGGCTCGCTCGGCCGAGGGCGGGAACAGCTGGCGCAGCGTTTGGGCGGCGTAGAACAGCCCGGAGTGGGTGGACGCGCGCAGTTCGATGCGGCTGGTCAGCACGTTGAGAGCGTAGGCTTCTTCGCCCTTGATGGAGCGATCTCGGATCAGTACGATGCTGCTGTCGGGTGGAGCGTCTGTCGCCGACACGCGCGGACGCTTTTCCCCCTCGCCGCCCAGCCACTCGGCCAGCATCTGAGCGATGCGCTCGGCTTCTGGATCTCCAGGTGCGACGACGATGCGCGTGTCCGACGAGAACGCGAACGTCCCAGATTGCATCCCGACCAGAGTCGGAAGCGGGATCAGAGAGGGCGGGAGAGGTTGCGCTTCTGCCGTCATGACGCTGTCGCACGCGGTGAGCATGAGGAGAGCGGTGAGCAAGAGTAAGAGCGAGAGCGAGGCGGCACGCAGCATGGGGCGAAGTGTAGGGCGACCGGAGATGGGTCAGAACGGGAGAGCACCGCCGATGCGGTAGTAGAGCGTCGCATCGTCGGGGCCGAAGAGTACGTCGACGGGCTGTCCGACGCCCAGCGCGTGGACGAACGAGAAGGCGCCGATGCGAATCGCGTTTTTGAACTCGGCTCCGGCACTCCACTGGCGCGCGCGGCCTTGGGGCGTACCCCATACGACTCCCACGTCCGAAAAGAGCGCAAAGCTGGTCGCACCCAGCGAGACCGCACCCAGGATCGTCGTCCGCAGGCTCGGCGCGACGAGCATGCGGTATTCGGCCCTCGCGAAGAGCAGGCGGTCGCCCGTCGCGAACGTGCGGTAGCCTCGGACGTGCTCCTGGTCGGTCAGTTCGAGCGTGCCGAAGGCGGGGACGGCGAGTTGCGAGACCGGGTAGCGGCTCAGTCCGGCAGCGTCCTGAGCATAGGCGTCGCCGATCTGGGCTTGGGCACGCCCGTAGACGAAGAAGCGGTGGGCGCCCAGGCCGGGCAGCACCGTGTAGGCGCGCGCGTCGGCGTCGAGATAGCCCGAGTCGGTACCTCGCACGCTTTGTCTCGCGGTCAGGCGCAGCAGGCTGCCCGCGGCATAGAGCGGATGCACGTCGTTGAAGGCGTAGGGGAGCAGGAAGCGCGTCTGCACGCCGACGCGGGCCTGCACCTGCGTGCCGCTCCCAACCGGACCGGGAAGCCGAGGATCGGCGAGCGGCGGCCCGATCAACTTATTGTAGCGCACGCTCGTCTCCATACCGATGCCCGCCGCTCGGTACGTCGTGCTCCACGCGTCGACGTTCCAAAATGCGTCGAGCCCAACCTCGGCGTAGCGCTCCTCGAACAGACTGTCTCCATAGACGCCGCCGCCTGTCGGCGAGTAGAAGGCCGTGAAGTCCAGGACGGGGCGCAGCGTTTGGTTGCGATAGAGGAGCAGGCCGCCGCTGCTGCCTGCCACGTCGGTCGGGGAGACGCCACCGACGATCAGGATCGTGTGCTTGCCCAGCGGCTCGATCCAACTCGTGAATCCGCCCACCCCCCACGCGTCGAACGAGTAGGGAAAAGGCAGCGACGCCACGTGCGTTAGACCCGCTAGACTGTTGTAGCGGCTCCGCTCGAGCACGAGTGACGAGTCGATCGGCACCTGGCTCGGAATGACGGCGGGCGGCCGGTGCGTCTGCCACGCGCTATACTCGGCTGGCACTACGTCGGTCGGTTCGGGCAGGCTCAGGCTGTCGGCGACGCGGAAGACGCGGTCTCCGGTCTTGCTTTCGGACGTGGCGACGAGCACGTAGCCGACGCCGATCGAGTCGGCTGGCAGCCACGCCTGGACGGTAGCGCCGGTTGCCTGGTCCGTCAGGCGGTGGACGATGCTGGTCGCCCGTTCGAGCCGGAACGCGTTGGGGACGCCGTCGCGCGGGCTGGTGAATGCGATCTGCGATCCATCCGGGCTCCAGATGGGCTCTCGGCTGTCCCGTCCGGCGGCCGTGATGGGCGTGCTGCTCGCCGTCTGTGGGTCGATCAGGTGGATGCGGCGCTCGCCGTCGGTCTCGAACAGAGAAGCGGCGAGCAGGTCGTCGGTCGGATGCCAGGCCAGACTGCCGATCTGGGTGTCGCGGGGCAGGAGGGTAATTTGCCGCACGTCGGTCAGCGCCAGATCGCCCTGTACCTGCGCCGTCCACACTTGAGAGGATCCGCCTTGCGACACGACGAATGCCAGTCTGCCATCGCCCGAGAACGCCGGATGGACCGCGCGCCTGCTCCGCGTGACCTGCCGCTTGCGCCCTGTCTGCGTGTCGAGCACGTACACGTCTGTCAGCAGCGAGCCCAGGCGGGCGTACTCGGTGCGGGCCCACGCCAGGTAGCGACCGTCGGCCGACCACGCCGGGGCTCCGACGATCCGCCCTCGGTCGACGACGCGCCCCTCGCCGCCGGTGATGACGAGTTCGCGGATCGGCTGCACCAGACTGCGCGTCCGGTGAAGAGCGACGCGCGCCGTGTCGCCGCCCGGAGCGGGGCGGATGGCCCACAAGTACTGCCCGGGCAGGCGAAGCGGAGCGCTCAGGCTGTCAGGCGTGTCGCGCGTGACGGCCAGGGCGCCATACTGCGCGTTGACGTGGCGCCGCCAATCGCGGGTGAACTCGCCATAGCTCTTACCGATCGTCGCCGGGAACGCCGCGTTGGGATCGTGGACGCTCGCCAGGCCGAACAGGACGGGCGTGCGGTGGCGGAAGAGCCGGGCCAGCGTCGAGTCGCCATACTGCTCGGCGAACCAGCGTAACTGGCTGTTGCCGGTTGCATAGAGCAAGCGTCCGTTTTGGATTCCGGCTCCGTCCGACGCGCTCCAGCGGCCTTCGAGCGCCGCCTGCCGCAGCCAGCGCTCGCCCCTCTCGGCGTCCCACTCTTCGGTCAGGTACTGCGCCAGCCCCTCGGTCCAGACGCGCGGGACCGGGTCGGCGAACAGGTTGTCGAACGGCGCGATGCCTGAGCGAACGGCGCGGTAGTGAAAGATGTGACCCAACTCGTGCGGGATCACGCGCCGCAGCCACTTGTCGCGTCCTGTCCACGCGTTGGCGTTTTCGTTTTGGTGCACCCAGATGTTGGTATAGCCGTTGCCGATCGGAGCCGCGAACCCGTTGACGATCTCGTCCTCGTCCGACAGGTAGATGCGAATCGGCTCGCTGAACGTCACGCCCAAGTTGGCCGACAGCGCGGCGTACGACGCCTCTGCGATCGCGGCCGCCTCGACCTCGATACCCGCCAGCCGCTGCGGGTAGTGGATGCGAAAATGCTCGGTCTGCGCCACACGCCATTCGAGTTCGGGGTGGTGCCGCCCGCTCGACGTGTCGAATCCCTGCGCGGACGCGGACAAGGGCAGCAGCAGGCCGAGCAGTAAGAAGAGGCGCATGAGGTAGGAGATGGTGACGCTCAGTTTACAGCACCCGCGCCGCCTGGGAAACAGCGTGCCGCCATGGAGAGTGGTTAGGCGAAGCGGACGCTGGCTCGGAGGCGGGCACTCTCTGCTGGCGACGGCCTGCTGCCCCGCTCGGGTTGGAAGCGGATGATCGACCCTCCCTTTCCGGCTTGGAAGAGCAGGTGCGAGTTCTTGCCTGCGCAGAAAGAGCGAGTGGAAAGAAGATCGGCAACCCAGGAAAGTAGCGCGCGCTTGCCCTGCACAAACCCAAACGCGCCGCCCCTCGCGAGAAGGACGGCGCGCGGCGAGCCGGCTAGGCGATCAGTTGCCGCCCGCTGCCTGAGCTTTGGCGAACCAGTCGTCGATGGCGGCGGGGCGTCCGTCCTGGTTGGCGAGCTGCCAAGCCGTCGCAAACACGAGCCGGGCGCGCTGCTGCATCTGGTCGTAGTCAATCTTATCGGCCTCGTCGCCCAAACCGTGATAGTCCTCGTGGGTGCCGTTGAAGTAGAAGATGAACGGGATGTCGGACTTGCCAAAGTTCCAGTGGTCCGAGCGGCGGTAGAACTGGTTGGGGTCGTCGGGCGAGTTGTAGAACTTGCTCAGATCCATGTCGATGCCGGCGACGCGGTTAGCCATCTCGCTGGTCGCGTCGATTTCTTCGGAGATGAGTTCGGCGCCGATGATGTAGACGTAGTTGTCCGGCTGATCGCCCGCATACTCGGGGTCGCGGCGGCCGATCATGTCGATGTTGAGGTTGGCGACGGTTTGAGCAATGGGCATGGCAGGCTCCACGTCGGCATAGTAGGCCGAACCCAGCAGGCCCTTCTCCTCGCCCGACACGTTTAGAAACATGATGGAGCGGCGCGGGCCGACGCCGTCGCGCTTGGCCTGGGCGAACGCTTCGGCGATCTCCAAAACCGAGACCGTGCCCGATCCGTCGTCGTCGGCGCCGTTGTTGATCACGTCGCCGTCCAAGGCCGTGGCCGAGATGCCGATGTGGTCGTAGTGCGACGAGATGACGACGACTTCGTCTTTCAAGACGGGGTCGGAGCCTTCGATCATCGCGATCACGTTGCTCGTCATCGCCTCGAAGACTTCGCGCTCGACCGCGCCCTGGAGCGTCACGCCGTCGAGTGGCATCACGACCGGCGCCGACTGGGCGCGAATCTGATCGCGCAGGTCCTCAACGCTCGTTTGGGCGCTCATCAGCAGACCGTCGGCGAACGTCTCGCTGACGTAGTAGAGGCCGGGGCGCTGGCCCGTCATGTTGGGAGGGTTGAGGCTGAGCTGCCCGATCGACTGGCTCGAGCGCTCGCCCGACTGCATCGACCGCTCCTCGAACGTGCCTTCGTCGTTGTCCGACTCGACGACGAGAATGCCTGCAAACGGCTTGCTCGCTCCAAACGCGGCGCGCAGGCGCGAGGCCCAGTTGGTCGACCACATCGTGCTCTCGCCGCTCTTCGACAGCGTCGCGCGTCCGTCGGCCGAGCGGGGTTCGTCGCCGAGCATGAGCAGCCACTTGCCACTATAGTCGATGCCTGCGGCTTCGAGGGCGGCATAATCGTCGTAGGCGTCTTCGCCCGCGATGCCGTAGCCCGCGAACACGATCTCACCCGACGCGCTGGGCAGTCCGCTCCAGGCCAGCATCGAGTTGCCGTCCGACACGCTGGGACCGTAGCCGGTCGAGAGCGTCATCGCCACGTCCGAACCGGCGGCGGGCGGTAAGGCGGCATCGAGCGTCGCGCTAGTCAGGCGCTGTCCGTAGACGGGGAACGGCTGAAGGTAGGCCTCGAGGTTACGCCCGTCGTCGGCTGCCATCGAACCTTTCGGCCCCACACCCATCTTGCGATACTGCCCGGCGAGGTAACGCGCGGCGACCTTCTGACCGCGCGCACTCGTCTCTCGTCCTTCGAGCACGTCGTCGGCGAAGAAGTAGAGGTGAGCGGCCAAGTCGTCGGCCGTGATGGTGTTCATGTACTCGGCCGCCAGTTCGGGATTGGCCTCGAGCGTCGGCGTCGGACCGGCCATTGAGGGCGCGGTCGGATTGGTCACCATCGCCGTCCGGTTCGGCTGTGAATCGGCTGGCTGCGAGGTCGTGGGCTGCGAGCCCGAACAGCCGGACGCGAGCAGGGCGGCGCCGAGTAGGGCGGAGGAAACGAGGTGCTTCATTCTGAAAAGTGTGGGACGGATGTCGAACGTCGAGACGTGCAAGATAACCGGATTGCCCGCCGGATGCGACGCCCGATGCCGGGCGCAAATCTCAGCGGACCCGGCGCGCTCGGCTCAGCGGTCGCGGTAGACGAGCGAGACCGAAAGCGTCCGGCCGGGCTCGGGGTAGCCCTCGTCAAGTGCGTAGAAGACATCGAACACGTTGCGCATACCGACCTCGAGGGAGACTACGCGTCCCAAGCCGACGATCTGAGGCGGCAGCGCGTAGCGAGCGAGCGCGTCGGCAACCACGAAGCCGTCGGCCGCGATGCCTCGTGTGGTCGAAAACCGCTGCGAAGCAGCCTCGACGCGGACGAGCGCAGACAGTCCGGCGAGCGGCTCCACGTCGATCCACACGTGGCCTCTCCGGGCAGGCACGCCGGTCAGGAAGAAGTTGGAGTCGGACAAACTCCGCCGGTCGATCAGCGCCACGCCGACGCCCGTCTCGACTGCTGGGGCCGGGCGCGCTCGCACGCTCGCTTCCACTCCGAGGTGACGCACGCGCGCGACGTTTTGCAACTGGAACAGCGGTCCATCCGGCCCAATCGCCACGCCGTCGACGCGTTCGATGGCGCTGCGGATCCACGCTCCGAAAGCAGAAGCGTCGATCTGTAGACGTCCATTCCACAGCGCCCCTGCATATCCGACCTCGGCGTGGACAGCCGACTCGGGGTCGAGATCGGGGTTGGGGAGCGCCTGGCCCAAGCGGTACGAGTAGCGGTCTTTGACGGTCGGAAACCGCGTCCGTCGCGAAACGGACGCGCGGATGGCGCGGGCGAACGGGTCGCGTGCCGATCCCACTCCCCACTCGGTCGAAAGCCGCATCGTCGGCGCAGCGCGGTCGGACGTGTCGAGGTCGCGGATGACCTCGCTGCCGCTGCCGTCGGGGACGAGTTCTTCGGCGCGGAGTCCCGCGCGCGCGTCGACGCCGAGTCCGGCCGAGAGGCGGAGGCGAGCTGCCGGGCGTGCCGCGCCTTCGAGTGCGATCCCGGCCGTCGCGTCGCGGTAGGCAAGTAGGGGGTCGAAGGCGTCTGCTGGTGCTGGAAACGATCCGGGCGAGTTGGCCTGCCGCTCGCGGTGTCGATCGGCGCGGACATTGGCGGCGAGGGCGAGGTCGAACCGGGGCGACGGCGTCAGGCGGACTTCGGCCGATCCGCCCCAGGCGTCGTCATCGTAGACGCTCTCGAACGCGCGGCGAGTCGATTGTGTGGCGAACGAGTCGTCGTCGTAGGCGGTGAGCGTGTTGTCGAACGCGTCCCAATAAGCCCGAGCGCGGACTTCGAGCGGAGTCCCCGCGACTGTGCCGACCGGTTGACGGACGGCGGCGTACGCGCTCGTCTTGTCCCAGCGGGGCCACCGCCAGAAGCGCGGACGCTGATTCGGATCGGCACCGGCGTAGGACGGATTGCCCTTGGATCCGTCGATCCGTGCCACGCTGATCGCCACGTCGCCGCCCCGAGGCGTTTCGACTCCTAGCTTGATCGAACCCGACAGGTCGCGGCGGGCGGCGTTGTCGCGACTTCCACCGTCGGCGAGCGGGAACGCGTCGCGGTCGAGCAGGGCGCCGCTGGCCTGGACGTAGAACGGTCGGCGAACCCCGTCCGGCGAGCGTCCGAATCGGCCTCCGACCGAGAGTTCGGCGCGTCGTCCTCCGCTCGAAAACGCGCCCGCCAGCGCCCAAACCTCGACGCGCTGCGTGGGGACGCGCGTGACGAGGTTGATGGCGCCGCCGAGCGTGTTGGCGCCGTAGAGCAGCGACGCATCGCCGGTCTCGACGCGGAGTTCGGACAGCCCGGCGGTCAGAAACCGTCCCAGATCGACCAGCCCGTCGTAGGGCACGTAGACGGGCACGCCGTCGAGAAAGACGGGTACCTGCCGCAAGTCGAAACCGCGCACGTGCACCATCGACTCGCCGCGCCCCCCGGTCGCCGAGCGGTCGACGGCGGGCAGCAGCGACAGTGCCCCGGCCACATCGGGCTGGTCGAAGCGCCGCACGTCGCGCGCGTCGACCAGCCCTGCCCGTTCGATGCCGCGCTCTCCGACCACCTCGACGGCGCCGAGCGGGACGACGCGCATCGTGTCCGTCTGAGCCGCGAGGGGCGTAGCGAGCGTGGCCGCGCCGAGTAGGAGGGCGAGAAGACGAGTCATAGGGGAGGGCGAGTTCGCCGGTTGGTCAGAATGTCGCTCGGGGCGGCGAGTTGGGGCGATGCGAAGGCAGGCCCGTCTGGATGCGACGCCGAAGGTGAGCCAGCGCGTCAGGCGTGTCGGCGTCGAGCGTCGTCCCTTCGTCGTCGGTGTCGACACGAATGACGCGGTCGGCGTGCGCTTGGAGGACGGTCTGCGCGCCCTCGTCGCCTTGGAGCTTGAGAAGGTCAGGTAGGAAGGCGCTCGCGAACAAGACGGGATGGCCGGGGCGACCTCGCCAAACGGGGCGCACGATGGCGGGCGATGGGGCCTTGCGCCACACGTCGATCAGGCGGGCGAGGGTCGATGGATGGACGAGTGGTACGTCGCCGAGCAGCACGACGATTCCGTCGAGATCGGCGATGAGACCGGCGACGCCCGCACGCAGCGACGACGCCATCCCGTCCCGCCACCGATGGTTGTGGACGGTGCGTAGCCCTCGCTCGTGCGCCAGCGCAGTCACCGCCGATTGGTCGCAGCCCGTCACCATGACCGCGTCGGCGAACGGCGGGTTGGTCGCCAGGTCGAGAACGCGCGCGAGGACGGGGCGACCGCCAAGATCGGCGAGCAGTTTGTTCGCGCTCCCCATCCGCGACGAACCGCCTGCGGCCAGCACGACGGCTCCGATGCGGCTGCCGCTCACGACAGGCTCGCGACCGCGCGGTGCACGACCTGCGGCGATTCGGCCGTCGCCCAACTCTGTGAGTGGCTGAGGATCTCGGCGCACGTGGCGAGCGCGATCTCTTCGGGCGTTTCCGATCCCAGATCCAGGCCGACGGGGAAGTGGAGCCTGCCGGTGGGAAGCGCAACGCCCTGGTCTGCGAGGTCGGCGACCAGGCGAGCGGTGCGGCGTCGCGATCCCAAAAGCCCGAGATATGGTGCGGCGCTGTCGGCGAGGGTGGCGACGAGCGCGCGGTCGCGTTCGAAGTTGTGCGTCATCACGACGGCCGCCGTTCGGTCGTCGGCCAAATTGGACGCGTCCGAAAGGTTCGAGACTACGACGGCGTGATCGGCTTCGGGAATCGCTGCGGCGATCTGCTGCGTGGAGCCAGCGCCGACGGCCTTCGTCTCCCAGCCGAGCAGAGTGGCTTGCCGTACCAGGGCGCGCGCGTCCGGCCCCGTTCCAAAGACGACGACGGAGAGAGGCGGGCGGATCACGTCGATGCGGGCTTCGACAGCGCCGGAGCAGACGACAGCGTCGCGTCCGGCTCCGTTGGAGAGCGCATCGACAGCCTGCGAGACGAGCGCATCGCGGAGTTCGGCGTCTTCGACGTTGCCTTCTGCCCACCCGTCGGCGTGGACGAACAAGTGCTGCCCGACGTGAGCGTCCGATCCGCCGACGACGACTGCTAGCGCGCCGGTTCTGCGGTCATCCAGCGCGCGTGCAACGGCGTCCAGCGGTCCCACGTCGTCTGGACGAACGGGTTGGACGAGGACCGTAACCGTTCCGCCGCACCCGAAGCCGAACGCCGCCCGGTCGTCGTCGCCCAGCCGAGAGGTGAGCGCGACCGTCCACGCCTGACCGCTGCGGATGGCGTCCAGCGTCTGCCACGCGACTTCGCCTTCCAAGCAGCCGCCCGAGATCGAACCCAGCGTGTGAGGACGCGACACCTGCTCCCACGCGTGCGAATCGTCCGCGATCGAGGCGAGGTCGGTGTCTGGGATGGGCACGACGAGCAGGCGAGCACCTTCGCGCCGGAACGCCGATCCTTCGACACGGACGACCGAGGCGACGGCGAACGAACGCCCATCGTCTCGCAGTGCGGTGTATTCGCTCAGCAGTGCACGCAAACTGTTTGGAGCCGCGTGCGCAATGTTCGGCCTGTCAGACGGCATGCAGAACTTTGTCCAGTGTCGCGGGCAGATCGAGGATCCGGACGCCCGTCGCGTGGTGGATCGCGTTGACGACGGCCGCCGACGTGCCGACAGTCGAGATCTCGCCGATACCCCTCGCGCCCAGCGGGTTGAGGTCGTAGTCGGGTTCGCCGACGAAGTGCGCTTCGATTTCGGGCGTGTCGCGGTTGGTGACGACGTGGTACTCGGCCAGCGAGTTGTTGGCGTAGCGGTGATAGACGGGGTCGAGGATCGCCTCTTCCATCAGCGCCATGCCCAGCCCCATCACGACGCCGCCGATGGTCTGCGACTCGGCCATCTTGGGGTTGATGATCCGACCGACATCATTGACCGCGACGACCTTTTCGACCTTGATCTCGCCCGTCAGCGCCGACACCCGAACGCGGGCGAACACGCATCCGAACGAGTGATAGGTCACGTCCGACGGCATCACCATCTGGACCATGTTCGGCCCGACCGACGCGCTCGCCTCGACCGGCTCGCTGCCCCGAGCGACAGCGTCCATCAACTTCTCGCGTCCGCCCGGCCCGATCAGTTCGCCATTCTCCAACCGAACGTCTTTTGGATCGGCGTCATGCAGCGGCGAATACTCGTCGTCGACGGCCTGCTCGATCACCTTCTGCACGGCGGCCTCGCACGCGGCTTTGACGGCGGGTCCGACCGACGCCATCGTCATCGACCCGCCATGGACGGCCGTGTCGGGGAAGTTGCTGTCGCCCAGCGAGAACCGGACGTTGTCCATCGGGAGTCCCAGCGTGTCGGCGGCGACCATCGTCATCGACACGTACGTGCCCGGCCCCATGTCCGACGCTCCGGCTTCGATGTGGGCCGTTCCGTCGGGCAGCAGTCGTGCCGTCGCGCCTGACTTCATCCGAAACGCCGGATAAAACGCCGATGAAACGCCCATGCCGATAAAGTCGTCGCCGTCGCGCATCGAACGCGGGGCGTGGGAGCGGTCCGCCCAGCCGATGCGTTCGGCGCCCAGCGTGTAGGCTTCGGCCAGGTGCTTGGACGAAAACCGCGTGCCCTGAACGTCGTGCGTGCAGTCGTTGCGGCGGCGCAGTTCGAGCGGGTCGATGCCGATTTCGTAGGCCAGCGCGTCCATCGCGACTTCGAGCGCGTGCGCTCCCGACGCCTCGCCCGGCGCCCGCATCGAGTTGGGCGATTGAATGTTGAGCGGCACCAGCCGGTATGTCGTCCGCAGGTTGGGCGTCGCGTACGCCATCCGGGTCGTGTTGACTAGGTTCATCGTGTACTCCTCGTAGACCGACGTTTCTTGCACGCCGTCGTGAATCACGCTCTGCAACCGGCCTTCTTCGTCGGCTGCCAGGCGGACGCGGCTCACGTTGTGCGGCCTGTGCCCCGTTCCGGTAAACATCTGCGCGCGCGTGAGCACCAGTCGGACGGGCCGGTCCAGCTCGCGCGCCGCCATCGCCGTCAGAAACGTGTGCGGCCACGTCCTCAGCCCCGAACCGAAGCCGCCGCCCACGAACGGCGTGATGACGCGGACGCTGGAGCCGATGCCGAGCGCGTCTCCGACAGCGTCTTTGGCCTTATTGAGCGCGTCGACTTTGAGGTCGATTTCTCTTTCGCGGATGTCGAACGCCAGCGCCAGCTTGATGCGCGCATTGCTGACCCACTGGTTTTTGTCGTGGACCGTCAGGTGGTTGCCCTTCCACCACGCGATCGTGGCGTGCGGCTCGATGGGATGGTTGACGAGCGTCTTGACCTCGATCTCCAGGTCGACTTTGTGCGCGGCGCTCTCGAACGCGGCATCGGGATCGCCGACGGTCACGTCGGACGGGCGCATCGTCATCTGGCCGATCTCGGCAGGCTTCTTGGGCGCCGATTTGCGCGGCGTATCCTGCATTTTCTCGGCGAGGGGGCGCTTGCGAGCGGCGTGCAAGTCGGTGTCGGCATCCTCCTCGTCGACGGTCACGCGGACCATCGTCGCGGCGTGCTCGGCCTGCTCCAACGTCTCGGCCACGACGACGGCGACGGGCTGATCGCTGAAAAGGATGCGGTCGTTTTGGAGCGGCGTCAGAGGATCGCCGATCATCGGCTGGATCATCGGGCGAACCAGTTGCCGCTTGTACGGAAGCTTGGGCGCGTTCATGTGCGTGAACACACGGATGACGCCCGGCGACGCTTCGGCCTCGGCCGTATCGATGTCCGAAATCCGCCCGGACGCCGCCATCGTGGTGACGAGAACGCCATGCGCCAGCTCGTCACCGAAGTCTTTGGAAAACTCGGCGGCGTAGGTCGCCTGTCCGGTGACTTTGAGCGGGCCGGTAACGCGGCGCGTTGCCTTGCCGATGATGGGAGTGGTTTGCGTGTTCATCGGTCGTCTGCGGATGCGCTCAGGGCGAGGTCGAGCGCCTTACCTAAGGCGACGGCGACGGTGCGCGGGGCGAGCGTGATCTTGAAGTCGTTGTGTCCATAGCCCGTCGCCTCGGAGACGATGGCTTTTCCGGCTGCCTCGAAGGCATCGGCCGTCGCCGGTCCGCCGCGTAGCATCTCTTCGGCATCGGTCGCGCGCCACGGCTTGTGGGCGACGCCGCCCAGCGCGAGCCGCACGTCGTCGACGTTACCCTGAGCGTCCAGCGTCAGCGCAGCGGCGACGCTGACGAGCGCGAACGCGTAACTCTGCCGGTCGCGCACCTTGACGT
Source organism: Rhodothermales bacterium (assembly GCA_963841855.1). GTDB lineage: Bacteria > Bacteroidota > Rhodothermia > Rhodothermales > BA12 > CAXBBB01. Next base: position 353,144 of record CAWJEJ010000004.1, on the reverse strand, counting down.
AAACGGACTGCCGCATGAGAGCGGACGGCGGTGGCAGCGTCACGGCCGTGATGAGTTCGTCAGCCTGCAAAACCGTCTCTACGTTCGGCGTGTCGCCGGGCAGCAGGTGGAAGTCGACGATGGGGATGGATCGGTCGCCATCGGGACCCGTGATTTCGACGACTGCGCCTAGCGCCGACAGCGCGACGCACATGTCGGACGGATGCGTGGCGATGCAGGCGTCGCTCTCGCCCAGGATCGCGTGGATGCGGTTGAAGCCCGCTTTGGCCGGGCAGCCCGAGCCGGGTTCGCGCTTGTTGCACGGGTAGCCGGGTTCGGTGAAGTAGTAGCAGCGCGTCCGCTGGAGCAGGTTGCCGCCCGTCGTGGCGCGGTTGCGGAGTTGCTGCGAGGCGCCCGCCAGCGTCGCCTCGGACAGCATCCGATAGTCGCGCCGAATCCGCTCGTGCGATGCCAGGGCCGTGTTCGACACCAGAGCGCCGATGCGCAATCCGCCGTCGTCCGTCTCGCTGATCTCGCCGAACGGCAGGTTCTGCACGTCGACCAAATGGTCCGGCGTCTCGACACCCTTGCGCATCAGGTCGACCAGGTTGGTGCCGCCGCCGAGCAGCATCGCTCGGGGCTGATCGGTCAGCAGCGACAGCGCGTTGGCGACCGACTGGGGTTTGTGGTAGACGAAAGGGGTCATGCCGATGCGAGCTGAGAAGTGTGCGCGGCGTGGCGCAGGGCGGCGCGGATGCCGGGGTAGGCGCCGCAGCGACAGATGTTGCCGCTCATCCGCTCGGACAACTCCTCGTCCGACAGATCAGCGACCGAACTCGGCGCAGCATCCACGTCGACGACGCTCGGCTGTCCTTGGGCGACCTCGCGGATCAGCGCGACGCCCGAGAGAATCTGCCCCGACGTGCAGTAGCCGCACTGGAATCCGTCGTGCTCGACGAACGCATCCTGCATCGGCGACAGGTTGTCCGGCGTTCCCAACCCCTCGATCGTCGTCACGTCCTGTCCGTCGCAGGTCACCGCCAGGACGAGGCAGGCATTGACGCGCTCGCCGTCGAGCAGGACCGTGCAGGCGCCGCACGCGCCCTGGTTGCAGCCTTTTTTGGAGCCGTTGAGGTCGAGGCCAAGTCGGAGCGTGTCGAGCAAGCTCGCGCGCGGGTCGAGCGAGAGGTCGCGCGCCTCGCCGTTGACCGTGATCGTCACGCTCACGGGGGGAGCATCGGGGAGGACTTGCATAGAGCGTGCGGCGAGAAGGGATGAGGTATCGGCGTCGTGCTTAATCGTAGAGCGCGGTCGAATCGTGCGGCTAGGATTCGTAAAATGCCTCTAAACCGCCAACGATTTCGTCGAACTTCACAGACGGCACACATCGGAGTGTAGCGATTTCGTCTCCTCGCCGTCCTGCCGGGCAACGTCGGAGAATGACGGAAAACGGACGTGCCAGGAGCCGCGAATTTGGGTTCACAACGTCGCCAGGGCGGTGTTGCTGAACTGCTGCTTGTAGTTGGCCTGCGCCATCACCTTGACTTCCAGCGACTCGATCACGTCGTCCGTGAAGTCGACGCCAGTGACGCTCTCGATGCTGCCCAGTCCGCCGGGGCTGAATACGTTGACTTCCAGGAGGTGTGTGCCCGCGATGTCGAGGCCGACCATGAACATGCCGTCGGCGACGAGTTGGGGGCGGACCAGTTCGGCCAACTTTAACTCCAGGTCGGTGATCTCGGCCGGTTCGACCGAGCCGCCCGCGCTGATGTTGCTGCGAATGTCCTCGCCGGACGAGCGGCGGCGAAACGCTGCGTAGACGCCGTCGCGCACGAGCGGCCTTCCGTTGATCAGAAACATGCGGATGTCCGTGCCGACGGCGTCCGCCAGATACTCCTGGCACACGACGTAGCCGTTGCGGCTGACCGACTCGAAGATCTGGTTCAGGTTGGCGCGGTCGTCGCCGCGGATCACGAAGACGCCGTCGCCGCCCGATCCCTGGAACGGCTTCAAGACCGCGTCGCCGCCGTTCTCGTCCAGGAAGCGATTGACGTCGTCCTCGTGGCGCGTGATGAGCGTCATCGGGCGCGCGGCTTCGGGGAAACGCTGGAAATAGACCTTGTTGACCGCTTTGGCCAGCCCGTCCGGGTTGTTGACAACCAACACGCCGCGCATCGCCGCCATCTGTCCGAACACGACGCCCGCCGACTGCGCCCACGGGCGGTGCGCCGAGTCGTCCGAGGGATCGTTGCGGAGAACGATTACGTCGAGGTCCTCGACGGGGATCACCTCGGTCGTGGCCTCGCTGCCGCAGATGCTCTCGTGCAGCGTCTTGATGGTCTTGTACGTGCCGCCCGGCGCGCGCACTCGGACCTGGAGCGACTCGTCGGACTCGCACACGAAGTCCTCGACGGTGAGATAGCGCACGTCGTGCCCGCGACGGTGCGCGGCGAGCGCCAGGCGCGTGGTGGTGTAGCCCGATTTCTCGGTCTCGTAGCTGTTGATGAGAAAGGCGATGCGCATAGTCGAGGGAAGTTGAGAAGAGAGCGACACGCGGAATCAGTGCCGGATAAAGAGATCGGTCTCTGCGATGGTGTGCAGAGGTCCGCGAGTAAAAAAAGGTCAGGCCTCCAAGACGAGGTCCAGCACGGTAACACCCTGCCGCGCGCGGTCGAGGCGGGCGAGCGCTTCGGGGTCGGACGACCAGCGGGGACGGACGCGCGGAGGCAGCAGAATGCCGCGCTCGGTGAGCGCCCGTAGAGCTGGGAGTTGATGCAAACCCATTTTCCCAGCGAGCAAGGGCCAAAAGTCGCCGCCATCAGCGAGGTAGGCGAGCAGATCGCGCAAACCGCGCAGGTAGATGAGGTCTTTGGTGAGTCCGCCGCCCCTATGCAACCGCAGGGCGACGTTGAAGGCGGAGCGCGACGTGAGACCAGCGGCATCGCGGAGCACCTGGACCGTTTCGGGGAAGATGGAGCCGCGTGCCAGCGCGTCGGCACCGATGACGCGGGCGGCGAGTGTGCGAAACCGCCCCCCATTCAGGCCGCCCACCAGCCACTCACTCAGCACGGCGATGCCCTCTTGCAGACCTTCGTAGTTCGCCATGCCGTGCTGGAGGATGCGGAGCGGCTGCGCCTTGCCGTTGTAATACGTCAGCACGTGGGTGCCGACTTCGTGCGCGAGCAGGGCCTGGACGCGTGGAGCCGGAATACTCGCGCGCCCGCCGACGAAGAGTTGCCCGCTCGACACCATCAGCCCGCCCAGCATGTCCTGCCGGATCTCGACGGTTGCGTCGACGCCGTCCCACTGCGCCTGAAGGTGCTCGACCTCGGCCCGCGCGTGGGCAGCGAATACGGTTGCACCGACTTGCTCGACGCCCTCGGCAGGTGATTCGGGAAGGTGAGCGATCAGTTCGTGCGCTAGGGCGAGCAAGTCCTCGTCCGGCGCACCGTAAAGGGCGATGCTGCCCGGCAGAAACGACGGCGTCTCGATGTCCAGGATCATCTGGATCTTGGCCGCGGTTTCGTCGCGCCTTTCGCGGAGCAGGTCGGCCACGACGGGATCGTCGACGCGTTCGAGCGGGAGAGTGAACAGCTTGCGCCGGACGGCGTCGGGGTCGAACGTGAGCGGACGGTAGAGCAATTCGGGCGCCGATTTTCGACCGCCGGTCTTGAACTGCTCCCAGGCTGCGGCGCCATTGACGGGCGTCACCTGGAGCAGAAAGCCAAACGCAGCGCTGCACACGCCCAATCCTCGGTCGACGACTTCGGCAGCGGCTTCGAGATGGCGCCTGCCGATCCAGCTTGGGCGCTCAAGAGTCGGCGCACCAGCAGCACGTGCAAACGTCCACGCGGCGCGGTCGAGCGCGGGAGCGAGTGCAGCGCGAAGCTCGGCCAGCACGCCCGGATAGAACTCGCCTTCGCGTCCGTTGATGTAAATAGCGTCGGCAGCTAGGCCAAGCAGGGCGACGGTCTCGCTGGGTTTGGTCAGCAAGGGGAGTCGGCCCGGCGGCGCAGGTGCGTCTACGGACACCTCGGCCACGTCGGCGCCCTGATTGGAGATCTCGATGCCGGAGAGCGCGTCGCGAAGCGAAGCGGCGGCGTCGCAGACGGGGCCGTCGGCGGCGGGCACGAAGAGGGTGAAGCCGGGACGGCGGTCGAACGGGTCGATGTCGTCGTCGTCTTCCAGGTCGAGCGGCGACCAGACCTCGACCACCAATACGGCGCCGCCAGCGTCGGCGATGCGCGCCGCGATAGCCTGCACGAGCGCGGGCGTGTCGCCGTCTGCTCCGCTGGAGTCGATGACGGACGCCGGGCCCACGGTCGCCAGGCTGTGCGCTTCCGAACAGGCGGCTATGGCGTCGCGCGCCGGGTCGCCGTCCGACGTGTCGGGGCAGCGGTGGACGACGAGCAGCGGCGCGGCATAGTCGACGAAAACGCTCCCGCCAGCGGAGAGGTCGGTGCGGAACGGCTCGCTGGCGGCGAGTGCGGCTTCCAGGCGGTCGAGGAGCGAAGCGTGGGCTGCCTGACTCATGCTACGGACCGAGAAGTGACGGCTTCGAACCGGCGCAGCGTGCCCCCAACGGCGTAGCCGAGCGCGGCGCGCAGGCGGTCGAGATGGGCACGGTCGGGCTCGCCGCTCCACTCGTCCATGAATGTCTTCTTGAACTCGATGGACAGCACGCAGGCGTCTCGACCGTACCGCTCGTGGATCCACTTGCCGACCTGTCCGCCTTCGAACTTTACGTTTTCGCGCACGTCGAGGCCTTCCATTCCGGCATCGCGCGCGCCATCGCGCAGGTCGGCCATGAAGCCGTCGACTACGTCTGCCCAGCGCGCGCGGTCGGCCATCGTCCCCGTGCCTAGGTTGACTTCGGGGTTCAATCTGGGATCTGCGATGTCGCCGTCAGGTCCGTCGCGGCGGTGGTTGTAAGCGTGGAGGTCGTAGACGATGACTGCACCATGACTCTGCACTTTGTCATCCAGCACGCGGCCGAGCGCAGTCGTAGAACGCCGCATACATCGCGGTCGACTGCTCGACGACCAGGTGGGGCACCTCTTGCTTCCAGACGGTCAGGCCCCAGGCGTCGTCGGGCGTTTTGTAGATCGACCGCTCGGGTGGGCGGCTCAGGTCCACCTCGAAACGGGAGTGCGTGCCTACGATGCGCGTCGGGGCGACGGTCACAAGCTCGCCCGTGAAGGGATCTTCCTCGCGCAGACGCTCCAGATCCGGCAGGGCGACGTGCGGAAGGGTATCGGTAGAAATTGTGTGGCCATCGTGGACCGCTGCCGCGACGAGTGGGCCAGCGCCGAGGGTGAGTTCGAACGGGGTCATGTCGTCAGGTCGGGGTGCGAGATCGCAGCGCTGGTGGGTGTGACGGGCAATCGTCTATGGGCGTTGTGATACTGATTCAGAGAAATGCTATGCATCTCTTTTTCTCATCCTGAGCCTGTCGAAGGATCCCCGAAGTCGGACCATGGAGATCCTTCGACAGGCTCAGGATGACGTTGGGGAAAGTGCAGCGCTAACTCTCGGGCTTGAGCGCCAGAAGTCGTGTCGAGTCGAAACGCAGCGCGGTGACCACCTTCACATCTGCAAAGGCAGTTTGGATTCACACGAAGTGGTAAGTCCTATTGTCAGAAGGGCCGCTTCGAGGACGTCGACCGTCCGATCAGGTCCGCCGCGACTGCTCGCGGCGCATGTAGAGGTAAAGGCTCTCGACTTCGTCGCGCGCCCATGGCGTTTTGCGCAGAAACCGCAAGCTCGACTTTACACTCGAATCGTGCGTAAAGCACCGGATGCGGACGTGCTCGCCCAGTCCTTCCCATCCGAAGTGATCGACGAGTTCGCGCACAATCGTTTCGAGTGTGATGCCGTGGAGCGGGTTGTTGGGCTGAGTCATGCGGCTGATTCGGATAGAGACGGGTGGCGCGACGAGGTGTCACCCGCGCATGCTGCGTCGCTTGACGAGGTACGCCATCAGGGCGGGAGCGAACGGCTCGGCCACGTCCACATCGACGAAGTCGATGCGCTGCTCACGGCAGCCTTTGCGGAAGTCGTCGGCGAACGCGCGCGCCTGCGTCTGGTATGACGCGCGGATGTGCGCGGGGTTGAGCGTCAGCGTCTCGCCAGTCTCCAGGTCCTCGAAGCGGACGGGCCCGTCGCCCAGGTCGAGCATCCGTTCGGTCTGGCTGTCGAGCACGTGGAAGACGATGACTTCGTGGCCCTGACTCCGCAGGCGGCGCAGCGCGCGCAAGAGTTCGGTCGGATCGCGCGCGCTCTCGTAGAGATCCGAGACGATCGTCACCATCGCCCGGCGTCCGATGCGCTCGGCCAGCGCGTCAATCGAAGCGGCAGCAGCAGTCTGCGTCGGCGAAGGAGCAGGAGGGCTGTCGGCGAGCCGTTCGAGTTGAACGAGCAGCGTGTTCAGATGATTGGGACGCGCGGACGGGCGAACGACGGTGTGCAGGCCCGCATCGAACGCGATCAGTCCAGTCGCGTCGCGCTGCTTGAGCATCAACCCGTGCAGTGCCGCCGACAGGTAGCAGCCGTACTCGAGCTTGGTGACCGGCGCGGCCCCGGCGTAGCGCATCGACGCCGACGTGTCGAGGACGACGTGGTGGCGCAGGTTCGTCTCGTCCTCGTACTGCTTGACGAACGGTTTGTCGGTGCGCGCCAGGACCTTCCAGTCGAGTCGCCTCAACTCGTCGCCGCGGTTGTAGGCCCTATGCGACGAGAACTCGGCCGAAAACCCGTGATACGGACTGCGGTGCATGCCCGTGATGAACCCCTCGACGATCAGGCGGGCGCGCACCTCCATCGACTGGAGACGGGCGGCGGCTTCGGCGTCGAGGAATCGGGACATGTCGGGGGAATAGAGAGATCGCGATATGCAACGCGTGCTCCGGTCGTTCCAGTGCGTAGACGTTTGGAGTGGATAGCTTAGCTTGTACAGACCGCGCGATCAGCGCGTTGTAAAAACCGACGAAGTAGTCATGCGCAAAGCCGTTTCGGTTCTAGGATCAGCAGTCGCACTCTGCTGGCTGTCCGTGAGCGGATGTGATGGCCTAAACTGCATGGGAACTGCAGGGCAGGAGTACATCGTCGTGCCCACACAGCCGGCTGAATCCTTCTCGGTGGCGACGGGCAGTTCTGTCGTGCTCAATCTGAACCGTTACTGGTCGAACGCAATGGGGGAGAATCCCGGCGGCTGCGGCGCACCTCGAAGCGGCGGCCCCTATCTCACGTGGGCGGGCGCGAGCGATCCGTCGGTCGAAGTGCGGACGTATGGCAACGACGTGCTCATCGTGCGGGGCAATCGTCTGTCGAACCCCGTCACCGTAGAGGCGTCTGCCTTTGACGAAACGAGCACGACGGGAGGGCATAGTTCATACCCGCGTCGGCTGTCTGCGCCTGTCACATTCTCCGTATCGGTGGGCGACGAGACGACGCGTCCATCCGACACCACATTTGCAGCCTCGAACTGGGACTGGATAGAGCGCCTGTCCGCTGAGCCTTCCGGCTTCGCGGTGGGCGATACCATCGTGCTGCGCGCGCAGCTGGAGAACAGGATGACAGGGGAACCGCTTTCGCCTTCCGCCTTCACACAGATTGAGTGGGTGATCCGCGAGCCGGTTCGGATGTTGGGTGTGAGCCGGAGCGAAAACCGCATCGCCATTAAAACGGCCGACTCGCTACAGGTCGTCGTGCCCCAATCGGGGACGCTCAGTGTCTTCGCCCAATATGGAGGACACGGACTGGCCGCGCGGTTCGAGGCACAACGAGACTGACCGCTACAGCTTGTCAATGGTGATGTCGTAGTCGGCCGTCTGGAAGGTGATCGACTGGTTCTCGTTGACGAGCGCGAACTCTTGGATCGCGCCGGGCAGCATCTCGCGCGGCGTGTCCATGGCGAAGAGCGTGTCGGCGACGACGTGCCAGTCCTCGGCCGTCAGGTGCACCGTCGCGGCTCGCCCTTCGGCGACGAACGGCGCGTAGCCGAGCACCTTTTCCATGTGGTTGATGCCTTGCTTCTGATGGAGGTTGGGATCCACGGCTGACGGGGGTTGGGTATCTTGGCCAGGCTAACCCTCCGATCCGCTGCGTGCTCCGATGGCGCGCCGCTTTCACTCTGATTTCCGCCCGATGCGCACCTACCTCGACTACTTGCAGCATATTATGGATACCGGCGTCGACAAGGGCGACCGAACCGGGACGGGCACGCGGAGCGTCTTCGGCTACCAGATGCGTTTCGATCTGAGCCAGGGATTGCCCGTCGTCACGACCAAGCGCGTCCACCTCAAGAGCGTGATCGGCGAGTTGCTGTGGTTCGTCCGGGGCGAGACCAACATCCGCAGCCTGTTGCAAGACGGCGTCCGCATCTGGACCGATTGGCCGCTCAAGCGCTACCGCCAGGCGACGGGCGAGCCCATCGACCAGCGCGCGTTCGAGCAGCGCATCGTCGACGATGCCGATTTCGCTGCTCAGTGGGGCGAGCTGGGGCCGGTCTATGGCAAGCAGTGGCGCCGCTGGCAGGGCGCCGACGGCAGCGTGACGGATCAGTTGGCCCAGGTGATGGATGCGATCAAGACCAATCCCGACAGCCGCCGCTTGCTCGTGACTGCGTGGCAGCCCGCCGAGATCAGCGGTATGGCGTTACCTCCGTGCCACCTGCTGTTCCAGTTCTACGTCGCCCAAGGCAAGCTGTCGTGCCAACTCTACCAGCGCAGCGCCGACAGCTTTCTGGGCGTGCCGTTCAACATCGCCTCGTACGCGCTGCTCGTCCACATGATGGCGCAGCAGGCCGACTTGGAGCCGGGCGAGTTCGTGTGGAGCGGCGGCGACTGCCACATCTACTCGAACCACATGGACCAAGTCGCCGAGCAACTCGCGCGCGAGCCTCTCCCGCTACCCAGACTGAACCTGCGCAAAGCTGTCGACCTGTTCAGTTACACGCCGGGCGACTTCGAGGTCGTCGGTTACGAGCACCACCCGGCCATCAAAGCGCCCGTCGCCGTCTAGCCGATGCCTTACACGAACACGCCTGAACTCGTCCTCGTCGCCGCGCTGTCGGCCCGCAGCCGCGTCATCGGGCGGGGCGATCAGCTTCCGTGGCACATCCCGCGCGATCTCCGGCACTTCAAGCGGCTGACATTGGGCGAGACGCTGCTCATTGGCCGCAAGACGTACGAGAGCATTCTGGCGCAGTTCGGCGGGCCGCTGCCCGGTCGCGAGATGGTCGTTCTGTCGCGCCGGGGGCCGATGTCCGGCTCGCCTGACGTGCCCGTTTATCCGAGCATCGACGCGGCGCTGTCGGCGCTTGCACACCTGGACCGCGTCGTGATCGCAGGCGGGGGCGAGGTCTACGCGCAGACGATTGAGCGCGCCGACCGGCTCGAACTCACGCTCGTTGGCGGCGATCACGAGGGCGACGCCTTTTTTCCGCCGTTTCGTCACCTGGTTGGGTCGACCTTCGCTGAGACGTGGAGCCAAGCGCACCTGGCTGAGAATGGCCGACCGGCGTTTCGATTCGTGCGCTACGAACGGACGGGCTAGAACGGCGGCAGGCTCGCCCTGTCACGTACTTCTTCAGAGTGCTCAAGACGAAACCTGACAGGTTTTGAAAACCTGTCAGGTTTGAAACGTCGCGCCCCGGTGCCTTATCCACTCTCACCGGTGGCGCGTCTCCAACGAGCGCGGCACCGGCGGCTCAGCGGCCGAAGCCTCAGCGCGCGAGCACGACGGTGCGGGTGCGGGTGCCCTGGTCGGTGATCAGGCGATAGACGTAGGCTCCGCTCGGCAAACCGTTGGCGGATAGCGTGACCACGTGCGCTCCGGCGCTCCGGGGCGCGTCGACGAGGACGGCGATTTGGCGGCCCAGCAGGTCGTAGACGCTCAGCCGCACGTGCCCGGCGCTGGGAAGCGTGTAGGCGATCTCGGTGGCGTCGGCGAACGGGTTGGGACGGCTCGGCGCGAGGGCCAGCAGGGTGGGTGCATCGGTGCCTTCTTCGAGCGCCACGGCAACCGGTGCCAGGCTCACCTCGCTCGTGTTGCCGTCCGCGTCGACGACGGCGAACCGGAACTGCCGAAACGTGAGATCCGAATCCTGATCCGCCTCGTCCAGCGTGACCATCCGCGTAACCGTCGTGCCCGCTTCGCCTTCTTCGTAGGGCACGGTCGTGCTCATGGACGCCAGGAACGGCGCGTCGTCTTCGGTTTCGATCGAGTAGAGATGCAGCGCCAGCGGGTAGGCTGCGTTGGCCGCATCGGTGTCGACGCGAAACGTCACCGTGAGCGCGTCGCCGTCGACATCGACGGACGAGACCTCGGCGTAGTTCTGCAAGCGGTTGGGGCCGTCGTCGGCGTCGCCTGCGTCGTTAGCCGTCGGTCCGTCAGCGCCCAGGTCCACGTCGAACGAGGCGGACCCCATGTCGTTGCCGGCTATGCGGTTGCCGACGCCTGTGCCAGGCAGCAGCAGGATGCCGAAGGGGTTGTGGAAGATGACGTTGTAGTCATCGTCCGATCCGCCGACGATGTTGTGGTGCGCGCCGATGCGAAAGATCACCCCCGCCTGTCCGTTGGGCAGGGCGTCGTCGTCTTGGGACGAACCGATGTTGTTTTCGGCCACGATGTTGTTCGTCGTGTTCGGCCCGTCGAAGAGCACGCCCGACGTTGTGTTGCCGCTGATCGTGTTTTTAGCGACGACGTTGTCGACGACGGTGGCGGCCTGCCCAAAAAAGACGACGCCGAAGCCGATATCCGGTACACCGGGGATGCCGTTGGGCAGTGCGGCCTGGCCCGACGCATCGACGCCGATCAGGTTGTCGACGATGGAGTTGTCTCGGACCTCGCCGGGACGCAGCCCGCCCAGGAGCACGCCCAGCAGCAGGTTGCCCGAGATCACGTTGCGCCTGACGAGGTTGTCGTTGCCGCTCTCGATCAGCAGTCCCCGCCCCTCGAAGGCGGGCAGCCCGGCGATGGTGCCGTTGGGCAGCGCCGACATGCCGTCGGGCGTCGTGCCGATGCGGTTATTCGTAATGATGTTGCGGTCGGACCCGTCCGAAAGCTGCATCCCGCCGCCCGGATTGCCCGAGGCCACGTTGTGCGAGATGGTGTTGTTGTTCGAGTTGAATAGCCCGAGGCCGGTGCTTTTCGCCCCGATCAAGAGGTTGCCCGCTTCGCGGCTGTCTCCACCGATCACGTTGGTGTGCGTGCTGTCGGTCAGCCGGAGACCGAACAGGCCCGCCCCCAGCAGCGTCGCTCCGTCTGGCCCGACGCCGATAAAGTTGCCCGATACGATCGTTCCGCTCGCGCCCGAACCGCGCAAGACAATGCTCGAATGCGTCGAGTCTCTCGCTGCGACCACATTGCCGACGCCGACGCCTCCGATGCGGTTGTCCATGGCAACGGTCGGCATTCCGTCGAGGCTGTCGCTGGCCACGAGGATGGCGTAGCCGTTGGCCAGGTCGTCGGCGTTTCCGGGGGCGCCGTCGGGGTCGGTGACCAGGCCGGTGCGGTCAACGCCGAAGTGATTGCCCGTGACGACGTTGCGGCTCGAGATGACGCTGAGCGCGCCGAAGCCGTCTGGAACGTTGGGGCTGAACCGGGTAAAGACGAGGTTGCTCACGCGGCTGCCGCTCGCGTTGGGGCGCAGCCGGATGCCGGGCGCGTCGTCGTAGGCGGCTCCGTCGAGGCGGACGCACAGCCCTTGGGTGCGGTCGCACGCTTGCGAGTCGCCATCGAGCGCGACCGGTGCCGTCGCAGTGAGCGCGCTTTCGAGTGCGATGACCTGGTAGCTGCCGCCGCCGCCGATGGCGAACGCGATCGAGTCGCGCTCGGACGTGGCGTTGGCCGCCTCGATAGCGGCGCGCAGCGAGCCGGCCCCGGCATCGGCGTTGGTGGTGACGGTGAACGTCTGCTGCCCGAGTGCAGGCGCTGCGGCGCACAAGCCCAAGAGGACGAAGAAAACCGAGCGGGCGGCGTGGAGGAGAAGAGCGGCGGGGCGCATAGGAGTGATGGGTTTAGGCGAGAAAACTTCGACCGAAGACGACGTTTTCAGACTATCCCATCCGCACCCTCCGCAGTTTGCACAGGCGTCGCGGAAGCGTGCACTTTCGTCGCACAGCGCCAGTACACGCCGTATCCGATGCTCCGCTGCCTGCTCATGCGGGATGCCAGCAACCGACTGAAACGACGACGCCCCACTCCGAACTAGTCGAAGCGGGGCGGGCCGAGTCACACCACCATCGAGAGTTTTTCCCCAAACACTCTCAATCCCAATGTTTCGCGATTGGATTTCGTCTGACGGGGAGGAATGTCAGGCGGAATCCGTGCGCGAACGTGAAAACAGATGGGGCAACCTGCATGCCCAAGGCGACTTGGGGCAATAGGCGTCAGCGAGGAAGAGTCAGACGGATAAATCGTCCGGTCGCGCCCAGTATCAGAGGCAAAACGTGCCGGAACAGAGGGCTGTTTGGAAATAGTCGTCTTACCGTTCGGCAACCGAATCCGTACGACGTACGCCGGGTAGCGCAACGATACACACCAACCTTCCGACATCTATGTCAGTGCCAACAGAAAAGAAACTAGCCGAACTCTACGACCTGATCGAAGGCATCGAAATCGCGATGATGACTACGCGCCGCCCAGACGGGTCACTCGTCACGCGCCCGATGGACACGCAGCAGCAGGAGGACGACGCCGATCTCTGGTTCGTGACGAGCGTCGAGACGCACAAAGTCGACGAGGTAAAGCAGGACCCGAACGTCTCGCTGGGTTACTACAACGACGGCACCAAGGAGTGGGTGTCGGTCAGCGGCAAGGCGACGATCTCGCAGGACCGCGCCAAGATCCACGAACTCTACAAGCCCGACTGGAAGGCGTGGTTCGAGGACGAAGGGGGCGATCGCAACGGCGGCCCCGACGACCCGCGCTTCGCCCTGATCTACGTCGACGCGCAGACCGTCCACTACATGAAAGCCAAGCACAACCGCGTCGTCACCCTGTTCGAAATCGCTAAGGGCATGGTGACGGGCGATACGCCCGATCTGGGCCGCGAGGAGCAGCTGGGCCAACGCGAGTTGGGCTGAGCCGATTGCGCTGACGCTGAGACTACACGGCGAAGGCAGCGAGCTGAGCCGAAACCAGACGACGTGCTGCCCAACCCTCCAACCGTCATCGCGAGCGCAGCGCAGCGATCTCCAGAGTTTGCCGATAGCACGGAGATCGCCACGTCGCTTCGCTCCTCGCGATAGCAGGTGAGGAGTCCGCGTTAGCCGCCGGTCTGCCCAGTCCTCCGCTAGGCCAGCCGCCGCATCTGCAGGCACCGCCGCAACCACCGCTGCTTCTGCTCCAACTCGGGTAGGCTCAGCTTACCCTGCGCCGAGCCGACGTACTTCTTGGCCGCGCTATGAATCTCGCGGATGTCGGCTGGCCTCCCGGTCGACTGGAGCGTGTGGTAGAGTTCGGTCGCCAGGTCGGAGCAGGCGCGGCGCAGCGACTTCTCGCGCGCGGCCACATCGACGACGCCCGCTCTGGGCATCTCGCGCATCCTGAGCACGCGGTCGTGTGAGCCCGCCGAGTCCTCCATCGACAGCGCGTGTGACTTACGGCCCGACTGCTCGACGCTCGCCAACTCCCAGTGGCTGTGCGTGCCCTCCTTGGTGGGGCTGACACCTTCGCGGCCCGACTTCTTGTGCTTGATCTTAATGCCGATCTGCTCTTCGGACGTGATCCAGTCGAGCACGTCGACCACGTCCGAGTCGTTGGCGGTGTAGATGTCGCACACGTTTGCGTCCTCGCTCCATGCGGGAAAGAAGCGCATCCCACGGAAGACCTGTTGGAGCGTCTTGGAATAGGCGCGCACCAGATCCGCCTTGACGATGATGCTGATCGGCTTGATGTCCGTCCCCTCGCCGATCATGTCGACCTGCACCATCACGTCCAGGTCGCCGCTGCGAAAGGCGTCCAGGTCGCGGCGGCAGTCACGCGCGGGCAAGTCTTGGCCGATGCGCGCGCTGCGATAGTGCGGGTAGCGCGCGCGGACGAACGCGAGGATGGCGGCGGCGTGGCGGTTGCTCATCGCGATGACGAGCATCTGGTGATCCGACAGGATCGAGCGGGGCATGCCGATGGCCTTGGCTTCTTCGTCCAGTGCCTGGCGCTTTTCGGCGAACCGGTCGAACGCCGGGTCGAGCAGCGTTTCGAGGTACACGTCGTGAAACCGCATCCTGCGGCGCGCCAGATAGGTGTCGATCTCCTTGCTCGACGCGCCGAACTCGCGCAGTCCGGCCAGCGAGAACTCGACCTCCTCGCCGGTATCGCCTCTTACCATCTTGAGGCGGTAGTCGACCACGTGCGCCGCCACCTGCTTCAAGATCGCCCCCTCGGCGTGGGCGTCGCGCAGCGTCACTTCGTGGAGGGCGACGTAGTACTGCTCGCCGTCCTCGCGCATCTCGAACGGCACGCCGAACAGCGTCTTGTTGTCTGACCGCATCGGCGTCCCACTGAGCGAGACGCTGGCCGCGCAGTCGAGCGTGCCCAGCGCTTGGGCCCACGTGCCGTCCTCGCTCAAGTGGTGGACTTCATCGAACACGAACAGGCAGCGCGCCTGGGCGCAGAACCGTTCGAGCGCTTTGCGGCCGCCTTTTCCGCTCGCGTACTGGTACGTCGTGACGATGATTTGCGTCCGCAGGTTCTTGAGAAAGACCGCGTCGGAGTCGGCCACGCAGTATGAGAACGATCCGGCACCCAGCCACTCGAACACGCGCGTCAACTCTTCGGTATCGGCGTACTGATCGCGCAGGTTGCCACGCGGCACGAACACGACCAGCCGGTCGGCGACGCCCATCGCCCGCGCGATCACGAACGAGGCCAGAGCCGTGATCGTCTTGCCGTAGCCGGGCACGAAGACGCCCAGGTGACTCGTCTCGCCCCGCTCGAATGCGTCGGCGAGTTTGCTCAGAAACACCTCCTGTCCGGCTCGGAACTGAAAGCTGGGATGCTGTCGGATTCCGGGGAGGTCGGGAGGCACGGGCTGCACGGCGCGGGGTACTGCGGTCGGGTGGAGAGGCAAGCCGGACCGTACGATGCAGCGGGGCGCGCGTTCTCGCTTTGGTGTGCGAAAAAGGGTCAGGCCGGATGAGGAACGAGTGATTCGGCCTCGTGTACAGATGTACAGAAACCACGTACCGCTATGGCCAACAAGTCCGTCTCCTACACCGAAGCCCGCGCCAATCTCGCAGCCCTGTGGGACCGAGCCGTCGATGATTGTGAGCCTGTCGTACTTCACCGGCGAGGTAAGGAAGACGTAGCATTGATCTCAGCCTCTGAACTGGCAAGCCTCAATGAGACCGCATATCTCTTTGGATCTCCCCGCAACGCCATTAGGCTGACGGCGTCGATCGAGCGCGCGCTCCAGGGCAAGGGGCAGAGCGTCGATTTAGTTACCCTTCGCCGTGAGGTGTCAGGTGAGCAAGGAGAATAAAGGACGCTCTATTTTACTGGACTCTTCGCTTCGAGAGGACTTGCGCTGGTGGATTCAGACCGACAGGAAGAAGGCGCTGCGTCTGCTCGGCCTGATGGATGCTGTCATACGAGATCCTTTTCGCGGAATCGGAAAGCCGGAGCCTCTACGTCACCAAAGTGGGGCTGTCTGGTCGCGCCGCATCGACCGTGAGCACAGATTGGTCTACGTCGTCCAATCAGATAGCATCACGTTCGTACAGGCGCGCTATCACTATTGACGTGTGCCGGTGAGTGCTCCGGCTGTCTACGTTGGCAGCTTCGGCGCCTTAGAGTTACACGTCCGGCACGCTGTGTGAAGCCGTATTCGGCGACGATCTTCGGAGATAGGTGAAAGCGAGGGCGATCTTGGCGGGTCTAGCGCACTCCCCTTTACCGACTCGATATGCCTGAACGCACGCCGCTCTACCGCTACGCCCTCTGGACTCTCTGCTGCGCCGCCGCGTGGATAGCCGCCATTCCAGCGTTGGCCCAAGAAGAGCCGCGCTTCGTGCAGTCGAGCGGATCGGACGTAAGCCTCGTGCTGACGGGCACGCTCCAGCCCCGTGCGTCGGTCGGCTTCGAAACGGGCAATGGCGATCTGCTGCGCTACGGTTTTGGGCTGCGCCGCGCCCGCCTGCGCGCCACGGCCACGTTTCAGTCCACGTTCGGCGCGCACTACGATATCGACGTAGGCAGCGGCACGCTCTCCAGCGTGGACCTCTACGCGTTCTACCAGGCGTCCCCGCGCGTTCGGCTGCGGATGGGATACCTGGCAGGCGCGCAGCCCCGCTCGTACATCTTCACCTCGCACACGCGCATCGACGGCATCGAGCGGGCCGCCATCGCCGAGCTGTGGGCGAAGAAGACGATCGGATCGGTTGGTCGCAACTTCGGGCTGGACGCACGCTACCAGACCGACGACGCCGTCTTCGACCTCTTCGTTCACAACGGCAACGACTCGTTTTCGCGCACGAACAGCAACTTCCGCGAAGGCATCAGCGGCCTCAACGCCACGCGCGGAACGGACCAGCAGGCTCTGGCAGTGAGCGCGTACGGCAGTTACGAGCCGGTCAGGGGGACGCCGCTCGACGTGGGCGGGTTCGTGGGCTACAATGGATCGCGCAGCGACAACACCGCCGCGCCCGACATCACCAACGCCGACGGCAGCGACATCGGGCGCCGCTACGTCAGCTACTCGGGGCACGC
Source organism: Rhodothermales bacterium (assembly GCA_963841855.1). Taxonomy (GTDB): domain Bacteria; phylum Bacteroidota; class Rhodothermia; order Rhodothermales; family BA12; genus CAXBBB01. The sequence goes on along the minus strand of CAWJEJ010000004.1, from coordinate 336,455 downwards.
GTACTGGGGCGCCAATCCGGGCAGCGAGGCGGTGAGGGGTAAGCTCGACGTACTCGCGATCAACTACGAGAAGACGGGGCCGGTCGATGCGCGGACGGCGTGGGGCTGGTCGGCGTTCGGAGCCGTTCGGCTCGTTCCAGGCAGCGAGGCGTTCGCGCGCTACGAGACGTTTTACGACGAACTGGGCAGCGACGATGTGTACATGACACTAGGGGCGAGCTTCAGCCCGAGCGCGCGGCGGGGCAAGAGCTACCGGCAGGAGCGCATCACGCTGGCGTACACCAACGGCCTGCCCTCAGCTACCGGTTTGGCGGATCAGCACTTGATCGTGCTCCAGGCGCAGATCGTCTTTTAACTTGGCGCCTTCCGGCATTCCTTCGCTCTCCACCATTCCGAAATGATCCGACTCACACTCGCCCTCGCCTTTCTCCTCTGCGCGCACGCCGCGCGCGCGCAAGACGAGGCGGGGAGAGACCTTCCCCGGTTCAGTTTCTGGGGCGAGTTGCAGACGAGGGCGAGCGTTGGGCTGACTGATTCAGACGACGGCGACGAGACGCGCGTCGGCTGGGGCGTGCGCCGGGCGCGAGCGCGGTTTGTGCTCACGCTGTCGGACGGACTGGGCGCCAACTACGACGTAGATGTGGGCAGCGGCAGCCTGCAGAGCGTCGACCTGTTCGCGTTCTACCAGCCCAACGAAAACCTCCGCTTCCGTGTGGGTCGGATGGCGGGTTCGCAGCCGCGCGCGCACATCGGCACGCTGCTGCCTTACATCGACGCCGTCAGCCGGCCCGCCATCGCCGAGCGCTGGGGCAGAGGAACGGTCGGTGGCGACGGACGCGACTTCGGCATCGACGTGCGCTACCAGACCGACGAACTCGAATTGTCTGCCTTCCTGCACAACGGCGACGGCAGCTTTGCAACCGACCGAGGCAACGTGCGGCAAGAGATCAGCGGCGGAGATGCGACCGGCGGGCTCGACCGCGTCATCCAGGCTGTCAGTGTCTATGCGGGCTACGCTCCTGCCGCACTTCCCGGTTTCGAGGTGGGCGGCTATGCGGGCTACAACAGCGCCGAAGGTCCGAACACCGGCGAGCGTCCGTACGTCAGCTATGCGGGCCATCTCTATTGGGGACCCGAGCCCGGCAGCCAGCCGGTCCGCCTCAAGGCCGACGCCATCGGCATTCGCTACGAGGACGGCGGCTCTGACCAGCACGTGCTCGGCCTTTCGTTGCTCGGAGCAGTCCGCGCGACACCGTTCAGCGAGGTCTTCGCCCGAGCCGAAACGCTGATTCCTGACTTGGACGACGATCGAACCGACGTTTTCGTCACGGCTGGGGCCAGCTTGAGCGTGAGCGCCCTTCGCGGCCTGGCCTATCACCAGGAGCGTTTTACTCTCGCCTACGCCAACGGTCTACCGGATGTGGATAACCCGGTCAACCAGCACCTAGTCGTCGTCCAGTTTCAGATCGTGTTTTAGGCGACAATAGCCGAGCGCAGACCCAAGTGATCCACGAACGGCACGAAGTCGCGGTCCGAGAACAGTAACTCGTGGTCCTGCGCGATGCAGAACGAAGCGATGATCGCGTCTGCCGTCTTGCGAATCGTAATACCGCGCTTGCGGAGCGTCCGATAGTTGTCGGCGCTGCGGAGAGCGTTCTTGTAGCCCAGGAGTTCAGCACGTGGGAAAGTAGACAGCAGACTGCGTCCTGTCCGATACCCATCGTCTGTGCGGAAGCCGGAAAGCACTTCTGCAACGATCAAATCGCCGACCAGCACTTCTTCGAAGCCTAGAAGACGATGCAGCGCATCGGTCTGCGGCGTGTCCGTGCCGTTGAAGTAGTCGATCCACACGCTCGAATCGACGAGCGTCATCGGTCGGTCCGCATCTCGTCCAGATCGCCGTCCCAGTGCAGTTTGCCCTTGTACTGTTTGACGCGTTCCTGCGCTTTGAGTCGGACGATTGTCCGCAGAGCGCGGTCGACGACTTCTCGCTTGGTCTTCGATCCCGTAGCGGCCAACGCTTCGGCCATCAGGTCGTCGTCGATTTCGATGTTGGTGCGCATGACAATGTGTATGAAATGAGGTTCAATACACATCGTCAATCTAATAGATCCGGTCGCGGATGGCGGGGGCGTAGGTGCGGCTGATGCGGACTTCGCGGCCTCCGCGTAGCGTGGCGACGTATCCGCCGCTGCCGTCGCTCGTGATCTGTTCGATGGCGTCGAGGGCGATCACGTGCGAGCGGTGGACGCGGGCGAAGCCGTCGGGCAAGCGCGTTTCCAGGTCGCCCAGGCCCATGCCGCAGACGTAGGTGCGGTCGTGCGTGTAGAGCGTCGTGGCGTCGCCCGAGGCTTCGGCGTGGACGACGTCGGCGATGAGGACAGGCAGGATGCGCTCGCCCATGCGGACGAACAGGCGCGTCAGCGGAGCGCCTTGGGCGGCGTCGACGGTGGCTTTGAGTTGGGGCGAGGCGTCAGCGCTGTCTCCTCGTTTGCGTAGGGCGATCTGAGCCGCGGCCCTCGCGAACGCCTGGTCGAAGCGCGCCTGCTCGAACGGTTTGAGCAGGTAGTCGACGGCCCCGGCTTCGAACGCGCGCAGGGCGAACGAGTCGAACGCTGTCGCGAACACGACGTGGGGGAGCGGCTGAGGCAACCGCGTGACCACGTCGAAACCGGTCAGGCCGGGCATCTGCACGTCGAGGAAAACCAGGTCGGGCGTGTGGCGGGCGATCAGGTCGACGGCTTCGACCCCGTTGGCCGCTTCGCCGACGACGACGGCTTGGTGCGGATCGAGAAACTCGCGCAGCAGTTCGCGCGCGCCGGGTTCGTCGTCGACCAGGAGCACGCGGATCGGAGGAGAGTCAGGCATGGGCGGCGATGGGAGGTGAGTCGGAAATCAAAACGTCGTCCATCGGCAACCGAAAGCGGACGCGCCAGCCCTGCGGTACTATCGGCCCGGACTCTAGCGCTGCCGCCAGTCCGTGCAGGTGAACCAACCGGCGCGACGTGTTGTCCAGCCCGACGCCCGTCGATGTGACGTGAGCGGGCGAGAGCGCGTCCGGCAGGCTACCGTCGCCCGACGCCGGACCGCTTCCGTCGTCCTCGACGAGTACAACAGCGTGCGCGCCCTCGACCTGGACGACGACGCGGATCGTTCCGCCTTGGATGGAGGGGGCGAGGCCGTGCTTGATGGCGTTCTCGACGAGCGGTTGGAGCGTCATCGGCGGAAGTCGGGCGTCGAGTGCTCGGTCGTCGATCTGGAAATCGATGCGCAATCGGTCGCGCATGCGGTGGCCTTCGAGTGTCAGGTAGTCGCGAGCGATATCGACCTCTCGGCTCAGCGGCACATCGGCTTGGTTGCCGCTCTCCAAGGCGTAGCGCAGCAGATCGGCGAGGCGGGCGAGCATGGCGCGGCTGGCGTCGGGGTCGCGCCCGACGGTTGCGCTGATCGAGTTGAGCGTGTTGAACAGGAAGTGCGGCTGCACCTGGGCGCGCAGCGTCGCCAGTTCGCGTTCGCGTGCCAACGCCATCCACTCGAGCGCCCGCTTCTCGCTCGCCCGCAGCCGCTGCCACGACCGGAGGCCGTGATAGATCGCGAACTGGAGGCCGTAGACCCAGAAAAACGCGATCGCCAGCCACGCAAAGGCTCCCGTCACCTGCTCGGCGACGCCCTGCGGAGCCGTCAGGCGCAGCGTGCCCAGGTACAACTCGGTCGACGCCCACGCATACAGCGGTCCCAAGACGGCGTGCGCCGCCAGCCGCATCCACGCAGGCATCCGATCCATCCGCCGAACGACGAGCCACCAGATCGGCACGCTCAGCGTCGCCAGAATCGCCGTCTGGATCACCTGCCCGATCAGCACGCCCATGAACGGGCCGGCACCGCTCTGGGCGATGGCGATGGTGTAGATGAACGTGAAGAGTGTCCACAACACCACCGCTGCCACGACTCCACGAAACGTGAAGCGCGGCAGCGGCAGGGGAGGGGCGTCGGCGAAGTCGGTCATGGCGTACAGGATACTCCGCAGCGGATCAGTTTTGCGCGCTCGCCTCTACGGTCGGCATCAGCGTGTAGCGGACCCATCCGCTGTTGGGGTCGAGTTCGAGGGCGCGCTCGAACTGAGCACGTGCGCCGTCCTGGTCGCCGCCATCGCGCAGAGCGATGCCGTACCACGCGTGGGCTTCGCTCTGGCCCCACGTGGGCTCAATGTCGGTCGCGTCCGTCCCACCTACGAGGTCGAACAGGGCGATGGCGCGCTCGAATCCGGTCATCGCTTTGTCGCGTCCGCCGCCCCACATCTCGGGCTTGTAGAGGTTCGAGATGGCGTCGTACATCAGCACGCGCGGATTGGCCCCTCCGTAGCGCATCGCCTGGTCCATCGCGTCGTTGGCGCTGGGGCCGTACCGCATGCCCGAGACCACGCCGGTGACCTTGCGTCCGTACGCCGATCCCAGCACGGCATAGGCGTCAGCGAAGCCGGAGCGCAGGTCGATGGCGGCCTGAGCGCTGGCGATGGAGCGGTCGACGTAGGCCGCTTGCTCGTCCTCGCCGACCAGATTGGAAGCGCGGATGCTGGCCAGGGCCGAGTAGTAGTGGGCCAGAGCGGGGTGCATGCCGGACGCCGCCATGCGGTCGAAGCGGGCGCGGGCTTGTTCGAGTCCGGCAGCGTCGCCGCTGGCATAGGCCGCTTGCATGTCGGCCCGGGTTTCGAGCAGTAGTTCGTCGGCCGTCTGGGCCTGGGCCGGGAGCGCGAGCAGCAGCAGGGCGAGGAGTGGGAAGAGCGTGCGGGTCATGGCAGCGAGGGTGGGGGTGGCGAGGAGGAGCGGTGTGCTCCGTTTGGTTGATTTCAGGTTACCGAGGAGCGGGGTGCTCTGGATAGTGGTTTCCGGTGAGCCGCGTGTGGGAGCGATGAGTTGCGGTGGGTTGTGTCAGACTCCACTATGCACTTCTGCTTCGTCATTGCGGGGAGTACAACATCGCCGATGCGAAGCGACGCGGCAATCTGAGTCGACTGCTGAGGTTGTGCTGCCAGATGGAATCTGAGATCGTTTCGCTGCGCGGTGCCTTCTTTGGCTTGACCCAAAGAAGTAAAACTCAAGGCTGGACTCGCTCAGGCTGACGCTGCGTTCGGTCGCTGCATGTGTCCAAACTCGCTGCGCTCAAACAGGACAAATGCGGCCGCTCTCTTCACTCTGCATCTGTTTCGCCGGACCGAGATCAGGCCGCTTTCCCAGCCTGCCGAACCCCTCCTCAGCTCGTCCGCCTATCTCTATCCTCCCTAACCGTCATCCTCGCGAACGCGGTGATCTGGTCGGCCTATCAGCCCGACGGCAGCCATGCCAGCAAGCGCTAGCAAACTCAGCGCGAGTACGCTAGCGTAAACCCGGCGAACGCGCTGCGGCGAAAGCTCGTCAGGTCGAGCGTGCGTGCGGCATAGTCGGCCGAGTACGTGTAGCCCAGCGCGTTCGCGCGGTCGGACGCGTTGGAGAGGGCGGCGAAGACGGTCAGCGCCAGTCCGTCTCGGATGGGCCAGTAGTGGCTCACCTGCAAGTCGACGCGGGCGAACGAGGGTAACCGCTGCGACCCCACATCGCCTTCGACGGGAAGCCAGTAGCCGCCCGCATCCTCGCCCCGAACGATCGGTGTGTGCGGCGCGCCCGATGCCCAGCGGATGGCGCCGCCAACGTACCAGAAGCCGACGACGCGCATTTTGCCGACGACCGACAGGTTGTGCCGCACGTCGAACGGCGCCGCGCCGCGCTGCACGTCGACGGTCGATCCTAGCTGCCGCGTTTGGTCGCGCTCGGCTTGCAGGAAGCTGTAGCTGATCCACCCGTTGGCGCGCGTGCGCAGGAAAGCGCCGTACTGGGCGAACAGGTCGACGCCGCGTGCGAATCCAGTTCCGACCGACGCGAGGGGCGCATCGGCGGTCTGGGTGGCGAGGTTGCTGTACGGCTTGGTGTAGGCTTCGGCGCGCATCGTCAGTAGGCCGCGCGTGTAGAACGCTCCGGCAATCCAGTGTTCGGCGCGGGCTGCCGAAAGCGAGACGCTGCCCGACTCGGAGTTGTAGTCGAACGGCGCGGCGAACTGGTGGTAGATGCCCCACGCCGCCCTGAACCGCAGCGCGTCCGTCGCCGCCCAGACGGCTTCGACGCGCGGATCGACGACTGTTTGGCTTGCAAGCGTGTGACGATCCGTCCGGAGTCCGGTCGTGACGACGAGCTGGCGCAGCGGCTGGATGGACGCCTCGACGTAGCCACCGACGCGGTCGGCCCCGACGCTCTCGTCCAGCGTGTAGACAGCGGCGCCCGAGGCTAGGGCATCGTCGCCGATGGGGATCGTGCCCTCGAACCGGCTCGTCGTGCGCTCGAACTCTCCACCACCGCGCAGGGTGATCGCCTTGGACAGGCTCCGCTCTACGTCGACGCGCGCCTGGATTGCGCTCTCGGTCGGGCGCAGATCAAGCGCTCCCAACGTGCGCCGCGAGCCGTAGCGGTTGGCGGCGACTGTAGCCTCGACGAACGTGTCGCCCCACACGTCTTGCCACGACAGCGCACCCAGCCCGCGCTCGGACGTGCTGCGGTAGGTGCCGGTTGCTGTCGGCTCGTCGACCAGGACACCGAGTTGGTCGGTCGCGCCGAACCCGAACAGTTTCAAGCGTCCCGCGCTGCCGTACGCGTAGGTCAGCGCGGCCGAGCCGTCGGTCCCGCGCGGCGTCGTCTCGAAGTCACCTTCGCGCCCGTTGACGGCGAAGAGCAGACCCGTCGCGCTACGGTTTCCAGTCAGGCGCAGGCCGAGCGACCCGGGAACGATGGGCGCCGATACCTCGCCGCCACCTCCGGCCAATCCCGCTGTGATGTTGGCGGTTTGCTCGGTCGGAAGGTCAGGCGTGTCGAGGTCCAGGACGGCGGAGAGCGCGTTGCCGTAGCGCGCGCCGAATCCGCCCGACGCGAACGACGAACGGGCGACCAGAAACGGCGGAATCGTCCCAAACGCGCCGTCCGTCGGCGACTCGTACTTGTACGGATGCGACACGAACGCCCCGTCGATCAGCGTCCGCGTTTCGCTGGGCATTCCGCCTCGAACGTAGAGCCCGGCGCCGTCGCCCAGCGTAGTCACGCCCGGAAAGCTCTGGATCGCGCGAAACAGATCGCCCGAAGCGCTGGGCGTCGTCACCACTTCGAGCGGCGAGAGCGTGACAGTCTCGCCATCGCCTGTCGTGAACGCCGCCGTCACTACAGCCTCGTCGAGGGCAATCAGAGTCTGCCGCAGCACGAAGCGCACGAGCACCGTGTCGCCGTCCAAGTCGATGCCGCGCTCGTCTGCTTCCATGCCCAGCATCGACGCGCGGACGATGTGCCGCCCTGCCGCTCGGGTTCGGAATTCAAAGTGCCCGCTGCGATCCGTCGCCGCTCCATCGATCGTCCCGACGACTTGAACGCTCGCCGACGGAAGCGAGCCGCCTCGCTCGTCGACTACCTGACCCACTACGACGGTTTGCGCTTGGGCTGCAGGGCACAGCAGAACGAGGAGCGGGATGAGGCGAAGCATGACGACATCGGATTGAATGTCCTCCAGATTATCCCGCCGCACCACTCACAGGCTACCCGCCCCCGACGAACCGCGTGACGAGCCGACGAAGCGCAGCGCCGTGGCCGGCTGGCTCATCTCGCCGACAGTGCGAGCCGCTCCCGAACAAAGGCTGCTACGCGGTCGAGCGAGCGGTTGGCCTCGGGAAGCCAGGGCGCGAACAACTGCCACAGGTGAAATGCGGTGTCGTCTACGTGCAGCGACACGTGCGCGCCTGCTCGCTCGGCGTACTCGGCGAGCAGGCAGCTGTCGTCGAGCAGCACTTCGCGTCCGCCCACCTCGATGTGCATCGGCGAAAGAAGCGACAGATCGGCGAGCAGGGGAGACTTCTCCGCGTCTGTGTCGGATAGATGCGCCATCGCCATCTGAGCCAGTGCGCGGTCCTGCTCGTCTGCGATCATCGGGTCGCGCGGCGTGTTGGCCTGGCGCGTCTGGCTCCTGCCCGACCGATCCGTGTTGGGCGAGAGGAGGACGAGCGCGTCCGCTTCGTGGCCTCCACTCGCCAGCCGAAGCGCCGCGTTGAGTGCTAGGTGCCCGCCTGCGCTGATGCCGCCCAGCACCAATCGGCATCCGGCATCCCGAACGGCCCGAACGGCAGAAAGCGCGTCGTCGAGTTGAGCCGGCCACGCGTGCTCAGGAGCCAACCGGTAGCGCGGAGCGAACACGACTACGTCTGCCGCCGCCGCGACGTAGGCGAGCAGGCGTTCGTGCGATTCGGGAGAGCCCAATACGTAGCCTCCGCCACCGAGCCAAACCACGACGGCGTCCGCCTCCTGCCACCGCTCGGGCTGTGCGCCGAACAGGAGCCCATCGACTCCCAGCGTAGCCGGATGGCCTAGGGAAGAGGGCGAACCGGCTGCGTCGCCGCGCAGCAGCCGCTCGAACCCGCTGCGCATCTCGTGGACTGTCTCACCCATCTCGACAGACTGCGCCCAATGTTCTACGGCCCGCAATCCGACCGGCCCATCGAACGGGCTGCCTGCCCGAGCGGCGATCTGGGCTGCCTCGAACGCGCTGCTCATCAGATGTTGATGGACTGCACCGCTCCACCGTCGACGCGGTAGTTCGAGCCGGTGACGAACGACGCGCGCTCCGAGCACAGGAACGCCACGACGGGCGCGACCTCGTCGGCTCGCCCGCGACGTCCGACGACCAAGTGCGGGCGCTCTTCCTTGAGAAACGACTGAACGGCTTCCTCCTCACTGACGCCCATCTCCTTGGCGCGCTTCTCCATCATGCCGTCCGTCATGTCCGTCTTGATGAACGCCGGAGCGATCGAGTTGACGAGCACACCATTCTGCGTGTAGACCTGGCTCATCCCTTTGGCGAACGTGAGCGTGGCGGCTTTGGCCGCGTTGTAGACCACTTCGTCCGGGTAGGCCTGCGCCACGTTTTCGCTCACCACGAACACGACTCGGCCCCAGCCACGCTCCAGCATCGGCGGCACGAACGCTTTGCACATCCGCACGCCCGAAAGAAAATCGACCTGCCATGCGTGATTCCAGTCGTCCTCGCTGATGTCGCGTAGCGGATCGCCCTTGGCACCGGTGATGCCCGCCGCATGGAAGAGAATGTCGATGTCCCAGTCGACGGCGGCTTTGACCTTGTCGGCCCCTTCCTGACTCGAAAGGTCGGCGATGACGGTGACGAGCCGGTCGCTCTCTCCGCCCAACTGCTCGGCCGCCTGCTTGAGTTCGTCTTCGTCGAGATCGGTGAGGAGAAGACGGACGCCTTCTTCCTTGAGAATTTTGGCTGTTTCGAGAGCGATGTCGCCGGCGGCGCCTGAGATGACCGCCGAGCGGCCCGATATGTTGAGATCCATTCTGGATTGAAGTCGGTTGGTAGAACCGGTAGCACGGCGCCAAAGGTTGGGAGATGCGGCGCGCGCGAGACGTTTCCGAATCGTGGAGAGTTCGACGCGCGGAGGTTCGCCGAAACTTCCGCCTGCTGTGCCGAGCCCATAGCCGCGCCGCGTTATCTTGGCTGCCCGGTTCAGGCCGGACAACGGGGTGTGGCGCAGCTCGGTAGCGCGCGTCGTTCGGGACGACGAGGTCGTGGGTTCAAATCCCGCCACCCCGACACAAAGGCTGGCTCTTTCAACTGGAAGAGTCAGCCTTTCTTCGTATAGCTTCCCAGTGGATTCTGCGGGGCGAAGTGTTGAGAGGCGCAGACGCGTCAGCCCAGTGATACAGGCCGATAGTGAGGGCAGCGTCCTCGCGCCGGGATCGCGGTGGGGACTCTGTGCGTGCTTGATCTACCCTCCCTCTGCTCATCCTGCTATCTATGCGCCGCCGCCACTTCTTCCGCTCCGCTTCCACGGCCGCCGCTGGCGCGCTCGTCGCTCCCGCTCTGCTCACGTCGTCGCAGGCTCACGCGCATGCTGCTTCCTCCGCGGCCGAGGGAGGACAGTTTGCGATGGTGCGTCGCGGCGTCGGTCTGTTTTCGGAGCGAGGAGGCACGATTGGCTACCTCGCTGGCTCTGACGCCCTCGTCATGGTCGACTCTCAGTATCCCGATACGGCTCAGCATGCCTACGATGGGCTGCGCGAGCAGTCGGGACGCTCTCTCGACGTGCTCATCAACACCCATCACCACGGCGATCACACGGCCGGAAACACAATTCTCGCCCCGCTCGCGAGTCGTCACGTCGCCCACGCCAATGTCCCTAGCCTGATGCGGGCCTCGACGCAGGAGGGAAGTGAGACGCCGCCCGTTCCGGCGGAAACGTTCGAGACGGAAACAGCGCTCGACATGGGGGACGAGACGGTCCGGCTGATGCACTATGGCGCGGGACATACGGCAGGCGACGCCGTCGTGGTGTTCGAGCGCGCCAACGTCATCCACACGGGCGATCTGGTGTTCAACCGCATCCCTCCCTACATCGACCCCGGTACGAGCGGCGCCAATACCACCAACTGGCAACTCGTATTGGAACGCATTCACGACCTGGGCGACGCCGACACGCTTTACGTCTTCGGCCACTCGAGCCCGGCCTATGGAGTCGTCGGGACGCAAGCCGATGTGCGGGCGATGCGGCAATATCTCGAAGCGCTCACCTCGCACGTCGCAGCCGCTATGAGAGCTGGAGAATCGCTCGAAGAGGCGCAAGTGATGCGGCTCGATGCGGCTCCCGAGTTTTACTCTCCTCAAGGCTTTCTGACCGTCGCCCGCAATATCGAAGCGGTGTGGACAGAGATGAACGCAGCGCCAAAAGAGCGGTAAAGGGCTCGAATGCTTCGAAAGAGGCATGCCGCGAGGTGTAGGGCTTTTGTATACTTCATGGCATCCGGTCCCCATCGCCCCCGGACCTTTTTACTATCGCGTGCTGCTTATCTCGACCGATACCGTTCCCGCTAGCCATCGACCACCGACGGTCCGGTTCTTATGCACATAGCTGTTCTGTACCAGTACGGACACAATCCGGACTGTCCGGCCGCTTCCCGTCATTGGCGCTTGATGGAAGAGTGGAGCCAATCCCACGAGGTGACGCTCATCACGTCGACGGCTATGCGTCGCACGCGCAGTACCTACCGAAACCCGTGGGTGCCCGACGGGGTGCGCCTGGTAGAAATTCCGCTCGACTACACCAACGCGATGTCGGTCCCTGGGCGGCTAACCGCGTTCGCACAGTTTACGGCGGGGCTGCTGCGCGTCACTCGGCACATGGAGGCTCCCGATGTCGTGCTCGCCAGTTCGACGCCGCTCACCGTGGCATGGGCAGGGTCGGTCCTGGCGCGCCGGTGGAAGATTCCGTGGGTGTTCGAGGTATGCGATCTATGGCCCGAATTCCCCATACAGATGGGCGTGGTACCGCGCGCGCTCCAGAGTCCGCTGCGAGGGTTCGAGCGAGCGCTCTACGACCGCGCCGACCGAGTCATCGCGTTTTCTCCCGACATGACCGCTCACATCGCGGATATGGGGTTCGAGGAAAAGACCGAGACGACCTATGGCGGCACCGAAGCCTCGCGCTTCGACCGGCCCGATGTGCACGACATCAAGCAGTCACGTAAACTGACGCTGCTCTATGCTGGCACGCTGGGCCGCGCCAATGCCATTCCACTACTACTCGAAACGGCTGAGCGGCTGTCCCATCGAGCCGACCATGAGTTCGTGTTTTTGGGCGATGGATATTACCGTGAGCAGGTGCAGAATGCGGCCGATAAGCTCGGTAACGTCCGGTTTCTAGGCACTCTACCGCTAGAGCAAACCGCCTATTGGTTCAGGCGCGCCGACCTCTCACTGGTCTCGTTCGAGCCGCTCCCAGTTTTGGCCGCCAACTCGCCTTCCAAAATCTACGATAGCCTCGCGTCGGGAACGCCTGCGCTGGTGACCAACTCAGGCTGGACGCGCGACCTGGTCGAGCGCAACGGCGTGGGGTGGTACTGCCCATCGGCGGACGCAGTTGGTTTTTCCAGGTGCGTCGCTTCGCTCATCGATCAGCCTCTGGCCTTACAGGCAGCGGGGGAGCGCGCGTACCGCTTGGCTCGGCACTCTGACTACGCTCTCATGTTCGACCGCAACGCGCAGGCACGCCAGTACGAAAAGGTCTTTCTCGATGTGACGGGAAACAGCGAACGTGCCGGCGAGAATTCAGCCCAGGCCTCTTCGCAACTCAAGGCAGCCTAAACAACGGCGGCATACATGTCGTCGATCAGGGCTTCGTGGCGCGCCTCTATGGCGCGGCGACGCAGTTTCATCGTCGGCGTCATCAGTTCGTTTTCGACGGTGAACGCTTCGTCCAACAGGCGGAAGTCGCGAATGCGCTCGTGCGAGGCGGCTTGCTTCGAGTAGGTGCGAAACGTGTCCCTGATGCGTGCCTCTACCGCTGCATGCATCATCGCTGCCTCGTCTGTAGCGGCGTCGGATAGCTGCCGCGCTACGTCCACGTTGGCTACGACGAGAGCCGACAGAAACTCGCGCCCTTCGCCTACAATCAGCACTTGGTCGATGAGAGGGTCTGTCTTGAAGCCATCCTCAATCGGGCCGGGATAGATGTTTTTGCCGCCCTTCGAGACGATCATGTGCTTGATGCGATCGGTAATCTGAAGGTAGCCGTCCGAGAACCGTCCTACATCGCCGGTGTGGTACCAGCCATCTGCGTCGATGGCCTCCCGGGTGGCTTCGTCGTTATTCCAATAGCCGCGCATGATGTTCGGGCCGCGCGCGACGATCTCGCCCTCACCGCTGCTCAGCGCGTTGGCGTCGCCGACGGATCCGGTGTGCTGCGTCAAGACGGTGCCGTCCTTCATGATGCCAACTGTCACGCCTGGCATAACCCGTCCAACGGATCCGAAACGGGGCGCGGCTAGCGGATTGGCTGCCAGAACGGGAGCCGTCTCGGTCAGGCCGTAGCCTTCGATGATCGTCACGCCTGCGGCTTCGAAAAACTCGCCGATGGCTTTGGGTAGCGCGGCTCCACCCGAAACGGCGAAGCGCAGATTGCCTCCGAGCTTCTCGTGAAGTTTGGCGAATGCCAGCTTCATCGCCAAGCTGTGCTGCGCGCCCAAGATCGGCCCGATGCGCTTTCCTGCTTTGCGCCGCTCGGCAACCTTCTTACCCGTCGACACGGCCCAACTGAAGATGCCTTTCTTAGCCGCACCGCCCTCTTCGACGCCTTTAGCGATCACGTTGTAGATGCGCTCGAAAAGGCGAGGCACGCTCACCAGAATTGTCGGATTGACTTCGAGCAAATTCTTGCTCACTGCGTCGACGCTCTCGGCGTAGGAGATGAGCGTGCCGTTGGCGAGAACGGTGAGGTAGCCTGCCGTGCGCTCGAACGAGTGGCAAAGCGGCAAAAACGACAGGTGATGATCGTTCTCGTCGAACCCGATGGCTTCGCTCGCCGCCTTGGCATTCGAGCAGAAGTTTTTGTGCGTTAGCATGACGCCTTTGGGCGTTCCGGTCGTGCCCGACGTGTAGATCAGAGCACTCAGGTCGTCTTCCTTGACAGCGCTGCCCAACGCCTGCAACTCGGACGCGTTCGCCTTCCAATAGTCGGCTCCCGCCGCCATAGCCTCTTCCCAGGAAATGACGTAGTCGGGGTGCTCGCCCCGCAATTCGCTCATAGCAACGACCCCTTCGAGGTCAGAACACTCGTCGAAGATGCTCTCGGCCTTGCGCAGCTGGATCGACGTCGAGGTGATGAAGACTTTGGATCCGCTGTCGGCTACGATGAAACCGACCTGAGCCGAGGGAAGCGTCGTATAGAGCGACACGTTGACGGCGCCCAGAATCTGCGTCGCCATGTCGGTGACGAACCACTCGGGACGGTTCTCGCTCAAGATCGCGACGCGGTCGCCCGGGCGGACGCCTTTGCTGTGCAGGTAACCCGCCATCGCCTGCACATCGGCCACCATCTCGTCCCACGTGATGCCGGTCCACTCTTTGGTGCGCTTGTCTTTGTGACGAACCACGTCGCGCGCTTTGCCCTGATAGTGCGCCGCGAGATTGTAGAATAGCTCGGGAACGGTGTCGAACGGGACGAGGACGGCCATGAGAATCGAGTCGATATAGGAGCCTGAGCAACGCAATTGATGCGCGGGATGTTCAAAAATGCGCCTGAACCGATGGCGGGCTCACTAAGCGTCTACTCCGATGGCGTCGCGGACGTGGCGGAATCCGTCGGCGTCGAGCAGGTCGATCAGTCCGCGCTTGATCTCCGAAACGACAGCCGGACCGTGGTAGACCAGGCTCGTGTATAGCTGCACCAGGCTGGCTCCAGCGCGAATCTTGTCGTAGGCCGCTTGGGCAGAATCGACGCCGCCTAGGCCGATGATCGGCAGTTCGTCTCCAACGCGGTGGTAGAGGTAGCGCACCAACTGCGTCGCGCGCTCGGCAATGGGCGGGCCGCTCAGACCACCGCGCCCGATCGAAGCCAGTGACCCCACATCGGCCGATACGCCCTTTCGATCAGGCGCGGTGTTCGAGGCGATGAATCCAGCGATGCCGTATTCCTTGGCGATAGCGATCGTCTCGTCGTAGCGGCTGTCGAATACGAAGCGAACCGAGTCGGGCGGCGACAATTTAAGCAGCATTGGCACCCGCAGCCCCATCTCATCGCGCTTGGCCGCCAGCGTGCGCAGCAGGTCTTCGAGGGCGGCAGGCTCTTCAAACGTCTTGCCCTCAGCCGTGTTGGGGCACGACACGTTGATCGCTACGTAATCGACCAGTGCGGCGACGCGCTCGAACGACTCGCGGAAATCGTCTAGCGCATCGCCGCCCAGAACTTTTGGGTCGTGCGTCTTGGCGATGTTGGCTCCCAGCGGACGATCGTGGGTGAGCGTGCGGAGCCTGCGCGAGATGATGGCGGCGCCTTCGTTACCCAATCCCAACCGGTTGATTAGGGCTTGATCTTCTTCCAGGCGGAATAGGCGCGGCTTGGGATTGCCCTCAGAAGCGCGCGCCGTTATGGAGCCCACCTCGGTGAATCCAAAGCCGATCTGCTCCCACAGCGGCACGAGTTTGGCGTTTTTATCGAATCCGGCAGCCAATCCGACCGGGTTGGGAAACGAGAATCCGAGCACGTTGAGCGCCAGCCGATTGTCCTCCCATCCGAACCGGTCGCGCACGTAGCCCGAAGCAGCCTTCTGTCCCAGCGCGCCGACACGCGCGGCGATGCCGTGCGCCGTCTCAGGCGGAAGTCGGAAGAGGAGCGAACGAAGCGCATCGTACATAGCGTCAAGATACACCGCCTCCCGATCCGGTGGGCCGCTCGTGCGTAGATTTGAACCTCTCGCCCTTTTGCAACGCTTCTATATGCCCACCTCGCTCATCACCGTCGATGCGTTCACCGACGCTCCATTCACCGGCAACCCGGCTGCCGTCTGCTTACTGCCTGAGCCGCAGACCGACGAGTGGATGCAGGCTGTAGCCTCGGAGATGAACCTGTCCGAGACGGCGTTCGCCCACCCCGAAGGGGACGCGTATCGTCTGCGCTGGTTCACGCCCGTCGAGGAAGTCGACCTGTGCGGGCACGCCACACTCGCCACCGCGCACGTGCTCTGGAGCCAGGCGCTGGCCGACAAAGGCAGCGCCATCGTCTTCAACACGGCTAGTGGTTCGCTCTCGTGCCGCTTGCAGAAGAACGGCGAGATCGAGATGAACTTCCCTGCCGAGCCGGTGACGCGCGTCAAGTCACCCAAGGGGATTGAGCAGGCGCTGGGAATCAAGCCGCAGCGCGTGTTCGCCAACCGTCTCGACCTGCTCGTGCTGCTCGAAACGGACAAAGAGGTCCGCGAACTGATGCCGTCCCTCTCGGACGTGGCAGGTTTGATCATCGACGGCGATGAGCCACGCACACCACGCGGCGTTATTGTGACGGCTCAGGCCAGGGAGGGAGTCGCCTGCGATTTCGTCTCACGCTACTTCGCGCCGGGCATCGGAGTCGGCGAGGATCCCGTTACCGGGTCTGCGCACTGCGCGTTGGGGCCGTTTTGGAGCAAGCGCTTGAAGAAGAACGAACTCGTCGGCTATCAAGCCAGCATGCGCGGTGGGCGCGTCGGCGTCGTGCACAACGACACACGCGTCACGCTGATCGGAACGGCCGTCACGATGATGCACTGCCAGTTGCAGCACGACCGGGTGTAACGGGCGCCGATGCGAGCAGGGTTAGGCAAGATCCAATCCGCTCAGCACTCCCGAGCGCTCGAATGATCTGACGGCGCGCATGGATTCGGCCTTAGTGTCGGGAGGGGCACACTCGAAGCTGCAGAACCCGCGACCCATCCCAGCGAAGTCCTTCAGTCGCGCGAAGTAGCCCTCGGCCGCCGCAGCACTGCTCTCGTCGCAGGATAGGCCCGAGGGGCATCGACTCATCTCGTGTAGCCTATCGTCGCCCACTCGGGCTTACCGGATTCGCCGTTGGTGGTATAGACCGCACACGGTTGGTCCGTGTGCTTTCCGAGATAGTCCATCGCCTCCTCGTCGGTTTTTCCAGAATCACTGCTGCAGGTTCGGCGTCCCGAGGCAGGTAACGCTCGGGATGAAGCGGGCGCTGACGCGGCAGAGACGTGGTTAGGAAATGAAGCGCTACCTCTTCGTCGCGCCGGTCGACGGAAGTGCGCAGGTCGATGCGCGGAGCCACAGGATAGGTGTCGCCTACCAACCCGGCGAGAGCGCGAAGCCCCAGTGCCAACCTTCGTCGGGGCGCTGGAATGGGTAGGCGTAGAAAATCTCGACGATGGCGAAGCCCAGCACGTTGAGCCGCGTCGAGGCGCCGACACTGGTGACAGGGATGCGCTCGGTCGTGGTACGCGCTTCGTCGCCCGTGACGAACTTGAGCGACGGTCCAGCGTCCTGTGACCACGCCATGCCCGCGTCGGCGAAGAGCGTTAGCTCGGTCGGGACGTAGGGAAAGTTGAGCAGGCCGATGTCGTTGTTACCCAGCAGGACCGTGCGGACTTCGGCGCTCGCTAGTGCGGTCCGCGTGCCCAGCAGCCGGTTGAAGACGGGACAGCTGTCGACCTGGCCACTCCCGTCGAGGACCGGAGCACACTCGGCCTGATCGATCGAGCCGATGCTGTAGCCGCGCACGAAGCCGGGATAGTAGGCCGAGTACAAATACTCTTGCCCGATACGCGTGCCTCGCTCATCGTCTCCGATGCCATAATTGCCCCTGTGCAGACCGCGCACGGCAAACGTGAACGGCTTGGCGTAGAAGTAGCGGCGGTAATCGGCCAGCACACTGGCGAAGTTGTATGTGCCGTAGATTCCCGTCACGCCGAAGCGGTAGCGTCCGCCCTGAATCGGCGAGGTAAAGCCGAAGTTGGCATAGTCGCCGACGAACGCGGCTCCGGTCTGAGCGAGGTAGATCGCGTTGGGTTCACAGGTGCGCGGATTGGCGCCCTCTGCGTCGCAGCTTATGCCCTTCTCACGGTCTCGGTCGACGAACTGGTTGGCCGAGTTGAAGCTGTAGATCTCCAGTTCCGTGTCGAAGCCGTAGCGCGTCACACCCAGCTGAGCTTCGATGCGCCGCGTCCGCGAGAACGGATACGAGGCGAAGCCCGACGCCTGAGACACATAGACGCGGTTGCGCTGCTGAACGTAGTCGAATCCGCCTCGGTCGTTGAGGAAGGTCTGGGGATAGCTCGCCAGCAGGAAGGGGACATGCGAGATGCCTCCGCCCCAGTTGTAGCGGTTGCGCAGGTTGGTATAGACGGCCTGCCCACCGATGTCCTTGAACGTACCGTTGGCCTGGGCGACGAGCACCAGATTGTGGTTGCCCAGCACGTCGGAGAATCCGGCAGCGACGCCACCCTGAATGGCTGTGCGTCCGAAAGGGCCTGACCCGACTCCGGCTCCGACTGTCGGCGGGGCGATCCAGTCGAGCTTGAGCCGCGCGCTGTAGGGACGCGAGTCGAACGAGAGATCGTCCGGTAGGTCGCCCGACGCATCGCGCATGTAAGCGGCGACAAGGCCGGTGTTGACAGCGCCGACCGGTGGAAGAACGAGGGCGACCGGTGTCTGCACGAGCGCGTCTTGATCAATCGGCTCACCGACCGTTTCGTCGGCTTCGAGGCCGTGAACGTTGTACGTGTTGTCGCTAAAGACTGAGAAGAGCATCCGTCCGGTCTCGCGCGAAACCGTCAGCGCGGGCGACATGGCGGTGATGCCGCTGACGCCGGTCTTGACGTTGGTGATGCGGAACAGGTCGCCGCTCGCAAGCTCCTGGCGGTAGATGTCTTTGAATCCGTCCTGATCGCTGATGAAGAAAATCGACCGGCCGTCTGGGCTGTACTGCACGTTGTGGTGCATCGCGCCCTCGAAGGGAACGCGGACGCTGATCGAGTCGCCGTCCAAGTGGTAGAAGGCGATGCGCTCGGACGCGTACTCGAGCGTCTCGAAGTTGGTGCCGCCTGGGCCGCGGTCGGTCACGAACGCGATCGTGCCGCCATCGGGGCTCCATGTGGGCTGCATGTCTGCGTAGCGGTCGGCTGTGAGCTGCTGCACCTGGTTCGTCTCTACGTCGAGCAGGTAGAGATCGCTGACGCCGCCGTCCAGGCCTGAGAACGCGATTGTGCGTCCGTCGGGACCCCAGGCGGGGTTCGACATCGCGCCGACGCCGCTGACGGTAAACCGGCGTTCGATCTTGCGCTGCTCGGCGTTGTAGATCGAGATCTCGTTGTCCCCCTCGACGAACGTGATGAAGGCGAAGTTCTTGCCGTCCGGACTCCACGTGCCCGACGAGGCGATAAACCGGATCGCATCGAAGTGCGGATCGCCCGCCGTCTCGCGCAGCTTCTGGACCGTCTCCCCGGTCGCCGCATCGGCTATGAACAGGTTGATGTTGAACATGTCACGCTCGCTCAGATACGCCACGTAGCGGCCGTCAGGGGAGAGTGCTGGGGCGATGTTGATGTCGCCGCCGTCCATGCTCTTGGCTAGCACCAAGCGGCCCGCACTGTCGGGCGGCGTGCGGCTTTCCATCTCGGGCAGATAGGCCTCCTTGACCGCCTGATGCCAGTTGGCCGACAGGCTGTCCGACGTGATGCCTAGCGTATAGACGAACGCCGAGTCGACGCCTGTTCGCCCGGCCATGCGGTAGAGGTTGGCTACCGAAGCGTCGCCGTACGTGCCGCCGATAAAGGCCATCACGGCTTGTCCGTAGCGGTAGGGGAAGTAGCGTCCGGTCGAGAGGTCCTTGATCGACGGAATGTCGTCGCGCATGGCGGCGTCGCGGAGCCACATCGCCGTGTGCGCATCGCGGCGCCCGACGCTGAGGTACTCGGCGGTGCCTTCGATCATCCACAGCGGCATCAGGCCCAAATTGAAGCCCAGCGTATCCAGCTTGCTCAGCGCGATGTCGTACTGGAACGAGTGAACGAGTTCGTGGCCCAGCACGTGGTCCGTGTCGGCGTAGTTACCCGTCAGCGGCATGACGACGCGCTGCTTGAGGCCTTCGGTCACGCCGCCCGTTCCTTCGCCCAGTTGCCCTTGGATGACGTTCGTCTGCTGGAAGTCGGCATCGTTCGCGTAGAAGATGATCGCCTTACGCCCCTCGAAGGCGTTCAGATAGGTGCGGCTATGACGCTGATACCACCGCTCGGCCATGCGCGCCGCGTCCTGGACGGCCTGCTCGGCTTCGGGATAGTAGTAGAACGTGAAGTGCGGAGTGTCGAAACTGCGGAACTCGAAGTTCTCGTATTGCACCTTGTTGCGCCCAAAACCCTGCGCCAGAGATGGCAGAGCGAGTGCTAGGGTGAGTAGAAGGGCAAGAGCAGGCGCTGCGAGGCGGGCGGAAGGCGTCATGGGCAGTGATCAGGTGGACTCCGCCTAGCACGAAAAGCGGAAGTGGGGCCAGTCGGAAACGTAAGGAGGCGAGTGAAGCGTTTCTCGTTACGACGGGGAAGTGAGCGAATCGTCGCAAACGGGGGGCGAACCGGTGCCCCTCGTCTACGCTCGGCCGATGCCTAGGCTCTTCAAAACAAAGTAGTTGGGCCGGGAGCACGCATCGGCGCTCCCGCGTTTGCAACATTACCGCATCTACTTGGGCCAGGTGTATGGAAACTCGCGCCGGTGCCGTTTCTAGTATCTACCTCGCGCCTCCGCCCGTACCCCATCGTTTCCCATGGAAGACTACCGCCTTCGCGTCCGCATCTTTACGTCCGTCATCCTCGTCGTCCTGGCGATTTTGGGTGGGCGTCTGATGTTCATGCAGCTGCTCGACACCGAAGGCTACACCGACGAGAGCCGCAACAACGCGATCCGCGAGCGCTTGGTACGTCCGTCGCGCGGCGCCATCTTCGACCGGCGCAACCGCTTGATGGTCGACAACCGGCCCGTTTACTCGATCGAGCTCACACCGCGCTACTTCTCGCGCGCCGATGGAGGAGGGCGCTACGACTTCGACCCGGCCAAGGTGCAGTTGCTCTCGCGCCTGCTCGCCGTGAGCGACAGCACGGTCTGGGCCAAACTAGATGCGGCTGTAGCGCGCAACCCCGACGCCCCGACGCCCTCGTTCGAGGAAGTACCATTCGAGGCGTTCGGACGCGTGCAGGAGCACCTGTATCAGCTTCCCGGTGTCACCTACGACATCAAGCAGACGCGTCGCTATCACACGCAGGCTCACGCAAGCCACGCGCTGGGATACATTCGCGAGATCGACAAGGACAAACTCGCCATCCGGTACGACGACGGGTATCGCAGAGGTGACATGATCGGTATCACCGGTGTCGAGAACATGTACGAGATGTATCTGAGGGGGAAGCTGGGCCGAAGCTGGGAACTGGTCAACGCGCGCGGGCTGAACATCGGCAAATACGACGATGGACGCGACGACTCGCCTCCCCTGTCAGGTTTCGACTTACACCTAGCGATCGACAGCCGCGTGCAAGCGCTCGCCGAAAGCCTGTTCGTCAACAAGCGGGGCGGAGCCGTAGCGATCGATCCCAATACAGGCGAGATCATCTCCCTCGTCAGCGCGCCCGACTTCGATCTGACGTTCTTCACCCGTCGTAAAACGCAGGCAGAAGTGGATTACATGCTGCGAAACCCGGTCAAGCCTATGTATAACCGTGCGACGCAGTCGCGGCAGGTGCCGGGCAGCACGTGGAAACCGTTCATGACGCTGATGGCGCTCAACGAGGGGGTGATCGGCAAGAACGAAACGGTCACGTGCGGCGGCGGCCATCCCCTTGGTGGAGGACGCTTCTTCCGCTGCATGCACGTCCACGGACGCATTGCGAGCGAGGAAGCCATCCAGCGCAGTTGCAATACGTACTTCTTCGAGATGATGCTGCGTATCGGCGGCAGCAGCCCGCGCGACGAAGTGGCTGTCGCTCATGGTGTCAACACGTTTCAGCGGTATGCCAACTACTTTGGGATGGGCACGCGCATCACGACTGACGTTCAGGATCAGCGCCCCGGCCTCATCGCCGACAGCGCCTACTTCGCCGACAAGTTCGGCGACTATTGGAACCTGTCGTGGATGAACATGGGCATCGGACAGGGCGATGTGGAGAACACGCCGCTCGAACTGGCGCTTTATACGTCGGCCGTCGCTAACGGTGGGCTGCGCTACTCACCGCACCTAATCAAGGAGATGCGGCACCCAGAGACTGGCGAGACGGTGCGGCCGTCGCTTCCTGCTCCGTTCGAAATTCCGATCGCCGCCGAGCATTTCGAAACGGTTCGCAACGGTATGCGCTTGGTGATGGAAGCGGGTACAGGGCGCGGCGTGCAGATCCCTGGCATTACGTCGGGCGGTAAGACGGGAACGGCCCAAGATGGCAAGGGGCGTAAGGACAACTCGGTCTTCATCATGTTCGCCCCGTACGACAACCCGCAGATCGCTATCGCCGTGCAAGTCGAGAACGCCGGGTACGGCTCGACGGCGGCGGCCCCCATCGCTTCGCTGATGGCCGAGCAGTATCTCAACGGAGGCATCGCGCCCGAGCGCAACGCTCTGGCCGCGCGCGTCCGCAACGTGGCAAGCCAAGTCATCGACAACTAAACTCGGGTCGATCTACCTGAGTCTGAGTTTTCTCTACCCACAGGCGACTCTCGCTTCGTCTCTTCGATACACGATTTATGCGCTCCTGGCTAAGCAAGCTCGACTACGGTGTCCTCTTGGGCTGGTTTGGACTGATGGCGGTAGGCCTGGTTGCCATCTACTCAACCACGCACGGCCCAGCCGCCGAATATCTGCCGACGACGGCCAAGCAAAACTTCGACCGGCAACTGATGTGGGGGGGCATCAGCCTGTTCGTCATCTTCCTGTGCCTGATCCTGCCGACGCGGTTTTATCAAGGCGTTGCGTTTCCGGCCTACATCGGCTCGTTGGGATTGCTGGCGGCGACGATCGTCTTCGGAACTGAGGTCAACGGAGCGACCAGCTGGCTCGACCTGGGCGGCGGTATTCGCATCCAGACGGGCGAATTCGCCAAGGTCGGTACTGTCCTCGCCGTTGCAGCGCTGCTGGCGCTCAGGCGTCCCAACAGCGGCGTGATCCGCTATGGTGCCGGTGCGACGCTGCTGCTCTTGCTACCCGCTGTCCTGCTCCTGCTGCAAAACGATACGGGCACCGCTCTCGTCTTCTTGGGCCTGATTCCGATCATGCTGTTTTGGAGCGGACTTCCTCTCTACATCCTCGCGCTGATGCTCTCACCCGCGATCGCTGGCTACTTCGCCGTCGTCAATCCGCCGATTGCTATTGGATTCGCTATCGTGTTCACGCTGGGCATCTTCGTCGTGACGCGGCGCAAGTGGGCCATGGCCGTCGCGGCCGTGTTCACGTTGGGAACGATCGGCGTGGCCGGGCTGGCGATTTCGCAATTGCAGCCGCACCAGGTAGCGCGCATCGTGTCGTTCACCAATCCGGAAGCCGAGGAGTTTAGAACCGGTGTTGGATATCACTTGGTGCAGTCAAAGGCGGCGATCGGATCGGGCGGCATCCTGGGCAAAGGCTTCATGGAGGGCACGCAGACGCAGGGTGCTTACATCCCCGAGCAGTCGACCGACTTCGTGTTTTCGATCATCGGCGAGGAGTTCGGCTTCGTCGGAGGAGTGGTCGTGCTGTTTCTCTACGGCTTTCTGCTGATACGACTCGTCCAGCTGGGCACGCGCGTCAAGCACCCGATCGCGTCGATGATGGCGGCGGGGGCCGCGGGCGTATTTCTGATCCACTTGTTCGTCAACCTGGGCATGGTGACAGGCTTGCTGCCCGTTATCGGTATCCCCTTGCCGTTTATCAGTTATGGGGGGTCCGCGCTGCTCGCCAACTCGATCATGATCGGCGTCGTGCTGGCACTCTACCTGCGCCGAGATGACTTTTCCATCTACGGGTACTGATTGTTGGTCTCGGATATCTAGGCCGCTTTGAGGTCCGGTTCAGATTGCTCTTGCGGCGCGCCTGCGCCTCTCGCTTCGCTGTCCGGCATCGCCGGGGTTGTACCCCATCTGCTCACTTCGTGACCTCCTTTCGGTTCGGGCGGCTCAGTCGCACGCGCAGCAACTTTCCTCTCTGATTGTCAGTGCGGACTAGGCCTGAGTCGTCTGCGGGCTTTGCGCTGACGGGGCAAAAGTGGCTGGCTGAGCGGAACAGAGACAGGGGACCGCGTTAAAAAAACGCTACCATGTTCTCCACTCCCTTCTCGATGAGACGACTACTACCGCTCCTTCTCTTGTTTGCCGTGCCTGCGGCTTTCGCTCAAACGCAGACCGGCTTCGGCGGCGCAATCGTCTCCGATGGGCAGACGATCTACGTCGGCGAGGCGGGCGGCTCGTACCAGCCCGGATCTGTCCACGCTTACCAGGCAGGTCCTGACGGCGTGCTCCGCGTGCAGCGCACGATCCTGGCGCCCGATGGACGTAACGCCGACGGATTTGGTGCCTCGATTGCCGTTGCGGACGATGCAGTCTTGATCGGCTCGCCCTCGGCCACCGATGAAGCCGGTGCGGCCTTCGTGATGAGGCGCGATGCGAGCGGCGTCTTAGTAGAAGCGGCTCGTTTGGGCGTCAACACGGCCAACAAGGCCAGCGGCTTTGGGTCGTCCGTTGCCCTGGGCGGTAACCTCGCCGTCGTCGGCGCGCCAATGCAGCAGAGCGGGCAGGGTGCTGCGTACATCTACCGCGACACGGGCGAGGGCTTTAGGCTCGAAGCGCTCGTCGGCGCGCCTGTCGTGATGCCGTCGGCGGACGGCGAAATCGGCGAAGGCCGGTTCGGAACCTCCGTAGCCACCAACGGCGATTACGTCGTCATCGGCTCGCCGCGCGCAGGCATGGGCGGTATGCTCTACGTCTACCGCGACACGCAAGCGGGCTGGACGCTCGTCCAGGCTGTTGCTGGTCTAGAAGGCGACGGCTTAGGCCAGGTCTTGGCGTTCTACGAGGGAGGACTGGCTGCTGGCGCACCCTCGGCCGATGGGCGCGCGGGAGCCGTCAAGCTCTACGCGCTCGGCAGCGACGGTATGCTCAGCGAGTCGGCGGTCGTTACGCCCGACGAGCCTGTCCCGTCCCAGCGTTTCGGTAGCAGTCTCACCTTTACGCCAGCCGGTACGATGTGGGTCGGCGCTCCTGCTGCCGAGCGCGGCATCGGCGCGATCTATCACTTCGCCCCATCGGCCTCAGGCTGGATGCAAGCGCAGCGCGCGACCGCTGGGATGAGCCGCTCGTTTACGGGCAATGCTGTCGCAGCTACTGACCGCGTAGTCGTAGCCGGAGCGCCCGGTGCCGACTTCGGTTCGGGTTTGATCGTGCCGTTTGGTATGGACGGAGATGCGTACGTCGCTCAGTCGCCGGTCTATCCCAACGCGATGGGACTGGCCCGCAGCGTAGGCGAACCCGTTCGCTGCGAAGACGGCGACGCTGCCGGATTTGATTGCAAAGGTGTCGATATGGTCTCCTTCCTGCCGATCAGCGAACTGGGCGGTCTCCGCGGCGCACGCCTCAATGACATCTGGGGCTGGACAGACCCGCAAAGCGGCAAGGAGTACGCCCTGGTCGGACGCATGGAGGGCATGTCAGCGGTCGACGTGTCGAACGCGGGTAACCCGGTCGTCGTAGCCAACCTTCCTATGACACCCGGCGCCAACGCGGCTTCGTGGCGCGACATCAAAGTCTACAAGGATCACGCTTACATCACCGCAGATGGATCCGGCAATCACGGTATGCAGGTTCTCGACCTGACGCTGCTGCGCGACTTCAGCGGTGAAATCATGCAACTCGAACCGACGTTTCTCTACACCAACGTCGCGAGTGCGCACAACATGGTGATCAACGAGGACACGGGCATGGGCTTCATCGTCGGTGCGGGCGATGGAGGCGAGTCGTGCGGAGGCGGCCTCCATATGGTCGATCTGACGACGCCCACCAATCCGACGTTTGTCGGCTGCTATGCAGAAGAGCAGACCGGACGTCGCGGCACGGGGTACACGCACGATGCGCAGTGTGTCACGTATAGCGGCCCGGACACGCAGTACGTCGGCAAGGAGGTGTGCTTCGCTTCAAACGAAACCGCTCTCGCCATCGCTGACGTGACCGATCCAGCCAATCCTCAGACGCTTTCGATCGCCGAGTACCCGCGCGTCGCGTACACTCATCAGGGTTGGCTGAGTGAGGATCACCGCTTCCACTATGTCAACGATGAGTTGGACGAACTAGGCGGCCAGACCGAGGAGACGCGCACGCTCGTATGGGACGTGTCCGATCTGGACGATCCGCAGTTGGTGCAGGAGTACACGTACGGAACGAAGAGCATCGACCACAACCTCTACGTCCGCGACAACCTGATCTACATGGCCAACTATGCTAGTGGCCTGCGCATCCACGACATCACCGATCCGGCAAACCCGCGCGAAGTCGCTCACTTCGATACGACACCCGTCGTCGAGGAGAGCCCTGGTTTCACCGGCACGTGGAGCAACTACCCGTTCTTCAAGAGCGGCATCGTCGTCGTCTCGTCGATCGGCGAGGGCTTGTTCGTACTCAGAAAGTCGGACGCTGCACTGTAAGCCTCGGTTTATGCGTTCAGAGCGGGTGGATGTCGAGAGATGTCTGCCCGCTTCGCTTTTTGTTCAGCCGCCGCGACAGGCGTCGTGGCGATCTCTGATTTGTAAACCTGTCACAAGCTCCACACCGCGGCACCCCTTCTGCTATGCGCTATCTGTTTCTACTCTTCCTCTTTGCCACTCCACTAGCGGCTCAGCCATCGCCCGATTATATCTACGTGTGCAGTCAGGATGCCGCGCTCGTGACGGTATTCGATACCGAAACGTTCGAGCCGGTCGATACGGTCGACGTAGCGGCACTCGGGTTTGGAGCGAATGCCAAACCGCACCACGTCGCCGTCGAGCCCGAAGGTGAGTTCTGGTATCTGTCGCTGATCGGTGCCAACCGGGTGCTCAAGTTCAACCGCGACAACCAACTGTTGGGACAGGTCGAAGTCGAGACGCCAGGCATGCTCAAGGCGTCGGCGCAGGTCGACTACGTGTACGCGGCGCGGTCGATCTCGGCCGTCAACCCGCCCAGTTCCATCGTGCTGATCGATCGCCAAGCGATGGAGGTCGAAGAAGAGATCGACGTGCTGTTTCCGCGCCCGCACGCGATGCAGTCGACTCCGCACGGCATGTACACCTACACAGCCAGCCTGGCGCGCAACCAGATGGCGATCATCGGGACGCAGACCAACGAGGTGACGCTTCAGGACATCCCCGGATCGCTGCATACCATCGTTCAGTTCGGCACGTCGCCCAACGCGCTGCAGATGGCCGGAACGGGGCAGACGAGTGGTCAGGTGATGTTCTGGGATCTCGACGGCACACCTGACCATCCGCGTTTCGTCGATTCGGTCTACGTCGGCGGGCAGCCGTGGCACGCTATGTTCGAGCCCAACGGAGCGTTCGTCTACGTGCCCCAGAACGCAGGCAATACGGTGACCGTGATCGACGCGGCTACGCACCGAACCACCGCCGTCATTCGCGATGCAGCCTTGCGGCAGCCCTACGACGCCGTCTTCCGCCCGGACGGACGCTACGCGTTTGTGTCGGCCAACAACCTGCGCGGCGACTACAAGCCGAACAGTTGGAACGGCAAGCATCCGGGCCTAGTCGTGGTGATCGACACGCAGACGCACCAGGTCGTCAAAGTCTTGGAAGTCGGCCCGAACGCGACGGGCATCGGCGTGCGCAAACCGGTCAGCCAAGACTTCTTCGCGCCGTACTGACCGCTCGCCAAGCAGAAACGTGTCGGGTCTCCAAGATCAGGACATGTTTTGCCAGAACGGTGGGGTAGTTTTTCCGATTCAATCAGCCCAGACACCATGCGCCCCGTTGCCTGCCTAGCTATCCTGCTGACGTTCGGGTGTGCCGAGTCTCTAGATGCGCCGGACGTGTCGGCTCCGGCAGGAGAGGAGGTCGAGGAGCTTCGTTTGTCGAGCACAGCGTTTCGCGACGGCGACGCAATTCCGGTCCGCTTCTCGTGTGAGGGAGACAACCTCTCGCCTCCGCTGGCGTGGACGCTGCCTCCGACCGGAACGCAGACGCTCGCTCTCATCCTCGACGATCAGGACGCGCCCGATCTCGACCTGGCCAATCAAGACGCCGATCCGGATGCTGCGAGCGCGCCCGAAGCGTCGGCGCAGTGGATCGCATTCAACCTACCACCGACGCTCCGCGATCTCCCCGAGGGTGTGCTCGTGCTCGAAGGCGCGGACGCTGTCGGCTCGTCCGAAGGCCTGAACCGCTACGACAGAACGTCCTACAACGGCCCCTGTCCGCCTCCTGGCGAAACGCACGACTACCTGCTGCGCCTGCTCGCGCTCGACACTCGGCTCGAGCTGGATTCCAACACGGCTACGACAGACAGCCTCTACGCGGCGGCGCGCGGTCACGTTTTGGGCGAAGCGCGGATGACGTTTTCTTACCGCTTCGCCGGTCAACCTTCCAGCGATGACTGACGACATAGGACGTTCGAAAAAAGGGACAGGTGTACGCAGCCTAGCAGCTTTGGGCTGGATGCTGCTGCCCCTCCTGGCTGCCTGCTCATCGGCGCCCATCAGCGACGCGCTGCCCGAGCGCGCTAGCGTTGCGTCGTTCGAGCGCCAGGTCGCGCCGTTTGACGTTCTCAAGGATGACGGCGTGCCCTATGCGCATCCATTTCTGGGCGGATTCGACGTGCCGCGCCCACAATTCGTCGACATTGACGCCGACGGGGACATGGATCTCTTTGTCCAGGAAGCGACGAGCAGGCTCTTGCATTTCGAGAACGTCGGTACGGCACGCGCGCCTGAGTTCGTGTGGCGCAGCGATGCGTATGCGGATCTCGATGTGGGAGAGTGGTACCGCTTTGGCGACCTCGATGCCGACGGTGATCTGGACCTGCTTGCCGAGACGCCGTTCAGCTACGTCCGCCTGTTTCGCAACGAAGGCACCGCGCAAGCCGCCCGGTGGACGCTCGCCGCCGACTCGCTCCAGTTGCCCGACGGCTCGCCGCTGTTCTCGGACCGGCAGAACATCCCCAACTTGGTCGACATCGACGCGGATGGCAAGATGGATCTGTTCGTTGGGCGCCTGGATGGAACGGTTTCGCGCTTCGAGATCATCGACCCTGCCGCGTCAATCCCTCGCTTCGAACTGATCGCCGAGCGCTTCGAGAATATCGAAATCGTGTCGCAATTCGGACTGCCGGGCATCCAGAACGCGCGTCCGACCGGAAGCGAGACTGGTTATCATGCGCCTCGTCACCAGCGCGCCGGTGCGACGACGATGCACGGCGCCAACACGATGACGTGGGCCGATGCCGACGGCGACGGCGATTACGACCTGCTGTGGGGCGATTATTTCGAGCCTTCGCTGCTGCTGATCCGCAATCAGGGCACACCTGAGCAGCCGAGCCTGCGCGGCGAGCCCCGCCCCTATCCGCCGCGCATTCCGGTTCAATCGAGCGGGTACAACGCGCCCACCGTCGCCGATTTGGACGACAATGGCTACCTCGATCTACTCGTTGGCGTTCTGGGCGGCGCTTTCGATCCGCAGCGCACCAGCACGAATAACTTGTGGTTCTACTCGCAAGACGCGGACGGCTTCGAGCGCACGTCGGTTCGCTTCCTCGACCAGATAGATGTGGGCAGCGACAGCGTGCCCGCTCTAGGCGATTTGGACGGCGACGGCGACTTGGACCTGATCGTCGCCAGCAAATCCGATCCTGTCGACGACAAGACCGGCAAGGCGTGGCTGTTTCGCAACGTCGGCACGAACGAGCAGCCGTCGTTTCGCGACGAAGGCACACTCGACCTGGGGGATGCCTTCCACGCGGCTCCCGCTCTGGGCGACCTGGACGGCGACGGAGCCGATGACATCGCCTTGGGCACGTGGCGCGACGGCATCCGCCTCTACGTCAGCCGCGACGGCGGCCTGGTGCCACTCGACACGCTTCAGCTGCCCAGCGGATCGCACGCCACGCCCGCACTGGGCGACCTGGACGGCGACGGCGACTTGGACGTGATTGCGGGCACCTCGCGCGGCACACTCGTCCGGTTCGAGAACATCGGTACGCCGACCGCTCCGGCTTTCTCCGCCGGTCGCCCCGTTCCCGGTATCGACATCGGGCGCCGCGCCCACGCCGCGTTGAGTGACATCGACGGAGACGGGCGCCTCAAATTGTTCGTGAGCGGTTTCGACACCGTCGCCGTCTATCGTGTCGGTGGCGGCGCGTTCACTCCGCTTGCCAGCACACTGCTCGGCGAAACAGCGCTGCCTCCCCAAGCCACATTCGCGTTCGGCGACGTGACGGGCGATGGAGTGGCCGACGCCTTCGTTGGTGGGCGCAGCGGGGGCGTCCTGTTCTTGCGCGGGCAGCGGTAGAAGCGCAAAACCTGAAGGGGCCGAAATGGTAGTAGGCCGCACGCTCATTTCCAGATCATGCCTCAGACTCTCGAAGGACACCTCGACGCGCGCAACCTCCGCATCGCGTTCGTCGCCGGACGATTCAACGACTTCATCACCCGGCCTCTGCTCGCGGGCGCTCTGGACGCGCTCCGGCGCCACGGCGGCGACACCGACTCGGCAACCGTCGCCTGGGTGCCTGGTGCGTTCGAGATTCCGATCGTAGCCAAACGGCTGGCCGAAACGGGCGACTACGACGCCGTCGTGGCGCTGGGCGCCGTCATCCGGGGAGCGACACCGCACTTCGATCACGTCGCCGGGCAGGCGGCGAGCGGGCTGATGAGCGCGAGCATGGACACGGGTGTGCCGGTCGTCTTCGGCATTCTGACCGTCGAGTCGATCGAGCAGGCGATCGAGCGCGCGGGCACCAAAGCGGGCAACAAAGGCGCCGAAGCGCTCATGGCGGCAGTTGAAACGGCCAACGTCTTGCGGCAGATCGCGTAGTTTACTCCACGCCAAACGCCAAAGCCCTTAGACCGACCGCTACCGTTTCTCCCGACGCATCCGCCGCCCCGCGCGGCTCATCTCTACGTTCGATGATCCGGTATCTGATCGCCTGCGCTCTTCTGCTGGCCGCACCTCTCGCTGCCCAGAGTACGTTCCCCGACTGGCAAGCCTACCCCACGCTGGCTCGCGTCGAAGCGATGGACACGCGCGGCGGCGACATCTGGTCTGTCTCTGGCGGCGGCGCCTTTCGCTACTCGCCTCAGACAGGAGAGACCGAATCGTTTACGGTCATACAGGGCCTGTTCGGACGCAGCGCGCGAGCGGTCGCCACGCCCGAAGGGACCAACGCTGTCTGGATTGGCTATAGCTCGGGCACGCTCGACCGGCTCAACGCGTCGACCGGGGAGGTCACCCGATTTCGCGACATATCGCGCGCCGTACGCTTCTCTCAGCGCGGCATCAACCGCATCGTGGCAGCAGGCGAGAGGCTTTACCTGGCGACCGACTTCGGCGTCGTCGTATTCGACCCGGCTGGAGGAATTGTCCGCGAGACGTACAGCCGGTTTGCGACTCTGTCTTCGGCGACACCTGCCTACGACGTATCGGTCGTGGGAGATCGCATCTACGTCGCTACGGCCGAGGGATTGGTCCGCTCGACGCTCGATGGACGCAACTTGCAAGACCCGGCGGCCTGGACGCTCGAAGCTGGCCTTGGCAACCGCACGGTGTTTTCCGTCGAAGCATTCGTCGGTCGGCTCTATGCGGGCACGAGCGCGGACCTCTACGTGCAGCAGGCAGGCTCTTTCGCCTGGTCCAGATCCAACGTGACGGGCGAAAGCGTTCGGACGCTCGAACGCAGGGGCGACACGCAACTGATCGGCGTCGAGCGCTTCGGGCTGGTCCAGATCGACGCGGCTGGAGCGACGCGGCTGGTGCGCTCAGGTGTCCCATCCGACCCGGTCGACGTCGTGGCGATCGGCGACGCGCTCTGGCTGGGCGCGCGCGGCAGCGGCCTGCTGCGCGGAACGGTGGGCGCCGACGCGTTCACCGTCCAGGAAACCATAGTGCCGCAAGGGCCCGGAACAGACGTATTCACCGACCTTGCGTTCGAGCCCGATGGCACACTATGGGCAGCCGGAAACGATGTAGGACTGTTTCGCCTATCCACTCAGCGCGAGTGGACACGCATCTCGGATCCCGCCGCGACTGGCCGAGATCAAGACGACGTGTTCGAAGTCGCGGTCGGACCGAGTGGCGAAGTGTGGGCGGGGACGCAGGGCAATGGCGTCTTTTTGCGCACACCCGAGGGCGAAGTCGAGCAGTTCGACCGCGCCAATTCCACACTTCGCACGGCTGTCTCCAGCAGTCCCGACTTCTTGATCGTCGAAGGCGTCGATGTGGACCAAGCGGGCGCGCTCTGGGTGACGAACAAAAACACGAGCCGGGCGCTCCAGACGCGCCAGCCGGATGGCACGTGGTACAGCCTGCCTAACCCCACCGGCGACGGTATTCGCTCGACCTACGACGCCTACATCGACCTCATGGTCGACAGTTTCGGTCAAAAGTGGATGCTCCTCCAAAGCGAACTCGACGGGGCGGTCGGCCGCGGCGTGGTTGTTTACGACACGGGCTCCACGCCCACCGATCCCAGCGACGACGCCTTTCGCCTGTTCACCGAGGGCAACGCGCCCCAAGGGCTGCCCTCGAACACGGCGCGCGCGATCACCGAGGACCGCCAGGGCCGCATCTGGGTAGCGACCGACCGAGGCGTCGCGTTCCTGCTGAGCAACGGCATCACGGCGAGAGATCCGTCGGCTCAGTTCAACTGGCCCGGTGATACCAATATCGGCCGGTTTCCGCTCGAAAACGTCAACGCGACGGCCATCGCAATCGACCTGGGCGGCGGCATCTGGGTGGGCTCGTCCGAAGGCATCTTCGTGCTGCGCGAGACGGCAGGCCAGTTTCCTCTAGTCGCACGCTACACCGTCGAGAACGCGCCGCTGCCCTCGAACCGGATCGTCGCCCTCGAAGCCGACCCGGCAACGGGCACCATGTTCGTGGCGACTGATGCCGGACTGGTCTCGTTCTCCGGCACTCCCCAAGCACCTGCGCTCGAAGCGGGCGATCTGCGCGTCCATCCCAACCCGGCGCGCGCGTCTGATCTGAGCGGCGCTGGCGTTACGATTGGAGGGCTCGTCGCCGAAGCCCAGATCCGCATCGTGACGGCCGACGGGCGCATCGTATGGCGCGACGACTCGCGCGGCGGTAGCTACGTTTGGGACGGCCGTGATCTGCGAGGCGAGGCAGTGCCGTCGGGCGTCTACGTCGTCGTTGCCGTGGGAGCAGACGGGGAGGGGGCCAGCTACGGACGCGTGGCAATTCTGAGGTAGCGCGCGATTCACATCCGCTTTGCGCGCTGACTCTTGCGCCGGGTGGGGAGGAGGGCCGTATGTTGGTTTTCCCGGTTGGGATACGTGGCGGCTATAGCTCAGTAGGTTAGAGCGCCTGGTTGTGGTCCAGGAGGTCGTGGGTTCGATCCCCACTAGTCGCCCCTTCCCGCTTACATACGCCGCGTTCGTCTAACGGTTAGGACGCCAGGTTTTCATCCTGGTAATAGGGGTTCGATTCCCCTACGCGGTACCAACGCCTCCCCAGTTTCGACCGTGGAGGCGTTTTCGTTTGGATGCGGCGCCGCTTCTTCTCTTCTCGTATGCCCGATCAGACGAACCGCCCGTGTCCTAACTGCGGCTCCGACGAGTCGGCAGTTCGATTCCGCGAGGATCAGTTCGACGTCGTTCGATGCGCTCGGTGTGGTCTGACCTTCTTAGCGAATCCGCCGCTCGACGATGAGCTGTACGAGGAGTACTACGGCGGTCCCGATCTCGATGCGTCTGCCTATCGCGCCGACTCGCCAGATGCCACGCAGCGAGAGTTGTTCGCCATCAATCGGCAGCGCGTCGAACGGATCGAACGCCTCACGACCGAGCGTAGACTGCTCGACGTTGGATGCGGGCGCGGTCAGTTCGTGCGCTCTGCTTTGGACGCGGGCTTCGCGGCGACTGGAATCGACGTGTCGCAGCGCGCGACGGCATACGCGCGTGACCGGTTTGGCGTCGATGCGCGGGTGCGAGAACTGCGCGAAGTAGCGGCGTCGGGTGAGACGTTCGGCGTAGTTACGCTGTGGCACGTGCTGGAGCACTTTGCCGATCCATTCGAGGTGCTCCGGCACGTGCGAGCGCTGCTGACGCCGGGCGGAATCTGTGTCGTTGAGGTGCCTAACCTGCACAGCCTCAAGTTCGTCCTGTCCAGATCGAAGTGGGAGGGCGGCAACCATCCGCTCTATCACCGGACGTTCTTCACCGCCTCGACCCTGCGTCGCGCGCTCTCGGATGCCGGATTTCGCGACGTGCGTCGCCAACGCTGGTCGTACCGTGTGCCGGGACGCAGCGACGCCTTCGAACTGACCAAGCGCGCGCTTGATACGGTCGGACTCGATGCGTTTCTCGACGCTACGGGGCGGCGGTAGCGCGCGTCTCGCCCGGCACGGGTGCAGGCTTGCGACTCTGGTGCACCGATCGAACGGCGAGGAGCAAAGCGAGGGGAAGTCCGGCCGCTGGCAGCACTTGAGGCAGGCCAAACCAAAGCAGAGCCGTTCCCCCCGCGACGGCGGCGGCCGAGATCCAGTAGAACCGCATCCACGTGGGCTGAGCGCGCTTCGCTGCCCACCACGCGGCGGCGAGATGCGTCGGCCAGAGCCAGAGTAGGTTTAGGTTGCGCTCGGTCACGTCGTGCAGGGTCAGCGCCCACATTCCCAGAAGTACCGCTCCGGCCAATCCTGCCACCGCGAACAGCAGACCGTCCCAGCGGGAAACGCGATAGGGGGCTCTCCATCTCCACGCGAGCGCAGCCAGTCCGATCAGGAGCAGAAGCCAACCCAAAGCGGCAGGCCAGTCGAACGCCCGAGGAGCGATCGGAGGCACGCGGACGATCGTGTCGGTGCGTGTAACGAGCAGGCCGCCGCTTGCGCGCGCCGCTTCGTCCATCTGATCCATCAGCGTGGCAGGTAGAAAAGCCGCCGTCCGAGCTGTCACATGCTCGTCGAGGTTGAGGCCCAAGAGCAGGTTGAGGCCCAGACGCAAGGCCGGTGCGGGCGCGTCATACGGACGCAGAAGATCGCGAAACGTAGTGCCAACGGGGGGCTCCGGATATGCGAAGCGCTCGCCGACAGCCTTCTCTACGATGTCGCGCGGACGGGTCGAGCAGTTATCGTAGAGAAAATGGTACCGATACGTCCGGTTTTCGTCGCGCGCATTGTCGACGAGCAGCGCCCACAAACGGGCAGTCTCGTCAGGCGACAGATTAAGCGTTTGCTCTATGACTCCTCGCCCTTCGGTTGCGTAAAAATCGTAGGACGCAGTGGGTGGGGCCACCGACAGAGTGTAGTCGAGCGCTCCATAAGCGAACGAAAAGACAAACGTGTTGGTGAACTCGAACGTGCCGTAGTTGAACAGCACGTCGAGCCCACGCTCGGAATCGGTGATGCGGAGCGCGGTATGGCCCCATCGGTTGTAGATCGCCGTGCCGGACGTGACGGTCACGAGGGCAACGCGCGCATCGTCGGAGAGCAAGCGGCCGGGCTCAGCGAGCGGCTGCTGTGCTTGCAAGGGGAAGGCAAACGCAAAGAGGGCGACGCAGAAGAGAAAACGCATGACGCAAGATCGTTATGCCCTTGCGTCATGCGTTGGTCAACGCGCGAAATCCCTGCTCCTCATACCTGCTTCTATTCAGCGAGAGGGCATCCTGATCAAGTATGGCGGCAAGCGAGGGAAAGTGCTCACCCCGCCTGATCCGGCGCGCCATAGGGCAGAGCGGTACCTTCGAGATCGACGCCCTCGCTGTTCATTCGGTTAGTGAGCGAGACACGGGCGCCCTGGACGCGCTCGGCTAGCTCGTTGAGGGACGTACCCATGGCATAGGCCACTTCGCTCGGATCCATATCGAACTCCTGATGCAGCAGCAGCGCGCCTCTCGCATCTTCGTCGTCTATCAGGTCGAGAAGGCGGCCGTCGACCGGCTCAGACAAATCGATCGGGACCGAGCCGGGCGTGATCTCCTCCCACGTCACGACGCTGTCGGGCTGGTACCACTCGTAGAACCACTGCTGCGCGCTGTCCGACGCGTCGCCTTCGGTGGGGACCGGGGCGTCAAGCGAGATCACCTTTTCGGTGTCCAGCGTGTGCTGCCGCGCGACCAATCCACGCCCGGCGCGGTGGGTGACGGCGAGCATCCAGCCGCGCAGGCTCATCTGCTCGGGCAGTTTGTCGCGGCGATCCCACGCCTGCACAATGGCCTCGCCGACGACGTCTTCAGGTACCAAATCCTGATCGCCGATTTTGCCTTTGGCTTTGTAATACGATAGGTCGCGGCGAGCGGCAGCCAGGAGCGTGTCGGTGTGCGGTTCGATAGCGGCACGGAAGCCGTCTTTGTCGCCGCTGGAGAGCGCATCGCGCCAAGTAGTGTCTGCCATGGAAGAGTCCGGTTTGAGTTCTGAGAGGTGTCTAAACTCCAACCGGACGTAGCTCGTCGGCGTTCGTCGGCAAGCGTAACGGCGCGGTACTTCGTGAGCATTCCCGATTAGTCGAGCGTGACGACGATGGGGAAGTGGTCGCTCACTTTGCGCGGATCGTAGCCGTGCACGAAGTCGACGCGGACGATCTTGCTCGCCAGTTGGGGGCTGAGTAGCACGTGGTCGATGGCCGAAAACTCGCGCTTGTCGGGCTCGATCTCGTCGTTGCCGTTGCGGTCGTAAAAGGCCGAGTAGCGCTGGGCCTGAGGGACCCGGCTCATTGCGTTGATCAGGTCGTCGGCCGATCCTGGTCCGGCGCTCTTGATGCGCGTGAGCACGTCGGTGATGGGTTCGCTGCCGTCGCGGTCGCCGATGGGGTCGAAGTCATTGAAGTCGCCCAGCACGACGACGGCCTGTCCGTCTGCGATTTCGGACTCGACCAGTCGGCGGATCGTTTCGGCCTGAGCTTGTCGACTGTCCTTGCGGCTCTCATCGTCGGGGCGCGACAGAAAGTGCAGGCCGATCAGCGTCGTCTCGACGCCGTCGATGGTGGCGCGGACCCACAAGTTCTTGCTGACGCCGTAGGTCTCGTCGGTGTCGCCGACCGGAGCGCGGTCGTCTGTCCGGCCGATGTTGCTGACCGGCACGCGCGCGATCATCGCGATGTCTTGGCCCGTGAAGCTGTCTTTGCCCTGTACGAAGTAGACGCGGTAGTCCATCCCGCGCAAGAACTCCTCGACCATCCGATAGGCCACCTCATCGCTCTCGACCTCTTGCATCATCACCACGTCGGCGTCCAGACCAGCGATCACGTCGGCGATGCACTCCATGTGCTGCGTAGCCAGAGCTGGATCGTCTTTCCAGTCGAACGAGGCCCGTCCGTCACCGTCCAATCCGTCGAAGAGAAACTCGGTATTGAGCGTCGCGATGCGCACCTGATCGCCGGTCGTGGCAGGCGGAAACGCCGAGGCGTCGAACAGCCCCTCGGGGCAGCGCGCACCCAGCTCGCTCATCGCCATCGGCTCATCGTCGACCGGCTGGACGCCCGAGCACGCCACATAGAGCACGGCGGAGAGGCAGATGACGAGTAGGAAAAAGGCGAAGCGAGACATGAGCTGTGAGGTAAAGGGGGAGACCAAAGGTAACTGCCAAGCCGAGTGCTGCCAGTAGCTCAATAGCTTGTTTACATGCCATCCGAACAGTAAGAACTACGCAATCTCGTAGTGGACAAAGGCTCGGTCGGCAAAGATCTTGGGGGTGGGCACTCATGCACGCGTGCCTTCTCACCTCCAACACGTTTCTGCCATGCCGCGCACTCTCACCCTCTTCCGCCTGCTGCTCGCTGCCGTTCTCCTGGTCACCCTCGCCGCGTGTGACTCCAACGACGACAAACCCTCACTCGACGGAATCTACGAGCTTGACTCATCTGAAGGCGACGTGTGGTTTATCGGCATCCAAGGGTCGCGCCTGACTAGCTACGACTACTTCGGCGATAACTTCGATGACCAAGGAGACTGCTATTCTATCTTCTCGGAAACGGGCCAGCGTAGCGACAACGAGATCCGCTTGGATGACTTCTCGGTCAGACTCGACGGAGATGTCGTAGTCACTGATTTCTTCGGCTCACAACGCTGGAAGAGGTCAGGGCGCCGGGTGTCGTCGTTCACCCCTGATTGCGATGCGAGTAGCATATCCTCCGCCAAACGATAGAGGCAGATTCGCGCCCAACCGAAAACGCCCGACCTTCCTCGCGGAGGGCCGGGCGTTCCGGTTTTGGTGGTACGGGAGGCGGCTAACCTAGCCAGCTCAGCGCACGCGTTCGAAAAAGCGAAACCGCTCGGGGTTGATCTCGTCGCGGCGGTTGACCGCTACGGGCTCCTGTCCTTCGCTCCAAGCAGGGTGCTTGGCGCCGACCATGGACCGCTCCGAGTAGAAGT
Organism: Rhodothermales bacterium; assembly: GCA_963841855.1. GTDB lineage: Bacteria > Bacteroidota > Rhodothermia > Rhodothermales > BA12 > CAXBBB01. Next base: position 298,539 of record CAWJEJ010000004.1, on the reverse strand, counting down.
GACGCGTTTCCTTTGAGAAGGGGCGGCGCACTTCGTCGCTGGTGCGGACGTGGTGGGCAATGGCGAGGGCTCGCTGCCATCCGGCGCGCTTGGTGTTCACTTCGAGGCTCGAGTAGAAGCGGGCGGTGCGGCTACCGGGGATGAACGCGCTGAACTGGTAAGGATCGAGAACGACGCTCTTGAACGAGCGCTCGCCGCGATATCCTGTTTCAACGCGGTTCCGGATGACCCACGCGACGAGCTCCTGCTCGACCGGCTGCTTCGTTTCGCTGTAGATGCAGCGAGCGAGCCAGAGCGTTTCCTCGTCGATTTCCAGAGCTTCAACGAGCGGGATGCGCGTCGGGTGCTCGCGGAGTTCGTCGAGAAGCGCGGTGTCGGTGGTCGAAGACGGCTCGAGAGCTGTGTTCACCGTGGCTGCTGTCGGTAAGAAAGCAGTGGCGACCAAGTCTGAGAACGAATCCGAAGTACCGAAGCCGAGCGAGAGAACGGCCAAAAGCGTCGCAGAAAAGGCGACACCGAGGGTGCGGAATGTTTTTGTATATGTCATATTGAAATGGGATCGTGATTGAATCGAGGACATGGACTTGCGTCCGTCTGACGCCTCGCGCTCGTGTGAAGTGAGCGTGTGCGGCTTTACCCAGCTAAGGGGCAGTGGTTTCGTTTCAGTTTCGCGATTTAGTGATATGTGTCTTAAGGACTTAGCGTCGCACTATAATAGTGCAAACTCCTTGCCGAGCTACCCTATCGGCTGAAACAGGCTGCTTTTCCAGTCGTGTACCTCCTCGTTACCCAAAACGGGTGCCCTGCTGGCAGTTTGGTCGTCGATCTTTCACCGAATACCTGCCGATTCGTCACCCTTTCACGCGTCCTGCGCTTCCCCTTCAAGATAACTCATGCGGATTCTGGTAGATGACAATGTGGCCTTCGCCACCGAAGCTTTTTCTTCGTTCGGAGAAGTGACCTTAGTGCCCGGCATAGACATCACGTCAGAGCATTTGAAAGGCGTCGACGCTCTGATAGTCCGCAGCGCCACCAAAGTCAACGAGGACCTGCTTGCCGGTTCATCTGTGAAGTTCGTCGGCACAGCCACGAGCGGGTCGGATCACGTCGACCGGGACTACCTGGAATCCAAAGGCATCGCGTTCGCTGATGCGCATGGGAGCAATGCCGAATCGGTCGCCGAGTGGACCATCGCAGCTCTGCTCGAAGCGTGCGAGCGCAAAGGCAAAACGGACATCGGCGCGCTGGCTTTCGGTGTCGTCGGCGTCGGGTCGATCGGGACCATGCTAGCCGACCGGTTCGCCGGACTTACCTGCCGCATCCGCCGCTGCGATCCACCGCGCGCTCGGGAAGAAGACAGCCAGGGTGACTTTCTGCCGCTCTCGGACGTGCTCGCTACGAGCGACGTCGTTACGATCAACGTGCCGCTCAAGATGCACGAACCCTACGCTACTTATCACATGATCGCGCGTGGCGCCTTGGTGCGGATGCGCTCGGGGTCGTGGATGATGAACAGCAGCCGAGGCGCCGTCGTCGACAACGAGGCGCTGCTCGAATGCCTGGGCGACAAGCAGATCGACGCGTGCGTGATGGACGTGTGGGAGAACGAGCCCACGCCCAGTCCCGAGCTGATTCAGGCCGTCACGCTTGCCACCCCGCACATCGCAGGCCACTCGTTCGACGGCAAAGTCGCCGGGACGCAGATGATGGTCGACGCGCTGGCTGAGTTTACGGGCAAAGCGGGAGACTGGGATAGCGAATCCGTCCTGTCGGAGGGGACCGATAAATTGATGCTCAAGGTCCCCAGTGGTGCCGAAGAGATGGAGCGCACCGCGTTCATGCAAGCGCTCGTCAAGCAGATGTACGACGTGACGCGCGACGAGACCGAGATCCTCAAGATCGCCGATCTCAAGACAGACAAAGCACGCGGCGACCGTTTCGACCGCTACCGCCACGACTATCCTGTCCGCCGGGCGTGGAGTCGCTGGAGTGTCAAGGAGAGTGACGTGCCCGAGGACTATCGCAAGGAAGTCGCGGCTGCGCTGCTCGTCACTCTTATCCCCGACGAGGACGCGTGAGGTTTGGCCTTAGAGGTATGAGAAAACAAGGGAGCGGGCAAGAGTGAGCACGGAGTGAGCATTGATTCGGAGGCGAAGCGCGCTATACTGCGTCGTGCTTCCTCCACCACCTTCCCGCCCTCGGCTACTGAGCCGCCTCACGGCCTGCACCCAACTGCTGGTCGGCGTGCTGCTGATCGGGTACGCCTTGGCGTTCGCCGGTTCGTCGGCAGGACACGGGTGGTATTTGGTAGGACACCTCTTGACTGCGCACGATGCCCATCATGACGATGCCCTCGCATGCCCATCGTGACGATGCTCATCATGGAGTACAGGCGGAGCATTCGTCGGCTCAAGGTCATGCAGGCGAGGCCGAGCACCATCATCGTCATGGGTTACGGCCGAGAACGCATTTCAGGCTTCCCTCCGCCATTGAAGCGGCGCGGGCTTCGACTGCTCGACAATCAGGCGAAGTCCTCGACGAGCATGAAGCTAGCACGCCGCACGCGCACGATGGGAAGATGCACATCCACGCGGTGCCAAACGATGGCGGCCAGGTAAGCCGAGTTCTGATACTGCTCGACCGTCATCAATCGCCGCCTTCGCCCAATCTGCCGATCCGCCGCGTAGCAGACTGCGCAGCGATTGCCGACGTACCGACGATGCCGCGTGGTCCTCAGGTGGGTATAGAGTCGCCGCCGCCTCGAAAAGTGGGCTGAGCAACCGATGGCCGAGGCTTTCCGCTTCGGACGCGACACTGACGGGTCACCAGATCTGCCAGACTTCCGATCGGCGCTCTACCGTTTTTCGCGCGCTACCCACCGCGCGCTGCCTCTCTGCACGACCGCCGACGATTCTCGAATGGGATCCGGCATCTGTGCTGCTCGCTCTCGACTGAGCGAACGCCCCCAACTGATTTACCAGATGACTTCTCTTTTCAAAGCCGCGCTTTTGGCGCTGCTGATCTTCCCCGCTGCGGTTTACGCCCAGACGGGATCTCTCGTAGGCACCGTTCGAGCTGCCGATACCGGCGAGACTCTTCCCGGCGTGGCCGTAACTATGGAAGGTACCGTCCTCGGCGCGTCGACCAATGCTCGGGGTCTGTACGAACTGAACAACGTCCCCGCCGGCGCTCAGACTGTTGTCGTGCGCGCATTAGGCTTCGCGACGCAGCGGTTGCCCGTCACCATCACCGCCGGCCGTAAGCAAACGCTCGACATCAGTCTCGTAACCGGCTCCATCGACTTGGACGCGGTTACGGTCAAAGGCGAGGCGTTCCTTCCGCAAAATGCAGCGGCGACGGCTCACGTCATCTCGGCTGCCGAGCTGCGCCGCATTCCGCTCGACAACCCGCTCCGCCTGCTCGAAGAGATTCCGGGCGTCGACATGGGCGCGTACCGGCAGGGTGGCGTCGCCGACGTGTTCTCGATCCGCGGCTTCGGCGAAGGCGGTCATGGCGGCGACGTGGCCGTTCAGGTCGACGGCATTCCGCTCAACGAGGCCGACGGCCACTCGGATGGCTACGCCGATCTCAACGTGCTCGTACCGCTCGAACTGCAGCGGGTAGCCGTCTACAAAGGCCCGTCTTCGGCGCTCTATGGCAACTTCGCACGCGGCGGAACGGTCGCACTCGACACGCGCAAAGGCGGTCAGTACCGCGACGTGAGCATCAGCGGCGGCGCCTACCAGACGCTCGACGCGCAGCTCGCATTGGGCGAGAGCATTGCGCTCGGCGGCGGACTCAGCCCGCTCAAGAGTAACCTCGCCGTCCAAATCTTCTCGACGGACGGCTACTCGTCCAACTCGAACTACCTCAAAGGAACGGTCGCCGGGCGGTTGGCCTACGACATTTCGCCCCAGACCGACGTGAGCGTTTCGCTGCGCGGGCACAGCGGCGAGTGGAGCGGACCGGGCTACATTCCCCAAGCGCAGTTCGAGAACGACGATGTGCGCAGCCTCCAGGCGATCAATGCTGAAAACGACGGCGGCAGCAAAACGTTTTTCGCCGAACGCATTGGCGTCAACCACTCGTTCAGCGACCAGCTTCGGTTGGTGACACACGTGTACGCCGTTCAGCAAGACTTTACGCGCTTCGCCAAGTTCGGCTACGACGCGGGCGGCCAGTCTGAGAGCTACAACGAGCGCGATGTGTACGGTACCGGCGCGAGCCTGAACGGGCGCACGAACGTGTCGTCTGTCGGCGCGAGCTACGTCGTCGGTGGCGAGTTCTACTCGGAGCGTACGCAGCGCCTCCGGTGGTCGACGAGCAACCGCGTCCGCCAGGCGCAGACTCAAGACCGCGACTTCACCGTCGCTACGGCGTCGGCGTTCGCTCAGGTCGAGTTGGAGCCGACTCCCTACTTCCGCCCCACGATCGGACTACGCTACGACGATTTCTTCGGAGACGCCGAAAACTCGGATCCCGGACAGCCCGTCACGACGAGCGATCTGAACGACTATGGCCACCTGAGCCCCAAGTTCGGCGTCCGGTCGACGGTTGCGCGTGGGTTCGACCTGCGAGCGAGCGCGACCAACGGGTTCATCCTGCCTAACGGCGGGGCCAAGTTCAGCGCAGACTTCGCCGTCGAACCGGCCGAGATCTGGCAGTACGAACTGGGTGCGACGTACGATCTAGCCGGGCGCGCGCGCCTCGACCTAGTCGGATACGTGCTGGACACGTCGAGCGAAATCCTCGAAGCTCCGCCCGGGTCTGGAGTCTTTCAGAACGTGGGCGAAACGCGCCGCCGAGGAATCGAAGCAGAAGCGTCTGCCCGTTTGATCGAAGGGTTGAACGCCCGATTGGCGTTGGGCTTTCTCGACACCGAGATCCGCGCCAACCCCGACGCGTCGCTCATCGGCCGCGAACTGACCGGCGTGCCCAACCGCACGCTGACCGCCGCGCTGGACTACGCCTCACCGACCGGACTGGGCGGGCGCGTTCACCTGCACAACGTGGGCTCCTACCAGCTCGAGTCGGACAACAGCGCGCAGTACGACGGCTACACCGTCACCGATCTGACGCTGTTCTACGACCTGAGCGCGCGCTCGTCGCGCAGCGGGCGGCTGTTCGTCGAGATCGAGAACGTGTTCGACGAACGGTATGCCGAAGCCGTTTTCGCTGGCTTCGGAACGCTCAACTACGCTCCGGCTCCGCCTCGCCGCATTACCATCGGACTGGCTGTCAGCCTCTGACCCACACAGCGCACACGGATGCGGGAGTCCTCCAAGACGCTCCCGCATCCGTAATGTCTGACGTGCGACATCACATCGAACCCCACACTTTCCATTCTATGAAACACCTCCTGACCCTTCTACCCGTCGCCGCGCTCGTGCTTGCCGGATGCGGCGACTCCGACGAGATGACCGGAACGACGCACAGCCACGACGGCGGCGCGCCGCACACGCACGATGTGGGCCAGACCGCCGAGGAGCACGGCCACACGCACGCCGCCACGATCAGCTACCTCAACATGAACGGCGATTTCGAGATGGACCCCGTCAAAGCGTCGACGCGCGACGACAGCCGCAATCCCAGTCGCGTGCGCCTCGCCACCAGTGAAGACGCCGGAAGCACGACGCGGATGGCGTTCTACGCGCACGACAACTCGGATCAACTCGTCGCCGACTGCGGCTATCAGTTCGTCGGCAGCCGCCCTGATCCGCACTATTTCCCCGCCGAGTCCAAGTCGTCGATCTGGGATGCGTTCGAGCAGGTCGAAGCCTACGAAGGTGATTGCGGCGACTACCAAGCCGTCATCAGCCGCTCGCCCCACGGCGATCCGGTTCACATGCACCTGCGTTATGGCAGCGACGTAGACGAACTGCTCGCGATGAGCACGGTCGCCGTCGATTCGTCGCGCTTCGAGCCGTGGTGGTCCAGCTACTGCGCCGCCGGAAGCACCGAGTCGTGCGACTGATGTCAGGCCGGTTGAATCCAGCGTCCTGTAGCGTCGGGGTATGCCCCGACGCTACGGTGTGGGCGCGGTGGCTGCTCGTGACGCTCGTTGCGCTCGCCTTGCCCGACATGGCCTGGGCGCACGAAGTCGCCGACGGCGACGCAGGCTACATCCGTCAGACGGGCGGCGTGCTGATCGTACCGTTCATCTACCTCGGAGCCAAGCACATGGTGACGGGCTACGATCACCTGCTCTTCCTACTCGGCGTCGTGTTTTTCCTCTACCGCCCGCGCGACGTGGGGCTCTACGTGACGCTGTTCGCCGTCGGCCACTCGGTCACGATGATCGGCGGCGTGCTGGCGGAGATCCGGGCCAACGCGTATCTGGTCGACGCAGTCATCGGACTGTCGGTCGTCTACAAGGCGCTCGACAATATGGCCGCGTACGAGAAGTGGTTCGGCGTAAGTCCAAGCACCAAGGCAGCGACGTTCGGCTTCGGTCTCATCCACGGCTTCGGGCTGGCGACCAAACTGCTCGAGTTCGAGATCACTCCGGGCGGGCTGGTGCCCAACCTGCTGGCGTTCAACGTCGGCGTCGAGATCGGGCAACTGCTCGCGCTCGGTGCCATCCTGATCGCGATGAGCGCGTGGCGACGCTCGCCTAGCTTCTCGCGTTACGCCTTTGCTGCCAACGCCGCCATCCTCGTCGCCGGACTGCTGCTGACGTGGCAGCAGTTGGCCGGATATTTCGCCACCTCCTGATTGGGTGATCCTCGGGTCGTCTCTACTATTTATGCCGCACGCACAGCAGCCTCCACGCGACGAACTGCCGTCGCCTCAGACGCTCATCAAAGCTACGCTGGTCGCGATCGTCGTGGCAGCGATCGTGCTCGTCGTCGCCATCCTTCCCGGCGAGTACGGCGTCGACCCGACCGGCGCTGGCCGTGCGCTGGGACTGACGCAGATGGGCGAGATGAAAATCGCTGCTCTCCAGACGGAAGCCGACGACGCCACCGGCATGGACAGCGCCGCTGATGTGCTGGCGACCACGTCCGACGAGGTGCGCGCCGATACCGTCCGAGTCGCGCTTGAGCCAGGCGAGGGCCGCGAAGTCAAGCTGGTCATGCGCCGCGGCGCAACTACCGACTTCCGGTGGTCGACCGACCGCGGGACGGTCGGCTACGAAATCCATGGCGACAAAGTAGGAGGGACCAGCGAATACATCTCGTACGAGGCGGCGTCTGGCGCCTGGTCCGGTCGGGGCGCCCTCGTCGCCGCGTTCGACGGGCGCCACGGATGGTACTGGGAGAATCAGACGCCGGAGCCGCTGACGGTCACGCTCCACGCGTCGGGCGCCTATCTCGGAGTGCAGGGCGGCGACTGAGCGTCGGCGCTATCGTTGCTTGGCGCGGGCGAAGGCATCGGCGAAGGCGCGGGCGTCCGACGGGCTGAACATCTCGGCGAAGTCCTTGTCGTCGATGCTGATGTCGCCGAACGACTGTTGTCGCGTCGGTCTGCTCGCCCTCGAAGTCGATGTCGAGGCGTCCGTCGGTATAGGTCACGTCGCGGATATCGGCCAGGTCGAAGGCGATCTGGTTGGTCAATGCACGCCCGCATCGCGCCCGAGATGGCGCCCGAGAGCATCCGTCCGAATCCGCTCGACTCGTCTACCTCGGCGGACGACTTCCTCTTCGATCTGCTCGACAAATGCTTCGGTGACGCCCATCCGCAGTTCGGAATCGGTGAGCGCGAGGCGAAAGCGGTCGTCGGTCGTGACGATGGCGATGGTCTCGTCGTCGAGGGCCTTGTCGTCGAGCAGTGCGTCGCCTGTGACGGCGCGGGCTTCGACGTTACGGTCGTCGGAAGAGCGGTCCTCGTCGCGCTGGGCTTCGCAGCCAGTCGCGGTGAACACGAGGAAGAAGGCGAGCAGCAAGCGCATCGGAGCGTCGATTTGGTGAGGGCGGCGATACGGAAGCGCACGAGGCCGGTTGCGGCAATCAGGGACGTATCAGGATCGTACGGCGAGCGCTCAAGCAGGAAAGAAAAGCGCTTGTAGTATGATCAGACTTTCACTATCCTGGCTATGCCTTTTCGATACCTGCTCGCCCTTTCCTCCTCTTCCTCTCGGCGTGCGGGGTCGAAATTCTGAAGCGATGCTTACAACCAGAAATCGACATCGGCGAACCGATAGAGCGCGACTGGGATGCCATCGTCGAGCGCGACACGCTCACGCTGCTGACGACGTACAACTCGACGTCGTACTTCCTGTACCGAGGTATGGCGTTGGGCTACGAGTTCGAGATGGCCGAGAAGTTCGCCGAGGAGAACGACATGATCCTGCGGACCGTCGTCGTGCCCAACCGCGACAGCCTGTTCGTGCTGCTCAACCAGGGCGTCGGTGACGTGGTAGCGGCCCGCATGATGCCGCGCGCCTCGACTCGGCGCGGGTCCGGTTCACGCACGCGCTCTACGAAACGCCGCCGGTCCTCGTACAACTCGAGGAGCTCCCGACGAATCGATGTTGGCCGACGAAGGACTGGACACCCTCCTCAACGACAGTTCGGACGACATTTTCGGTGACGTGCCCGACCCCAGAGAGATCGAAGTACCGGTGCGGCTAGTGCGCCGACCGCGCGAACTCGCAGGTGACTCCGTCCACATCGCTGACGAAACGGCTTACGAGGACCGACTGATCGAACTGTCGGACAGTCTGGGCGATGCCATCGACATCGTAGAGGTCGATGGCGAAGTGTCGGTCGAGCGATTGGTGCGGGCGGTTGCGCGGGGCAACATCCAGCTACACAGTCGCGCCGCGCAACGTGGCCGAACTGAGCGAGGACTACTTCACCAACGTCGCCATCGTGCCGGTCCTCGACGAAGCCTACCGGGTCGCGTGGGTCGTGCGCAACAACTCGCCCGTATTGCAGAGAACGCTCAACGCCTGGATCGACGAGGGACGGCAGCGCGACGTTCAATACGCTGTATGCCAAGTACTTCACCGACCGGGAAGGCTACCGCGAGCGCGTTCGCAGCGAATACCTGACGAGCGAGACGGGACGGCTGAGTGAGTACGACGAGATCTTGCGCCGACACGCGCCCGACATCGGCTGGGACTGGCGCTTGCTAGCCGCTCAGACGTTTCAGGAGAGCCGCTTCAAGAACCGCGCGAAGTCGTGGGCCGGAGCCGCCGGACTGCTCCAACTCATGCCACCGACAGCGCGTGAGTTTGGCGTGACCGACGTGTACAATCCCGACCAGAACGTCGCCGGTGCCGTCCGCTTCCTCAACTGGCTGAACAACTACTGGGACGACATAATCGTGGACGAGTCCGAACGCCTCAAGTTCGTGCTCGCGAGCTACAACACAGGTCATGGACACGTGCAGGATGCGCGCCGCCTGACGGCCAAGAACGGCGGCGACGATACCGTCTGGGAGGACGTGTCGTACTGGCTGCTGCAGAAGTCGAAGCCCAGCGTCTACCGCGATCCCGGTCGTCAAGTACGGGTATAGCCGAGGCATCGAACCCGTCCTGTACGTGACGCACATCCTGGACCGCTTCGAGCACTACCGCCAGTTCGTCGACCCGTATGCAGCGCCTGCCGAAGCCACCGAGATGGCGCTCGACGCTGCTTCGACGCCCGAACAAACCGAATAATTAGCCGCGCCCCAACTCTTCGGCCCTCGCTAGCGCTGCTCGCGCGCCGTTCTTGATGTCGTCGAAAACGCTGGTCGTGCGAAACGTCTGCATCGCGGCTTCGGTGGTTCCGCCCCGGCTCGACACGCGGGCGATCCACTCCTCGCACGTCAGGTCGTTCTTCATTTGTAGCTCGACGGCGCCGCGAAACGTCTGAGCGACGAGCAGTTCGGCTTGGCTGGGCGAGAATCCCATCTCTTCGGCGACTTCGATCATCGCCTGCATGAAGTAGAGCACGTAAGCCGGACCACTGCCGCTGATCGCAGTCGTCGCGTCGATGGCCTGCTCGTTGTCGACGTAGATCGCTTTTCCGGTTGTGTTGAGCAGGTTTTGCACGAGCACGAGTTCGATGCGCGTGACGGCGTCGCTGGCCGTAAAGCTGGTCATCCCCAGTCCGATCTGAGCCGGAAGGTTGGGCATCGCGCGGATAACCTTTTCGACTGCCAGACCCTGGCGGATCGTGTCGATGGTGACGCCTGCCATAATGCTCAGGTACACCTGCTGCGGATCGGTGTCCGGGCGCAGGGCGGCGAAGAGGGCCGACGTGTCCTGCGGTTTGACGGCGAGGATGACGAGGTCGGCGGCGGCGAGGCACGTTTCGGACGACGTGTAGACCGTCCCCAATCCGGCGTCGCGGAGTTCGTCGGCTTTCTCTTGGCTGCGTTCCAAGATCATCAGGCCGGACGGCGCGACGAGGCGCGCGCGGAGAAGACTTTGCGCGTAGGTGCGGCCCATGTTGCCGCCGCCGATGATGAGGATGTTCATAGTGCGAGAGTCGAGTACAGACGCCGAAAATAGCGAACGGGCGAGACGTGCGTCAGGACAGAATACCCGGATCCGGGGACGCGGCGCGGGTGAGAGAATCGGTAGCCTTGGGTTATCACTCCACGCCACGACCCGCTATGTCACGCACACGCCTCTCTCTGCTCGCCCTCGCGACGCTCGCTGTCCTCATCCTTCTGCCCGGCTGCGCCCAGGTCATGAACCAAGTCGGAGGGGTCGCGGCACGCATGCTGACGCAGTCGACGGACGATCTGAGCAAGACCAACCGCATGATCGGCTATACCGATAATGCCTATCCGTCAGCAACGGGCGAGGCAGGCGTCATCGCAATCGGCGGCAACCATCGGGAGGGACAGCCCACGACCAGTGTGACGCTCATGAAGCGCAGCGGCAGTTGGGCTGTGGAAGCTCGACGGCGAGATGACCTCCAACGGTACGCCGATGGACAGCTATGCGGGCGGCGTGTCGCGGTACCTCTTCCACGAAGACCGCAGCCCCGTCACGGTTGAGCATCACGTCTGCCGCGGGCCAGTCCGAGGAGTACCGTCTCAACCCGCTGCCGCCGATTCGCATTACCGCAGTCAACGGTCAGCCGGTCGGACGGACGATGGACGACGCTGTCCCGCTCGATTTGGAAGGCCCACTCACTCTGGAGATCGACCGCCAGAATCCCGGGTTCGCGACGGATATGCGGATCGCACTGCTGGGTACGACGATGGGCGTCAAAGGCTTCTGGGACGTAGCCGTCGTTCCCGGGCAGAACCGCATCGAACTTCCCGCCGGTGTATTCTCCAACGGACAGGGCAATCCGATCAATACGGGCGAAAACTGGCTGATGCTCGAAGAGTACGAGCGTCCCACGTTCGAGGAGGCGCAAAACGGTGGTATGCTACTCAAAGTCGTCAAGAGTGCCGACGTGGTGCCGGTGATCACGTCGGGCGACCTGCCGCGCAACCTGGTCGGCTTGATCAAGGGCGGCTTCACGGTCGAAGAAGAAGCCGAAACGTCAGGACGGCGATGCGTTCGCGTACTCGTTCACCAAGCCGCCTGCCTTCGCCGGTCCCGCGTTTCTGCCGGGCACCAAGCTCGCCCTCGTCACCTTCACCGTGCGCGCCAACGACCTAAGCCAGGAGAAGACGAGCACGTCGACGAGCGAGAATCGTATCCAAGGCACGCGCACTACGACGACCACGACGCGCACGCGCCAGTTCGCGCAGCTTCCGACGGCGTTCTACCAGCAACTCGCCAACGACATGCACGGCGATCTGATGGGTGCGATGCAGAGCGCGTGGAACGTCGAGATGATTCCGATTTCCCGCGTGCTCGCCAGCTCGCGCTACCAGCGTTACGAAGCCGTTCGCGACACGGCGACGTCGGAGTTCGCCTCGGCTTCGTATGGCGGCCTGAGCACCATCTTTGATCCCTCGCCGTTCGCCGTCTTGAACGCAGGCGACACCAGCGGTCCCTTCAGCATGGCGCAGCAGGAGCGTCTGATGGACGAGTTGGGCGTCGATGGATTGGTCGCCGTCACCATCGACCTGTCGATGCCGTGGGACGAGTTCTCGCTCACGCCGACGGTCAACCTCCAGATCATCGGCCGCACGGCGGACCTGATGCAGCCTGCGCAGAGCTACTTCGCCAAGGGCACGGTCACGGGCGAAGGACAGGACATGGAAAACGTCGACATGGACGATCCGGCGCAACTGCGCGCGTTCCTCGACAACGCGATCAACCGCGATCTGCTCGCGACGACGTTCCGCATCGGCTTCGAGCGGCTGGTGCAGGAGGAGCGCGCCAACCACCCGATCTACGAGGCCGTCTGGGCCAACCGCTGATCCTTGCCGCTGATGCAGAAGTGCCCTCCTGCCTGATCGGTGGGAGGGCAGCTATCTCGCTGCTACGACCGGAGGCGATGTGCGCCGTGTCGCGCCGTCGCCGGTCGTCGTGTTGGGATCGACCGAGAACTCGGGGTAGGCGACGGCGTCGTGCTCGAACAGGTCCATGCCGACACTCTGCGCGTCGTCTTCCATGCGCAGGCCGACGGTTTGGTCGATCAGTTTGAAGACGACGTAGCAGAGCGGAAACGTCCACAGAAACGCGGCGGCGACGCCGATGGCTTGTACGCCGAGCATCGACCAACTGAACCCGTCTGCGAAGAAGAGCGCGACGGCCAGCGTGCCCCAAACCCCGCACACGCCATGCACGGCAACGGCGCCGACGGCATCGTCTACGTAGCGTTCGATAATCTCAGCCGCGTAGACCATCAGCACGCCTGCGATTAAGCCGATCAGGATCGCGAACGGCGGGAGGACGGCGTCGCAGCCTGCGGTAATGCTGACCAATCCGGCCAGAACGCCGTTGATCGTCATCGGCACGTCGGGTTTGCCGCTTCGGACCCACGTCAGGATCATGGCGCCCATCGCTCCGGCGGCCCCTGCGAGGAATGTGTTGGCAGCGATAAGGGCGATACTGCTGTCGCCAGTCGTCGTAGATCCGGCGTTGAAGCCGAACCAGCCCATCCACAGGATGAACACGCCTAGTCCGAAATAGGGCAGGCTGTGGCCCCGGATCGGCTGGGGCTTGCCGTCGACGTACTTGCCGACGCGCGGCCCGATCACCATCACGCCCGCCAGCGCCGCCCACCCGCCGACCGAGTGGACGACCGTCGATCCGGCGAAGTCGTAGAAGCCCAGGCCTTCGAGCCATCCGCCGCCGTTGAGCAGTCCGCCCCATGCCCACGAGCCGAAGACGGGATAGACGACGGCGGTGATCACGACCGAAAAGATCAGGTAGCCGGTAAACTTGGTCCGCTCGGCGACGGCGCCCGAGACGATCGTCGCGGCGGTGGCGGCAAACACGGCCTGGAAGAAAAAGAAGGCGTACACCCAGTTGGTATCCTGCCCTTCGATGCCCATGAGGAAGAAGCCTTCGGTGCCGAACCAGCCGGTCGCCGACGTGCCGAACATCAGCCCGAAACCGACGAGGAAGAACACCAGCGCTCCGGCCGATGCGTCCATGACGTTTTTCATCAGGATGTTGGCGGCGTTCTTGGCGCGCGTCAACCCGGACTCGACCATCGCGAATCCGGCCTGCATGAAAAAGACCAGGATGGCGGCGATGATCGTCCAGACGTAGTTGAGGTTGGTCTGGAGTTGGGCGATCTGCGCGGACGTGTCCGCAGCTTCCTGCGCCAGCGCGGCCGGGGCGGCGAGTGCGAACAGCGCGACGGTGGCGACCTTGAAAGTGGTGGAAACGGGGGGCTTCATTTCTTCTGGTTGTTGATCTCTTTCCTAAATAAAAAGAGGTTAAACAACTCTGCAACTCGGATTCAGAGGTGGAAGCGCTTCGTGTCCAAATAAAATGAGGTTTCTGACGCGATCGGCTGTGCGTGGAGGTGAAAGCTGTCAGGTTTTCAAAACCTGACAGCTTTGAAACGTGGGGGGGTGTCAGCTCTCCCAACCGCTGACGTTGGCGATCTAAGCCGCCAGCCGGTGCGCCATTTCCAAGTGCCGAGCCACGGCCGCCGCCGCTTCTCGTCCTTCGCGGATCGCCCAGACGACGAGCGATTGCCCACGTCGGCAGTCTCCGGCCGTGAAGACGCCCCGCGTGCTCGTGGTGTAGCTGTGCGTGTCAGCCAGGTAGGTGCCGCGCGTGTCGGTTTCAACTCCCAACCTCTCGGCGACCGCGGCTTCGGGCCCGACGAATCCAGCCGAGAGCAGTACCAGATCGGCGGGCCACGCGCGCTCGGTCCCGGCGACGGGCTCGGGGCGTCCGTTCGACCAGTCGACGTGGGCGGTCTCGACGGCGGCGACTTGGCCGTTGGCTCCGGCCGTGAATCCGGTCGTCATGACGGTGTAGACGCGCGGGTCGTCGCCCCAGCGGGCCTGGGCTTCGGCGTGTCCGTAGTCGACGCGGAAGACGTGCGGCCACTCGGGCCACGGGTTCGCCGGATGGCGCTCGGCCGGCGGTCGGTCGAGCAGTTCGAAGTTGACGACGCTGGCGCAGCCCTGCCGGATCGCCGTCGCGATGCAGTCCGTCCCGGTATCGCCGCCGCCGATGACGACGACGTGTTTGCCGCGCGCGTCGATGCCAGCCGCTCGGCCATCGAGCGTGGACTGCGTGCTGTCGGTCAGGTAGGGCACGGCGAAGTGGATGCCCTCAAGGTCGCGGCCGGGCAGCGGCAGGTCGCGCGGGCGGGTCGATCCCACACAGAGCAGAATCGCGTCGTGGCGCGCGCGCAGGTCGTCGGTCGAGATCGCGTCCGGCCCGTCGCCGCCGACGTTGGCATTGGTGCGGAAATCGACGCCTTCATCGGCAAGTTGCTGCACGCGCCGGACGACTACGTCTTTGCCCAGTTTCATCGACGGAATGCCGTAGACGAGTAGTCCGCCGTTGCGGTCGGCGCGTTCGTAGACCGTCACCCCATGGCCCATCCGCCGCAGTTGCTGCGCCGCCGTCAGCCCGGCCGGTCCGCTGCCGACGATGCCGACCGAGAAGCCGGTCTCGTGCGTCGGCGGTTGGGGGACGATCCAGCCCTCGTCCCAGCCGCGGTCGACGATGCTGTTTTCGATGTTCTTGATCGTCACCGGGTCATCGTTGATGCCCAGCACGCAGGCGCCTTCGCACGGTGCGGGGCAGACGCGGCCGGTGAATTCAGGAAAGTTATTGGTGCGGTGGAGCCGGTCGAGGGCGTCGCGCCAGCGGCCTCTATAAACCAGGTCGTTCCACTCGGGAATCAGGTTGTCGACGGGACAGCCAGTTGCGCTCTGGCAGAACGGCACGCCGCAGTCCATGCACCGCGCGCCCTGCGTTTTGAGCAGGTCGATCTGGGGCAGCGTGTAGATCTCGTCGTAGTCCGACACGCGCTCGTCGGCGGGCCGGTAGGGGACGGGGCGGCGGTCGTATTCCTGGAAGCCGGTGGGTTTGCCCATGATTGAGTTGGTGAAGGTTGACGTAGCGACGGGGCATGCCTCGTCGTTACAAAGCGCCGATGTGTGTGTCTGCTACCGCCGCCAGTTGCGCATCGAGCACGCGGCGGAAGTCGCGCGGCATGACTTGGACGAAGAGTTGCCGCACGCTCGGCCACGCGCTGATCATGGCTCCGGCGACGGGCGATCCGGTCATCTCGGCGTGGCGCGTGAGCAGGTGCAGCAGGTCGGGTGCCCAGCGGTCGCCGACGGGTTCGAGGTCGACGGTGTCCGTGTTGCAACGCGGGGCAAACGCGCCGTCGGGGTCGAAGACGAAGCCGACGCCGCCGCTCATTCCAGCGCAGGCGTTGCGTCCGGTCGGGCCCAAGATGGCGACGCGCCCGCCGGTCATGTATTCCATCGCGTGATCGCCCGCGCCCTCGCAGACGGCCCACGCGCCGCTGTTGCGGACCGCAAAGCGCTCGGCGACTTGCCCTCGCGCGTAAAGTTCGCCGCCAGTCGCCCCATAAAGCAGCACGTTTCCGGCGATGACGTGGTCTTCGGCCTGAAACGGACTGTCGGCGTGCGGACTGAGCGCGACGATGCCGCCTGACAAACCCTTGCCGACGTAATCGTTCGCATCGCCGGTCAGCCGGATCGTGACGCCCTTGGCGAGAAAGGCGCCCAAGCTCTGGCCTGCCGATCCTTCGAGTCGAATCGTGATCCGATCGTCGTCCAGCTCGGCGCCGCTGCGCGTCAGGTGCCCGCTCAGCATCGTGCCGACGGCGCGGTCAAGGTTGGTGACGGGCAGCGTTAGATCGACGCGTTCGCCTTGGAGTGCGGCTGTGGATCGGGCAATCAGCGTCTGGTCGAGCACGTCGTCCAGTTCAGGATCGACGTGGGCGCGGAAAGCAATGGCGGCGTCCGGGTAGGTCGAGGTCGGCGGCGCCAGCAGCGGCGACAGGTCGATTCCGCGCAGTTTGCCCTCCTGTATCGCATCGGTCGTATCCAACCGGTCGACGCGTCCGACCATCTCGGCGACGGTGCGGAAGCCCAGTTTGGCCATCAGCGCGCGCATTTCCTCGGCGACCAAGAACAGGTAGTTGACGACGTGCTCAGGTTCTCCGGCGAAGCGTTCGCGGAGCGCCGGGTTCTGCGTCGCGATGCCGACGGGGCACGTGTTGAGGTGGCACTTGCGCATCATGATGCAGCCCAGCGAGATCAGCGGCGCCGTCGAGAAGCCGAACTCCTCGGCCCCGAGCAGTGCGGCGACGACGGCGTCGCGGCCTGTCCGGAGTCCGCCGTCGGTCTGGACGACGACGCGTCCGCGCAGCCCGTTGCGCACCAGCGTCTGCTGCGCTTCGGCGAGCCCTAGCTCCCACGGCAGCCCGGCATGTTTGATGCTCGTTAGCGCCGACGCGCCCGTTCCGCCTGCGTCGCCCGAGATGAGAATGTGCTCGGCGCCGCCTTTGGCCACGCCCGCCGCGACCGTCCCGACGCCGACTTCGCTGACCAGTTTGACCGAGATGCGCGCCTCTGGATTGGCGTTCTTCAAGTCGAAGATCAGCTGTTTGAGATCCTCGATCGAGTAGATGTCGTGGTGCGGCGGCGGCGACACCAGCCCAACGCCCGGCGTGGCGTAGCGCAAGCGGGCGATCGTTTGGTCGACTTTGTGGCCCGGCAACTCGCCACCCTCGCCGGGCTTGGCGCCCTGCGCCATCTTGATCTGAATCTCGTCCGCCGACGACAGGTAGCCGATCGTCACGCCGAACCGCCCCGACGCGACCTGCTTGATCGCCGAACGCTTGGAGTCGCCGTTGGGCAGCGCCAGCGCGCGCGCCGGGTCCTCGCCACCCTCGCCGGTATTGCTCTTGCCGCCCATCCGGTTCATCGCGACGGCCAGCGACTCGTGCGCTTCGGGCGAGAGCGACCCCAGCGACATCGCCCCGGTCACGAACCGCTGCACGATAGCCGACGCCGGTTCGACCTCGTCGATGGAGGCGGCCTCGCCCGGCGTGAAGCCGAACAGTCCGCGCAGCGTGCGGTGTTCGCGGGCTTCGTCGTTGAGCAGGCGCGCGTAGCGGTCATAGGCGTCCGGGCTGTTGTGGCGCGCGGCCAGTTGCAGGCTCGTCAGCACGGCCGGGCTCCACGCATGCTCGCCAGCACCTTCGCGGTAGTGGAAGCGCCCGTTCGACGGCAGCCGTCCTTCGACTGCTTCGGCGTAACCCGACGCGTGCCGGGCCAGCGCGTCGGCCAGCAACCCATCCCAGCCAATGCCTCCGATGCGCGACGGAGTGCCGGGAAAGCAGCGGTCGACGACTTCGCGGCCCAGCCCCAGCGCCTCGAAAATGCCTGCACCGCGGTAGGAGGCGAGTGTCGAGATGCCCATCTTGCCCATCACTTTGAGGACGCCCTTGCCCGTCGCCTTGCGGTAGGCCGCGACTACGTCGGCGCGCGTGCGATAGCGCTCGTCCGGCAAACGCGCGTCGCGGCGGACAGCGTCCAGCGTTTCGAGCACCAAATAGGGGTGGATGGCGTCGGCGCCGTAGCCCAGCAGGCAGCACAGGTGGTGGACTGTCCGCGCCTCGCCCGTCTCGACGACCAGCATTACGTCCGATCGCAGCCCTCGCGCTACCAGATCGTGATGAACCGCGCCCAGCGCCAGCAGCGACGGAACCGGCACCCGATCCGCACCCACCGCCCGGTCGCTGATCACCAGCACGCCGATGCCTCGCTCAACCGCATCCGCAGCCGTCTCGCACAGTCGGTTGAGTGCTGCGACGAGCGGATTTCCCCCATCCGAAGAATCGACAGCGAATGTGGCGTCGAGCGTCTGCGTCGTCCACGGCTCACCGCTCAGCCCGGACAGCCGCGCCATTTCGCTCGAATCCAGAACGGGATGATCCAGCAGCAGGCGCCGCGCGTGGTCCGGCCCCTCGGCTAGCAGGTTGCCCGCCGGACCGACAGGAGCCGCCAGCGACATCACACACGCCTCGCGAATCGCGTCAATGGGCGGATTGGTGACCTGGGCGAACAGCTGCTTGAAATAGTTGAACACGCCCCTCGGCTTGGCGCTCAGGACGGCGGGCGCCTCGTCATTGCCCATCGACCCCAGCGGATCCCTACCCTGTTCGAGCATCGGGATCAACATCATGCGGATCGTCTCGTCCGAGTAGTCGAACGCGCGGTGCGCCCGTCCGCGCGCCTCGTCCGTCAGGTCGGCGATAGGTTCGGCAGCAGGCAGGTCGTCGATGCGCAACTCTCGCTCCATCCAGCGGCGATACGGAGCGCGGGCGGCGAGTGTCTGCTTGACCTCGGCATCCGGCACGATGCGGCCTGCGTCGAAGTCGAGGAAAAACATCTTGCCGGGCGCCAGCCGCCCCTTCTCGCGGATTGTGTTGGGTGGAAGGCCCGGCAGCACGCCGACCTCGGACGACAGAATGACGCGGTCGTCGGTCGTGACATAGTAGCGCGAGGGGCGCAGGCCGTTGCGGTCGAGGACGGCGCCGACGCTCTTGCCGTCGGTAAACACCATCGCGGCGGGGCCGTCCCACGGCTCGACCAGGTGGCTGCCGTAGGCGTAGAAGGCGCGCACGTCGTCGGCCATCCTAGCGTCGTGCTCCCACGCCGGAGGAATCATCCGCGCCATCGCGTGCGGCAGGCTGCGGCCCGACCGGCGCATCAATTCGAGCGCGCGGTCGAACGTACCGCTGTCCGATAGGCCGTCCGAAAACAGCGGGAGCACATCCGCCAGCGCGTCGCCCAGTTTCTCGCTGTGCATCGACGAGCGGCGAGCAGCCATGGCGTTGCGGTTGCCCTTGAGCGTGTTGATCTCGCCGTTGTGCGCCACCATGCGCAGCGGCTGGGCGCGGTCCCACGAGGGAAACGTGTTGGTCGAGAACCGGCTGTGGACCAGGGCGAAATGCGTCTCGAACGATGGATCGCAGAGGTCGGGATAGAACGTCGACAGTTGGTGCGGCGTCAACATGCCTTTGTAGACGACCGTCCGCGACGAGAGCGAGCAGACGTAGAAGTCGCCGATGCCAGCCGCCAGCGCCGCCTTTTCGGCTTGGCGCCGCGCCACGTACAGCGCCCTCTCGAACGCTTCGCCCGCTTCGGCCGCGTCGCGCCGGACGAGCAGTTGCGCCACGTGCGGCTGCGATGCCCGAGCCGTTGGACCCACGCCAGCTGCGTCGGTGGGTACGTCGCGCCATGCGTCGGGCGTGCAGCCTTGCCTGCGAAGCGCCGCGCCCAGCATCCCGACGACACGAGCCCGGTCGGCGGCGTCGGTCGGCAGGAAGCACATTGCGAGTGCAACGTCGCCGGGCGTGCAATCGGCTTCGAATGCTGCTGATAGAAACGCGTAGGGCAGAGCGGTCATCACGCCGCTGCCGTCGCCCGTGTCGGTTTCGCAGCCGCAGGCGCCTCGGTGCTCCATCCGTTCGAGAACCGTGCAGGCGTCGCGCAAAATTGTGTGGCTCGCCTCGCCTTTGACGTGCGCTACCAGTCCTATGCCGCAGCTGTCGTGCTCGAAAGTGGGGTCGTAGAGACCGGACGGAGGCGGTAGGGCAGGCATGACGAGAACAGGTCGATATACCTATTAATAAATCAGCCAGCGTCGAAATGCAAGACGCCTGTGTTAGGCGGCCGCGCGCCGATACCTAATGTGGAGTCGTCAAAACGGTCGTGAAGTTTACTTTTTTAGAACGAAAGATCTTCTTGCCTTATGTATCGTCTTTCCGGAAACCCTTCCAGCCCACCAGATCGACAGACGCGAATTTGTCCTCGAAAGGCGGAAAAAAGCTGAACTACGGCTCTTCAAATCCACGCGGTAGCCAACGAGGCGCGCTCCGTAGTTTTGTCGCGTGTCGCACACTTCCTCCGCCATCGACGTATCGGTCGTCATCGTCACGTACAACGTGCGCGCGTTTCTCGAACAGGCGCTGCGCTCGGTCGCGCGGGCGTCCCAGCGGCTGAGCGTCGAGACGTTCGTGGTCGACAACGCGTCGGTCGACGGGACGGTCGAGATGGTGCGCGAGCGCTTCCCCCAGGTTCACGTGCTCGCTAACGAGGACAACGTCGGCTTCGGAAAGGCGAACAATCAGGCGATCCGGCAGGCACGTGGGCGCCACGTGTTCATCCTCAATCCCGACACCGTCGTCCAGGAAGACACGCTGCGCGCGCTGGCCGATTTCCTCGACGCGCGTCCCGACTGCGGCGCCGCTGGTCCGGCGATCCTCAACCCCGACGGCACGTTCGCGCCCGAAAGCCGACGCGCGTTTCCGACGCCCGAAGTCGCGTTCTACCGCATCAGCGGGCTGAGCCGCCTGTTTCCGCGCCACCCGCGCCTGGGCCGCTACAACATGACGTATCTGCCGCGCGACGAGCCGTCGGAGGTCGACGCGCTGTCCGGGTCGTGCATGATGGTCCGGAGGCGAGCGCTCTACCTCCACCGCACGCGGGCCGATGAGCCGCTATCCGATTCTACGCCCGAGCCGCCGCCTAATCATCCGCCCGATCCCACGTCGACCGAGCACGGTGGCGGCGCTGGTCTGTTCGACCCGGCGTTTTTCATGTATGGCGAAGACCTCGACTGGTGCTACCGCATCCAGCAGGCCGGGTGGACGATCTGCTTCACGCCTGACACCCACATCATCCATTACAAGGGCGAGAGCACCAAGAAGGGCGAACTGCGCTACGTCCGCGTGTTTTATGGCGCCATGCTGCGGTTCGCCGAGAAGCACGCGGCGGACGAGAAGCTGGGCGGCCCCATGCTCCACACCGCGCTGCGGCTGGCGATCTTCGGGCGCGCCGCCGTCAGCGTCGTCAGCCAGTGGATGCGGCGCCTGCTTCCGCTCGTGCTCGACCTCGTCGGTGCGTTCGCTGCGTTCGTCGGCGCCGGATGGCTGCGTACCGGCGAGTGGGACCGGCTCGCGGGGCGGTTCTTGTGGGTGGCGACGCTGTTCTCGGTTGTTACGGTCGGAGCCACGCTGGTGGCGGGCGGCTACCGGATGGGTCTGCGCGGGTTGCGGCTGCGTCCACCTCTCGTGGGCGTGGCGACGGGGTTCGGGGCGACGGCGATCGTGTCGTTCTTCGCTCCCCAGATTGGATTCTCGCGCTGGATCGTCGGTGTCGGCGCGCTGCTGGCGCTGGCGTGGGTGATCGGCTGGCGGATCGTTCGGCGCAGGCGGCGGCTGGGCGGTCGGCGCGCGCTCTACGTGGGGCCGCGCAAAGAGGCCGACGCGCTCGGGGAGCGACTGGCGCTGCTTCCGCGCCCGCCATTCGACCTGATCGGGTTCGCGTTCGACCAGCCGGGACGTGGGCAGACGCGCTACCTCGGCCCCCTGCGCGGGCTGCGCGACTTGGTACGGCTACGGTCGGTCGACCAACTCGTGTTCAGCCCCGACGCCATCCCGACCTACGACGTGCTGGGCTGGATGCAATCGCTGTCGGACTTGCCCGTCCAGTTTCGGATGCTCGCGCCTCACGGCGGCTACGTCATCGGCAAGTCGACCGTCGACTCGTTGGATCTGGTCGAGGCGGATCAGGTCGTCGGCGAGGGGAGAGGCACATTCCGGCGGCGCGCGCTCGACGTGACAGCAGGCGTCGGATTGCTGCTGGCCGCTCCGCTCGCTGCGTTTTTTGGGTCGGACCGATTGCGCCAAGCCGTCCGGCAAGCGCCCTCGCTGATCGGGGGAAGCAGAGCGCTCGTCGGATACGATCCAGAGATCGCCTATCGCCCACCCGGTGCGTGGGGACTGCGGCCCGGCGTGGCACCGATTCTCGTCGCGCCCGAGCAGACGCCCGAGCAGGCGCACGGACTCTACGCGCAGCACCAAAACGCCCGCGTCGATTGGGCGCTTTTCAGACGCTGGCTGCGTTCTGGCTGACGCTTCCTGAGCAGCCTCACGTTGGCTCCACCCTCGCGACGTATTTTCCCGTTTCGCCCCAGTCCCCGCCCCATGGCAACGTCCGACAAGCACCTGCTCCCGTTCGAGCAACCGATCTACGAGCTGGAAACCAAGCTCGACGAGATGCGCGAGCTCGACGCCGAGAAGCTCGAAATCGACCTCTCGCCCGAGATCCGCGCCCTCGAAGCCCGCGTCGACGAGTTGCGGGCCAACGTGTACCGCAATCTCACCCGGTGGCAGCGTGTCCAGATCGCGCGGCATCCGCTGCGGCCTTACACGCTCGACTACATCGACGCGCTCACCGACGGCTTCTTCGAGATGCACGGCGACCGCCTCTTCGGCGACGACCCTGCCCTCGTCGGCGGCCTGGCGACGTTCTGCGGCGAGCGTTATGGCGGGCGCGATCAGACGGTCATGATCATGGGCCACCAGAAGGGGCGCGACACCAAGCAGCGCAAACTGCGGCGCTTCGGCATGCCCAATCCCGAAGGCTACCGCAAGGCGCTGCGGCTGATGAAAATGGCTGCCAAGTTCGGCAAACCCGTCGTGACGCTGCTCGACACGCCCGGCGCCTTTCCCGGATTGGAAGCCGAAGAGCGCGGGCAGGCCGAAGCGATCGCTCGCAACCTGCTCGAAATGGCGCGTCTACCCGTCCCCATCGTCGTCTGCGTGATCGGCGAGGGTGCGAGCGGCGGAGCGCTGGGCATCGGCGTCGGCGACCGCATCCTGATGCTCGAAAACAGTTGGTACTCGGTCATCTCGCCCGAAAGCTGCTCGTCGATCCTGTGGCGCTCGTGGGACTACAAAGAAGACGCCGCCCGCGCGCTCAAGCTGACGGCTCCGGACCTGATCGAAGTCGGCGTGATCGACACCATCGTGCCCGAACCCATCGGCGGCGCGCACCAGAACTACCAAGCCGCGTTCGACGCGACCGGACGCGCCATCGCGACCGCCCTCGCCGCGCTCGGCGAGCTGGACGCCGACACGCTGCGCAGCCAACGACTGGATAAGTTCAGCGCGATGGGCGCCTTCACGTCGACCAACTCGGCCGCCGCGTGACGAGTGAGGCAATCGGCTGGTTTTGAGTCTGAGCCGAGCAATCCGCTCTCGCCTTCGCGCGTTGTAAGAGGGTGATTACGACTCGATTCTCCCTTCTCGCCGCCGTGCTGCTGATCGCAGTCGGAGCGGCACCCGTCCACGCCCAAACGCTCAAGATCCCGCACGACGGGTTGGTCGGCGACAGCTTCGGCGCGTCCGCCGCGCTGAGCGACGCGCGCGCCGCCGTCGGGGCTCCGTCCTACGACGCCTGCGGGGCGAGCAGCGGCGCCGTCTACCTGTTCGACGCGGACTCGACCGGCGCGTGGCTACCCGCCGACACGCTCTCGGCGCCCGACTGCAAGGCCGGTATGTTCTTCGGCAGACGCATCGCGATGAGCGGCGACCTGCTACTCGCCACCGCGTCCGGCGACTTCTTCGAGGGCGCGCGCACCAACTTGGTCTACGCCTTTGCGCGCGATACGTCGGGCGTATGGCGCTATGATGGGCGGCTGGCACCGATGAGCGGCGTGCAAGAGGGCGCGTTCGGATTCGCCGTCGCGCTGGACGGCAACCGCGCCGCCGTGACGGCCTCGGGCGACGGCGAGAAGGGCGTCTACGGTGGTTCCATCTACATCTATGAGCGCTCGGATCAGGGCCGATGGAGCCGCACAGCCCGGCTGCGCGCGCCCGACCGCCGAGCCATCCTGGGATCGGACGTGGCGCTGTCGGGCGATCTAGTCGTCGCTACGGCTCCCGACGTAAGAAAGGGGCGAGACGGCCGCGCCGTGGCATTCCGCTTCGACGGACAGGGATGGCAGACCGCTGGATCGGTCGACGGTCTGGACGGCCGGACGCTGACGATCGCCGCGCTAGGTGACCGCGTCGCCATCGGAGAGCCCGAGGCGCGCGACGAGCGCGGCCGAGCCCGCATCTTCGCGTGGAACGGCGCCGAGTCATTCGATCAAATCGCCAGCCTGTCGCCTCCGACGCGCTACCGGGGCGGACGCTTCGGACACCAGATCACGCTGGGCCGCTACCACGCCGCCGCCGTCGCCTACGACGAGCAGATCGGCCGCACCACCAACGTCGACCGCGTCGTCCACGTCTTCGCTCAGTCGGCCGATTGGGAGTCGGTGCAAGTAGCCGATCAGGGCAGCGCGTTCTTCGGCTCTGCCGTCGCGCTCGGCGACACCTATCTGCTCGCCGGAGAAGACGACCCGCAAGCTGGTGGCAGCGCCTACTTGATCGGCCTGCGCCGCGACGCTAGGACGGCCATGGAGCGCTAGACCGCGGCGTCTACGCGTCCTCGCGCGTTGGTCTCGGCTCTGTGATGCGTTCAATGTAGAGCCACGCCTCGCCGAGCGACGGCGTCAGTTCTTGGAAGGAGATCGAAACAGAAGGCAGCCCGGTCGCTCTGTTCAGTCTGGACAGCCAAACGGTGACGCGCTGCCGCCATCCGCCGAGCGTCGCGAACCGCTCGGGCGTCTCGACATCGAGCGCCAAGAGTCTCGTCCCGGCAACGTCGGCGATCCAAACGCCGCGCACGTGGGACCAGGGAATACTCAGAGGCTGTTTAAGATTTTAGCTGTGTCGTCCCGGCCCCCGAGTCGGGATCCAGAAACCCTCTCGTAGTACCGAATTGCGTCAGGCAGGGAGGTGTGTTCAGCGTCCTGGGTCCCGGATCAGGTCCGGGACGACAACTTCAGAGGGTTGAGAGGAGGTAGATTTTGATTTTAGACAGCCTCTCAGGCCGCTGCGAAAGTCGCTGATGCTATCGAGGCTGATCTCGACGGCCACGCCGCGGTGCCAAAACCGACTCAGGATCACCACGAAGCAGGCCCCGAAGAACGCGACACCGATCCAGCCGACTATCGTTGGCGCTATCCCAGGCAGGCAGCCGCAGGCCACGCTGGCGCCGATCATGGCTAGCACCAAGAGGGCGAGCTTGAAGGCGTTTGCTTTCGAGACGAAGAACCGCATCGGCTCCGCGTCGGCCGTCGAGACATTCCGGTTCACCGCGTAGAGAACCGATGCGGCGAAGGCGGAATCATAGACGACATCTACCGAACCGATCCGGCAGCTCGCGCCCGTCTCAGCCCATTGACGCCGCCCGGCAGATCGTCGATCGAGACGATGTCCAGCTGCGTAAACCGAGCGGCGACGGTGTCAGGGTCGGCGACAGTGTCGAAGTAGCCGCCGATGGCTCGGATGCCCGACTGGCGAAGCAGAGCGACGGCTTGGGCGTCATAGGACGGGCCGACGCCGACGAAGCCGATCATGCGTGAGGCGATGGCGCCGGGCTGGGCAAGCGTAGCCCGCACGTCGTCAGGTGTCCGGGCGGGGATCGAGTAGGCCATGTCGGGAGCGCGGCGCAGATAGGCGCCCAGGCTGTCCGGCTCGTAGACGATGGCGACGACCTGATGCTCCATCGCCTCCTCTCGCACGACGCGCACGACGGCGTCGAAGCCGACGCCGGGCTTCAGGTCGAGTTGCAGAATCGCGCGGTCACGCGACCAGCGCAGCGCCTGCCGGAGCGTCGGCGTGACGGCGTCGGTCGTGTCGCCGTCGTTGTCGATCAGGCGCAGAGGCGCGATGTCGGTCCAGCGCGCATCGGCGACGTTTCCGCTGCCCGTCGTCGTGCGGTCGAGCGTGCGGTCGTGCATCAGCAGCAGCGTATCGTCGGCCGACGCGCGCACGTCGACTTCGATCAGCAGCACGCCCAGCCGAACGGACCGCTCCAGCGTCGTCAGCGTGTTTTCGGGATACCCCGCAGCGGGACCACTGCGGTGGGCGGCTAGGCGCGGC
Organism: Rhodothermales bacterium; assembly: GCA_963841855.1. Classification (GTDB taxonomy): domain Bacteria; phylum Bacteroidota; class Rhodothermia; order Rhodothermales; family BA12; genus CAXBBB01. Next base: position 272,449 of record CAWJEJ010000004.1, on the reverse strand, counting down.
GCATCGGACCCCGTCGACGCAAACCACTCGGCCAGCGGCAGATGCGACGGGCGCGCGTCGTCCGCGGACTGCGTCGACGCGCATCCTGCCACAACGAGGAGAAGAGCGAGGGCGGAAATGAGGCGCATGCGAGCGGTGGAGTGGAAACCTGGCAGGTTTTAGAGACCTGTCAGGTTTGGGAGGGAGGCGTCAGCCTGCGAGTTGCTCGGCCGTCTGCTCCCATTTGGCGTAAAGCGCTTTGAGTTCGTCGACGATCGCCGCGTGGTCCGAGGCAAGTTTGGCGGCGGCGTCCGGGTCGTCGTAGGCGTTGGGAGCGGCCAGCCGCGTTTCCAAGAAGCCTTTCTCCGTCTCTTTCTCCAAGATTTTGGCCTCGACTTGGGCGTGAGCCCGTTCGAGTTGCTTGCCGCTCAGGCCGTTCGTGCCGGGTGCGGGAGCGCTCCTGGCGACGCTTCCATTCGACGAGCCGTTCGAGCCGCCCGACTTGCCTGCCGCGCGCGCAGCAGCTTCGGCCCGCTTCTGCTCCTTGGTTTTGGGACCGCCGCCCCGGCCTCCTTTGTCCTCTTTGAGCTTTGGCGCGGAGGCTTTTGATGCGCCGTTGGTCGACGCGCTCGACGGATCAGTCGCCGTCGACGGGCCTTGGACCTTGCCGGTCGTGCCGTGCTCCATCGCCCAGCGGTACTCGGCGTACGTGCCGCCAAACGTTTGCACCTTGCCGTTCTCGACGCGCCACACCTGCTGCGCCAGCTGGTCCAGAAAGTGACGGTCGTGCGAGACGACGAGGAACGTGCCCTGATACTGCTGCAGCGCCTCGACCAGGACCGCGATCGACGCCATGTCGAGGTGGTTCGTCGGCTCGTCGAGGATGAGCAGGTTGGCAGGCGAGAGCATCGTCCGAGCCAGGGCTACGCGGCTCTTCTCGCCACCCGAAAGCACGCGGACCGGCTTGTGCACGTCGTCGCCCTTGAACAGGAACGCGCCAGCCAAGCTGCGCAGTTCGGTTTCGCTGTGCCCGCGCGAGACAGCTTGCAGGCTTTGCAAAATCGTGTCGCTGGGGTCGAGCGTGTCGGCCTGGTGCTGCGCGAAGTACATCAGGTCGACGTTGTAGCCCATCGCCCGGTTGCCCTCGAACGGCTCACTGCCCAGCAGCATCCGGGCCAGCGTCGACTTGCCCGCGCCGTTGGGCCCGATCAGCGCCACTTTGTCGCCGCGTTCGAGCACCAGGGGATCGGCGTTCTTGAACACCTCAACCGGCCCCTCGGCCGACTGATACGTCTTGCTGAATCGGTCCAGGCTGAGCACGTCGCGCCCCGACCGGCGAGGCGAGGGAAAGCGAAAGTGGACCGTTGCGGCTTCTTCGGGCGGAGCCGTAATGCGTTCCAGTTTTTCGAGCTGCTTGACCCTACTCTGCGCCTGCTTGGCCTTGCTCGCCTTGGCCTTGAACCGCTCGATGAACCGCTCGGTGTCGGCGATCATTTTCTGCTGGTTGTCATACGCCGACTTCTGCAACTCGCGCCGCTCTTTGCGCGCCTCAAGGTAGAATGCGTAGTTGCCCGCATATTCGGTCACGTTGCCCTGGATGAGCTCGACGGTGTGCGTCACCATGCGGTCCAAAAAGTAGCGGTCGTGCGAGACCACGACGACGGCGCCGGGATAGCCTTTGAGGTACGTCTCAAGCCAGTCGATCGAGTCGATGTCGAGGTGGTTCGTCGGCTCGTCGAGCAGCAGGAAGTCGGGGCGCTGGAGCAGCAGGCGCGCCAGGGCGACGCGCATTTTCCATCCGCCCGAGAACGTCTTCATCGGACGGTCCAGGTCGGCCGGGTCGAAGCCCAGGCCGGTCAGCACGGCTTCGGTGCGCGGCTTGGCGGTGTGGGCGTCGAGCGCGATCAGTCGCGTGTGGACGTGGTCCAGGTCGTGGAGCAGCGTGTCGTAGGCGTCCGTCGTGTGGTCAGTTGCGGCTTCCAACGCGTCGGTCAGCTCGACTTCGCGCTTTTGCAGCGTCAGCACCTGATCGAAGGCGCGCATCGCTTCGTCCAAGACCGACAGGCCCCTATCGGCTTCCTGCGTGTCCTGTTCGAGATAGCCCAACGTCGTGCCTCCGGGAATGTCAAGCGTGCCGCCGTCGAGCGGTTGGCGCTGCATAAGCACGCGCAGGCAGGTCGTCTTACCGGCGCCGTTGGGGCCGACGAGTCCGATGCGCTGGCCCGCGCGGAGCGACCACGAGGCGTTGTCGAGAATCTGGCGCCCACCAAAGGCGAGCGACGCGTTGAATAGCTGGATCATACCGCAGCATACTTCTCCGCGCGCGAAGGGTTGACGGCGCGCAGTTGAGTCTTTGGCGAGAAATGAAGTGCTGTGATACGATGTTGGAAGGCGACGTTACATGTAACGCCGCTACGGGTCTGTGTGTGGACACTTGCCTCCGTTCTCATGTCGCTCTTCGATTGGTTTGTCACGCATCGTCGGTCGCGCCGTTTGGCAGGGTACGATTATGCGTCGCCTGGCTGGTATTTCGTGACTATTTGCGCGGACCGGCGGCTTCTGTTTGGCGATGTTCGGGGTGGGCTGGTGGGGCTGAGCGCTGTGGGGTGTATTGCGCACGAATACCTGATGGCGATTCCCAATCATTTCCCGCGCGCCATTTTGGACGCGCGTATCGTGATGCCGAACCACGTACATGCGGTGATTGAGATCGGTGCGGATGACGCAGAATCCGTAGTAGCGACGGGGCATGCCCCGTCGCTACACACGCCGACGTTGGGCAACATCGTCGGGTCGTACAAATCCGCCGTCACCCGCGCCGCACGGCACATCGATCCTTCGTTTGGGTGGCAACCGCGGTTCCACGACCACGTGATCCGCAGCGAACGGGCGCTGAATCCCATCCGCAGGTACATCGCGCAGAATCCTGCATCCTGACACGCCGATCGATTCAATACGCGTTGCGCGCCACCAGCCCTTTCCACACCGTCATCACCATGATCTTGATGTCGAGCTTGAGGCTCCAGTGCTGGATGTACCACAGGTCGTATTCGATGCGCTTCTCCAGGCTCGTGTCGCCGCGCCAGCCGTGGATCTGCGCCCAGCCCGTGATGCCTGCCGGGACTTTGTGCTTGAGGATGTAGCGCGGAATCTGCGAGCGCATCTCCTCGACGACCCACGTGCGTTCGGGGCGCGGACCGACGACCGACATGTCGCCCACGAGCACGTTCCAAAACTGCGGCAACTCGTCCAGGCTCGTCCGGCGGATGAAGCGGCCGACCGATGTCACGCGCGGGTCGTTAGCCTGAGTGAGCAGGTTCACATCGCCCGACTGATCGGTCCGCATCGACCGAAACTTGAGCATACCGAACCGTCGCCCGTTGAGGCTGATGCGCTCCTGGCGGTAGAAGACCGGACCGGGCGAGGTCAGCTTGACGGACAGTGCGATGGCGAGCAGAAAAGGCGAGCCGATCAGCAACACAGCAGCGCTAAACCCGATGTCGACCAGCCGCTTGGCGACCCACGTCAGGCGCAGCGGCACCTCGTCGATCAGGTGGATGATCGGCATGCCGTCGATGTCCGAGACGCGGGCGTTGAGGGCGGTGAAGCCCAGCAGGTCGGGGGCGAGGCAGACGTGCGCCAGACGCTCGCTCATGTCGCTCGTGACGCGTTCGATGACGGTCGCGGCGCGCAGCGGAAGAGCGATGTAGACGTAGCGGACAGGCTTTCCCTCGGCCTCCATCCGGTCGACGACGGCGGCGGCTTGGTCGGTCGTGCCCAAAATCTCCTCGTCCGTTTTGACGTCGTCCAGGAAGCCGACCACTTCGAAGCCCATCCACGGATACGCCCGAAACGCCCGCGCCAGATGGTGACCGACCTTTCCGGCGCCGACGATCAGCACGCGGCGTCGGTATTTGCCCTTGGCCCGCATCCGCCGCATCCAGTAGTAGATCACGAGCCGCGCGCCGGTCAGGAACAGGGCGAGGTAGACGGCGAACAGCATCAGAAACAGCCGCGAGACCGAGAACTCGCGGTAAAATGCCGCCATCGCCGCCACGCCGACGAGCGCCAGCGCGCTGGCTTTGAGCGCGCTGTAGGCCAGCCGCAGAAACCGAATCGCCCGCTCCTGCGCGTAGAGTCCCGACAGCCAGAACACTAGGCTCGACGCCAGCATCGCCCACGGGAGCAGCCACAGGTACGCGTCCAGCGGCAGAAACATCGGGCGGCATCAGGTGCGGGCACGCCGGGCAAGTACTCCGCCAGCGAGGGGAAGAGCACGAAGCGTGTTCCGTACGCGAGCAGCCACGCCAGCGCGACGAGCGCGAAGTCGGTGAACAGGAAAATGCGCTGAAAGAGGCGGCTTTGCTCTTGGAGCATTGCGGTCGGCTAGCGGGAGAGGAGCGTAGCGGTGTGGTATCGGCGCGGTGTTCGGGTGGCAGTGGGCAAGATAGCGTCCTCGCTTCTGCTCAGCCGCGCGCCCGTTCCATCAGCAGCATCGTCAGCACTCCCATGTGGAGCATCGTCCGCTCGGCGGGCTCCATGTCGTCGCGCTCGGTGCCGATGAAGCGGCCTTCGAGAAGCGCGGGCTGCTTGGCGACACGCATCATCTCGTCGCCATCGGGGCGGACGGCGGCGTAGGCGGGGTGGAACACGTAGCCGGACAACATGCCCAAGACCGGGATCTGCCCGAACAGGCCGTCGGCGACTTTGGCCATCGGGTTGGTCTCGCTCAGCGTGGCGAGCAGCATGTCCCCGGCGTAGATCTCGTAGTGCGCTTTCCACAGCGACCGCATCCCCTTGCGCCTCACACTGCCGAGCACGCGTCCCCCGTCGGTCGTGATCGTGTACGACGCCGAGAAGTCGAGCATCCGGTCGGCGTCGATCTGGAACGACGGGCCAGCAGTTGCCGACTCTACGCGGATCGACTCGCGCAGTTTGAACAGCTTCTGCTTGACGTGATAGAGCGCGTTCCCGTCGCCGTCGGTGACTGAGATGCGGTTGCCCAGACTGATGATCGGGAAGGTGTAGATGACGTCGGACATGGCGGCAGAAGAAGAGGTCGGTTCATCGTCTCACGAACCGCCCCGGCGCGATGTTGCGTCCGCAGGCTTACCGCGCTACGATGAGCATCTGCGTGTGGGACGACGCGCCATCACTGAGTCGCAGCACGTAGCTGCCGGAGGAGAGCGCCGACGTGTCGAGCGTCCGTTCGTGCAGTCCGGCGGGCAGCATCTCGTCGGCGAGCAGGGCCACGCGTCGGCCGAGCAGGTCGTAGGCGGCGAGGGTCACACGCGCGGGTGCGTTCAGCGTCAGCGAGACGTGGGCCGACTGCGCCGACGGGTTGGGCAATGGGGCGTCGAGTCTGAGTCTGGATGGATCGACGAGGGATTCCGTCGACGTTGACCGGGCTGGGTCGAGCAGCAGCACGCCCATCCGTCGCGCGTTCGTCGGGACACTCGTCCGCCACTCGTAGGCGACGTACACGCGTTCCTGCCCGGCAGGCAGCAGGGAGACTTCGGACGCTCCGCCGTTCCAAAACTGCTGGTTTCCTCCGAACGGGCCGCCGAACTGAGCGCCGGGCAGGTCGTGCTGCCACAACTTCTGGCCCGACGGCGCAAACTGCTCGACGCGTAGATCGCTTATCCTACCGTTCCGGTTGTGATAGGCCAGCCAGACGAACCCGTCCGCGTCGACGGCGAGATCGGCGATACCCTGTCCCGTTATGGGCGCTCGGTCGACCAGCCGAAAGGTGTCGTTTTCGTAGACGATGAGCACGCGCTCACCAGGTTCGAACAAACCGCCGATCGTCCCGGCGATCCATACTCGCCCGCTGGGCATCGACCTCCATGAGCGTGTGGCCTTGATTCAGCGTCCAACTGCTGTCGGGAAAGATGACCGTGTCGATGGACCGCGTGCCGTCGGTGCCGTACCGGCTGAACGTGCTGGGGGACTTCTCGCCGAAGGCTTTAGGAGGGAGTTGGCCGGTGGCGAAGAGGGACGTGCCGTCGGTCGCTATGCCGCCGCCCCAGGTCTCGCCCTTGCGGTCCGGGGCGGCGTCGAACACCTGCGATGCCTCGAGCTTTCCGCCGAGATCGAACACGAAGACGGCGGGCGCCGGGATCGAGTTGTTGCCGAACACCTCGACGGGTACGCTGGCGTGGACGATCAGCTTGCCATCGTCCGTCAGCACCATGCCGACGTACTGTGGGTCCTGACCGTCCGGCGACGCGTCGTAGTCGGTGCGCCAGACGAGTGAGCCGTCGCTGCCGTTGAGGCGGAGCAGCGTAAACAGTTCATCTCTCGGCCCGCCGGTCGTGCCGAAGACCAGCGCGTCGCCGTTCGGAGCCAGCCGAGCCGCCAGCGCCACGTCCTCCACGTTGCCCTCCTCGCCGAACACGTACTGCCACACTTCCTCGCCCGACGCCGACAGCTTGACCACGACGCCTTGTTTCGCGAAAACGGCCTGGCTCGTGCGGTAATTCAGGTAGCCGGACACCAAGATGCTTCCGTCCGGCGCGACGACAGCGTCCGTAGCCGCGTCCTGCGATTCGACGCCGTTGCCCTCGCTCGAAAGCGTATAGCGCCACAAACTATCACCCGCCGCAGAGAACGCGGTGACGTACAGGTCGAGGTAGTTGGTGGCCGCGCCGACCTGAGGCCCGTTGCCGATCAGGATCAGCGACCCGTCGGGAGCGAGCAGCAGTTCTTCGGCCGTTTCGCCGAGCACATCGGTTTGCCATACGATTTGCGCCGAGAGCGTCGGCGAAATGCACAGGGAGAGGAGTAGGAGGGAGAAGCGCATCGGTGCGGAAGCAGGGAGAGGATGGCTCAACCTATCCGATGCACGAGAAGCTAGCTATCCCAAGAACTCGGGATTCCGCGCACGCACCACGTGCCGCTTGCCTGGGGGACCGGGACGGCGCTCGACCTCGAATCCGGCTTCGGCCAGTGCGTCACGCACGCTGCGTTTGGCCGAATAAGTCGCCAGCACTCCGCCTGGGGACAGAGCGGCCCGCAGTCGGTTCAGAAACGCGACAGTCCACAACTCGGGATTGGCATCGGGACTGAACGCGTCGAGGTAGACGGCGTCGCACTCGCCCGGCAGATCCGCCGACAGTGCGTCGCCGAGGTGCAGCGTCAGAGCGATGTCCGGCGTGAGCGGAATGCGGTGTGTCGACGGGTTGTTGGGCGACGCTATGGCTTCCTCGTAGGCGGCGAAGAAGGCGTCGGTCGGCATCGTCAGGCCGACGCGGGTGGAGAGGTCGAGCGAACGCAGCACGTCGGCGGGGACTGGATCGGCTTCCAGGCTGACGAAGTCGAGGGTTGCGCCGTTCGCGTGGGCGTGCTGCGCCGTCGTCCACCAGTTGAGGCCCGTTCCCCACCCGACTTCGAGCACGCGAGACGGTTTGCCCGCCGCTAGCTGCTCACAGACGCCCGTTCCGTCGAGAAACACGTGGCGCGACTCGGTCCATGCGCCGCCGGTCGAGCCGTACGTCTGTCCATAGCGCGCGCTGTGCAGCGTCGGGACGCCGTCGTCTGTGGGGACGACGGCGTGGTGAGGCGTTTCGTCGTCAGCCGCCATAGAAGGGTTGGGGGCTGAAGCACAGGATGAACAACGCGACGCACGTCCACGCGAGGATGCGTCGGCCCGGCGTCAGCTTCTGATCGACGTAGACGGGCGGATGCTCGATGCCGATGAAGCGGGCGATCAGGAACGCCCAGAACAGCCAGAATCCGTATCCGTAGCGCGCCACGTCCGGGGCGAGGAAGAGGACGACCGCCGCCAGGATCAGTACTCCGCCGCCGAACACCAGTTGGAGCATCTGGTCGTCGCGGAAAGACGCGGAGCGAGAACCAGTAGAGCAGTCCGCCCAGAATCGGCCAGAGCAGGACGCCCGCCAGCCCGTGCCACTCTTGCAGCATCACCAGCAGTCCGGGCGCCAGTCCCAGCGTGCCGAGCACGACGAGAGCGGCGACCGTCAGCCGGGCCAACGCGACCGCTCGGCGCGGCGCCGAACAGGCTGTACGTGACGTGCCCGCCGTCGAGCTGTCCGGCGGGTAGCAAATTGAGAGCGGTAAAGAACAGCCCCAGCCACGCGGCGAAGAGCGTCGGATAATGATAGAGTTCGTAGGCGGGCGGCACGTGGTCGAACAGCGGCGTCAGCAGCGACACCAGCAGCGTCGGACCGATGGCGAGCGGCGTGCCTTCCAAGCTGCTCATCGGCGGAAAAGCTCCGTTCTGCGCGATGTATGCGTTGATAGCGTCGTGCCCCGGCATGTCGAGCAGGTACGTCGGCGGCGGCAGCGTGGCAAGAGCGTAGAGCAGGATCCCTAGTGCGACGATGAAGCCTGCCAGCGGACCAGCCGCGCCCACGTCGAACAGTTTACGCGTCGTCGGAATGGGCTCCCTTATGCGGATCACGGCGCCCAGCGTGCCGATCCCGACGAGTGGCAGTGGAATGAAGTAAGGCGGCGATGTGTCGATGCCGTGGATGCGTGCGGCGACGTAATGCCCCATCTCGTGTACGCCCAGGAAAAGCAGAAACGGGACCGAGAACCGCAGCCCATCCAGCAGCGCCGTCGGGCCGATGGAGAGACCGAGCCAGTCGATCGTCGTCCACGCGTCTCGCGCGTAGGCCGTCTCGCGCGCCGTCCAGATCATGCCCGACAGCGTCACGCACGCAAACGTGAGGACGAAGAGCAGCACGTGCAGCCAGATCCGCTCGGGCGTCCGCACGCGCGGCGGCAGGGCGTAGGCCGGGCGATGCGGCGGGGGAGCGGTGCGGGGCAGTTCCAAGCAGTCGGGCGGTGAGCAGGGCAGAGCCTACGCCGTCGTCGGCGCACGGTGCCGCTACCGCTGCGCCTGGAACGTCGCTGACGGGTGACGTGCGCGAAAAGACAAGCCGCACGTCACGACACGAGAATCAGGCTCACCGCCGCCGCCGACTGGCAGCACCAGCGCCCAGAACTCTCGTCGCTCATTCGACGCTTGGACCTCGTCGGCGTGGCAGGTCTCGACGGCACCGCACCGCTCGCAGGCCTGCCGGAACGTAGCGCCCAGCTCTTTCGACAGAAGCAGCCGATCCCGCGCTGCTGCTGGAAGTCAGACAGCTTCGCCGCATTCTGAACACGAAACGGCTGGCCTCACAGCAGCGCGCGGACCGTGATCAGGTGCATCAGGCCTTGTCCGTACGACTCCAGCCGAGCCGCGTATTGCAGGCGCAGCACGATCGAGCCCGCAACCTGCTCGACAGCAAACCCCGCGCTCGGACGCACCGTGTCCAGGCCCAGCCCGTCGACGCCCAGCCCGTCGACGCCTGCCTGGAGGCTCAGCGGATAGCGCGCGAACGTGTGCTCGGCTCCGATGCGGGCGAACACGTCAGCGCTCGTTTGCTCGGTGACGATGGCCCGGCGCTGCGGCTCGCCGCCCAGAATGACAGTCTGATAGCGGACGAACTCGCGGTCAGAAAACCGCGCCTCGACATCGGCGACGATCTGCGTCGTACCGCTCAGCGAGTCGCCCAGCGTGTAGCTGGCGCCCAGCCGCAAGCGCGTCGGAAAGGCGTCGCTGGTGGTCGTGCCGCCGACCAGTCCGCCCGCCGATCCGCCCTCGTAGGTGTATTTGCCCAGCAGGTCATCGGCGACGAGTCCGATCGCGAGGCGGGGCGTCGCCTGGTAGAGCAGGCCCAGGTCGATGCCGATCGAGAGTCCGGGATCGAGGTCGTCGAAGAGTTGGGAGCGGAAGATCTGCATTGCCAGTCCGCCCGTCAGCCGGTCGCCCACGCGGATGCCGAACGCGAGGAAAAAGTGATACTCCTCGGTCTGATACGTTTGGGTCGGAAAGCCGCTCTCGTCGCGCCCGTCGATTCCGGTCACGGCTCCGCGCGTCAGACCGGCCGCCACGCCCGCACGCGGCGGAAGCGACGCGCCGACTTGCAGATACTGGATCTCCCGGTCGTGCGTCATCAGCGCCGTCGACGCTTCGACGTGCTGGCGGCCGACGAACGGCGTCAGCGCCGGGTTGTAGTGCGGCATTCCAAAGCCGCTGCCGTCGGCCGTCCCCGCGCTGCCCATCGCGATCCCGCGCGCGCCGAACCCGATCCGGCTGAACGCACCGGTTTGGGCCAGCGCGGACGGGGCCAAGAGGAGGACGGCGGTCAGAAAGGCGAGTAATCGGAAGGGCGAAGGCACTGATGTCTTACCCGTCATTCCTGCGGAGGCAGAGAGCCACACCAGCTTTCCAAGTCCCGTCGACTCGCCAAACGACTGAGAGGTGCATGCTGGCGAGACGGATCTCCTGGACCCCCGAGTTCGCGAGGATGACGAGAAGTAAAGTTGAGTGGAGCCCACGTGCGATGGGTTGTGGATGGATTCCGGGCGCGTCTGTGGGGATGACGGAGGGTGGGCTTGGCTAAACGTCGACGTCATTGGATCACCAGAATCTTGCCGCGTCCATCGCCGCCGCCGTCGACGGAGTAGAGATAGACGCCGTTGGGCACGCGGTAGCCCGCCTCGTCGCGGCCGTCCCATAGCGCTTCGAGCCCGTCGCCTGCCTGCTGGTCGGGCGTGAGGGTGCGGACGAGTTGCATGCCGAAGTCGAACAGCCGAACGCGCGTGGTGCCTGAGCCGACACGAATGCGGACCTGGCGTGCGCTCGCAGGCGAAAACGGATTGGGATAGGCGTACGTGTCGACGCTGATCTGGCGCGGATCGGACAGGTCGGCCGTGAGCGGCACGTCGACGCGGAAGCGGGTCCACGTCTGGAGCGTCGGGTCGTCGGTGCGGAACAGGCCTTCGTCGGTCCCGACCCACGTGAAGCCGCCCTGGACTGCGACCGACAGCACGCGCACGTCGGGCGAGACGGGATCTGTAGGCCGCGTGGGATCGAAGAAACTGCGCTGCGCGCGGAAGGTGCGGCCGTCGTCGTCCGAGACGAGCAGGCCGCTCTGCCCGGCGAGCAGGATACGTGGCCCGTCGAACGCGATCGCGTTGACGCTTTCCCCAGCGGCGACGACCTCAAACGTGGCGCCGCCGTCGCGCGTGACCGTCAGGCCACGCTGCCCCGTCGACTGCCGACGACCGGGCGGACCGGTCGCCGCCCAGATCGGGTTGCGGCCGTCCGTCTGCTGCTCGGCGATCGTCGTCACCTGATCGCCTGAGAGCCCCTCGGTTTCGCCAAACCGGCGCCAGCTCAGTCCGCCGTCGCGCGAGACGTTGAGACCGGCTTCAGTCGCCGCCCACACGTCGCCCGCCTCGTCGACGAGTACGTCATAGGCCCAAAAGTTGAAGCTGCCCAGCGTGTCTTGGGTCGTGCGCGGCGAGACGATCGGGAAGAGGAACGGATCTTCGGGTGCGATGCTGCTCAGATCGTCGGGCGGCAGAACGACGCGCTCGAATGTGCGCCCGCCGTCGTCACTGCGGCGCAGGCCCGATCTGAACGCGGCCAGCCACAGCGTCTGGGACGGCGGATCGTAGTGGATCCCGACCGGCGGCGCTCCGACAGCGGCGACGAAGGGGACGGCGGGCAGCGGAGTTCGGTTGGGATCGCCGTAGACGATGGCGGTGTCGGACGGCGCGTCGAGCGGAGAGGGCAGCAGCGTCCACGTGCGCCCGCCGTCGCGCGAAACGGTCAGGCCCGAGGCAGCGTCGCGCAGGCCCTGGGTCGTCTCGGTCGTGAACGAAAGCCCGGCCCAGATCGTGTCGCCCACGACGCTCAGGGCCGAGACGCGGTCGCTGCCGAAACGCAGGCTGTCGATGGCGGGCGCCCGAAACGTGCGTCCGCCATCGGCGGTACCGACCAGCCCGGAGCCGATCCACAGCCGCCCGCCGCCCGCCTCCAAGACGCCGACGCGGTTGCGCTCAATGGACTGCGCGTCGACGCTGCCGACGGTGCGCTGGCTCCAGGCGGGAGTGGCGGCGAGCAGGAGGATCAGAAAAAACGAACGCCTCATTGCACGGTGATGGTTACAGTGACAGGGTCGCTGATGGCGCCGCTGCGCTCGAACGCGCGAAACGTCAGATCGAGATCGCCGACAGCAAACGCTCCCTGGACCGTGATGCGCGCAGAGTAGACGCCGTCGCCCGCAGTCGCGTCGCCCGCGTCCGCGCTACCGGTGTCGACGAGCGGAAACGGCGTGGACGCTCCCGGCAGCGTGACCGATACCTGCTGCACCTCGTCCAGGCCGCGCGGGTGCACGACCGTCGCTGAGACGATCAGGACCGAATCGCGCCCCGTGATGAACGGATCGGGTGTTGCCCGGGCCGAGCGGAGGATGGGGTTGGCAACGACGTACGTACTCCGCGCCGATGCCGATTGCCCCTGGTCGTCGATCGCGTAGACGAGGATGCCGAAGCGTCCCAGCGCCGTGATGGGAAGCGGCAGCACGAATGCGCCACCGTACAGACTGGCTTGGCCTTCGACGCGCTCCAGCGCTGCCTCCCCGACGGGCTCGGATCCGGGCGTCCGGTCGAGCAGCACGAAGACTACCGACTCGATTCGCCCGTCGGGGTCGGTAGCGTCGACGAGGATGTTGAGCGGGATCGTCGCGATGCTGTCTGCGATCTGCTCGACCGGCAACTGGTCGATCCGGATGCTGTCGGGGCTGACGGACAGCGCGCGAATCACCGGCGGACGGCCGATGGCGTCGGGCTGGCCGGGGTCGGCGTCGCAGGCGGCGAAGAGCAGAACGCCGGCTAGCGCGAGTAGCGCAGCAAGAGGGCGAATGCTCCGGGGGAGAGGGGACATGAGCGAAACGGGCGGTGCAGCCGATGCTGGAGGGGAATACCGTAGCCGTTTAGCTCATGCACGCGCGATCTGCGAAGGGGAACGCCGGAAATATAGCGCCGCCGCTCGGTTGAGAGGGTGGCTTTTTCGTGCCCTACGCAGCGCGCGACCCACGGTCCGGACTGGTGATGTGGCGCTTCTGGTAGTCCACTCGAGCCAGCGCCATCGCTCCGATCAGGCCCGAGCGCTTGCCCAGTCCAGGCTGGACGACGTAGGTGGTGGGATCATGGGACGCTTGGGTGAGCGCATAGCCCGCCATCGCCTGGGCCATCTGGTCGCGCGCGCCGCTCAGCACGCGCGGGCGCTGCGAGATGCCGCCGCCGAGCACGATGCGGTGCGGCATCAGCGTGTAGGTCCACGTCGCGAGCGCCCGGCCGATGTAGTAGGCGACGATCTCCCAAACCGGATCGTCGTCGCTCAGGTCGCGCGCCTGGATGCCGGTGCGCGCCAGAATCGCGGCGCCGGACGCCATGCCTTCGAGGCAGTCGCCGTGGTAGGGGCAGGCTCCGGCGAACGTGTCTCCGGCTCGCCGCCGGACGGGGAGGTGCCCCATCTCGGCGTGCGACGCGCCCTGCCAAATCTGTCCGTCGTTGACCAGCCCGCCGCCGATGCCCGTGCCGACGGTGACGTAGAGGACGGCTCTATCGGCCTGCGCCGATCCGAAGCGGTGTTCACCGTAGGCGGCTGCGCTCACGTCGGTCGCCAAAACAGGCGAAGCCGCAGCCAAGTCGCACAGACCGCCCACCAAGTCGGCGTGTTGCCAATCGGGCTTGGGCGTGTCGAGCACGTATCCGAACGTGGCGCTCTCGGGGTCGAGGTCGAGCGGACCGAAGGCGGCGATGCCCAGTCCGTCGAGGTGGGGCTCCAGGGCGAAGAAAGCGCGCGCCCGCTTGATGGTGTCGTCGGGCGTCGCCGTGGCGAACTGGACGAAGCGCGTGATCCGGCCCAGTCCGTCGCCGACGGCGCAGGCGCACGAGGTGCCGCCCGTTTCCAGGCTGCCGAAGAGCGGAGGGGCGGTGGACATGGTGCGGCGAGTAGGGGCAGCTGGGAGCGCTAAGGGCGAGAGAGTACAACGCCCGAGTGTGGTTGGACCACTGCGCGTAGTGCAACTCGTCCGCAACGCGTCACCCCGTCACGCGCACGGCGCGGCCATTCGCGTTTCAATCACCGACCTGTAGTGCGCCTCGTAGAGCGGAACGACGCGCTCAATCCGAAAGTGCTCGGCGCGCGCTTCGGCTCCCGCGGCGATGCGGGCGTGGAGCGCGTCGTCCGAGATCAGATGCCGGACGCGCTCGCTCATCGCCTCGACGTCGCCCAGCGGGCACAGATAGCCGCTCTCGCCGTCGACGATCACTTCGGGCAGTCCACCGATGTCCGACGAGACGACCGGAACGCCGCACGCCATCGCTTCGAGCGCCGCCAGCCCAAACGTCTCGCTTCCGGACGGCAACAGGAACACGTCGGCGATGGAGAGCAGCTCTTCGATCGGGTCTTGTTTGCCCAGGAACCGCACGTCGTCGTAGACGCCCAGTTCGCGGGCGAGCGCCTCGGTCGGCGGTCGGTCCGGACCGTCGCCGATGAGCAGCAGTTTGACGGGTTCGCCCAGTTCGCGCAGGCGGGCCAGGATGCGGACCGTATCTCCGGCGCGCTTGACCGGACGGAAGTTGCTCACGTGCGCCAGAATCTTCTCGCCGTTGGGATAGAGGGCCGTCCTAAAGTGCTGCTTGTTCTGCCTCCGAAAGCGCTCGATGTCGACGAAGTTGGGGATGACTTCGATCGGGGTCGTTACGTCGAAGTGATCGCAGGTCTCGCGGCGCAGGTACTCGCTGACCGCCGTCACGCCGTCCGACTCGTTGATCGAGTGCGTGACGACGGGCGCAAAGCTCGGGTCTTGCCCGACGAGGGTGATGTCGGTCCCGTGCAGCGTCGTCACGACGGGGACGCACAGCCCCTTCTTTTGCAAGATCTGGCGAGCCAGGACGGCGCTCGTGGCGTGCGGAATCGCGTAGTGCACATGGAGCACGTCCAGGTCGTAATGCTGCGCCACGTCGACCATCTTGCTCGTGAGCGTGAGCGTGTAGGGGCGGTGCTCGAAGACGGGATAGGTCGTCGTGTTGACTTCGTGGAAGAACACGTTTTCCGAGACGTGGCCCAGCCGAAACGGCATCTGGTAGGAGATGAAGTGGACCTCGTGGCCGCGCGCCGCGAGCGCCTTGCCCAGCTCGGTCGCGACGACGCCCGAGCCGCCGTAGATGGGATAGCAGGTGATGCCGATTTTCATGCGTCGTGCGGTGGGTGGGCGTTGCGAACCGAGCGTTCCAGTCCAGGTTGCGAGCGCCCGCTGCCCCGTGCGAAGCAGATTGAGAGAAGGCGCGCGCGTCGTGTTACCACGCGGTAACAGCGCGCCTGTTACTCCGACTGCGTTACATGCGCCTTGACCCGGAACGCGCTACCTTTGGCGCCTCACACTCTCGCTCCGTCACCCATCTGCTCGACATGAATCGTCTCCTCGGCCTCGTGGCCCTCCTCGCGCTCACCCTCGTCCCTGCGGCCTCGGCTCAGGTACCGTTCGTCAAGTTCGGCGTCGCGGGCGGCGTCAACTTCGACAGCTATTCGGACGTCCAGTTCACCAGCAACGACGGCGAGGGCACGTTCGACAGCGCGACGGGCTATCACATCGGCGTCTATGCCGACCTCGCACTCGGCCCGGTCGGCATTCGCCCCGGCATCTACTACGTCAGCGCGGGCGAACTCACGGTCGAGGGCGTAGGCGCAAGCGTGGGCGAGAGCATCATCAAGGCAGACCTGAGCCTGATCGAGATCCCGGTCGATCTGCGCTACCGCGTCATGCTGCCGCTCGTCCAGCCCTACATCAGCGCAGGCCCCGTCTTCCGCATCGCCAACCAGAGCGGCGACGATCTGGACGCCAAAGACTTCACCGTCGCCGGATCGGTCGGCATCGGGACGGACATCGGCGTGCCCTTGATGCCGTTCAAGCCGCACCTCGAAGTGCGCTACCAGTTCGGACTCGACGGCATCGCCGAGGACTTCGTCCGCGACAGGACCGACCTCTCGGTCGACGACGGCGCCAAGCTGAGCGCGTTCATGATCCGCGTCGGCGTCAGTTTCTAAGCTGCCGGTTCGTCTTCTAGCGCCTCCTGTGCCGATGGTACGGGAGGCGTTTCGCGTTTGCGTCGTTTTGGGTGATCGCCGCGCCTACCGCAAGTCGTCCAGGCAAGAGCGGTCGCTCAGGTGGTTGGGCGCTCGCTCGTCTACGAACTCATTCAGGCGGGAGAGCACGCGAAACACGAACCCGTTGAGCGTCACCTCGCGCCACGCTTCGCCGCCGATGTCATGCATCCAATAGTCCATGCGGTGGACGAAGACGAGCAGCCGAATGCACGTGTAGGGATCGGCGTCGTCTATGCGCTCGGGCCGATTGACGTATGCGAAGCCCTCGTCTTGATCGTAGCCGTACGCGATCCACTCGTCGAAGTAGATGAGTTCGACCATCTCTTGAGCGAATCCATACGCTGCGAGGTCCGTCACCTGCTCTTGGTAGCAGCGCTCGAAGTCCTCGATGAAACCGCCGGTGAGGTCGGTCAGACGCGCGTCTTTTCGGACGGCGATGCGCCCGCTCACTGGCCCGGCGTCACGTAGTCGCGCTCCAAACGCTCGGGCATGTCGGCGACGACGTAGGCCATGATCGCCATCACGGCGACGTTGCGGGCCAATTCGCGCGGGTCGACCTTGTCGGGCGTGTCGGCATGCGTGTGGTGATAGTCGAAGTAGGTATCATTCACAACCAGGTGGCCCATGCCGGGCACGCCGTAGCGCATGATCGGAGCGATGTCGGCGCCGCCGCCGCCTCTGCGGATCGGTTCGTCGCCTTCGACGAGCGGCTGGAGAAGGGGCGCGATGCCGAGCAGCCGGACGTAGGCGTCGTGCTTGCCCGTGATGCCGAAGCCGGTCGGCGCGAACGTGCCGCCGTCGCTTTCGATAGCGAGGACGTGGTCGTCGAGTTCGTCCAGGTGAGCGTCGCGGTAGCCGCGTCCGCCTGCCGTTCCGTTTTCTTCGTTGGTCCACAGCACGACGCGGATCGTCCGGCGCGGACGCAGGCCCAGATCGTGAAGCAGCTTGAGTGCCTGCCACGCCGCGACGCATCCGCCGCCGTCGTCCATCGCTCCAGTCCCCACGTCCCAACTGTCGATGTGGCCGCCCATGACGACGATTTCGCCGGGCGACGTCGTCCCGCGCAATTCGGCGACGACGTTGCGCGATGGGCTGTCGGGCATCGTCATCGCGTCCATGTGCAGGCGGACGCGAACGGGCTGCCCGCGGTCTTGCATTCGGCGCATCATCAGCGCGTCCTCGACCGTGATCGCGGCGTGCGGAATCTGGCGCACGCCCTCTTCGTAGCGGCTCGTGCCGGTGTGCGGCGTGTAGAGGCTCGACGAGGCGACCGACCGTACGAGGGATCCGACCGCTCCGACCTGCGCCGCCCGGACGGCTCCGTTGACGCGGTATTGAACCGTCTGCCCGTAGGTCGTAAACGGCGCGTTGAACAGCACGATCTTGCCGACGGCATCGGCGGCGCGCGCTTCGAGTTCGTCGAACGAATCGACGACGAGCACGTCGGCCTCCAGCCCCTCGACCGGCGTGCCGATGCTGCCGCCCAGGCCCATCATGGCGAGTTTGGCGCCGCGCGGCTGGATCAGCAGCAGCGACTCGTTGCCGCGTACCCAGCGCGGAACCATGACGGGCTCGCCTCTCACCTGCTCGAGCCCGTCGGCCTGCATCTCGCTCAAGATCCAGTCGATAGCGTCTTCGAGCGACTGAGTCCCGCTGAACCTGGGGCCAAACGTGTCGGCCAGATAGGCGAGGCGCTCCCAGGCGGCGCTGTCGGCCAGGGCTGCGGCCGTGATGCGGGCGGACGCGTCGGCGTAGCGCGCGGCCAGGTCGGACGCGGGAATCGCGTCTTGAGCGCGCGCCGGAACGGCGGCTATCAGCAGGAGCAGGGCGGCGAAAATTGGACGCATCGGTGGTGGGATGGAGGCCTCGCAAAATAGGCGCGTTGTCTCCCGCACCAACGGCCCACCCAACTCCCGTAGGGACGACACGCGTGTCGCTCAGCGGCGCACTCAGCACACAGACCAGTTGGCTAATCCCTAACGGTTGATTTCACGCTGGCCGTGCGTGCGCGCGGGGACGCCGTGGTCGGGATCCCCGCGCGCGCATTCAGAGAGCTAGCATCTATGCCGCCAGCGGTCGGTCGTAGCCCATGAAGGTGTAGCGCGCGCCCGTGCCTCGGTGCGCTGGCGTCAGGTTCTGTGCCTTGCGAACGTAGAACGCCGTCCGCCCGGCCGTTTCGCGCTCGAACGCGCCGCGCATGCCAAACGTCGTTTCGGATCCGCCGAGCATCAGATAGCCGCCCTCGCGGACGTGATCGGTCATCTTGTGCAAGATCTGCTCTTTGGTCGTGCCGTCGAAATAGATGAGCACGTTGCGCAGCAGGACGAGGTCCATCTCGGGCAGGCCGGGCCAGTCGTCGGTCAGGTTGAGTTGCTTGGATTTGACCATCCGCTTGAGTTCGGGACGGACGCGCCACATCGTGCCGTTCTGCTCGAAGTGGCGGTCGAGGATCGTCGGTTTGAGGCCGCGCATGACTTCGATCTGCGAGTAGACGCCCTCGCGCGTCCGGGCGACCATCGCTTTGCTCAGATCGGTCGCGTAGATCGACACGTTCCACCCGCTCAGCATCGAAAAGTGATCGCGGATCAGCATCGCGACCGAGTAGGGCTCCTGCCCGCTCGAACACGCCGCGCACCAGATGTTGATTTGGCGCGACTGCTGGCGCCGCTGGACGATCTGGGGCAGCAGGTGGCGCTGCATCGCGGCGAACGGGTGACCGTCGCGGAAGAACGACGTTTCGTTGATCGTCATGCCTTCGACGAACGCGTCCTGCAACGCTCGGTCCGAGCGCATCCGCGACAGAAACGCGTGCGTGTCGCCGAAGCCTTGCGACTGGCAGATCGGCCCCAACCGCGACTCGACCAAATACTGCTTGTGCGGTTCGAGCACCATCGCCGACCGCTCGTAGAGCAGCACGCGGACGTACTCGAACTCGGCCTGAGTTAGCGAGTCGCGCGGCGAAGAGGGGGACAGGGTGCGGAGCATACCGGAGGCGGCGTCAGGCGAAGTGAGGAACGGCCGAGCGCGCGGCGAGCGCCGACACGCGTGCGGCGATCGAAGGCAGCGGCAGCACCTCGCTCACGACGCCTGCCTCGGCGACGGATCGGGGCATGCCATAGACTACGCACGTTTCCGCGTCTTGGGCGATGATCGGGCAGCCGCTCTTGTTCATCGCGATGGCGCCTTGGGTCCCGTCCCGTCCCATGCCGGTCAAGACCAAGCCGAGTGCCTGCTCGGGCAGATGACGAGCGACCGACGCGAACAGCACGTCGACGGCGGGGCGGCAGAAGTTGACGCGCTCGCCCTGATGCTGGCGCAAGACGATATCGCCTCCCTCGCGCGCGACCTCGGTGTGGAAGTCGCCCCTCGCGATCCAGATCGTGCCCGGCGCGGCGACGGCTCCCTCATAGGCTTCGGCGACGTGGAGCGGCGTCTTGGCGTTGAGCCGGTTGGCGAGTGCGGCAGTGAACTGGGCGGGCATGTGCTGCACGATCACGATGGGTGCGGCTAGGTCGCTCGGCAGTCCGCTCACGAACACGTCGAGCGCCTGGGGTCCGCCGGTCGACACGCCGACGGCGATCAGGTTGACTCGGGCGCCTGCCGCCGCGCGCGGCGTTGGTGCGACGGGCGCGCGGTTGGACGTGCGCAGCGCGGCGGCGGGCGCCGGACGGACGAGCGGAGCACGCTCAATGCGCGGCGCCGGACGCGACGATGGGACGAAGCGCGGTGTGGGGGCGGGCGCCGGCGCGTCGAGCTTGAGCAGAGCGCGCAGCCGGGGCACGAGTTCGCCGCGCGCCACCTTGAGCGACTCTTGCAGGCTGCCCGCCCCGGTTGGCTTGGGCACGTAGTCGACGGCGCCAAGGGCCAGCGCGTCGAGCGTCGTTTGGGCGCCCCGCTCGGTCAGCGTGCTGAACATGATGACCGGCATGCCTAAGCCACGGGCTTTGAGCTCGCGCAAAACACCCAGCCCGTCGACGTTGGGCATCTCGACGTCGAGCACGATGGCGTCGGGCTGCGACTGGGCGATGTGGTCGAGCGCGAGTTGCCCGTCGGCGGCCGTCTCGACGCGCAGTTCGGGCACGCCGCGCAGCGCCTCTTGGACGAAGCGGCGCATCACGACGGAGTCATCGACGATCAGGACGGTGCGGGGTGTCATAGCATCAGAGGTAGAAATCGGCTGGGTCACGCGCTCGTGACGGCTTCGAGAATGTGGGCAAGGGCCTTTTGCGCGTCCAAGACGAGGTAGAGTCGCTCTTCGCGAACGCATACGCCCGAAAGCAGCGGGCGCAGGTCGGGCGGCGTGTTGCCGGGCAGCGGTTCGAGTTCGTCCAGGTCGACGTGCAGCACGTCACCGATGGCGTCCGCGGTCAGGCTGACGGTGCCCTCCGCGCTGGGCATGATGACGTTGAGAGCCGCTGCGAGGTCTGTCGTGCCTGCGAGCCCGAACAGGGTGCGCAGGTCGAGAACCGTGATGATCTGACCCCGCAGGTTGAGCAGGCCTGCAATCGTGGCAGCGGCCAGCGGGACGGGTGTGATCGGTTGGGCGCGCAAAACTTCCTGAACGTGGAGCACGTCGAGTCCGAAGTGGTGGGTTCCGATTTTGAAAGTGCAGCATTGCATGGCATCGAAGGAGGGGAGGCGCGGAGTGGGAGAGAGGTCGTAGGAGGCGGTACGCGATCGCGCTTACCGCGGCGCGAGTGAGATTGGATCAGAAGAAGTCTGTCAGTTGAGCGTCAGCGCCTCGTCGTAGCGAACCCGGCACCCCGACGCCAGCGCGGGCAGGTTGAGCCACTCGGTGACGGTTCCGTTAGACAAAACGGCGCCCTCGGCCGACTCGTCGTCGTAGGCCTGGCTGGCGTGTGGCACGTCGTCGACTTGGTGGACGCTGTCGACGACCAGCCCAAACGTCTGATCGGCGTGGCGGCAGACGACCAGGTCGAGGCGTTCTTTAGACGCGTCGCGCTCGCTCACGCGCACCAGGGGCAGGATGCCGCCGCGGTAGGGGATGACTTCCTGGCCGCCCAGTTCGGTCAGGTCCGAGGCGTCGGCCTCTTCGAGCCGCAGCACCCGTTCGAGTGGCAGGGCGAGGCGGCGGTGCCCGGCTCCGACGAGGATGGCGCGGCGCGTACCGGCGCGCTCGTCTCCGCTTGGCTCGGCGACCTGCTCGGCCGCGTCGTCTCGGATGGCGACTTTGCTCAGCAGCCCAGGTAGATCGAGGATGAGCGATACGTCGCCGTTGCCCAGGATCGTGGCACCGGCGTAGATGCCGACGCCACTCGTCCACTTGCCCAGCGGTTTGACGACGATCTCCTGCGTTTTCTCGACGCCATCGACTACGATGCCGACGCTCCGGCCTTCGCTCTGGCACACGATGACGATCGCCCCCCTGCCGAACGCTGCGTCGGACGTGCCCAGCGCGCTGCGCAGCGAAACGAGAGGCAGCAGCCGGTCGCGCAGGCGGAGCATCGGCGCGCCGTGCATCTCGAACGTCTGACCCGTCCGGCCCGTCAGCCCGACGATTTCCAGTATGCCGGACTGCGGCAGGGCAAAGGTCTGGTCGCCGCTCCTGACCGTCAGCGCGGGCACGATGGCGAGCGTGAGCGGGATGCGGAGCGTCAGCGTCGTGCCGACGCCCAGCGCGCTCTGGATCTCGACCGTTCCGCCCAGCTTTTCGATGTGCGTCCGCACTACGTCCATGCCCACGCCGCGGCCCGACACGTTGGTGACCTGCGCGGCCGTCGAAAAACCGGCGGCGAAGATGAGCAGCAGGGCGTCGCGCTCAGTCATCTCGTCGGCTTTGGCCTGTGTGATGACGCCTTTCTCGACGGCCTTGCGCTTGATCACGCCCGAGTCGATGCCCTTGCCGTCGTCCGAAATGTCGATCGTGACCTGGCCGCCTTCCTGGCGCGCGCGCAGTCTCAGCGTACCGACGCGCGGCTTACCCGCCCGCTCGCGCTCGCCCGGCGCTTCGATGCCGTGGTCGAGCGCGTTGCGGACGATGTGCGTGAACGGATCCTTGATCGCCTCGATGATCGCTTTGTCCAGTTCGGTCGTTTCGCCCTCCTGCACCAACTCGACCTCTTTTCCCAGCGAGCCCGCCACGTCGCGAATGATGCGCGGGATCTTATTCCAGACGACCGAGAGTGGTTGCAGCCGCGTCTTCATCACGCACTCTTGCAACTCGGACGTGGTGCGGTCCAGATGCTGCGCCGTCGACATCAACTCGGCATCTCCCGCCACGGCCGATTGCTGGAGCACGCGGTTGCGCGTCAAGACCAGTTCGCCGACCAGGTTCATCATCCGGTCGAGCAGCGCCACGTCCAGGCGAACCGTCTGGTCCATCAGCGCGACAGAAGCGGCCCGCCGGTCCGGCTGCTCTGCGGATGAGTCAGGCTGCGGCGCGTCGGGTTGCACCTCTTGAGAGTGAGACTGAGCCGCTGACGCAAGGGCCGCATCCTGCCTTTCGAGCGCGTCCAGCCCGGCCTCGAAGTCGATGTCGATGCCGTCGCTTTCGTCGACCGGAGCGCCTGAGAGCCACGCGTTGAGTTCGGCGATCAGGGCCATGTCGTCGCCGGTGGGCTCGTCGCCCGTCGCAGCGACTTCGACCAGGATCTCGCGCAGCCGGTCGAGCAGGTGGAAGAGCGACGTGGCGAGCTGGGGGCTGGCGACGAGTTCTCCGTCGCGCAGGCGGCTCAGCACGTTCTCGCCGACGTGAGCGACTTTTTCCAACCGCTCCATTGCCAAAAATCCGCACGTTCCCTTGATCGTGTGGACGCCCCGGAAGATGCTGGCGAGCGTGTCCGACGTGGCCTCTCCTCGTTCGAGCGCGAGAATGTCGAGGTCGACGCGCTCGATGATTTCGAACGATTCGACGAGGAAGTCGGTGATCAGGTCGTCCATGCCGGGGGAGAGAGGAGGATTCTCCTGGGTTATCGGCGGGCGTGGGCGGGCGTTAAGCGGGGCACAAACGAAAAGCGGCGCCCTCCGAGGAGAGCGCCGCCGATGGGCCGAAGCCGGATTCGCTTTAGAACGGGAGGTCGTCGTCGGGCTGGAAACCGTCGTCGTCATAGGACACGTCGGACGAGCGTCCGCCGCCGCCACGGTTGCCGCCGCCACCGCCGCCGCGCTGACCGCCGCCGCCACGGTTACCGCCACCGCCACCGCCGCGCTCGCTGCTGCCGTAGCCGCCGCTGTTGCCGCGTCCGCCGCCGAAGTCGTCGCTGCCGCGCGAGGATCCGCCGCCTCCACCACCGCCCGCGCCGCCGTCGCCGAGCATCATCATCTCGGACGCCTTGATCTCGGTCGTGTACTTGGTGTTGCCGTCCTTGTCCTCCCACTGCCGGGTCTGGAGCGAGCCTTCGATGTAGACTTTTTCGCCCTTCTTGAGGTACTCGGCGCATATTTCGGCTAGCCGCGACCACGCCACGATGCGGTGCCACTCGGTCTTCTCGACCAACTCGCCCTCGCGGTTTTTGTACGACTCGTTCGTCGCGACGTTGAAGTTGGCGACTGCCGTTCCGCTCTGCGTGTAGCGTACTTCTGGATCCGAGCCGAGGTTACCGACCAGGATGACTTTGTTGATTCCGCGTGCCATTCGCGTGCTCCGTTGTGTGCCGTCGTCCGCGAGTGCGGGGAGCGGCGGGTGTGTTGTAGATGAGTCCTTGGCTGCTGTACATGAGTCCACCCTCGCGGTGCCTGAGCGGTGCGAGAGCTGTCCTAACTTGTTCTGTGCGTACCAGAGGAGCTAAGTCATTGTCCGGCGAGGTGCCGGTTACGAGAAACTAGACCCGCGACCGACGCCCGCGTAACCGGACGACGAAAATATACTCGCTCGGTGGTGACAGCCGAGCGTCACAGCCCGTAAGAAAAAAGTGAATCCTATCCTCGACTCCTCCTTCACGCCCGACGCTCCGACCGTCGACGCGCTCGCCGAACTCGTCACGTTGGTGCGCCAGCTGCGCCGCGACTGCCCGTGGGACGCCCGCCAGACGCACGACAGCGTTAAGCACCTGACCGTCGAGGAGACCTACGAAGCCGTCGACGCGATCGAAGCGCGCGACTGGCCAGGCCTATCCGAAGAACTGGGCGATTTGCTGCTGCACGTCATCTTCCACGCGACGATCGCCGAGTCGGACGCTCAGCAGTCGGGCCAGCCGCCGCGCTTCACGCTCGAACAGGTGGCGAGACAGGAGACGGCCAAGCTGATTCGCCGCCACCCGCACGTCTTCGGCGACGCCGTCGTGAGCGGCGAAGGCGACGTCCTGCGCAACTGGGAGGCAATCAAAGCCGCCGAGGGGAAAGGGGAGAAGCCCAAAGGCACGCTGAGCGGTGTCCCGCGTGCACTTCCCGCTTTGCTGCGGGCCTATAGGATGCAGGACAAGGCGGCAGGCGTCGGCTTCGACTTTCCCGATGCGGGCGACGCGTGGACCAAGGTCGAAGAGGAACTGCGCGAGTTTAGAGACGAGCCGACGCAAGACGAATTGGGCGACGTGCTCTTCTCGGTCGTCAACTACGCGCGCAAGAAGGGACTTGAACCCGAGACCGCGCTTCAGCAGACCAATGCCAAGTTCGCCCGCCGCTTCGCCCACATCGAGTCTGAGTTGAACGCTCAGGGAAGGGCACCGTCGCAGTCGACGCTCGAAGAGATGGACGCGCTGTGGGACGAAGCGAAGCGCGCCGAGTAGCCAGAAGAGCCAACAGCCACGCCACCGTTTCGCGCAGAGGCAGCCTGACTGTTCATTTTTGATCTACTCCCACTCGATGGTGGCGGGCGGCTTGCTGCTGATGTCGTAGACGACGCGGTTGATGCCTCTGACCTCGTTGACGATGCGGCTCGAGACGTGAGCGAGGAAGTCGTGGGGCAGGTGCGCCCAGTCGGCCGTCATGCCGTCGACGCTGGTGACGGCGCGCAGGGCGCAGACGTTTTCGTACGTGCGCCCGTCGCCCATCACGCCAACGGTCTGGACGGGGAGCAGGACGGCCAGCGCCTGCCACGTCTGGTCGTAGAGGCCGTAGCTGCGCAGTTCGTCGATGAAGATGTGGTCGGCTTCGCGCAAAATGGCCAGGCGCTCAGGCGTGACGGCTCCGATGACCCTAATGGCGAGGCCGGGGCCGGGAAACGGGTGGCGGTCGACGATGCGGTCGGGCACGCCCAGGGTCCGGCCGATGGCGCGGACTTCGTCTTTGAACAACTCGCGGAACGGCTCGATCAACTCGAAGCCCAGCTCTTCGGGCAGCCCGCCGACGTTGTGGTGCGTCTTGATCGTGGCGCTCGGGCCTTTGAATGACAGGCTCTCGATTACGTCGGGATAGAGCGTACCCTGGGCGAGAAACGCCGCCCGCCCGCCGCGCTCGGACGCGACGCGGTCGGTGACGGCGTCGAACACCTCGACGAATGTGGCGCCGATGATTTTGCGCTTTTTCTCAGGATCGGCAACGCCTGCCAGCCGCTCCAAAAACAGCGCGCTCGCGTCTTCGGCCACCAGGTGGATACCGATGTCTTGGGTGAACGTGCGCTGCACCTGCTCGAACTCGCCCTTGCGCAGCATGCCGTTGTCGACGAAGATGCACGTCAGCTGGTCGCCCAGCGCCTTGTGCAGGAGCACGGCGGCAACCGACGAATCGACGCCGCCCGACAGGCCCAGGATTACGCGCCCGTCGCCGACTTGGGCACGGATCTCATCGACCTTCTCCTCTACGAACGACGCCGCCGTCCAGTCGCCCCGGAAGCCGCAGATGCCGTGCGTGAAGTTGCGCAGCAAGGCGCCGCCGTGCTCGGTGTGGACCACTTCGGGGTGAAACTGGACGCCCCAGATCGGCGCGTCGTCCGACCGTACGGCGGCGAGCGGGCTGCTGTCGGTCGTGGCCGTGATGCGGAAGCCGGTCGGCAGCCTTTCGAGGCGGTCCGAGTGGCTCATCCATACGTTCGATCCGCCGGGAATGCCTGCCAACAGCGGGTCCGAGGCGTCGCTCACGCGCAGGTGTGCCCGGCCGAACTCGCGGTGGTCGGCGCCGGCGACGTGCCCACCCAGGTTGTGCGCGATCGCCTGCAAGCCGTAGCACACGCCCAAGACGGGCAACCGGCTGCCATCTGGTCGTGTCAGGTTCAGCATCTCGGGGTCGAGAGCCGGAGCGCCATCGTCGTAGACCGACATCGGCCCGCCCGAGAGGATCAGGCCGTGCGGCTCCATCGCGGCGACCTCGCCGGCCGAGATCGTGCCGACGTGGATCTCCGAGAAAACGCCGAACTCGCGCGAGCGCCGGGCGATCAACTGGGTGTACTGCGAGCCATAGTCGAGGATGACGAGTTTCTGGTGCTGCATTGGAGGCGGGGCGAGAGGAGCCCGAAAGCTACTGCCCGCCACGCGCGCTCGGCGGAGGTTTCCGGTGAAAGCCGCCGTCGGCGCCCGTGCCAGCGCCGGGCCTCCGCTCAAGTGGGCAACTCCGACCGCTCGGGCCGCGTCTCCCAGCGATGCCCAACGATCTGCCGCCCGACCTCCAGCCCGACGTCCTGCTCTCGGCCTATGCTCAGGGCATTTTTCCGATGGACGACGAAGCCGAGGATTTGCGCTGGTTTCGCCCTCAGATGCGCGGGCTGCTCCCACTCGACGATCGCTTCCACGTCGGAAAGAACCTGCGCAAACGCGTCCGGCAGCAGCGCTTCGAGGTGACGACCGACCGCGACTTCGAGTCCGTCATGCGCGCCTGCGCCGATGGGCGCGAGATGTGGATCAGCCCCCGGATGATCGCTGCGTACGTGCGGCTGCACCGGGTGGGATTCGCGCACTCGGTCGAGGTGTGGCGCCAGGGCGAGCTGGTCGGCGGGCTCTACGGCGTCGCGATCGGCGGCGCATTCTGCGGCGAGTCGATGTTCGCGCGGGCGACGGACGCCAGCAAGGTCGCTCTGGTCTACCTCGTCGACACGCTCCGGCGGCACGGTTTCCGGCTGCTCGACACCCAGTGGACGACCGATCACCTGGCCCAGTTCGGAGCCCACGAAGTTGGGGCGGACCGTTACGAACAACTGCTGTCCGACGCGCTTACCATACGTCCCGTCTGGCCCGCCACGTTGACGTATCCCGACCTCGTCGTTCCCTACCTCGCCTGATCCCATGCGCCTGCTCTCTCTCCTGCTCGCACTCTTCCTATTCGTCGGCTGCGGCGAGCAAACTCCGGATTCCGGTCCCAACGCCGTCGCCGTGGGCCAAGCCGTCGACTCGGGCGACGCCGACTTCGACCGCGTCATGCTGCTGGCGCGCGAGCAAAACCTGGGCGAGCGGCCCATCGGCGAAATCATGCAGACGCTGGGCCTCGAACTGCGCGGCGCGCCCTACGTCGCCGGAATGCTCGACGAGCCCGAAGACGAAGAGTTGATCGCCCGGCTCGATCAGTTCGACTGCGTGCTCTTCGTCGAGAGCTTGATGGCTCTGGCGCGCGGCATCCAGGCCGGCGATTACACCTACCAGGGCTACGAGGACCGCGTCGAGGAAGTGCGCTATCGCAACTCCGACATCGGCGGCGGCTACTGCGAGCGGCTGCACTACTGGTCCGACTGGATCCGCACCAACGAGCGCCGCGACGTGATCGAGGACATCACCGAACAGTTGGGCGGGCAGGTGCTCGACAAGAAGATCAACTTCATGACGACCAAGAGGGGCAGCTATCCGCGCCTCGCCGCCAGCGACAGCATCTTCAACGAGATGAAGCAGGTCGAAGCCAGCCTCGAAGATCTCGAGGTCTACTACATCCCCCAAGACCGCATCGCCGACGTGTACGATCAGCTTCAGGCAGGCGACATCATCGCCACCGCGACCGACATCGAAGGCTTGGACGTGACCCACACCGGTTTTGTCTACAAGCCCGGCGACGGCTCGACCGGCTTCCTCCATGCTTCGACGACTAACGGCGTCACTACGTCGCCCGACCTGGCGAGCTACATCCAGGGCAACCGCGTCCAGATCGGCATCATCGTCACCCGCCCCGTCGACAACCGGTGAGGCCGCTGCGGCGTGACGATTGTGCGGAGGTGTGACCAGACCGGCGTCGGTGCGTTTCTTGGGATCCGACCCACGACCCAACCGACATGGCTGAACTGAACCGCATCGCCGTCTTTACTTCCGGCGGCGACTCGCCCGGCATGAACGCCTGCGTCCGCGCTGTCGTCCGCACGGCCGTTGCCAACGACCTGGACGTGATCGGCGTGCGGCGCGGGTACGAAGGCATGATCGAGGGCGATTTCGTCGAGATGGACGGGCGATCGGTCAGCAACATCGTCCAACTGGGCGGCACGATCCTCAAAAGCGCTCGAAGCGACCGCTTTCGCACTCCAGAGGGACGCATTCGCGCCGCCGACAACCTGCGCAATGCGGGCGTCGACGCGCTGGTCGGCATCGGCGGCGATGGGACGTTTCGGGGCGCCGTTCTCTTTCACGAGGAGCACGGTTTCCCCGTCATCGGCTGCCCCGGCACGATCGACAACGACCTGTTCGGGACCGATGAGACGATCGGCTACGACACGGCTCTCAACACGGCGATCGAGAATATCGACCGCATCCGCGACACCGCAGACGCGCACGACCGCCTGTTTCTGATCGAAGTGATGGGGCGCGACGCAGGCTTCATCGCGCTCAACTGCGCCATCGGCGGCGGCGCCGAGATGGTGCTGATCCCCGAAACGCTCGCCAACCTGGACGACATCAAAGACCGCGTGCTCACGTTGATGCTGGCCCAAACGCGCTCGTCGATCGTCGTCGTGGCCGAAGGCGAGGAGTTGGGCGGAGCCGCCGCCCTCGAAACCGCCTTTCGGGCCGATCCGTCGTTCGATTCGATCGACCTGCGCGTCTGCATTCTGGGCCACATCCAGCGCGGCGGCGCACCGTCGGCCAGGGACCGGGTGCTGGCCTCGCGGATGGGCGTCGGCGCCATCGAAGCGCTGATCGAGGGCCACACCAACGTGATGGTCGGCGTCCAGAACGGCGAGGTGCGCCTCACGACGATGCGCAGCGTGTGGAGCCGCAAGAAGAACATCAACTTCGAACTGCTCAAACTGACCCAGCTGTTGTCGTAGGGCGTGAGGCCAAGGGAAGCAAGGGTACACGACACCCCTCGTTCAGAAACCTTAACTCTGGCTCTCATCCTCCTCGCGAGCACGAAGTGGCGGCGAAGCCGACGCGCCCAGCCAGCCGAAAACCCAGTCGGCGAAACTGGTCGGCTTGTGGTCCCAATGGGAAAGAGAGGCTGCGCTTTGATACCGAATCCGACTGTACTCTTCTCCTTTGGTCATTGCGAGGAGCGAAGCGACGCGGCAATCTGAGTTGATCGCCGTATCTGCAAAGCGAGGCAAAGCTCTCGGATCTGGTATCAGCACCCACCTGAATACGACCGCGCAAGTTTTAGTCGAGGCTAAAAAGGAAGTCGACTGGCAGAACCTGATCCGACCCCGCCGTGTTTGGTGCGCCGAACTCTTCTCGACGCCATGCGCCTACTGCTCCTGATCTGCCTCGTCCTCCTGTCTGCCTGCCAGCCACAAACCAACGAGCGCGGCGATGGGCCGATCCGCATCGTGGCGACGACGAGCATCGTCGGGGATCTGGCGCGGCAAATCGCGGGCGACGCGGCGTCGGTCGAGTCGCTGATGGGCGCGGGCGTCGATCCTCACCTGTATCAAGCCTCGCAGGGCGACGTACAGACGCTGGGCAATGCCGACCTGATCCTCTACAGCGGCTTGCATCTGGAGGGGCGGATGGAGGAGGTGTTCGAGCAGATGGACCGGCTGGGGCGCCCGACGTTCGCCGTCACCGACGACCTGCCGAGCGACAGTTTGGTAGCATCGGTCAACTACGCGAGGCAAGCCGACCCGCACGTCTGGATGAGCGTCCCGCTGTGGCGCCTCGCGGCCGAGCGAACCGCCCAAACGCTGATCGACTTCGACCCCGCAAACGCCGAGGTTTACCGTGCCAACCGCGACGCTTACCTCGCCCGTCTCGACGCGCTCGACGCCGAACTCCGGACGACGCTGGCCCGCGTCCCTGCCGATCGCCGCGTGCTCATTACGGCGCACGACGCGTTCAACTATTTCGGGCGAACGTACGGCTTCGAGGTCGAAGGCTTGCAGGGCATCTCGACAGCGACCGAAGCCGGGACTGCCGACGTGCAGAATCTCGCCGCTTCGATCGCCGAGCGGCGCATACCGGCGATCTTCGTCGAGTCGAGCGTGTCGCCGCGCAGCATCGAAGCGGTTCGAGAAGCCGTGAGGTCGCGCGGGCACGACGTGCAGATCGGCGGTAGCCTGTTCTCGGACGCGCTGGGCGACGACGGCTCGCCCGAAGCGACGTATGAAGGCATGATGCGCGCCAACATCACCGCCATCGCCGACGCGCTCGCGCCCGACGCATGAATACGCAGCCCGAATCAATACTTCCGCGCGTAGGCGCACCCGCGAGGGACCACTTCGGTGAACCTGCGCTGGCAGTCGACGATTTGACGGTCGCCTACGCCGAGAAACCCGTCCTGTGGGACATCGACCTGCGCGTGCAGCCGGGCCGGCTGATGGCGATCGTCGGCCCCAACGGCGCGGGCAAGACGACGCTGATCAAGGCGATTCTGGGCCTGACACCGCGCGCTGCCGGTGAAGTGCGCATCTTTGGGCAACCCTACAAACGCGCCCGGAGGCGCGTCGGCTACGTGCCGCAGCGGGGGAGCGTCGACTGGGACTTTCCGACGACCGTTCGCGACGTGGTCACGATGGGGCTGTACGGAGCGCTCGGCTGGTTCAAGCGCCCCGGCAAACGCGAACGCGCGCTCGCCGACGCCGCCATTGCTCAGGTCGGGCTCGACGGTCTCGCGGACCGGCAAATCGCCCAACTCAGCGGTGGACAGCAGCAGCGCACGTTTCTGGCCCGCGCCCTGGTTCAAGACGCCGATCTCTACTTCATGGACGAGCCGTTCCAGGGTGTCGACGCGACGACCGAGCGCGCCGTAATCGACCTGCTCCGCGACCTGCGCAGCCGAGGCAAGACCGTCCTCGTCGTCCACCACGACCTGCAAACCGTCCCCGACTACTTCGATGACGTGCTGCTGCTCAACGTCGAGAAAATCGCCTCCGGCCCGGTCGCCGGCGTGTTCACCGACGAGAACCTGCGCCGCGCGTACGGCGGTCGGCTAGCGCTTTTGGACGCGTGATGAGGAGTGATTTCGACAGGATAGATCGGTCGCCGCTGCGGGCGAGACGAGCCTCGCCCCTACGGATACGTCTGGACTGGCAAGGCAGAACCCACGGCTCAGATACCAGGTCTGACAGCTTGGGTGCAGTGCGTAGCCTCAATAGTCGAATCAGATTGCCACGTCGCTTCGCTCCTCGCAATGACGAAGTGAAGGGCTGTAACCGGATGTGGTATCAATCATCCAGCAGGGCAGCGCATGGGTGACCTGATCACGCTCGACTATACGCTGCGGCTCGTCACGCTGGGCGCCGCACTGCTCGGGGCCACGAGCGGAGCGCTGGGCGCGTTCGCCGTTTTGCGCGGACAGAGTCTGCTAGGCGACGCGATCTCGCACGCTGCACTGCCGGGCGTCGCTCTCGTGTTCTTGGTCTTTGGCACCAAAGCGCCGCTGGCGCTGCTGTGCGGAGCTGCCGTGACGGGCTGGCTGGCCGCGCGCGCCGTCGCCAAGGTGTCCGAGACGAGCAAAGTGCGCTACGACAGTGCGCTGGCAACAGGACTGTCGGTTTTCTTTGGCTTTGGGCTGGTTCTGCTGACCATCATCAAGAAGCGGCCCGACGCGACTCAGGCCGGACTCGACCGCTTCCTATTCGGCCAGGCCGCCGCCCTTCTCGCGCGCGACGTGTGGACGATGGCGGCGTTCGCCCTCGTCGCTCTCGTCTTGCTGTTCGTGTTTTGGAAAGAGCTCAAACTGCTCGTCTTCGACGCCGCGTTCCTCGAAGCGGCCGGGTTCTCGCGCTACCGCATGGAACTGCTGCTGATGGGGCTACTCGTGCTGTCGATCGTCGCCGGGTTGCAGATGGTCGGCGTCGTGCTGATGAGCGCTCTGGTCGTAGCGCCGGGCGTCGCGGCGCGGCAGTGGACGGATCGGCTGGGGCCGATGGTGGCGCTGTCGGCGGGTGTGGGCGCGGTGAGCGGGGCGGGTGGAGCGTTCGTGAGCGCGTTGATACCGGGCCTGCCGACGGGGCCAGCGGTCGTCGTCGTGGTGACGATTCTGGCCGCCTTCTCGCTGCTGTTCGCTCCGCGGCGGGGCGTCGTTGCCCGAGCGCTGGGGCTGCGCAGGTTGCGGGCTGAGCAGCGCGCCCGTCCCTCGTCTCCAACGGTTCGATGAGTCTCAACGCCGACATTCTGCTGACGGCCGTGCTGGTGGCGACGAGTTGCGCCATGCTCGGCAGCTTTCTCGTTCTGCGCCGCCTCGCGATGGTGGCCGACGCGATCACGCATGCGATTTTGCCCGGCATCGTGATCGGCTTCTTCCTGACGGGCGACCTCAACTCGCCGCTGCTGATCATTGGGGCTGCTCTAGCAGGCGTGCTGACGGTTGCACTCGTCGAAGTACTCGAACGTACCCACCTGGTCAAAGGCGATGCGGCTGTCGGTCTCGTCTTCCCGTTTCTGTTCTCCATCGGCGTGATCCTGATCGCACAGTACGCGGGCGACGTGCACCTGGACACCGACGCCGTTCTACTCGGACAGCTGGAGTTCGCCCCGTTCTACCGGCTCGTCATCGGCGGAGTCGATCTGGGACCGCGCGCAGCGTGGGCGGCTGGAGTAATGCTCGTCGTCAACGGGCTGTTCGTCGCTGTCTTGTTCAAGGAGTTGAAACTCGTCACGTTCGATGCGGCGCTGGGTGCGGCGTTCGGCTTCGCACCGGTGGCGCTGCACTACGCTCTGATGTCGCTCGTTTCGCTGACGGCTGTGAGCGCGTTCGACGCGGCGGGGTCGATTCTGGTCGTCGCGTTCATCGTCGGGCCAGCGGCGGCAGCGGGCCTGCTGACGCAGCGGCTGGGCTGGATGATTGCGCTGGCGTGCGGAATCGGTGCGCTGAGCGCGTTGGCAGGCTACGGCGTGGCGGCGCTGTTCAACGTGTCGATCGCGGGCTCAATCGCGTCGGTCATCGGGCTGGCGTTCAGCCTCGTCTACCTCTTCGCGCCCGGCGATGGGCAACTCACGCGCTGGCGGCGGCGGCGCGCGCAGCGACTCGACTTTGCCGAGCGGATGCTGCTCGTCCACCTGGCTCGGCACGAAGGCACGCCGCGCGAAGAGTGGGAGAGCCGGCGTCGGCATCTCGAAGAGCACGTCGGCTGGGAGCCCGAGTGGAGCGAGCGCGTCATCGCGCGGGCCCTGCGTCAAGGCCATGCTACGCAAGACGCCGAGCGCCTTCGCCTCACGGACAGCGGGCGCCGCGTCGCCAAGCGCAGCGTCGTGGAGACGTGAGCGATGACGCCACCGTCATGCGGTCCACCTCGTCACCGCGAGCAAAGCGCGGCGATCTCCGAAGCGAGCCGATAGTTTGAGGACTGCCACGCCGCTTCGCTCCTCGCAGTGACACAGGGTCGCGGCTGGGCGTCGGCCTATCGGCGTGCAAGCGCCACCGGTTGTGCTGTTGTCCTCGCCAATGACTCAGAGACTGCTTGGTGAAGGTAGCGGAAGGCGAGAGCGAGCGCGGGAAGCGACTCGCAAGGCGCGCGAAGCAGACAGTACTGCGTGACCTACGGTTGCGCCAGCTATGGCGATGCAGCGTAACCCCAAAGGGGACCGCACAGCGAACGCCGCGAGGCGCTTTCCGAGCCGTTCACTACGTGGTCCCTTCGGGTTCGCAGCCCCGCGGCCTTTCGCCAAACAGTCTCTCAGGGGTGAGGCTCGGCGCGTGGTCCGCTCACACGATGCCTACGTAGTGGGCGGACTGCCGGGCGCGCAGATCCGACGTCACCTGTCCGAGCAGATAGTCGACCGGCGCGGCGGCTTTGCGCAGGCCGACCAGGTCGTCTTCTCGCGCGGCGTGCTCGGCGTCTCGTGCGGCGTACGAGAGAAACTCGGCGCCGAACATCAGCGCGCTCGACTTGAGCGTGTGCGCCGCCTTGCGCGCCTCGTCCAGGTCGCCCGCTGTTGCAGCCGTCGTGAGTGAACCGGCGAGGTCCGACGCGTCGGTCACGAAGTCGTTGATCAGGCTGTCAAAAAACTCCAGGTCGTCGGCGCCGATGCTTTCGAGCAGTTCGCGCAGGGCCGCCGTGTTGATGGGGCCGGTCGATACCTCTTCGGCGACTACCTTCTGCGCTGCCGTAATGCTGTCGAGCGCGCCGCGCAAGGCTTCGAGGCGGAGCGGCTTGGGTATGTAATCGTCCATTCCGGCTTCTAAGCAGCGCTCTCTGTCGCCCGCCATTGCGTTGGCCGTCACGGCGATGATGCGCGGCGGATCGGGCATCGACTGAAAGCGCTGGCGGATCTGGCGCGTCGCTTCGAGGCCATCCATGATGGGCATCATCACGTCCATCAGGACGACGTCGTAGCCTTTGCTCTCGACCGCATTGACGGCTTCCAGACCGTTTTCGACGACGTCGGCCTCCAGCCCCAGACTTTTGAGCAGGCGAAGCGTCACCTTTTGGTTGATAGGGTTGTCCTCGGCCAGGAGAATATGCATTGCAGGGGGGGCAAAGATCGGTTCGAGAGGAGCGTACGGCGTGTGCGCGTGCATTTCCATAATAGTCTGCGAGATTGCGGGAGCGAGCACATCGCTCAGCGTTCGATAGAGCGCGTCGCGGCGGAGGGGCGTATTCAGACGCGCGCCGTTGGATTCGGCTGCGTCGGCGCGCGTGCGATAGGGCGAAAGTTCGATGAGGGGGAGTTCCTGGCTAGCCGCCGCTTGGCAGACTGCGAGCAGGGAGGATTCTCCTCTCGTATCGGCGATGTCGGACGAAACTAAAATGGCTTCGAGTCTCTTTGTCGTGCCCATCAGCCCAACCGCCTCGTCCGACGTGTGCGCCTCGACTACTTCGACGCCCGCGCGTTCGAGCAGCTGCATCGTCATCGCCCGCTCGTCCGCGTGGTCGACGGCGACGAGGACCAGTCCGCCCGCAAGCTTGAGCGTCTCGCCTGAGCGCCCGCGCCCGCTCCCGTCGGCAGACAGGGGAATCGTAAAGCCGAACGTCGAGCCGACGCCTTCCTCGCTCGTTGCGTGGACGCTGCCGCCCATCATCTCGGCCAGGTGGCGGACGATGTAGAGGCCCAGGCCCGTTCCGCCGTGCGAGTGCGCCGTCGCGTCGGTGGCTTGGGCGTACGGTTTGAACAGGCGGCTCAGACCCTCCTTGCTGATGCCGATGCCGCTGTCTTCGACCGTCAGCGTCAGGTTGCGCATCGCCGACCCCGGCGCGGTCTGCGTCGAAGCGCGCACGACGATCTGCCCAGCGTCGGTAAACTTGACGGCGTTCGAGACCAGGTTGACGAGCATCTGACGGATGCGCATCGAGTCGCCGACGAAGCGCTCGGCCATGTGCGGCTCGGTCAGAAACGTGAGCCGCAATCCCCTCTGCGCCGCCGTCATGCCGACCATGTCGAACGTCGACTCGGCTACGCTGCGCAGGTCGAACGGCTCGGGGACGAGTTTGAGCGCTCCGGCTTCGATCTTGCTCAGATCGAGCAGGTCGTTGATCAGGTGCAGCATGCTTTCGCTACTCGACGAGAGCATATCGACCAGTTCGCGCTGCTCCTCGTCGAGCGGTGTCCCGTTGAGCAGCGTCGACATGCCGACCAGCGCGTTGAGCGGCGTCCGCAAGTCGTGGCTGATCTGGGCGACGAAGCGAGCCTGCTGCTCGACGCGCCGCTGTCCGGCGTCCAGCGCTGCCTCCAGATGCCGGATGCGCCGTTCGAGCGCCCGCACGTCGACTGCAAGCGTCTCGTTGGACGAGGACGCGTCGGGCGTGTCGGTCAGGTCAGTTGCGGTCATGGGAAGCGGCGAAGGGCGAGCGTGGAGCGGCCACCAGAAGCATATCGGCGGCGCGCTCGCACTTTCAATCTACTACACCTCTTCGCCGAGCGAACGTTGCGGCGCGCGCGGCTGCACATCCAGAACGCGCCGGTAGAGCGACACGCAGAAGCCGAGCGAGAGCAGCGTGATGCCGATCCACAGGATGCCGATGAACGGCTTCTCGTACGCCTGCACGACGATCCAGTCTTCGGGCATTACAGAAACGCCCTCGACTGCGAAGTTGGCCTTCTCCTCGGCCAGATCGAAGCCCGAAAACGTCATCGTCAGGTTCCAGTCGCGCGCTTTGGTCTGCAGGTACTGCACGCGCCCGCTCTCTTGAAGCAGGTAGACCGGCACCATCGCCCGCGTCTCACCCGTCGCGATGCGCGTCACTTCGAGCCGAGCACCGACGGCGACTTCCAGGCTGTCGGGAATCAGTCTGGCCTCGATCCGGTCCGCCACATCGGTGTCGTAACCCTGGAAGCGAACCTCAAACTCGTTGTCTCCTAGCGTCGTGAACTCGCCCTCGCCTAGCGAAAACGTACCCACGTCGAGCGTGTCCGGAACGCTGAACATGCCCGAAGGCGTCACGGCGGCGTAGATGTCCTTCTCGGCAAAGATGGCCACGTCGGGATGCTGAATCCACTGCTTGTCGTCGTTCTGGTAGACGACCGGTTTGAGCGTGAAGCTGCGGCCCGTCGGAGCCGCGAAGTCGATCACGAAGCGGTCGCGGTCTTGATCGGTTTTCTCCTTGCCGCTGTACGTCACCTGGTACCCACTGGGAAGCGTGCGCGTCTGTCCGCGTTCGAGCACGAAGTTGTCGCGCGAGACGCCGCCGCCGGTCGCGGGCATCGCCACGCCGCCCGCGTTGGCCAGCGGAGTCGAGAAGCCCGACGACGAGATGATGCCCAGCATCGTCAGCGCCAAACCGACGTGCGACAGCCCGCCGCCGATCATCTTCCAGTTGCCCCTCCCGATGCGCCACATCACCCATCCGTTGCTATAGAGCGCGAAGAACGAGGTCAGCACGAGCATCAGCATCAGCAGGCTCGTGCCGTAGACTCCGATGTCGAACGCCGCCGCCTGAAACGATTCTTGGACGGGCGGTCCACCTGCCGTGCGTTGGGTGAACGGCGTCAGAATCAGAACGGCCAGCGTCGAGGCGACAGCCAGCCCCAGAGGCGCCGTCAGCACTTTGTTGAGCTGGACGACGCTCATCTTCTGCCACCAGAACAGCTGCCCGACAGCGACGAGCAGCATCATGCCGCACGACAGCGGAAGCGACCACTTGTTGTAGAACGCGATCGCCACGCCAGCGGGATCGTCGCGGAAGATGCGGCCGAAGATCGGCGCCGACGTGCCCAGGATGATGACGGCGCTCAGCGCGCAAATCAGCATTGCACCGCTAAAGATCATGAACTCGCGCGAGAGGTACGGCGGCTCGCGCTGAGGCTTGGGAAGCTCGGCGTAGCGCCACGCAAACAGCCCCAGCCCAACCCCGCCGACGACGGCGATCCAGACGAGCAGCTGGTTCGACAGGCCCAGGTCGACGAACGAGTGGACCGAGATGTCGCCCAGGATGCCGGACCGCGTCAGGAACGTCGAGTAGACGACGAACAGGTAGGCGAGCAGCGTCAGGATCAGCGCGGCTTTGTGCCCGCCCGACGTTTTGCGCTGAACGAGCATCGCGTGCAGCCCAGCCACTCCGATCAGCCACGGCACCAGCGACGAGTTCTCGACGGGATCCCACGCCCAATACCCGCCGAAGCTGAGTGTGACGTAAGCCCAATACCCGCCCATCGCGATGCCGACGCCCAGGATCATCAGCGAGAAGAGCAGCCACGGCAGCGCGGGCCGCACCCAAGAGGTGTAGCGCTTCTGCCATAGCGCGGCGGCGGCGAATCCGAACGGGATTACCAGAGACGAAAAGCCCACGAACAGCGTCGGCGGGTGGATGACCATCCACGGGTTCTGGAGCAAATCGTTCAGCCCATTACCATCGGTCGGGACAAAGCCGGGCGTCTGCAAAAGCGGCGCGTCGGGAAAGCGCGAGGCCAGCGTCTCGAACGGCGACGACCCGATCTGCAACGCGCCGAACTTCAAGCCGACGATCATCGACACGAGGAAGGCCAGGCTCAGCGACGTGATCGCCAGCACGGGCGCCCGCCAACTGCGACGTCCCCACCAGAGCATGGCCTGGCCGAAAAACGCCGTCATCATCGTCCACAGCAGAAACGAACCTTCTTGCCCAGCCCAAAATGTCGAGAACAGGTAGTGCGAGGGCAGGTCGAGCGACGAGTACTGGTAGACGTACGCGTATTGAAATTGATGCGTCGCGAGCAAGTAGAACAGGATCGCCGAGGCGCCGATCAACGCGAACGACGTGACGTGCCACGACACCTGCCCGGCGCGCAGCCAGCTGAGCGCCTTGCCGTCCGGCGGCGCGTCCATCAGAGCCGGAGCCAAGCGCGCCGTCTCGCGTGCCGATAGGAAGAAAGCGATGCCCGACGCGAGGCAGCACACGAAGGCGACGAGGATCAGCAGAAAGCCTGCGGTACCGAGCATGGGGGAGGGGGCTAAGCGCTTGCGTTACAGCCCAGTAACGCCTCTATTGTGCGCTGTTCCACTTTGCAGCGCGATTCACGCGCTATTGCCCCTAGGATGGAAGCGCCTGAGACGCAGCGCATTCGACAGCACGAACAGGCTCGACAGCCCCATCGCGGCAGCTCCCCAGACTGGCGAGAGCAGGACGCCCCAGACCGGATAGAGCGCGCCCGCAGCGACCGGAATTAGGACGACGTTGTACGCAAACGCCCAGAACAGATTCTGCCGGATGTTGGTCAGCGTCGCACCGGCCAGCGCCCGAGCGTCGACGAGTGCACGCAGGTCGCCCGACATCAGCACTACGTCGGCGGATTCGACGGCCACGTCCGTTCCTGTTCCGATGGCAAGGCCCACGCCGGCCTGCGCCAGAGCGGGGGCGTCGTTGATGCCGTCGCCCACAAACGCGACGCGTCCCGACCGCTGCATCTCGACGACCGTTTCCGCCTTGCCCGAGGGCAGCACTTGGGCGTACACGTCGTCGATGCCCAACTGCCGAGCGACCGCGCGGGCAGTCCGCTCGTTGTCACCTGTGATCATCGCGACGCGCAAACCCTGGCGATGGAGCGCGTCGATGGCGGCGCGGCTCGTCGGCTTGATCGGATCGGCGACAGCGAGGATGGCAGCCAGCCCTCCGTCGACGGCAGCATAGAGCGGTGTCTTGGCTTCGTCGCCCAATCGCGCCGCATCTCGGGCGAACGGCGACACGTCCACACCCGCCGATGCCATGAACCGATCCGCTCCAACGGCAACGCGCTGACCATCCACGGCACCCCGAACGCCCATCCCGGCGACGGACTCGAAGTTGGTTACCGTCGAAACGTCCAACGCTCGCTTGTTCGCAGCGTCGACCAGCGCGCGGGCGACGGGATGCTCGCTCGGCCCCTCGACGGCGGCGATCAGGGCGAGCAGTCGGTCTTCGGAAAGAGCGCTGTCATCGGCGGCGATCAAATCGGTCAGCGTCGGGCGGCCTTCGGTCAGCGTGCCGGTTTTGTCGAGCGCGACGATGTCAACTTCGCTCAGCGTCTGGAGCGCATCGCCCCGGCGGAAGAGAACGCCCATCTGCGCGGCCTTGCCCGTCCCAACCATGACCGAGACCGGCGTCGCCAGCCCCATCGCGCACGGACAGGCGATGATCAGCACGCTGACGGCGGCGACGAGCGCATACGTCACAGCGGGATCGGGGCCGACTGCCAGCCAGACGACGAACGTGATCGCCGCCAGCATCAGCACGACCGGCACAAAGACGGCGACGACTTTGTCAGCCAGCGCCTGAATAGCCGGACGCGACGCCTGGGCATCTTCGACGAGCCGGACGATCTGCGCCAGCGTCGTGTCTTCGCCGACGCGCGTTACCTCGACCAGGATACTGCCCGACTGATTGGTCGTCCCGCCCGTCACCTGATCGCTCTGCGCTTTGGCCACCGCGACCGGTTCGCCCGTCACCAGCGACTCATCGACGTACGTCGTCCCCTCAACCACGACACCATCAACCGCAATCGCCTCGCCCGGACGCACGCGCACAACGTCGCCGATCACGACCTGCTCGACCCCGACGACCGTTTCCACGCCGTCCCGCACGAGGCGCGCCGTCGGAGGCCGCAGCGCCATCAAACTCCGAATCGCATCGCTCGTCCGCCCCTTGGCGACGGCTTCGAGGTACTTGCCTAGCAAGATGAGCGTCACCACGACCGCCGCCGCCTCGTAGTACACGTGGACGGCGCCGTCAGGCAGCACGCGCGGCAGAAACGTGGCGACGACCGAGTATCCGTACGCCGCCGACGTGCCCAGCGCGACCAGCGTATTCATGTCGGGCGATCCGTGCCGGACGGCCGCCCAGCCCGTCGTGTAAAACCGCCGCCCCGGCCCAAACTGGACGGCCGTTCCCAGCGCGAAGAAGACAAACCACAGCGTCTGCATCGGAATCACGCTGTCGATCCACTCCATTCCGCCAGGTGCGAGCATCGGCCCCATGTCGAGCAGCACGATGGGCAGCGTCAGGAGAGCAGCCGTCGTCAGCCGACGTTTCATCGCCCGCCGCTCCTCCTCGCGCGCCTCCCGCTCGGCGTCGACCGTACAGGCTTCGATAACTTCGTATCCCGCATCCGTAATGGCGAGACGCAACGCATCGGCATCGACCTGCGCACCATCGTAGCGAATGGCAGCGCGCTCCGTAGCCAGGTTGACGCTCGCCTCGGCGACACCCGGCAGCTTGTTCAGCGACCGCTCGACGCGCGCCGAGCACGCCGCACACGTCATCCCGCCGACCGCGATTGTGGTTTGCTGTTCTGCCATGGTACTGTTCTGAAATCTTGCGACGCACCCTCTACCAAATCCGGGAGCGTCGTTAGCGTATTCAACGCCGGGAATCACCCCGGATCGCCGCGTCGCTGCGCTCCTCGCGATGATAGACCGAAAGGGTGTAGCTGGACTTGGTACAAAACGTCATCCCTGCGCAGGCAGGGATCCACAGCTGCCTGCCGACAATCGGCTGGATCCGACTGTAGCAACCGAGATGCTCGATTTACAGCGCCGATCTCCGGCCAAATACGTCCGCGAGGATGATCGGAGGGCTGCGGCTTACCGCGCGAACGACGTGGCGCGCACTTCGCGAATCACGGTGACTTTGACCTGGCCCGGATACTGCATCTCCGCCTCGATCTTTTTGCTGATGTCGCGGGCGAGTTGCTCGGCGTTGGAGTCCGAGACCATGTCGTGGTTGACCAGGACGCGGATTTCCCTCCCCGCCTGAATCGCGTAGCTGCGCTCGACGCCTTTGAAGTTGGTGGCGAGCGTTTCGAGCGCGGACAGGCGCTTGATGTACGCGTCGAGCGCTTCGCGGCGGGCACCGGGGCGAGCGCCCGAGATGGCATCGGCAGCCTGAACCAAGGGCGAGAGCATCGACGTCATCTCGATCTCGTCGTGGTGCGCGCCGACGGCGTTGAGCACCTCGGGGTCTTCCTTGTACCGCGCCAGAATCTCCATGCCCGCAATCGCGTGCGGCTGCTCCAACTCCTCCTCGGTCACCTTGCCGATGTCGTGCAGCAGCCCGGCGCGTCGCGCTTTGGCAGCGTCGAGTCCAAGCTCGGCCGCCATGAGCGACGACAAGCGCGCCGTTTCGATGGAGTGGCCGAGCAGATTCTGCCCGTACGAACTGCGAAACTTCATCCGTCCGACCATCCGCACCACGTCCGGATGCAAGCCGTGCAGGTTGAGTTCGATCACCGTCCGCTCGCCGACTTCGACCAGTTCCTCTTCGATCTCCTCGCGCGCCTTGTCGACGACTTCTTCGATGCGCGTCGGGTGGATGCGTCCGTCCTGAATCAACTCGACCAGCGCCAACCGCGCGATCTCGCGCCGCACCGGGTCGAAACCCGACAGGATGACGGCTTCGGGCGTGTCGTCTACGATGACTTCGATGCCCGTCTGCGCCTCGAACGCGCGAATGTTGCGCCCCTCGCGTCCGATGATGCGGCCTTTCATCTCGTCCGACGGGATGCTGACGACGCTGACGGTGTTCTGAATCGCGTGCGATGCCGCCGTGCGCTGAATCGCGGTCAGGATGATCTGCCGAGCCTCGCGTGTGGCTTTGAGGCGGGCTTCGTCGCGCACCTCCTGCACCTCGGACGACGCCTCGTGCTTGGCCTCATCGACCAGTTCGCGGACGAGTTGTTCGCGCGCCTCGCGCTGCGACATGCCCGATACCTGTTCGAGCCTGCGCACCTGCTCGTCGCCCTGCCTCTTGAGCCGCATTTCCTCGGACGTAACCTTTTCCTCCTTGCGCCGAATCCGGTCGACGCGCGTCGTAAGGTCGGACTCGCGGCGCTGCACGTCGCGCGATGTCGACTCGGCATCTCGGGCGAGTTCGCGGGCTTGCTCGTTGGCGTGTTTGGCGCTGGTACGCAGCGCGTCGAGCGCGTCTGCACTCTGCTGGAGAACAGCCTCGCGCTGGTTCAAGCGGCGCGTCCTAGCGTCGAGCGTTTCGGCGCGCTGGCCTAACCGGTCGCGGTCGCGTTCGAGAGCTGAGCGGTCGGTGTCGAGCGAGCGCGACTGTTCGGTGAGCGCGTCGCGTTCGTTGGCGACTTCGAGTCGCGCTTCGTCGCGGAGTTGGAGGCGCTGCGCGTCGCGCTCACTTGCGTGACGCTCGCGCAGGACTTCGAGAGCCGTCTGTGCTTTGGCGACGTCCTGTTGCGCCTGGGCGCGGACGTCGTTCGTGATTTCGAGGGTGCGGCGACTGCCTA
Organism: Rhodothermales bacterium; assembly: GCA_963841855.1. Taxonomy (GTDB): domain Bacteria; phylum Bacteroidota; class Rhodothermia; order Rhodothermales; family BA12; genus CAXBBB01. The sequence continues at coordinate 229,690 of CAWJEJ010000004.1, read as the reverse complement.
GTACCTTTTCTACTAAAAAACCAACGAGGAAAGCGACGACGGCGACGCCCGCTAGTAGGGCAATCGTCGTGGGTGACATGAGATATATGGCGAGCCTCGGCCCAAACGGGCGCGCGGCGTTGAATGCAAAAAGCCCCGGAGAGATCGCCAGTCGGCGAGCCATCCGGGGCGTGGTAGGCGAGCACAAACCCACAGCGGGCGTATGAAGAACCATCTTCAATACACAGTGGGAATCGACCGGTCTCTTTCAACGTCCCCTGGCCGCAAGCGGCGCCGATGAAGGCTGGGGCCTGTTGGCCGAGACCTGAGAACGACTCCCGTCATCATCAGGGTACGGTTCTCATAAGTAGAGCCGCAGGCTTGTGCCATGCTACCCCGTGAGGCAGCGTCTCTACTATGAAGACGGACGCCGCGCGGTTCCAAATCGGCGGACCGATCAGCCCGCATCGTCGGCCTCTTCGCTCGCTCGGTTGGAGCGAGAAAGAGCAGCGGCCAGGTGCAGGTCGAGCGACTGGAGCGCGTTGGCCGTCCGTGCGTCGCGGTCGAGGGCGAGGCGGCGTTCGAGCAGCAGCTCTTGCGCCATTTCCATCGCGGCGAGCGTGCCGATCACGCTGTCGGGCTGCGTCGGGTGGGCTTTGCGCAGCGCCGTCAGCCGCTCATCGGCCATCTGCGCGGCCGAGCGGATCAGGGTTTCGTCGTCGGGATCGACGCGCAGTGGATAGTCGCGGCCCCAGACGTGGACGCGGACGTTTGTCGGATCAGCCATCGGCGGGGGGATCGTCGCCGCTCAGGTAGGCGTCGAGGGTGGCGACGTAGCTCTCTATCCGGGCGCGCAGTTGAGCCGGATCCTCGCCGTTCGACAGCGGGATCGACGGCGCTTGGTCGGACGACTCAATGCGAGCCAAGCGGCGACGCAGATCGGCGTTCTGGATCGCCAGCGATTCCATTTCGCGAACGCAGTCGAGCACCCTGTCGCGCAGCCGTTCGAGCACGACGCCCGGCGCCCCGTCCAGACGCGGTCCGTCCGGGCGAGCGTTGGATGGGGTCGAAGGCGTGGCGTCGGACATGGGGCGATGGTGGGAGAGAAGGGAGTCGGAATCTACAACGCGGTCACGTGCGGAGTTCAGCCGCATGCACCTGCCCCACGCCTCGAACAACGCCCGCGACGGCTTTGTCGATGTCTTTGTCACGCAGTGTGCGGTCGGCTGAGAACTTCAAAGCGAACGCGAGGCTCTTCGTCCCTGAGGCGACGTTCTTGCCCTCGTACACGTCGAACAGCGACACGTCGGTCAGCAGCTTGCCGCCGCGCTGTCGGATCGTCGTCGCCACGTCACCCGCCGCCACGCCGGACGCAACGACAAACGCCAGGTCGCGCTCGACCGATGGGAAGCGGCTGAACGGCTCGAACGATGTCGTGAGCTTGGTCGCTGCGATCTGCGCGATGGTGTCCCAGGCGAGTTCGGCGTAGAACGCGGGGCCGTCCACATCGAAGCGTTTCAGATGCGCGGAGGGAACGGGGGCGACGAATCCGGCGGCCTTTTTGCCCACTTTCAGGTCGAGCCTATAGTCGGCAAACGACTCGGATTCGTAGACCGCGTCTTCGCGCACGTCGCCCAATCCGAGCGAGGCGAGCAGACCCAACACGGCACCTTTCAGGTCGAAGAAGTCCGCCGCCCGCTCTTTGGCCGACCACTCGGCCGTCTGCGCCTTACCGGTCTGAAACAGCAGCAGATGCTCGCGTTCGGTATATCCGGCGACGAACTGCCCGCCGTGGGCTTCGGTCTTGCGCATCGCCGTCCCGATCTCGAACCATCGCTGATCCGCATGTCCGTTGCGCTGGTTGTGACCCGCAATCGCCAGCACGCCCGGCAGCAGACTCGGACGCAAAACCGCCATCTCTTGCGAAATCGGATTGCGCGTCGCGACAGCCTCTCCATCCTTGCCCAGCGCCTGGTGGCGCGGGACGAATGCCTCGGCGACATCGGCGGGAAGCATCGAGTTGGCATAGACCTCGCGAAAGCCCATGCCGACCAGCGCGTCGCGCGTCCTGCGCCGAACGACCGGAATCGGGTTGGGACGCGGCGACGCCGTCGGGATGGCGATGCGCGCGGGCATCGGCACGCGGTCGAAGCCCCACAGCCGCAGCACCTCTTCGATCACGTCGACTTCGCGCGTCGTGTCCGGTCGCCATGGCGGTACGACCAGAGCGATGCCGTCGGTCGCGTCGTGCGCCGCCTCGACCGTGCTGGCTCCGGCCAATAGGTTGTCGGCAAACGTGCCCAGCGCCGATCCGGTATCGCGATCCGCTCGGGTGAACCCGATAGCTTCGAGCAGCCGCAGCGCATCATCCGTATCAATGTTAGCACCAACCAGAGCACGCATCCGCTCAGGACGCAGCGTTACAATCGTCGGGTCGAACGGCGCAGTTTCGACGTGCGCATATCCGCTCGCCACCGATCCGCCCGCCAGTTCAGCGATCAAACTCGCCGCCCAAGCTCCGGCTCGCGCCTGTCCGGTAGGGTCGACGCCGCGCTCGAAGCGATACGAAGCGTCCGTCGACAGCGACAGCGCTTTGGCCGCACGCCGGATCGTCGAGGGATCGAAGCAGGCGATTTCGAGCGCGATGCACGTGGTCGATGCGGAGACTTCGGTCGCCGCGCCGCCCATGATGCCGCCGATGCCGATGGGTCCGTTGTCGTCGCGGATCACGGCGGCGCCAGCGGGAAGCGAGCGCTCGTGATTGTCCAGCGTCGTCAGGGTTTCGCCGCCCTTGGCCGCGTCGATGCGGATCGTGCCCTGCACCTTGTCCAGATCGTAGGCGTGCATCGGCTGACCCGTCGCGTGCATCACGTAGTTCGTCACGTCGACTACGTTCGAGATCGGGCGTAGGCCGATAGCACGCAGGCGATCTTGCATCCAGTCGGGCGAGTCGCCGACGGTCACGCCTTCGATCACGAAGCAGACGAAGCGCGACGCAACTTGGGCCGAATCAATCGCGATCTGAACCTTCTCCGCTGCTTCTCCGCCCTCTCTCGGCAGATCGACGGTGGGCAGCTTCAACGGCATCTCCGTCAGCGCGGCGATGTCGCGGGCGACGCCGATGTGTCCGGTCGCGTCGGGGCGGTTTGGGGTGAGCGATACGTCGATGGTAAAATCGCTCGACCCGTCGCGGGCGAGGTAGTCACTCAGCGTCTCGCCCAACCGCGCGTCGTCCGAGAGCACCAGAATACCGTCGTGATCCGATCCCAGACCGAGTTCATCTTCGGCGCAGATCATCCCCATCGACACCTGCCCCCGGATCTTGCCCTTTTTGATCTCGACCTCTTCCAACCCACCGTCCTTGCCCGGCAGCATCAGCCGCGTCCCAACCGTCGCGACGGGCACGTGCTGACCCGCCGCCACGTTGGGCGCGCCGCACACGATCTGAACCGGCTCCTCGCCCTCGGCTAGCCGCACGCTGCACACGCGTAACCGGTCAGCGTCCGGGTGCTGCACCGCTGAGACGACGTAGCCTACCACCACACCTTCGAGCGATGGACCCGTCGGCGTCACGCCGTCGACCTCCAAGCCCGTCATCGTCAGCAGCGCAGCCAGTTCGTCGGGCGTCAGGCCGTGATCGACGTAGTCGCCGAGCCAGTTGTAGGAGAGGTTCATCGGAAGTGGGGAGGTGGGCGACGCGGCATGCCGCGTCGGTACAAAGTGATGCGTAGCGTCGGGGCATGCCCCGACGAACTCGGGCGTCGACTAAAACTGCGCCAGCAATCGCACGTCGTTCTGGTAGAGTTCGCGGATGTCCGAGATGCCGTAGCGCAGCATCGCGATGCGCTCGACGCCCATGCCGAACGCGTAGCCGCTGTACCGCTCGCCATCGACGCCGGTGTGGCGGTAGACTTCGGGGTCAACCATGCCGCAGCCCAGGATTTCGAGCCATCTGCCGCCACCGGGAAGCTCGTCGTTGGCCTGCCAGATGTCAACCTCGGCGGACGGCTCCGTAAACGGAAAGAAGCTGGGCCGAAAGCGCATCTGCACGTCGTCGCCGAAGATGGCCTGCGCGAAGAGGTAGAGGACAGCCTTCAGGTCGGCAAACGTTACGCCCTCGTCCACGTACAGCCCCTCGACCTGGTGAAACAAGCAGTACGACTTGTACGACAGGCTCTCGTTGCGATAGACCCGCCCCGGCGCGATCACGCGGATCGGCACCCGCGCTTGTCCACCTTCGGTCGTCGGAAGCAGCGCTCGCACCTGAACGGGCGACGTGTGCGTTCGCAGTACGACATCTTCGGTTGCTCCGTCGACGCCTTTCTGCGCGACGAAGAATGTGTCCTGCATGTCGCGCGCCGGGTGGTCGGGCGGGAAGCCCAATGCGGTGAAGTTGTGGAAGTCGTCTTCGATCTCCGGTCCTTCGGCAATCGTGAAGCCCATCCTAGCAAAAATGTCCTGAATGTCCTCCAGCGTCTGCGTCAGTGGATGGCGCGATCCGAGCGGTGTAATGCGGCCCGGAAGCGTTAGGTCGATGTCGGGTGCGTCGGGCGTCTGCTCGGCCTGCTGATCGGCGTCGGCGATGCGCTCTTCGGCGCGGGTGCGGAGGGTGTTCAGGCGCTGTCCCAGTGCCGGGCGTTCGGACGCGTCGGCGTCGCGGAGGCTCTTGAACAGGTCAGTAATGGCGCCGCTCTTGCGCCCCAGGAAGCGGACGCGGAAGGCTTCGCGTTCGTCTGGTGTGTCGAGCGTGTACGTTTCGAGTTCTCGGGCGAGCGCGTCGATCTGGTCAGTCATCGCAGGTCAGTCAGCAGAGGAAGAGGGGAGAGCCGGATGCCAAAACACCCGCCGAGCGCGTGCTGGGCGGGTGTTTACCAAACGGGAAGCGGGCTGAGCCTACTTGGCGAGTTCGGTGACGGCTGCAAATGCGGCGGGGTCGTTCATCGCGAGATCGGCGAGGACCTTGCGGTTAAGCGCCACGTCGTTCTTGCGGAGCGCACCCATCAGGCGCGAGTACGACAGGCCGTTGATGCGGGCACCGGCGTTGATGCGGGCGATCCACAAGCGGCGGAACTGACGCTTGCGGTTGCGACGGTCGCGGTAGGCATACTGGAGACCTTTGTCGACGGCGTGCTTGGCGACCGTGTAGATCTTGGAGCGACCGCCCCAGTAGCCTTTGGCCCGGTTGAGGACTTTCTTGCGACGGGCGCGGGACGCCGGTTTGTTTGTTGCGCGAGGCATAGTGTGTTAGTGTTTTGGAGCCGGAAGGCGAAGGCTATGGGCCTTGCTTGGTGTATCAGGCGATGATCTCTCGTTGTGGAGCAATGCTCCAACAGAAACCGACAGTGTCGGTCGGTTACGAGGAGATCATGCGCTTGACGCGCGCTTCGTCGGCGTCCGAGACCAGAGTGGCGTCGCGCAGGTTGCGCTTGCGCTTGGGCGACTTCTTAGTCAGGATGTGGCTGGTAAACGCTTTTTTGCGCTTGACTTTGCCAGAGGCGGTCAGCTTGAACCGCTTTTTGGCGCCGCTATTCGATTTCATCTTAGGCATGGTGTCCGTCGGTAGAGGGCCACGCGGGCCGTGTGGATAGATCAGAGCCTGTAAAAGTACGCTGCGCCCGGCGGTTTCGCCAGGCGCAGCGCTGCGTCGTGTGCGAAGAGTGAGTTAGTTACTGCTCCTTTTTTGCGCATGGGTAGAGCCAGGCGCGTATCGGTATGCCCCAAATGGATTCGCCATAGGGTAGATTAACTACGTGTATCGCTTTCGGTTTGTCTTTGGTAGCTGTGTCACCTGGATCGCGCTCAGTAGTCTGCTGATCTGCGCGCGCATCGCGCATGCGCAGCAGCCGGACGCCGAGCGCGGGCTTCCATCTGTCGTTTTGCACGACACCGAAGCCTTGGGCGCGCACGTTCAGTCGCGCGGGTCGGCGTCGGACGGGCGAGGCGTGCGCTACGTCGCCAACGGGGATGGCCTGCTCGAGTACGACGGCACGGCGTGGCGCATGCTCCGCATCGGCGACATAGCGGCGGTGTTCGCGGTCGCCGCTGACGCGCGGGGCGTCGTCTACTTCGGCGCGGAAAACGATCTGGGCTATCTGGTCGTCGATCCGGAAGGCGAGACGCAGATCACTTCGCTGGCCGAGGACCTGATCGAAGCCTATCCCGACGTCCTGCGCGACGACGCATTCTTCACTCGGCAGGTAATCGCTACGCCGTCGGGAGTCGTGTTTCGTGTCGACGATGCGCTCTTTCGGTGGCAAGAGGGGACGTTCGAGCGCCTGGTGGAGAGCGTACGCGTCGACTGGGTCGCACACGCGAAGACGCGGCTTCTGGCGGGGACGTCGTCTGGAATCGTCGATGCGCACACCGGCGAGCAGGTACTGCCGGCAAACGGCCAGCCTGTTGCACATCAGAACGATCCGGACGGCAGCCTCCTGTTCTTCGGCGCTTCGCAGGTGTGGCGATACGACGGCAGGCAGCGCGCGCTCGTCTTCGACGCCGACGCTCAAAAGGTCGGCTCCATCCGCAAGGCGACCTTGCTGAGGGACGGATCGCTCGCGCTCGGTACGGCGGACGGCGTCGCACTGGTGAGCGCCGAGGGCCGTCTCGCCGGTCGCTTGATGGAGGGCGAGGACGTCGCCGCGCTCGACACATCCTCTGACGGACTGCTCTGGATCTGCGTGCCTGGCGGAGTCGCCATCGTCGACCCGCTCGCGGCCATCACCCGGTTCGGCGAAGAGCAGGGGCTGGAAGGACTGGTCGAGACGACGACGCGGCATCGGGGCCGGATCTACGTCGGTACCACGTCGGGCGTATATGGGATGGACGTGAGCGGCGGAGTGGGCCGGTTCGAACGCGTGCCGGGATTCTCGGGCGAAGTCTTCGACCTGTATGTAGCGGGAGGTCAACTGCTCGCCGCTACGGGCGCGGGACTGTACCAGGTCGGCGACGCGCGCGTGACTCGGCTCGGCGATTCGGAGCGGACGGTCATGGCGCTCAGTTCGTGGCCAGACGACTCGCTGCGCGTGCTGTATGCCGGAGTGGACGGGGCGGTGGCGCGGCGCTAAAACCCGGCATCGGGGCGATGGGGCACGCCCGACACGCTCGCCACGTTCGGGCTCCCCGTCCGTGACATCTTCGGCCAAAGCGGCGACGAGCGCTGGCTGATTCTGCTGCCGGGCGGACTGGTGCGCCTGTCGTTTGCGCCCGGCGGCGTCGACGTCACGCGTTTCGACAGCGATCAGGGGTTGCCGCCGGGCGAGCTAGGCGTTGCGCCTCACGCCGAGGGGGTGTCGGTTCAGTCCATCGACGGTCTGTTCCGCTACGACGCGGTGCTCGGGCGCTTCGTCCCCGACTCCAGCTTCGGGGTCGAGTTTGCAGACAACGCGCGCGCGTTCGAAGACCCCATCTCGACGCCAAACGGCCTGTGGAGCGGCATTCTATCGGAAGACGAGACCGATAGGGTCGAACGATTCCCAAACGATCAGCGGGGCCTCATCCAACCTGACACGCCGCTCGGACTGCGTCTGATGCCGTCCGTGACGGCCTGGGATTTCTTCGCCGAAACCGACGCTGACGAGCGCGACGTCGTCTGGATCGGGACGACCGACGGCGTCTTCCGCTATGAGGGCGCGCGCGAGTACGTGCCCGAGCGCGCCACGCCGATGGTGCGCCGCGTGACGACGGGTGAAGAACCCATCGCCTTTCTCGCCCAAGCATTACCGGTGTTGACGGCGCGTCACCGCCCCTTGCGCATCGCCTACGCACTGCCCGACTTCCACCTGCCCGAGCGGACGCGCTACCAAACGCTCCTCGGCGGTATCGAAACCGATTGGTCGGAGTGGACCGACGAGACGCACCGCGATTTTACCAATCTGCCCGGAGGCACCTACACGTTTCGCGTGAGAGCGCGCGACGCCCCGGACCGCGTCACGAGCGAGGCGGCGATGACTTTTTCGGTTCGCTCACCGTGGTACCTGACCGGTTGGGCACTGGCGCTGTTCGGGCTGCTCGCTGCCGGACTGGTCTGGGGTGGCGTGCGCGTGCGCGTCGCTCAACTCGAACAGCGCACCGCGACGCTGCAGCGCACCGTCGACGAGCGTACCGAGCGCATTCGCTGGCAGAACACGCGCCTCGAGGAGCAGGCGCGCCAGCTGGAGCAGGCCGCCGAGGCCAAGACGCGCTTTTTCGCCAACGCGAGCCACGAACTGCGCACGCCACTAGCGCTGATGCTCGGTCCGCTCGCCGAACTGCGCGCCGGGCGCAGAGGCCATCTACCCGGCGCGGCGCAGGCCGACCTGAACGTCATAGCGCGCAACGGGCAGCGTCTCCACGTCCTCGTCGATCAGATTCTCAAGCTGACGCAGATCGAGGCAGGCGCGCTCGCGCTCGATCTCCAGCCGCGCGAGTTGGTCGCGTACGCGCGCTTCCACGCCGAACTGTACGACGGCGCAGCGCGGCATCGGGGCGTCGATCTGGAGTTTCGGACGTGCGCCGAGCGGCTCGTCGTCCTCTTCGAGCCGGACGCAATGGACAAGATGCTGGGCAACCTGATCGGCAACGCGCTCAAGTTCACCCCGAGCGGCGGGCGCATCTCCGTCGTCATAGAGAGGGAGGGAAGCGACGCGCTGATGCACGTGACCGACACCGGGGTCGGCATTGCCGCCGACGAACTCGACGCCGTCTTCGGCCGCTTCTACCAGTCCGACGATTCGGCGACGCGCGCCTACGAAGGCACCGGCATCGGGCTGTCGCTGGCCAGCGAACTGGCCGACCTGCACGGCGGCGCGCTGACCGTCGAGAGCACGCTGGGCGAGGGCAGCACGTTCACCCTGCGTCTTCCGCTGACCGACGCGGATCCCGTCGAGGCCCTAGATCCGCGCCCGTTCGTCGCTGTCGCCTTGGACGGGAGCACCGCTCCGGTCAGCTCGGCACCGCCGCCGTCTGCCGACGAGCCGAAAAGCAACGACGCGAACGACCAGACGACCGTTCTCGTCGTCGAAGACAACGCCGACCTGCGCGCGTTCGTCCGGTCGATCCTCGAACCGACCTACCGCGTCCTCGAAGCCGCCGATGGAGTGGCCGGTCTCGAAGCCGCCCGCGACCAACTGCCCGACCTGATCGTGTCGGACGTGATGATGCCGCGCATGGATGGGCTGACGATGGCCGGTCACCTGCGCGACGATCCCGAAACGGCGGCGATCCCGCTCATCCTGCTCACCGCCCGAGCCACGCGTGAGGACCGCGTCGCCGGGTTCGAGACGGGAGCCGAAGCCTACGTCGCCAAGCCGTTCGACGCCGACCAGTTGCGCCTGCAAATCGGCAACCTGATCGCCCGTCAGTACCGCCTGCGCGACAAGCTGCGTGAAGCGGGCGCTGAGATCGGAGTACGCGCTCCGAGCGACGAACCGTTGACCGACTCGGCGCTCGTGCGTACGGTCCGCGAGGCCATCGAAGCGCACCTGACCGAACCGGGCTTCGGCATCGAAGCGCTCGCCGACGCCATCGGGATGAGCCGCCAGCAACTGCATCGCCGCATGAAGGACGAGGCAGACCAGACGCCTACGGCGTACCTGCGCACCTACCGCCTCGAACGCGCCGCCGACCTGCTGCGCACGCGCCAGGGCAACGTATCGGAAGTGGCCTATGCCGTCGGGTTCAACAGCCAGACGTACTTCAGCCGCGCCTTCCGCGCCCACTTCGGCGAGCCGCCGAGCGCGTACGCCAAGCGCACCAAAGCGGAGTGATCGGGAGGGAGGCGGTTTCCCATTCCACGAGTGGAAATGACTCCGAAACGGTCCGTGGCGACGAGGATGCATAGGTGCGCGACGTCAGTGCATGGCGCAGAGCAAGGCATTTGGTAGAATGAAGCTGCCCAAACCCACCATCGCTTTATGACACCCCACGCTCCTATCGCCCTCGCTTGCACACGCGCGCGTGCTGCTGCTCTGTTTGCCTTTGTGGTGCTGCTTCCATCGGCGGCACCTGCTCAGACCATAGATACCGCCGCCGACCTGACGGCGTTCATCCAGTCCGAGATGACCGCCGAGAACATCCCCGGCGCTCTGGTTTATGCGTCCAGAGCGGGCGAGGTCGTCTACCACCAGGCGCTCGGTCTGGCGAGTACCGAAGACCAGACGCCGATGACCAAGCAGACGCTCACCCTTCTGGCTTCCGTCTCGAAGCCCGTTACCGGCGTGGCGCTGCTCACGCTCATCGACGACGGCAAGATCGCGCTCGACGATCCGATCAACGACTACCTGCCGTTCGCCATCGTTCATCCAGGTCACCAGGGCGTCGACATCACGCCCCGCATGCTGCTCACGCACCAGAGCGGCATCGTCGACAGCGATCAGGAGTTCGACGTGGAGGGCGACTCTCCGACCGCGCTGTCCACCTTCATCCGAGACCTGCTCACGCCGGGCGGTCAGCACTATACCGACGACACCTTCGGCGGCGAGCCGGGAACGACGACACGCTACTCCAACGACGGCATCGCGCTGATGGGCTACTTGGTAGAAGTGGTGAGCAAGATGCCGTTCGAGGCGTATTCGCAGCAGGCGCTCTTCGAGCCGCTCGGCATGGACCGAACGAGTTGGTTTCTGTCGGGCCTGTCCGGTCAGCCCATCGCGTTTCCGCACGTGCGGGAAGGCAACGCGTACGAGACCCTGCCGCATCCCGGATTCCCCGACTATCCCGCCGGTCAGCTTCGGACCAGTGTGGGCCAGCTTGCCCGCTTTCTCCAGATGATTCAGAACGGCGGTTCGCTCGGCGGCGAGCGGATTCTCGAAGCCGCAACCGTCTCCGCCATGCTGACACCTGCCACGCAGAATACGGGTGGGGAAGGCGACGATCAGGGCTTCGTCTGGTACCGAGCAGAACGGAGCGGGCGCGTCGCGTGGGAGCACAACGGCAGCGTCGAAGGCATCACGACGCTGGCGACGATGCTGACCGACGACGACGTCAACGTGATCGTGCTGACGAACGGGGAGGAGGTCGTCATCGACGGCATCGTAGGCGCGGTCGCCGTGTTCGCACTCGAAGCCACCACGACTTCGACCGACGAGCGCACCGCGCCTGCCACGCTAGACGTCGGATCGGCCACTCCGAATCCGTTTTCGGACGCCTCTCGCATAACCCTCCGCGTAGCCCACGCGCAACCGGTGCGCGTGAGTCTGCACGACGTACTCGGGCGCGAACTAAGCGTGCTCCACGACGGTCCCGTCGACGGCACCATGACCCTTACGCTGGACGGTGCGACTCTCTCGGCGGGCGTGTACGTCGTGCGCGCGCAAAGCCGAACGGAGTCGGCGGTCCAGGTGATTTCACGCGTCCGCTGACCCGCTCGCCCCTAAGCCGCGAACAGGCAAAGCGAGTCTGAGCTTGCGGCGAAGTCGCACCCGTCTCCCACGCGCAGAAAGCTGCTCCATCGGCTTTTAAATGGCCAAAAAAGGCGTCGGCGAGACAAATGTGCCTGGATGTGCAACACCAGTGCACAACGTGCAGCTCTGATTTGGGTAGTCTGTTAACGGGAGCCGGGGTACCGCCCGGCACACGACCACTTCCATCCCCTCACCGTTATGAAACGCCCCCTCCACCTCGTCCTCCTGGCGACGCTCGCCCTCACGTTCACTCCTTCGACGAGTCTGGCTGGCGGGGGAGGGCATGGCGCGTGTTGGAGCAGCTCCTGCAGCGGAAAGGCAGCCGTCCGGACCTTCCTGATGCCCCACTCCGGGCACGCCTCGAACGCCGCCGTCACGTTCGACCTGACGCTCGAAGAGTTCACCCGGCTCTACACCGTCGGCAATCTCATCACGGTGTATGCCCAAACCACTGACGAGGCCTACCAGGAGGGCTACGTCTACGACATGAACGTCGGCGAGACCGACCTCTCGGCTTCCTTCGACTACGCGCTGCCCGAGATCGACTTCGACGGCAGCTACACGCTGCGCATCACCGACCCCACCCAGACGCGCTTCGGAGCCGACTTCGCTCACGCCACGCACGCACTCGTCGAGGAGTACGAAGAGGGAGATTACGATGCGGGCTACTACTACGCCGAGTACTACGTCGTCGACGCCGACGGCATCTACCAGGTCGGAGCCGTCGAGGTCGAGGGCGACGGCACGACGCACAGCTACAACGAAGCCAAGAGCGCCGAAACCATCCGCGCCACGTTCCCGCTCGACGAGACGATGGGGCTGGACAAGATCACGGTCGATTTCGACGACGACTACGACCAGGACATCCAGACGCGCCAGATCGTCGAGATGCACGGCTTCGGCATGCTCGACCTGGGCGCGCAGTTCGGCGGCGAACAGGTATCCGCCGGCGCGTTCATCAACGACGTGGGCTACCAGGAGCCGGGCGAGACCGACGCCAACGAGGTGATCGATTTTGAAACGGTCTACTCGATCTTCGGCGAGGACGGCACCTATCTGAGCTTCAACGTCGCCATCCCCGACTGCGACAGCGACGACGGCTGCGACGTCGCGTTCAAAGGCGAGATCGAGATCATCAACATCGAACTGTGGCGCGTCGCACCCGCGAGCAGCGTCGCCGCCGACTATGGCACCACGCCTACGGGACTGACGCTTAGCTCGGCGATGCCGCACCCGGTTCAGGGAACTGCGCGCGTGGGCTACACCCTGCCCGCAAACGCCGACGTGGACCTGTCGGTCTACGACCTGCTCGGCCGCAAGGTGGCGACGCTGGCGAGCGGTGCCAAAGCCGCAGGCGATCACCAGGCGCGCTTGGACGCCGATCTGGCTCCGGGCGTCTACGTGATGCGCTTGCAGGCGGGCGGCGCGCAGGTCACGCGTCGCGTCGTCGTCGGGCGCTGACCTTCCCTGTCGTGCCGGACCCTGTTCGGCGCAGCAGAGACGAACCTGCCGGGCTGTGGTGGTCTCGGCAGGTTCGTCTTTTTTAGCTGCTTCTTTAGCTGCCTCCTGCTGCTTCCTGTCACGTGTCCAGGCCCGGCTTCCGGCAGGTAGAGGACAAACGCGAGCAGCGCGGCTCCAGCCAGGTGCTCTGCGATGCCTCACTTTCAGGTCGGAACGTGAGGTTCGGCGACGAATCTGCACGCATATGCGACGCCAATGCATGACCCGCGTCAGCGTTTTGAGTAGTCTGACAAGCGGAAACCGGGCGCTCGTCCGGTATACGACCACTTCCACATCCCGCTCGTACGATGAACCGTCTGCCCCTACTTCTCGCCCTGATCTGCCTGGCCTCCGAAGCCCAAGCGACGACCACGTTCGTGTGGATGAGCGACGTGAAGCGTGCTCCGCTGACGCGCACGTTTTTGGAGACCAGAGCGTCGCGCGCTCCGGTCGACTTCGACCTGACCTTCGACGAGTTTACCAACCTGTTCCTCATCGGGAGCTACGTCACCGTCTACGACAAGCCAACCAACGAGCACTACCGCGAGGGCTACGTCTACGCCATGGACGTCGGCGACACCGACCTGTCGGCAAGCCGGACGTTCGAGATGCCCGACATCGAGTTCGACGAGGTGCGCGTCCTCCTCATCCAGGACCCCGCCGACACGCCCTTCAGCGCGGACTATCCCACCGCCACGCACGCGCTCGTCAGGCAACCTCACAACGGTGAGCCTCCGGCAGACTACCACTTTGCCGAGTACTACGTCATCGACGATACGGGCATCTATCTCATCGGCGTGGCCGAAATCGACGATGGACAGAGGCGCGGCTACAACGCGGCCCAAGGGGAGGAGTCGATCCGAGCCACGTTCCCGCTCGACGAAACGCTGAGCATAACCAAAACCACGACCGGTCCCCAATTTGGCTTCAGCGAGGACGTCAAGCGCGTGCAAAAGGCGCGGATGCATGGCTTCGGCACACTCGATCTGGGTGAGGAGTTCGGCGGCGAGACGCTGAATGCGGGCGCGTTCATCAACGACGTCAACTTCCAGGAGCCGGGCGAAACCGACCCCAACGCCGTGATCAGTTTCCGGACGAACTACTCGATCTTCGGCGACGACGGCACGTTTCTGAATTTCTACGTCGCCCAGCCGCCCTGCGAAGACCCCGACGGGTGCGAGACCGCCTTCAAGGGCGAGATCGAGATCACCGACGTTGAACTCTGGCGCATCAGTTCCACCCCGCTGCCGGTCGAGCTGAGCGCCTTCGAAGGCGTCGCCGACGGCACCCGGACGCTGCTCGACTGGACGACGGCCAGCGAGACCAACAACGCCGGTTTCCACGTGCAGGTGCAGAGCGGCTCCGTCGCTGACTTCCGCACACTAGGCTTCGTCGAAGGAGCTGGTACGACCCTTGAAGCCCAGCACTATCGCTTCCGCACGAACGAGTTGGCAGTGGGACGCCACCGCTTCCGCTTGCAGCAGGAAGACCTCGACGGCGCTACGAGTTACAGTCCGGTCGTCGAAGTGTGGGTCGGCCCAGACCACACCCCTCATCTGGCTTCGGTTCGTCCGCATCCGGTAAGCGGACCGGCCCGCGTGACCTATCACCTGTCCGCCGCGGCGCAGGTCGACCTGGCTGTCTACGACCTGCTGGGCCGTAGAGTAGCCGTAGTGGTTTCGGCCACTCGGCCAGCCGGAACGCACCAGGCCACGCTGGACGTGGACCTCGCTCCGGGTGTCTACCTGCTCCGCTTGCAAGCCGATGGCGCGCAGGTCACGCAGCGCGTCGTCGTCGGGCGCTGATTCCTTTTGCTGCGTCGCTTTCGGTCGGCGTGACGAAGGGCGAAACCTGCCGGGCCGTAGTGGTCTCGGCAGGTTTCGTTTTATGTTCTTACTCTCTATTGTGTCGCGTTCTATGGCTCACTCTGGCTCCACTCCCCGCAGACGCGCCCGCAAAAGCCCTCGCCGTCGTGATGTGCTGCAGTCCGACGAAGCCGGCTGGTGGCGGGCGAACCGCGCGTGGCTGGCGGGCGCGCTGGCCTACGGGTTCTCGTGGCCACTGCTGGACGGCATCAACCTGTCGTGGCTGGCGTGGGGCGCGTTCGTGCCGCTGTTCGTAGCGCTGCGCGGTGCCGACCGGTTTCGGACGCACGCCGCGCTGGTGCTGGGCTTTCTCTCGCTCGCGACGCTCGTCAACTGCTGGGGCTGGTTCGTGGGCGTGCCGCCGAGCTACCGATGGATCACGATCGGGGGCGGCATCGTGCAGATCGGGCTGCTGAGCGTGCCGCTTTTGACGCTGTTCTGGATCCGGCGACGAATAGGATTCGAGTACGCGCTGTGGGCGCTCGTGCCACTGTGGCCGCTGTGGGAGTGGGCGGCTCACCGGCTACCGCTCTCGCTCAACTTCCTGCTGCTGGCGCAGTCGCAGAGCGCCAACACCTGGCTGATCCAGTACGCCGATCTGCTGGGCGGATGGGCGATCACGGCCTGGGTCGTCGCCTTCAACGTGACGCTCTACTACGCCTACGTTGGGTCCGGCGAGCGCGTCCATGGCGCGATGGCGCGCTCGGCCCTTCGGCCCGCCCTCGTCCTGCTGGTCGTGCCGCTCGCCTACGGAGTCGTCCGCTTCGCCCAACTCGGCCCCACCAGCGACGCGCTCCGGGCGACGCTCGTCAGTACGGATCACGCGCCGCTCGTCTACGAATCGGACGCTCAGCGCGACCGCCTCGCCCCCGACGAATATCTGCGCCGCATGGAGCGCGTCGTCCACCTGACCGACTCGGTCGCCTACACGCGCCGCGACGCCCGGCCCGACCTCTACGTCTGGTCCGAAGCGTCGGTGGACTACAGCTGGACCGACCCCGAGCGCCGCGCCTTTCTCTACCAGGCCATCGACGACTGGCGGACGCCCCTCCTCGCCGGCACACTCACAGCGCGCTCCTTAACCGACGCATCGGTTACACCCGGCGACACGACGGCGGCCCCGATGGACTATTTCAACTAGGCGACGCTGATCCACGCGAACGGCGGCCAAGCGCGAACGCTCCACACTTACGACAAGACGTGGCTGATGCCGGGCAGGAGACGATTCCGGGCTATACGTGGCTGAGTAGTCTGGCGTCGGTCGAAGCGCTGCACCGAGCCAACAGCTTCCTGACGGCGGGAGACGGCGTGCGCTTACTTCCGCTCCAGCGCGACGGAAAGCCCGATGCGCTACTGGGGACGCCCATCTGCCACGAAGTCAACTTCCCCGAGCATTGGGCGGACATGACGCGCGCCGGAGCCGATGCGTTCGTCCAACTCAACTTCGAAAGCTGGTTCGGCGATTGGGGCTTCCAGCGCGTGCTGACAGGCATCACCCGGATACGCGCCATCGAAAACCGCCGCAGCGTCGCCCGCAGCGCCAACGGTGGACCGAGCCTATTCTTCGACGCCTGGGGACGCATGCACGACGAAGCCCCGCGCGAAGGCGTCGCGACGGGGCTTGTGGAAATGCGCCAGGACCGAACGGTGTACGTCCGGTTGCCGTGGTTGACGCCGCTCCTGTGCATGCTCGCGCTATCCGTTCTGCTCGTCTACCGGACCGGCGCATCCGCTCCTCTGCTCGAAAGGGCGTATAAAAGCGTCCGCTCCCGTTCGACCGCGTCGGGTGCCGCCATTGGCCCGGCTACGCTTTCTTCTTGACGTTCGACGACAGGATCATCGTCATGCGGCGGCCTTCCATCTTGGGCGCCTGGTCGACTTTGGCGAGGTCCTTGACTTCCTCGGTAAAGCGGACGAGGATTTCGAGGCCGGCGTCTTTGTAGATGATGTCGCGGCCGCGGAACTGGACCCACGCCTTGACCTTGTCGCCGTCCTCAAGGAAGCCGCGGGCGTGCTTAACCTTGAAGTTGAAGTCGTGATCGTCCGTGCGGGGGCGGAAGCGGATCTCTTTGAGGTCGACCGTCTGCGATTTGCGGCGGGCTTCCTTCTCGCGCTTCTGCGCTTCGTAGCGGAATTTGCCGTAGTCGATGATCTTGCAGACCGGCGGGTCGGCTTCGGGAGCGACTTCGACCAGGTCAAGGCCGCGGCGCTGCGCTAGTTCGAGGGCCTTCTCGACCAAGTAGACGCCGTGCTCGCCTTGAGGGTCGACGACGCGGACGCGCGTGGCGCGTATCTGATTGTTGATGCGGACGTTGTCCTTAATTGCCGTGGGGTGTTGGTTGCTGAGGTGAGCGCTGTCTCTGTTTCAGCCGCGCGCTCGGGTGGTTTCGAGTGCTCTTTTCACGCTGTCGTAAACGGCAGAGTTTCAGGCATTCGGTTCGGTAGCATCGCCTCGCCGCCCGCGCGCCACCTCTTCGGCCAGCGATGTGGCAAACGCTTCGACGGATACGACCTGCTGCTCGCCCTGTCCTTGGCGTCTCACAGCGACAGTGCCGTTTTCGACCTCCTTGGAGCCGACGACGAGCATGTAGGGGATCTTGCCGACTTCGGCCTGGCGGATTTTGTAGCCGATCTTCTCGCTGCGCCTGTCGGCTTCGACGCGGAAACCGGCGTCGCGCAGGGTTTGGTGGACGTGGTTGGCGTAGTCGTTGAAGGCGTCGCTGACGGGGAGGACGGTGACTTGGGTCGGGGCGAGCCAGACGGGGAAGTGGCCGCCGCAGTGCTCTATCAGCACACCGATGAAGCGCTCCAGGCTGCCGAACGGGGCGCGGTGGATCATGACGGGGCGGTGCTTCTGGCCGTCCTCACCGGTATAGGTCAGGTCGAAGCGCTCGGGCAGGTTGTAGTCGACCTGGACGGTGCCTAGTTGCCACTCCCGGCCCAGCGCGTCGGTCACCATGAAGTCGAGTTTGGGGCCGTAGAACGCGGCTTCGCCTTCTTCCTCGACGGTTGCGAGGCCCATCTCGGCTGCGGCCTCGCGGATGGCTTGTTCAGCGGCGTCCCACTGTGCGTCGCCGCCGATGTACTTGGTCGTGTTCGACGGATCGCGGAGCGACACCTGGGCGGTGTACTCTTTGAAGCCCATCGACTTGAGCACGACCATCGTCAGGTCGATGGCGTCTTTGAACTCGGCTTTGACCTGTTCGGGCGTGCAAAAGACGTGGGCGTCGTCCTGGGTGAAGCCCCTCACGCGCGTCAGCCCGCCCAGTTCGCCACTCTGCTCGTAGCGGTAGACGGTCCCGAACTCGGCCAGGCGGATCGGGAGGTCGCGGTACGAGTGCGGTTTGTAATCGTAGATCTGCGTGTGGTGCGGGCAGTTCATCGGCTTGAGCAGGTAGCCTTGCTCGTCGCCTGATGTAGGCGAGGCGTCCGATGTCTCGTCGTGCGTGCGCTCGTCGGGGTCTTCGCCGTGCGGGATCGCTGGCGACGGCTCGCCCTCCAGCATCGGTGGGAACTGAGAGTCCGAGTAGTAGGGGTAGTGGCCGGACGTGCGAAACAGGTCGAGGCGCCCGATGTGGGGCGTGACGACGGGTTGGTAGCCGCGCTTCAACTGCTCGGCTTTGAGGAAGTCGACGAGCGTCTCGCGCAGCATCGCGCCCTTGGGCAACCACATCGGAAGACCAGGGCCGACTTTGTTCGAAAACATGAACAGCTCCAACTCGCGGCCCAGTTTGCGGTGATCGCGCTGCTTGGCGAGTTCGACGCGCTCCAGGTGCTCGTCCAGCTCCTTCTGCTTGGGAAAGGTGATGCCGTAGATGCGCGTCATCTGCGGGCGCGATTCGTCGCCGCGCCAGTAGGCACCGGCCAGCGCGGTCAGCTTGACGGCCTTGATCGGCTTGGTCGCCGGGATGTGCGGGCCGCGGCACAAGTCGGTGAACGCGCCCTGGGTATAGAACGAGATCGTGCCGTCTTCCAAGTCGCGGAGCAGTTCAAGTTTGTACGGATCGCCCTTGCCTTCGAAGAACGCGATGGCATCTTGCTTGCCGATGTCGCGGCGCTCGTAGCTGTTGTTCTGCCGCGCCAGTTCGATCATCTTCTTCTCGATCGCGGGCAGGTCATCGGGCGAGAGCGTCGGCCCCGTCGTGCCGTCCGGTGCCGTCGCGCTTCTGAGGTCGACGTCGTAGTAGAAGCCTTCCTTGATCGCCGGGCCGATGCCGAAATGGGCGCCGGGGTAGAGCGCTTCCAACGCTTCGGCGAACAGGTGGGCGCTCGAGTGCCAGAACGCGTGCTTGCCGCCCTCGTCGTTCCACGTCAGGATCGCGGCTTCGGCATCCGACTCGATGGGGCGCGACAGGTCGAGCACGTGTCCGTCGACTTCGATAGCCAACGCGTTACGCGCCAAACCGGATGAGATGCTTTCGGCGACTTCGAGGCCCGTCGTTCCGGTCGGGTACTCGCGTTGGGAGCCGTCGGGGAGGGTGATCGTGATCTGAGACATCGAAGTCGGGAAAAGAGAAGCCGCGCACTCGGTGGAGAGGCGCGGCGAAAGGCGTTTGGACGATCTCGAAGATACGAGGGCGAAACGCTGAGCTAGAAACCTGACAGGTTTTCAAAACCTGCCAGGTTTGCGCAGCCGAGTCACACCGGCAACTCGGCGAGCTTATCCAAAAACTGCTGCCCGTAGCGGTCGCGCTTGACGGCGCCGATGCCCGAGATCGCGAGCATGTCGTCCAGCGTCGTGGGGATGCGCTCGGACATTTCGACGAGCGTCTTGTCGCTGAAAATGACGTAGGGCGGGACGCCTTGGTCGCGGGCTAACTCGAGGCGGAGGGCGCGCAGGGCTTCGAAGCGCTCCTGTCCGGCGGGCGTGGTGTCGATGGTGGGCTGCGTCGTGCGGCCTTTGCGAGAGCGCGACGACTTGGGCGGATCGGGATCGACGCGCAGGTGGACTGCTTCCTCGCCCTTGAGGACGGGACCACAGGCAGGCGACAGGCGCAATCCGCCGTAGCCGGTCACGTCGACGCGAATCAGGTCTTGGGCAACGAGTTGCCGGATCACGCTACGCCACTCGTTGGTCGACCGGCTCTCGCCGACGCCGAACGTGGGCAGCCGGTCATGGCCCGAGCGCGTGATCTTCTCGGTCTCCTCGCCGCGCAGCACGTTGACGATGTGCGCCTGGCCCCAGCGCTGGCCCGTGCGGTGGATGGCGCTCATGACTTTTTGCGATGCCTCGGTCGCGTCCCACGTCTCGACGGGGTGCAGGCACGTATCGCAGTTGCCGCACTTGCCGTCTGCGGGCTGGCCGAAGTATTTGAGCAGGACGGACCGGCGGCAGGCGGCGGTCTCGCAGAAGCCGACCATCGCGTCCATCTTGTGGCGCTCAGTCCACTTGTGCTGGCCCTCCTTGCCGTTCGACTCCATCAGCTTGCGCGCCATCACGACCGATTGCAGACTGTACAAGAGCCACGCCTCGCTGGGCAGATCGTCACGCCCGGCGCGTCCGGTCTCCTGGTAGTAGGCTTCGGGCGAGCGCGGGATGTCCATGTGCGCCACGAAGCGGACGTTGGGCTTGTCGATGCCCATGCCGAACGCGATCGTGGCCACGACGACGACGCCCTCTTCGAGCAGAAACCGCCGCTGGTTGGCCTCGCGCGTGTCAGCGGACAGTCCGGCGTGGTAGGGGAGCGCGTCCAGACCTTGCTCTTTGAGATACGCCGCCGTCTTCTCGACCTTGTTGCGGCTGAGGCAGTAGACGATGCCCGCCTCGCCCTCGTGCCGGTCCAGAAAGCGCATCAGCTGCTTGCGTCCGCTGGACTGTACCTCGACCGAGTAGCGGATGTTGGGCCGGTCGAAACCCGTCACCGTCAGTGCGTCGTCGGGCAGGTCGAGTTGCTCGAGGATCTCCTGCTGCGTCGGGCGGTCGGCTGTTGCCGTGACGGCGATGCACGGGACGTTGGGAATCCGGTCGCGCACTTCGGCGATGCGGCGGTATTCGGGGCGGAAGTCGTGGCCCCACTGCGAGATACAGTGCGCCTCGTCGACGGCGAGCAGGGCGATCTGCTGGTTCGTGATCCAGTCCAGAAAACTCGCCTTCATCAGCCGCTCGGGGGCGACGTAGAGCAGGTCCAACTCACCCGCCTCGACGGCCCGGCGCGTCGCCATCTGATCCTCGTGCGATACCGTCGAGTTCATGAACTCGGCTCGGACGCCCAGCTGTTTGAGCGACTCGACCTGGTCCTGCATCAGCGCGATCAGCGGCGAGACGACGATGCCGACGCCCGGACGCACCAACGCGGGAATCTGATAGCAGACACTTTTTCCGCCTCCCGTCGGCATGACCAGAACGACGTGCTCCCCGGCTACAATCCGGTCGATGGCGGCTTCCTGCGCGGGCCGGAACGCATCGTAGCCATAGACCTCTTTCAGAAGGGACTGAGGCGTGGCCGCCGGAGGCGCGGAGATCGGTTTGAGCATGGATCGGAAGTCTGGAATCGTCGCTTTATGGCACGACGGGGGCGCGTCCCAGGTTGCGCACATGCGGCGGAACAGTACTTGCGCCGTCTGGGCCGACTGAGCATCGGTTTAAGTTTCCAACGCGTCGGTCGATAGAAGCTCCACACGCCTCCCTCCGACAGTTGACTCTCACTTCCGCCCTTACTCCTCCGGCAACGGACGCACTGCTCGACGCGCTCATCGGTTCGTCCGACGCCGTCGCTCTCTTCGACGCTTCGGGGGCGCTCACACGCTCCAGCGCTCGCTTTGGGGCGGCGTACCCTCTGGCTCATTCGCCCGGTTTCACGCGCGATGAACTGAGTCTCTCGCCCCTCGCTCGCACGATTGCGCTGCCCGGTGGAGCCACGTGCGTAGTGGTGCAGGCCGCCCAGGAGCGCCCCGTCGAATCCGCCGAGCGGGCCGGGCGCGAGTCGATGCTGCGCAGCGTCGTAGAGGCCACGCCCGACGTGGTGTACGTGTACGACGTAGTGCGGGACCGAAACGTGTACGCCAACCGCAACCTGGAGGCCGTGCTGGGCTACACGGGCGAGGCGATCCGCGAACTGCCCGACGGCGGCCTCTCGTCGATAATGCACCCCGACGATTTGCCTGCCATCATGGAGCACTATGAGAGCCTACGCGTGCTTCCCGACGGCGAACATGCGACGATCACCTACCGCATCCGTCACCAAGACGGATCGTACCGCCACCTCCAGTCCATCGAGACCCCATTCGAGCGCGACTCGAGCGGCGCTCTGACGCAGATCGTGGGCATCGCGCGCGACGTGACGCAGATGCGCGAGTTGACCAGCCGCCTGCAGCAGCGCAGCGACGAGCAGATGCTGCTGGTCGAGGAGCTGCGCCGGGCCAACGAGCAGGCATCCGCGGCGACGCGCGCCAAGAGCGAGTTTCTGGCCGTGATGAGCCACGAGATCCGCACGCCGCTCAACGGCATCGTCGGAATGGCGCATCTCTTGGGCGAAACCGATCTGGACGCCGAACAGGCCGACTTTCTGCGCACCGTCCAGATATCGGCCGACGCGCTGCTCGACCTCATCGGCGACATTCTCGACTTCTCCAAGATCGAAGCCGGGCGCGTCGACTTGGAAGAGCGTGCCTTCTCGATCCGCACGTGCATCGAAAGCGCCGCCGACCTCGTCGCGCCGCAACTCACGACCAAGCCCGTGACGCTGTTCACCTCGTTTGGCCCCGCCTTGGAGGAGCGCGTGATCGGCGACTCGGCACGCCTGCGCCAGATCGTGCTCAACCTGCTCTCCAATGCGGTCAAGTTCACCGCCGAAGGCGAGATCGAAGTCTGCGTGACGCAGCAGGGCGACCGCTATTCGATCTCGGTCCGCGATACCGGCGTCGGCATTTCGCCCAACGCGCAGGAGCGGCTGTTCCAACCGTTCTCGCAGGCCGACACCTCGACTACGCGCCGCTTTGGTGGGACGGGGCTGGGCCTGTCCATCTCGCGCCGCCTGGCCGGACTGATGGACGGCGGCGTGACCGTGCAGAGCCAAGTAGGCTTAGGCTCGGTCTTCACGGCGACGGTCCATCTCACTCCGGATCCCGCTGCTGGGCAAGAAGACCTGCTGGATCTGGCGCGCGTCTCCATCGCCATAGCCGAGCCGCACGCTGCGACGCTCGATCGGCTGAGCCAGCTGCTCTCGTCCTGCGGAGCCGACGTGCGCGCGTTCGCCACGACCGCCGATCTGTCCCGCGCCCTCGAGGCGGGCTACGCCCCCCGCGTCTGCCTGGTCGACGACGCGCTGCTGGCTGGCGCTCCGCACGCGCTTGCCTGCCAAGCGGGTGTCGTGCGCATGGCACAGATGGGGCGCCGCGCCTCCGGTCCAACCGCCGCCCTGCTCTACAAACCGCTCAAGCGCGCGTCGATCCTCGGCGCCGTCCGCGCGGCGCTGGAAGCGGCGCCTGACCCCGCTCGCGAGCCGCACGCTTTCGGATCCGCCCGCGTGCTCCTCGCCGACGACAACGTGATCAATCAGAAAGTCGCGCGCCGCCTGCTCGAGCGCCTGGACTGCGACGTTACCGTCGTCGCCGATGGGCAGCAGGCCGTCGACGCGTGCGCCGAGCAGCCGTTCGATCTGGTGCTGATGGACGTATTCATGCCCGTCATGGACGGACGCGAGGCGGCGCAGCACCTGCGTACCGTCTATGGTTCGAGCCTCCGCATCCTCGCCGTCAGCGCCGAGCCGATGACCCGGACGCAGCTGGAGCAGTATGGCTTCGACGGCGCGCTCGACAAACCGATCAACGTGGACCGCTTGGGCAAGGCTGTCGAGCAGGCCGCGCGCAAGACGACGCAGCTCCAGGCGGCGTGAGCCGGTGAACCTGCGCCGTTTCTAGCGCGTCATCCTGAGCAAGATCGAAGGATGCCCGGCGTTGGCCGATGCCTCATCGGTAGAAATCCTCAAGAGGCTCGGGATTGGCGATGCCGCAAAGCCTACGCCGCTGACAGAGCTGAACGTCTACACCTCAGCGCGTCCAGGCGTCGTTGCTTCGGTTAGCGTCGGGGAGCATCTGGTCGGGGTCTAGGCGCACGCTGGTCGCTCCGGCCGGAATCGCTTCGACGAACGTGTCGCTGTTGGCGAATGCGATGACCGGGATGCGGCGGCGCTCGGTCGACCCGTCGGCCATCGTGATCTCGAGCGTGACCGGGCAGCAGCAGGTCCTGCAAGTTCGTGATCGTCGCATTGTAGCCGTCGCCCGCCGCCGCTACGCTGAGCGACTGATCGAACGTGTCGGTCGTGTAGAACCAGCCGCGCCAGAACCAGCTGAGGTCCTCGCCCGCGACGTTTTCGATGGTGCGGAAGAAGTCGGCGGGTTTGGGGTGCTTGTAGGCCCAGCGGTCGATGTAGGCTTTGAACGCCATGTCGAAGCGTTGGGGACCGAGGATGTACTCGCGCAGCAGGAACAGGCCGTAGGCGGGCTTGCGGTAGGCGAGCAGGCCCAGATCTGAGCGCGTGCGATCTGGTCGGGCGGCGTGGCGATGGGCGTGTCGAGGCCTTCGATGTTGTCGGCCATGTACTGACCGTTCAGGCGGTTGACGTAGCGGCTCTCCTGGGCGCGGTCGCCGTAGTAGGCGATGTTCGAGTAGTAATTGATGAACGAGTTGAAGCCTTCGTCCATCCACGCGTGGCGCCGCTCGTCGCTGCCGACGACCATGGGAAACCACGTGTGGCCCAACTCGTGATCGGTCACGCCGAACAGAGCGAAGCCGCGCGCGTCGACGCCGCAGAACGAGAGCATCGGATACTCCATCCCGCCGACGACTCCGGCCACGTTGACGTAGACCGGATAGGGGTAGGCGAGCCATTTGTCCGAGTAGTGCTCCAGACCGGCGATGACGTACTGCGTGCTCATCTCCCAGCCTTCCTCGCCGCCCTCGCCCAGTCCTTCGTGCGGATAGGCGCTCTGAGCCAGCGTGCCCCTGCTCGTCGTGGCGGCGTCCCAGATAAACGACGCGCTCGCGGCCCACGCCACGTCGCGGACGTTTTCGGCGCGGTATCGCCACGTCGCCATGCCGCTCGTCATCGGGTGCGTGCCCGCCTGGCCGACTTCATCGGGACGGATGATGTGGACGGTTTCGCTGGTGTTCATCGCCTGCTGCATGCGCTGCTGCTGCGTCGCGGTCAGCACTTCGTCGGCGTTCTGTAGCGTCCCGGTCGAGACGACGGTCATGTCGTGCGGGACGGTCAGGCTCAGGTCGTAGTCGCCGTAGGGCAGCAGGAATTCGCCCTGGCCGTAGTAGGGGAGCGCGTTCCAGCCGTTCACGTCGTCGTAGACGTAGGCGCGCGGATACCACTGCGCGAACTCGTAGACCGTCCCGCGTTCGGCGGCGTAACGCCCCATCCGGTCGGCGCCGTACTCGGGAATGACGAAGCTGTAGTCGAGTGTCACGTCGACTTTTCCGCCTTCGGCTGCGAGCGGCTGCGCGAGGGGAACGTGCATCCGCGTGTCGTCGATCAGGAAGTCGGGCGCGTAGGTCTGGCCGTCGTGCGTGACCGTCACCGCTGTGATCTGGTAGCCGCCACCGGGGAACGAGCCGCGCCACCGGCTGTCGGCGGGCTGGATCGACGCGCCCATACTGCCCATCGCAAAGACGTTCTGCTCCAGTTGCAGCCACAACCGCTCGAGTTCGAGCGGCGCGTTGTTGGTATAGTGAATCGTCACCGTGCCGTTTAGCCGGTTGGCGTCTGGGTCGAGCGTCGCGGCGATGGTGTAGCTGGCGTCGTTCTGCCAATAATCGTCGCCGGGGCGGCCGTCGGCCGAGCGCTCTTCGGTCGGCGTCGGCAGGTCGAGCGGGCGGAACGTGTCGAGGTTGGGCGTTCGCTGGGCCGACGCGGGGAGCGCGAGGGTGACGGCGAGCAGCAGGAGGAGCAGTCGGTTCATGTGCGGAGGTGTTGGAGGCGAAAAGATAGCAGCGCAGCGCGTAAACAGGTTGTGTCTCCGAGACGCGGCATGTTCGGTTTGAGAGAACGCGGGCCTAGAGCCGAACCTTGCTCATCGCCGCGAGCGTTGGCGACGCCTCTCCCAACCGCCTCGCCGCATGTCCGATTCTCCTCGCCGCCCGCTCATCCTGATCTGCAACGACGACGGCATCGACGCGCCTGGCATTCGCGCGCTGGCTGGTGCGATGACGTGGCTGGGCGAGGTGCGCGTCGTCGCGCCGATGACCGAGCAGAGCGCCGTCGGCCACGCGATCACGATGCGCGAGCCGCTTCGGGTGCGCGAGTGGCCGTTCGAAGCCGTCGGCGCTGACCCGGACAACCCGGTGGCGTCGGCTCATGCCGTAACAGGCACGCCCGCCGACTGTGTCAAAATGGCGATCCACAAATTGCTCCCGCGCCGCCCCGACCTGGTATGCTCGGGTATCAACAACGGGCCCAATACGGCCGTCAACGTGATCTACTCGGGGACCGTGAGTGCGGCCACAGAAGCGGCGATTTTGGGCATAGACAGCGTTGCGTTCTCGCTGGGCGCGTGGCAGCAGACCGACTTTTCGAGCGCCGCCGAGTGGTCCCGGCGTGTCGCCGAGCAAGTGATCGCGCGCGGTCTTCCGCCCGGCATTTTGCTCAACGTCAACATCCCGCATCTGCCGGTCGACCAAATCAAAGGCGTCGAGGTAACGCGCCAGGCGCGCTCGCAGTGGAAAGAAACGTTCGACGTGAGAACGGATCCCTACGAGGAGCCCTATTACTGGCTAGGCGGCGAGTTCGTCAACCTCGACGACGGCATCGACACCGACCTGCACGCGATGAAACAGGGTTTCGTCTCGCTCACGCCCATCCAGTTCGACCTGACGGCATACGCCCACTTGGCTGAGATGGAGACGTGGACCTACGCCTCACCCGCAACGGAAGCGCCCGCCGCGTGAGAGTTCACGAGCGGGCGCAGAGGGTAAGCCTCGGATGCCTAGCGGTTGAGCTTGTACACGATCTTGCGGATGGTGTCGTACTGCAAGTAGGCATGTTCTTCGCGCAGCATCTCAATGGCCTCGGACGCGCCGATGTTGTCGCCGCGCAGCTCGCGGAAGCGGTTGCGAATCTGGTAATCGCGGATGGCTTTTCCGTTGAGTAGGTCGTGGGTTTCGAGCAGCGAGTAGACGGCGTCGCTGATGAGGTCGGGGATCGGGTTCGTGGCGGAGGCTATCTGCATGAGTGGGACGGATTGGATCGTGTAGAAATAGAGTACAATCCCAACGCGTAGGGCATTCACTCGTACCCGGTCAGCCGTCGCCCCTACCGGCTGAACCGTCACTTTGTGGGGGTGGAGGTGCTGCCAAACCGGATCGCCCGATAGCTAGCAAGCAGACTGCCCCCAGCAGCACATAGAGCACTAGCTGGAAGCCGTGCGAAAGGATCGCGTAGGTGCTCGCTCCCTGCTCGGCGACGCCGTAAATGGCCGTCAGCGCTAGAATGGTGACGTAGTGATACGATCCGATCCCGCCCGGCGTTGGTACGATCAGCCCCAGGCCGCCGATGAGCATAATGCACCATCCGTCGACGAGCGTCAACTCATAGGTCGCTGCCAACGTGTCGCCGCCGACAGCCGTCAGCATCACCAGCGGCAGGTAACCGAGCAGCCCGTAGAGACCCCAGATGGCGAGTGTCAACCCAATCAGTGTTCCGCGCTTGGGAGCCGTTCGCAGCGTCGCGATGCCCTCGCGGAACGAGGCGAGCAGGGGCACGATCTTGCGCGCGACCATTCCATCGGCGGTGCGCGCCGATCTACGGGCGGCCCAGAAGCCCAACCCCAACACTCCGATCGCTAGAGCAACGCCGATCAGAATCAGCCCGATCGGCATGCCCGACGTGCGCTCCAGCGCCGGATTCACAATCGTCGTACGCAGTTCGGCCAAATGGTCGCCCATCAGCAGTGGCATCGTCAGCAGTCCGATGGCGAGGACGGCTACGTCGAGCAGCCGCTCCAGAACGACGGTCCCGAGAAGCGCGGTAAACGGCTGCCCGGTGCGCTTGCCCAACGTCGCCGTCCGCGTGATCTCACCCAGGCGAGGGGCGACGTAGTTGACCATGTACCCGATCATCAGAGCAGCGAACGTCTCGCCCAGCCGAGCGCTGCGGGTCTCCTCTCGGTCGGTAAGTCCATCGATCAGAAGCGTCCACCGCCAGGCGCGCAGCACGTGGCTCACGGTCAGAACCGCCGCCAGAACGGGGAGCCACAGCCAGTTTGCCGCGCGCAGGCTCTGCCAGATTTCTTCGACGTCGGTGCCGCGCAGCGCCAGCCATAAGAGGGCGACGGCGAGAAGAGCGCTGACGACCTGAACTAGCCGAGATCGGGTTTTCTCACTCAGGCCGTCCCGCCGACTCACGAACGCAGATCGACGACCTCGGCCCCGCGCGGCGGTGTGAAGCGAAACGCGTCGGCGCCCTGACGGCTGCCCATGCGGACGTTGCGAAGCGAGTATCGCATC
Source organism: Rhodothermales bacterium (assembly GCA_963841855.1). GTDB lineage: Bacteria > Bacteroidota > Rhodothermia > Rhodothermales > BA12 > CAXBBB01. The sequence continues at coordinate 201,521 of CAWJEJ010000004.1, read as the reverse complement.
GTCGTGCCGTTCAGGTCGCTCAGCTCGATCGACGTCACCGTCGCATCCGAGCGGCGGACGCGCAGCGTCACCTTGTCGAAAAACTCGGACGCGTCGGAGGGGCGGAGCAGCAGATCGGTTTGGCCGCTGCCGGCATCGGTCGAGGAGACGACGCGGTACTTACTGCTGGCATCGGTCAAAAAGCGCGACGGAGCAAAGACAGTCTCGCCCGAATCGAAATCGTTGATGATGACCTGGTTGGTCGCCTCGTTGTGAAGCCACGTCGTGACACCGTCGGTCACGAACCGCTGACCACCCGCCGTCACGCTGAACCGGTCGCCGCTCACACGCAGCGTACCGTCAACGCGCTCGGATCCGGTCGATCCGTCGATGGATTGGGTGAAGTCGGCCTGAAATGAGCCCGCCTTGGAATAGGTCTGTTGGACACGAGCCAGTAGGTCGGTGCCCGCCTGAGCGTGTGCAGTCGGCTGGACGGTCTGGAGCGCGAGGAGGACGACGAAAAGCGACCAGAAGGAGGCTGAGCGGTGGAAAGAGGGTTTCATACGCATAGAAGAGGGTGCCGGAAGATAGCGGAAGGGGAGACCCTAAGTGGTTCGAAGATCATGCCCAACCGGCGGCGCGCGCTCCTTGAGCCGCCCTTGAACGCGGGCGACGGCGTTACGCCCTCTTCAACGCCGCTCGCGTGCGTATCCGATACCTTCACGATCTAATCATCCGACTTTCCCCGCTATGTCCGACCAAACCCACTCCGAGCGCCTGATCGAAGCATCGCTCTCCGTCTACAAGTACGCTCGCATGGCCGCCGCCTACTGCTCCGATCAGCGCGGCGAACTGGCCGATCCGCATCGCCTGCGCACGCTCTACGACGTAGCCGAAACGCACCTGCTGCTCGCCGACATGCTCGGCCGCGCCTCGACGCTGAGTAGGGACGCCGCCGCTCTCGCCGTCCAGGCCGCCGAAGCCGGGCTTGAGGCCTACGGATCGACCGAAGAAGCCGACATCCTGCGCACCCTCTACGCCGTCACAGCCGAGGCCAAGCGCGAAGCTCAGGTCTTCACCGGCGCCCGCGAAGCCGTCGAAGAAGGCGATCCCCAGCGCGAAGAGGCACTGCGCGAGACCTTCCCTGCATCCGACCCCGTCCCCCCGCCGACGACTGTATGATAGGCTCTATCGAACGCGTAACGCTTCGCCAAGTCTGGAGGCACGGAGCGCACGACTTTACTGTCTGGCTCGAAGCAAACTTGGGCGTTCTCTCAGATGCGGTCGGACTCAATTTGACAAGTATTGAGCGTGAGCACTCGGCAGGCAATTTCAGCGTCGACTTGCTCGCGGAGGATGATTCTGGCGAGAGTGGGGTGATCGAGAATCAACTCGAACGGAGCGATCACGATCACTTAGGAAAACTGCTCACCTACTTGGCGACGGTTGGCGCCACCAAAGCCATCTGGATAGTCGCAGAACCCAGGCCCGAGCATGTCAGCGCTGTCTCGTGGCTCAACGAGTCGTCGACGGCCAGTGTGTATCTCCTCAAAATCGAGGCAATCCGTATTGCTGATTCTCCTCCTGCTCCTTTACTGACGTTAATCGTCGGGCCGAGTGATGAAATCAAGCAGGCCGCTCAGAGTAAACAAGAAAAAGCTGGCCGTCACGCAGCACGTAGAAGATTCTGGACCGGACTGCTTACGGTAGCAAAAGAGAGAACGCTTCTCCACAGTAGTATATCGCCGAGTGATCACGGTTGGATCGGGACTGGGGCTGGCAAGCAGGGGATAACCTTTAACTATCATGTGCGACAACACGACGCCTCAATCGGATTGTACATCGACAGAGGAAAAGACGGTGACGAGGAGAACCTGCGCATCTTTGGCGCTCTCTACCAGATGAAAACCGAAGTGGAGAACGCTTTCGGAGAAGTACTCGAATGGAACCCGCTGGACACTCGCAGAGCATGCTGGATTGGCTGGCAGACGCTCATCGGCGGTTACCGGGATGAGGAAAAATCGGAAGAAGTCCAGCTTGTGCTCGTCGACGCCATGATTCGATTCGAAGCCGCTTTGCGCCCCCACCTCAATCGGTTAAATATCTAGATTGAGCTTTTCTTGCTCCGATCTGGCTTCTTCCGGTAGCTGTTGGCGTGCAGATCTTCTCCGGCATTGACCCGCTGCGCCGCGCGCCAGAAGATGTAGCCGCAGCCCAGCATTCCAGCACCGACGAACAGGGCGAGCGGAATCCAGTAGGGCACGGCTTCGCCATATTTGCCGAACTGCCGCGCCTGAGCCGGATGCAGCACGACTTGGGCGCCCAGCCACACGGCCGAGATCACGCCCGCGACTGCCACGACGACGGCCGAGATGCGGAGCAGGCGGAGTGGTCGGCTCGTGTCGTCCATCGTCAGGCGGGGAGGAGGTCCGAAGCCAAGTCGCGGACGGCGATGCCGCGTGCGCGCAGGTGGTCTTTGGCTTGGGCGACGGTGTGCTCGCGGAAGTGGAAGATCGATGCGGCTAGGACGGCGTCGGCTCGGCCTTGCTGCAGGCCGTCGGCCAGGTGGTCGAGCGTTCCCGCGCCGCCCGATGCGATGACGGGGATCGAGACGGCGTCGCTCAGGCGGTTGAGCAGGGCGAGGTCGTATCCGGCTTTGGTGCCGTCGCGGTCCATGCTGGTGACGAGCAGTTCGCCCGCGCCGCGCCGTTCGGCTTCGATCGCCCATTCGAGCGCGTTCAGCCCAGTGTTCTTGCGTCCACCATGGGTAAAGACTTCCCACTTGCCTGGGGCGACCTGCTTGGCGTCGATGGCGACGACGATGCACTGCGAGCCGAACTCGGCCGCGCCTTCGGTTATCAACTCCGGGCGTTTGAGTGCGGCCGAGTTGAGCGAGACTTTGTCGGCTCCGGCGTGGAGCATCGCCCGCATGTCATCCAATGTGCGCAGTCCGCCGCCGACGGTGAGTGGAATGAAGCACCTGATCGGCCGTTCGCCTGACCACTTCGTGCATGATGCCACGCCGTTCGTGCGTCGCCGTGATGTCGAGGAAGACCAGTTCGTCGGCGCCCGATTCGTCGTAGAAGCGGGCCTGCTCGACCGGATCGCCCGCGTCGACCAGATCGACGAAGTTCACGCCTTTGACGACGCGCCCGTCGGCTACGTCGAGGCACGGAATGATGCGTTTGGCGGTCATGCGCTCGTCTGCTGGTTGAGCGTGGCGGTCGAGAAGCAATCCACATCGACGCCGTCCTTTTCGTGCCAGCACCAGAAGCGTTGGCAGGGAAACTTGTTTTCGTAGAGCGCCTTGCCGACGACGACCGAATCGACGCGCACGTCGGCCAGCGTTTCGAGCGCGAGTAGATCGCGGTGGCCACCGACGCCGCCCGACGCCGTAATGCGCGCTTTGGTGAGTTGGCTGCCCAGTTCGCGGTAGGCTTCCAGATTGGGACCGGCCAGCGTGCCGTCGCGCGAGATGTCGGTGTAGATGAAGCGGGTGCAGCCTCTGCGTTCCATGTCCAACGCCAGGTCGACCGCGTCGACGCCCGATCCTTCGAGCCAGCCCGACAGCTTGACTTCGCCGTCCTTGGCGTCGATTCCGACGACCACTTTACTCGCCCCGAACCGTCCCACGCACTCGTCGACCAGATCCGGATTGCGGACGGCCGCCGTCCCCAAGATCACACGCGCCACGCCCAGTTCGAGCGCGTGCTCGACATCCTCCATCGTCCGGATGCCGCCGCCGACTTGAACCGGCGTGTCCAGCTTGCGCGCGATCCGGGCGATCACGTCGCGGTTATCTGCGCGGTCTTCGCCACCGCCCCGTGCCGCATCCAGGTCGACGACGTGCAGCACTTTGGCGTTCATCACGCGCCACAGGCACGCCATTTGGACGGGATCGTCGAAGTAGACGGTTTCGCGCTCGTACGACCCTTGGTGCAGGCGCACGCAGCGTCCGCCGCGCAGGTCAATGGCTGGAATGACGAGGAGCATGGCAGCTTAGAGTGGGAGGGAGGCAAAGTTGCGGAGCAGTCGAAGCCCGGCGTGCTGGCTCTTCTCGGGGTGAAACTGGACGCCGAACACGCGTTCGCGCCCGACGATGGCGGGAAAGCGCTCGCCGTACGTCGCCCATCCGAGCACGTCATCCGCGTTGTCAGCAGCGGCGTGGTAGCTGTGAACGAAGTAGTAGTGCGGCGCCGTGTCCCGACCGCCCCCAAGTCCACCGAGAAGCGCGGAGTCGGACGCGGATGCAGAAACACGGCTCCACCCCATGTGCGGCACTTTGAGGCGGCGCGGCTGCCCATCGCCCTGGGGTTCTGTCAGATCGGGCGAGAACCGGACGACGCGGCCCGGCAGCAAACCCAGTCCCGCTGTCTCGCCCATCTCTTCGCTCGCATCGAACAGCAATTGCATTCCGACGCAGATCCCGAGCAGCGGTGTTCCTGACTGCACGGCGTTCAAGATCGGCTCGACCAACCTGCGCCGATCCAACTCGCCACGGCACGCCGCAAACGCACCGACACCTGGGAGCGCTAGCCGCTCGGCCTGAGCGATACGGTCGGGGTCGTCCGTCCGCAGCACGTCGACACCGACGGCACCGAATGCCTTCTCGATCGAGCGCAAGTTGCCGATGCCGTAGTCGATGAGCGTGATCATGGAATGCAGGTTGCGATCAAGCCGATGCGTACGACATGCCTGCGCGTCGGTTCACCCATGTCACAGCGCTTCTTTGGTCGACGGCAGTTTGTCGCCGCCTGCATTGCGCGACACAGCGGATCGGAGCGCCCGAGCGACGGCCTTGAAAATCGCCTCGACCTGATGATGCGCGTTCGTGCCCCGGATCAGATCGACGTGCAAGTTCATGCGCGCCTGCTCCGCCATAGAGTAGAAAAAGTGCGACACCATCTCGGTCGAGAGATCGCCGACGGTCGGACGCGAAAACTCGGCGTTCATGACCAGGTAGAAGCGGCCCGAAAGATCGACGACAGCGCGGGCCAGCGCTTCGTCCATTGGCACGTAGGCATGGCCGTAGCGCGCGACGTATGCTTTGTCGCCCAGCGCTTGGCGCAACGCTTGGCCCAGAGCGATGCCCACATCCTCAGTCGTGTGGTGATCGTCGACGTGCAGATCGCCGGTGCACGTCACGTCCAGGCCCAAGCCGCCGTGCCGGGCAAACAGGTCGAGCATGTGATCCAGGAAGCCGACGCCCGTCGCGTTGGAGTAGCCGCGTTCGTCGTCGGTCTGCGGGTCAAGTCGAAGCGTGACGCGTACGTCGGTCTCGGCCGTCTTACGGTGGACAGTGGCTTGTCGGGGAGCGAGCAGTTCGGTCATCGGTGGTGCGTCGGTGAGTGGTCGCAAACTACGGGTGGAGTGCTCTGCTGGTGAGCCGAATCGTCGTGCTGCGTAACCAGTTATTTGCGAGAGCTCGCTCAATCTTGCATATTGACAGGCGAAATCAGTGGTGCGCGTCATGCGCCACTCCCCCGATCTGCCGTTCTCATGCCTGTTCTCTGCTCGTTCTTCGCCGCCGGTAGCCGCGCGCTCATCGCCTTGCTTGCCGCGTCCGCGCTGTTCTTCGCCGCCTACGCCGTCGGCCTCCACGACGCGATGATGCAACTGATTTCGGCAGGTTACGCCCTCGCGTTGGGCGCTTTCGCATGGCGTCAGGTGCAAATCCGTCAGGCTAGAGAACAAGAGCATCCGGTGCGCGAGGTCGCGTAGACGAAACCCCAATCGGGTGCTAGACGTGCGGACGTGCTCCCTTCTCGCCGCTCCATGCCCGACGCCTTCGCCCGCACCCTCGTCACGTCCGCGCTGCCGTACGCCAACGGCCCGATCCATCTGGGACACCTGGCCGGCGCGTATTTGCCCGCCGATTTCTACGTCCGCTACCTGCGGCTGAAGGGAGAGAATGTCGTCTACGTGTGCGGCTCCGACGAGGGCGGCGTGGCGATTCTGATGCGCGCCCAGCAGGAAGGACGGACGCCTCAAGAAGTGATCGACACGTTTCACCCAATCATTGAGGGTGGACTGCGCGACGCGGGCATCTCGTTCGACCATTACAGCCGCACGTCGCGTGAGATCCATCATCAAACAGCGCAAGATTTCTTCCGCAAACTGTGGAAGGGGGGACACCTGACGACGCGAACCGAGGAGCAACTCTACGACCCCAAAGCCGAACTCTTTCTAGCCGACCGCTTCGTCAAGGGCACGTGCCCCAACTGCGGCTACGAAGAGGCCTACGGCGATCAGTGCGAGAAGTGCGGATCAAGCCTGTCGCCCAGCGAACTGATCGATCCACGCTCGACGCTATCGGATGCCGTTCCAATCCTGCGCTCGACGACGCACTGGTATCTGCCACTCGGCGACCTGCAACCGCAACTGGAGCGCTTCGTCGCGAGTCGCGAAGGGTGGAAGCCCAACGTGCTCGGCCAGGTCAACAGTTGGCTGACCGACGGCTTGCGCGATAGGGCCATCACGCGCGACATCCCGTGGGGCATTCCGGTCCCCGAAGATGTCGCCCAGGAAGCCGGAGTCGACGCGGCAGGCAAGGTGCTCTACGTCTGGTTCGACGCGCCGATCGGCTACGTCTCGGCGACGCGGGAGTGGGCTGCCGAGCAAGGTGGTGCTGAAGCATGGGAGCCGTATTGGAAGGACGAGTCCACGCGACTGGTGCATTTCATCGGCAAGGACAACATCGTGTTTCACTGCCTCATTTTCCCCGGCATGCTGCTGCTGCGGGGCGATTGGAAGACGCCGGACCAAGTGCCCGCCAACGAGTTTCTCAACCTGGAAGGACGCAAGTTCTCGACGAGCCGAGGCTGGGCGCTCTGGCTCCACGACGCGCTCGAACGCATCGACGCCGACCAGTTGCGCTACGGCCTGGGCACGATGCTGCCCGAAACCAAAGACGCCGACTTCAACCTCGCCGACTTCCAGTCTAGAGTCAACGGCGAACTGGCAGATGTGCTGGGCAACTTCGTCCATAGGGCGCTGACGTTCACGGCTCGCCGCTTCGACGGCAAAATCCCACCGCTCGGCACGCCGACCGCCGACGCCCAGGCCGCCCTCGACGCCATCGCAGCGGCGCCCCGTCTGATCGGCGGACACTACGCCAGCTTCCACAACCGCGACGCGCTCTTCGCCACCATCGACCTAGCCCGGACGGGCAACAAGTTTTTCAACGACGCCGCGCCGTGGCATCAGATCAAAGAGGATGAGGCCGCCGCAGGATCGACGATCCACGTCGCCCTGCAACTCTGCGCAAGCCTGTCGATCCTGCTTGAACCCGTCGTCCCCACCGCCGCCGCCAAACTCCGCGCGATGCTCAACCTGACCGGACTGCGCGCCTCGACACCGGGCGGTGACGCAGATGCACCGCTTGGCTGGGACGATGCCGGACGCTCGCTACTCGAAACCGGCGCTTCAGTCAACGAGCCGACCGTCCTGTTCACCAAGATCGACGACGAGTTCGTAGAAGCCGAGCGCGCCCGACTCGAATCCGCCACGCCCGCTGTCGAAGAACCCGAGCCAGAGGCTGCATACGCACCGCTAGCCGACGAAATCGCGTTCAACGACTTCGCCAGACTCGACCTGCGCGTCGGCAAGGTACTCGTCGCCGAACCCGTCCCCAAAGCCGACCGCCTTCTGCGCCTCGAAGTCGACCTAGGCTTCGAGAAGCGTCAGATCCTGAGCGGACTTGCCGAGCATTTTGCGCCCAACGACGTGGTGGGCCGTAGCGTCGTCGTCGTCGCTAATCTCGGGTCCCGCAAAATGCGCGGACTCGAAAGCCAGGGTATGATCCTGATGGCCGAAGACCGCGCCGGTGTCCTGACCTTCGCCGCTGCCGACGGGGAGCCTGGGAGCGTGGTGCGGTGATTCGGCGCTACGGGGGCGGCACGCCAAGATCCTTGCAAATCTTGCGCGCGAGATGCTCGTTGACTTCTCGGTGGCGAGGAATCGCCGACGCCTTACGTTCCGGTTTATTGACGTACATCGTGTGGCGTCCGCTTTCGCGTAGAAACTCGCAACCGTTTTGCTCTAAGTGACGAATCAGGTCTCGACGTTTTACGCGGCTTCGAGTACGAACGGCTCGCGTGTCACGTCCTGCTGACCGGCAAGGTCTTCTTCGGCGAACATCCGGTTTGTCCCCATCACGAGCTCGACGGCCTCGCGAAGGTTTTCGCGCGCCTCGTCGAGTGTTTCTCCCTGTGTGTTAGCGCCCGGCAACTCAGGAACGAATGCGATGTAGCCTTCGGGCACTTTCTGGTAAACGGCAGTCAGGTTCATCTCGCTGGTCGATTGAGTTGAGAACAAAACGCGCGCTATGCTGGAAGGCTCCAACTCGCGTGTGGCACACGGCGGGTGCTACAGGGGTTCGATGAGAACGTAGAGCCGAAGCGCAAAAAGGCCCCGACAGCCATCCCAACCGTCGAGGCCTTCGCCTTTGCGTGCTGACGGCGGAAAACGGTAAATCCCTACCCGCTGGCAGCGCGGTCAGAGTAGCCGGGCTAGGTTATGCCTGCATTGCGTGCGTGCTACCAAACCGTGAAGTGAGTGCTGCACGTAGAGAGAGAGAGAGAGAGAGAGACTTGAAGATCTCATCTTTGCGCTGAATGTGTAGCGCGTCGAACGACGAAAGCCTCGGGCCGTTTAGAGGCTCAACTGTTATCTGCTACGCCCTTGTCGACTCCTTCCGAAGATCCGAGTGCCCACATCCTCGATGCGGCTGAGCGCGTGTTTCTCGAACGAGGCTACTCAGGCACTCGGCTCCGCGACTTAGCCGACGCGCTCGGTATACGTTCGCCGTCGCTTTACAATCATGCTCCTGGCGGCAAGCGAGAGCTTTGGGATCGCGTTGTGGCTCGCGCTTTTGACCGACATCGCGATGGGCTGAGAGGTGCAGCGAAGTCAGCAGGCCCCTCGCTGCGCTTACAACTCGAAGCGATGGCGGCTTGGCTGCTCAATCAGCCTACTGTGAATGTGGCTGCTCTCACTGCTTCCGACATTGGGTCCGCACCAGAGGGAGAAGCGCACGACACGGCCGAGCGAGTCTACGAAACGATGATGATTCCCGTCGCCGAAGTGTACCGTGCAGCGCAGGAGCGCGGAGAGGCCCGCTCTCACCCACATGCCGATCTCTTCTCAGGCGTGTTTTTGGCGGCGGTGAATGGGCTAGCATCGACTGAGCGCGCTGGTTCTCTGCCTCGTCCGAAAGAAGAGCTGGCAGCCGAGGTAGTTGCCCTGCTCCTCGACGGCGTTCATCCACGCAGAGCATAAGTCAGAGCAGGAACACGGACTAAGTAATATTAGTTAGCGCACTTCCCTGCCACTTGAATGCTACGTCGCATGACCAATCCCTCCCACGTCTCTCGAATCGTTCGCACAGTCGAGCCTACCAAGTGTTACCGGTGGTGGCACGCCGCCGCCGTTGGTGTCGCCGCCAACATTTTAAGTGCCGCACCTGCCGGTTACAACGGTGACGAGCCGTTTTACAATGACCTCGATACTCCGCCGGGATCGCCGCCGGATTGGGCGTTCGCTCCGGCGTGGGCGTTCAATAACGCCACTACGTTGTGGAGCAACCTTCGGATTGCTAACCTGTCTCAAAACACGCCGGGTCGGAAGTCTGCCCTGGCGCTCGAAGGCATTAACTGGGGACTTTTTGCCTCCTTCTCCGGTCTTTACTTCGGACTCCGAAGCCCAATTCTCGGCGCCGTCAATACTGTTGCAGGACTAGGTATGACGGCTGTCAGCATAGCCGCTGCCGCCAAACTTGACCGAAAGGCTGCTTGGGTACTTGCGCCTCGTTTGGCTTGGCTCGGCTACGCGACATACGTCTCTGTCGGTACAGCCCTCCGAAATCGAGATGAGTTTGTCGGATGGGATCCCGGACTCGCTGATAGTAGCGCGTCTGTCGATGCTAGAGAATTCGAAAGCAATGAGGCCTCTTCTAGTGAGGCTGGCTCGCGCGAGGAATCTGACGCGTGAGTCTACATAGCAACCGGCGTGCTGCGGCGCATGCCGGTCTAGACGATCGCATCAACCACCCTAACTTGCCGTTCACTACGCCGTCGCCGAGTCGAGGAGCGAGATGTTGGGGCGGCCGACGAGGCGCGTCAGGCCCTGCATCAGTTGCGGCGTCGGGTCGACTACGAACTTGCGGACGCGCATCCGGGCGGGCTGGGGAAACTCGGCGCCGACCAGGTCGAAGTAGAGCTTGACCATGCCTCGGTTCTCTTCGCACAGGTCGGCGAGTTGGGGGACGATGGCGGCTCCGGCGCGGTCCAGGTCGAGGCGGATCACGATGGACTTGACGAACTGCTCGCGTGCCTTCCACATCGGCATCACGTCCTGGGCCTTGATCGACACGGCGCCGCCGCGCATTTCAGTCGTCCCGGTCACGAGCACGACCTCGTCGACTTTGATGTAGTGCTGCAGCCGGTCGAACTCGCGCGCGAACAGCACCATTTCGGCCTGGCCGGTATAGTCCTCGACGGTCGCGAAGACGATGGGTTTGCCGCTGCGCGTCGTGCGGTGCATGATGGCCGTGATGATGCCGCAGATGCGCTGCGTCGGCGCGCTGTCTTTGCTGCCCCACTGTCGCGGCTGCTCGTCCTCGTCGCTCGCCTCTACGTCGCTGATCTGCATCGTGCGAAACGTCTCGGCCTCCAGGCGGAAGGCGTCGAGCGGGTGGCCGCTGACGTAGAAGCCCAGCAGGTTGCGTTCGTGCTTGAGCGTCTCGCCGCGCGACCACACCTCGACGTGCGGAAGCGTCGGCTCCATGCTTTCGGCTTGTGGACCGCCTCCGAACAGGCTGTTTTGGCCCGCCAATTTGTCGCGCTGGACCTTTTGCCCGTAGCTGACGGCGTCGCTCAGCGCTTCGCAGAGTTGGGCGCGGTGGCCTTCGAGCGCGTCGGCAGCGCCGCTCTGGATCATGCCTTCGATAGCTTTCTTGCCCATGATCCGTAGGTCGACCCGGCTCGTCAGATTATAGATCGTGTCGAACGGTCCGTCGGCCTCGCGCTTTTCGACCAGGTGGTCGATGGCGGCCAGGCCGACGCCCTTGATCGCGCCGACGCCAAACCGGATCTTGCCGTCCTCGGTCGTGAAGCGGGCTTCGCTGGCGTTGAGGCAGGGGGGGAGCAGTTCGATGTCCAAGTGCCGCGCCTCTTCGAGCACGATGGCGAGGCGTTCGGTATTGCCCATCTCGTTCGTCATCGCCGCTGCCATGTATTCGGCCGGGTAGTGCGCTTTGAGGTAGCCCGTGTGGTAGGCGACTAGACTGTATGCGACAGAGTGGGATTTGTTGAATCCATAAAGTGCAAACTCGGCCATGATGTCGAACACCTTGGTCGCCGTCTTCTCGTCGACGCCCTTCTCGCCCGCGCCGTCGATGAACACGATGCGCTGCTTGGCCATTTTCGCCATGTCCTTCTTGCCCATCGCGCGCCGGAGCAGGTCGGCGCCGCCCAGCGAGAACCCGCCCATCACCTGAGCCATCTGCATCACTTGCTCCTGGTAGACCGGAATACCGTACGTCGGCTCCAGAATGCCGCGCAGCATCTCGTGCGGATACGACACTTCCTCTTTGCCGTGCTTGCGGTCGATGTAGTTGGGGATGAACTTCATCGGGCCGGGCCGATAGAGCGCGTTCATCGCAACGAGGTCGTTGAACTCGGTCGGCTTGAGCTTGATCAGGTACTCGCGCATTCCCGAGCTCTCGAACTGGAACGTGGCGACCGTATCGGCGCGCTGGTAGAGTTCGAACGTGTGGGCGTCGTCGAGGGGTAGCGTGTCCAGGTCGATGTCGACGCCATGGTTTTGCTTGATCAGTTCGAGCGCGTCTTTGAGAACGCCGAGGGTTTTGAGGCCCAGGAAGTCCATCTTGAGCAGGCCGAAGTCCTCAATCACGCTCCCGTCGTACTGCGTCGTGATGACCTGCTCGCCCTTGCTCTTGCTCATCGAGATCGGCACGTACTCGGACACGTCGCCCGGCGCAATGATCACGCCCGCCGCGTGGACGCCAGTATGCCGCGCGCTGCCTTCGAGCACCTGGGCGAACTGCATCAGCTTCTTGATGCTCGTGTCGGGGCTGTGGACGAGGTTCGAGAACTCGTCGGATGCTTTCATCGCGTCGGCGAGCGAGACCTTGACGCCATCCGGGATCAGCTTGGCAATGCGGTCGGCTTCTTGGAGCGGCACGCCGAGCACGCGGCTCACGTCGCGGATGACGGTTTTGGCGCCCATCGTCCCGAACGTGATGATCTGGCAGACGTTTTGCCGCCCATACTTGTCGACGACGTAGTCGATTACCTTTCCGCGCCCCCGGTCGTCGAAGTCGATGTCGATGTCGGGCATCGAGACGCGCTCGGGATTGAGGAAGCGCTCGAAGAGCAGGTCGTAGGGCAGCGGGTCGACGTTGGTGATGCCCAGGCAGTACGCGACGGCCGATCCCGCCGCCGATCCACGCCCCGGACCCACGCTGACGCCCAACTCGCGCGCCGCCGTCGTGAAGTCCTGAACGATCAGGAAGTAGCCCGCATAGCCCATCTGCTTGATGACCGACAGTTCGAAGTCCAGCCGCTCGCGCACGACCTCGCTGATCTCGCCGTAGCGCGGCTTGGCGCCGATGTAGGCGAGGTGGCGCAGGTAGTCGTCTGGCCCACCCATGCCGTCGGGGATCGGGAAGTGTGGCATGAGCAGCTTGCCCATTTCGAGTTCGAGCTTGCACTTGTCGGCGACTTCGAGGGTCGTGTCGAGCGCGCGGTCGACTAGTTTGGCGTCTAGCCCGCCGTAGCTAAACGCTTCTTGCATCTCTCCGGCGCTCTTCAGGAAGAACTGCGTCCCGTCGAAGCGCATCCGGTCGGGGTCGTGGTAGTCCGAGCCGGTCTGCAGGCAGAGCATCACGTCTTGGGCCGCGTGGTCCTCCTCGTTGACGTAGTGCACGTCGTTCGTCGCGATGATGGGCACGTTGTACTTGTCGGCAAAGCGCGCCATGACCACATTCGTCCGCCGCTGATCGCCGATGGCGTGGTCTTGGATCTCGACATAGTAATCGTCGCCGAAGATATCGAGGTAGTCCTTGAATACCTGCTCGGCTTCGGCTTCGCCGACTTTGAGAATCGTCTGCTGAACCTCGCTTTGCAGGCAGCACGTCGTTGCGATCAGACCTTCGCTATACTTCTTGAGCGCCTCGCGGTCCAGCCGTGGTTTGTAGTAGAAACCGTCGGTGTAGCTCAGGCTCGACAGCTTGATCAGGTTGCGGTAGCCGACTTCGTCCTTGGCGAGCAGCACCTGGTGGTAGCGCGTGCGGTCTGTCTTGTCCGCCATGCCCGAGGGCGTGACGTAAAACTCGCAGCCGATGATGGGCTGGATGCCCGCTTTCCGGGCGCCCAGATAAAATTGCGGTACGCCGAACATGTTGCCGTGATCGGTTATGGCGACGGCGGGCTGCCCCAGTTCTGACGCACGCGCGATCAGCTTCTTGGCGTCGGCGGCGCCGTCAAGGAGCGAGTAGTGCGTGTGGCAGTGCAGGTGGCAGAACTCGGGCATCGGCGGAGGGTACGGCGGTCGGGAAACGGGCGACGCCTCTCCAACCCGAAGGCGTGAGAGGCGTCGCTGGGAGCCTTACCGACAGGCAAGTCGGCGGCCTACGTGGGCTGGCTCTAAGCGTAGAGGAATATGAGACCTGAGCAGCGGGGGCGGCAAGCTGTCACCCCCCAGAGTTACCCACAAAAGGAGTTCACTCGCCGTCGGGCGGCGGCTTGGTCGGCTCGTCGTTGCCGCCGCCGTGGCCGCCGTCACCGGGTTCGTCGCCGCCTGAAGGCAAGTCGTCAGGGTCGGTACTGTTGGCGAAGAGCGCGAAGCGGGTTCGAGCGGAGTAGGAGTCCGTAAGCATGAGCGCGGAGATTTGGTGAGGAGGACGCCTCTTTAGACCCCGCCTCGGTGCGGGGCATAACCTCGCCGCCGAAATAAACCGGCTCTCGCTCGCTACGCGATGCGTGTCAGGCGCGATTCATCCACTTCGCCTGACAAAAACAACTGCGGATGAGCCGCATCGCCGTCGAGCAAAAGCCGCGTCGTCAGCAGGTCGTCCGCGACAGAGCGGTAGGTGCCGAGGCCAGCGGGCGCATCGGTCAGCGCGGCCGCGAGCGCGACCATCCGGTGGCCGACGCCGCTCTCGAAGCATCCGCTCAGGACGGGCGCGACGCATCGCCTCCGGGATTCGGCGATCCACTCGACTGTTGCGTCGTAACCGCCCAAGATGGTCGGTTTGAGAACGGCAGCGGTCGCCAAATGCCAGTGCGGAAACGTGTAGGGCGTCCAGTGGCGCAGCGTTTCGTCGAAGGCGAGCGGCATGCCGAGGTCGAACAGGTGCGGCCATGCGGCATCGTCGTACGTTGGCTCTTCGATGAATGCGATGGAAATGCCGAGCCGCTGCACCGCGCTCCAAAAGTCGGCTGCTTGGGCTCGCGACCACGCGCGATTGGCGTCGAGGCGCAGCGTCGTCTGCTCGCCCAGCACGCTCGCCACAATCCGGACGCGATGGACGTCGTCGGTGACGGCGCGTCCGCCGACTTTGAGTTTGACCGCTCGGCAGTTCCGATGCCGAATCGCGCGCTCGACTTCGCGTTCCAGGTCGGAGGCGTCGGCCGACGTGAGCAGGGCGGCGATCTCGACGTTGGACTTCATGGGCACCTCACAGCCCACGCTGCCGAACACGACGCATCGGTAGGCGTCGCTCAGCGCCATGCGCGCCGAGGGTGGCATGCCGGCGAGTAGCGGAGGAGGTGCGAACAGGTGGAGGCGCAGCATCGCAGTCCACCGTTCGACGGCCAGCACGATGGCGTGCGTGGTTTCCTCCAGCGTGTCGGGGCTGTAGTCGGGAAGAGGGGCCGCGTCTCCCCATCCGCAACGACCATCGACCGTGTAGCGCACGAGTACGCCCTCTCGGTGGTCGACCTCGCCCCACGAGAACCGCATCGGTTGCACCAGCGGTAGCCGGTAGCTGTACGCGGAAACCGATGCGGAACTGCTGTGCGTCGTCATGCCGTCAGCAGCCAGCCGGGGACGAACAGGACGCCGTAGAGGGCGAGCAGGCGAGCGGTCTCGCCCAGAATCGGCAGCAGCGCGCGACCCTCGCTCTTCCGTGCCTTCTGCCACGTGCGCCAGCCGGGGATGACGATCAGACTCGCCGCCAACGCTCCCCAGCCCGCCCCGCCCGATAGCGCGACAACTAGTGCCGGTGTCAACGCGGCGCCGGCGATGCAGGTCAGCAGGAACGCGCGCCCGAACCCGGGGCCGAAGCGCACGATCAGCGTCTTCTTGTCGGCCGCCTGGTCCTCGCGCCAGTCGCGCAGGTTGTTGACGACGAGCAAGGCGGTCGAGAGCAAACCTGGCGCGATGCCCGCCACAATCGCCACCGGCGTGACGCCGAGCGTCTGCACGTAATACGTCCCGGCGACGGCGACTGGTCCGAAGAAGACGAACACGACGATGTCGGCCAGGCCCGTGTAGGCGAGGGCGTAGCGCGTTGCGGTGTAGAGCACACCCAGCGCAATCGACACCAGCCCAATCGCCAGGATCGGCCAGCCACCGCGCCAGGCGAGGTAGAGCCCCGACGCGAAGGCCAGCGCCATCACCAAACCCGTTGCCGCTTTCATCGCTCGCGGAGACACCCAACCCGCCGACGTGACGCGGACCGGCCCGACCCGCTCGGCCGTGTCCGATCCTTTGAGGTGGTCGAAGAGGTCGTTGGCGAAGTTGGTGCCGATCTGAATCAGGCCCGCCGCCGCCAGCGCGCACGTCGCCGCGAGCAGGTGGAAGCCGCCGTCGGTCCACGCCAGACTGGTCCCGATGGCGACCGGAGCCAGCGCAGCCATCAGAGTCTTGGGCCGTGCCGCCGCCAGCCAGACAGCAGGCCACGAGGGGCGGGCGAGCGGTGCGATTTCGGTCATGCGAGAAGAGAGGAGCCGAACGCCTGCGCTGCATCCGAGTCGAACGTCGCCTTCGACGACTGAAAGTGAACGCCGCCCCAAGACGTGCCGAGGTAATCGGTGGTGAGCCGGAACGGCACCTCGAATCCGGCCGGCAATGCGCTGTCGCTGCTCGTCATTACGATGGCGAACTGCTTCCCCGCCAGTCCACGCCCCAACTCCTTGCGGATCGTCACCAGGTCCGTCAGCCGGTCCATCCACGTCTTGGCGACTCCGCTCATGCTGTACCAGTAAACGGGCGTCGCGAGTACGATGACCTCGGCGGCAACCATCCGCTCGGCCAGACCCAGATACGCCGCGTCGATCTCGGTTCGGCCATAGGTGTACGGCGCGAGATGGAGCGCGGTCAGGTCGACCGTATCGTGCGGCGCGTTGGAGAGCGCGAGGCTGAGCAGGCGCGACGTATCACCGTCCGCGCGAGCGCTGGCGAGAAGGGCGAGGACTGGAACGGACACAGGGCTGTATAAAGTCAAGTCGAGAGATCTGACGCGGAGCCGAAAGCTGTCAGGTTTTCGAAACCTGACAGCTTTGAGAGTCCAGAGTTGCCTCCGAACGCATCGCACCTCGCGCCACTATGGACGCTTGGGAAACTGGCCGAAGTCGGGGTCGCGCTTGTCGTTGTAGGCGTTGCGGCCCTCCTGTCCCTCCTCGGTCATGTAGAAGAGCAGTGTCGCGTTTCCGGCGAGTTCTTGGACGCCCGCTTGTCCGTCGAGCGCGGCGTTGAACCCGCTCTTGAGGCAACGCAGGGCGATCGGCGAGTGCTTCAAGATCTGGCGGCACCAGTCGACGGTCGTCTCTTCGAGCGATTCGAGCGGGACGACCGTATTGACCAAGCCCATCGTCTCGGCCTCGTGTGCCGAGTACGGGCGGCACAGATACCAGATCTCGCGCGCCTTCTTCTGGCCGACGATCGACCCCAGATACGCCGCTCCGAATCCACCATCGAACGAGCCGACGCGCGGTCCGGTCTGCATGAACTGTGCGTTGTCGGCCGCAATGGTCAGGTCGCAGACGACGTGGAGCACGTGCCCGCCGCCGACCGCCCAGCCCGCCACCTGGGCGACGACCGGTTTGGGGCAGCTGCGGATCATCCGCTGGAAGTCGAGCACGTTCAAGCGCTGATGGCCCGTCTGCGCGTCTTTGTAACCGCTCTCGCCCCTCACGTTCTGATCGCCGCCCGAGCAGAAGGCTAGATCGCCCGCGCCCGTGATGACGATGACGCCCGTCGCCACGTCGTCGCGCGCATCGTTGAAGGCGTGCATCATCTCCTTGACCGTCGTCGGCGTGAAGGCGTTGCGGACGTGCGGGCGGTTGATCGTGATCTTGGCGATGCCCTCGGCCTTGTGGTAGAGGATTTCGGTGTACTCGGCGGCGGTCTGCCAGTCGGCTCCACTGCGGATGGTCGTTTCGGTCATGGTATGGGAATCGGTTGGAAGTACCATGCCAACGGGGAGCGTGGGGAGGGGGTTCGGCTCGCGGCGGCTTGGTCTGCGCAAAGTTGTCAACTCTCCGAGAGTTGACAACTTTCTACCTGAGCACCCTTGCCAGCAGGTCGGCGAACGCGTCCGGCCGCTCGGCGTGGACCATGTGCCCGGCGCCCGCGATCGTGTGCGCAGCGATCCGCCCATCCGACTCAGCCACCATCGCGCGCGCCAACTCGACGAACTTCGCGTCCAACGATCCGGCGATGGCATGCGTTGGCACCTGCAACCGCGACAGCCAATCCCACAGCGGCGCCTGGGCTCCCGTCCCCATGCGGACCAGAGCACGGGCGATTTCGGATGGCTCGTGCGCCTGCCGGTCCGCCACCAGTTTCTGCCGCGCTTCTTCGGATAGCGTGGCGAACAGCGGCATTCGATACCAGCGGTCCAGAAAACCAGCGAGGTCGTGCGTGATCTCGTGCGCGCGCTCGCGATCCAGCCGCCGCCGCTCGGCCTGTTCGCCCACCGTACGCAGCCCGGGCGACGCACTCTCGAGGACGACGGCCGAAAACCGCTCGGCACAATGCGCGGCCAGATGCAGCGCCAGCCGACCGCCCATCGAGTAGCCAACCAGGGCGGGCCTCCGATCCCACGCCGACACGTGCGCCGCGTCCATCGCGCCCAGCACCCACCTTGAGGCGCCCGTCATCGTGTAGCGCTGATGCGCCAACCCGGTCGCCGAGCCGTGGCCGGGTAGGTCGATCGCCAGAACGGGAGCAGGCCAGCGCGCCACCAGATCCGACCAGTCGGCTGCGCGGCCCAAGAAGCCGTGCAGACAGACGAGTGGGGGCAACGAAAAACCTGACAGGTCGTGGAGACCCGTTAGGTTGGCGCCGGAGATCTCGTCGGCCGCGGGTCTAGAGCGCACCGCCGAACGTGTCGCAGGCGTTGAAATTGCCGCCCTGGAAGCCACGCCGAAACCACTCCATCCGCTGCTCGGACGTGCCGTGCGTGAACGACTCGGGCACGACGTAGCCCTGGGTGCGGCGCTGGATGGTATCGTCGCCGACGGCTGCGGCAGCGCGCAGGCCCTCTTCGGCGTCGCCCGATTCGAGCAGGTTGGTCGACTGGTCGGCGTGGAACGCCCAGACACCGGCGAGGCAGTCGGCCTGCAACTCCTGGCGAACCGAGAGGTCGTTGGCTCCGGCTTCGTCAGTGCGCCGCTGAGCCGACCGCACCTGGTCCGAGATGCCTTCGAGCGTCTGGATGTGGTGACCGACTTCGTGCGCGATCACGTAGGCTTGGGCAAAATCGCCTGACGCGCCGAAGCGCTGCGCCAGTTCGTCGAAGAACCGCTGGTCGAGGTAGACCTTGCGGTCGGCGGGGCAATAGAAGGGGCCGACGGCCGCCTGAGCGAAGCCGCACGCCGAGTCGACGGCGTCGTCGAACAGGACGAGGGTCGGTGCCTGGTAGCGCTCGCCCGCTTGCCGGTAGAGCGCCGTCCACACGTCCTCGGTCGATCCCAGCGTACGGGTGGAGATCTCGGTGCGCTCGGCTTCGCTCCGACTGCGCGGGTCGATGGTTTGGCCCGGAGCGACTTGCGCGGACGGTGCAGGGGACGGACCGCCATCGCCGACCAGTCCGCCGAGGTCGACGCCGAACAGCGCGCCGAGAAGCAGGATCACGACGCCTCCGATGCCGCCGCCCACGGCGAGCCCGCGCCCCCCGCCGCGTGGCGAGCTTCCACGTCGGTCTTCGATGTTGGTGCTGCGGCGCTGGCCTCCTAAACGCATGGTCGTGGGGTTCGAGTTGAGCCGACAACCTACTCCGCGCATCGCCCGCCTGTTGTTACTCGTCTGCTCCTTCGGGTACGATGCCTCGCTTGCGCAGCAGCTTGTCGGCGTAGAGCGTGTAGGTGCTCAGCTGATGGGTGAGCTCCTGGGCTCGTTTGGCGCGGGTTTCGTCCCGCTTCGCCGACGTGACGTAGTAGCACAGCGAGCGCCGCTTACCGGGCGTCATGCGCTCGAAGCGGTCGCGCGCTCGGTCGTCGGTGTCCAGAGCAGCCGTGAACTCGGCGGGCAGTTCGATATGGTTCGGATCCGGATCGGCCCACAACTCCACCTCGACCCAGTCGCCGATCTCCTTGCCGATGTCTTTGAGGACCGTCCGGCCAAACTGGATGTGGAGCGTCTCCGGCGTCGAGCCTTGCAGCGCGCGGCCGAACGGTTGCCCTTCGATCACACCATCGACGCGGCGCGGTTTGTCGCCCAGCAGGGCGGCGGCTACGTCGACGGGAAGCGGGATGTGGGGCATCCCCATCGTGCCCTCGCGAGGCGGTAGCAGGGGAGCGGCGAAGTCGAAGCGGAGCAGGTCAGGCATGGCGTAAGATCGGAACGCCTGCGCGACTTCCGCCCTGACGCCTCTCGTACGTGCTGAATGTCAGGGTGAGAGGTTACGACCGCCTCAACCGCACCTCGACGCGCGTCCCCACGTCACCGCCGTCGAGCGTCAACTCGGCCCCGATCTCGGCCGCGCGCTCGCGGACGTAGCTCAGCCCCGAGCCGCTATGGGGGCTCGGAGGGACGAAGGCACCGTCGTCCACGACCGATACGCCGACTCCCGACGCATCGGCCCGCACGCCTACCGCGATACGGTCGGCGTTGGCGTGTTTGATCGCGTTCTGGATGGCTTCCTGCGCGATTCGCACCAGGTGGAGCGCCTCGGTAGCCGTCAGTACGTGTGCGACTTCCACCTGCGCCTCGAACGCCAGGTGCGGATGGGCGACGAAGCGGCTCTGCTCGGCGACGTGCCGTTCGATCTCGCGCGCCAGCTCGGACGCGTCGCCCGATCGGGTGCCGAGCGCCCAAACCGTCCGGCGAAGTTGCGACAGGGCGTTCCGTGCTTCCCCGCGCAGTTCGGCTACCTGCCCGACGTCTCGCTCGTGCTCGGCCAGTTCGAGACCGGCGATCAGGCCCGTCAGCTGGGAACCGACGTGGTCGTGCAGGTCGCGGCTGATGCGCTGCCGCTCGCGCGTCTGAGTCTCGAGCTCGCGCACCTCCCGGCGATGCCGCATGCCCACGGCCCACCGCGTCCCTCCGACGCCCAGCCCGATCAGCGCCAGCCCGCCGAGCACGCGCGCCCACGCGGTCTGCCACCACGACGGAAGCACGACGAACGCGAGCCGCTGCACTCGCGCTGAAACCTGCCCGTCGCTTCCGACCGCTCGCACCTCGACGCGGTGGACGCCGGGCGTCGGCGGAGCGAACGTCAGGCTCCGCGCCGATCCGTCGCGCCATTCTCCGCCTTCCAAGCGGTATTCGGCCCGAGCCAGCCGGTTCTGGAAGGCCAGTGGAGTAAACGCCAGCGACAGTTCGCGCACGTTGGGCCGCAACTCGCCCAAGTCGAAATCGCCTGCCGGGTTGCGGCGCATGGGCGACTCCACACCATCGAGCAGCGCGCTCGTAAACGCGATGCGAGGCGGTGCGACCGAGCGCAACGTCGACAGATCGGCGACGACCAGGCCTTCCGTCGTCCCGACCAGCAGCCGGTCGTGCTGAGCCAGGTAGACGGCTCCGGTTACGCTAGCCTCGGCCGTCGGAACGAGGTCGAAGCCGCCCACGACCTGTGGTGTACGCTCAGCGTCGGTGGCGTCGAAACGGACGAGTGCGCTGCTCGTGACGCCCCAAACGATGCCCGGATCGGCGGGGCGCTCGAAGAAGGCGAGCAGGCGGCGTCCGTCGAGTCCGGCGGAGGCGAATGTTTGGGACTCATCGCCTCGGACGCGTGCGGCTCCTCGGTCCGTACCTAGCCACGTGTCGCCGAACGTGTCGAGGTAGGCGGAGAACACCACGTTCGAAGGCAATCCGCTCGCCCTATTCCACGTCCGAAACCGGCCGTCGCGGTAGACGCCGGCTCCGCTGCCGCGCGTGAGCACCCATACGTCCGGGCCGAGCGTCGTCAGTCCCTCGACGATGAGGTCCGGCACGCCGTTGCCGACGCCTAGCGTGTCCGTCCCGCCGGGCCAGAAGCGCCGAATACCGTTACCGTACGTCGATCCCCAGAGCGTGTCGCCCCGCATCGCGATCCCGCTCCACCAGTTGCTCTCTTGGTGCGACACCAAATAGTTGCGCGTTGCTGTCGGATCGGTGCGTATCTGGTCGACCGTCTGCGCGTCGTAGACGATCAGCGACGGACCGTTGCTGATTGCCAGTCCGCCCCCCAGCGGCATGACTTCGCGTGTCCCGGCGTTCTGGACGATGAGTTCGGGGGCGGCGGTTGCGACCTCGGAGTTTCGGCAGCGCCAGACACCGGCTTCGGTCGTGAAGAGCACGTCGCCATCAGGAACGTGCTGCATCCGAACGACGCTGCCCTCGCCCAGACGCGCCAGGTGGAGCGCTCGGAGCCGGTACGCGCCTCGCCCGAACGTACCGATCCACGTGCCGCCTTCGTAGTCGACCAGTACGTCCTCGACACGGGGACTGTCGAGCAGTTTGCGCCAATCGGCTCCGAGCGTATCTCGCAGCAGCCACACGCTGCGCTCGGCCCCGGCGATCAACCCGGCGTCGATGCGCTCCACGTCGCGCAGCCTACCACCTCCCTGCGGAGCCCGCAGCTGCTCGCCGAGCCGAATCGAGTCTTCGGATACGTGCGCTCGGTACCAGTTGAGGTAGCGTGTTCCGGGGACCACGGCACCGGCAATGGCTTCGCTTCCCGAGTCGCCGCCTGGCATCACCCACAAGTGCCGTAGCCTTCCCCCGCCCAGTAGATCGGCCTCACCTACCGCGATGCCCCCATCAGGTAGCACGGTTGCTGCACTCGTCGTGGCGCTCCACCCGAACAGCAACGCCCGATCCCCGCCGATGCGCTCCATCGCGTCGACGCCCGGCCCGACGACGTGCATCGAGTCTCCTGCGACGCGGTAGAGCGCGTCCGACGTGCGGGCGAGCAGCGCGTTGGACAGTGCGAGGAGTTGTCCGACCGTCTGCCCCTCACTCCCGGCGACCGTCGAGAAGCCGCTGCCCGTCCACCTCGCTAGGCCGCGGAACGTGGCGACGTAGAGCGTGCCGTCGTACTCGGCGAAGTCATAGGTCAGGTTGTGCGGCAGGCCGTCGGCTGTCGTGAACGAGCGAAACGAGCGCCCATCGTAGCGGGCGACGCCGGTGTCGGTGCCGAACCAGACGAAGCCGTCGGCGTCCTGGTGCAGCGCCATCACGTAGTCCGACGGCAGGCCGCTCGCCCGCGTGAATCGGTCGAAGAGCGGTTGTGCCGAGGCGGGAGCGACAAGCGCCAGAACGAGCACGCCGAGCCATCCGGCTGCGGCGTGCGGAAGTCGGGCACATCGCATAGGAGAGTACCTATGCTACTCCACGATCCGCTGCGGCGCAAGCGTGGTCCGTCCAATTCGGGAGGCGTGAACCTACTCGCCGACCTGTGCTCCATCCACCACCCTCGCCCGCGGCTACAAAACAAATGCGATTCCCAGCGCCAATCCCGTAGCGCTGAAGTCGGTCGTCTTATCGGTGGCGAGCGTCTTGGCCGACCACGAATCCGAGTGGATTCCGCCGTAGACGCCAAACCAACTCGTGAGCGCGAACGTCGCTTCGAGGTCGACGGCCAGCCGTCGTTGTCCTTTGAATTCGGCGTCGTTCATGGTCAGGAAGTGGTAGCCGACGTGTCCCAGCACGTGGAGCCGCGAAATCGGGCGTGCTGTGTAGAGCAGTCCGGGGCCGAGGTAGCCGATGAGATCGACCTCGCCGCCCTGCGTATACTGCGCGCCCTTCTGAAGCCCGATGAAGCCGCCGTCGACCGATGCGCCGAACTCGCCGAAGGGCGTCGCGAATAGCGTCTTACCTGCCAACAGTTCTGCGAAGACGAACGTGTAGGCGTCGTCCGGCCCGAACACCTTGCCGCGCGGCATGTCGGGGTCGAAGGCCTCGTCGTTGCCCAGCACGAGCGCGTCGAACAGGCCGTAGACGAGGTAGGCGGTGATGGTTTGGGCGCGGACCACGACCGCGCCGTTGTCGTCGTACGACAGGAAGGTGATGCGGTCGCTGTCGACCCACTCGAGGTTGGTGGAGTAGTGAAAGCCCATCGCGATCACGTCTTCGGAGTCGCCCGGCGGCGTGAAGGCGAACCGCTGGGCTTGGGCTGACGGAATCAGTAGGAAGAAGGCGAGCAGAAAGAGGCGCATGGTATCGGAAGGCGTTTCCTCAACATCCCTCGCCGCTACCGGCCACCGGTATCCCTAGAAGTCGGGGTTTCGCGGGCGACGCGTACGGTTTTGTTGCCGGCTAGCGCGCACGGCGCGGACTATCTTGACCGTCTCATCAATCCCCCGTCGCATGTCCGTCTGGCAAGCCGCACTGCTCGGGCTGATCCAAGGCCTCGCCGAGTTTCTGCCCGTCTCCTCTTCCGGCCACCTGGTGCTGGGCGAATACCTGCTGGGCGTGGAGTCGACCGACGATATCGCATTCGAGGTGTTCGTCCACTTTGGGACCGTTCTGAGCATCTGCGTCGTCTACTTCGAGCGGATCAAGGGGCTGATCGGCAAGGGCGTACCGCTGCTGTTTCGCCCGTCGCGCTGGAAGGCAGCGCTGGCACCGGGACGCATCGAATACACCGAAGGCGACACGCTCGACTACGCGCCGCACGAGGCACCCGAAGGCACGCCATCGCTGCGTCTCGTCCTGTTCGTGCTGCTGTCGATGATCCCGACGGGTATCGTCTACGTCCTGTTCAAGGACACACTTGAATCGCTCTTCGGCGACCCCAAGTTGGTGCTCGCCATGCTCGTCGTGACGGGCATCCTGCTGCTGCTGATCCGCTTCCGACCCAACCCGGACGGGCAGTACTCGGCCGGAAAAGCGCTGCTGGCCGGACTCGCCCAGGGCGCGGCCATGATCCCGGGCATCTCGCGCAGCGGCTCGACCATTGCCACGTCGATCTACCTCAACGTCAACCGCAAGGACGCCGCCGACTTCTCGTTCTTGATGTCGCTCCCGGTCATCGTCGGGGCGACGCTGATAAAGACGATGGAACTGATCGAAACCGGCGCTCAGGTCGACTGGCTGCCGATTCTGACGGGAACGGTCGTCGCGTTCGGAACGGGCATCGTCGCTATCAAGATCGTGCTCTCGTTCGTGCAGCAGGGACGGTTGCAGTATTTCGCGTACTACTGCTTCACCGTCGCCGCGCTGGGCTTCCTGCTGATCTGATCCTTCGAGGAAGTCTGACCCTCGTGCGCGCTTCTCGTGCTCTGCCGCTGCGGTACGAGACGACCGTGCGTCCGATGCCGGTACGGAGCGGGGCGTGTCGGTCTCGGCGGCTGTTTCGAGAGGTGTCGGCGTCCCAAGAACTGGGTAGATCGGGCTGTTTCCAACGTGGCGAAGCGGCCGCGCGGTTAGATTCGCGGTAGGCTCTTCCGCGTTATCCATGACCGAACCTCTCCGCCTGGCCATCGCCGACGACGCGCACAAGCTCCGCGAGAGCCTCCAAAAACGCCTGGCGCTGTTTCCGGACGTAACCATCGTCGCGTCGGAGCCGAGCGGAGAACGGCTGCTGCGCGCGCTGGAGGCGATGCCGCCTGAATGCGCCCCCCACGTCGTGCTGATGGACATCGAAATGGATGGGCTAGACGGCATCGAGACGACGCGGCGGGCGTGCGACCGCTGGCCAGGCCTCGTCGTCGTAATGCTGACCGTGTTTGAGGACGAGGACAAGTTGCGGCACGCGCTGTGGGCCGGGGCGTGCGGGTACCTCCTAAAAGACGAACCCATCGACCGCATCGTCGCGGCACTCTACGACGCCGTCGACGGACGCGCGCCGTTCTCGCCGTCGGCAGCGGCGGCGCTGATCGGGCACGTTCGCAGGGAAGAACGTCGGCGGCGCAGCGAGTCGCAGCAGCGAGCGTCGGTCGGCTTGACCCCGCGCGAGCAAGACGTGCTCCGGCTGCTGGCGCAGGGCCACACCGACACCTCGGCGGCCGACGAACTGTTCGTGAGCGCGCACACGGTGCAGAGTCACACCAAGTCGATGTACCGAAAACTGGGCGTCCACAGCCGCGCCGAAGCGGTGCGCGTCGCCGGAGAAATCGGTTTGCTCTCGTGACACCCGTTTCGGTCTGATCTTTTCGTAACCGGGAAGATCATTCTGAGACGAGCGTTCCACAGTTCGTAGATTGGCGCAACGCCCACCCCTACCCGCGTCGCATGAAATTTCGCATCTTCGTCGTCGACGACGATCCGCACTACGCCCGGCTGGTCTCGTACCGCCTGGAGAAGAATCCGGATCACCAGGTCCGGGTGTTCACGAGCGGCGAGGAGGCCCTCTCGGCCGTCGCCGACAAACCGCATCTGGTCCTGCTCGACATCATGATGCCCGGCATCGGCGGCATCGATACGCTCAAGAAGTTGAGCGAGCAGTCGCCGGAAACGCACGTCGTCATGCTGAGCGCGCAAGGCGTCGTCGACACCGCCGTCGAGTCGATGAAGCTGGGTGCGTACGACTACATCACCAAGGGGCAGGACGACATCGTCAAGCTCGAGATCGTGGTATCGCGCGTGCGCGAACGGATGGAGCTGGAGCAGGAGGTCGACACGCTCCGGTCGGAGGTCAGCAAGCGCTACTCCATCGCCGGGCTGATCGGCGACAGCGACCCGATGAAGCAGGTCTACAAGCTGATCGACAAGGCCTTGCGCGGCGATCTGACCGTCGCCATCCACGGCGAGAGCGGAACGGGCAAGGAACTCGTCGCCAAGGCGATCCACTTTTCGAGCAACCGCAAGAGAGGGCCGTTCGTCGTCGTCAACTGCGCCGCGATTCCGCGCGACCTGATGGAGTCGGAGTTCTTCGGCCACGAAAAAGGCTCGTTTACAGGCGCCGACAAGAAGAAGATCGGCAAGTTCGAGCAGGCCGACGGCGGCACCATCTTTTTGGACGAGATCGGCGAGTTGGACATGGACTTGCAGGCCAAACTGCTGCGCGCCCTCCAATCGCGCGAGATCAGCCGGGTCGGCGGCAACGACATGATCCAGTTCGACGCGCGCGTGATCAGCGCCACCAACCGCGACGTGCTCCAGATGATCAGAGAAAGCTCGTTCCGCGAGGACCTCTACTACCGCCTGTTCCAATATCCCGTCCCGCTGCCGCCGCTGCGCGACCGGGGCGACGACATCCTGCTGCTCGCCACGTTCTTCCTGCGCGATTACGTGAGCGCGCACCAGGAGTTCAAGGGCAAAACGCTGGGTTACGAAGCCAAGAAGGCGATCCTCGACTACAACTGGCCCGGCAACGTGCGCGAGCTCAAGAGTGCCGTCGAGCGCGCCATCCTGATCTCGGACGAGGACGAAATAAGCGAATCCGACCTGATGATCAAGAGCGGAAACATGATCTCGCCGTGGGCCGACCGCATGCCGCTGGCACAGCAGGCCGAACCGCCCGCTCCGCGCCCCGCACCGCCCCGCGCCGAGTCGGTCGCGAGCCTGACCGAAGCTGCTCCCTCGTTCGACGACGAAAGCGGCGGCGTCTCGCTGGGCAGCGACGACGGCGACATCATCTCGATCGAAGACCTCAAGCAGCAAGCCGTAGAACGCGCCTACCGCCTGTGCGACGGCAATGTAGACAAGGCTGCCGTCGAACTGGGCATCGGACGCGCGACGATGTACCGGCTGCTCAAGAAATATGGCATCATGACGTGACCGGTAGCGTCGGGGCATGCCCCGACGCTACGAGGATGGGCGCCAACCTTCGCGCGCTCGCTTCGTAGCAGAAGACCGAATCTGATCTCGACCGCCTCGCCATGCCCCTGACCGAATACGAACGCACCGTCCGCCGCGACATCGAAGCGTGGCAGCACGCCGAGCCGTCGGTTTTGGCCCAAGCGATGAACTGGGCGATGAAGCCCGTCGACTGGGCCGTCGATCAGGTGGCGCCCGCCGCGCTGACCGACAAAGCCGGCGACGTGGTCGAGGGGCTGCTCAACGTGCTCAACGACGCGTCGCAGTGGACGTACGACCCCAATGCCGCGCTCAAAGCGCTGCGCGAACAGGGCATCGCCGTCGAGACGATCGCCGATCTACGGACGATCCCGCTCGACGCGCTCGACGCCTACGCCAAGTCGTTGGTGCAAGAGAACGCCGTCCTGGCAGCCCTCGAAGGCGCAGGAACCGGGCTAGGCGGCGCCGTCCTGATCATGGCCGACATCCCGCTGCTCTTCGGCATCAACCTGCGGCTGATTCAGCAGATCGCGGCGGCGTACGGCTTCCCGATGCAGGGACCCGAGTTCAGGCCGTTGGTGCTGTCGATCTGGAACGTGGCGGCGTCGGGCAGCCGTGAAGCCAAGAACGAAGCGCTGCGCGAGATCAGCGTCGCCGCCGCCGCGCTGAGCCGTGACATGCCCTACCGGGGGCGCGTCAGTGGCACGCTGCGCGATCAGAACCGCCACCTGCCGCGCGAGATCGCCAAGACGCTGGTGAGCCGCAAGATCTTTCAGACGATCCCGATCGCCGGAGCGGCCGTCGGCGCGGGCGTCAACTACTGGTTTACGAGCGAGGCCGCCGAGACGGCGTTCATGCTGATGCGGGCCCTCTTCATCGAAGCCAAAGAGCGGGCGTGATCCACCGCACCTCCTTGACAAACATGACATGTTTTGAAGACACGTCATGTTTCGGCCTCAGAGTAATGTGATTCCCTACGATCTCGCCGCGCTGACGCCTGTCGACCCCGCGTTCACGACGAACGAGGAGGCTATTGCTCGCCTCGACGTACTGGCGCAAACGACGACCGCCGACGCCCATTTCGAGGTCGTCGGCACGAGTGAGCAGGGGAGAGTCATCGCCGGGTTGCGCGTCGGCAGCGGGTCGCGCAGAGCGCTGCTGCTGGCCGGCCACCACGCCGACGAGCCGGTCGGCCCTCAGACGCTGCGCACGCTCGGGGCTGCGCTGCTGTCGGACCCGGACACGCACGCCGACCTGCTCGCCAACTGGACGCTCTACCTCGTTCCGCACGCCAACCCCGACGGCGAGGCTGCTAACCGAGCCTGGATCGACGCGTGGCCTGACGCGGCGGCGTTTGTCTCGAACGTCGAGCGCGAGGCGCCGGGGCGCGACCTGGAATTCTCTTATCCCGACGGACGGCAGGAAACCGCCGCGCTTTCGGCCTGGATGCGCACGCACGGACCGTTCGATCTCTACGCGAGTCTGCACGGCATGGCGCAGAGCGAAGGCGCGCTGCTGCTCATCGACCGATCGTGGGCGGGCCGCTCTCGGGCGCTGCAACAGGCGTTCTCCGAGTCGGCGCGTGACGCTGGGCTTGGACTGCACGACCACAACCGGCGCGGTGAGAAAGGCTTCTTTTACATCGCGCCCGGCTTCACGACGACGCCCGAAGGGCTGGCGATGCAGCGCTACTTCGCGCACCTCGGGGATTGGGAGACGGCGCAGCGCTTCCGGCTCTCGTCGATGGAGTTCGTCCAGTCGCTCGGGGGCGACCCATTGTGCCTCGTCACCGAGTTGCCGCTGTTTCTCGTCTCGCCCGACACAGGGGCGTCGCCCGCTTCGGCTGCCGCCTACGTTCGTTTCAAGAGCGAACTGCCCGGCCTGCGCAGCGATCTCGCTCGTGCCGATCCCAGCCGCCTCGACGCGTGGAATCTGCGCCCACTCGGCCTCGGCGCGGCGATGCGCGTCCAACTCGCCCTACTCGCGTCGGCGCTACGATTTCGTGAGGACCCCTTGTCATCGTAAGCGCTTCGGGTTTCTTCACTTCTGTGCGTGCGGCGCGAAGGCTATGTTCTGCGCATCCTCTCACCTGCACCACAGATCGCTATGATCGAACGCAAACCCCTCTCGCGCGGCAACAAAGTCAGCGTTACGTTCTCTGTCCCCGCCGAGCACGTCCACGACAGCGTCAGCGTCGTCGGCGATTTCAACGAGTGGGATGACAGCGCCCACGCGCTCAAACTGAGCAAGAAGGACGGCGCCTGGAAGAAAGCCGTTCAGCTAGCGCCGGGCCGCTACGAGTTCCGCTACTTCGTCGACGGCGAGCGGTGGGAGAACGAGCCCCACGCCGACGACCACGTCTGGTCGCCGTTTTTCAGCCAGAACAGCGTCATCGTCGTCGAAGGCTGACGCGGTTTGGCGGCTCGCTGCGGTTGAGCGTCAACTGGCGACGTCACTTCTGATCAATTAGGCGCAGCACGATAGTCCGCGTGCGCGTGTCCGACAGCTCGCCGCTCTCCGTCTGTTCGCGCTCGTAGTACACCGGCCCCACGCCGGGCGCCAGCGTGATTCGCACCACACCGTTCACCTCTCGCCCCGGGCTTTCCCAGCGCGACAGGTGCATTTCCGCGCGTAACGTGTCTCGAGGAGCAGGCTGGAAGCGAAGGATGGCATTCGACCGGTCGCTCGACAGATGCCAGTAGCGTCCGATAGAGATCGGCACGTGGCGACCGTAGGCGTACGTTCCGCGCGCGCTCCTCGTGTCGATGCGGCCTAGCAGCGTGGTGTCCGGTTCGGTCGCGTTAGCGTCTGAGAAGAGCAGCTCTGTGAGGATCAGTGGTCTCGAAGCCGAAGTCGCATCCCAGCAGGCAGAGAAGAGCGAGAAGAGGGAGTCGATACATAACGAGCGTGTGCCGCTACAAAGGTACGCTGCGAGACAGCGCCGTGCCCTACCCGAACAGCAACTGCACGACGTAGACGGCCAAGAACATGGCGGCGATATCGGCGGTGAGGCCTGCGGGGATAGCGTGGCGCGTCTTGCGCACGCCAACGGCCCCGAAGTAGACAGCGACGACGTAGAACGTCGTTTCGGTCGATCCGAACATCGTCGCGGCTATCTTGACGAGGATGCTGTCTTCGCCGAACTGGTTGATCATGTCGATTACGATCGCGGCCGATCCGCTTCCCGTCAGCGGGCGGACGATCATCATCGGGAGCACCTCAGGCGGCACGCCGACGAAGCTCAGTATCGGGCGCAGGCCGTCGATCATGAAGTCCATCGCGCCCGACGCCCGAAACATGCCGATCGCGAACAGGATCGCGACGAGATAGGGGATGATGCGAACCGCGATGGTGAAGCCTTCCTTGGCACCCTCGACGAACTCCTCGTAGACCGGTACGCGCTTGTACAGGCCGTAGAGCGGAAATACTACGATGAGCAGTGGGATGACGAAGTACGAGACTAGGTCTAGGACGTTGCGGACGGATTCCATAGCAGAGGAGGGACGCAGGCAGAGCAGGAAGAAGGATGCGCTAGGCGATAGACGGAGGCGCATCCGTTGGGACGGCGGCGGGGGCGTCAGGCGGCATCGGAGGGGGTTCGGAAGCGCGGTAACCTTTCAGCCGCCCATAGAGCTTGGTGGCCGTGATCGCGATGACGAGCGAGAGACTGGTCACGATCAGGATGGCGAAGAACAGCTGGTTGATCTGCAAGCCCATGATCGCCACGAGCAAAACTGGCGGCACGACCTGGACACTGGCCGTGTTCATCGCGAGCAGCATCACCATGTCGTTCGTCGCGGTGTCCTTTTGCGTGTTGAGCGTCTGCAATTCCTCCATCGCCTTAATGCCCAGCGGCGTGGCGGCGTTGCCCAAACCGAGCGCGTTGGCGCACAGGTTGAGCACGATCACGCCCATCGCCGGGTGATCTTTGGGAATGCCGGGAAAGAGCCTGCGCACGACCGGCTGCACGAAGCGCACGAGCAGAAAGATCAGCCCACTCTTGTCGGCGATGCGCAGCAGTCCGAGCCACAGCGCCATCACCCCGATCAGGCCCAGCGCGATGCTGACAGCGGTCTCGGCGAAGTCGAGAGCGGCTTGGGCGATGGCCTGCATCTTGACGAACCGCACGCGCGCGAACCGGACGCTGGCCGTCGCCTGCATCGCGCCGGCGACTGCGGTGAAGTCGACGGGACCACGCAGGTCGTCGTCTCTACTCGACGTGGTCTGCCGGACCGTTGAGAGCGGGGCGGGCAGGTTGGCGCCCTCGGCAAAGCGCAATTCGCGCCCGTCACTGGTCTGAACGACGAGCCCGTCGTAGGCGGCAAGAATTCCGGCAGGGCTGGCGCCGTAGTGGGCCCGAAATGCCGTCGTGTCGATGCGCACCTGGACGGCTTGGCGCCGCGCTTCCTGATCGTATCCGTTGGGAAAGACGACCTCGACGGGTAACGGCTGACCGTTGCGGTACGTGTCACGCGTGAAGTCGAGCGTGTCGCTGATGATGGCGAAGACGAGGCTCAGAATGATGAGCCCGGCCCAGATGTAGTTGAGCATGGCGCGGGGTGATGTCCGGCGTGCAAGCTACGCGGCGCTTGGGCTTCGGCGCGCAACGAATATGTAGATGGACCGCGTAACCGACTCTTGGACGCTGAGCGGTTCGGGTTTCGCTACTCTGTCTCGTCTTCTCGCCGCTATCTCGATGCCCGAACGCTCCGCTCCCGCCAACGCTCACCATTTGGAACGGCTGCGCAAAGTCAGCAAGGTGATGGACGATGCCGTTACCCTGCCAGGCACGAAGTTCGGCGTCGGCCTCGACGGTATTCTGGGACTCGTGCCCGGCGTCGGCGACGCGGTGGGCGGGGCGACGAACAGCTACGCGCTCTACGCAGGCTACAAGATGGGCGCGCCGCCGCTCGTATTGATCCGCATCGCACTGTGGGCCATCGCCGATTTAGTTCTGGGAGCCATTCCGCTGGTCGGCGATCTGATCGATTTCTTCCTCAAATCTAACCGCCGCGCCGTCCGCCTGCTCGAGAGGTGGGCCGCGTCGCCCGACCGGGTTTCGCACAACAGCGAAGGTGTCCTGCTGGCCGTCGCAGCGGGGCTGATCCTGCTGCTCGTCGCAGTCTGCGCGCTGATTGTGTGGAGCGTGGCGTCGGTCGCCAGCCTGCTCCCTGGAGTGGACGGACTTTTCTAAATGACCGGTTCGGCAGAGGCCGCTCGGCAGGGCGCGAACGGTAGGCGCACGGCGCACAGCAGCCAGCCTCCGGCGCTACCGGCACGGCTAGGCGCATATCATCCAGTAAGCATCTCATCCAGTCATAACGAGTCGATCGGCGACGGCCCGTCCTTGCGCGTGATCGTCTCGCGCAGGTCGCCGATGGTGATGCCGAGCAGTTTGATGCGCCCCACGTTGTCGATCGTCTGACCGTCGGGCATCAGCACGAGCGTCTGGTGCATAAACAGCGGACCGGTAATGCGGTAGCGCAGCGTCAGCCGGTCGCCTTGGGTGCGGGCAACGACCGAGCCGGATGCGTCGCTGAGCGTGCCGGTGTAGCGATCGGCTCCATCCGTCTCTAGAATCCAATAGCGCATCGTGGGCTCTTTGCCCTCGAACGTGATCGTCTGGTCGAGCCGGAAGGTGCTGTCCGTCAGCGCGTAGCCGTGGCTCTCGACGTGGAGCGCGCGGCGTTTACCCAAAAAGACCTTGAGCGAACCGTCGCCCTCGGAGTAGCCGCCGAACCCGTTCTCGAACGTGAACTCGGGCTGCTGCAACTCGGTCGGTTGCTGCTGAGCCTGAGCACGTGGGGCAGCGAGGGCCAACAGGGCAGCGAAAGCGATTGTCGAGAAGGGAGCGATGGACATGACGGTGGTGCAGGCGATGCGGAGTGTCGGACCGCCAGCAGGCGCGTTCTCCGTGGCAGGATGATCGCGCGCCCTACCGGGCCGAGAAAAACTGACGTGAGCCAGGGTCGAGTGCGGGAAGCTGTTGTGGATCCCTGCCTTCGCTGGGATGACGGCTGTGAATGGAGAGAGGAACGTGCGACGACAGTACGCGCTCGCTCAGATGGCTACTGCCCTGCGCCCGAAAGCGCCGTTCGGATGGTGTAGGCGAGGATCTTGAGGTCCATGCCGATGCTCAGGTTCTCGATGTAAAACAGGTCGTACTTGATCTTGCTCCTCACGTCGTCGACCGAGGCGTCGTAGCCGCGCTTGATCTGCGCCCAGCCCGTGATGCCGGGTTTGACGCGGTGGCGGCGCGAGTAGAGCGGGATCTGATCGACCAGTTGAGCGACGAAGAACGGGCGCTCGGGACGCGGACCGACCAGACTCATGTCGCCTCTCAGCACGTTCCAAAACTGCGGCACCTCGTCGAGGCGTGTCTTGCGCAGCCATCTGCCGACGGGCGTGTAGCGGTCGTCGTCGGCTGTCGCCCAGACCGGCCCGGTCGCCTGCTCGGCATCCATCCGCATCGTGCGAAACTTGAGCATCGTGAACTCGGCTCCGTCCTGCCCGACCCTGAGCTGCCGGTAGATGGCGGGGCCAGTCGAGGTCAGGCGCACGACCAGGGCGGTAGCGATCCAGACGGGTAGGCCGAAGAGCAGAATCACGGCCGATGCCACCACGTCCATCAGGCGCTTGGTGCTCTGCTCCCACGGCGCCATCGGGACCGGCAGCACTTCGATCAGCGGCAGGCCGTAGATGTGCTCGGTCCGCGCCATGCCGCCGATGACCGAGTAGAAGTCGGGGACGAGTTTGAGCGTGACGGGCTTGCCTTCGCACAGCCGGAGCACGTGCGCCAGCGCGGCATGGTCGTCCGAACCCAGCGCGATCACCACGTCCTGCACCTGCAACTCGTCGATCAACTCGGGAAGCCGCTCGATACGCGCCGGGAGACTCTGCCCGTCGCCACCGACGATTTGGGAAGTGGAGTGCTGCGCGCCCGAAGGAACGAGGACCGCGTCGGCGGCCTGCAACCGCAGCGTGCCGACGATTTCGAGGCCGGCTTCGGGATAGCGGGCCACCTCGGCGCGCACCTCGTCGACCTGATCGCCCCAGCCCACGATCAGCGCCCGGTGCCGACCGCGTCCGCCCACCAGCCGCCGCTTCTCGACGGCGCGCACGACGAGCCGACCCATCGCCAGCGCCGTCAGCGTCGACGCGCCGATCAGCAGCAGGGCGCCGCGGCTCGACCCGGGTTCGAGCGCTTCGACGTAGATCGCGAACACGAGCACGAGCATGCCCGCGGCGACGGCCTTGACCAGCGTGGCGATCTCGTCGAAGCGCGACCCGGCAAAGCGCGAGCGGTAGAGGCCGAAGAAGAAGAGCGTCGCCAGCCAGAACGGAATGAGGACGACGAGCGGCGCCCACGCGTTGGCCGGATACACGTCGGGCAGGCCGAACCACTGCCACTCGAACCGCGCCGCGTATTGGAACGCGTACGCCAGCGCCAGCATGGCGGCATCGGTCAGGACGAGGAGCAGGCGGTAGGAGCGGGCGCGCACGGTTGAAGAGGAGATCGGGCAGCAAACGTACGAACGGCCGCCGCGCGCGTTGCGTCAGCGCAGCCCCAGATTGGCCCAGTAGCGCTCTTCGAGCCGGACGCCGAACGACACCACGCCCTCGAACCGGGTGTCGCCGAGCGAGCGGTTGAGCCCCAGGTCGGCTTCGGCGAACGCCCACGCGACCGGCTGGTAGCGCGCCGCGACTGCGCCGCGGATGGTCCGGATGCTGGTTTCGAGCAGCACGTCGGGACCTCCCTGGTCGGGGTTGACCGGCCACGGCTCGCGCGGGTCGCCGTCGCCCTGCCAGAGCAGTAGAAGTCCGGGTGTCAGGCGGAGCGCTCCGCCCATCAGGTGCACGTCGGCGTGAGCCTCGGCGTGGACGTAGTCGGAGAAGTTGGTCGCCAGTCCGCGCTGGGCGAACAGGTACTTGCCGGGCGGCTGCGAGGTCGAGTAGGCGCGCCGCGTGACGACGGTCAACCCCGTTCGCACGTCCAGAATCGATGTGAGCGCAGCGCGTGCCACGCGGAGGTCGAGCGAGGCGGCGACGGGTTCGATTCCGCTATAGAGGTCGAAGTCGTCGAGCATCGCCTGGCCCTGGAGCGTCCACAGGCCGGGTTGCCACCTGAGCGTTCCGGCGAGCAGCAGGTTGTTCTCGTCGTTTTTTGGCGTGTTGTCGGATTCGAGCAGGTACGGGTGCAGCGGGTTGAGATAGCGGAGCGAGAAGCCCGCACCCGGATCCGAAAAAATGATGGACTCCTCGACGCTGATCGCCAGCCGCGCCGACGGGCGGTATTCGAGCCGGTGCGCTGACACGAAGCGCCGCACTTTCTCGGCATCCGGCATGTTGAACGTCTCGCCGTCGCCCGTCCGCCCATCGAAGACGCCGTCGCCGCCCAGCGCGTCGAGTTCGCCGACCAAGCTCGTGATCGTGAGGTAGCGGCCGCCCAGCGTGAAGCCGAGTTGGTCGTAGCTGCGCGGGTTGTCGCTGACCAGCAGTCCGGCGCCATAATAGTCGCCCCAGTGGCGCGTCGTGCGGCCCAGCAGGACGGTCGCCCAGTCGGAGTTGAACGTCAGGTAGCTGTCTTCGCTCCGAATAAACGAGCGGCGCTGCACGTCGAGTCCGTCGGGATCGTCCTCGTAGGCCAGGTCGTGCTCGGCGCCTAGTTGGGCGAAGACGGGCCCGCGTTCGATGAAGAAGTCGAGCGCGCCGCGCGTCTGGAAGAGCAAGTCGCCGACGGGCAGGACGGCGTCGGCGGTGCGCGCGTAGATCAGTTCGTCGCCGCTGCGCACGTCGCGGTGGCTGAGTGGGCGCATCAGGTCGGCGCGCTGCGTCGTGGTCAGCCTGGCGCCGCCCTCGAACGTTCCGCCGATGACGTCTTTGCCCTCGACGACGCCTTCGCCTAGCCGCTGCCGCAGCATGCGCGCCCAAAACTGCTCGGGAACGGACAGTCCGCTCGTCGGCAACTCGGCAAGCGCTGATCGGACGGCGCCTTCGGTGTACGGCCGCGTGATGGGCGACAGGGCCAGCAGGTGACCGCGCGACTGCAACTGCGCGATCCAGTCGTTCACGTCGCGGTCGTCGGCCGGGATCAGGCGGTGCTGCTGCGCCCACGAGGGCAGCGCGAGGGCGGCCCACAGCAGGGCAATCAGGAGATAACGCAAAGGGCTTGGGATGGAGCCGGTAGGGCTAGCGAGCCGCACGGACGACGGTGCGGGTGACGACGGACGAGCCGCTCTCGACGCGCACCAGATAGAGTCCGGACGGCAGATCGGACACGTCGATGCGGACCGTACCCGCCTGCGCCACTAACGTGCGGAGTTGGCGGCCAAGCACGTCGTAGACCGATATGGTGGCGGGCTGCGACACGTCGATCGAGAACGCGCTTGCTGTCGGGTTGGGACGAGCCGCGCTCACGTCGAGGCGGCTTGCGACCGGAGCGCTGGTCGAGACGGCTGTGCCAAAGTCGAAGCGGACCCAGACCGGGAAGTGATCGCTGACCGTGCTGACGAAGTTGGACACCTGCGAACCGATGTTTTCGGCGCGCTCCGTCCCTTCGAAGTACTCGTCGAACAGTTCGTCCGTGATGAGAATGTGGTCGATCGTCGAGCCGCCCGAAATGGTCGCCACGCTGCGCTCTGACAGGCTGGCCGTGACGATCCGGTAGCTCTGGGCGTCTGACGTGAAGTTGGCGTAGGGCGACGGCAGTCCGCGTACGTTCGACACGTCCACGTCGTCGTTGTAGTCGCCCAGCAAGACCACGTTGGCGTCGGCGTAGTTGGCGTCGAGAAACGACTTGAGTTGGGCGCTGTCGTCTTCGCGGCGCGTGCGGTCGGCAGTCGTCTGGATGGCCTTGGCGTGGATCGTCACCGCCGTGATGCGGCGCGTCTCTCCGTCGATCGTTGCGTCGAACGTGAAGCCGAAGGGCCAGCGGCCGCTCGCCCACGCCAGTCGGCCCTGAGGGTTGTCGCCTGGGGTGTCGAAGAGCAGGCCGGACGAGACCGAGTCGATGACGGACGTGCGGTAGAGAAAGCCGGTCCGCTGCTGCACGGCCGTTCCCGACGTGAACGGAGCCAAAAAGCCGCGGTACCCGTCGAGCCCGTCGACCAGGTCCTGAAACAGGTCGGCGTTGGCGATCTCTTGGACGCCGTAGAGGTCGGCGTCGACGATCTGAATCGTGCGGATGGCGCCTGCGAGTTGGTCTTCGTCGCTGACCGGATCGCGGCTGGGGCTGCCGAAGTTTTCGATGTTCCACGTGGCCACTTCGAACGTCGCCGAGAGGGGGATGTCTTCGCCGGGAAACGAAAACTCTTCGACGCCCAGGTCTTCGACCGTGCGCGGCAGAATTTGGTAGCGCCCGCGAAACTGACTGACGACTCCGACCACGTCGAAATCGCCGGTCGGCGCGTTGGCTCCTGCCAGATTGGTGTCGCCGTCGATGCGCACTTCGACTTCGGCTCCGCTGTCGTCGGTGACGGTGACTTCGTCGTTCGACGGAAGGGCCACGCGCTGCGTTTTGAGCCGCACGCCCTGAAGGCGGACCAACTGTCCTTCGACGGCTTCGCCCACGTCGGCGATGGCGACCGGCCGAGGTGTCATGAGCCGCGTGCCGCTCTGGACGAGCTGAGCCGTCACCGAGCCGCTGATCTGAAACAGGCCCGTTCCCTGGAGCGCAGCGCCGTCGTCGTCCTCGCTGGGCTGGAACTCGGTCGTCGAACCCGTCAGGACGAGGCTGTCGCCGATCTGCGCCTGCCGGATGACCGCGAGTTCGTCGTCGTAGAACGCGATTCCCCCCGTCGCGTCTTGGAAGTAGATGGGGCCGCCGGGTGCTCCGCTACCCGCAAACTGGCCCGCGACCGTGATGCGTCCGGCGACCGTCGCCGTGCGTCCGTTGCCAGCCTCTCGCAGCGCTGCAATCGTCGAGAGCGTGCCGGGCGGCTGGAGGCCCGAGGCGAGGATCAGGTCGCCCGCGCTGCGCGGCAGTACCAGGCGCCGACCTTGAAAATGGCTCACAGCCGCCACGACCGAGAACGTGTCCGTCGGAACGGACAATCCCGGAACGTCGGTGTCGCGATCGACGAAGAGTTCGACCTGGGCGCCGTCCGAGCCGCGCAGCACGTAGAAGGTGTTGCCTGCGAAGCGTTCGGCCGCGCCGACGACGCGCACGCCGGACAACCGGATCAACTGTCCCTCGACCGACTCGTCCACATCGGCCACGGCTAGGCGGCGCGGCGCGGGAGCAGCGCCTGACGAGACGACGCGAAACGAGGCGCCCGACGACTGGATCTGGAGCAAGCCGGATCCGGCCTGCGCGCCCGCAAACGCCTCGACTGTCGTTCCCGTCACCACGACGCTGTCGCCCAGGCTGACCGTCGTGTAGAGCGGCGCGTAGAAGACGGTGATGCCGCCCGTCCCGTCTTGCAAGTAGGCCGGGCCTCCGAACTGGTTGGCCACCGTGATGCGCCCGGCGACTGTGACCGTCTGTCCAGCCCCTCCGGCGCGGGCGTCGGCGAGCGAAATGGGAGCTTGAGCGGCGGCAGGCGCGGCGATCAGCAGGGCGAGGAGCAGGCGGTACATCGGCAGGTGCGGAGGATTGCGGTCGTAGGATAGCGGAAGTCGGCGTCATCTCTCAGGTGCGCGTCCACATTTAGCACAACGATCACCTCGCCTTCGCGGCAACGAGAGTCAGTCGAGCCGGAAGCGGAAGACGACGCGCCCGGTTTGCTGCGTCTGGGGGGCGTTGGGAGGTAGCGCGTCGAAGCGCCACGTGCGCAGCGCGTCGAGAACGGCGCGTTCGAGTTGGGGACTGCCGCCCTTCTTGATCCACCGTCGAAACGCGACTTGGCCGCTAGGCGAAACGCTGATCTCGGCCGTGATGTCGGCGTTGACGCGGTCGCGGTATTGGGGCTCGCGTCCGCCTAGCCACGTGCGGTTGAGGCCTTCGATGTCGTAGGGCGAACTGCGCGTCGGGCGGCGGTCTTCTCCGGCCTCGGCGTTAGCCGTTCCCGTCGTCGGAGTCGGTATGCCGCCAGCCGCTCCTCCGGCATCCGACCGGTTCGAGGTCGTCGGCGTGGTGCGCGTGGGCTGCGGCGTCGGCTCGGCGGGCGTGGGCGAGGGCGTGGCCTGGGCGGTACGCTCGGCGGGCGGCGGCTTGGCGGTCGGCAACTCGACTTTGCGCGGCGGCGCAGGTGTCGGCTTGGGCGGAGACGGGCGCGGGCGCGGCTGGGGCGCAGGCGTCGGCTCAGGTTCGGGGACAGGGGCGCGGCGCGGCGTGTCGGGCTGCGGACGGCCTAGCTCGACCGGACCCAGTTCGAGCGCGATGAAGCCAATCGGCTCGGTCTCCAACGGATCCTCTTTGCTAGGCAGCCGCGATAGGCCGAGCACGAGCAGCAGCAGCGCCGCGTGAACCGTGACGCTCAGTCCGAAGCCGATCCAGTCGTCGCGGTCCATGTGCCTGGGAGGTGGGAGGAAGAGGTGCTATGCTAACGATGCCAAAGGTAGAGCCGTATGCGTGAGATACAGAGTCAGAAAGTTGTCAACTCTTCGGCTTCGTTTTTCCGGTCGGGCTGTGGAGTTGAGAGTTTACAGCTTCAATGCGCATAGCCAGCCGCGTTTCAAAGAGGTGAACGCAGGAGAAGTTGTCATCATCTACCATCGCTTCCGTTTCCAGATCACACTCTGGAGGTTCGAGAGATGACAACTTTGCGAGGACAGAATCTGAGGATCTCCGCTTTTAGCACGCGCTTCCCGGCGATCAGAAGCCGAGTTCGGTAGTTTGACAGCCTAAACCGCTCTTACTCTATGTCCGAACCCGTCCGCGTCCGCTTTGCCCCGTCGCCCACCGGCCTGCTCCACATCGGCGGGCTGCGCACGGCGCTCTACAACTACCTCTACGCGCGCAAACGCGGCGGTACGTTCATCCTGCGCGTCGAGGACACCGACCAGAGTCGCTACGTCGCCGAAGCCGAGCCGGACATCCGGGCGTCGCTCGAGTGGGCCGGGCTGACGATCGACGAAGGTCCGCAGGAAGGCGGCGATGTCGGCCCCTACTACCAGTCGCAGCGGCGCGAACTCTACGCCGGATACGCCGATCAGCTCGTCGAAGGGGGCCACGCCTACTACGCGTTCGACACGCCGGATGAACTCGACGACATGAAGGAGCGCCTGCGCAAGAGCGGCAACCCGTCGCCCAAGTACGACGCCGTGACGCGGATGAGCATGAAAAACTCTATCACGCTGCCCGACGCCGAAGTCAAGGCCAAGCTCGACGCGGGCGAGGACTACGTAATCCGCCTCAAAGTGCCACGTCGCGAGACCGTCCGCTTCGAGGACATGATCCGGGGCTGGGTGTCGTTCGAAACGGGCGGCATCGACGATCAGGTGCTCGTCAAATCCGACGGCATGCCGACCTACCACTTGGCCAACGTCGTCGACGATCACGCGATGGGCATCACGCACGTCATCCGGGGCGAGGAGTGGCTGTCGAGTGTGCCCAAGCACATCCTGATGTACCAGTACTTCGGCTGGACGCCGCCCAAGCTTGCCCACCTGCCGCTGATCCTGAGTCCGACCGGCGGAAAGCTGAGCAAACGCAACGCCGACACGCTGGGCATTCCCGTCAGCGTGGCGCAGTACCGCGAGGCGGGCTACGAACCGGCGGCTCTGCTCAACTTCCTGGCGTTCTTGGGCTGGAATCCCGGGACCGAGCAAGAGGTGTTCTCGCTCGACGAACTCACACAGGCTTTCGAGGTCGAGCGCATCGGTAAGAGCGGCGTGCAGTTCTCGATGGACAAACTCGACTGGTTCAACCAGCAGTTTTTGCGCCGCCTGACACCCCAAGAACTGGCCCAGCGCGCCCGTCCGCACCTGGACGCCGCCGGATTGGAAGCGAGCGACGACTACCTCGCCGACGTTGCCGCGCTGATGCACGACCGCGTCACCAAGGCCGAAGAACTCGCTACGTTCTGCGCCTACTTCTACGCCGACCCGACCGAGTACGAGGAGAAAGGCGTCAAAAAGCGCTGGAGAGACGACAGCGCCGACCTGGTCCGCGCCTACGCCGACGCCCTCGAAGCCGACGACGCGTTCACCGTCGAGTCGACCGAAGCGACGCTTCGTGAGATCACCGAAGCCCGCGAAGCCGGAGCCGGACGCCTGATTCACCCGGCGCGGCTGGCCGTCAGCGGCACCTCGTTCGGCCCGAGCCTGTTCGACATGCTAGCGCTGATCGGCAAAGACGCCGTCGTGCGGCGCCTGCGCAAGGCGGCGGACGTGCTGGGCTAATAGTCGCCGCGCTTCGCTCGCGATGACAAGGCTACGAGCGCCTGAGCAGGGTCTCTACCGCTTCGGTTACCTCGGACCCGCTCGCGATTGCCTCCCGCGCCTCACGCCACGCATCGGCAAACCCCGGCTGCGTCCGCGCGCGTGACATCAGCGCTTCGACCCACGCCGGTTCCAACGCGGCGACGGACTGAGCGCGGCGCCGTTCGTCCAGCCGTCCCGACGAGCGAATCGTTTGGGCTAGAGCGTCGATGCGATCACTCAGCGCCTCGACCCCTTCGCCGGTCGTGGACGAGAGCGACAGCACGCGCTCGTGCGACGGCAGGGCGTCGGGCGATGGTGGTGGGAGGATGCTCAGAGATGCGCGCAGGCTGCGAGTCGTGGAGGCGACGGCGTCGGGCAGCAGGTCGCGCTTGGCGACGGCGAACAGGTCGGCGTGCTCCATGATGCCGCGTTTGATGCCTTGGAGATCGTCGCCCGATGCGGGCTGCGCGACGAACACGAACAGGTCGGCTAGA
This sequence comes from Rhodothermales bacterium, assembly GCA_963841855.1. GTDB lineage: Bacteria > Bacteroidota > Rhodothermia > Rhodothermales > BA12 > CAXBBB01. Next base: position 159,612 of record CAWJEJ010000004.1, on the reverse strand, counting down.
TCCCTGGCTGTCGTCTCGGACTGACCGACACCGACGGTTTCGACGATGACGTGCCCGAAGCCCGCTGCCTCGACCAGCCGGATCGTCTCGCGCGTGCGCAGTGCCACGCCGCCCAGGTGCCCGCTCGTGGGCGAGGGCCGGACGAACGCGTCGGGATGCCGTGCCAGCCGCTCCATCCGCGACTTGTCTCCCAAGATGCTGCCCCGGCTGATCTGCGACGACGGATCGACGGCCAGGACCGCCACGCGCCGCCCGGCTTCGACCCAGCGCACGCCCAGCGCTTCGATCAGCGTGCTCTTGCCCGCCCCCGGCGACCCGCTGACGGCGACGCGGATCGTCTGGTCAGAAGCGGGGGGGAGGCTGCTCAGCAGGTCCGACGCCAGCGCGCGATGCTCGGCCTTGCGGCTCTCGACCAGCGTGATCGCTCGCGCCAGCGCCGCCCGGCTGCCCGACGCGATGCCCCGACTTAGTTGTTGCGTGTCGTTCAAACCGAGAGGATTGCTGCGGAGATCGGAAACCTGACAGGTTTGAGCGCGAGGAGTGAGACGCCGGGTCCTGGTCAAAGCTGACAGCTTTTCTAAAGCTCTCAGCCTTCCATCGCAGAACTAGCCAGTAGCGCGTCGAGCAGTTCGATGGCGGCGTTGGAAATGACTGTGCCGGGGCCGAAGATCGCCGACACGCCGACCTCGTGCAGAGTGGCATAATCATCGGGCGGGATCACGCCGCCGACGATCACGCGAATGTCGGGGCGGCCCTGGTCGCGTAGTGCCTGAATCGTTTGGGGCACGAGCGAGCGGTGCGCTCCGGCGAGGCTGCTGATACCCACGAAATGCACGTCGTTCTCGACGGCCTGGCGCGCGACTTCGTCCGGCGTCTGGAAGAGCGGTCCCAGGTCCACGTCGAAGCCCACGTCCGCAAACGCCGACGCGATGACTTTGGCGCCCCGGTCGTGCCCGTCCTGCCCCAACTTGGCGACCAGGATGCGCGGGCGGCGGCCCTCTGCTTCGGCGACCTCGTCGGCTTTGGCCCTCGCAGCGGTGAATCGTGCGTCGTTCTGGGTCGCCGGGCCGTAGACGCCAGCGGAGGCGGTCGGCGTGGCTTTGTAACGGCCGAATGCGCGTTCGAGTCGTTCGCTGATCTCGCCCAGCGTCGCCCTGACGCGCGCGGCGTCGACCGATGCGGCGAGCAGGTTGCCGTCCGACCGAGCAGCGGCTTCCAACGCTTCTAGCGCAGACTCGACGGCAGATTCGTCGCGATCTGAGCGCAGCGATTCGAGCCCAGCGAGTTGTTCGCGCAGGACTGCGTCGTTGTCGATGGTGAGCAGATCGGGCGTCGGATCGTCGGCCTGGAACGCGTTGACGCCGACGAGTACGTCGCGGCCCGTGTCGATGCGCGCCTGCCGTTGGGCGGCGGCTTCTTCAATGCGGCGCTGGGGCAGGCCAGCTTCGATGGCGCGTGTCATGCCGCCGTGGGCTTCGACTTCGGCCATGTGCGCGCGCGCTTGCTCGATCAGTTCGGCGGTCCGGCCTTCGAGCGCCTGGCTACCTCCCATTGGGTCGATCACATCGGTCAGGCCGGACTCGTGGAGCAGCACCAACTGCGTCTCGCGGGCAACCCGAGCGGCGAACTCCGACGGCAGCGCCAGCGCTTCGTCCAGTCCGTTGGTGTGCAGGCTCTGCGTGCCGCCCAAAACCGCCGCCGTCGCCTCGAGCGCGGTCCGGGCGACGTTGGTGTTGACGCTCTGCGCCGCCAGGCTCCACCCGCTCGTCTGGCAGTGCGCGCGCAGCATCTGCGACTTGTCGTTCTGTGGGTCGAAGCCAGCGATCATCTCGCTCCACAGCACCCGCCCGGCGCGCAGCTTGGCGACTTCGGTCAGCAGGTCCATTCCGATGCCCCAGAAAAACGACAGGCGTGGCGCAAACTCGTCGACGCCCAGCCCAGCGGCGAGTCCGGTCCGTACGTACTCGAGTCCGTCGGCGAGCGTGTACGCCAGCTCCAAATCGGCCGTCGCTCCGGCCTCCTGCATGTGGTAGCCGCTGATGCTGATCGAGTTGAAGCGCGGCATGTGGGCCGACGTGAACTCGAAAATGTCGCCGATCACGCGCATCGACGGCGAGGGGGGATAGATGTACGTGTTGCGAACCAGAAACTCCTTCAAGATGTCGTTCTGGATCGTCCCGGCGAGTTGTTCGGGCGCGACGCCTTGCTCCTCGGCAGCGACGATGTAGAACGCCAGGATCGGCAGAACCGCGCCGTTCATCGTCATCGACACGCTCATTTCGCCCAATGGGATGCCGTCGAAGAGCACCTTCATGTCCTCGACCGAGTCGACGGCCACGCCCGCCATGCCCACGTCGCCACTCACGCGCGGATGGTCCGAGTCGTAGCCGCGGTGCGTCGCCAGATCAAAGGCGACCGACAGGCCCTTTTGACCAGCGGCCAGGTTTCGGCGATAGAACGCGTTGCTCTCCTTGGCCGTCGAGAAGCCTGCGTACTGCCGAATCGTCCACGGGCGGCCGACGTACATCGTCGGATAGGGACCGGCGAGGTGGGGCGCGACGCCGGGCGCTCCGCCTTCGTGATCGGCGCGCTGCGGCTTGGGCGCGTTGCCCGAGGGCGCGAACGTGAGCGGATAGTCAAACGGCATGAGCGGCGACGAGTTGGGCGGCGTGGCGGTGGGATTCGTGATCGCCGGTCAGCCTGTAGCCGTTGGCGATGCTTTGGGCGAGCGGCGGCTGAGCGAGGCGGTCGGACGTGCGCTCGTGCCGCGTCACGCCGACGACGGCGGCCAGCGACTGCGTCCGGGCGACGTGCTGCTCGTGGGCGAGTTGAGGCACGTTGAGGGCATATTCCTCGGCGCCGTCCGAGCCGATCTCCTTGCATCGTGCCCAGACCGCCTGAGCCAGTTTCAACGCGGCAGCTTCGGCCCAGCCGCTTCCTTGAGCAGGCGTCTTCAATCGGCCGAGTGTGGCTTCGTCGCGCAGGATCCTGCCCACGTTGAGCGCATCGCGTACGTCGCCGACGTTGATCACTCCCGTCGCCCAGGTGTGGGGGCGAATGGCGACCAAATCGGCTCCGCCTAGAAACGCAGCCGCGCAGCCGATCGTCGCGCGCGTCCGGTTGTTGTGGGCCGCGTATGCCGTTTGCCTATAACCCGACGTGATCGCGACGAGCGACGCCTTGCACCCGACGTTCGCCATCAGAATCCGCGCCGCCATCAGCTTGGCGACCGATAGCATCAGCCGCTGATCGACCGACAAGCTCACGCGATGGACGATCTCGTGCGCCGATGCCCCCAGCGCCAGGTAGGTAAGCTCTTCGACGGTTGTGCCACCCCACTCGTGGACGGCGTGCGCGGCCACGTCCGGCTTCTGCCCGTCCGGCAGCGCGTCCCAATCGTCTCCGTCGAGCAGCGGGTCGACGATTCCGGCGCGGACCGGGTGCTCGTCTGTCGGCGAGAGAGCGTAGGCGTAGTCGTTCTCCATCGGCAGCGGATCGTGCCACGAATCGTCGCGCAGGCCCAGCGGCGGGTTGAAGCCGATCAGGCCGGGGGCGCGCATCGAAAGCGCCAACGCGACGCGCTCGGATTGCGGCACGAACGCAGGCATCCAGATGCCGGGGTCGATCTCGACGCCGTCACGTGCGTCTTGCGATGTGGGGTCTTCGGTGCTCACAGAAAGTCGGGATGATGGTCGAGGAACGTCCGCGTCAGCGCGTGCGCGGCGATGCCAAAGGCAACCGACACGTTGAGCGATTGTTTGGCGCCCCACTGCGGGATTTCGAGCGCTAGATCGCACATCGCCATCACGCCGTCCGAGACGCCATCGACTTCGTTGCCCACCACGAGCGCCAAAGGAAACGCCGATGGCGGCGCCTGATGCACCAGCGTCGGTGAATCCGTCAGTTCGAGTGCGGCGACGGTGTAGCCGTCGGCTCGCGCCTGTCTGACCGCGTCTATCGCCGACGCTATTTGCTCCCACGGTACGGTCTCTTCGGCACCGAGCGACGTTTTGCGGACGGCCCGCTGATCCGCCCCGGGCGAGATGCCGCACAAGACGACGCGCTCCAACCGAAACGCATCCGACGTGCGCAGGATCGCCCCGACGTTGTGCGCGCTCCGCACGTCGTCGGTGATCACGCGGATCGGAATGCGCGGCAGACCCGAGACGGCTTCTGCCGACGGGCGCGGGATTTCGAGGTGAGCGAGTTTGCGCATGGGGTGGAGAGAAAGGTGGGTGTGAGGACGGCTCGCGCCCTCGGTTTCCTGTCATCCTGAGCCTGTCGAAGGATCTCCGAAGAAGCGGCCAACGCTGGAGATCCTTCGACTTCGCTCAGGATGACGATGTGAAACGTGCGGCGCCTCCCAAGGCACGCGTAGGAATAGCAGACGCATTAGCCGTCCTACTCGCGCCGGTACGACGCCTCGCCCTGACCGGCCCGCTCTTCGACCCGGGCGCTCGACGCGTAGATCGCCAGTCCTGCTCCGATCAGCACGACCGCGCCGCCGACGACTTTGGCGACGAATAGCGGCTTGTTCTCGATCCCCGCTGTCGGAAACGCCGACACGATGGTCGAGAGCAGCGTCGTGCTAAAGCCCAGGATCGCGACGGTCCAGACGGCGAGCGTGCTGCGCTGCAAGATCGGGACGAGTCCTCTGCCGCCGGTCCGATGGCGCATGTGCCACGCGAACGCGGCGAACATGTAGAGGAAGGGCAGGAAGTAGAGGATGATCGACATGTCGAGCAAAATCAGAAACGCTTCGGTGATCGTCGACCCCAGAATCGAACTGACGAACAGCACGCTGACCAGAACGGCCTGCATCAGCAGCGAGTGGACCGGCGATTTCCAGCGCGGATGCACGCGCGCCAGCGTCGCGGGTAGGTAGCGGTCGAGCCCCATCACGAACGGAAGGCGGGCGTTGCCCATCAGCCATGATCCAAGCAACCCCAGCGTGCTCACGAGCACCAAGACGCTACCAATCGCGCCCCACGGCACGCCCGACGCTGCTCCGGCGACGTGAAACGCTTGGACGACGCCCTCGATAATGCCGACGTTGCCTTCGGGAACGATCAGGATCAGCATCAGCGTGGCAGCCATGTAGATCAGACCGACGGCAACCGACGAGACCAGCAGCGCGCGCGGAATCGTCCGTTCGGGGCGATGGATCTCGCCCGCCAGGATCGGCGCCAGTTCCATGCCGCCGAAGCAGAACGCGACGACGGCGAAGTAGGGCAGCAGCGACACGTCGGTCAGATCGGGCAGCAGTTTATCCGCCGAGAATGGATGACTCGTCCCATTGTCGATCACGAACAAGATTCCGACGACGATCAGCAGCGCGACGAGTAGCCACGTCGCAACTCCGGCGACATTCTGCACCCAGCGCGCCCGTTCGAGTCCGAAGATGTTGAGCAGCGTGATACTCCACAACACGCCCAGACAGACGATGGCGTTGTAAATCGGATCATCCGCCAAGCCCAGAAACGTGTCGCCAAACACGTAGAGCAAGGAGGCGGACACCAGCAGCATAATCGTCGGAATCCAGACGATGGTGCTGATCCAGTAGCTCCACGCCGCCACGAAGCCGTGCCCATCGCCGAATGCGCGCCGCGTCCACAGGTAGAAGCCGCCTTCGCCCGGCATCCGCGCGTTGAGCTCGGCGACCATCAGCCCGCCGGGAATCAGAAACGTCAGGATCGCGACGACGAACAGCGACAGGCTCGCGTACCCGAACTGCGCCACCTGCGCGATGCTCGACAGCGCCACGATGCTCGACACGTTGAGCAGGACCAAGTCGCGCAGACCGAGCACGCGCGGCAGTTTGTCGTCGGTGAGAGGAGGCGTCGGCTGGTGGTCCGTCAATAGAAATCGTGATAGGAGGGGCATCGTCCGGCGACGACACACTGGTGTTCAGAGAGCAGGAGCGCTCGAAGCTAGGACCACGGATGCGACAATTCAGCGGTACCCCGCTCCGCCTCAACGGATATTCAACCGCGGAGTCGCTCTCCACGGTCTGCGAGTTCGGCCTCGATCACGCGCTGCTGCCGCCGCATCAACGTGAATATGCCGAGGTCGACGAACAGGATAAAGAGCATCGCGCCCCACTTCATCGCCGCTGGAGCACCGACGACGATATCAAGAATTAACGCGACGGCCACCGCCGCAACGAATCCACTATAGCGGTACTCAGGGAAGTTGGCAGTAGCCACAGTGTGTCACCCAGCCCATTGCGTCGCTGCTCGTGGCCGATTCGACGGCCCGCTTCACAGCGTCGGTCAACTGCTCCGCCGTGTCAGCAAGCGCGCTACGCACAGACTGCTTCACCTTCGACCAGAGCATCTCGATTGCGTTGAACTCGGGACTGTACCTCGGCAAAGGCAGCACGCGCGCGCCTGCCGACTCCACGAGTGCAACCGCGTCCGGTGTGTGGATGCGCGCGTTGTCCCAGATCACCACGTCGCCCGGTTCAAGCTTGGGCGCGAGCACGAACCGGACGAAGCGCGTGAAGAGCACGCCCGTTACGCTGCCGGTGAACTGCGCCACCTCGCCGCCCCGGTCTGACATCCATCCCAGCAGGTTGACCCGTTTGCCCGTTCGAAACGGCGCGCTCTCGCAGCAGCGCTGACCGGCCGGGGCGTAGCCATAGCTCAGGCGCTCGCCTTGGCGGATTCCGGACTCGTCGACGAAGACCAGCTTGGAGGCGTCGAGCAGTCCGATGGACTCAGCAAACGCGGCGCGCTCGGCCGCTACGTCTGGGCGGTCTCGCTGTGCGGCGTGGAGGCTCTTTTTTTTTCGCGTGATCCGCCAGAGCGCCATCATGCGCTGCACGGTCGCGCGTCCCACTTGGCGCCCGGTCTCGCTCGTGAAGCGGCGGGCCATCTCGGCGTGCGTCATCGAGACGTTTTCGGCCAGGCAGGCGTCGAAGAATGCGCGGTCGTCGTCTACCAGAATGGGCGGTGGACCTTTGGTTTCAGGCGTCTTGGGCGCAACAGACCCGGTGGCCCGGTCGAGCGCGCGCAGGCGCTGCACGGTGCGGATGCCGACGCCGAAGCGCGCGGCGGTCTTGGAAGCGGAGAGCGAGCGGCTCGCATCGAGGATGCGTTGGCGTAGGTCGGCGGAGAGAGGAGCGGGCATCGCTCAAGCTACGTCAACTTGCTCCAGCACCGCTATAATCAGAGCGGACCACGCTATGATTCCGTACGTCCTGTGCAGTCCGCGCAGTTGGTCCGATGTTGCAGGAGAAGGAGAATGTGAACCCATAGAAGTGGGAAATCAGAAGGGAAGATCGGCGATTGAATCGTCGCCGCGCACCTCTTTGGCGATGGGGGCCGATTCGGCAGGTGGAGCGGGCGGCTTGGGCGCGACGATCAGTTTGCGCGACGGCTTGGTCCTGTCGCGTGGCGGCGGCGGTGCGAGCATACCCGAGCCGACGAACGCCGAGCGCTTCATGTCGCGGATTTGGTTGCCGTCGCGCGGTTTGGGTTTGAGGCGATCTTTGGGAGCGGGAGGCAGCGCGGCCATGCCTTGCTCGACCAGTTCGACGGGTTCGAGCTTGGACGTGGCGATGTCGTCCAGGAAGCGGCTGCGTTTGGTCAGGTACTCGCCCGCATAGCGCCCGTAGCGCAGCATCGGATAGCTGACGAACAGTTCGTCTTCGGCTCTGGTCACGGCGACGTAGAGTAGGCGCAGTTCCTCGTCCAGATCGTCGGCGTCGTCCAGAGAGAAGCCCGAGGGCAGGACGCCGTCGAGTGCGTGGATCAGGAAGACGGCTTTGAACTCCAACCCCTTGGCCGAATGGATCGTCGAGAGCACGAGCGGTTTTTCGTCCTCGTCGGTCGCCTCGACGCCCAATGCGGTGATTTCGATGGGGTCCAGCGCCAAGGCTTCCAAAAAGTCGCGGCGGCTCTTGGCGGTTTTGGTCAGGCCCGAGAAGTGCTCCAGATCCTCCTGCCGCTTGGGATAGTCCTCGTAGTATTTGGCTTTGAGCAGCGGGTCGTAGAACGTCAGGACCGCCTCGACCTGCTCTGCGAGCGGCGTGGCGTCGGCTTGGGTGATGCTCCTCTGCAATGCGAACAGCGCTTCCAGGTCGGCGGCGAATCGGCGGAAGCGTCCGCCATCGGGCATCGTGAACGGCTCGGTCTCTTCGCTCGTCACCCACTCGACGATCGCTTGGGCCGTCTTGGGACCGACGCCGGGAATGAGTTGCAGAATCCGCATCCACGCGGGCACGTCCTGGCGATTTTCGGCGATCTTGAGCAGCGACAGCACGTCCTTGACGTGGGCGGCCTCGGCGAGTTTGAGTCCGCCGTATTTGACGTAGGGAATGCCTGACCTGCCTAGCGCCACCTCCAGATCGAACGAGTTGCGCGCGCTTCGAAACAGGACCGCCATTCGGCTCAGCGGAACGCCCTCCTCGCGCAATTGCAAAATCGCCTGGGTGATGAAGCGGCTCTCGGTCCGCTCATCCGGCGCGGGCACGATGGCGGGCAACTCGCCGCCTGGGCGCTGCGTGAACAGCCGCTTGTCGAAGTGGTGGTGTGCCCGGTCGAGGATCAGGTTGGCGAGGTCGAGGATCGGCTGCGTCGAGCGGTAGTTTTCTTCGAGCTTGAGGACGGCGCACCCGTCGAAGCGGTCGGGGAACGCGAAGATGTTGCGGTGATCCGCGCCTCTAAAGCGGTAGATACTTTGCGCGTCGTCGCCGACGGCCATCACGTTGCCGTGTACGCGGGCAAAGTGCTCGACCAGTCTGGCCTGGGCCGGGTTGGTGTCCTGGTACTCGTCGACGAGTACGTGCCGCATCCGACCGGCGACTTCGCGCGCGGCTTCAGGCTGAGCCTCGAACAGATCGACCGTCAGCAGCAGCAGATCGTCGTAGTCCATCAGTCCGTGCGCGCGTTTGTACGTCGCAAAATCGCCAAAGAGCAGTTCGATCGCGTCCTGATGCTCGGCAAACTGCGGATACCGATCCTCGACGATCTCTCTCGTAGAAACCCCCTGGTTGCGCGCTGCCGAGAACAGGTTCTGCAATGTCCGCTTGCGAGGAAACCGCTTGGCCGACTGATGCAGTCCGTGTTGGACGCGCAGCACGTCGATCACGTCGGCGGTGTCGACGGCGTCCATGATCGTGAAGTTGCTCGGATAGCCGATGCGGGGTGCCTGTTTGCGCAGGATCGCCGAGCAGAACGCGTGGAACGTACCGCCCTGAACCCTAGCGCACCGGTTGTCGAGCAGTCCGCTGGCGCGCGTCAGCATTTCGTGAGCGCTGCGCCGCGTGAACGTCAGCAGCACGATCTCTTCGGGCCGCGTGCCGGTTTCGACCAGATACGCGACTCGGTGGACGAGCGTCCGCGTCTTGCCCGTTCCGGCCCCGGCGATCACCAAGACCGGACCTCCCTCATGCGTCGCGGCGGCGAGTTGCTGCGGGTTGAGAACGCCCGCGTAGTCGATGGTCAGCGCCTGCTGGGGCGCGTCGGCGGGAGGGGTGAGGACGAAGCGTCGGGCCATGCTGATCAAACCGCTAAGCCGCGCTCAGGTTTGGCCAGTCTCAAGTCCACGGCAGCGAGACCGGCTGCACCAGGTCGTCAGTGCAGCCGTGTTAGTCAACTGACTGTGTCGAAGGGATCCTCGAATGCAAGCAGATGCTCGACGGCTCGTCTGTGCAGGTCGTTCGGGATGCGCGAGCGGACGGCCTTGAGGTAGACGCGAATCGGATCGTCCTTGGATCCATGCTGAGCCAGGCGGTCGGTCGACGCCAGTTGAAGCGACCAGTTGGGAAAGGCTACGTGGTCGGCCGGTCCTTCGAGTAGAACGGTGCATCCGGTGTGCCTGTCGTCCTCGCTGATGCGATCGGCCAGCGCACGAACCGCGGCCTGAGGCCCTTCGATGAACTGCATCAGGCGATCGCCATCCTTCATCAGCACGCCGGTGATGCCAGCCGAGGCGTTGGATTTCTCGCTCCTGAATACGAGCTGGGCCAGGGCTGCCTCGTCGAATCGGGGATGTGCGGTGCTTTCGTAGATCAAGAAATACATGGTGGTGCATTTGGGCTTCGAATGGAAGCGAGAATGCACACCGCCTTCGCTCCGCCATAAAGCGCTGCCACGAAACCGCTGTGGCTGCTCCGTCCACGCATCGCGCGGCGACAGCAAAGCAAAAGCCCCTGTAAATCAACGACTTACAGGGGCTTCGTGTGGGTCTAAACAGATTCGAACTGCTGACCTCTTCGATGTCAACGAAGCGCTCTAACCAACTGAGCTATAGACCCGGTATGCGCGGGACGCCAATAATACGGCATCAGGCGCGCGGCTTCAACTCGTTTCGGTTGGTCCGCAATGTCTTCACGCGCAAAAGGGGCAATCGTCCGGTTCTGGTGACGACGCATTTTTTCGGCCGGAAGAGTTAAGGCCCAAATGCGCGCCGCCGATAGATGGGGCACAGCAACGCAGTCTCGCTCTCATGAAATACCGCCACTTCGTCTCGGCTCAGCCTGCCCCGAACAGTTCGGCTCAGACCGGATCGCTGTGGGCTACTGACTCAGACGCGATGTCGCCCGCCGAAGTCCACCTTCTCCCTCCAACCCTTCACTTCATCACCAGCGCCCACCCGCGCGCCGAGCGGCACATCCGGGCCAGCGTCGCCCAGGCGTTTCTAAGCAAACCGTCGCGGCGGCAGATGGTCGACATCGTTCAGGCGGCAGCGCTTCAAATGGGGATGGCGGCGACGGTCGGCGTCAGCATGGCGACGACATCGGGCATGCCTTCCTACCCTGGGCTCGCCGTCGGCACCGTCGTCTTACTCGTCGACCTGACGCCCGGATAGCACAACACTTTGCCGCTCCCAGCGAGCGGCCACCCTTGCGTGGATTGGTGGGGGGGAAACGATCCAATCCCGCGTGGGCGCGTTCAGAGCTTGACTTTGGACGCGCCCTTTTTTTATGCCCCATCTCTCGCCCAGCGGCACGCTCGCTCTCATCCGCAGTCGCCGCACAATCCACCTGTTCGACGACCGGCCTGTCGACGCTGATCTGATTGACGCTGCTCTCCAGGCCGCCGTCCAGGCGCCCAACCACCGCCGGACGCGGCCCTGGCGCTTCTACATACTCGGCCCCCAGACGCGCGCCGCTCTCGTCGCGCGCAATACCGAGATGGCACGGGCGAGCAAGGGCGAGCCAGCGGCGCAGAACAAGCAGGCGGCGTGGAGCCGAATCCCCGTGATGATCGTCGCCACGTCTCCGCGGTCGGACGATGCGATGCGCGAGCGCGAGGACTATGGCGCCGTCAGCGCGGCGATCCAGAATCTGTCGCTCTATCTGCACAGCGCGGGCGTCGGCGTCAAGTGGTCGACCGGAGGCGTTACGCGAGACACCGACGCGCTCGGCCTGCTCGGAATCGACAGGGAGCGCGAGTATGTCGCCGCGCTGCTGATGATCGGCTATGCCCAGGATCAGCCCGCCAACGAGATTCGCTCGGCCGATGCCGTCACACGGAGGCTACCATGAACTGGCCGCTCCAGCACGAACACGCGTGGGATCTGACGCCGCGCGAAGCCATTGCCGTTCAGCGCGAACTGGCGCCGCTCGTCCGCCAGACGCCGCTCGACGCACCGCCCCAAACCGTCGCCGGAATCGACGTGAGCATCCGGGGCGATGTGGCGCAGCCCGCCATCGTGGTCGTCGACGTGCGCTCGGGAGAGGTCGTCGACCAGGCAGCGCTCCGGATGGAGGTCGCGTTTCCCTACGTGCCGGGCCTGCTTTCCTTCCGCGAGATGCCTGCGCTGCTGCCCGCGCTGGAGCGGCTGACGGTTCGGCCCGACGCCTTCATGCTCGACGCGCAAGGCCTGGCCCATCCGCGCCGCTTCGGCCTGGCGTGTCACCTGGGCGTTTTGACGGGCGTGCCGTCGTGGGGCGTCGCCAAGTCGCTGCTCGTCGGGCGATTCGAGGGGCTGGGCGATGAGAAAGGGAGCCGCACTGCACTCGTCCACAAGGGAGAGGAAGTCGGCGCTGCGGTGCGGACGCGGGCGAGCACGCAGCCGGTCTACGTCAGCGTCGGCAGTGGCATTACGCTGGCCGAGGCGTGCGCGCTGACGTTGGTGCTGGCGCCCAAGTACAAGATTCCGCTCCCAACGCAGCTGGCGCACAAGCTGAGCCGCGACATCGCATCCGCGCCGTGGGTAGGCGACGGGCCCGACCCCGAAGCCTAAGTCCGATGCCGCGTCAACGCAAGAAGTCCGATCTGCCGACCAAAACGTGTCCCGTCTGCGGTCTCCCATTCGCCTGGCGCAAAAAGTGGGAGCGTGACTGGGACTCGGTCGTCTACTGTTCGGAGCGCTGCCGCCGAAGCAAGGGTGACGCGTCCACCAACAAATCCACCACCTGATGTCCAACTCCGCTCTCGTCTGGCTGCGCAACGACCTGCGCCTGCACGACCATGAAGCCCTTCACCTGGGCGCTCAGTCCGACCGGCTGACGGTCGTCTACGTCTTCGATCCGCGCCATTTCGCGCCGACCCGCTACGGATTCGAGAAGACCGGCGGCTTCCGCGCGCAGTTCGTCCTTGAGTGCCTCGCCGACCTGCGCGAATCGCTCAAGGCCAAAGGAAACGACTTAGTCGTCCGCCACGGGTTGCCGCACGACATCCTGCCCCAAATCGCCGAGCAGGTGGGGGCCGACGCCTTCTTCGTTCACGACGAGCCGATGAGCGAGGAGCATGCGGCGCTGGAGTCCGTCCTCGAATCGCTGCCCGAGCCGATCGAAGTGCAGGTGCCGTGGGGCCACACGCTGTTTCACCTCGACGATCTAGGCATGCCGGTCGACCGGTTGCCCGAGGTGTTCACGGCGTTTCGCAAAAAGGTCGAGAAGCGCATCGAGGTGCGTCCGCCGTTTCCTACGCCGACCGCTCTGCCGCCAATGCCCGACGGCGTCGACCCGGGCGAGATTCCGTCGCTGGCCGATTTGGGGGTCGAACTGCTCGCCGTCGATCCGCGCCGCGCCATGGAAACGCACGGCGGCGAGACGCGCGCGCTCGCCCGGCTGGACACCTACTTCTGGCAGGGCAAACACATCGAGACGTACAAAGAGACGCGCAACGGGCTGCTGGGCGCCGACTACTCGTCCAAGTTCTCGCCCTGGCTGGCGCACGGCTGCCTATCGCCGCGCCACGTCTATGCCGAGGTCGAGCGCTACCAAACTGATCGCGTCTCGAACGACTCGACGTGTTGGATGATTTTCGAGTTGCTGTGGCGCGACTACTTTCGCTTCTGGGGCCTCAAGCACGACGATCTGCTCTTCCACGCGGGCGGTCCCAAGCGCGTCGAGGTAGCCGAGTGGGGAGCGACCGACCTGGCGTTCGACCTGTGGACGCAGGGCCAAACCGGCATTCCATTCGTCGACGCCAACATGCGCGAACTCAGGCTGACGGGCTGGATGAGCAACCGAGGGCGGCAAAATGTAGCGTCGTTCTGGACCAAGATCCTGGGCGGCGACTGGCGGCAGGGCGCGGCGTGGTTCGAGCGCCTGCTGATCGACTACGACGTGACGAGCAACTGGGGCAACTGGGCCTACGTCGGCGGCGTCGGCAACGACCCGCGCGACCGCTACTTCAACGTGATCACCCAGGCCGAGCGCTACGACCCGGAAGCGGCGTTCGTCAAACACTGGTGCCCCGAACTGTCCGATTTGCCTGCCGGTCTCGCCCATCAGCCGTGGAAGATCACCGACGCCGAGCAGCAGATGTATGGCTTCACACCCGGCACCGACTACCCCAAACCCATCGTCGACTTGGAAGAAGCCTACGCCGAGTTGCGCTCCAAAAGCGATCGCAACGAGCAGGCCGGACGCGCCAAACGTGGCACCAAGCGCCGCTGACTATTCGGGCACGCGGCCGCCGATGACGAAGAAGTCGTCTTGCCGCCACGCGCAGTCCACGTCGATGAATCCAGCGCGCTCCATCGCTTTCATCAGGCGGTATAGACCGAGCGCTTCGACTTGATCGCCGACAATCAGGTGGCCGCCGGGCACCAAAGCGTCGAACACGCTGCGGTAGAGCAGTTCGCACCGCGTCTCGGCTTCGGCAGGCTCGGCATCCTCGCCGACCAACCGCTCGAGCGCTAGGCCAGACACCACGATGTCGTAGGGGCCTCCGGGCAGCGCGTCGCCGTCGCGTGAGATGTCGGCGCGCATCAGCTGGGCTTCGGGCTCGAACTCGGCAATCTTCTCTGCGGCGACAGCGAGCAGGTCTTCGGCCTCGTCGAGCAGCGTCAGGTGCACGTCGGGATAGGCGGTCAGCAGCGTGAACGTCGTGTTGCCCGTTGCGCAGGCCATGTCGCACACGTGCGCGCCGTCGTCGAGCGGAGGGAGGGCCTGCACCATTTCCTCGAACATCGGAAAGGCGAGTGGCAGGCGGCGCTCCAAGTGGAGATCGTACCACCGGGCGTTACGCCAGAAGCCACCTCGCTTTTCGAGTCCGCGGCGCCAGGAGGGTTTTTTCATCGTCGATCAGGCAAAGGCACAGTTGCACGACGCACGGCAGTACCGGTTGCCTCGGCAGGCGAATCTGCCGTGCGCGACGGTTTGAAAATCGGCCCTCGCCTGAAGATCGTGCGCCAGCGCGCCAAACGATGTGACTCGCTGAGCAAGACAACCTGGCCCGACTGACAGCCTCGCCTCTCCGCAGTACCGACTCACGCTGCGCGCCGCCGGTGGATGCCGTCCTGGTTGACGTGCCCGACGTAGCGGCCCAAGATGCGCACTTCTTCGAAGATGTCGGGGCTGATGTAGATCGGCTCGTACTCGTCGTTGCACGGTTCGAGGCGCAGCCCGCCGCCGTCCTGGTACACACGCTTGAGCGACGTTTCTCCGTCATACAGAACTGCGCCGATGCCACCCTGCGGAATGTCGTCGTCGATGAGCAGCACGTAGTCGCCGTCGTGGAGGTCGGCACCCTGCATCGACCGGCCCGAGATGCGCAGAGCGAACATCCGATCTCTCTCGGGGAAGATCATGTCGAGCGTAATGGCGCCCAAATTCTCTTCCACAGCTTCCTGCAAACGTCCAGCCGAAATCAGCCCATGAACGGCAATCCCATGCTTGTCCTGCTCCATCCCGACGATGCGGTACATGTCGCCGTCACGTTCGAGGTATCCCTTCTTATAAAGCGCCTGGACATTCTGCGTGACGCTGTTGGGCGAGCGGTAGTCGAAATGGTCGACCATCTCGCGGTAGGTGGGCCAGATACCGTCGTTTTCGGTGACGTATTCGCGCAGGAAGTGCAGGAATTCGTACTGCTTCTGTGTGAGTTGGCGGCGGGGCATAGGGCGAGAGCGTCGACTTTGTGTAGACATGTGTGCAAACAATCTACTGGTACTGCTCTACCGGGTCAAGCAGATGCGCCTCTTTTTTGTCGTGGTCCTACCGATTTCACACGCTCGTTCAGTCGACGAATCCAAGACTTACGACGGCTGCCGCAGCGCGCTTCGCACATCGTCTGAGCGTGAGGGATAGGTATCCTCGACGTGGTAGCGCAGATAGTCTTCGATGAGCAGGCCGAGCGCGCGCGCGTCGTCGTCGGTGATTTGCATGCGGAGTACGTCGCGGAGACTGGCTCGGCTGGCGACGGCAAACGAACGAAGCACGCGGCGCGAAGCCATGCGCTGCCGACCGGCGCCGTAGGTGACGCCGCGCTCGGCTACTCCGCTCGGCTCGAACGCCTGGATCAGGCCGCTGTCCAGGCGCAGCGTGCCTCCCTCGCCGTTGACCGATTGCACGTCCTCCTTGGTGAACTGAGGCGAGAAGCCCAGCACCTCCGCCAGTCGCATTTCGAAGTAGAAGAGCGCATTTTCGGGCCGCTCCGGAGCCGCGTTGGCTCCCTGTATCGACTCGGTGAGCAGGTTGAACAGGGGAATGTTGGGTTCGCCCTCCTCGGTCAGCGCCGATACCAGTTCTACCATGCGCAGGCCGGGCGTGAGGCGCGCGAGTTCGGCCGAGAGGGCGGGGAAGCGCACGACGTGGCTAGCCTCGCGCAGCGTCTGGAGCGAGCGAGTCGGCTTGTACGAATAGAGCGCCTCGACGTAGCTCATCGGCTGGAGCGTGGCTCCGAAGCGGCTTTTGGGACCGCGCGCGCCTCTGGCGAGGACTGAGATCCGGCCTGCATAGCGCGTGAACAACGACGCGATCAGGCTCGTCTCGCCATAGCGAAACGTGCGCAGCGTAACGGCTTCGGTGCGGATGATCATGGGCGAGCGGCGGTGCGAGTAAGCCGAGAGGACGAGCAAAATCGTGATCCGAAGTTATGAACAGCCTGCTGCCGGGTCTGAACGAGCACACCCCTACCGATGCCATGACTCTGCTCTTTCGCCTCCAAGAACGCGTCGCCTTCACCCAAATCGAAACGCGCGCCATCGCGACGCTCCTCGTGTTGCTCGTAAGCGGATTGGCCGCTCAGCGCATTCCGGCTGGCGCGCCCGACGCGTCGCTGGCCCAGACGACGCGCGCCGAGCGTTTCGCCGCCCTGGCCGACTCGCTGGGATCGGTCGGCGTCCGCAGCGCGGCTCTGCCAATCGAAGCGGCCGCTCCCAAGACTACCGCTGGCCCCGCGACGCGCGCCAAGGCGAAAGCCAGCACGCGGCCGGTCTACGTCAACCTCAACACGGCCGACCAGTCCGAGTTGGAGCGATTGCCGCGCGTCGGACCCAAGACGGCCGAGCGAATTTTGGCGCTCCGAAGCGAGATCGGCTCGTTCTCCGACTCGGATCAGCTGAGAGGCGTCAAGGGAATCGGGGTCAAGACGATGGATCGCCTGCGTCCTCTGGTGCACGTCGGGTCGTAGGCTCCGGGGGGAGATCGCTGCGGCGCTTGATCTCTGCGTTCCATGCGTCGCCGCGCTCACGCTCGCGCGTGATGAAGCGCGAGACCGGCAGCAGCAGAATCGCGGCGAGAAGTCCGAAGCCGACGACAGTGCCGATGATGATGAAGAGGTAATCGGCAGGGTTGGAGGACACGGCGGCAGTCGTAAGGTCAGGCTAGTCAACGCGCCGAGGTGCGCCGAGTGCCGCTTCACGCCGCTTGCCGCGTGGCGGTGCGGTGGTACTCGCGGCACTCGGCTTCGCGGCCCCGGACGACGCGCTTGCCCTTGAGCTCGCCCCTCGTCTCGGTGACCACCGTTGCCGTCTGCTCACCGCTCTCGCCCAGCGTGTAAAGCACAACCCAATCGCCCGTCTTGCCCAGTTCGTGAGCGCGCGGCGTGTTGGAGAACAGCGCCGTCACCCGCCAGGGACCGCGCCGGGTGTCCAAGACGGGCAGCCACGCCTCACCGGACGCGTTGAAGCGCCGCGGCGCGATTTGCCGTAGAATCCCTCGACGTGCGCCGTCGCGATACTCCGCGTCGATGCTGAGTAGGTCTGCGATGTGCGGGCTAGCACTTCCGCTGGCCGGTGAGCGGCGGCGCGCATCACGCCGCGTCGAGCGGGCAAGCAGCGCACCGAGTTGAACCTGGATCGCCTGCAGCTTGCGCTCGGCAAAACCGGGGAGGGCGGCCAGTGTGCCGTCGTGCGCCGCAATCTCGAGTGCTTCAAGCGTCTCGATGCCAAGCTCCTCGCGCAACCGACGCGCCGTCGCTCGGCCAATACCGGGAACGCGCATGAGCAAACGCTCGGGTTTGGTCTGCTCGCGCAGCTCGCGCTGAATTCGCATCTCTCCGGTATGAACGAAACCTGCGATCCTCTGCGCCAGACTCGTACCAACGCCCGGCAACGCTTCGAGTGACTGAGCGCCGTTGGCATACACCTGATCGGCGAGAAGAGAGGGCGTCGCGCGAATCGTATCGGCCGCCGTGCGGTAGGCTTGGACTCGGTGGGGATTGGCTCCGCGCTCGTCGAGCATCTGGGCCGTTTTGTCGAGCGCGTTGGCCACATCGGCGTTGCTTGGCGTGTGGCGGTGGGCGCTCAGGTCGACTTTGTGTAGCATGTCCGTGTGTATGTGCGTCTCGTGCGCGCGTACAATACGAACCGGTTGTGCCACCGTTATGACACAGGCTTCAGAGATATGCCGAGTCGCTTGGACAACATCTCGGTCGTCCACCTTTGCCGACACTCTTTGCTCGCCCTCACCACCCCATCTGCCGCATCCGAGTCTCGATGATGCCGGTGTAGCGGCCCATGCGCCCCGGCGTTCGTGAGCGCGGCGCCGGAACGACAGCTGCCAGGCTAGCCGATTGCCTGCGCGACAGTTTGGCCGCGTCGATTTTATAATGGTGCTGCGCCGCTGCCTGCGCCCCGTACACGCCCGGCCCCCACTCGATCACGTTGAGGTAGAGCGTGAGGATGCGGTCTTTGCTCAGCGTCCACTCGGCGGCGTAGACGAGCGGCACCTCGAACGCCTTGCGCACGTAGCGCCGCCAGCCTGACGAGTGCGTCGTTTGGAACAGGTTCTTGACGAGCTGCTGCGTAATACCGCTGCCGCCGCGCCAGGCCCGTCCGCGCCGCTTGTTGTCGTCCAGCGCTTTCCTAACGGCGTCCCAGTCGATTCCGCCGTGCTGGTAGAAACGTCCGTCTTCGGCGGCGACGAGTGCGTGCGGCAGGTGACCGCTGATCTTGCTGCGTGACACCGGGTCGTAGCGCTTGGTATAGGCTGCGCCCGACGCGATCGCCTCGACGCGCCGCTGGATCTGGACGCCTGTCGTCGGAGGTGGGACGACTGCGTAAAACACGATCAGCAAGAAGCAGAATCCCAGATAGCTCGTCACCGCCGCCAAGGGCAGAGCGATGATCAGGCTCAGGACTCGGCGTAAGATCCGCACGGCTTAGCGGCTCAGGTCGAGTACTTCCAGTTTGATTTTGCCTGCCGGCACTTTGACCTCGACCACGTCGCCAACTTCTTTTCCTAACAGCGCTTTGCCGATCGGGCTGGAAATCGAGATTTTGCCCTCCTTCATGTCGGCCTCTTCCTGCGAGACGAGTTGGAAGGTCTGGTTAGCCTTCATCTTGTGGTTTTTCACCTTGACCTTGGACAAAATGTAGGCTTTGGTCGGGTCGATGTTCTTTTCGTCGACGATGCGCGAACTCAGAAT
Organism: Rhodothermales bacterium; assembly: GCA_963841855.1. Taxonomy (GTDB): domain Bacteria; phylum Bacteroidota; class Rhodothermia; order Rhodothermales; family BA12; genus CAXBBB01. Next base: position 140,557 of record CAWJEJ010000004.1, on the reverse strand, counting down.
CGTTTCCTCGAGCTTGGCGATGCGGCCTTCCAGGTGCCCTTGCTCCTCTTTGGCAGCGTCATACTCGGCATTTTCCGACAAATCGCCCTGGGCGCGCGCTTCTCCAATGGCGGCGGCGATGCGAGCTCGGCCCTTGGTCTTGAGATCTTTGAGTTCGTCGCGCAGTCGCGTAAGCGCTTCCTGGGTGAGGTATGTGGTAGCCATACGAGTGAAATGGAGGGCCGGGGGTAAAAAGCAACAATCGCCACGACCCATGTGGGCGGCGGCGATGCAGATTAGTAGAGAGCGTGAACCGGACGGGTATGGTAAAGATCCCAGCTAGTGCTCGAATCCCTGTCACCATCCGATGCGGCGCTTTGGTTTCTGTCTTGCGGCAGTCGTGCTCGTCGTGAAGGTCGGCGCGCCCGTAACCGTAGTTTGCTCTGCCGCCGGAGCAGGATCGGTCTTCCGGGCGGTGAAGGCCAGAACGGGTGTAGGAGTGGAGGGACGAGCGCGCGTACCCTCCAAGACGCGCCGGGCACCTCGGTACCGGGTCGACCAATACTCCTGAGCCATCCGGCTGACCGTGACGCCGCCCGAACTCGACGCGTGAGCGAACTCGCCGCGACCGACGTAGACACCTACGTGTGTGATCTGGGACGGTGATCCGAAAAACACCAGATCGCCTTCGGCCAGCCAGTCGCGCTCGACCTCGTTGCCGACTCGGAACTGTTGATTGGACGTACGGGGGAGCCGAACGTCGAACAGATGATCGAACCAGCGGACCATCAGCGCCGAACAGTCGATTCCCGAGATGCGGGTTCCTCCAAAGCGGTACACGGTCCCGTCCCACCCGTGTGCCGCCAACCGAATACGTTCGCCCACCGACGCGCGGTCGCTGAGCTGCGCCGAGGCGACTTGGGCAGTGAGCAGAAAAGCGGCGAGTAGCAGCAGGCGCATAGTAGAGCGGTAGTCAATCGGTAGGGCACTGCAAAATGCATTCCGACGCAAAAGGGAAACAATACGGTTCTCCAACCTCTTTCTACTCCTCTGTGTTGCTCCCTTTTTGCCCTATGCGGATTTCCACACTCCTCATCGCTGCCACAGCCGGCGCGCTCACGTACGCGTTTGCCTCGCCTCGTGGACGGCGCATCCGCCACCGCATACTGGATAGCCGCCTGGAGTCTGTAGCGTGGCTCCACCGGTACGGTCCGGGCATGAGCGATGCCCTCGGCACGTTCGACACGCGCCTCGAAGCGCTGGGAGGCGAGTTGAAGGCTCGCCTGGACACGCTCGCCCAGCCTGGCCCAGACCTCCACCACGACGATTGGACGCTAGGCCGAGACGACCTCGACCGCGATTTGCGCGGAGTGCAGCGCTACCGGTAGCACACTGATTTCGCCAAAGTGCTGGATCCCACCACCTACTCTCAGGTTCGGGATCGCACGTTCCAGTAACTCATTTAGACTCTCGACTCTCATGCCCTACCCCGAACACCTAGTCGCCCCAATGCGGCAAGAACTGACGCGTTTGGGCGTCACCGAACTGCGCACGGCTCAGGACGTCGACGCCGCCTTGGCGGGTGATGCCGGAACGACGCTCGTCATCGTCAACTCGGTCTGCGGATGCGCCGCCGCGAACGCGCGCCCCGCCGTCGCGATGGTGCAGCAGGCGCCAGCCCAGCCCGACCGCTACCTGACCGTGTTCGCCGGGCAGGATTTGGAGGCGACGGCCCGGATGCGCGAGCACTTGGTCGGAATCCCGGCTTCGTCGCCGTTCATGGCGCTTCTCAAGGAGGGCGAGCCGGTCTTCGTCGTCGAGCGCCGCCACATCGAGGGCAGAAGCGCAGGAGCCATTGCAGCCGATGTCGCCAACGCGTTCGCCGCGCACTGCGGAGCCGACGCTGCCGGTGACGCGCCCAGCCATCCCGAGGTAGCCGAGCCAGCCGCTCCCGCAGGCGTTCCGAGCACGTTCCGATCCATCCTCTGATCGACATCATCGCATCGACTCGCGCCGCCTTTCGACTATTCGGAGGGCGGCGCGTTCGGTTTATGCGAGACCGATGCGCCGGGCCTGCGTCTCACGAGCGCTGACCACGCCAGTGCTAGGTAGAGCAGGCCGCCCAGGAACAGCACGACCAGCCGGGCCGAGCCGTTGGCGCTCAGTCCTAGCACGGCCGTGCTTACGCTGAGAAGGAGAGGTGCCAGGCACGCGCGCGTCCACGACGGCCCACCCGGCGCCGTGCTACGCAAGACGCACAGATGTACCACGCGCAGTAGGGCTCCGACGATGCCCAGCGCCGCGATCGACCCCAGCACTTTGCCGGCGCCAACCCATTCGCCAGCATGAGCGCCGATCAGCAGCGCGCCCACGATTCCGGCGATGTGGACGACCGAGAAAATCGCGTCCGAGCGCTGCTTGCCCGTTACGTCGAACAGTCCCGTCAGTGACCCGGCGCAGGCCATGACGCCCATCCATGGCGCGAGCCACTGAGCGTACGTGCCCGCTGGCCGCCACTGGGGACCGAACGCCCACTCGAATACGTCGGGACCCAGCACGACCGCGACCGCTGTCGGCCCGGCCACTGTCCATACCATCCGCGATAGGTAGGTGAGTGAGAGATTGGCCAGCGCGTCCGCTCCGACATGGACGCGAGCGGCGGCTTCTACGACGAACACGCGCCCAACCGATCCGGCGATCAGTGTCAGCGGCGCTCCGATGGCGAAGAACGTCCGGCCCAACTGTCCCACGTCTCCGGCCAGTGCGAAAGCGCCAATGATCAGGATCGGGAGGCGAGCAGTGGCGGTGTGTAAGAAAACGGCAGGCGTCGTGAAGAGCGCAAACCGGCGGTAGAAGCGAGCCGCGCGTGTCAGGGCCGTGCGCCCCGGCCACTTCAGCAGTCCGCTCGACCGGACCGCCCATACCTGGGGCGCGACCGCAGCCGCCGTGCCGACACCGAACGCGGCAATCAGCACGCTAGGCGTGGGCAGGGACCATCCGCCCAGCAGCCGGACGCTCGACATGACGCTGCTGCGCACGACGGACGACTGCGCGACTGCGCCGAACCGCTCTATCCGCGCCGCCGCGCTTTCGGAAATCCTGCCCAGACGGAGCGCCAACAGGCAGGGCGCCAGTGCCCAGAGGTAAGGCGTCAGGGTGGCGTACGAGCCGCTCAGCCACCGTCCGCTCACGGGTGCCAGCGTGAGAAGCGCGCACACGCCCAGCGAAATCGACAGGCTGAGCCACACCAGCGCCGACGCATCGTCTGTGCGTTGGGGGAGGAGGATGGCGTCTTCGTAGCGCAGCGAGCCGATTGGGTAGAGCAGCGTCACGACGCTAACGAACAGATCGGCGACGCCGAACGCTTCGGGAGCATAGAGCCGCGTCAAGACCGGCTGAACGGCAAACCCTATGACGGTCGCAATCGCCGAGCCGCTCAGCAGCGCCCCGATGGACCTAGCGGTCGACTGCTCGGCCATGCTAAACCACGCGGCGCAGTGCGTGCAACGGAGACACCACGCGCGGTACGCGGGTCGCATAGTAGAACGGTTGCAGCGGCAGGCCGAAGGCGCGCTTGAACTCCGCCACCGATGGCGTGTTGGCGCCCAAAAGGTCCAGCATTCGCCCGTCAGACTCCGCCTGCTCGGCTATCAGCGCGTTGCAGATCGTCTGGGCAGGACCTCGAACGCTGCCCGCCATCCACGCCGCGATGGATCGCCCGTCGTCGAGGAGCACCTGCGCCGATTCGGCTTCGCCCGTCTCCACGTTGCGAAGTACAAATGCGCGCGCCAAACCGGACCGCTCCAGCCGCGACCATAAGTCGAGCAGAACGGGTTCGGGCAGGGGTAAACGACGCTCGTCCCTCTTGTACGCGCTGAGCGCGAACCGAGACACGACCGGGTCGTCGACCGTAGCCGTATCGGCCTGGTAGTGATCGCCGTGGCGGCGGAGCCTTTGGCGAACTGCGCGTGAGAAATCGCGCTGTACCGAGCCGATGCTGGCAAATGTGTACCGCACTTCGCAGCGAAACCCTGCCCACGAGTAGGGGCGGCAATCGGGTTGCGAAGGGGGAAGCTGCAGCGCCGCCAGTGGGAAACGAGCGCCCAATTCGCTCAGCAGGTCCGCTAGTGCGCTGTCGTTTCCCGGCAAGCCCGAGCGAACGAGTGGGGCGTTGTAGTAGACTGTCGTCGGTAGCGAAGCGCGTGCCCACGGACCGAACTGGGAGGCGTAGACCAGAACAGCCGCCGCCATGCCGTCATCGTCCGACAGGGCGAGCACTTGGCAGGGCTGCTTAGTCGCGCCTGCGAGGGCCAGAGCAAAGCGGCTCGTGGTGAAGGCCGTCGCGCTGTCCGCGTGCTGCCAGAGTGCGTCCCAAGCAGGACGGCACTGGCTGAGCGGCAGCAAGTCGACGCGGCGGTTCACCAGATCACGAAGTGTGCGAGCGTGGGATCACAGAATGTACTGGCTCAGGTCGCGGTCCTCGACGATGTCGTGCAGATGCTCGCGGACCTGCTGGGCTGTCACTTCGATTTCACCCGCCATTTCGCCGTTTTCGATGGCATCCGGCAGTTCGTAAAGGTAGTCTTCGAGCAGCGTCGTCAGGATCGTGTGGAGCCTACGCGCGCCGATGTTCTCGACCTCGGCGTTGACGCGCGCGGCGATGGCAGCGATCTCCTTCACGGCGTCGTCGGTGAACGTGAGCGTGACGCCTTCGGTCTGCATCAGCGCGGCGTATTGCTTGAGAAGGGCGTTCTTGGGCTGCGTCAGGATCGCGAAGAAGTCCTCTTCGTTCAGGCTGTTGAGTTCGACCCGAATCGGAAAGCGGCCCTGCAATTCGGGAATCAGATCGCTGGGCTTGGCGACGTGGAACGCCCCGCTCGCGATGAACAGGATGTGGTCGGTCTTGACGAGTCCGTGTTTGGTCGTGACGGCCGAGCCCTCGACGATCGGAAGCAGGTCGCGCTGGACACCTTCGCGCGACACGTCCGGCCCACCGCCTCCAGACGACTTGTTGCCGCCTGCGACCTTGTCGATCTCGTCGATGAAGACGATGCCGCTCTGCTGCACGCGCTCCAACGCCTCACGCGTCACCCTATCCATGTCGATCAGTTTGCCCGCCTCTTCCTTGGTGAGCAGTTCGAGCGCTTCGGGGACTTTGACGCGCCGCTTCTTGCGCTTCTTGTTCTTACCGCCGAACAGGTCCTGGATGTTGACGCCCATCTCCTCCAATCCGCCCGGCCCGAACACCTGCATCATCGCTCCACCACCGCCGTCTACCTCGACTTCTACTTCACGATCGTCCAGTTCTCCGGCGTGCATCTTCTCCCTAAAGCGCTCGCGCGTCTTGTTGGGCGGCGGGGCTTCGGTATTCGTCGCCAAGTCGAATCCGGTCTGGCTCGACGGTGCCGGCGTCGACGGCGGTACGAGCAGGTCGAGGATCCGCTCTTCGGATAGCTCCTGCGCCCTCGCCTGCACCTTCTCGGTCTGCTCGTCGCGGATCAGGCCGATAGCAATGTCCATCAGGTCGCGGATCATGCTCTCGACGTCGCGGCCGACGTAGCCGACTTCGGTGAACTTGGTCGCCTCGACTTTGATAAAGGGAGCACCCGCCAGACGGGCCAGTCTGCGGGCGATTTCGGTCTTGCCCACACCCGTCGGTCCGATCAGGATGATGTTGTTGGGCATGATCTCGTCGCGCATCTCGGGCGGCGCGTTCTGCCTGCGCCACCGGTTGCGCAGCGCGATCGCAACGCTCTTCTTGGCTTCGGTCTGGCCGATGATGTATGTGTCGAGTTCGGCGACGACTTGTCGTGGAGTGAGTTCGCTCGGCATAGAGGGGCGGGTGCGGATGGGGGAGTCGGGCGTGGGTTCAGTCGGCGTACTGGTCGTCGTCTTCTCCTTCTTCGGCTTCGTCGTACACGTAGTCTGAGTCGTTCTCATCCTCGAACAGCTCGCGGACGCGCGTTACGTCGGGGTGCTCCTTGTCGACGATCAGCACGGTATAGTCGTGCGGATAGCCGCGGCGCTTCTCGAGGTAGACCGCGCCTGCCTCTTCCAGGTCGGAGATGGCATCTTTGGGGTCGAGTTCGCTGTCGCTCTCGGTCAATTTGCGCAGCAGGGGCGTCAGGTAGATCTCGTCGTATTGGCCGAAAAACTCTTCGATGATTTCGAGCGCGCGCATGCTGTTCTCGTCGTCGACGGCGAGGTGCTCCACGTCGCGTGGCGCTCGGGGCTCGATCGGCGTGCGGTCGGGGACGAGATCGCGAAAGGCTTCGATGCGTCCGTTCTCGCCCAGACGGATGGCTTTGCGATCGGACGGGAAGTCGGCGAGGTAGAGGGCAACCGTGCAGCCGCGCTGCCGCAGTTTGTCGACCAGGGGCGCGTAGATCCGCTTGCCGCTGGCGATGAGAACGGTCGTGCCGGCCTCGACTTCGATGGCATCGAGAGCGAGCATAAGCTCCGACGCGTTTGGCTGAGCGTGCTCGTCGACGTAGACCGGAGAAATGCCCGAGGCCGAGAGCGTGCGCAGCGTGAACATCTCGGCGCCGGGAAGGCTCGAGAAGTCGGCATAGGCACGAGCGTCGGTTACCGAGACGCGCAGACCGCGGCCGGCGTGGTCGGGCAGGCGCTCGAGAGCGGTCTGGATGTCTTTGATGACGTGTCCGCCGCGATAGTCATCCTTGGCGAACGCGTGGTAGAGGTCGCCCAGATCGATCAGCAGGATCGCGTCAGACGAGCGGGGAGTGGGACGGTTGGGCATAATGAAGATGTGGAAACCGAACGATGGCTTCCGTTGCGTGGTGGTGGAGGATGACGCGCCGCCCCGGGTGGGGAATCATGCGGCGGCGCATCGGTGTGGTGGTGGGAGGGAACGAGAAGGTTGCCGAATACAAAGGCCGCCTATGCGCTCTCTTTCTTCGTCATCTTGAGCGAAATCGAAAGAGTCCCGAGTAATCAAGTAGCTCTACGTTCGGGATCCTTCGGCAGACTCAGGATGACGCGGTCGTATGGACGAGCAGGTAGCGGACAGCGACTCACGCCGCTTCTTCGTCCAGGTCTAAAATGGTCAGGTTCTGATTGGTATAGATGCAAATGTCGCCCGCGATCGTCAGTCCCTTCTCGACGATGTCGCGCGCCGACAGGTCCGATCCGCCTTCGATCAGGCCGCGCGCGGCGGCAAGCGCGTAGGGACCTCCCGAGCCGATGGCGAGGATATCGTCGTCGGGTTCGATCACGTCGCCCGTGCCGGAGATGAGGAGCAGCCGATCGGCCGAAGCGACGGCGAGGAGGGCTTCGAGCCTGCGCAGGTAACGGTCGGTCCGCCACAGCTTGGCCAGTTCGACGGCGCCGCGCGTCACGTCGCCGTTGTACTGCTGCAGCTTTTCCTCGAAGCGCTCGAACAGCGTGAAGGCGTCAGCCGTCGCTCCGGCGAAGCCCGCGAGGATCTTGCCGTTCGCCAGGCGCCGCACCTTGCGCGCCTTGTGCTTCATGACCGTGTTGCCCATCGTCGCCTGCCCATCCGAGCCCAAGGCGACTTTTCCGTTGCGGCGCACGCCCAGTACGGTCGTGCTGCGAATCTGTGTACTCAAATCTGTGTCCGTGTCGATGTTAGCGAAGTTGGGCCAGGCGGTTGACGGCGGCGTCCTGGGCGTCTCGCACGCTGCCGGTCGAGGAGGTGTAGTGGTTGCACATCAGCGAGAACGCCAGCCGGCGCCCGCTTCGCGTGGTGACGTAGCCCGCAAGCGACGAAGCGCCTCCGAGCGTGCCGGTCTTGGCGCGCACGTTGCCCTGAGCGGGTTCGCCTCTGAAGCGGCCGCGCAGCGTGCCGTCGACGCCTCCGATGGGGAGCGAGTCGTAGAACGCGCGGCGATAGTCCATGCTGGGGTGCGAGTGGGCATAGCGGAGCAAGGCGACCGTCATGCCGGGCGTGATGACGGTGTAGCGTGACAGGCCACTTCCATCGCGCAGCCGCACGTTGGCCGTGTCGATGCCCGCCCGCGCCCACGTGCCGTGCCGTGCCACCCACGCTCCCGCACTGGCCGATCCCACGTCGAGCGCGTCGTCCTCATCCGTTCCCACAGGCGCCACGTACGTCGAGCCGACGAGCCGCAGCAGCGTTTCGGCGTAGAGGTTCTGCGAGCGCTTGTTGACGACGGCCACGAGCGAGTCCATCGGCGGGGAATAGTGCGTCGCGATCAGGCGCAGATCGTCGTAGTCAGGCTTCTGAGCGTCGTCCAGATCGTCGATGTCGATAGGATCGCCCCAGACGCGGACGCCGTTGCGCTTGAGCGTCTCGCCCATCACGTGGACGAAGTAACCCGTCGGGTTTTCGACCGTCAGCGCTTCGGTTTCGGTCGTGCCCTGCGCCACTTCGGTCGTGATCAGGATGCGGTTCGATCCGCGCAGCCGCTCGTAGCCCTCGTCGATACCCGAGCCTCGCGCCGCCGAGAGCGTCTCGTTGACCATCTGGACGTAGGTCGTGTTGTTCGGCTCCCACGTCACCGTTGCGGGCTGGCCGGGCCGGTTGCCCCGCACGCGCGCGTCGATCGTGTTGTCGTTATAGGTCAGCGCGCCGATCTGGGCGGCGTAGTAATAGGTGCCGTCGTCGTACGTCCAGCCCGCGCCCAACCACTCGTCGTCGAACAGGTCGTCGTCTCCGACGATGCGGCCCGTCACGAGCGCGATTCCGCTGGCCTTGAGCGCGTCGGCCCACTGGTCGAACGTCGCCGTGTAGCTGCCGTCGGCAAAACGCGGCCCGATCGATGGATCACCTCCACCTCGGACGATCAGGTCGCCGTCGAGCCTGCCGTCAGCGATCGTGCCGCGCGCGTACAGTTGGGTTTCGAGGCGCGTGCCGGGCGGGAAAACGTCGAGGGCCGCCGTCGTGGTGTAGAGCTTGGCATTGCTCGCCGGGACGAAGCTCTTGGCCGCGTTGCGCGCGTAGAGCGTGTCGCCCGTCGCAGCGTCGACGACTAGGGCGCCCCAAAACGCGTTGGCGAAGTCGGGTCCGTCGAAGAGGCGGTCGAGAAAGGCCGTTGTGGAGTCGGTTTGCGCGTGAGCGGGCGCAGCGACGATCCAGAGCAGCAGCAGCGCGGTGGCGCGACGAGCGGTCACAGGCGGAACGTAAAGAGTAAAACGCCCGACCGATTAGCTAGTCGATCTCTTCGGAATCTATCGCGAGACGATCCGGGTCGGGCAGGTAGAGCACAACGTACGCATACCGGGCTTGATCCAAACGCGCCGACGGTTTGATGCCGACTTCGAGGTTGATCTGCCCCGACGACGCCTCGACCGACGACACCTTTCCAAACACGAAGCCCGGCGGAAACGTCCCGCTCGACGGGCTCGTGACGACGACCATGCCGGTGTCGATGGGCTCGGTGCGCGAAATGAAGTTGAGCGACAGCCGGTCGGTCCGGTTGCCCTGCCACGTCACCACGCCCTCGGCGTCGATGGGCAGCACCCTCACCGACGCGCGGAAGTTGGTGTTGAGGTAGGGCATCACTCGGGCATAACCGCCGCTCGTCAGCACGACGCTTCCCAGCACGCCGCGCTCGTCGACGACCGGCATTCCGACTTTGACGCTGTCCTCGCTTCCCGCGTCGATGGTGAAGTAGTTGAGCTGGTCGCCCGAGCCCTTGCTCACCACGCGGACGGGCAGGAGCCTGTACTCGGTCGTGTCGACGAACGCGAGCTGGTCACGCAGGCGCGCCGCCTCTTGCGCCGATCCGCGCGTCCTACTCAGGTCGCTCGCCATGCGGACGTTCTCTTCGCGCAGCCGGGCGTTCTCGTCGAGCGCCGTCAGGTAGCGGCCGATCCATCCAAACGACGATTCGAAGCCCGACGTGAGTTCGAGCGATACCTGACGCAGCCCGACGACGGCCGGCTGGTTCTGCTCGAATAACACGCCGAGCGAGAGGAGGAGGCAGGCGGCGAGGACGATCCAGTCGCGCAGACGGTACCAGAGACTCGGATTCATGGGCAGGCAAGAGGGCGGAATCGGCAACCTACGCACCCGATCGCGGCGGAACCGTTACCGGGCCGTCCAGATCGCGCAGTTAGTGAACACCGCTCCCGTCGAACATCAGCAGGCTGAGCGCGGTGTCGGCGTAGCGGGAGCCTGAGTAGACGCCTAGAATCTCGAAGCGAACGACGGTGCGGCGATTGGTGAGCGGAATCTCGGCGAGCGCGACGGTCTGAATCTCCATCGTGTCGACGAGTTCGGCGTCGGCGTAGGGCGCGCCGTCGACGTAGACGCGCAGCCGGGCGACGCGTCCGTTGGCCCGCCACACCTGTTCGTTCTTCTTGTAGCCGTTGGCGATGAGCAGCCTGGTCAGACCGATTTCCCACTGGGGCTGCGACGTGAAGTCGAACACATAGGTCAGGCTCTCGCCGACGCCGTCGCCCTCGACGCCTTCGACCCACGCCGTCTGCCAGTCAAAGTCGTGCGCGTGAATCGCGTCGTAGCGGTTCGCGCCCGACGGTGGCAGCGTCGACGAGGCCCACACCGTGTCGATGTATGCGCCGCAGTACCAACTGCATCCGGGCAGAAACTCCATCAGCTCGACCGGAACGGCATCGCCGGTGAAGTCAATCGGCGGGTCGAGGTAGTCAGGCTGAACTACGGCTTTGACGACGGGCACCGCTTGCGCACGCGCGTCGGCCGAGAACGCAAGCGATACGAGAAGCAGAAGCGCGGCGCGTCTCATCGCGTCACGAGAGGACGGCTCGGTGAGCGTCGATGTCGTCGAGGACGGTGCCGGTGCCCCTCACGACAGCCGTCAGTGGGTCTTCGGCGACGTAGACGGGCAGGTCAACCCTGGCGCGGATGTGCTGGTCGAGCCCTTTGAGCAATGCGCCGCCGCCGGTCAGCATGATGCCGCGTTCGAGCACGTCGCTCGACAGTTCGGGAGGCGTCTGCTCCAGGCAGTGGACGACGGCGGTCGTAATGCTCGCGATGCCGTCTTTGAGCGCGGCGCGTACGTCCTCGCTCGTGGCCGTGCGGACTTTGGGCAGACCGCTGACCAGATCGCGCCCTCGGATCTCGCACTCCAGCTCGGGCTCCAGCTCGACGGCGCTACCAATCTCGCACTTGATGCGCTCGGCCGTGCGCTGCCCGATCGACAGGTTGTGGTTGCGCTTGAAGTATTGGATAATCGCGTTGTCCAACTCGTCGCCGCCGACGCGAATGGAGCGGTCGACCACGATGCCCGACAGCGCGATGACGGCGATCTCGCTCGTGCCGCCGCCGATGTCGACGATCATGTTGCCGATGGGCTCGTTCACGTCCAACCCGATGCCGATCGCCGCCGCCATCGGCTCGTCGATCAGAAACACCTGTTTGGCTCCGGCGCGCTCGGCCGAGTCTCTGACGGCGCGCTTTTCGACCTCGGTGATACCGCTCGGCACGCAGACCACCATCCGGCGGATCGACGACATCCAGTTCGTCTTGACTTTTTGGATCAGACCGCGAATCATCTGCTCGGCGACCTCGAAATCGGCGATGACACCGTCCTTGAGCGGGCGCGTCGTCTCAATGTTGCGGTGCGTGCGCTCGTGCATCTGCTGCGCCTCGTTGCCGACGGCGAGGACTTTACCGGTCGTGCGGTCGGTGGCGACGATAGAGGGCTCGGAAAGAACGATGCCGCGCCCTTTGATATAGATCAGCGTGTTGGCGGTCCCTAAGTCGATGGCGACGTCGGTGGAGAGGTTGAACAAACCCATGGGAAGAGGATAAAGCGGCGGTGCCGCGTCGGAAGTCGGGAAGAAGCGCAGATTTGGTGGCGATCGCGCGGCTTGGAAGCTACGGATGTAACGAGGTGATCGGGCGCAATGCTCCGCTCTTCGGGGTGTGTCTTTTTCGCGTGCGAACGAGCTTGAGCGGTTGGCTCGCTCTGACTCATCAGTGGCGAAAATGGCGTTTGCCCGTGAAGACCATAGCCAAGTCGTGCGCGTCGGCGGCGGCGATGACTTCGTGGTCGCGAACCGAGCCGCCGGGCTGAACGACGGCGCGAATGCCCTCGCTGGCAGCGGCGAGCAGTCCGTCGGCAAACGGGAAGAAAGCATCCGAAGCGACGACGGCTCCGGCCAGGTCGAGTCCGCTTTTGGTGGCTTTGCTGGCCGCGATTTCGGCGCTGTCGATGCGCGACATCTGCCCGGCGCCGATGCCCCTCGTCGCCTGATCTTTGGCGTAGACGATGGTGTTGCTCTTGACGTGCTTGGCGACGCGCCACGCGAAGTCGAGGTCGGCCCACTCGGCGTCGGTCGGCTGGCGCTTGGTCGCGACGGTCCACTGGGCTCGCAACTCGTCGGCGCTGGGCAACACCGGGTCAGCGTGCTGCACCAACAGGCCTCCGGCGACGCTGCGCAGGTCGAGCGCATCGGTCTCGCCCGCCCACGTCCGCATCTCGATCAGGCGGCGGTTTTGCTTTTCCATCAGCAGGCCGAGCACTCCGCTTTCGTAGGCTGGAGCGATCACGAGTTCGGTGAACACGCCGTCGATCTTGCGCGCCGCCGCCATCGTCAGCGCGCGGTTGACGACGACGATGCCGCCAAACGGCGACTGCTGATCGGTCGCGAATGCGGCGTCGTACGCCTCTTCGAGCGAGCCGCGCGTGGCGACGCCGCACGGGTTGGTATGCTTGAGAATGGCGACCGTCGGCTCCGAATGGCGAAACGCGCCGATCACGCCGACGGCTGCCGACAGGTCGAGCAGGTTGTTGTAGCTCAGTGCCTTGCCGTGCAGCGTCCGAAACGCGTCCGACGTTCGGAGCAGAACCGCGCGTTGATGCGGGTTTTCGCCGTAGCGCAGTTCCTCACGCGGCAGCGCGTCGAGGTTGGGCAACTCGAAGCGTTCAGCCGATTGGGTGTCACGCGCGAAGTACGCCGAGATCGCCGCGTCGTAGGCGGCAGTGTGCTCGAACGCTGCATGAGCCAACTTGCGCCTCAGCGCCATCCCAAGCGCGCCCTCGCCCACGTCCAGCGCATCGGCGATCTCGGCATAGCGCGACGGGTCGACGGCGACGGCGACGAACGCCCAGTTCTTTGCGGCGGCGCGCACCATCGTCGGCCCGCCGATGTCGATGTTTTCGGCAGCCGCAGCGTCGGTCACGTCTGCCTGTGCGACGGCCTGTCCAAATGGATACAGGTTGACGACGACCAGATCAATCGGCGTGATGTCGTGCTCGGCCAGCGTGGCGGTGTCGGCCGGGGACGTGCGGCGGGCGAGGATGCCACCGTGGACAGCCGGGTGGAGCGTCTTGACGCGTCCGTCGAGGATCTCGGGGAAGCCCGTCACCTGGCTCGCGTCGATCACGTCCAGTCCAGCCTCGCGCAGCGCGCGCGCCGTCCCGCCGGTCGACACCAGCTCGACGCCGTGCGCGGCCAGTTTCTGGGCGAACGGCACCAATCCGGTCTTGTCCGACACGCTCAGCAGGGCGCGGCGGACAGGGGCGAGGTCGGGCGGGGGAGGCAGGTCGGCGGCGGTGTGGAGCATCTCGGTCCGGTCAGGTGAGCCGTCATGCTACGACGCATCCCCGCGCCCGACTCCGAAACCCGGACGAAGAGCGAACCGCGGTGGCACGTGTCATGCGGGCTCTGCGATCGTCACCGTCTGACCATCGACGCGAACGCGGCCCTGAGCGAACAGCCCGACGACGTAGGGCAGCAGTTGGTGCTCGGCCATCAGCACGCGAGCCGCCAGCGTCTCGGGCGTATCACCAGGCACGACGGCAACCGCCCGCTGAGCAACAACGGGCCCGGTATCGTAGTCTGCATCGACCAGGTGGACGGTCGCGCCGCTCTGGGCATCTCCTGCGTCCAAGACGGACTGATGCACGCGGCGTCCGTAGAGCCCTTTTCCACCATGAAGCGGCAGCAGCGACGGATGGACGTTGAGCATGCGGCCGTCGTAAGCGCGGACGACGACGGCAGGAATCTTTTTGAGAAAGCCAGCCAGAACGACGAAGTTGGCGCTCGCCTCTCCGAGCACGCCGAGCAGGGCATCGGCATAGGCGGCTTCGTCCGGAAAGTCCGACGGCCGCACGACAGCGACAGGAAGACCTGCGTCTTGGGCGCGTCGAGCGGCGCCGGTGTCCGGCCGGTCGGTGACGAGCAGGCAAGGTGTGGCGTCCAGCGCGCCACCGGCGACGGCGTCGAGTAGGGCGCCGAAGTTGCTTCCGCCGCCCGATGCGAATGCGGCGAAGCGCATCACGACGCGCGCTCGGTGACGGGTTCGAGGATCGCCAGTTTCGCGCTCTCATCCGTCACGTCGAGGCGCGCGCGTGCGCCGATGGGCATCGTGTTCTTGACCGGAATATGGCCGTAGATCAGCCCGCTCGCAATCGGGATCGGCAGATGTGCGAGGTGATCGGTGAGTACCTGCTCTATCGTGAGCGACGCGCGGCCCGGCTGCGGATCTGCCTCGGTGATCTGCCCGACGACGAGCCCGCCAATGCGGCCCAGAATGCCCGCCAGCGCCAAATGCGCCAGCATGCCGTCCAACCGATACCCCGACTCGCCGACTTCTTCGAAGAAGAGAATCGCGCCGTCCAGGTCGGGCAGATAGGGCGTGCCGATCAGACGGGTAATCAGCGCCAGATTGCCTCCGACCAGCATACCCTCCGCCGATCCGCTACGCATCGGCGTCAGCCGCTCGCCGCCCGGACCGAGCAGGTCGCTGGACGTGCCGCCGCGCGCCAGATCCCAAAACAGCGCCTCGCTCGCGTCGTCAATGTCGCCCCACTCGACGGCCACCATCGGCCCGGACAGGCTCGGCAGATCGGAGTGGGTGAGCAGCGCGAGTTGGAGCGCGGTGATGTCTGAATATCCGACGATGAGCGGACGGTTCACCCGCGCCGCTTCGTAGTCGACGTTGGGTAGCAGGCGGAGCGTTCCATAGCCTCCGCGTGCGCAGATGATCGCCGACGTGCCGGGATCGCGCAGCGCGTCGTTGAGGTCGGCCGACCGGTAATAGTCGTTCGCGCTGAGATGTCCGTACAACTCGCGCGCCGGTGGAGGTACAACTTCGAAGCCCTGTTCGCGCAGCGCTGCCATGCCGCGCTCGGTGGCTCTGGGGTCGGAGGGCGCGCCAGCCGGAGCGAGGACGCGGATGCGGCTTCCGGGAGTGAGAGTGCGAGAGGGAGCCACGGCGGTTTGGGTTTGCATCTGTCGTTGGGGTAGACAAAGCTACGGATCGGCTCCGATGTCGAGGAGTAGGGGGTGGGCAGTCTCGCCCGCCGCCATGTCCCCGTCTGATCTACCGCCTCATCCCTTTCTTCTTGGCGTCACCGGAGGCATCGGGGCGGGCAAGTCGGGCGCGTGCCGCGTGCTCGAAGCGTGCGGCGCCGACGTGTTCTACGCCGACGACGAGGCCAAACGCCTGCTGCTGCGCGCCGACGTTCGCGCCGACGTGGTCGCCGCTTTCGGCGCCGACACCTACCGCGCCGACGGCTCGCTCGACCGCGCCAAGCTGGGCGGATACGTCTTCGCCGACGCCGCCGCTCTAGCGCGTTTGAACGCGATCGTTCATCCACGCGTGCGCGAAGCGTTTGCCGAGCGAGCCGCGCGCTCGGCCGCACCGATGCTCGTCAAGGAGGCCGCCATTCTGTTCGAAAGCGGCGGCGATGCCGATCTGGACGCTACGCTCGTCGTCGATGCGCCGGTCGAGGTGCGCATCGCCCGGACTATGGCGAGGGACGGAGTGCGCCGCGAGGCGGTCGAGGTGCGCATAGCGCAGCAGATGCCGGATGCCGAGCGCCGCGCCCGCGCCACCTACGTGCTCGTCAACGACGGCGACGAGGACGTCTTCAGCGCCCGCGTCCGCGCCCTGTATCGGCGGCTGACCGGCATCGGCGCTCGGCGTCAAGACCGACCGTAACACTCCGTCAACGCTTGCCGCCGTGAGAGCGACTGAGAGTAGTTTGGGCGCCGAGCCGCCCCATATTTGGCAGTTTACTTCGAGACCCGCCCTTTCTCCATGCCCCTCCCCGCGCACGCGCTGGCCGCTGGCCTGTCCGACACAGAAGCCGCCTTCGTCGAAGAATCGGTCCACGCGTTGTCAGGCGCCGACGTGCGACTGGTGGATACGCTGGCCGAAGCCGCCGATCTGCTCAACAGTGGAGCGTTCGACGCATTGGTCGTGGGCGCCGGCATCGACGCGGAACGTGCCCTCTCCGTGTTGGGAACGGCGTCCCGCCCCGAGACGCTGATTGGGCTGGGCGGGCAGTGGAGAGGAGCCGATGTGTGGAGCGGGTACGTGCAGGTAGATCTCAGACGCGCCGCGCCGGACGAACTGGGCCGCGCGCTGCGGCAAGCGCAGTGGAACGCGAGCGAGGCGCGCTCGGCCGTCCACCGAGAAGCCACGCGCTCGGGCGGCGGTCCTCGGCTGCGCCTGCTCGAAGCCGCCGTGGTCCACGCCGGAGACTCGGTCGTCATCACCGACGCCGAACTGGACGATCCCGGCCCGCGCATCGTCTATGCCAACCCCGCGTTCGAGCGGCTGACCGGCTACTCGCTGGACGAAGTGCGGGGCCTTTCGCCGCGCATCTTGCAAGGGCCGCTGACCGATCGCGTGCTGATACGCAAGCTGCGAGACGATTTGGCAACGGGCCGTTCGTTCGAGGGGAGCACCTACAACTATCGCAAGGACGGCACGGCCTACATCGTGAGATGGCGCGTCGAACCAATCCGGGAAGCCGGGCGCATTACGCACTGGGTGTCCATCCAGCGCGACGTGACCGAACTGGAAACGTCGCTGGCGCGCCTCTCGCGCGTTCGTGAGACGCTGAGCCTCACGCTCGCCGTCGCCGAGGTGGGCACGTGGCAGCAGAAACGGGGAGAGCCCCACGTGTCGGCCTCGGACAGCCTCAACAACTTGTTCGGCCTGCCGCTGGGACGGTCGCACGAGGCGCAGGCGTATTTCGCGCGCATCCACCCGGACGACTTGGAACTGTTCGTCGGCGCGCACGAGCGGGCCATGACGACCGGCGTCCCGTTTGCGTCCGAGTTTCGGCTGCACTCGCCCGAGTTTGGACTGCGCGAGATCATGGCGCGCAGCATTTTCCATCAGGGCGGTGGCGAGTCGGGGGCGCGGCTGATCGTGACGATGCGCGACGTGACCGAGGCGCGGCACGCCGAGCGCGAGCGCAACCGCGTGCTTCAGCGCAACACCGACATCCTGGAGAGCATCACCGAGGCGTTTTTCTCGATCAGCACGAGTGGCAAACTGCGCTACATCAACACGGCCGCCGAGAAGCTGCTGGGCTCGTCCGGGCGCAGCTACCTGGGGCGCAACGCCGACGCGCTGCTGAGCCGCCTGGGTGCCGACCGGCTGGTTCAGGCCATCTCCGAAGCCAATGCGTCGCGCACGAACCAGCAGATAGCCGACTACGCGTGGCGCGGGCGGATCCTCGACGTCAACCTGTTTCCCTACGAAACGGGCGTGTCCGTCTACCTGCACGACGTGACCGAGCAGCACGCGGCTTCGCAACTCGCCCTGCGCACCCAGGAGCGTTTCGAGCAGGCCGTGAGGGGCACCAGCGACGGCATCTACTATTGGGACGTTCAGAGCGACGAGACGTACCTCTCGCCCCGGTTCTACGAGATGCTGGGCTACGAGCCGGACGAGTTCGCGCCGACGTTCGAAGCGCTGAGCGAGCGCACGCATCCGGACGATTTGCCCGAGGTCAACCTCCAGCTGGAGCGGCACCTGACGGGCCAGACGCCCCAGCTGTTGGCCGAATACCGACTGCGCCGCGCCGATGGGTCGTACGTCTGGGTGCTCAGCCGCGGACTGGCGCAGTTCGATGAGAAGGGCGTGCCGACGCAGCTCGCCGGAGCCGTAGTCGACATTTCGCAGCGCAGAGACAACGAGCGTGCCCTGAGCCAGGCCAACGCCGAGATGGAGCAGGCCAACGAGACGCTCGAATCGCGCGTCGACGAGCGCACGTCGCAGCTGGACGCGGCCAACAAGGCGCTCGAATCGCGCAACCGCGAACTGGCCGATTTCGCCTTTGTGGCCTCGCACGATTTGCAAGAGCCGCTGCGCAAGATCCGTGCGTTCGGCGGGCTGCTCGCAGACGAGTACGGCAGCCGTTTGGACAGCGACGCCACCTACTACATCGACCGGATGCGCGACGCGGCCTCGCGCATGAACGAACTGATCAGCGATCTGCTCGACTACTCACGCGTCACCTCGCAGGGCCGCCCCTTCGTACCCGTCGATCTGCGCAAGACGTTCGAGCGCGTCGCCGGTGACCTCTCGATCCGCATCGAAGAGACCAGCGGTACACTCGCACTCGACGCGCCGGACGACCTGAAACCACTCATCGCCGATCCGACGCAACTCTACCAGTTGCTGCTCAACCTGGCGGGCAACGCGCTCAAGTTCAACCAGCCTGGCGTGCCACCTCGCGTAACCGTGCGCGTGCGCTTCGACGAGGTCGAACATCCTGCGTGTGTGATCATCGAGGTGATCGACAACGGCGTCGGCTTCAGGCAGCAGTTCGCCGACCGCATCTTCGCTCCGTTTCAGCGCCTGCACGGTCGCGATGCCTACGAAGGTACCGGCATCGGACTCGCCATCTGCCGCCGCATCGTCGAGCGTCACGGCGGAGAGATTTCGGCGACGAGCGAGCCCGGCGAGGGCGCCACGTTCCGCGTAGTTCTGCCGATGAACCCCAACGCGATCGTCGTCGGACGCGCCGAAGCGGGAGTCGTCCCGTTTGCCGGAGAGTAGCGCTCGGATTCTGCGGTCAGGCCGCTCCGTCGCCCTCGGCCGCTACGGAACCGAGCACGCCAGCATCGTGGCCGGTCAGCAGCACGCCCAGGTTCAACTCGTGGCCCATCCGGTCTCGCTTGGTCCGCAAGTAGCGCGCGTTATGCTCGCCCGGCATTGCCTCGATGGGGACGCGCTCGACGATTTCGAGTCCGTAGCCGCTCAGGCCGACGCGTTTGGTCGGGTTGTTCGTCATCAGCCGCATCCGGCGCACGCCCAGCGCGCGCAGAATCTGGCAGCCGATGCCATAATCGCGCAGATCCATGCCGAATCCCAGCGCCTCATTGGCTTCGACGGTGTCCATGCCCTGCTCCTGGAGTTTGTAGGCGCGCAGCTTGTTGACCAAGCCGATGCCACGGCCTTCCTGCTGCATGTAGAGCACGACGCCTTGCCCGGCCGCCTCGACCTGCGCCAGCGCCGCCGCTAGTTGGTCGCCGCAGTCGCACCGCTGCGAGCCGAAGATGTCGCCCGTTACGCACGACGAGTGGACGCGCGTCAGGACCGGCGCCTGTTCGTCCCACTCGCCCTTTGTCATCGCCAGGTGGACTTCGCCCGTCAGCCGCTCCTCGAACGCCGTCAGCGTGAACCGCCCATACTGCGTCGGCATGTCGACCGAGACGACCTGGTCGACGAGCGATTCGTGGCGCATCCGGTACGCGATCAGGTCTTTGATCGTGACCAGCGGCAACTTGTGCTTCCTCGCCATCGCGGCGAGGTCGGGCACGCGCGCCATCGTGCCGTCGTCGTTCAGGATTTCGACGATGACGCCGACGGGTTTGCGCCCGGCGAGTCGGGCCAGATCGACGGCGGCTTCGGTGTGTCCGGCTCGTCTCAAGACTCCGCCCGCGTGGGCGCGAAGCGGGAAGATGTGGCCGGGGCGACCCAGTTCGACGGGGCGCGTGGCAGGGTCGGCCAGAGCGCGGATCGTGGCGGCGCGGTCGCTCGCCGAAATGCCTGTCGTGGTGCCGCTCAGCAGGTCGACGCTGATCGTGAAGGCGGTTTCGTGGACCGACGAGTTGGTCGGCACCATCATCGGCAGGTCCAGCTCCATCGCCCGGTCGCGCTCGAGGGGGACGCAGATGAGGCCGCGCCCCTGGGTTGCCATGAAGTTGACCATCTCGGGCGTGACGGCGTCGGCAGCGGCGATGAAATCCCCCTCGTTTTCGCGGTCCTCGTCGTCGACGACGATGGCGATGCCACCGTCGCGGATGGCGGCGATGGCGGTTTCGATGGGGTCGAAGGGAGTGTCGGCGTGGGCGGACATGCAGCGTGCGGTCAGGTACACGGGGCAAACGGCGGCAGCCAGGGTCTGTTCGCGAGGCGCTCGTTTGCCCAGATTCCGCCGCCTACCCACCCTGCTACCGGCGATACAACCACCACGTATCACTCGCCCCTGCTGCTCTTCTTTTGTTCTATCCGACGAATCCCGCCCGCTATTCGCTGACCTTTCTGTGCGCCGCACTCTGCCTCACCGGCGCCGCCTTCCTGCTCTCCCAGACCGACGCCGAACGCCTGGGCCGCGAGCACGCTGCATACGGCGCCTTTCTGGACGCGTACTAGGTCAGAGCGAACGCGCGGCCCGTCGCCAAAGGCCCACCCGTACCCGACCGCCCCGGCGAAGCGGCCGAGTTCGAGTCCGTGCGCACCATGGACAACGCCTCGCTGCCCACATCCCCGTCTGCTGGGCCGTCTACAACCCCAACAACCGCGACGGCGTCGTGCTCGCGACCGAGTCGGGCCTGTGGGAGACGATGGACCTCACCAGCGCCGCGCCGACCTGGACGCGCGTGCCCGGCTTCCCCACCGTCCGCACCGACCAGTTGCAGTACCCCACGTCCGGTCAGACCATCGCCGACTCCACGCACGGCCCCAGCGTCTTCACGGCGACGTTCCGTGACGCTGCGCTGCCGGTCGAACTCGTCGCCTTCGACGCCGAGACGAATGAGGGCCGCGCCCGCCTGACGTGGTCGACGGCGAGCGAGACCAACAACGCGGGTTTCGCGGTCGAGCGCCAGGCGCCGGGCTCCCAAGACGTTCGCGGGCCTCGAGACTATTCGCGGAGCCGGAACGACGCGCGAGGCAAAGTCCTACATCCTCACGTCTCCGGCGCTGGGCACGCACACGTTCCGGCTGAGGCAGGTCGATCCGGACGAAGTCACCACGCTGTCCGATCAGATCGAAGTCACCATTCGCTTGGGCGTCACCGTCGTGTTCGGCGGCGAACGGGTGTCGGAGCGCACGCACGAACTGCTCGTTGACGTATCCCGGCTGAGCGCAGGCACCTACCTGCTTCGCGTCCAAGGCGAAGTCTTCTCGTAGACGCACCAGATCGCCGCCGCGCGCTAAGCAGAGCGAAACCTCACAGGTCGCGAAAACCTGTCAGGTTGGGAGGCCGTTGAGAGCGCCCGCCATCCGCCCGATCTCTCCTGACCGACTCGCAGCCGTGATCCTCTACCTCGCCTCCGGAAACCCCGGCAAACTGCGCGAACTCGCCGCCCGCCTCCAGCCGCTCGGCATGGACGTGCAATCTCCGCCCCCCGGCGCGCCCGATGTCGACGAGACCGAGCCGACGCTGGCCGGAAACGCTGCCCTCAAAGCCGAAGCGCTGATGCGTCACACCGCCGCCGCTTGCCTGGCTGACGACACCGGCCTCGAAGTCGACGCGCTCGGCGGTCGCCCCGGCGTTCACTCGGCCCGGTACGCCGGACCCGCCTGCGATCCCGCCGACAACCGTGCGCTGCTGCTCCGAGAACTGGAGGGCGCCGAAGATCGAACGGCTCGCTTCCGCACGTCGCTGGCGTTCGCCGTTCCAGGCGAGACCACGCGCACGTTCGACGGGGTGTGCGAGGGACGTATCGCCACCAGCCCGAGCGGCGACGGCGGTTTCGGCTACGACGTGCTCTTCGTCCCCGACGGCGAGACCGAGACGTTCGCCGAGATGTCGACCGAGCGGAAGAACGCCATCAGTCACCGAGGACGCGCGCTCGAAGCGTTCGAGACGTTCGCGCGCCAGCACCTGATCCAGCGATGATCGCCCTCGTCCAGCGCGCTCACCACGCCCGCGTCGACGTGGACGGGGAGACGGTCGGCCAGATTGGACGCGGTGTCCTGATACTGCTCGGTATCCGCGACGGCGATGGAGATGACGAAGCGCTGTGGCTCGCGAAGAAGGTAGCCAAGCTGCGCATCTTCCCCGATCCCGAAGCGCCTGCCGAACGACCCTCGCACGCGTCGCTACTCGACATCGGCGGCCAGGCGCTCGTCGTCAGTCAGTTCACGCTCTACGCCGACACTCGCAAAGGCAACCGCCCCTCGTACGTCCACGCTGCGCGCCCCGAGGCTGCGGAGCCGCTGTACCGCACGTTATGCGATGCGCTGAGCGAGGAGTTGAGCCGCGCGGTCGCGACGGGGACATTCGGCGCCCACATGGATATTCACCTCGCCGCCGACGGGCCGGTCACACTGATACTAGAGCGTGTGCCAGGGTGACGGGCTGACGAGGACACCGTTACTTGCAACATCGCCTATCGGTTGGAGTTGCGTACGTAGCATATGGAAGGCCGCAAAAAAGGGCAAGCTACCTGCATCGCACCGCATCGACCTTCTACCGTTGCTGCCTTCCGGCCCTGGCGGAGTTCGAAGGGAGCTGGTCGTACAGGACTTGCCCTTAGATGGTAAGATACCACATCGTTAGGGCGCCGTTCCAGTAGCGAGGATGATCCGCGCGTGAAGTCTGCGGCCTACTCGCTAGTCGCTCAAGGATAGATTTCGACCGGCGTGCTCATAGGAACGGCGCGCCATAACTCATCCATTTCTGAGTTGGTGACAGCTACGCATCCGTCGGTCCAGTTCACGAACCTGTGTAGCCTGCCGATCCACCCTAGTCCGTTACGCATGCCGTGAATCATGATCTGCCCACCCGGAGAAACGCCCATACTGTCGGCATGCGCGCGGTCGGCTGCGTTGGGGTAGGAGATTCTCATCGACAGGTGCGCCATGCTCTGCGCGTTGCGGACGTCAATCGTGTACGCGCCTTCGGGTGTTCGCTCGTCCCCTTCCTGCTGTTTGTGGCCGATGGGAGAGGCTCCGAACGACACACGGTAGATCTTGACCTCGCTGCTTCCGCTGATCAATCGGAGCGTGCGATCGCCCTTGTGCACGACCAGGCGAGTCGCCGTCGTGCCTTCGGGCAAGGCGTCGGCGGGCCAGTTGGCCCATCCTAGAACGACGAAGCAAATCAGAACGACTGCAATGGATGCGCTCAGGAATCGCCTTCGTCTGCTCACCCGTCGCACCTATTGGCTAGATGCGTCGAGACCCAGGACGCTTGTGAAGTTGGCGATTTTTCCTTCGATCTCGTCCCACTCAGACTGCGCGTTCGAGCCGCGCACGATTCCGGCGCCTGAGTAGAGCGCAAGCGTATCGCCCTCGACGCGGCCCGAGCGGATGCCGACCGCAAACTCGGATTCGTCGCGCGAAATCCAGCCCAGTGGAGCAGCGTAGCGTCCTCGGTCGAACGGCTCGTGCTCGCGGATGAACGCCAGCGCGGCCTGGGTAGGCGTTCCACCGACGGCGGGCGTTGGGTGGAGTGCGCGCAGCACATCGACGGGGTGGGTGCCCGCAAGCGGCGTGCCCGACAGGCGAGAGCGCAGGTGGCGTCCTCTGGCGAGTGGCATCTCGGCGGGCGATTTGTCCGACTCCAGATCCGTCGTGAAGCGGCCCAGCTGCTCCTCGAGAAAGTGGCGGACGTAGCGGTGCTCGCGCTGGTCCTTGTCCGAGTCGAGCAGCTCGCGCCGGAGCAGATCGTCGGCGTCATTGGCGTCGGCTCGGGGGCGCGTTCCGGCGATGGCTTCGCTCTGCAGCCGCCCGTCGCGCAGGCGGAAGAGCAGTTCGGGAGACGCGCCGACGAACGCCGTGTGGGAGGCGTGCTCAGTGTAGAAATGGAAGCACCCCGGCGTTGCGTCCATCAGTTGGTGGAGCAGGTCGAAGGCGTCGAGCGGTTGGGGAAAGCGGTAGGTCACGCGCCGCCCCAGCACCACCTTTTCCAACTCGCCGGACTCGAACGCCGCCAGCGCCGACGCGATCATGCGGTCCCACGTCGGGCGGCCCGGCAGATCGGCGCGTTCGAGCGGGATAGGCAGCCGTATGCGGTCCATCGCGCGCGCGGACGAGAGGTGCTCGGCTTGGTCGGCGATGATGTCCAACCGGCCCAGATCATCGGGCAGGATGAGGGCGCACGAGAGCGTCGCCGAGCCGTCGTCGTGGCGCGTGTAGGTGAAACGGGGTAGGGTGAAACGCAGCGGCTGATAGAGATTCCACGCTCCGTCAGGCTGTTTGTGCGCGTCGAAGCGCAGTCCGCCCCAGAGCCGAGCGTCGGGTCCCAGCCGGTCCAGCACGTCCGATAGCGCCACCAGGTCCGAGGCGGTTGAAACGTAGGCATGTGGCGGGAGATCGGAGGGCGCGTCGGCTTCGCTGCCGACGGTCAGAGCGGCGCCCAGCGTGGCGACGGCTTCGCGCTCGCCGCGTCCGTGCCAGAACAGGCGCGGCAGCCCACTCTGCCCCGCCAGCCAGGCGAGCGGCGACGCGGCGGGAGCGGGCACGTGGACATGGGCCAGTGCTCCGTCGGCGCGTACGTCTGCGGCCGATCGAATCAGGCGGGCGAGGGCAAGACCGGCAGTGGCGACGGAAGCAGAAGCGGCGAGCGTCTCGGTCATGCGCGCAGGAGAGTCGAGGCGGCTTCCCAGTGCGTCATCGAGTTGAGCAGCCGGGGCGTGACCTCGCCGCCGTCTACCTCCAGCACGTTGAGCGACGTGTTGCCGTGCCGGATGTCTTGCATGCGTTCGAGTCCGTAGCCCGGCAGGATTGACGCGAGGAGAACGCGAATCGTCCGTCCATGCGCCACGATCAACACGTCGCCGCCGGGCTGAGCCGTCAGAATCGTACGCCATGCGGCGAGCGATCGCTTCTGCACGTCGCGGATCGACTCGCCGCCGGGGACGGGCGTGTCGAAGTCGCCGGCGGCCCACTGGGCGTGCAGTCGTTCGAACGCGTCGCGCGTGGCGGCAGAGGCGGGAAGTCCTTCGAGTTCGCCCCATCCTATTTCTTCCAACCCTTCGAGAAGCCGCAGCGGAGGCAGCGGAGAAGGCTGGTATTCGCGGACGATCTCGGCTGTTTGGCGCGCGCGTGTCAGCGGGCTCGAGTAGACGGCGTCGAGGTGCACCTCGGCCATCCGAACGCCCAGTCGCTGGGCCTGCGCCTGCCCCGTCGCGTTCAACTGGCTGTTGACGCCGCGCCCCTGCACGATGCGCTTGCGGTTGTAGTCGGTCTCGCCGTGGCGGGCGAGGTAGATCGTGGACGGCATAAGACTAGCGGCGGGGGAGCAGGCGGATTAGGTCACGCTGCATCGCTTCGACCTTGTCGTGGGGAATCCCGCTGTGCAGAGCCGAGCGCACGATGAGCGCGCGCAGGACGGCGTCGGGACGAGTGAGTTTGTGCAGGCGGGCAAAGAGAGGATCAAGCGTCTTGCCTAGCGCCCAGTCGACGAGTCCCCAGCGTAGGATCACGAATCCGATCAGGCCAGCGGCAACGGACGCGAACAGGTTCTGAGCGGCCAGAAAGCTGAGCACGAACAGGTAGAGCACCAGCTGAACCGGCACCAGTCCAAGCGCCTTCCACGCTCTACCGATCGTCGGCCCGGTCAAGAGCGGCGTCCACACGAACGCGGCGACGGCGAGCCCGAGCGCAATCGGTGCCGCCCAAATGGGAGCGAGTCCGAGCAGCAGTAGGGGAAGCGCCGTCAGAGCCAGCGTGCGCGGAGCGGCGAGCGTCTCATCGGCGCGGGCGATCAGCGCTTCGATGCCGACGGCTTCGACGACCGGCTCTGCGTAGGCACGCAGTTGGGCGACCGTCGTGCGGTACCACGTACCGTTGGCCGTGAACAACCCGCGCGGCGTGTCGACGAAGAGCGGGGGGGAAGGCACAGGCGGCGGCTATATCGATAGGAAATACCGAAACGGGAGCGCCGCAACCCTAGTTTCAGTCTTTATTGAAAATAGGACTGCGGCGCTTCCAGCGGGCTCTCAGCCGGCTCAGCGGCGCGACGTGAAGATCGACAGCACGTACCAGAACAGCAGCGCGACCGATGCGAATAGCTGAAGCGCGGCGCCGACGTAGCGGTCTTCGGGATAGTGATGCAGGATGTTCGACGTGTCGTAGAGGATCGCGCCGCCCGCCAGCGCCACCATCGCGACCGAGAACCACGTGCCCAGTTGGAAGCCGAACAGCACGCCCGCCACGATGGCAACGAGCGCGATCACAAAGCCCCAACGCAGCATGCCGCCCATGAACGAGAAGTCCTTGCGCGTCGTGAATACGATAGCCGTCAGCGCCGCAAACCCGATCATCGTGACGACAGCGGCGCTCTGAATGGCTCCGGGCGCGTAACTGTCGGCGATGTAGAGCAGTGGGACGAAGATGATTGCCTGGGCGAGCACGAAGCCGCCTAGCGCGAGGTATTGAACAGGCTGCGAAGCCGACGAGTTGGCCGCCCGGCTCGCCAGCCAACTCACGACGACGAATCCACCCAGCACGAGCAGCCAGTTGACGCCTAGCATCGCAGACGCCATCGGAGCGGCCAGCCCCGACTGAAACAAGAACACTTCGATGCCGACGAAGAGCAGAATGGCGCCGAGCAGGTGCCCGTACGTGCGCATGATGAACGTCGCGCGTTCGTCGACGCCCAGTGCGGCGACGGGTCGAGAGAGAATAGCATCCATGAGATATAGTCGGTAGAGGAATCGCTGTCACGCCGGCTCATTCGCCGTGTTCGCATCCGATTGTCCAGATCTAGATCGCACGCCGCTGCGAAGTTAGCCACGTCAGCGCGTCACTGTTGTCGTAGGCGGCGTCCCAGGCGTTGTGAGCCACCTCGGGCAGTTCGGTCAGGCGCGCATCGCCTCCGGCAGCACGGAGGGCGTTCGTCATCTCGCGGCTGTGGTAGGGCGCGACGACTTCGTCCAGCAGGCCGTGCCACGCCCAAACGGGAACGCGCGCATCGGCGATCTGCGGCGCCAGCCACGCCAGCCCACCGCCGCAGATGGGCATCAGTCCGGCAAACAGGTGGGGATAGCGCGTGCCGACGTGCCACGTGCCAAATCCGCCCATCGACTGGCCCGTCAGCACCACGCGCGACGGATCGACGCGAAACGTGCCGACGGCGTGGCGCACGAGGGCGGCGACGGGTTCGACGTCCCACCAGCGGTCGGGTGGGCACTGGGGCGCGATGACGACGGCGGGTAGATCGAGTCCTTCACTCAGCCGCCGGGCCAGTCCATGGCGCGTGACGGCGGACAGATCCGTCCCGCGCTCGTCCGAGCCGTGGAGCGCGACGATCAGGGGCCAACGCCGGGCCGGATCGTCGGCGTAGCCGCGCGGTAGCCAGCGCAGGAACGGCAGGTCGAACGGGGCGGAAGCGCGAAACGGCTCGGCGTAAACGTCCATCGAGAAGGCGAGGGGAAGGTCGGAGTAAAAACCTGACAGGTCTCCAAGACCTGTCAGGTTTGCGAGGGCCGAGGCGATCCGGCGCGCTGTAACTTAGCGCTCCATCCACCGCTGCCGCCCTTGGAATCGCCCTCCGAACCCTTGCTGATTTCCTTCGCCCAAGACGTGCCGGTCGTGCGCAGCGTCGACGTGCTCGTCGTCGGCGGCGGAACGGCCGGAGCCATTGCGGCCATTGCGGCAGCGCGCGAAGGCATGAGCACGATCGTAGTCGAGAGTTTGGGCTTTTTGGGCGGCACGCAGACCGGCGCGACCGTCACGCCAATGATGCCTAACCAGATCGAAGGCGTCCCGCTCAACGGCGGCATCGACGCCGAGATCAACCTCCGCATGATGCGCGACGGCACGAGTGGGCGCTTCTCGGACGGCAACGAAGGCTGGTTCGACCCCGAAGCGCTCAAGACGACGCTCGAAGCCGTCGCGACCGAGGCTGGCGTCGAGCGCCTGTACTTCACCCACTTCGTCGAGCCGATCGTAGAGGACCAGTCCGTCCGAGGCGGCCTGTTCCACAACAAAGCCGGACTCGTCGCCATCCGGGCCAAGCGCACCATCGACGCGACGGGCGACGGCGACGTGGCGCACCGCGCAGGCGTCCCGATGCGCAGCGGCGACGACCAAGGCGAGCATCAGCCGCTGGCCTTCCGCTTCATGCTCGGCGGCCTCGATCTGGACACGCTGACCGCATTTCTCCAAGAGACCGGACGGACGGGTTTCACGCCTGCCAACCGTCCGGGCGATGTCGGCCTGGTCACGTCGGCGATGGTCGAAGGGCGCGATTGGCCGCTCGAACCGCTGTTTCAGCAAGCCCTGGCCGACGGTGTATTGGAGAAGGAAGACCTCAACTACGTCCAACTCTTCTCGATGAACGGGCGCCCCGGCGAGGTCGCGTTCAACAACCCGCGCATCCGCGACCTGATCGACGGGACCGATCCGTTCCACCTCTCGCACGCCGTCGTGACGGGCCGAGCGATGGTGGCGCGCTACCTCGCCTTCTTCAAACGCTACGTGCCGGGCTGCCAGCGCGCGTTCGTGTCGATGACGGCGCCGATGGTCGGCGTGCGCGAGACGCGGCGCATAACGGGCGAGTACACGCTCACGGCTGACGACTTTTGGAAGGCGCGCAAGTTCGACGACGCCATCGCGCGCAACTGCTACCCGATCGACCTGCACCGCCGCAAGGAAGAGGACAGCCGCCTGATGGAGTTGCCCCACGGTGAGTACCACGAGATCCCGTACCGCAGTCTGGTGCCGGTCCAGATCGACGGGCTGCTCGTCGTCGGCCGCTCGCTCTCGGCGGATTTCGAGGCTCAAGGCGCCGTCCGCATTCAGAGCAACTGCCGCGCGATGGGCGAAGCCGCCGGGCGCGCGATGGCGATGAGTGTGCGGGACGGTGTCGAGCCGCGCCACGTCGACGGCGTCGCCCTGCGCAAACACCTGCTCTCGCACGGCGCTCGCTTGGAGTTCGACGGGCACCAGGCCGAAACGCACCGCTTCCGCATGGAGTCGATCCAGGTCGGTGCGCCTGCTCCGCCCTCGACGCCGGACGCGGGCGACGCTCCCAACCAGGCCGCCGACGCGCGTCCCATCATCAGCGATCCGCTCGCGCCCACTGCCACGACCTGACCCGATGCGCCGACTTCTCGCCCTGCTGATCCTCGCCCTCTTTCCGCTCGCCGGTTGCGGCGTGCCCGACCGCGACCCCAACGTCGTCGAGTTTTGGACGCTCCAGCTTTCGCCCACGTTCGACGAGTACATCGAAGGCCTGATCGCCGATTTCGAGAGTCAGAACCCCGGTATCACGATCCGCTGGGTCGACGTGCCCTACGACGGGATCACGCGAAAGTACCTCAATGCCATCGCCGCCGGGCAGTCGCCGGACGTGGTCAACCTGCCCGCCGACTTCATCCGCAAATACGCCGAGTTGGGCGCTCTGGCCCCGCTCGACACGCTGCTGACGCCCCAGGTCCAGGCCAGCTACCTGCCCGCCGCCGTCGAGCCGCTGACGATGGACGGCGCGACCTACGCCGTGCCCTGGTACCTGTCGACCCAGATCGTGATCTACGACCGCGCTCGCCTCAACGCCGCCGGATTCGAGTCTCCGCCGCAGACGTACGACGAACTGCTCGCCTTTGCCCACGCCTTTCACGAGCGCACGGGCGACTACGCCTTCTTCACCAACCTGATCGTCGAATCGGACCTGATCGAAGTGCTCGAAGCCGAAGGCGTTTCGGTCGTCAACGAAGACCAAACGCGGGCAGCCTTCAACACGCCACGCGGACGCGCCGTCCTGGCCGCGTGGCGCGACGCGTTCCGGTCGGGTACGATGCCGCGCGAGAGCATCGCCCAGCCCCGTTCGGCTGCTTTGCGCCTCTACCAGAGCGGTACGATCGCGCTCTTTACGGGCGGCCCGCAGTTCTTGCGCATCATCGACGAAAACGCGCCCACCCTGTTCGCCGATACGGACGTAGCGCCCGCCATCGTCGGCGCCGAGGGCAGCCGCAACCTGGCCGTGATGAGCCTGGCCGTCGCCAACCGCAGCGCCAATCCGCAGGCCGCCGCCAACTGGGCCGCGTTCGTCACCAACGGCCCGAACCAGCTGGCCTTCAGCCGCACCGTCCCGGTCTTCCCGTCGGTCACGTCGACGCTGAGCGACCCGTATTTCACCGCTGACGACAGCACGCTGATCGGTAGAGCGCGCGGCATCGCGGCGAGTCAACTGATCGGATCGCGCGTGCTCAAGCCGTCGCTGCCCAACTACAACCGTCTGCAAGAGTCGTTCAAGTCGAGTCTGCTCCGCACGTTCAAGGACGACCGCTCGCTCGACGACGCCATAGCCGAGGCGCAGGAGGACTGGGACAAGATCCTCGAAGAGGGCGCACGCTACGAGTCGAAATAGCGCTGCCGGTTGCCTCGGTTACTTTTGCAGCCTGTAGCCCTGGCCGAACACGCGGCGGATGAAGGTGGGGCGTTCGGGGTCGGGCTCGATGTACTCGCGCAGCGCGTCGATCTGCTCGTCGAGCACTCCGATCAGGCTTTGGAGCGTCAGGTCGACGAGGTAGGCGCGGCTCTCGAGGTTGAGCGCCTCACGGATCAGGCGCTTGCGCGAAACGGCGCGGCCCTGGTGTACCACGAGCACGCGGAGCAGAGCGCGTTGAAAGTCCGTCAGCTTGTGCTTCTCATCGGCGTCGCGCTGGATGAAGCCTGCCTCGAAGTCGACTTCGGCGCTGCCGATGCGGCGCAGTTCGGGCGAGGCGATGGCGGGGACGTCGTCTACCACGGGCAGGCGCTTCATCAGGTCGAGCAGTTCGTCCGGCTGGACGGGCTTGCTCAGAAAGTCCTCGGCTCCCAAACCCAACGCGCGCAGGCGGCTCGCGTCGTCGGCGTGCGTAGAGATCACGATGACCGGCGCGACGGTCGTGCCCTCGGCCTCTTGCAAGAAGTCCAAGCCGTTGCCGTCGGGCAGGCGCACGTCGAGCAGGATGAGGTCGTAGCGGCCCGGATTGTCAGCCAGCAGCGCGCGCGTGTCGGCGATCGTGCCTGCGCGGTCGATGTCCCACTCCTCGGCTTCGAAAAACATGCCGAGCGACTCGGCGACGAGCGGGTCGTCGTCCACGATGAGGACGCGGCTAGGGTCGACTTGGGTAATTGCTGAGAGAGTCATGAGCGGTAGGACGACTGGTGAGACCAAAATAACCGGATAGCTGCGCCGTTCTGCACGCGTTGCAGTCATTTGGCACGAGCATGAAGGCGGCGTGCTGGACTCGGCCACGATGACATTCGATTCGAGTCGCTCCCGCAGCGCACTTGCACGAATCGCTTCGCTGCCTTGCATCCGCTGTGGTGGTGCCCCGTCCGCTTACTTCGTGACCTGCTTTGTCGGTTGGGACGCATCGCGAGCCGCACAATCGCACGCGCAGCCGCTTCCCCTCTCTGATTGCCAGCACGGTCTAAGCCGATAAGCCCGCGAGTCGGCCTGTCGCCCAAGCCCAGAAAAAGTTGTATCCGCCGATCGGGCCCCACGCGTCGAGGATCTCGCCGCAGAAGTAGAGGCCGCGGTGCAGGCGGCTCTCCATGGATCGCGCGTTGACCTGCCCTAGCGCAACACCTCCGCCCGTGACCTCGGCCTTTTTGTAGCCTTCGTCGCCGGTGTGCGGCAGCGGATAGGCGGTCAGCGCGTCGATCAGGGCGCGGCGTTCGTGTTTGCGCAACTCGGCGCACCTGCGATCGGAGGGAATGCCCGCTTCGGCGACGAGCGCATCGGCCAGGCGCGTCGGCAGGTGTTCGCGGACGAGTGTGAGAGCCTGTCGCGCGCGGCCGTTTGCGAAAGCCGATTCCCAGTCGGCCGCGTCCAGGTCCGACCAGGCTGCTTCGATGCGCGCGCCAGGTCGCTGGACGGCGTGGTGCGACACGTCGAGCACGCTGGGGCCGCTGTAGCCGCGATGCGTGAACAGAAAGCCGCCGCTGGACGTGTTGTGCGCGCGTTTACCGGTCGCGCGCAGGTGGGCCGTGAGCGACAGACCGGAAAGGTCCGCGTGGCGCCCGTCCGAGTCGAGAAGCGGTGTCAGCGCCGCGTAGGTGGGACGAATGGTGTGGCCCAGCCGTCTGGCGATGCTCAAGCCGACGCCGTCGCTTCCGGTTTTGGGAACGCTCAAACCGCCCGTCGCGAGCACGACCGATTGGGCGTGGAGTACGTCGCCGCCCGTGTGGACGCGCCACGAGCCGTCGCCTTGGGGCTGGATGTCCGAGACGCGCGTGTCCATCACTAGCCGGGCGCCGCAGCGGCGGGCATAGTCGAGGAGAGCATCGCGCACGTCGGTGGCTCGGTTGCTGACGGGAAACAGCTTGCCGGTCTCGTCTTCGATGGCGAGCGGGATGCCCAGCGTCTGCTCGAAAAAGGCGCGTTGTTCGGGCGCGGGCCAACTCTTCAGGACGCGCCGCAGCGTGTTGGGCGAGCCGTGCGTGACGAAGCGCGACAGGTCGGGAGCCGACGGCAGCACGTTGCATCGCCCGCCGCCGCTGATGACGATCTTCTTGCCGCCCTGCCGCGTCCCTTCGATCACGAGCACGTCGCGTCCGCGCTCGGCGGCAAACCCGGCCGCCATCAGCCCGGCCGCTCCGGCGCCTACGACGACCGTGGGAAGAGTAGAGAGGTCCGGGAGGTCAGGCATGGAAACTCCAAAGCGCTCGACGTCGCGGAGTTCGGATGGGCTGGGGGAGGTGGGATGGAATCGCGCAACTCGGCTAGGCGATGTTGAGAGAGGCCTCACGCACGAGGTATCCGAAGTGCAGTACCTTGTGAGCTATGCCTGAATCGCCCACCACCATCGTTTCCGTAGACCCCTTGGTGCCCGTTGGCTGGCGCGAGTGGGTCGCCCTTCCCGGGCTGCGCGTCGGCGCGCTCAAGGCCAAGATCGACAGCGGCGCACTCACCTCGTCGCTCCACGCCGTCGACATCGAGCGCTTCAAGAAGGACGATCAGGAGTGGGTGCGCTTCGCGCTCCAGATCCGCCCCGGGAGCACGCGGACCACCAAGCCGCGCACCGCTCGCCTGTACGACGTGCGCAAGGTGACGAGCAGCAACGGCGAGTCCGAGGAGCGCCCGGTCATCCAGACGACGCTCGTCATCGCGAGCCACGCGTTTCTGACCGAGTTCACGCTGACGGCGCGCGCTGGCATGCGCTATAGAATGCTCGTGGGGCGCCGGTCGCTCGCCGGACGCTTCCTGGTCGACAGCGGCGCCTCGTTTCTGGGCGGCAAGCCCGAGCGCCCTTGACTCTTTTCTTTTTCTCCAATCGGCGCTAGCGCGCTCTATATCTCTCCCCCTATGAACATCGGCATTCTCTCGCGTGACATCAAACTCTACTCGACGCGCCGCCTGATCGAAGCTGCCGAAAAGCGCGGTCATACCGTTCGCGTCATCGACTATCTGCGCTGCTTCATGGACATCTCGTCCGACGATCCCAAGGTGATGTATGCCGGAGAGCCGTTACACTTCGATGCGATCATCCCGCGCATCGGCGCGCGCTACACGTTTTATGGAACGGCTGTCGTGCGGCAGTTCGAGATCATGCAGACGCTCTCGGCCAACAGCAGCATCGCCATCACCCGCTCGCGCGACAAGCTCAGGTCGATGCAGCTGTTGGCGCAGAAGGGCGTGGGCCTCCCGACGACGGGCTTTGCGCACTCGACCAAAGACGTCGACGGATTGATCAACGTCGTCGGCGGCGCACCTCTGGTCATCAAACTGCTCGAAGGCACGCAGGGCAAAGGCGTCGTCCTGGCCCAAACCGACAAAGCGGCCGAGAGCGTGATCTCGGCGTTTCGCCAGCTCGACGCCAACATCCTGGTGCAAGAGTTCGTCAAGGAAGCAGACGGCGAAGACATCCGCGCGTTCGTCGTCGGCGACAAAGTCGTCGGTGCGATGAGCCGCAAGGCGGCGGCCGGTGAGTTTCGGTCCAACCTGCACCAGGGCGGTACGGCAAGCAAGGTCCGCATCACTCCGGCCGAGCGCGCTGCAGCCGTCAAAGCGGCCAAGGTGATGGGATTGGGCGTGGCGGGCGTCGACCTGCTGCGTTCCAAGAACGGACCGGCCGTAATCGAAGTCAACTCATCGCCCGGGCTCGAAGGCATCGAAAAGGCGACCGAAAAGGACGTGGCGGCCACGATCATGCAGTATCTCGAAACGCGCTTTAAAGAAGTCGGCGCCCAAACCCGGCAGTCGACCTTGGCGGGATAACCGGCCTGACCTTTCGAATCGTCAGGATGCGGCCCCAGACGGTCGGAGGCCAAACGCGGAGCATAGACAGCGCCGAGAGCCGTCCGTGTTTGATGGTTTGCGAGCGGGTCGACCAGGTTCAGCGAGCGGGTGCGTTCGTCAAGTCGGCGTCGCGCCTTAAATCATTTGGTCCCTTGTGTGTCAAGCCAAAGGAACGGACAAAACATTTCGTACGACGCGGCGCCAGCACACCCTCGGCTCGGGCGGCAGTTGCGGAGGCCTGACTCGGCAAGGAAGACGGTGGAGTGTGAGAGGTGATCTGCACGTTTGGATGCGTTCGACCACCTGTGGTTGCAGATCGGCATGCTCGCGCGGCGCCTTCGCTCGTACCTTGCAAACGCAAACCGCTTCCGATGCCTGACGAGCACGCTCCCACCGATCCACTAGACGCGCGCCCGGCTCCGGGCGAGGTGCTGCCGTCGGCGCAGATGACGACGGCGCCGCGCGTGACGCCGACGCGTGAAGCGATGCCTCCGCGCTCCAAGTCGTGGTGGCGCACGGGCGGCATTCCGTGGCTTTTCCTGGGCCCGGCGCTGGCGATCCTGCTCGTCTTCATCTTCTACCCGGCCGTCCGCATTTTCCTGCTGTCGTTCCAAGACTACTCGTTCGTGCGCGACGCCGTCTGGGTCGGATTCGAGAACTATGGCCGCCTGCTGACCGATCGCACGTTCGGCTGGGCGATGATCAACAGTCTGCTCTACCTGCTTGTGACGCCGTTCCTGATCGTGGCGAGCGTGTCGGTCGCGTTCCTGCTCGACGCTAAGGTCAAAGGCTCGGGCTTTTTTCGCGGGCTGTATTTCCTTCCGGTCGTTACGCCGATGATCGTCGTCGGCATCATCTGGCAGTGGCTGCTCAACGAGGACGTGGGACTGATCAACTACGTCGTCACGCTGATGGGCGGCGACAAGGTCTACTGGCTCACCAGCTATCCGCTCAACGTGCTCTCGGTCATGTTCGTGACGGGCTGGAAGGGGCTGGGCTACTACGCCATCATCTTCTTGGCGGGCCTGCTGACGATCCCCGAAGAACTAGAGGAGGCCGCCGCGCTGGACGGCGCCGGGCCAATCCAGCGGCTGCTCTACGTCAAACTGCCCCTCCTCAAGCCGACGATCGCGCTGGTCGCCATCATCTCGTCGATCAGCGCGCTCAAAGTCTTCGACGAGTTGTTCATCATGATTCCGGGCGCTCCGGCGGCCGAGAAGACGCTCGTTCCGCTGATCTATCAGACGGCGTTCCTCGACTTTAGGCTAGGCTATGCGAGCGCGATTTCGGTCGTGCTCTTCGTGATGACGCTGGCGTTCAGCTACCTCAACATTCGCTACTGGGAGAAAGACTAGATGGTATACGAACGATGCGCGTTCACCGAGTGTAGCGTCGCGGCATGCCGCGACGCTACGGGTCCGGTAGCAGATCACGAGACCGGAGGTGGGCGATGACACGTAAGATTTTGCTCTATTTCGCGCTCATTACGGTCGGTTGCCTGATGGCCGTCCCGTTTCTGTGGCTGCTGCTGACGGCGCTCAAAGGCAGCGAGGACGTGTTCGCGTTTCCGCCGTCGCTGTGGCCCAGCGAGTTTCACTGGGAGAACTTCGTCGACACGTGGAACGCGGTCAACCCCAATTTTGGGCGCTACATCCTGAACAGCGTCTTCGTGTCGAGCGTCGTCGTGGCGAGCAACGTGCTGCTGGCGTCGCTGGCGGCGTTTCCCCTGGCGCGGATGGAGTTCAAGGGCAAGTCGCTGGTCTTCGTTGCCGTGCTCTCGACGATGATGGTGCCCGAGCAGGTCATCATGATTCCGCTCTACACGCTAGCGCTCAAGATGGGGCTGGTCAACTCGCTGTGGGGCGTGATCGTGCCGTTTTCGGTCAACGCGTTCGGCATCTTCCTGATGCGGCAGTTTTACCTCGCCGTCCCCAAGTCGCTCGAGGACGCCGCCGTGATCGACGGCTGCTCGCCGCTGCGCGTGTGGTGGAACGTATTCGTGCCGCTCTCAAAACCTGCGATGGCGACGCTGGCCGTCTTTACGTTCGTCGGCACGTGGAGCAACTTTCTGTGGCCGCTGGTGATTTTGCAGGACAGGGAGACGTTCACGCTGCCGGTCGCGCTGGCGTATCTGACGGGCGCGTTCTCGTCGAACTTCAAGTTCGTCGCCGCCGGAGCCGTGATCGCCATCGTGCCGGTCTTGCTGGTCTACGCCGTCGCCCAGCGCTTC
Source organism: Rhodothermales bacterium (assembly GCA_963841855.1). Taxonomy (GTDB): domain Bacteria; phylum Bacteroidota; class Rhodothermia; order Rhodothermales; family BA12; genus CAXBBB01. Next base: position 104,260 of record CAWJEJ010000004.1, on the reverse strand, counting down.
TTCATCAACGGCATTCTGGCGGGAAGCGTCAAGGGCTGAAGCAGCGAGACCGCGCCTTCCTCTCGGAAAACGCGGCCTCGGATCGTGCGAAAAGGGGTGATTAGAAGCGGTACGTTACCCCGATTTGAAGGCGTCCGATACTGTAGGTCGTGTCGGCAACGTCTGCGTCTTCGCCTCCCACTCCAACCGTTGTTGCGGCACCGCCCGCGAGGGCAAGCTGGCCTCGAATGGCAAGCTGAGAAGTCGCGAAGTAGCTCACGTCGCCGCCTAGCGTGAGCCCGCCCCCCGATGATGTTCGTGTCGACGCCCTCGGTGTTCGAGATCGAGAAGCTGCCGATTCTCACGTCTACGAATGGACGCCACTGCTGAGCCGAGTTGCCGAATGTGAACTCGCCACCGATCTCCCCAAAGCTGTCCGTGTCGCCGTCGCATTCGTTGTCCTCAACAGGGCCAGCGCCGAGTGGGTCTTTACGAGCGAAGGATCCACGTGCGACAAGCATAGGAGGGAACGCAGGCCGCGAACCCTGCGCCGCCGAGCGGGCGCGCCGCTGATTCGTCCCACGTGTCGCGCAGGTCTGACGGGGCGTAGCGCGACAGTGGTAGCGCCGTCGTGACGCGCGAGGTTATCGTCTCGCCGGTCGGGTTGTAGAGGCGGACCACGACGCCGTCGCCGCCAGGCTCGGGGCTAAAAGCGGCAAGCTCCAACCGCTCGTCGGCGACGTGTAGCAGGCTCATGCGGCGCGGTCGAGGTGGGCCGGTCGGTGTCAGATGGGGGAGGAGCGGCACCTCTTCGGCCCATGCCGGATGGGCGAACGCGCGGCAGGCGCGGCGAATGGCCGTAGCATCCATCTGGCTCTCGGGCGCCCAGCCGATCAGGACATCGCCGCCCATCTCGCGCAGGCACTGGGCTTCGGGCGTCGGCACGTGGGGACCGGCTCCGACTCTACGGATGCGTCCGCCCTTTTTGCTCAACCAGCCGACGCTTCGGCACAGCGTGACCGCGATCCAGGTCTGATCGCCTTGGGTGACGGAATCGCCGCCCCATCCATCGGTCGGCGTTCCGGCGTCGACGAGCGCGTACTCGGGCAGACCGCGGTTGGCGACGTAGGTGCGAACGCCATCCGTCTGAGTCCAGCAAAAGTCGCCCTGGTGGTGCGTGTCGTAGTTCAACTCGCCGGGGTAACCTGCGTAGCGCTCAGGAGCGTCGCCGGGCGCGAGCAGGTCGGGGCGACGGCGCTCGGCCAATCGCCAGTGCGCGTCTGCGGTCGAGGTAGACGTGTGCGAGCCGGTGGGCACGAGCAGGCGGAGGCGTCCATCTTTTGCCGTGTTGGAGTAGCGGATCGAGACGTGGAGACCGCGCTCGTGATCGAGCCGTAAGGTTGCGCGCAGCTCGAGGTGTGCCCATTCTGAGCTACCTAGAGCGGTGGGCACGTCGAGTTGCCAGTGTGCCACGAGCCGAGAGTCGTCGGCTGGGTCGTGGGCGGCGTGAGTCAGCCGGGCGTAGCGGGCGGCGGGCGGCAGCGGCTGTCCGGCGGGTGGTGAGTAACTGTAGCTGTCTCCCTCATCGGGCTCCCATGCGAGGCGGATAGCGTCTGGGCGCCGCGTGCCTGACGGTTTGTGCGTGAGCGCCAGACCTGTTTCGGTCCGCTCCAGGCGCCACGTTTCGTTCTCGAGCAGAGAGGCGGCGGGCGATTCAAAAGCGGGAGGAGTGGGGGCGTCGTCGGCGGCGAACACGCGGAGTAGGCGATAGCCCATCGGCGGTAGATCCACGTCGGCGGCGATGCGGTAACGGCGGCCCCACGTGCTCTCGACGTAGCGGCTGCGAAAGGCGGGCGCCTGGGTGCTCAGAACGTGCAGCGGGACCAAGCCGTCGCTGTCGGCGCCTATAAGCGTCTGGACGGGAGGCGCGTCGCCGAACTCGCCGTCGGGATTGGGCAGCAGGATTTCGGCTTCGACGCGAAAGCGGTGGGGCCACGGATGCGGGTTGAAGACGAGCAACTCGGTTCCGGCGCGGGCATCGCCAACCGGCTCGGCAAAGCCAGCGTGCTGCGCGCCTTCGAGCGCTTCGGTCGCGATCGTCCGAGCGATTTCTTCGGCGTGTCGCATCCGCGCCTCTCCGTCGCGGTGGACGGCGTCGACGCTGCATCCGCAGATGTCGTCGTGCGGGAGGCAGCGCAAGAGTTCACGCCACGCCAGATCCAAATGGGGACGCGCATCGGGCGCAGCGGGCGGGCGCCATCCGCCATCAGGCGAATCGCCGGGCGTCGTGAGCGCCATCCACGCCGCCAGCGGTTCGGCGACGCGCGTCAGCAGCGACTCGGTGGCGTGGAGTTGGCGCTTGAGGTAGAGCCGGGTCGAGTAGACCGAGAGCAGGATCGGGTGATCGGCATTGCCGATCAGGTCGGCGTCCGATCCGGTCTGGTGGCGAACGGGAAGGTCCGGCGCTTCTCGGCCGATGGCATCGAAAAAGGCGTCTAGCCCGGCGTGTTTGATCGACCAGTCGGGGTGCGCCGCGCGTAGTCCGTCCAGAACGGTCGCCAGACTCGCCTGCTCGGGCATGTGGTCGAAGCCGCCCAGCAGCAGCAGTGTCTGGGCGCGCTGATCCGGTGACAGACTCGCCTGCGTCGTGCGCAGCTGCTCGGCGGCCTTCTCGATGTCGGGCGACGCGCCGTCCATCCGGCCGTACATCGACGGCAGGCCCAGTCCTCCCGCGTTGAAGTAGCCGTCGCGGCCGTAGAACGCCGTCACCTGAGATCCGTCGGGTGCGCGCCACTCGAACAGATTGCCGTGCGCCGCCTTGTCGCCGTGCGAGAGGCCGCGCGTGAGCACGTAGGTGTCGATGCCGAACCCGCGCAGCAGTTGGGGCATCTGTGCCGGGTGGCCGAACGGGTCGGGCACGTAGCCGACGCGGCGCTGGCCCGGGGGCACGCCCCATCTGTCCATGTCGCCCAGGCCGCGTTGCAGGTTGCGGACGTGGCTCTCCATCGAGGCCAGAAACAGGTCGGGCAGGACGTAGAACGGCCCGATGCGCAGGCGCCCGTCGGCGATGCGCGCGCGCAGGCGGTCGGCCTGATCGGGGCGCACGTCCAGGTAGTCTTCGAGCAGGACGGTCTGCCCGTCGAGCGTGAACGAGGCGTAGTCGGCGTCGGCGTCGAGCAGGTCGAGCAGTCGGTCGATCAGGCGGACGAGGCGGACGCGGAACGCGTGGAAGGGCAGATACCACGCGCGGTCCCAGTGGGTGTGCGAGACGAGGACGCCCCGAATCGGAGGCTGGACCTGCGCCGCTGCGGGCTGTTTATCGGGCGTCGCTCCGTAGGGCTGCTGAGCGGCGGTCGAGAGGGCACCGTACGGCTGCTGGGCGTTGGGCATCGAAAGGAGAAAAGGGCGATGGGGGAATCCGAGAGAACGCAGGCTGAGCGTGACCGAGACACGCCGGGCGAGAGCGGCTCGCCAGATAACACCGCTCACCGTCCCCGAGGTTTGCTGCCGAGCGCAGTCTGGGAAAAAGGCTCGACTCCGGGCCGAAGCGCGATCTTGGAGCGCGCCGATCCCGCCCGGCGTCGTACTCTACTTTGTCCCTACTTCGCAGCCGCTCGCGCTTTACAGCGGACCGTCGGCGCCGATACCTTCTGTCTTGGCTCGCTTATCTGCGAGCGCCTCTCTACCTTTCCATGAACGCTCGCACACTCGTCGCCTCCTCTTCCTCCGGCCTACTCGACCGCATCCAGGCCGAGATCGATGGCGGCATGAAGCCGACGCTCGCCATCGTCTTCGCCGACCTCAAGCACGATCTCAAGGCGCTGACGGCGTCGCTGGACGACTACGATTTCGCCTTCATCGGCGCCTCGACCGACGGCGGCATCACCGACGGCGTCGTCCGCCCCCAATCCAGCGTGGCACTGCTGCTCGACGTAGACCCGGACGCGTTCCGGATCTTCGTGGGCGCCGACGACGCCGACCCGACCCAAGCCGCCGTGCGCCTGGGTTCGTTTGCCGTCGACGCGTTCGAGCGGCCTCAGGTGCTCGCCTTCGCGTCGGGCCTGTTCACGAGCGGCGACGAGTTGGTGCGCGGCTTTCAGCGCTCGGCGGGAGAAGATGTGCCCTTCTTCGGCGGATACGCGGGCAGCAACTTCAGCCAGCTATCCACCCACGTCCTTACCAGCGAAGGCGTACTGCCGGGCCATCTCACGGCCGTCGTGTTCGACGGCGCCCGCGTCGCCATCGACAGCGTGGCGACGAGTGGATGGAAACCGGTCGGCGACGAGATGACGGTGACCAGCGCCGAGGGCAACACGGTCTACGAACTCGATGGCCGCCCCATCCTCGACGTGTTCAACGACTATATGACGCTTGACGAAGACCGCGCGGTCAACATCGGCTTGCTCATCCGCAAGCACCTGCCGCTGAGCGTGCGCCGCGACGACGGCTCGCACGTGCTCCGCGCCTCGGCCTACGTGGCGGGCAAGGCGCAGGGCATCATCTTCGCCGGCGACATCGACGAGGGCGCCCAGGTTCGCTTCTGCGCTTCGCCGTCGGACGATATGGTCGACCGCCTGATCGCCGACGCCGAGACCGTGCGCGAGCGCTCGCCCGACGCCGACGCCGTGCTGATGCTCTCGTGCCGCGCCCGCCACTCCGCCATCGGCACGCTCGCCGACGCCGAAGCCCAAGCGCTCTCGAACCTGTGGGACGCGCCCCAAGTCGGCTTCTTTGCCTATGGAGAGTTTGGAGCCCATCCCGGAACGGCGCCCGACTTCCACAACTCGACCTGCTCACTCATCACGCTCCGATCTCGCTAGACCGGATGCGGCACTCTCCCTCATCGTGACCGCTCACTCGCTGCTCGCTTCCTCATCCGGCGATCTGCTCGCCCAGGTGCAGGCGCACTTGGCCAGCGGCTTCGCGCCGACACTGGCCGTCGTGTTCGCCGACCTGTCGCACGACGTGTCTCAGGCTACAGAAGCGCTGACCGGCCGGGGAGCCGTCGTGATCGGGGCCACTACGTCGGGCGTCGTCGCCGACGGGATGCTGAGCGAGGCGGGTACCTCGGCGCTGCTGCTCGACCTGCCGACTGGTGCGTTCGAGGGGTTCGCGTCGCGTGTCGGCGAGTCATTCGACGAGGCAGGCTTCCGGCTGGGCGCGCGCGCCACTGCCCTCTTCGCCGATCCCGTCGTGCTGCTTTTTGCGGCAGGCGTGCGAACCGGAGGCGACGTGCTGCTGTGGAACGTGGGCGTGGGAGCCGGGCGGGCAATCCCAGTCTTGGGCGGCATGGCCGGGTCGGATTTCGAGCAGGAGGCGATGCAGATCTGCGCCGACGGGCAGTGGCGCGACGAGTCGGTGTGCGCGCTGATACTCGACCGAGCTCAGGTGCAGGTCGATTCGGTGTCCACGTCGGGGTGGAAGCCGGTCGGCATCGGGCTCGTGGTGACGGCGGCGCACGACACGCTGGTCACCGAAATCGACGGACGCCCCGTTCTGGAGGTGTACGACGACTATCTGGCGCTCAGCGGCGGCGACGAGGCGTCCGACGACGAGGTGATGAACCGCTATTTCGGGGCGCATCACCCGCTGAGCGTCGAGCGATCGCTCGGCTCGTCCGTTCTTCGAGCGCCCGTGTTGGTGGACCGAGAGTCGGGCGGGCTCCTGTTTGCCGGACACGTCGAGCAGGGCGCCAGCGTACGCTTTTGCCTGCCGCCCTCATCCGACGTCGTCGAGCGCGTCTTGGAGGACAGCCGGGCGCTGCACGCGCGGAGCGCCGACGCGGACGCCGTCTTGGTCGTCTCGTGCAAGGCGCGGCACACCACGCTCGGACCGTTTGCCGAGGACGAGGCGCGCGCGCTGAGCACGCTCTGGAATGCGCCCCAGATCGGCTACTTCGCCTATGGCGAGTTCGGCGCGCTTCCCGATTCGGACGCCGACTTCCACAACTCTACGTGCACGCTGATTGCCCTGCGCGTGCTCTGACCTCGACCGGATGACCGACCCTCTTGAGGAACTTCGCGCCCTGCTGGACGACCGGCTGCAGGGAGACGACCGCGAGCGGGCGCACGACCTGCTCGTCCGCGTTCGGCGTGATCGCGAGCGCAGCGCGTTCGAGTCGCGGCACAGCCGCTCTCGCCTGCGGACGCTCAGCCGCCTTCTCGAGCGCGTCTCGGCGGATTTCGAGAAGAAGACCGCCGACCTGCGCTCGGCCGTCGCTCAGACGGCGCAGCAGCGCTCTGTCCTGACGACCGTCATCGACGCGCTGCCGCTGGCCGTCTACCTGGTCGGGCGCGACCGCTGCATCATCGCCGCCAACCGCGCGGCACGCGAACTGATTGGCGCGTCAGACGAGGAAGAAGTGGTGGGGCGCTCGGTCGAATCGATCGTGCGTCGCGGAGCCGTCGTCTCGGCGTGGATCGACGAGATGTTGGAGTTTGGAGAAGCGCTCTTAGACCGGGAGCACATGCACATCTCCGACCCATCCCGGCGCATGTCGACCTCGCGCATTCCCTATCTCGGAGCGTCGGGCGAGATCGAAGGCGTCGTGTTCGTCTCGCGCGACGTGACCGAGCAGAGAGAGGCCGAGACGCTGCTCACGCAGCAGAAAGCGTCGCTCGAAGCCCAGCGCGTCATGCTCCAGACCATTATCGATGCCATTCCGTCCATGGTCTTTCTCATCGACACCGATCAGAACATCGTGACGGCCAACAAGACCGCGTTCAGCGGGTCGGGATCGACCGACGCGCGCCAAGTGAGGCATCAGCCGCTTAAAGAAATCATCCCGCACCGAGCCGCTCACATTTGGGAGGAGGCGCGCGAGGTAATGGAGGGCGGCGTGCCCGTGTTGGACGTGGAACAGGCCGATCGCATCCATCCTGAGCGGACAATCTCCGTGTCGCGCATCCCCTACAGAGACCCGATGGGCGACATCAAAGGCGTCGTGTTCGTGGCCCGCGACATCTCCGAGGAGAAGCGGGCGCAGAGCCAGTTGGTACGCCAGGCCGCCTCGCTCGTCGAGCAGGCCGCGTCGCTCGAATCGCAGCGCTCCCTCCTGCAAACGATCATCGACGCGATCCCGCTGCACATCTACACGCTGGGCGCGGATCGAGTCGTGAACGCGGCCAACCGAATGGCATTCGAAGCGATCGGGGTGAGCAACGTGTCGGACGTGATAGGCAAAAAACTGGAAGACGTCGCGCCCGAGTTTGCAGAAACCTTGTGGGCAGAGGCTCAGGAGGTGATCCGCACTGGAGAAACCGTCTTGGAACGCGAGCAGCCCTTCTTAGAAGACCCCGATCGCGTGCTTTCGGTGTCGCGCATCCCGTTTCGCGGCTTGGGCGGGCGCGTAGAAGGCGTCGTGTTCGTCTCGCGCGACGTGACCGAGCAAAGAGAGGCCGACCGGCGCCTGGCCGACCAGGCGAGGCTCGTCGAGTCGCAGCGCAGTCTGCTGCAAGCCGTCGTCGATGCGATGCCGTTCCTGATCTACGCCGTCGGGTTGGACGGCCGGATGATAGCAGCCAACGAGGCAGTTCTTCGCGGACTGGGAATGCAGTCGGTCGGCGAGGTGGTGGGGCAGCGGCTGGTGGATCTCGATCCTCGAAACGGCGCCGAAATGTGGCGCGAATGCCGCCAGGCACTCGAAATGGGGCATCCAATCGTGGACCGCGAGGAAGCCCACTATGGCGATTCGAGCCGCGTGCTAGCCGTCTCGCGGGTGCCGTTCTTCAACGCTACAGGCGGCGTCGGAGGCGTGCTGTGCATCACGCGCGACATTACGGAGCGGAAGGAGTCCGAGGACGAGTTGGTGCGCGCCAAGGAAGCCGCCGAAGCGTCGACGCGGGCCAAGAGCGAGTTCCTCGCCAATATGAGCCACGAAATTCGCACGCCCATGAACGGCGTGATCGGCATGACGACGCTGCTCCAGCAGTCGGCGCTCGATGCGGACCAGGCGGAGTCTGTAGAGATCATTCGCGCTTCGGGCGAGGCCTTGCTCACGATCATCAACGACATCCTCGACTTTTCCAAAATCGAAGCGGGCAAACTCACCGTCGAGGATGCCCCGTTCGACGTGCGTAAGACGGTCCGCGAGGCCACCGACTTGCTGCGCCACATGGCGGGAACGAAGAGCGTCACGATCGAAGTCGCCGTCGAGCCGAGCGTCCCTGCTTTTCTCAGCGGCGACGCGACGCGCCTGCGGCAGGTACTCGTCAATCTGCTTTCCAACGCCGTCAAGTTCACGCCCCGAGGCCGCGTCGACGTCCGCGCCCGCGCTGACGTGCGCTCCGACGACGTGCTGCTGCGCATCTCGGTCGCTGACACCGGCATCGGCATCGCTCCCGGCAAACTGGACGCCATCTTCGAGAGCTTCTCTCAAGCCGACGCCTCGACGACGCGGCGCTATGGAGGCACCGGTTTGGGCCTGACCATCAGCCAGCGGTTGGCCCTGCTCATGGGAGGGGATTTGACGGCGCAGAGCACGCTCGGCCAAGGGTCGACGTTCGAACTCAGCATTCCCGCTCGTCCCGCCGAAGCTCCCGCCGCCCACGCCCAGCGACCCGCGGCCAGAGCACCGTCGGCAGATCCCGGTACGATCCGCCTGCTACTGGCCGAGGACAATCCGATCAACCAAAAGGTCGCCTTGCGCCTGCTCGACCGGCTTGGGTACGTCGCGGACGTAGTGGTAGACGGGAGGGAGGCTATCAGCGCCGTACAGTCGGCGTTTGAGGAGCAGCGTCCCTACGATGCCATCCTCATGGACGTGCAGATGCCCGAAGTCGACGGACTCGAAGCCACACGCCGCATCAGGGCAGACTCCAGTATCGCCCGCCAGCCGTACATCATCGCGCTGACAGCCAACGCCATGGAGGGCGATCGCGCTACGTGCCTAGCCGCCGGGGCGGACGACTATTTACCCAAGCCCGTACACCTCGGCGATTTGGAGCGCAGCTTGTCGCAGATCCGGTCACGGTGATGCGTTTCTCGGCGCAAGAGCGTCAGATGCGTCGCTCTCGATTGAGTTGATCTGCTTCGGCAGGTAGCGCACGCTCAGGCGCTTCCGCTCCCCAATCACCTGCCACGTATCGACGGAGGGCTGGAGCCATTTTCTCAGAGTCTCGCCGTCGAACGGCACCTCGCACACCTGATCAGCTACCACTCCGTCCAAGTTGACATCGCGCGGAAACTCACGCTTGATCAGCGCGCCCAAATCGCGTATGAGTTGTGGGACAGTGTCTGGCTCAGGACGACAGCTGAATCCAGATCTTGGCTAAAAACTTGGTGGCCGAGCGCGTCGAAGTGGAGCGTCGTCGTGCCTGCGAACGGATGTGGATAGACTCGAAGCGACTGCGCTGGACGTGTGGGTAGAATGAGGAGACCGGCGCTCGCCACAAAGACGACGTTCGGCGAGCGCTTCCGGTCGACCAGCGGCACCGCGCCGCCGCGTCGTAGCCCGCGCGGACAGGCATCGCCGGAATGCGATCCGAATACTCGACGCTGTCGACGTCGTAGTTCTGCGCGACTTCGAGCGTCACGTCGTGGACAAACGCCTGCACGTCGGGATGCATCGCGCTCATCCAGTCGAAGCCGTTGGCGACGGCCGGCTCGCCGCTCGCATCCAGCGCCGTCCACAGAGTCGGAGCACGCTTTCAGAGCTTGAAGTGGAGGTGAGAACTTCTAATCCTCGCCCTCCGACGCTGTTGGCGCGAGGCTCCTGCCGTAGTCCGAGTAGGAAGTCGAAGCGATCTGCTCCAAGTCGTCCTCGGAGACTCGGTTTATCGAGGCGCCACGATCAGCGAGCCCGACGCGGTCCGCTCGCCTGACTGCGCGCGCCACAGGTAAACGCCCGCCGCCAAATCCGAAACCGGAAGGTCCAGATTGGTCACCGAAGCAGGCGCGGTGCGAAGGGCTACCTCGCGTCCCAGCATGTCGAAGAGCCGAATCGTCGTCGGCTGCGTGGCCGTCGAGAGGCGGAAGGTGGCCCAGTCGCGCGCGGGATTGGGAAAGAGTGCCACGTCGAGCGCGTCATCGGTAGCGTTGGGGCGGCGCGTCGAAGTGACTAGGCCTTGGCGTTCGGCGGCGAAGTTGCGCACCATCATCATGCCGTCGGCGTAGGTGGCGCGTCCGTCCGTTGCCTGATCGGCTCTAATCGTGACACCGACCGTCTCGCCTGCTCCGGCTTTGACCGTGGCGACGTAGACGAAGCCCTGGTTGTACGTCGAGCGCTGGTCAATGCGCGCCACCGTCGTGTCCGAGCCGACGCCGACAGCATAGTAGGCGTCCGTCGTCGAGCCGCTGCGGAAGCGGGGCACGAAAGCGTAGACGTCGTAGCCGCCCGCTGCATCTGCCGTGAGCTGGTAGGTGGCCGTAGCGCCCGTGCCCGAGGCGGCGAACTCCATCGTACGTCCGCCAAATCCGATGGCGCGGCCGTCCGGCGTCCAGGTGCCGTTGAGCGCGACGCCTGCGCCGTCGGGCGTGACGACGACGCCTGCGCGGCGTGCGCGTTCGGGCGTGCGGCCGGGCAGGCGAGCCGGCGTTTGGTAGACATATTTGTGCAGCGTGTCGGCGGCGAAACCGTTGCGCTCGCGCAGGCTCTCGTAGAAGAAGAACACCTCGCCCGGTATGCCGAACGACCGGTTGTACTCGGCGGCTTGGCGGAGATACGCTTGGTCGTTGCGACCCGGGTTGCTTCCCGTTCCGCCCAGCACGCCCGGCGCCAAGCGGTTGCGGAACGAGGGCGGCACGTAGCCTCCACCGCTCGTCGGCGTCGGGCCGACCGTCTCGCGCACCAGGTTTTGGTAAGAGCCGATGGTGTTGCGATAGAGCTGCGGGTGGAGCAGGTCGACGTAGCTGCTGTCGATCCACTGCGGCGTGTTTTGCAGGTACTCGACGAAGCCGAACTGGAAGTGCGACGGCGAGAGCGAGACGTAGAGGTCGGGGTCGGCGGCTTTGACCTGGCGGTACATGCGGCCCAGAAACTGCGTCAGTTTGCTTCCGCGCCAGATCAGCCAGTCGTTGTCCTTGGTGTTGTTGGGCGCGGTCCGGCCGGTCTCGGCGAGGTAGAGCGCTTTGGTATAGCTATCGTATCCCGCTTCCGACGGCGTCGCCGGCAGCCGGTCGTCGCCCTGTACGCCGTCCACGTCGTAGGTGTCCAGCACTTCCTGCATCATATCCAGCATCAAGCCCTGCGGACCGGGGTGCAAGCCGTTCATCCAGTCGAAGCCGTTCTTGACGACTAGCTTGCCGTCCGTTCCGATGGCGGCCCACTCGGGATAGCGGCGGATGATGTGCCCTCCGTCCTGCGAGAACGAAGCGGCAAACCCGAACTCGAACCACGGAATCACCTCAAGCCCGACACGCCGCGCCTCGGCGACGACCTCGGCCAGCGGATCGCGCTGCTGCCCGGTGTAGCTCAGGTCCTGCCGAAAGTCTTCGCCGAAATAGTCCACCATCACCTGCGAAGGATAAAGTGTATAGCCCTTATTCCAGACGACCGGAAAGACGACGTTGAAGCCGTTTGCCGCCAGGTAATCCATTGCCGAGGCGATGTTCTCCTTGCTGTTCAGCACGTCCGAGGCAACGTTGGTGAGCCACACGCCTCGCACGCCTTCGTCAGCGGGGCTGGTTTGAGCGCTCGCCGATGGAGCGAGGAAGAGCAGGAAGGCGAGAAGCGGTAGGAGACGCACAGGCACAGAAATAGGAGGGACGGAAGGTGAGTTAAAGATGCGGCACCGCAAGAGGCTCCCGGCACATCATCTTTTAAACGTAAGCGCTTTTTCCGATAGTGTAAGCGCTTACGTCTATTGAGATAACGGTCTGGTCACCGTATGTTCACTGTCCCTTCCAACCACCACCAAACACCGGATATGCGCACTACGCTACTTCTCTTGCTGACGCTCGTCGTCACCCTGCCCGCCACGGCGCAGGAGACTTCGACGCTCTACGAAATCGCCTACAAAGGCACACCCGTCACCATCGACGGCGACCTCTCCTCCGACTGGGGCGACGCTCAGTTCATCTTCCTCAGCCAGGACAAGGTCAACTTCCGCAACACGGCTGGAGGCGTCATCCAGGGCGTTCCTACCAGCCCCGCCGACTTCTCGGGCTACTTCGCCATGAAGATGGACGACGAAGCGATCTACTACGCTGCCATCGTCCGCGACGAAGGCACGCCGATGATCGACACGCCGTCGACTCCGAACCTGGCGTTCAACTTCGACCACGTCTCGCTCTACCTCGGCCTCTACGACATCGGCACCAGAGCCGGCTCGCCGCACGAGGAGGGCAACATCGAGATCTACGGCCCGCCGACCAACTCGGCCGACACGACGCGTACGCTTCAGGCCAACCGCACCTACCGCGTCAAGCCGGGCACCGACAACACGACGACGACGCTCGGAGCCGACTACCAGCTGCTGTTCCGCGCCGTCGAGTACACCGCCAACGGAGCCGCCGTCACAGGCGATGCCGCCCGCGCATTCACCTACAACGGTGGCCTTGTCGACACGACGATCGCCAACTTGACAGGAGCTAGCCGCTTGTTCGACGACGAGAAGGGCTACTTTCTCGAGTGGAAGGTTCCGTTCTCCAGCTTGGCCGGACAGATCTCGCGCCGCAACGGAGGCGCCTACGCGCTCGCCAACCTCGAGTGGCCGACGTTCGTCCCCGCCGACGGCAAGACGATCGTGTTTGACGCCGACATCACCGACAAGGACGAAGGTGATCAAGGTCTGAACCGCTACCTCCGCATTGGCGACAAAGGCGCGCTCTTCCGCGACTCCAAGAGCTTCTCGATGAGGGGCAAAATCGTCGACGTGAGCAAGGAGGGCAACTTTGCCCCGTCGAGTCGCTACTTCATCGACTACAAGCCGACGCAGAGCGTCACCGTCGACGGATCGACCGAAGACTGGCGCGACGCTTCGTTCATCGGTCTGAGCCAGGACAAGTTCAACTTCCTTACGGCCGGTGGCACGCCGATCCAGGGACGCCCGTCCAGCCCGGACGACTTCTCGGGTCACATCGCCGTCAAGATGGACGACACCAACCTGTACTTCGCGGCGCGCATCAGCGACTCGGGTACACCGATGATCGACACGCCAGCGACGCCTAACCTGGGCTTCAACTTCGACCACACGTCGCTCTACCTCGGCCTCTACGACATCAGTGCTCTGCCTGGGTCACCGCACGTCGAGAAAGCGTTCAACTTCACCAACGCCGACACCGTCGTCACCGAATCGGCGGGTAGTGGCTACCGCATCGCGCCGGGAACGGACGATACGGGAACGACGCTCGGTCCGGACTACCAGATCATCATCCGCGCGCTCGACTACGGTGGCGACGGAAACGTGGTAACCGGCGCTGCCGTTTCCGAGTACAACGGCGCCCGCGTCGACTCGACGATCACAACCACGACCGCGTCGACTAGCCTGTTTGCGGCCGAAGATGGATACGTCGTCGAGTGGATGGTGCCGCTCGCCAGCCTATCGGGTGACATCGCCAGCGTCCGGACGCGTCAAGCATTCGCGTTCTACTACGACTGGCCGCTGTTCACGCCCGCCGTCGGTAAGACGATCGCATTCGACGCCGACATCACCGACAAGGACGAAGGTGATCAAGGTCTGAACCGCTACCTCCGCGTCGGCAACAAGGGCGCGCTCTTCAACACGCCCGCCAACTGGTCGCGTAGAGCGCTGATCACCAGCGGTGCGTTCGCTACAGTGACGGCCATCGAAGAAGTCGCGTCGCTGCCGGTCGCCAAGGGCGAAGGTCTGCTCCGTTCGAGCTATCCTAACCCGACGAGCGGTCAGGTCTCGATTCCGTTCGAGATGCCCCAAGCCGGAATGGCTCGCTTGGCCGTCTACAACCTGCTCGGTCAGGAAGTCGCCGTGCTGGTCGACGGCTCGCTGGCGCAGGGAGGCAAGGTGTTTCACATGGACGCGAGCAGCCTGCCCGCCGGTGCCTACGTCTACCGCCTGACGACGGACCGCGGGACGGAGAGCCGTCTGATGACGGTTATTCGTTAATCCGCCACGTCTCACATCCCATGCCGCCGGGAGGGTTTTTACCTTTCCGGCGGCGTTGTGTGAGGGTATGTTCGCGACTCTCTTTGTTGTTGGCCTAAGTTCCTGTTTCAGCGAGGAATGCGGTACGCTCCGCCTTCCCCTCCGGCACAGACTTGACACCGGCTCCATCGCCTCGACGCTTCCCACCAACAGACCGTCTATGACGCGCCTCTTGCTCCTGCTCGCGCTCCTCGCCGCGACTCCCGCCGCCGCCCAAACGACCGGCAAGATCGCCGGAACGATCACCGATACGTCAGGCGAACCGCTCATCGGTGTCAACGTCCGCATCGACGGCACGTCGCGTGGGGGCACTACCGATCCCGACGGCAACTACTTCATGATCGGTGTGCCCGCGGGCACCTACGATCTGGTCGCCACCTATATCGGCTTCCAGACGCAGCGCGTCGAAGGCATCCGCGTCACGGTCGACCGCACGACGACGGTCGACTTTCGGCTCGCCGAAGAGGCACTAGGCATCGAAGGCGACGAGATCATCATCACCGCCGAGCGCGGCCTGATCGAGAGCGACCGCACCAGTTCGTCGGCCAAGGTCGACGGCGAGTCGCTGCTCGAACTGCCCGCCGACAACTTCCAGGACGTCGTGGCGCTCCAGGCGGGTGTGACGCGTGGGCTCGACGGTGCGCTGCACATCCGAGGCGGACGCGCCAGCGAGATCAAGTACTACGTCGACGGCGTGGCGGTCAGTAACCCGTTCACCAACGGGCTGTCGTCGCCGGTCGAAAACTCAGCCGTTCAAGAGGTCGAGGTCATCTCGGGCACGTTCAACGCCGAGTATGGACAGGCCAACAGCGGCATCGTCAACATCGTGACGCGCAGCGGCAGTGACGAGTTCAGCGGCACATTCATTGGATCGGTCGGCGGCTACGCATCGAATCGGACCAGCGTCTATCCCGACATCGACCAGTCGTCGATCGCAGGCGAGCGCTACGTCGAAGGGTCGATCAGCGGGCCGACCGGCATTCCGGATCTCTACTTCTTCGCCAACGGCAAGCGCACCGACCTGGACGGCCACCTATTCGGACGCGAAGTTTTCCTCCCGACCGACTCGTCGAGCTTCAGGGGCGCGACCGGCGCCGACTGGTTCATCCAGGCGGGCGGCGACTCGTCTGCCACGCCGATGAACAGCAGCGAGGCCACGACCGTTTTGGGCAAGCTGAGCTACAACGGCATCAAAGGCATCCGCCTGGCGCTCTCGGCGACGCGTTTCATCAGCGACAGCAAGCCGTACAGCCACGCGTTCCGGCTCGTCCCCGGCTCGCGCCCGACGCAGCGCTCGCGCAACAGCAACTACCTGCTGACGATGAACCACCTGCTGACGGACCGCCTGTTTTACGACCTGCGCGTGACGGCTTACACGACCGACTTCCAGCAGTCCGTCTTCGAAGACCCGCTCGACCCCGGTTATTCGGCCAGCTATCGTCCGGCTTCGCAGGAGCCCGCGTTTGTGTTCGCCACGGGGGGGCTCGACGCCTATTGGACGCAGCGTAAAAGCACGACCTACGCGCTCCGCTTCGACGTGACGAACCAGCTCAACGATCTCAACCTGATCAAAGCGGGCGTAGAGTATCGGCGCAACGACCTGAACTTTGCCGAGTACCTGCTCGACGTGAACCCCGTCCAGAACGGCGACTTGCTTCCGCGCATTCCGGCTCAGGACACGCGGCGCAACAACCAGTACGACCGCTCGCCGGTCGAGTTTGCGGCCTATATCCAGGACAAGATCGAGTACAAGGACCTGATCGTGAACGTCGGCTTCCGCTACGACCGCTTCGACGCGCGAGGCCTAGTGCCCAACGACTTCGGCGATCCGCAGAACGTATTGAGCACCGACGAGGCCTATCGCGAGACGAGCGTCAAGAGTCAGATCAGCCCCCGCCTGGGCTTTGCGTTTCCGATCACCGAAACCGGAGTCGTCCACGCCAGCTACGGCCAATTCTTCCAGATCCCCGAGTTCAACCGGCTCTACGAAAACCCCGAGTTCGAAGTCCAGGGCCTCAACCTGACCGGCTACATCGGCAACGCCGACATCGACCCGCAGCGCACCACGCAGTACGAGATCGGCTTGCAGCAGCAGGTCGGAAGCGCGTTCGTCGTCGACCTGACGGCGTACTACCGTGACCTGCGCAACCTGATCGGGACAGCCTTCTATTCGACCAGCGTCGGCAGCGACACGTATGGCCGCTACGAAAACGTCGACTTCGGCAACGTGCGAGGCATCACGGTTTCGGTGGGCTACCGCTTCCCTAGCCTGAGCGGATCGGTCAACTATACCTACCAGAGCGCGAGGGGCAACGGCAGCGACCCGCGCCAGGCGTTCTTCGACCGGCAGAGTGGCAACGCCGCCACCCGCGTGCTCATCCCGCTCGACTGGGACCAGCAGCACAACGTCTCGGCCGACCTGGCGACGAACATCAAAGGCAACGCGCTCAGCTTCATCGGCACGTTCCTGTCGGGCTACCCCTTCACGCCGATCGACGAGCGGCGCGTCGAGATCACCGAGCTGCGCAACCAGGCGCGCTATTCGCCCGAGATCCGGCTGGACGTGCGTCTGAGCCGCATCGTGCAGCTCGGTCCCGTGCGAGGGCAGGTGTTTGCCGTCGGCGAGAACCTACTCGACAGCTACCGCCCCGACCGTCTGCCGCAGCTTCCCCAGCGCGAGATCGCCGCTCGCAGAGCCGCCGGTCTGGACCGCGTCAACAGCCAAGAGGCGTTCCTGAGCAATCCGGCACTCCAGCCGCGTCCGCGCCAGGTTCGTCTGGGCCTCCAGTTCGACTTTTA
This sequence comes from Rhodothermales bacterium, assembly GCA_963841855.1. GTDB lineage: Bacteria > Bacteroidota > Rhodothermia > Rhodothermales > BA12 > CAXBBB01. The sequence goes on along the minus strand of CAWJEJ010000004.1, from coordinate 87,422 downwards.
AGCCGATGCGCGACACCTCCTCCGTCCGAATCCTTTTCGCTTCGTCTTCTATGCGGCGTTTTCCGCTCGCTCTTCTGGCCTTCGCTCTTTTCGTTCTCCCGGCAGCGGCGCAGAACAACGCGTCGGGCACGTTCATCGACCCCAACCCCGGCACACGTGACTGGCGTGCTGACCTCAACGTGACGGGCAACCAGGTCGAGAGCATCGTCACCAACTACGGCCTGATCGGCAAGGGCAACGGCTCGATCAACCAGGCAGGCGTCTGGCCCAAAGGCACCGGCCACGGCCACCTGCACATGATGACCGGCTTGATCGGCGCGCGCGTGCCCAACGCGTCGGGCGTCAACACCGTCATCGTGTCCGACGGATACCTCGAAGGCGGCGGCGACGCGCTGACCGAGGGCGATGGCCGCGTAGAGTGGAAGTTTCAGCCCAAACCCGGCTACTTCAACCGAAGCATCAGCCAGCCGCGCATCGCCAACAGCCTGAGTCCCGAATCGTGGCCCGCCTCGTGGCCCGACAAGCCGTCCGAATGGGACGGCGCGTGGAACGGCTTCTTCGGGCTCAACCAGTTCAACTCGGACCAGGAGACGTTCTACGTCATGGACGATTGGACCAACCGCGAGTTCAACTTTTTCCCGTTCGGCAGCGATCAGCGCGACAAGCGCGGATTGGGCCTACAAGTAGACGTGCGGCTGTTTCAGTGGGCGCAGCCGCTGGCCAAAGACATCCTGTTCATGCAGTATGCCGTCTCCAACGTCGGCAACGCAGCCTACACGAGCCGCCTGAGCAGCAACCCAATCTTCTTCGGCGGCTACACCGACACCAACCCGTCCGGATCGGGCGCGAGCGATGACGGCGCCGGCTTCAACGACCGTGACGACCTGGTCTTCGGCTTCTCGTTCACGGGCCAGGGCACGTGGAGCCAGTTCCGCGAGATTCCACCGGGCTACGTCGGCTGGAAATTCTTGGAGTCGCCCTCGATCAGCGCCGATGGAGTCGACAACGACGCAGATGGTCTGACCGACGAGAGTAGGGACAACGATGCCGGTACGCTCATCACAGGATCGTGCGGCATTTATGGACCCCCCAAGCAGCACTGGTCGGGCGACGAGGATTGCGACTGGAATCCCGAACTCGACGACAAGGGCGCCGACGGCATCGGCTCGGATGAGGTGGGCTATCCCGGACCGGACGAAGGCGAAAACGACGGCCGTCCGACACAGGGCGAGCCCAACTTCGGCCGTTTGGACAAGGACGAGAGCGATCAGGTGGGTTTGACGAGCTTCTTCGCGCCGCTCTTCGGAACGGTCGACGTGCGTGACGAGCCCAGTGTGTGGGATCGTTTGCAGCCCGGCTTCTTCGACGTGCCGCAACAGAGCGTCAACCAGATTTGGATCTTCGGGTCGGGACCGTTCGACTTGCAGCCCAACCGAACCGAGCGCTTTTCGACCGCCTTTTTGTGGGGCGCCAACGAGAACGCCATGTTTCGGACGAGCCAGGTCGCGCAGCGCATCTACGACGCCGACTACCGCTTCGCTCGCCCGCCGCGCCAGCCTGCGGTCCAGGCCATCGCCGGAAACGGACGCGTGACGCTCATCTGGGACGATCTGGCCGAGCAGAGCCGCGATCCGATCTACGGCCGCGATTTTGAGGGCTACCGCATCATCAAGTCGACCGATCCGCAATTCCTCGACGCCGACAACGTCACCGACGCGTTCGGCAACGGCGTCTACAAACGGTCGATCGCTCAGTTCGATAAGGTCAACGGCCTGACGGGCCCGCACCCGCTTCAGTTTGGCGAGGAGATCGGCATCCCCAACGGCGTTCACTATTTCATGGGCACCGACACCGGAATCCAGCACAGCTACGTCGACACCGACGTGGTCAACGGCCGGACGTACTACTACGCCGTGTTGAGCTACGACGCCGGTTACGTCGAGTCGTTCGACGTGCGCGGCATCTCGGACATCCCCAACCTGTTTCCCATCTCGCCCAGCGAGTCTCCGGCGAGCATCACGGTCCAGAACGGCGAGATCGTCACCCTGGACCGCAACACGGCTTTCGCGACGCCCAACCCCAACCCGACCGACCAGACCGGCGGCACGCTCGACATCGGGTCGGGCAACGTGTTAGCCCAGCAGGATGGACCCGCAACCGGAACGGTCGTCGCCGAGATCGTGTCGCGCGATCTGCTCTCGGACAACACCTACACCGTTTCGTTCGACCAGCGTCAGACGACCAGCGCCGTCGAGTACGCCACTCGTTCGGTTACCGTTACGCGCAATGATGGCGTCGTCGTGCTCGACAAAGCACCCGTGCCGACCAACGCCGACTCGACGCAGCGCAACCGATTCTCGGTCGAGCTTCTGAGCGAAGGCGTCATCCTCACGTTCGACAACCAGGTAGCCACGCTCGCCGACGCTCAGTTGCGCAGCGGATGGGCGCCGACGGCCAAGTCGAACCTGATCGTAGACGTGAACGTCAACCGCTCGTTTGCCTTCCCCGACGGCGTCGTCCAGCCGATCAACGCCGCCATCGCATTTGGCGACACGACCGGCGCGGCCATCGATACGGCGTTCACCTCGACGACCGGCCGCATCAAGCGTGGTACCTTCTTCCGCGTGTTCGACCGCTCGACCGGCAACGACCTCGACTTCATCTTCAACGAGAGCACCGACAACGGAAGAGTGGACACGACGGAGTTCATCCAACTCGCCTTCCGCAACACGCCAGACGCGCGCCGCTTCGATCGTTCATGGGAACTAACGTTCCGCGCGCCGCTCGGACCGGACGGCGTTCGGTTACCCAACTCGGCCATCGTACCGCCCCAGCCCGGCGACACGTTCCTGCTCCGCACGCGCGTCCCGTTTGGCAACCAGGACGCCTTCTCGTTCGGCACCCAGTCGATCCAGCGGCAAAGCGGACTGGACGACGACGTGCTCGACCAAGTGCGCGTGGTACCCAATCCGTACCGCGTCGCCAATGCCGCCGAAACGGCCAGTTCGCTGACCGGAGCGCGCAACCGCAAGCTCTTCTTCCGCGGTCTGCCGACCCAGGCGAGCATCCAGATCTTCACGGCCAGTGGTGTCTTCGTCAAAGAAATCCAGGGCGACAACGGCGTCGCTACGTGGGACCTGACCACGCGCGACGGTCTCGAAGCCGCCTACGGTCTATACTTCTACCACGTCCGCGCCGAAGGCATTGGCGAGAAGGTGGGCAAGTTCGCCATCATCAATTAAGGTGACGATTATGCGCACATCTCTTCTCGCCCGCCACTCGATCCGCTCCGGCACTGCCACCTCGACCGCGATGGTTTCTCGTCTGCTCTTGCTACTCGCTGCCGTTGCACTCGCTGCTCCGGCGCATGCTCAAACCAAGGTCGGCACGACGGCTGCGCCGTTTCTCGAAGTCGGCGTCGGGGCGCGGAGCGTGGCTATGGGCGAAGCGTCCGCAGCGCTGGCTCAAGACGTGTCGGCGATCTATTGGAATCCGTCGGGCATCGCCGGTATGAGAGGCAGCGAAGTCGCGTTCGAATACACGCAGTGGTTCGCCGACACGCAGTTGCAGTACGTCGCCGCCGCCGTGCCCGCTGCTGGCGGTACGATTGGAATTCACGCCTACGTGTTCGACAGCGGCGAGATGGAGGAGACGACGCTGCTCGAAGAGTTCGGCAACGGCCGGCGGTTCGACGCGCAGAGCCTGTCGCTGGGCGTCAGCTACGCGCGCCTGCTGACCGAGCGGTTCTCGGTCGGCGGAACGCTCAAATACGTCGGCGAGAGCGTCGCCGAGATGCGGGCCTCGACCGTCGCGCTCGACCTGGGCATCCAGTACCAGCTTCCGTTCCGCGGCATGCGGCTGGGCTTCGCGATCCAAAACTTCGGTAGCGAGATGCAACTCGACGGAAGCGACACCTCGGTGCGCGTCGACCTCGACCCCAACACGAGCGGCGATCCTGACGCGACGGTCGGCAACCTGCGCACGCGCGAGTGGGACCTGCCGCTGATCTTCCGCATCGGTCTGGCCTATGACGTCGTCCAGTCGGCCAACCACAGCCTGACGTTCGTCAGCGACGCCAACTATCCCAACAACAACGACCAGAGCGTCGCCGTCGGAGCCGAGTACGGATTCTCGGGGCTGTTCTTCGTCCGCGCCGGAATGGCCGACCTGTTCACGAGCGAAGCGCGCGGCGAGAACCACCTGCGCCTGGGCGCCGGGCTGAAGCTCGCCGACCGCATCCGCGCCGACTACGCCTGGGCCGACCGGGGCGACCTGGGAACGGTCAACCGCATCGGCGTAGGGCTGATGTTTTGAGCCGGCAGCACGTTGCCTGAGGCCAAACCTGGCAGGTCGTAGAGATCTGTCAGGTTTCGTCGTTTAGCTTTCTCCTCACTTCTGCCAACCGTTCGACATGCGCTACGGCCTTCTCCTGCTCGCTCTGTTTCTAACTGCTTGCTCCGGCGCTGATGGCGCTCCGGGCATGCCCGCCGCGCCGCAGGGCGATGAGGAGATCCGCGCCGTCTGGATTACCAACGTCGACTCGGACGTACTCTTTAGCGAGCCAGCCATCGTCGACGCCGTCGCCAAACTGGACGAAGCCGGATTCAACGTGCTTTTTCCCGTTGTCTGGAATAAGGGCATGACGCTCTACCCGTCCGACGTGGCCGAGCGAACGATCGGCATCCGCATCGACACGACGCTCATCCACAACCACGACCCGCTGGCTCTTCTGCTGCGCGAGGGCAATCGGTATGGCATGAAGGTGATTCCGTGGTTCGAGTTCGGCTTCGCGTCGAGCTACAATGAGGGCGGGGGACACATCCTGCGCCAGTACCCCGAATGGGCCGCGCGCGACATTGACGGTGGGCTGCTGACCAAGAACAACTTCGAGTGGATGAACGGCCTGCATCCCGACGTGCAAGGCTTTCTGCTAGACATGATCGACGAGGTGCTGACCAATTACGACGTCGACGGCATTCAGGGCGACGACCGGCTTCCGGCGATGCCTTCGCACGGCGGATACAGCGAGTACAGCGCTCAACTGTACCGCAGCGAGCACGAAGGCGCGGCGCCTCCTCGTGATCCGCTCGACCCCGTTTTCGTTCAGTGGAAAGCCGACAAGCTGAGCGATTTTGGCGGGCGCCTCTACGACCTTGTCAAATCGCACGGATCGGACAAAATCGTGTCGCTCTCGCCCAGCATCTATCCCTGGTCGCGCGACGAATACCTGCAAGACTGGCCCACGTGGATCACGCGCGGTCAGGTCGACTGGCTGCATCCGCAGAATTACCGCTACTCGATCGAGCGGTACGAATCGACGCTCGACGAGACGATCCAGTACTTCAATATGGCGGGCGGACGCGCGGCGGGTGTCAAGATGGCGCCGGGCATTCTGGTCAAGGCCGGATCGCGCTTCAACGGTCCGGATTACGTCCGCCAGGCAATGCAACTCCACCGCGACACGGCTCTCGATGGCGAGGCGTTCTTCTTCTACGAGGGCCTGTTCGAGCAAAATCAAATGCTCGCCGACAGTTTGCGAGAGGGTTTCTATCGTACCGAGGCGCCCTCGCCATCCGTCCGGTGACGGCTGCGACAGTTTCGGCTCTGTACCGCTACCCGGTCAAAGGCTGCAAAGCTCAGCCTCTTGACTTGACGACGGTCGAGCCGCGCGGTTTGGCGGGCGACCGGAGGTGGATGCTGATCGACGGTGACGACCGGTTCATCTCGCAGCGCACCGAGCGGCGCCTTTCGCAGTTTTCGGCGGATGCGATAGGCAGAGGCGTGGTGCTGAGCGTGCCGGGCATTGAGCCTCTGCGCATCGCCGAGCCCGGTGAGGATGCCGAGGTGCTGACCGTCGACGTGTGGGGCAAAGGCTCACCGGTACGCCGCGCCGCCGATGCCGACGCGTGGCTCTCCGATTGGCTGGGCTATCCGGTGCGGATGACGTATCAGCACGACCAAGCACACCGCCGCCTCAGCGAGAACGATCGCACCTTCCCCTCGGACAGAGTCAGCTTGGCCGACGGATACCCGCTGCTGTTGACTAGCGAAGCATCGCTTGCGGCCCTTAACAGCGAACTGGATGCTGCCGTCGGCATGCTGCGATTTCGGCCCAACGTAGTCGTGCGAGGGCTGGACGCATTCGCCGAACTGGAGATGACGCGTTTCACGATCGGTGGCATATCGTTTCGCGCAATCAAACCGTGCGTGCGCTGCGGCGTCATCACGCTCGACCCCGCTACGGGAGAGCAGAGCAAGGAGCCTCTTCGGACGATGGCGCGGTTGCCTCGCACCCGGACGGACGGCGGCGTCATCTTCGGGATGAACTTGGTGCCGGACCAGCAGGGGGAGATGCGTGTCGGCGATCCGGTCGTAGCGCGGTAGCGAGAGGTCGGGGGCTGCGGCGCATTATTGGCGCAGGTCGTGGATTACCGAACGGTTAGTGCGTTGGAAAGGCGTCCGTTCTGGCCTACCTTTCTCCAGCGGTTCACCAGAAAACCCCGGAAGCCTCTTCGCTACCTACGTTCCCCATCCACTGTCTGCGCACGCATTAGGCGCCGAAATCTCCGAGCGTCCGTCGCCGACGATGACGCGGCCGGTCTTGCTGCTCAATGCGGATTACAGCCCGCTGGGCTTGTGCGGCGTCGAGCGCGCAATCGTGCTCGTGCTGATGCAAAAGGCCGATCTGATTCATGCCCGCGAGGACGCGTTCGTGCGCTCCCAGCGCGTCGCGATTCCGCTGCCGTCGGTCGTGCGCCTGCGCCAGTACGCGCGCGTGCCGTACCGCAAGATCATGCTGACGCGCAAGAACGTGCTGAGGCGCGACGAGCACCGCTGCCAGTATTGCGGCAACCGCGAAGCGCTCACCATCGACCACGTCTTTCCCCGTTCGCGTGGCGGCAAGGACACTTGGGAGAACCTGGTCGCCGCCTGCTCGCGGTGCAACAGCCGCAAGGGCAACCGCACGCCCGCCGAGGCCGAGATGCCGCTGCGCCGACCGCCGTTCCGCCCGTCGCACGTCATGTTTATCCGCGACTTCGTCGGTCATGTCGAGCCCGCGTGGAAACCCTATCTGTTCATCGACTAGCAATGAATGCAGCCGGCCTCATCCGCACCGTCGAACGCGACGGATCCCGCATCGCCGTCTCGCTGTCAGGCGGACACGTCACGTCGTGGATTCCGGCAGGAGGGGGCGAGGTGCTGTTTCTGAGCCGTCAAGCCGTCATTCAGCCCGGCAGTTCGATCCGAGGCGGCGTCCCGGTCATCTTTCCGCAGTTCGCCGATCTCGGTCCGCTGCCCAAGCACGGATTCGCGCGCACGGCGATGTGGGCGATCGTCGATGCGGAGCCGGGCGACACACTCACGCTTCGCCTCCGAGATGACGAACGTACGCGCGCGATCTGGCCGCACCGCTTCGCCTTGTCCCTCGGAATACGCGTCGGCGCCGACCAACTGCGGATTGCGCTCCGCGTGCAAAACGCGAGCGACGCGTCGTTTGAGTTCACCTGCGCGCTGCACACCTACCTGCGAGTAGGCGACATCGGCGACGTATCGGTCGACGGCTTGGAAAATGTCCGCTTCCGAGACAAAACGGCCGATGGGCGCTACGACCAACACGATGAGGCTCTCGAAATCGGAGGGCTGGTCGATTCGGTCTACGAGCGTGCGCCGGATGCGATCGTGGTGCGCGACGGCGGCAACGCCCGGGCCGTGGACGTGCGCAAGAGCGGCTTCGCTGACTGTGTCGTCTGGAATCCCTGTCAGGAAGGGGCTGCTGCGCTGTCGGATATGGCCGATGACGAGTATCGCGAGATGCTGTGCGTCGAAGCGGCGCAGGTCGCCGATCTGGTGCATCTTGCGCCAGGCGAGCGGTGGGAGGGTCTGCAAGAACTCACCGTTCGAGCCGCGTAACGGCTTCACCCGGCGACTGGAAACAGCGTCCAAGACGCGCGGTTTGCCGAGCATGATTGCATCCATCGCGCCCTCTCACGCCGTCAGCTGGACGGCTCGTCTGCTGTGGCTCGCGCCGCTGATGCTGCTCGTCTATGGCCTGTTTCTGCTCAAAGCGCCCCTCGACCTGACGCGCACGCTCAACGAGGGGACGCCGATGATGGCCGAGGTGCTGCACGTCGAAACGTCGGGGCGCAAGGACGTGACGTACGACTACGCCGACCTGGCGTTCACACTGCCCGACGGCACGCGGCACGTCGAGCGCAACCTGTCGCTGCCCCACACCGTCGCGCCGTTCCTCGTGGGCACGGACTCAATTCCCGTTCGCGTGCTGATGAACTCGTCGCGCCGCGTCATCATCGACCAGTCGGTGACAGTCGAGCGCTCAGGGCGAGGCGTGACCGAAATGGAGACCCACGAGATCCCCGTCGTCCGCACGCAGATCCGCATCGCGTGGGTAAGCGCCGCCGTGTGCCTTATATCGGCGCTGCTGCTATCGCTCGCCGTCGGCTGGTGGAACCGGTACCTCGCCCGTTACGGCGATCCGGCCGATCGCGCTCCCGAAGCCGCTCAGTCGTGACGCGGCTAGATGCGCAGGCGCTGTCCGGCGCGCGAAGACGAGCCGAGCAAGCGGCGCGCGCCGGTGGTGACGTGATCCGCAGTTTCGAGCCGCGCCGGTCCGAGTTGCAGGTCGAGGAAAAGGGGACCAATGAACTCGTGACCCAAGTGGACGTGGCGGCCCAGCGGGCGATCGTGGCGTCGCTTCAGGGCGCGGTCAGCGGCGCCGACTTCTTGGGGGAGGAGGAGGCGCTGGGGGAGGGCGAGCAGCCCGATCTGTGCTGGATCATCGATCCGCTCGACGGTACGACCAACTTTGCGCACGGCATTCCGCCGTGGGCCGTCAGCGTCGCTCTGGTCGAACAGGGACGCCCGATCGCCGGAGTCGTCCTCGACGTGACGACGGGCGAGTTGTTCAGCGCCGCGCGCGGTCAAGGCCTGACGGCTAACGGAAAACCTGCCCGCGTCAGCCGCACACCGACGCTGGCCGATAGCCTAATCTCGACCGGCTTCCCCTACCGAGACCAGCGCTACGCCGACGAATACCTCGCCGTCCTCAAGATGCTGATGGCCCGAACGCGCGGCGTCCGCAGGCATGGAGCCGCCGCTGTCGATCTGGCGTGGACGGCGTGTGGGCGCTTCGACGGCTTCTTCGAGATCAATCTCAGCCCGTGGGACGTAGCCGCCGGGGTCTTGCTGATCGAAGAGGGCGGAGGCATCGCCACCGATTTCCGAGGAGACGCCGATCCTGTCTTCCGCCCGCACGTCGTCGCCGCCAACTCTATGCTGCACGCCCACCTGCTCCGCCTGACCCAGCCGCTGCGCGCGTCGCAAGAGCTGTTTGGCTGAGTGGCACCGTTCGGGCTGGAAGCGGTACCTTTACGCTTCACCCACTCGCACTCTCGGCATGGCCCATCTTCTCGACGGCAAAACAGGCATTATCACAGGCGCACTGCTGCCCTCTAGCATCTCGTGGAAGATCGCCGAGGCCGCGCACCGCGAGGGTGCCCGCTTCATCATCACCAATGCGCCGGTCGCCCGCAAGCTGGGGCAGGTCGACGAACTCGCAGAAGCGACGGGCGCCGAAATCGTCTGGGCCGACGCTACGAGCGACCAGGACATCGACGCGCTCTATGCCGTCGCGTCGGAGAAGTATGGCAAGATCGACTTCCTCGTTCACTCGATCGGCATGGGGATGAACGTCCGCAAGAACCGCGAATACGAGGACCTGAAGTACGACTGGTACCACAAAACGCTCGACATCTCGGCGATCTCGCTGCACCGTATGATCTCGCGCGCACTCCAGGCCGAGATCTTCAACGACCGGGCGTCGGTCTTGGCGCTGAGCTACATCGGCGCGCAGCGCGTGTTCAGCAAGTACAGCGAGATGGGCGACGCCAAAGCCCTCCTCGAATCCATCGTCCGCTCATTCGGCTATAGGCTGGGCAAACGCGGCATCCGCATCAACTCGATCTCGCAGTCGCCTACCAAAACGTCGGCCGGGAGCGGCATCAGCGGTTTCGACGCGATGTTCGACTTCGCCGAGCGCTTGTCGCCCCTGGGCAACGCCGACGCCGAGTCGTGCGCCGACTATACCGTCGCGATGATGTCCGATTTGACGCGCATGGTGACGATGCAAAACCTCTACCACGACGGCGGCTTCTCGGCGATGGGCATCTCGGACGCCCTCGTTCACGACCTGAATTCGATCAACGAGAAAGAGGCTGGATGACATGAGTGAGAGCGCCGCCGTCATCCTCTGCGCTGTCGCCTGCACGTTTGCAGTCCGCTGGTTGGGATATGCGAGCGATTGGGGATTTAACGCGCTGGGCGCTCGCTTCCGACCGACAAGCTCGTCGCCCGAGTCCGGCGCTCGCTTTGCCAGCCGAATCGGAGTTTTCTTGATCGCCGCTGTGGTGTGGGGCGTACTCTTCTTCGGATCGCTCGCACTGCTGTACTCCATCTCACTCTCTTTCCAAGGCTAAACTCAACCCCTCTCCACTTTGCCACTGCGAGCAGCGGAGCGGCGTGGCAGTCTCCGAAGTAGCGGCAGAGCACGGAGACTGCCACGACTTCTAGCCTCGCGGTGACAGCTAAGGAGTTTCTTCCGTACCCCCGGTAGTCACTCGCCACTTCACTATTCCACCCAGCCTGTGCGCATCCACACGACCGTAGCCGCCATGACCGCCGAAGCCGACATGGCGCGGCGAGCAGGACACCGTCTGGCGCTCGTGCCGACCATGGGCGCGCTGCACGACGGGCATCTGTCGCTGGTAGAGCAGGCCCGAGCGGCCGCATCGCACGTGACCGTGTCGATCTTCGTCAACCCGACGCAGTTCGCTCCGGGCGAGGATTTCGACCGTTACCCCCGCGAACTCGCCACCGATATCGAGAAGCTACGGGCGGCTGGAGGAGTCGACGCGGTCTTCGCGCCCAACGTCGACGAGATGTATCCGCTGGGGCCGGACGAACAGATCGCGGTCGACGTAGGCAGTCTGGGCGAGCAGCTGTGCGGGCCGCATCGACCCGGCCACTTCACGGGCGTGGCGACGGTGGTCAGCAAGCTGCTCCACGTGTGCCGGCCGCACAGGGCGGCGTTCGGACTCAAAGACGCGCAGCAGTTTTTCATCCTGCGTCGGATGGTCAAGGCGCAGCTGATGGGCGTCGACCTGCTCCCCGTTCCGACGATGCGCGAGACCGATGGATTGGCGATGTCGAGCCGCAACGGATTCCTGGACGCCGACGCGCGCGCCCAAGCGCCGGTCATCTACGAAGCGCTTATGGCCGCGCGCCGCGAGATCGAGCGCGACGAGGACGAGCCCAGAGCTATCGAAGCCCGCTTGGCCGCGCGGATCAACCGGACGCCGATGGGGCGCGTGCAGTACGCTCAACTCGTCACGCTGCCCGACTTGCAACCTGCAACCGATCTTCGCGCGGGGCAGCGGCTCCTGGTCGCCGTTGCCGCGTACTTTGGCGACACCCGTCTCATCGACAACGTAATCGTCGAAGTGCCGACCCCGTGAGCATAGTTCTGCGTCGGGACAGCGCTTCCGGCGCGACCACCGACCTATGACCGTCACGCTGTTCAAAGGCAAGCTCCACCGCCTGCGCGTCACCGAAGCCGACCTCTACTACGAAGGCTCGATCACTATCGACGCCGACCTGCTCGACGCTGCCAAACTGCTTCCGTTCGAGCGCGTCCAGGTGCTCAACGTCGCCAACGGCGCCCGGATGGAGACCTATACGATACCCGCTCCGCGCGGAAGTAGGGTCGTCTGCATGAACGGTCCCGCCGCCCGCAACGTGGCCGTAGGCGATCAGGTCATCGTGATCGCCTACGCCGACATGACGCCCGAAGAAGCCCAATCGCACGAACCCCGCGTCGTCCTCGTCGACGAGCAGAACAACCCGACGCACGTCTACGACCTCGATCCCAACGCCGAGCCCAAGTACATCGGCCGCTACGACGCCGTCGCCTCCAACGCGGTCTGACATCGCCGGTCCGTACCGACGGGGCATGCCCCGTCGCTAGCAAGCAATCCACCGGCCCCGCCGCCTCCCGTACCGCCGTTGCATGCAACGGCGCTTCCACATTTTCAACTTTCTCTATGACCATCGAACACGTCGCCGTCATCGGCGCAGGCACCATGGGCAACGGCATCGCCCACGTCTTCGCCCAGAACGGCTTCCGCGTCACCCTGATCGACCTCGACCAAGACCGCCTCGACAACGGACTGAGCACCATCGACAAAAACCTTGCCCGGCAGGTCAAGAAAGAGCGCATCACCCAGGCCGATCAGGTGGGCACGCTCGCCCGCATCGCCTGCGCGACGGATCTGGCGACGAGCATCGCCGACGCCGATCTGGTCGTCGAGGCCGCGACCGAGAATCCCGCCGTCAAGGCCGCGCTGTTCACCGCAATGGATCAGTCGGCGCCATCGCACGCCATCCTCGCGTCGAACACCTCGTCGATTTCGATCACGACGATCGCCGCTGCCACCGGCCGCCCTGCGCAGGTGATTGGGATGCACTTCTTCAACCCGGTCCCGGTCATGAAGCTGTGCGAAGTCGTGCGCGGCTTGTCTACTTCGGACGAGACGTACGCTGCCATTGAAGTGCTAGCCGAGAAGCTGGGCAAGGTGCCGACCGAAGTCAACGACGCGCCGGGTTTTGTGAGCAATAGGGTGCTGATGCCGATGCTCAACGAGGCGATGTTTTGCGTGATGGAAGGCGTCGCCACACCCGAGGCCGTCGATACGGTCATGACGCTGGGCATGGCGCATCCGATGGGGCCGTTGGTGCTCGCCGACTTTATCGGACTCGACGTGTGTCTGTCGATCATGGAAGTGTTGCACCGCGAACTGGGCGAGGACAAGTACCGTCCGTGCCCGCTGCTGCGCAAGATGGTCGCCGCCGGACACCTGGGACGCAAGAGCGGCAAGGGTTTCTACGATTACGCCGCCTAAACTCACTCCCGTCCGTGGCCGCCAACCCGCTCCGCTCCCTCCACCTGGTCGGCGACCGCGTGCTGATCGACCCGGACGCGGGGGAGAAGCAGACGCGCAGCGGCTTGTATCTGCCCGCGAGCGTGGCAGAGAAGGAGCGCATCGGCAGTGGGCGTGTGGTGAAAGTCGGGCCAGGCTATCTGACGGCCAATCCTGAGTTCACCGCGTCCGAAGCGTGGAGCGAGGTGCCCAGCGTGCGCTACCTGCCGCTCCAGGCGCAGCCGGGCGACGACGCGTTCTTTCTGCGCAAGGAAGCCGTCGAGATCGTGCTCGCCGAGCGTCGCTACTTCATCGTCTACCACGGCGCCATCGTCGCGCTCCAACGCCCCGAGCCGACCGAAGCTGACCTGAAAGACATTGACCTGAGCGGATTGGGACTCTGAGGGACGCGGCTTTTGTGCTCAGTTAGAGAATCCCAACGAGTTGGCGTGAACAGGTCGCCTCTCGTAGCGTAGATTCAGTCTAAACCCGCCAACGACTCTGCTCATGTTTCCTGCTCCGCTGACCACGTTCCGCGCCGGAGAAACGGTTCGGCTGTGCTTTCTGGGAACGGACGAGAAGACCTCGACGCGGCTGCGCGAAGTCGGCGTGCGCGAGGGATGCAGCGTCTGCCTGCTCGCCAACGACGGCAAGTGCATGCTTGGACTGGGCGAAGCGCGCGTGGCGCTGTGCCGAGAAGTGGCGATGTGCATGCTCGCCGAGCGCGCGGGCGATAGCTGAGGCGCGTGCAGACGACACTGGATCAGATTGCCGCCGGAACGTCCGTCACGATAACCGGCTTCGCCGCCGATGCCTCGCCGCGCCTGATGGAGATGGGCCTGCTGCCCGGCACGCGCGTCGATGTGGTGCGGCTGGCTCCGTTGGGCGATCCGATGGACCTGCGCGTCAGAGGCTTTCACCTGTCGATCCGGCGCGAAGAGGCGGCGCGCGTCCAGGTCGAACGTTCTTGACGTGTGATGACCGAACCTCTGATTCCAACTGAGACGCGCGTCCGAACGATCGCGCTGGCGGGCAACCCGAACGTCGGCAAGACGACGCTCTTCAATGCGCTGACAGGTGCCGCGCAGAAAGTGGCGAACTATCCGGGCGTGACCGTCGAGCGGGCATCGGGCAAACTCAAACGTGCAACAGGCGACGACCCCTCTGTGAGTCTACCGGAGGTAGTCGACCTTCCCGGCACCTACAGCCTGAGCCCCAAGTCGGTCGACGAGCGCGTGGCGCTCGACGCGCTGACGGGCCGCATCGCGGGCGAGCCGCCGCCCGACGTGGTGATCTGCGTGCTCGACGCGACCAACCTCGAGCGCAACCTATACCTCGCGACTCAGGTGCTCGACCTGGGCTTGCCGACCGTCGTCGCGCTCAACATGATGGACGCCGCGCGCGACCTGGGGCTGAGCATCGACGTGGATGTGCTCTCGCGAGAACTCGGCGTTCCGGTCGTCAAAACGGCGGCGCGTGGCGGAGCGGGGATCGACGCACTACGCCGAGCAGCGCTGGACCCGCCGCCGCCTGCCCAGGGCGTCGACTGGCCGATGATGCCTGCCGTCGACGAAAAGCTCCAAGCGCTGACGCATAAACTGTCGGCCATCGAACCGGATTTGACGCCCGCTCGTCTGCGCGCGCTGGCCCTGGGCTCGCTCACGTCGGACGTGCAACTCGATGCGTTCGACCAATCGCCCGAATTCGTCGACGCCGTTCGTTTCGCTCGCATCGATCTAGAAGCGCGCAACGTGCCGTACAAGATGGCCGAGATGTCGGGCCGCTACGGATGGATCGGGCCGGTCGCCCAGGCCGCCGTTACGCGCACGACGGATCCAGGCGAGCAGTCGCTGTCGGACAAGATCGACGCCGTCGTGACTCACCGCATCTGGGGACCGCTGATCTTCGGGGCCGTGTTGCTGCTCATCTTCCAGGCAGTCTTCACGTGGGCAGTCCCGGCGATGGACGCTATTGAATGGCTCGTCGAGGCGACCGGAAGCGGCCTGCGCTCAATCCTGCCCGACGGCGTATTCGAGGACGCGCTGGTCGAAGGTGGACTGTCGGGTGTCGGCAACGTGCTGATCTTTTTGCCCCAGATCCTGCTGCTGTTCTTCTTCCTGGGCCTGATGGAGGACACCGGCTACATGGCCCGCACGGCGTTCATCATGGACCGCGCGATGCGGCGCGTCGGCCTGTCGGGCGCTTCGGTCGTGCCGATGCTGTCGGCCTACGCCTGCGCGATTCCGGGCATCATGGCGGCGCGGACGCTGTCGGACGAGCGCGACCGCATTCTGACGATCATGGTCGTACCGCTCCAGGGCTGCTCGGCCCGACTGCCGGTCTACGTGCTGTTCATCGGCGCTTTCATCCCATCGGGCGCGCTGCTGGGGTTCGGCTATCAGGGACTGGCGATGGCGGGGTTGTACGTGCTGGGGACGCTGATGGCGTTTGTCGCCGCGTGGACGTTGAAGCGTTTCGTGTTCAAGGGCGAAGGGTCGGCGTTCGTGATGGAGCTTCCGCCCTATCGAATGCCGATGTGGAAGCTGCTCGCGCGCCGCATGTACGATCGCAGCAAACTGTTCGTCGTGAGGGCCGGAAAGATCATTTTCGTGCTGTCGATCGTGCTCTGGTTCTTGGCGAGCTATCCCAAGGTCGAGATTCCGGCCGAGCTGTCGGGCCGAGCGGAGCAGGCCGAGGCCGCCATCAACCGCGCGCAAGAGAGCCAACTCCGCATCGACATCGACGGTCAGAAAGCCGAGTTAGGCGACACGTCGGCCGAGTCCGCGCAGTCCGCCGTCGACGCGGCCGATGCCGAGTTCCTGATTGTCCAGAACGAGATGGCGGGCTATCAGGTGCGCAACAGCTATGTCGGACGATTGGGACACTGGATCGAGCCGGTCATGGCGCCGTTGGGCTTCGACTGGAAGATATCGGCTGGACTTCTGGCCTCATTCGCCGCGCGCGAGGTCATCGTGAGCACTCTCGCCACGCTCTACAGCGCTGGAGCCGACGAAGGCGAAGACAGCTTGTCGCTCCGAGACGCCTTGAAAGCCGACACCTATCCCGACGGCACGCCCGTCTTCACGACGCTCGTCGCCGTCAGCCTGCTGGTGTTCTTCGTGTTTGCCTTGCAGTGCATGAGCACGCTCGCCATCGCCAAGCGCGAACTCAACTCGTGGTTCTGGCCCGCCGTGATGTGGGGCTACATGTTTGCGCTCGCCTACCTGTTTTCGCTCGCCGTGTACCAGGGCGGAACGTTGCTGGGCTGGGGATGAGCTAGGCGCTGTGGCCCGTCAACTGATCGAAGCGCTTCAACTGCTCGCGCAACTCCCTCCGCAGCATGTCGAGGCGCTCGTCGGCGTGGTGATCCGTCGCTTCGAGTACGGCGAGGTAGAACCAGCGTTGGCGGTCGGGTCCGGCGCTCAGGCCGCGACGCGTGGGCGTTGAGGTGAACACGTCGACGCCTGCGGTCAGGCTTTCGCAGGTCGTCCAGAGGTTGTGGAGCTTGTCGGACAGACTAATGGCCGCGGATTCGGGCGGTCCGGCGCGCAGCGCTTCGAGGTAGCCGTCTTTGCGCTCCTGCCAGCGGAGCAGCGGCGATCCGGGCGCGGCGACGGGCTCGCTCACCGACTGCACCAGCGCCACCACACGCTCGCCGACGAGATGGGTCAGCACTTCGGCGCGCATCTGAATCCCCGATGCGTGCGCGTCCTCGATGGTATCGTGCAAGTAGGCGGCGGCGACCGTCTCGTCGTCCCACCCGGCGCGCTGAACCGTCATCGCGACGGTCGCCACGTGCGCCATCATCGGGATGCGCGGATGTGTGCCATCGGTCAAGACGAAGACCGGCTCGCGCCACCGACCTTTGCGGTACGTGCCGTCGTGCCACTCGGCAGCGAGTTCGGCCGCCTGTTCGATGAGTGGGGAAAACAGCGGCATGGCAGGTGGTGAAAGGGTGCGCACTATCGCTTCGGTCGAAACGAGCGATCTACGCGAGGTCGACGGTGTGGTGCGCGGTTGGGTCGAGTGGCACTTCGGAGAGCAGGTTGGCGAACACGTCGGCGCCGTAAGCAGACAGGAACGAGACGGCCGATAGCGCGCGCTCCTGGGGCGCGCCGCCGGGCGAAACGAGGGCGCGGGCGCGTAGGTAAGCGGCTTCCAAATCTGTAGCCTGTTTGCGAGCGGATCGGACGGCGCGCAAGTGGAGGCGGTCCAACTCGCGGTCGATACGCACGCGTGTAGCCTGAACCGTAGGTTCGATGTCCAGCCGGTCAGCCGTTGCTTCGAGAGCAGCGAACGCGGCGCCGATCTGGTCTCGGGCATAGTCGAACGCGTCCTGCTGGCTGCGCGTCATCCGCTCTCCGGCCAAGCGGTGCAGCGCGCGCTCCACATCGGCGCCCTGCAAGTCGGGCAGCGTCAGACCATGGCGGCTCATTAGGCGGCGCGCGGCGGGCGGGACGAGCGTCAGGCTGGCGCGCGGGAAGATGACCGGCATCGGCAGGTCGTGCGCGCGGTAGACAGGGCGCAGTTGGGCGTAGTAGGCGGCCTCACCCGGCCCGGCGACGTATGCGGCCGTAGGTAGCAGCACGTCTTGCGCCATCGGCCGGAGCGCGACGTTGGGGCTGAAGCGCTCGGGATGCGTGCCAATCTCTGCCGACAGTGTCGCTGCGCTGGTCCACCGCGTCGATCCACCGCGCGTGACGAAACGTTTACCGGTCTGGTCGATGGGCAGGCGTCCTTCTTCCGAGAGGTAAAACAGGTTGGTCGGAGCGACGTGGATCTGCGCGCTGCCACCAACCGCGACCAACCGCTCGGTCTGCTCGGCGACTTCCGACGCGACGCGCTCGCCGTTGGCAACGTCGGCCGCGAAGAGCTGGGCGAGGTGCGGTTTGAACGCCTGATCGGTGGCGTCGAGCAGGATCAACCCCGATTCGGGAAGCAGCGCGTCCAGCAGGCGCGCCAGCCCGTCCGTTAGATTGCCGCTCGAGTAGCATCGGCGGAGCAGAGCGAGCGTGGCATTGCGGTGCGCATCGGAGTGGGGCAGAACGTCGGCGACCTGGTCGATCAGCGCGTCGACCGAGCGAGCGGAGAGGAGTCCGGCGGGTCCGTTAGCGGCGCCGGTTGGGCCGGGCACGTCGAGCCGCATCGGCCGAACGCCGGTGTCCGTTCCGATGCCTACCTGAGCGATCTCGTCTACGTCGTGGTCCTCGCCGTGCAGCCAGAAGACGGCGACGGCTGACAATCCGTTGTCGCGTAGATGCCGAGCGAGCCGGATGGCCGTCATCGCTTTGTAGAGCGTGTAGAGCGGGCCGCCCAGCACACCGACTTGCTGCCCCGTCACGATGGCAACGGCGTCTGGCTGGCCGAGCAGGTCGATGGCGTCAGCGCGGGCCGAGTCCAATGCGTCCCAGCGTTCGGCCTGCGCGCGTAAGATGCGAGCGACGGCGGTGTGCGGCACGCTCCGTGCGGCGGCAGCGTGGGCTACGGCTTCGACCGTCTCGACTGTGGGCGGGTGGTCGTAGAATGCGCGTATGCCGCCTCGGCCCTGCGTATAGTCGGCAAACACGCTGGTTGCGCTCGGCAGCCGGTCGTAGGGGAGCGCGTCCATTCGGTCGGCGGTCTCTA
Organism: Rhodothermales bacterium; assembly: GCA_963841855.1. Taxonomy (GTDB): domain Bacteria; phylum Bacteroidota; class Rhodothermia; order Rhodothermales; family BA12; genus CAXBBB01. The sequence goes on along the minus strand of CAWJEJ010000004.1, from coordinate 68,805 downwards.
GGCGCTCAGCGCCCTTAGTTGGACTGACCGCTGGCTTGCAGGCTCGTCAACTCGTCGCGGAGTTTGGCGGCGCGCTCGTAATCCTCCTCCTCGATAGCAGTCTGCAACTGCGATTCGATCTTCTCGGCGCGCGTCATCGGCACGACCGGCTCGGCATCTTCGCCCTCATCGCCGCCTCCGAGCGATGGTTCGCCAACGCCTGCAAGACCTTCGTCCTCACGCTCGACACCGGCCTGCTCCATCACGCTCTCGTCGACGAAAATCGGCACTCCAAGCCGCACGCCAATGGCGATGGCGTCCGATGGGCGCGCGTCCAACTCGTCCTCGACACCCGACTGCGTATAGCGAATTTTGGCAAAGAACGTCCCCTCGCGCAGTTCGTCGACCACGATGGCGTCCACGTCGGCGCCGAGCTTTTCGATGCACGTCTTGATCAGATCGTGCGTCAGGGGACGCGGCGGCTTGATCTTTTCGAGTTCGAGCGCGATCGCTTGGGCTTCGTAGCCTCCGATCACGATGGGCAACCGCCGCGATCCGCCCGACTCCTCCAACACGAGCGCGTAACCTTGCCCAGACGTGGGATAGGTCGACAGCGCAACGATTTCTACGGGGATCAAGCTCATCGGATGGAGGCGAGTGGGTACGGAGAGAGACGCTAGGGCGAAAGGCTAGGCGCCCAAGACGGTTTCCAACGCGCGCAGAAATTGCGTGTTCTCGTCCGACGTGCCTGCGCTCACGCGGACGTATCCGGCGAGGTCGGCGTAGCCGCTCACGTTGCGCACCAACACGCCGTGCGCGGCCAGCCGATCTACGGTATTGTCTGCGGCGAGGCGTGTCTTGAACAGCATGAAGTTGGCCGCCGTCGGCACGACGTGGACACCGTCCATCGCCTGGAGCGCGTCGTACAGCCGCTGCGTCTCGCGCGCGATGCCGGCGACGTGTTCGCTGGTCATGTCGCTTCGCCCGAGGACGGCGAGCCCGATCTCCTCGGCCAATCGGTCGACGGTGAACGGCAGCAGGCTCTTGCCGATCTCGGCAATCAGGTCGGCATTTCCGATCAGCGCGCCCAGCCGCACGCCCGCCAGCCCGAACGCTTTGCTGAACGTCCGCATCACGAGCACGTTGGGCCAGTCGCCGATCAGGCGCAGGGCCGAGGGCTGAGTCATGAATTCGGCATACGCTTCGTCGACGACGACGACGCCCGGCGCTGCCGCCGCTACGATCCGGTCGATTTCGTCTGCCGTCATCTCCAGCCCGGTCGGGTTGTTGGGCGTCGTCAGGACGGTGAGCGTGGGGCGATGCGCGCGAACGGCGGCCTCGACTGCCTCGGCGTCGAACGTCAGGTCCTCGCGCGGGCCGATGCTCACCAGCTCGCCGCCGTAGAGATGGACGACTTTCTCGTGCAACGCGAACATCGGGCGCGGCAGCACCACGCTCCGCCCTGAGCCGACGAAGCACAAGCCGAGCGTGTACGTCAACTCGTTCGAGCCGTTGGAAATGACGACTTGATCCGCATCGACGCCGAGGTGATGGGCGAACGCGGCGCGCAACCGCTCGGGTTGCTCGGTAGCATACCGGTTGAACGGCTCGGCCAGCAGCCGCTCGGTCAGGTCGCGCTTGAAGTCGGGGTCGAGGTCGAACGGACTCTCGTTCTGGTTCAGCTTCACGTCGATCGCCGGAGGCATGCCGACGATGTACGGATGCTGCGCGCGGATCTGCGGGCGAATCTGGTCGATAACGTCGGAGAGCGGAGTATTCATGCGGCGATCGGTGTCGGGAGCGAGGTCATATGTTTTCGAGCCGTGTGCGGATTGCCAGGGCGTGCGCGTCCAATCCTTCGGCCTGGGCAAAGCGGACGATCTGCGGACCGGTCTTGGCGAGGCGTTCGGCCGAATACGCGATGACGGACTGGCGTCGAACGAAGTCGTGGACGCCCAGCGCCGATGCAAAACGGGCCGTTCCGCCGGTCGGGAGGACGTGGTTGGGACCGGCGAAGTAATCGCCGACGGGTTCGCTGCTGGCGTCGCCCAGGAAAATGGCTCCGGCGTGGCGGATGCGCGGCAGAATCTCCCACGGATTGGCCGTCAGGATCTCCAGATGTTCAGGAGCCAAGCGGTTCGAAAGCGCAATCGCCTCTTCCATCGTGCCGGTAACGACGGCGGCGCTGTAGTCGCGCAGGGCGGGCGCGATCTGATCGCGGCGGGCCAGCAGGGCGGCCAATCGTTCGACTTCGGCCTGGACCCGCTCGGCCAGACTTTGCGACGGTGTCAGCAGGATGGCGGATGCTCTGGTGTCGTGCTCGGCCTGGCTCAGCAGATCGGCGGCGACGTGCGTGGCGTCGGCGCCCGAGTCGGCGATGACAACGATTTCGCTCGGCCCGGCGACGCTGTCGATGGCGACCTGGCCGTAGACCTGCTTCTTGGCCGTAGACACGTAGACATTGCCCGGTCCAACGATCACGTCGGCACGCGCGACGCTCTCGGTACCGAACGCCAGCGCGCCGATCGCCTGAGCGCCTCCGACGGCATAGACCTCGTCCAGGCCGAGCAGGCGCGCCGTAGCCATCACGGTCGGGTGCGGCAGGCCGTCTGGCTGCGGCGGCGAGACCACGGCGATGCTGGCGACGCCCGCCGTCTGAGCCGGGATGGCGTTCATGATCAGGCTCGACGGGTAGAAGGCGGTCCCGCCCGGCACGTACAGTCCGGCGCGCTCCATCGGCACGATGCGCTGGCCCAGGATCACGCCGTCCGGCTCGTCGGCGAACCACGACTGCTCGACTTGGCGTGCGTGGAAGCGCCGCACGTTAGCGGCGGCGACTTCAAGTATGGCGCGCAAGTCTTCATCCAACTCGCTCAGCGCGCGCTCCATGACATCGATCGGCACGCGGAGTGCATCGGGCCGGACACCGTCGAACCGCTCGGTCAGGTCGAACAGGGCTGCGTCGCCTCGGGTGCGCACATCGCTCAGGATGTCTCGCACGGCCGCGTCGACTTCGGGGCTGGAAGCCGCCGTGCGGCTGAGCACACGCTCCAAGCGGGTATCGACGTCGGCGGCGGGGACGATCTGGAGGAGCATGCGGGCGGGTAGGTAGAAACAGGCGCAACCCGGCGTCGGGCTGAGAGGATTCGGCTGCACGCGCGCTTCAAGACGTGCCGCGCAAAACGCAGCGAAGCCCCGCTACCTGTTGGGCGGCGGAGCTTCGTGCGGGGTGAGCGAGAGATCGCTCAGGTCGGGACGTGCAGAGGCCTAGTATTCTTCGCGGTCGTCATAGCCCTCGTCGTCGTCGCCATCGACATCGTCGGGTTTGGTCAGCTCGGGCATGCCGCGAAAGTCGTAGTCGGGCAGGTACTCGTCGCGCACGTGGGCGACGGCTTCGTGCAGGCCGGCGATGAACTTGCCAAAGTCCTCCTTATACAAATGGATCTTGGTCTTGCGGAAGCCTTCGCCCTCGCGATCGCGGCGGCTCTCGACGATGTTGAGGAAGTAATCGTCGCCACTGCGCGTCTTCTTGACGTCGAAGAAGTAGGTGCGCTTGCCTGCGGGAACGCGTACCGAGTGGACCTCGTCGCGCTCATCGTCGCGCCGGTTGCCGCCGCCACCACCGCCGCCACGGTATCCGCCTCCACCGCCACCGCGGTATCCGCCACCGCCGCCGCCGCCGCCGCGGTTGTATCCACCGCCGCCGCCGCCGCGGTTGTCGCCGCCTCCGCCGCGATACCCGCCACCGCCGCCGCCGCCGCGGTATCCGCCTCCACCGCCGCGGTTGTCGTCGCGGCCACCGCCACGGTTGTTACCGCCACCGCGGTTGTCGTCGCGGCCACCGCCGCGGTTGTCGTCGTTCGAATAGCTCATCGAATAGTCGCAGGTCGGTACCTGCCGCAAGGAGAGGGGAGGGCGGAATGCCCGGAGAGAATGTCAAGATGCGACGCGGACGGCGATTTCGCAACGCGACGCCCGGTATCGATTCGAAAAATGGCTCGGCGGATCGGTCTCGTTACTGTTCAGCCAACGAGCTGAGCCACCTCGCGCGCCTGGCGGATGTTGAACTCGGCGGCCAGCTTCTTGTGGTTGATCGTGTCGAGGATCGTGCCGACCAAGCAGAGGCCGCCCGTGAACAGGTAGAGCAGGCCCATGCCCATCTGCCCGACGTAAAAGCGCTGCACTCCGGCGACGATGAAAAAGCCCAGCAGCGTCAGGATCAGCGTCGTGCTCGGGTCTTTGCGGCGGCTGCGATAGGCGTGCGAAAACTGCTCGACTTGCTGATCGCTCATCGAACCGATCAGGCGGGCAACTTCGACCTGTTCGTCGCCTTCGAGTTCGGGCATGTAGCGGATGATACGGGACATCAGGAGGGGAGAAGAGGGGTGGGCTGAACGGCGCGTCCAGCGAGTGTCGCGGCGCGCCACGTCAGTAAAACTACGGCGGGAACGGCCAGAGGATGCGCCCGCCACGACGCCAACCACTCACCTCGCGCCAGATGCCCTATCGCGCGTCCCAACCCGCATCCGGGGCAGAAGGAAACGCCCAGAGCGTCGCCGATCCAGTCGAATGGGCAGATGGTGAACCAGCCGCTCGCGCCAGGATCCAGCGCCGCCACCAGAGCCAACCCAAGCATCCACGCCCACGCTTCGATCGGAATGCGCGCGAGACGGCTCACGGCTCCAACACGACCACGACCGGCGCGTGATCGCTCGGCTTGCTGCCGCCTTCCTGGCTGCTCGTGTCGCGCCGCTCGTCGCGGTCGACGTAGGCATCGGCGACTTTGCGGGCCAGCAGCGGTGTCACGTAGACGTGGTCGATGCGCAGACCGTCGCCGCGCTGGAAGCCCATCGTCCGATAGTCCCACCAGCTCCACGGCCCAGGCCCGTGATCGACCAAGCGGACGGCGTCCATCAGGCCCCAGTCGCGCAGGGCGGTGATTCCGGCGCGCGCCTCTTCGTGAGCCAAAACGGAGCCCTGCCATTTGTCCGGGTTGGCCATGTCGCGCTCGTCCTCGGGCGCCACGTTGTAGTCGCCCAGCAGCGCGATGGGTTGATCTTTGCCGAACCGATCGAGGTAGGCGCGCAGGCGCTTCATCCACGCCAGCTTGTAGTGCCACTTGTCCGTACCCACCGATTTTCCGTTGGGAAAGTAGCCCGAGATCACGCGGACGCCTGCGACATCGGCGGCGATCAGGCGTGCTTGGGGATCCTCGTCGTCGCCATCATCGAAGCCGATCGCGACGTTCTGCGGCTCCTCGCGGCTGATGATCGCGACGCCGTTGTACGTCTTCTGCCCATACGCCGCGGCGTGGTAACCCGCTTCTCTGAGCGCGTCGAACGGGAAAACGTCGTCCGTCACTTTGGTCTCTTGCAAGCAAAGTGCATCGGGCTGCTCGCGCTCGAGGAAGGCGAGAACGCGGTCGTGGCGCGCGCGGATGGAGTTGACGTTCCAGGCGACGAGTTTCATGGCGGTGGGGTTGGATGAGGTGGAAGCTACGTTGCTCCGGTCATGCTGACTTCGGTGGAGCGAGCAGGTTCAGAATGGCGGATCGGTACGTGCTCCTCTAGCCGTCATTTCTGCGCAGGCAGGAATCCACGACCGCTCTGTAGATCCGAAAGTGCTCTTGCTTATCCGCTTCCGCTGCGCGGGGCCTTCTTTTGCCTGATGCAAAAGAGAGCAAAAGATCAAGGCTGGACTCGCTCCGTGTCAGTGACACTTCGGCTGACGCGGCGCTGCGTTCGCTGAACCCGTTCCAACTCGCTCGCAAGCTCGCTCAAACACGAACGGCTTCTTGACGCTCTCTCCACTCTGCGTCTGTTTCGCCGAACCGAGGTCAGGCCGAGTCCTACGTACTTCCAACATTCCAGTCTACCTCACCGCGCTCCACCTTGTCATCGCAAGCAAAGCGTGGCGATCTCCCGACTCAACCCTCAGTCGCCAAACGTCGCCTCGTCGCCGCGTACCGCATCGTCGATGGCGCCGTGCCAGAACACGCGTCTGCCCATCACCCAGGTGCCGACGGGCCAGCCGGTCCACGTCTCGCCGTCCCACGGGCTCCATCCGGCGCGCGTGAGTTGGTCGGCGTTGCGGATGGTCTGCGATTTGTTCAGGTCGACGGCGACCAAGTCGGCGTGCATGCCCTCAGCAATGCGTCCTTTGCCCTGAATTTGCCAGATGTCGGCAGGCGCTCGGCTGGTCCATTCGGCGATTTGCTGGAGCGTACAACGGCCCTGGTTGTGCGCGTGGAGCAGGAAAGCGAGGCTGTTCTCGATGCTCGGCATACCGGACGGCGCTTGACCGTAGGGACGCGCTTTCTCTTCGACGGTATGCGGCGCGTGATCCGTCGCGACGACCTGGAGCGTGCCGTCGAGAAGTCCAGACCAGAGAGCGTCGCGGTCGGCTGCCGTTTTGACCGACGGATTCTGTAGCAGGCGCGTGCCCAGCAGTTCGTAATCGGCATCCGAAAACGACAGGTGCGGCGTGCAGGCTTCGGCCGTGATCAGGCCGCTCATCTCGGGGTCTTGGGCTACCTCGCGCAGCAGGTCGACTTCGGCTGCCGTCGTGACGTGGAGCAGGTGGAAGCGGTGCTTGTGCCGACGTGCCAGGTCGAGCGCGCGGCGTGTCGAGACGATGGCTGCCTGGTGATCGCGGATGCGCAGGTGATCGCGCGGGACGCTGCCGCCGCTCAACCGGGCGAAGTTGGCCCTTACGGTGGCTTCGTCCTCGCAATGCGCCGTTATTGGAAGTGTCGTTTGAGCGAAGATGCGTTCGAGCGCGTCCTGGTCGTCGACGAGCAAATCTCCGGTCGACGAGCCGATGAAGATCTTGATGCCGGGCGTGCGCGTGGCCGCCGTCAGATCGGCGATGTTGGTGGGCGTCGCGCCGATGTAGAAGCCGTAGTTGACGCGCGATTTCTGCTGCGCCAGATCGTACTTCTGGTCGAGCAAAGCCTGTGTCGTCGCGGCGGGAACGGTGTTGGGCATCTCGAGAAACGTCGTCACGCCGCCCTTGGCACACGCGCGGCTGGCCGTTTCCAAATCTTCCTTGTGCGTCAATCCGGGTTCGCGAAAGTGCACCTGATCGTCGACGACGCCCGGCAGCAGGTGCAGCCCGGTCAAATCGACCGTTTTATCGACGCGCGCGCCAGCCGGAACGCCGACGTGCGCGATCGTGCCGCCGTCTATCAGCACGTCGGTCCGCACCGTTTCGCCGGGCAGCACGCAGGTAGCCCCTTTCAGCAGAATGCGCATATCGTCAGATTTGGTCGTAGGGGCCAGATTCATCTCGCCCGCAGGGGTGGCAAGGAGTACGGGCCCAACGCGCCGGGCTTTCCAGTTTTGTCATCGCGAGGAACGGAGTGACGCGGCGATCTCCGGCGTCAGCGGCTAGCTGGGAGACTGCCACGCTTCGCTCGCAGTGACAAAGGTCAAGGGGCGGTCGTGGGGAAGGGTTGGGTGCTCACTCCTCCATCGGCGTGAGGGCTTTGAGGCCGGTTTCGATTCGGTTCATCGCCGTTTCGAGCGTGCCGAGGCTGGCGGCGTAGGACAGGCGGATGCCCGTCGGCGCGCCAAACCCTTCGCCGGGGACGAGCGCTACGTCGTGATCTTCGAGCAGGTAGAACGCCAACTCTTCGGACGACTCGATCAGCCTTCCGGTCGGCGATTGGGAGCCCAGGAATGCGCCGATGTCGGGGAAGAGGTAGAACGCGCCCTCGGGCTTGGGCGTCGTCAGGCCGTCGATGGCGTTGAGGCGAGCGAGCATGTAGTCGCGGCGCTCGCGGAAGGCGGCGACCATCGTGCGGATCGGTCCGTTATCCATGAGCAGCGCGGCGACTCCGGCTTTCTGCGTGATCGTCGACGGGGCGGACGTGAACTGGCTCTGGATCTTGCTGACGGCCTTGGCGACGGCCAGTGGTGCAGCGAGGTAACCCAGCCGCCAACCGGTCATTGCGTAGCCTTTCGAGAAGCCGTTGACCGTGATCGTGCGCTCGGCCATACTGTCCATGCTGCCAATCGAGACGTGCGTGGCGTCGAAGATGACGTGCTCGTAGATCTCGTCCGACAGAATCCACACGTCGGGAAAGTCGCGCAGGACGGCGGCGAGCGCTTCCAATTCGTCGCCCGAGTAGACGGCCCCGGTCGGGTTCGACGGCGAGTTGAGAAAGAGGAGACGCGTCTTGGGCGTCAGCGCACTTCTGAGCTGGTCCGGCGTCAGCTTGTACTCGGCCTCGGCCGTCGCGAGCACTTCGCGCGGAACGCCGCCCGCTAGGCGCACCATTTCGGGGTAGCTGACCCAGTAGGGCGCCGGGATCAGCACTTCGTCGCCGGGCCGCACCAGCGCCAGAACGGCCTGAGCGACGCTCTGCTTGGCGCCGTTGGAGCATACGATCTGGTCGATGCTCGCCCGAACGCCGCCCAGCGCCAACTTGTCGACGATGGCCTCGCGCAGTTCGACTAAGCCCTGGTTGTGCGTGTAGTGCGTCCATCCGCCGCGCATGGCGGCGGCTCCCGCCTCGATGATCGGCTGGGGCGTGTCGAAGTCCGGCTCTCCGGCGCTCAGGCTGATGACGGGGCGCCCGGCCGCTTGCAGCGCTTTGGCACGCGCCGTCATCGCGAGCGTGGCCGAGGGGCGCATGGCCGCGACGTTGGGGTTGAACTCGATCTCGGACATGGGCAGGCGGAAAGGCGGGTTAGGCGTCAAAACTACGGACGCCACAAGCTTGCTCCCGCCCGATTTGCGGTCGGCTTAGCGGCGCCCGGCTTTCTGCGCCAACGCGTCGGCGACGATCGAAGGCACGAAAAGGCCGACCTCACCGCCCCACCGGTGCACGTCGCGCACGATCGACGCGCTGACGAAGGCGTGCGCCTCACTGGTCATCAGGAAGACGGTTTCGAGTCCGGGCGACAATCGGCGGTTGGCCAGTGCCATCCGAAACTCGTAGTCGAAATCGCTCACCTGCCGCAGCCCCCGCACCAGCACGCTCGCCCCTGACGCCTGGGCATGGTCGACGAGTAGTCCCTCGAACGCAACCGCCGTCACGCCTTCGAGTCCGGCCTGACACGCACACGAACGGATCAGATCGCACCGCTCGTCGGCGGTAAACAGCGTCTGTTTGGACGAGTTGACGGCGACGGTAACCTCGACCTCGCCAAACTGGGCGACGGCGCGTGTGAGCACGTCCAAGTGGCCGAGCGTGAACGGATCGAACGTGCCGGGATAGAGGGCGCGGGGCATGAGCAGTGGGTTGGATGCGACGGAGGACGAAGCGCAGAATACTGAGTCTTGTCACCGCGACGCGCACCGCGGCGTGGCAATCTCCGAACTATCGGCGGACGCTGGAGATCGCCGCGCTGCGCTCGTGATGACAGTCGGAGAGTTGGGCAGTTGCCTGCCGCTAATCCGCTCCGAAGAGCGATACCCGCGTGCCTCCGTAGACGCGCGAGACGAGTAGGGACGCATGGCCGTCGAAGTCCGTCTCGGTTGGGCTTTCGAGGGAGACGACGCCGCCGGGCGCGAGCAGCGGAAGCAGCAGGTCGGGCAGAGCGGGCAACTCGGCGAGCGCGTAGGGCGGATCGGCGACGATCAGGTCGAAGCGGGCCGGTGCGTCTTCGATCCACCTCAGCGCGTCCGCTCGGACGAACGTGCAGGCGCCGGACCGGCCGAGCGTGTCGGCGTTCGTGCGGGCGAGGGCGAGCGTCGGGCCGTGGCGTTCGACCAGCGTAGCGTGAGTCGCGTCTCGGCTCAGCGCTTCCAAAGCCAACGCACCCGATCCGCAAAACAGGTCGAGTATGGACGCTCCGGCCAGCGTCAGGCGCGACTGGAGCAGGTTGAACAGGGCCTGACGCGTCTTGTCGGTCGTCGGGCGCGTTCGGTCGCCTTTGGGAGTCTGGATGGTTCTCCCGCGCAGTTCGCCGCCCGTGACGCGCATCTAGAGCGCCGCGCCGACGACGGGCGCGTAGGCGGATACCTCGAACGGATCGGCGGCGTCGGGGTCGTCTACGAGGAGGGCGCGCAGCGGATTGAGCGGTTCGAAGGGGCGAGCGAACACGTGCGGAAGCGCGTCGAGGTCGTCGGGGCGAGCCGCATCGCCGTAGACGAACGCCGACTGCACGTCGGCTGGTGCGGCGCCGATGCGGTCCAGCAGCCGCAGTAGGGTAAAGGCGGCATTGGGAATCGATTCGGCCTTGCTGGACGCGACCAAGATCGGATCGCCGTCGCGCACGATCGCATAATCGGTGCGGCTGGCGTAGCGGCCCAGTGTGACCGTCGTGCCCCTCTCGGCTCCGCAGGCTGCGGCCAAGCGGGAGGCTCCGAGCAGGCTCAGTCCGGCGCGCATTCCTGGCACAGGCATGGCGCGTCCGATGGTCTCCATGCGTCCCTGCGTGGGGCGTGAGAGCGCGATCACCTGCACCCAGTCTTGCCCGCCCGCCGAGTAGAGCGGCTGGAGTGTCAGGCCCATCGACGGGCCTCGGTCGGCTCCGGCGAGTAGCGTCGTTTCGAGCGTCAGCCGCGCGTTGCGCTCGGTGACGGGCTGGCTCGACGGAAACGGCGCCGTCCACGTGAGCACGGATTGCGGAGGCAGCACGATGCGGACGCCCTGGGCCGTCGATCCTTCGAACACGTCGCCGACGGCTTCGCGCAGGACGGAGAGAGCCTCGGCGTCGCCTTCGCGAATCGCGTCGATCGGCTTGAAGGCGAAGTCGCAAGCACCCAGGCGCAGCAGGCGCGCGTGCTTGCCGACCTGCTCGACCTCGGCGTAGCGGAGCGTCTGGGCCTCGAACGCGATGGCGGCGCGGGCCTGCGGATCGGTCATGGGCTGCCGGGATGGAGTGCGAAGTCGCCGGGCGCCGGCGGGGCGGTCACTCCCAGCTGGCGACGTTGAGTTTGGACACGTCGGGGCGGTCGGCGCCGATCACGTCCATGGGATAGTCGGGCGAAGAGAGCAGGTAGTACTTGACGCGGCCCGTGTCCGAGGCGGCGTAGGTGAAGCGCTGGCCCGAGAGTGGCGAGACGAGGAGCGAGTCGAACGAGTAGCCCGGCCCGAAGATCTGGTCGCTGTCGGCTAGGAGCGAGCTGTCGGTCCGGGCGAAGATCTGGACCGAGTCGAGCGTCGACGGGAAGCGGCCGTTGACCTGGTTGTGCCGGATGAGCACCTGCCGGATGTCCGACATGCGCTGCTGCACTTCGGCGCGCTGCTCGAGAATCAGCTCGCGCTCCTGCCAGGGGTCGTTGATCGAGCGGTAGAGAAACCAAGCGAGTCCAGCGATGACGAGGACGAGGACAAGTTGGACAGCGATGCTGGCGCCTTTGCTCATGGGGAGGATCCAGAAGGAGAATGGTCGGGTAAGGAGGCGTCGCCGCGTGCGGGCCGAATGCGCTTGGGTGCGCACGTGCTCGCGTAGCGAAAGCGGAGACGACGCGACGAAAGTACGCAGCCCGCTTCCCGCCGCGCAAACTTCGTCTGCGCCAGCGCGCGCCGCGCCCGTACTTACCAGACACTCGCCCCCATCTTTCGTTGCCCGACTCGACGCCCAGCGGCGCTCCGACGCGCTTGCTCATCAACATCGACCATGTCGCCACGCTGCGCAACGCGCGCGGTGAAGCGTTCCCCGACCCCGTCCACGCGGCGCTGGCGTGCGAGAATGCCGGAGCGGCCGGTATCGTCTTTCATCTGCGCGAAGACCGCCGCCACATCACCGACCGCGACGTGCAGCGCCTCAAAGAATCCGTGCGGGGCAAGCTGGACTTCGAGTTGAGCATGGCCGACGAGGTGGTTCAGATCTGCCTGGACACGCGGCCGCACCTCGCCACGCTCGTACCCGAACGCCGCCAAGAACTGACGACCGAGGGCGGGCTCGATGTGGTGGCTCAGCGCGACCGGCTAGCCGATCTGCTGCCGCGCTTCTTCGATGCCGGGGTCGAAGAAGTCGCCCTATTCGTCGATCCCGAGCCCGCTCAGATCGACGCGTGCATCGCTGTCGGAGCCAATGCCATCGAGCTCCACACGGGCGACTACGCCAACGCTCGCACCGGAGCCGAGCGCGCGGCCGTGCTAGGCCGTTTGGCTGCTGCCTCGGCCCATGCGCACGCCGCTGGCCTGGCCGTCCACGCCGGGCACGGGCTGGACCGCCGCAACTATCCCGCGTTCGCCGCCGCGCTTCCCGCCCTGCACGAGGTGAGCATCGGCTTCTCGGTCATCGCTCACGCCGTCTTCGTCGGTATGGAACGCGCCGTCCGCGACATGCACGCGCTCGTTTCGTCGCGGTCCGCTATCCTCTGATCCTCACCCGTACCGACGGTGTATGCAACGGCGCTGCACCCGACCCTGTGGAGACGGAGCATGTCCCGTCGCCACGATTACCTCGACCCACGCTATGTCCACGTCCGAATCCCCCGACGCCACGCCAAACGCCGACGCGCCCGATCCCACCATCGCCGTTCCTGCCGGGCACCGCAGCGGTTACGCTACGCTCGTCGGGCGGCCCAACGCGGGCAAAAGCACGCTGCTCAACGCGCTCGTCGGCCAGAAACTCGCCATCGTCACGCGCAAGCCGCAGACGACGCGGCATAGGATCGTCGGCATTCTCAACGGCGATAACCACCAGGTCGTTCTGCTCGACACGCCGGGCCTGCTACAGCCCAAGTACAAGCTGCAAGAGCGCATGATGACCGCCGTCGATCGCGCGCTGACGGACGCCGACGTGGTTCTCTTCCTCGCCGACGCCACCTACCCGGCCGACGACGAGGAACTGGCGGCCATCGAGGGCCGCAACGCGATTCTCGTCCTGACCAAGATGGACCTGATCGCGAGAGAAGAGGCCCTACCCGTCGCCGACGCGTTCAGCAAACTGCGCGAGTGGGACGCCATCGTGCCCATCTCGGCGACGCGCGGCTACAACCTGGAGTATCTGCTCGAAAAGATCGTCGAGCGCATCCCGTTCGGCCCGCCGTACTACCCGGCCGACGCCGTCAGCGAGCATCCCGAGCGCTTCTTCGTGACCGAGATCATCAGGGAAAAGATCTTCATGCAGTTCCGCCAGGAGGTGCCCTATGCGACGCAGGTCAACATCGTGCAGTTCGAGGAGACGCCCAAACGCGATCACATCGAAGCCGAGATCGTCGTCGAGCGCGACTCGCAAAAGGGCATCCTGATCGGCAAGGGAGGAGAGGCGCTCAAAAAGATCGGCATCGCCGCGCGCCGCGACATCGAGGAGATGACCGGGCGCGACTCGTTCCTCAAGCTCCACGTCAAAGTCCGCGACGACTGGCGCAAAAAAGACGTGTTTCTCAACTCGTTCGGTTACTGACACTGGTGCTCGGCTCTGGAAAAAGTCCACCTTCTGGAAGTTGGCATCTTTGTCTACTCTGGACCAGTGGAGTGTGGTATTGGGCGCGGCACGTATCGCCTCCACGGTTGGATGGCCGCTGCGATTTGGGAGCGCTCGTAGCCGGTTTTCAGTTTCAATTGAAAACGGGGTGCAGGGCGGACAATCCGGTAGGGTCCGGCGTACGCCGCGCTCTATCTGATCCACCGCCATGCCCGCCTCGCCCGACCTCATCCTCGACGGACTGACGCGACGATTTCAGGAGGGCGACAACGAACGGACCGTCCTGAGCGGCGCGAGTGCCCGAATCGCGAGCGGCACGTTTGCGGCTTTGTTCGGACGCAGCGGAAGTGGTAAGAGCACGCTGCTCAACCTGATCGCCGGAATTGACCTGCCGACATCTGGCCGCGTGCTGCTCGGAGACCTGGATCTGACGGCGCTGTCCGAGCGCGATCGGACGCTGGCCCGCAGGCGCCGCATCGGGTTCGTGTTTCAGCAGTTCAACTTGATTCCCACGCTCACCGTCGGCGAGAACGTGCAGCTGCCGATGGACCTGGTCGGCATCAAAGACGCAGGCCGCGCGCAACAACTTTTGGGCGATGTCGGCCTAGCGGACCGGGCAGACGCGTACCCCGACAAACTCTCGGGCGGAGAGCAGCAGCGCGTCGCCGTGGCCCGGGCGCTGGCGCACGACCCCGACCTGATCCTGGCCGACGAACCGACCGGCAACCTCGACCGCACGACCGCAGACCGCGTCCTCGACCTGCTTCACGATCTGGCGCGCGACCGGGGCAAAACGCTCCTTGTCGTGACACACGATCCCGCCATCGCCACGCGTGCCGATCGCGTCCTCAGCCTGCGCGACGGGATGCTGCACGAAGGCCTCGACGTTCCGACTCCTGCTTCGATCTAGCCAAACATGACATGTCTCGGAGACATGTCATGTTTTCTACCTCATGCTCACACGCGCTTCCGCTCGCTACCTGACGCGCCATCCGTGGCTACTCTTGCTCTCGCTCGTCGGCGTGGCGCTGGGCGTGGCAGTCGTCGTGGCCGTCGATTTAGCCAATGAGAGCGCGACATCGGCGTTCGGCGTGTCGACCGAGACGGTTGCGGGTAGAGCTACGCACAGCCTGGAAGGTGCGGCGGGGACTGTTCCGGACAGCTTGCTCGCCGTTCTGCGCGCCGACGGGATCCGGCCCAGCGCGCCCGTCGTCAGCGGCTACGTGCGATCGCGAGGGCGCGTGATGAACCTGATGGGCATCGACCCGCTGTCGGACGGGCCGTTTCGCGCGTTCACGACGGACCGCAGCGGCGGCGGGCTGGACCAGTTCTTGTCGATTCCCAACACCGCGTTTCTCTCGCCACCGGCAGCGGCGCGGCTGGGCGTCGACGTGGGGGACACGCTGTCGGTGTCGCACGAGGGCGTCGTATTCGTACTGACCGTCGCGAGCCTGCTCGACCCGGGCGACGATCAGACGGCGCGCGTGATGGAATCGCTGCTGATCGCCGACATCGCCACGGCGCAGCGCGTACTGGGACTCCAAGGACGGCTTTCGCGCATCGACCTGATCGCAGACGAGGCGACGGTGGCGCGCGTCGAAACACTGGTGCCCGACGGCATCTCGATCGGCAGACCCCAGGCGCGCAGCCAGGCATTGGAGCGGATGACTCAGGCGTTCCGGCTCAACCTGACGGCGCTGAGTTTTTTGGCTCTCGTCGTCGGCGTCTTCCTCGTCTACAACACGACCACGTTCTCGGTCGTCCAGCGGCGGACGCTTCTGGGCTACCTGCGCGCCGTCGGCGTGACGCGGCGTGAGGTGTTCAGGCTCGTGTTGGGCGAAGCCTTGGTGATCGGCTTGATCGGGACGGTCCTGGGCGTGTTGCTCGGCATCGTACTGGGGCGCGGGCTGGTGACACTCGTCGCCCAGACGATCAACGATCTGTATTTCACCGTCGCTGTCGGCGGCTTCGACCTGAGCGCGTGGACGCTCGTCAAAGGTGTCGCGCTGGGCATCGGAGCCACCGTAGTTGCGGCTCTGCTCCCAGCGTGGGAAGCGGCGCGGACCGAGATTGCGACGGTCGTGCGGCGCTCGTCGAGCGAGGACGCGCTGCGTAAGGTGCTTCCCCGGCTGTCGCTTGCGGGCGTCGCGTTGCTGCTCGTCGGCACGGTCGTGCTGCTGCTGCCGGACGTTGGATTGGTGACGGCGTACGCGGCGATGCTGGCGGCGATCTTGGGCTTTGCCCTCCTCGTGCCGATCCTGGTGCTGGCGTTTGGGCGGCTGATTCGTCCGATTGCGAGCGCACTTGGCGGATCGACGGGGCGGATGGCGGCGGGCGGAATGGAAGCCAACCTGAGTAGGGTCGCCGTGGCTGTGGCGGCGCTGGCGGTGGCGACGAGTGCCACGATCGGCGTCGGCACGATGATCGGCTCGTTCCGCGAGACCGTCGTCGTGTGGCTCGAAGGCGCGCTGGTGGCCGACGTGTACGCGCAGCCTCCCGCTCTCGTCGCGCGTAGGGGAGAGGCGAGCCTGTCCCCGGGCGTCGTTCAGGCGCTGTCGCAGGCGGACGGTGTGGCGTCGTTTTACACGATTCGCCACGCAACGGTGGGCGTCGTCGGTGGCGACGAGACGCAGCTCATCGCCATTCGGGGCGGCGAGGCGCAGGAGCGGACGTTCCGCATCAAGGAGGGCGATCCGGCCGTCGTCTGGCCGCGTCTGCGCAGCGGAGACGCCGTTATGATCAGCGAGCCGATGGCGCTCAAACGCAAACTCACCGTCGGCGACACGCTCCGATTGGTCACCGACCAGGGACCGCGCGGATTCCCCATTGCAGGCATCTTCTTCGACTACGCGAGTGATCTGGGCGTTGCGATGATCTACCGCAGCATGTACGAACAGCTCTACGCCGACCGGGGCGTGAGCGGCATGGCGTTTTACGCTGACGCTAGTGTCTCGCCGGACACGCTGGTCGAGCGGATGCGCCGGGCGACCGTCGCGCAGCAAGACGTGGTGATTCAGTCAAACGCCGGGCTGCGGCAGTACTCGATGGACGTGTTCGACCGGACGTTCACGATCACGAGCGTGCTCCGGCTGCTGGCGATGGCCGTCGCGTTCGTCGGCGTGCTATCGGCGCTGATGGCGCTTCAACTCGAACGCGCTCGCGAACTCGCCACGCTCCGCGCCGTCGGCATGACGCGGCGCGAAGTCGGCGGGCTGATCGGCATTCAGACGGCGTTGATGGGCCTGGTCGCCGGGCTGCTGAGCCTGCCGCTAGGCGTCGGGTTGGCGGCGGCGCTGGTCTTCGTCGTCAACCGCAAATCGTTCGGATGGACGCTGCAGTTCTCAATTACGCCGGGCACCCTGCTGACGGCCATCGCTCTTGCCCTCATCGCCGCGATCCTGGCGGGCCTCTACCCGGCGTGGCGGATGGCCCAATCGCGCCCCGCCGACGCGTTGCGCGATGGATAACCGTGACACCATCTCCATCCTCCCTCCTCGTCATCGCGAGGAGCACAGCGACGTGGCGATCTCCAGCGCCCGCCGTCCGCCGCAGATCTTCGGTCTAGCGTCATCCGTCCGTCTTGCCCTGCCCCACGCCTCGTCTCGGCTGCACACACGCCGCAGCATGCTGCGGCGCTACATCGTATTTCTCGCTGACTTATGTCCATTCGTTCGCTGCTTCTGATCCTTGCCGTCGTGATCGCCTCGTTGGGCGCGGCGGCGTTCGTGCTGACGCGCGAGGATCGGCCCGATGTGACGGGGCTGGGGCTGGCCGATGCGATGCGGTCCGACACGACCGGGTTTGCCCTCGCGATCGAGCCGCGCGAGTTCGTCTTTCCCGCCGATCACGGGCCGCATCCCGACTTCCGCACCGAGTGGTGGTACCTGACGGGCAACCTCGCCGCCGTCGACCCCAACGCACGCCTTCCCGCCGTCCCGCTGATCGACGTGCCGTTTCCTGACGGGCGACCGTTCGGCTTCGAACTGACGCTGTTCCGCGTCGCCGCGGCACCGCCGACCGTCGACACGACCCGCTATGGCGACTGGAATACGCGGCAGTTCTACATGGGACACTTCGGCGTGACAGACATCGCCGCCGAGCAGTTTCACGCATTCGAGCGCTTCAGCCGAGCGGCGGGCGGGCTTGCAGGCGCTCATGCCCACCCATTCCGCGTCCACCTGGACGATTGGACTGTCGAAGCCGGGCCTGACGGGTTGCCTCAAATGCGCGTCTACGCCCGGCAAGAGGGCGTCGCCATCGACCTGCTCGTCACGCCTGCCAAGCCGATGGTGTTGCAGGGCGACCGAGGCCTGAGCCAGAAAGGGCGCGAACCCGGCAACGCAAGCTACTACTACAGCTACACCCGGTTGAGCGCGACCGGCACGTTCGAGACGCCCGACGCCGGAGTCGTAGACGTGCGCGGACAGGTGTGGATGGACCGCGAGTGGAGCACGTCGGCGCTGGACGACGGCCAGGTCGGCTGGGATTGGTTTGCGCTGCAACTCTCGGACGGGCGCGACCTGATGGTTTATCAACTCCGTGACGTGGGCGGCGGAGCGAGCGCGCTGAGCAAAGGCACGATCGTCGAGGCCGACGGCACCAACCGCGTCCTGCGCCTGGACGACTTCTCGGTCGAGCCGACGAGCCGCTGGACCAGTCCGCACAGCGATGCGACCTATCCCGTCGCCTGGCGCGTCCGCGTGCCCTCCGAAGGCTTGGACTTGGTCGTCGAGAGCGTAATGGACGACCAGGAGCTCAACGTGTCGGTGCGCTACTGGGAAGGTTCGGTCCGCGTCGATGGGGGCGATGGACTGACGGGCGTCGGCTACGTCGAGATGACGGGCTACGACCCGGCTTCGCAGGGCGGAAGGGGTGAGTTGGCGACGGCGAGCGAGTGAGCACGCGACTTCCCGACCTGGCGTTTCCCCCCATCGACGCGCGTATTCGCGAGGAGAGCGGCAAAGAGATGATCTACGACCCGGTCCGCTCGCGCTACGTCCGGCTGACGCCCGAAGAGTGGGTGCGGCAGCATCTGATCGCCTTTCTCATCGCGCACCGAGGCGTGCCGCTGTCGCTCGTCGCCGTCGAGAAGGGGTTTGAGGTGTCCGGCCAGTCCAAGCGCGCCGACGTCGTCGTCTACCGGCGCGACGGTCGGCCGTGGCTGCTCGCCGAGTGCAAGGCGCCTGGCGTCGCTGTCGGTGAGGTGGCACTGCGCCAGGTGGCTCGCTACGCCCGCGTCATCCACGCCGACGTGCTTGCGCTCACCAACGGCCTGCGCCACGAAGCGTACGTCGTCTCGTCGGGCGCGCTGACTCCGCTGGACGATCTGCCGACGTATCCGGCGTGATGGGCCGTTGGGATGTTCGTATCGTCCACGCTCACCAACGACATGCGTCACGAAGCGTACGTCCTCGCATCCGGCGCGACGGTGGTGGCCTCAAACATGACATGTCTTCAGAGGCATGTCATGTTTCCCACTCCGCAACCCTCACTCAGTCGACAGCAATCACGTACGCGGCGTACGGCGCCAACTCCGTCGCACTGCCTAACTCGACCGCGTCGCCCGAGAGCAGGTCGCGGCCCGTCGCTGGCTCCAGGCTGATCGTCGTAGGATTGGAGCGGACGTTGACGACGACGATCAGGCGCTCGTCGCGAGAGGTGCGCTCGAATGCGAGGGCGTCGTTGGTTGCCGAGAGCAGTCTATAGTCGCCCCGGCGGAGTGCTTCGGACGCGGTATAGATCTCGAAGAAACGCCGGTACCACGCCTGCACGTCGGGGTTTGCGGTCCAGTCGATCGGTGTCGACGAGAAGAAGGGGACGGTCTGGTCGATGCCGGTCTCTTGCCCGTTGTAGACGAGCGGGACGCCGGGCAAGGCGGCGGTGAGCACGAAGGCGGCTTGTGCTCCGGCCTGTCCGCCGAAGAGGGCAGGCGGCGGAGCGTCCCACGCGGTTTCGTCGTGGTTGGTCGAGAAGCGCAGGCGGGCGGCTCCGGGCGGCAGTTGGGTCAAGACGCCCGCGACGCGATCGGCGTACTTGGCGGCAGGCTCTCCGGCCCAAGCCTCTTTGAGCGTCGCGTACTCGGGCCACGCATACGTCAAGTCGAAGCCCGCGCTGTGCAACTCCATCTCGTCGCCCTCGGCCAGCATCAGGATCCCCTTTTCGGCACGCAGCGAGGCGATGGCGTCCTGCCAAAACTCGAGCGGCACCATGCTCGCCACGTCGCACCGAAATCCGTCGACGCCTTGCTCGATCGCCCAGAAGCGCAGCACGTTGGTCATTTCCTGAGCGACTTCGGGATTGTCGTAGTCCAGTTCGACGGTGTCGGTCCAGTCGGTCGGGACGCCGTCGTTGTCGCGTGGGGTTTGCGGCTTTCCGTCGCTGCCGAGCACGTACCAGTCGGGATGTTCAGTCGTCCACGCATTGTCCGGGGCCGTGTGATTGGCGACGAAGTCGAGGATCAGCTTCATGTCGCGGTCGTGCGTCGCGGCTAGCAGACTCTGGAAGTCGGCCATCGTCCCATAGTCGGGGTTCACGGCGTAGTAGTCGCGAATGGCATAAGGCGATCCCAGCGCGTCGCCTTTGCGCCCTTGGACGCCGATCGGGTGGATGGGCATGAGCCAGAGCGTCGTCACGCCCAGCGCCTGGAGCGAGTCGAGCCGGGCCTCGACGCCCGCGAACGTGCCTTGGGGGGAGAAGTCGGGCACGAAAATCTCGTAGATGACCGCGTCGCCGATCCATGCCGGAGAAGCCATCGGTAGGTCACCCATGCCTGAACCGGGCGGTCCGTCGAGCGATTCGACGCAAGCGGTGAGCGGGAGCAGCAGCAAGATGGTGAGTAGACGCATGAGCAGAGGAAAACCGAGGGAGCAGTGAGCAAGCTACCGTAGGGGCGAGGTTCATCTCGCCCGCAGATGGTAAAGCAGTTCGAAAGCTATGCCCGAAGCGCAGGGGTGGTGGAGACGGTTGCTGTGTTCGGTGGTAGGCGTCGCGTGGTGAAACTGGGTCGGGCTTCGGGGATCGCCGCGCTTCGCTCGCGATGACGAAAGGAGTTGTGAGGAGGAATGCCGCAAACGCAAAGCAGCCTCCACCCGAACGCGTCGAGTGGAGGCTGCAAGAGGGAGAGCCAGTGGCTCTCAGACCGCGTCGATGTGGACAAACTTGCGGTTGTTGCGTCCGCGCGAGAAGCGGACGGTGCCGTGCTCGGTAGCGAACAGCGTGTCGTCGCCGCCGCGTCCGACGTTGGTGCCGGGATGGACCTTGGTGCCGCGCTGGCGGACGATGATCGAGCCTGCCGTGACGGACTCGCCGCCGAAGGCTTTGACGCCGAGCATATTGGGGTTGGAGTCGCGACCGTTTTTGGTGGAGCCTACGCCTTTCTTATGTGCCATGAGAGGAGAGTGGTTGTGCGTGCGAGAGGAGAGCGGACGGGCTTAGACGCCGATCGACGTGATCTGGATTTGCGTGTAGTCCTGGCGGTGTCCGCGCGTGCGGCGGTAGCGCTTGCGGCGCTTCTTCTTGAAGACGATGATCTTGTCGCCCCTGACGTGGCCGAGCACGGTGGCTTCGACGGTCGCGCCTTCGATGGCGGGCGTGCCCACCGTCGTCGTGTCACCGCCGGTGAGGAGCACGCGGTCGAACGTGACCGTGTCGCCCTCGCTGGCTCCTGAGTGGAAGGGGACGTAGAGCGTGGCGTCTTGTTCGACCTTGAACTGTTTGCCTGCGATTTCGACGATAGCGTACATGGTGCTCTGCTTTGGGCGACGGGTTGGCTACCGGCGCGAGAGAAAAAGGGATGCCGCGTGCGTGATCGCTGCGGAGCCTTCCAATATAGAACCGGAGACGTGCAGATAGGGTTAATCTGAACGGCCTTTCAGGGCGAGCGCATTGTTAGCGGGCCACGACATTGCCTATCCGGTGCGGGACAGGTGTGAGGCGAGATCTGGCTTGTGGAGCGGTTGTGGATCCCTGCGGGGCAGGGAAGACGGTTGAAAAGGTAGGAGTTGAACTGAGGCGAAGACAATGCGCTCGCCCTGATGGCCTTCGAGCTACGCGGCCTCGGGCGGATCGCCATTCAACTCCCACGTTTCAAAGCTGTCAGGTTTCCAAAACCCGACAGCTTTCGATTCTCTCCACGTGCTCAAAACGGACACGTGTTAGGCCATGTTGCTATCTTCCGCGCTCTCCTTCACACAGCCGACGCTTATGCCGTTCACCTTCGATCTCGCCGTGACGACCTACACGCCGACCAAACTCGTCTGCATCGGGCGCAACTACGCCAAGCACGCGCGCGAGTTGGGCAACGAGGTGCCGTCCCAACCGGTCGTGTTTTTGAAGCCGACGAGTGCGCTAGTGGCGTCGGGCGGAGCGGTCGTGATCCCTCGGCAATCGACGGACGTGCATCACGAGGTCGAACTCGTCGTCGTGATCGGCAAGGCGGCGACCAAGATAGACGAGGCCGATGCGATGGATTTTGTGGCGGGCTACGCGGTCGGCCTCGACATGACGGCGCGCGACGTGCAGGCCATCGCCAAAGCCAAAGGTCTGCCCTGGTCGACGGCCAAGGGATTTGACACGTTCGCACCGCTCGGACCCGTCCTCTCCGCAGCCGACGCGCCCGATCTCTCCGACGCGGCGGTCCGGCTCAGCGTCAACGGCGACGAGCGGCAGCGGGGCACCACGTCCGACATGCTGTTCTCGGTCCCGTTTCTCGTCAGCCACTGCTCGCACCTGTTCACGCTCGAACCGGGCGATCTGATCTATACCGGCACGCCCGAAGGCGTCGCCCAGGTGCAGGCGGGCGATGAGTTGGTGGCGTCGATCGAGGGGCTGCCCGAACTGCGTATAGAAGTCCGCTGATTCAGGAGCCGACCGCGCGGTAGCCGTCCATCGTGCGCTCTACGAACGCTTGGTCGCTCTCCCTGGCGCGCAGCAAGTGCGGCACGTCCGATGTGTCGAGCCAGACTTCGGCGGGCAGCGGGCGCAGGTTGTACGTGCTCGCCATGCTCATGCCATAGGCTCCGGCGTCGAGGACGGCCAGCACGTCGCCCTCGCGCACGTCGGGCAGAGCGCGTTCGCGGGCGAGCACGTCGCCGGTCTCGCAGATGTTGCCCGTCACGTCGTAGGGTTTGGGCGCGCCGCCGGGGTTGCTCAGGTTGAGGATGTGGTGGTAGGCGTCGTAGACCGTCGGGCGGACGAGTTGGCCCATGCCGGTGTCGGTGCCCGCAAACGTGCGCCGCGATCCCTCTTTGACGGTGTTGACGCGCGTCAGCAGCACGCCTGCCTGAGCCGTCAAGAAGCGGCCCGGCTCAAGGCGAAAGCTCAGGTGCGGGTGGGCGTGCTGGTAGTCCGATAGCGGCGCGACGACGCGCGAGCGGAACGTGTCGGCGTCGATCTCTTCCTCGCCCGGACGGTAAGGGATGCCCAGCCCGCCACCCAGATTGACCCAGCGCGCGTCCTTGAAACGTGGCGCTTCGGCCAGAGTGACGGCGATGGCGTCGGCGAACTGCTGCGACGACAGGATGCCGCTGCCGATGTGCTGATGCACGCCGACGATCTTCAGATCATGCACCTTCGCGATGGCGAGTGCCTGTTCGATCTGCTCGACCGGGATGCCGAACTTGGTCCGATCGCCCGCCGTGACGACGTGGGCGTGATGCCCGGCGCCGTGCTTGGGGTTGAGCCGGACGCAGACCTCGCTGCCCCCATAGGCGCGTCCGTAGCGTTCGAGCCGGGTCAACTCGCCGATGTTGAGCACGACTCCGCGCGCCTGGGCGGCGTGCATCTCGTCGTCGGTCATCATGTTGGCCGAGAACAGGATGCGCCCGGGCTCAATGCCCAGCCGGAGCGCCCACAGCATCTCGCCTGGAGAGACCGCGTCGACGCCGAATCCGTGGCGTCCCAGCGTCTCGATGATCGGCGGCGCCGGATTGGCCTTCATGGCGTAGAGAAAGGACACGTCCAACCCGTCGAACAGGCGGGTCAGCTTGCGCGCCTGCCGGTCGATGACGCGCTCCGAATAGACGTACGTCGGCGTGCCGTGCGATTCGGCGATGGCGAGCAAAGTCTCGCTCGGAGCGGGGAGGGCGGGCGCGGGCGCGAGTTCGGCCATGGCGGAAAGAGATAGAGGGGCCACGTACGAGCGCCGATGAGGTCAGCCGTAGTGCTGGGTGAGGATAGCGCAGGCGCGGGCGAGCGCGTCGTTGTCTGCGTCGCGGTGGAACGTCGCGCGCAGGCGATGCGGGCCGAACGGAACGACGAGCAGGCCCGAGGCGGCGAGCGTGGACTGGGCCTGAGCCGCCGGTTCGGCCACGTCGAACAGGGCGATGTTGGTGTCCGGCGCGACGACTCCCAATCCGAGCGACGCGGCGTGGGCCGAAAACGCCTGGGCGCGTCTGTGGTCGTGCGCCAGGCCCGCGCGGTGGTCGAGGGCGACGTGAGCCGCCGCCGCCAAAACGCCGACCTGCCGCATCCCGCCGCCCAGCAGCTTGCGCCATCGCCGGGCGCGCCGGATGGTGTCCGAGTCGCCGCACAGCATCGACCCGATCGGCGCGCCCAGCCCTTTCGACAGGCAGATACTGACGGTGTCGAACCTTTGGGCCCAGTCGGCTTCGGACGTGCCGGACGCCAGGGCGGCGTTCCACAAGCGGGCGCCGTCGAGATGGGTAGCCATGCCGCGCTCGCGCGCCGCTGCGAGGCATCGGCGAGTCTCGGCCAAGTCGAGCACGCAGCCCCCGGCGCGGTTAGCGGTGTTCTCCATCCACAGCAGGCGCGTCCGCGGTTCCCAATCGAACCCGGCGCGGACGGCGCCAGCGATCTGCGCGGCAGTGATCTGGCCACGTACGTCCACTAGCGGCGTGAGTTGGACACCCGAAATCACGCCCGGCGCTCCGCTCTCGTAGTGGATCACGTGCGCCGACGCCGGAGCCAGCACCTCGTCGCCCGGATCGGTGTGCAGTTTGAGCGCGATCTGGTTGCTCATCACGCCCGACGGCATGAACAGCGCGGCCTCTTTGCCCAGCATCTCGGCAACTCGCGACTGGAGCGAATCGGCGGTGGGATCTTCGCCGAACACGTCGTCGCCCACGGCGGCCTGAGCCATCGCCTGCCGCATCTCGGTCGTGGGACGCGTGACGGTGTCGGAGCGGAGGTCGACGGGCAGACTCATGGCGCGAAACTACGCCGAACGCCGCGCCGACTCGTTGCGGATCGTGGGAATCGAGAAGCGGGCGCGCCAGGTGCGATCTTGCTCCGCTCCTCGATCCCACACGTCATGCCTACCGTTTCCGTCCGCGTCGTCGACGTATACCCGTATCGCCTGCGCGGCGATCGGGTCGAACTGCTCGTGCTTCGGCGCTCGGCCGGGCGGGTGTACGCGGGCGAGTGGCGGATCGTCGGTGGCAAGATCGAAGCGGGCGAGGCGGCGTGGCAGGCTGCCGTGCGCGAGACGCGCGAGGAAGTCGGCCGCGCGCCAACGCGGTTGTGGGCCGTTGGGAGCGTCAATACGTTTTACGAGTGGCAGCACGACCGCGTCGACCTGATCCCGGCATTCGGCGCCGAACTGAACGCCGATCCCGTCCTCGACGCCGAACACGACGCGTGGGAATGGCTGTCGGCGGGCGACGCAGCCGAGCGGATGGCCTGGTCCGAGCAGCGCCGGTTGGCCGTGCTGGTGGCCGAGACGCTGGCGCGCGGCATTCCGGATGCGCTGATGATTCCGCCGTCCGAGTGGCCCGCGTCAGCGGACGATGCGTAGCGGTGTCGTAGTGGAGAAGCGCTCTCCTCGGACGCGGAGCAGGTAGACTCCGGCGCCCAGATCGCTCGCATCGACGCGGAGCGGTTGCGCGCGGCCGGCGTCCAGCTCGCCCTCCCAAACCCCAGCGACGACGCGCCCGAGCAGGTCCACCACCTCGACGCGGACGTGCTGACCTGTTGCGACGTGCAGCAGCGCGTGTGAGGCGTTGCGGGCGGGGTTGGGATTCAGGCGCGTCAGTGCGAAGCCCGATCCGTCCAACCCGACGACGACCTCGACGACAGGCGACATGTGCTGGGATCCGTCCAGGTCGCGCTGGCGCAGGCGAAAGCGGTGGCGCCCCGGCGCCAGTTCGGGCGTCGTCCAGGCGTAGCGCTGCGTCTCGCTCGTCGTTCCGGCCCCGGCGACGGTGTGGAGGTGCTGCCAGATCGGCGGCATGGGAAGGGCACTTTCGGACGCTGCAACCGGGGCGGCGTGCTCGACTGCAAACCCGGCGTTGCTGGTTTCGGAAACCGTCTGCCAGCGCAGCACCACGCGGCTGCCCGACGCAGTGCCCTGGAACGACGCTAGCTCGACCGGTAGGACCGACGCCCCGACAGGAACGACGGGAAGCGCCGCCATGTCACCCGGCCGATCGCCGCGCGTCCGGGTGTCGCCCAGGCCCAGCCGTCCCTGGGCTCCGCTGCCCCAGCAGCGCAGGGTCATGTCGTCGAGGACGGCGCAGGTATGCGTCGCTCCGGCGTCCAGCGTGAGAACGGGCAGCGCAAGGGCAATCGGGGCCAGCAGGTCGGCGCGCTCGCCGAGTTCGTCGCCGAGCCGGTGGTTCGAGTCCATTCCGGTCTGGCCGAACGCCCCGGCACCCCAGCAAGTCACCGAGCCCGTAGCCAGGCGCGCGCACGTGTGGTCGCGTCCTGCCGTGAGTTCGGTTACGGGCGACGAGAAGCGGATCGGTGTGACGGCCGAGACTTCGCCCGGCGCATCCCCGACGATGTCGGTCGAGCCGTTCCCCAGTTGGCCGAAAAATCCATCGCCCCAGCAGGCGACGCCTCCATCGGTCAGCAGCGCGCAGGTGTGGGCGGACCCGGCGACGACCGAACGAGCAGCAGGAACCGGGACCGCCGTCAGGGCAGCTACCTCGCCAGGTTGATCGCCGACGGGCTCGCTGCTTCCGCGTCCCAACTGGCCGAACGTGTCCAGCCCCCAGCACCGGACCGAGGCGTCGTCGAGAACGGCGCAGGTGTGATAGGCACCCGCGGCGATGTCGACCGCCGAACGTCCCAGCGGAAGGTCGGTCAAGGCGGCGATCTCGCCCGGCGCGTCTCCAAGGGCCTGCGTCGTGCCGGCTCCGGTCTGCCCGAACGTGCCGCTGCCCCAGCACCGAACGCCGCCCGACCGGGTGAGCGCGCAGGTGTGGCGCAGTCCGGCCGTGATGCGCGCGGCGGCCGTTCCCAGGGCGATGTCGGGCAGATCTTCGAGGTCGGTCGGGCCTTTTCCGCGCGTCTGCGTGTCGCTCTGGCCCAGTTTGCCGTCAGCACCGTCGCCCCAGCAGCGGACGCCGCCGTCTTGCCTGAGCGCGCACGTGTGAAAGCCGCCCGCTTCGATCTGGGCGACCGCTCCGCCCACGCTGATCGGCTCCAGTGCCACCAGCTCGTTGGGCTCGTCGCCCACGGCCGCGCGCGTCCCCGCCGCCGACTGCCCAGCGTCGTTGGCACCCCAGCAGCGAACGGTCCGGTCGGTCAGCAGCGCGCAGGTGTGAGCCTGGCCGAGCGTGACCTGAGCCTGGGCGAAGCTTGGCGCGGCGATCAACGCCAAGAGAAAGACGACGCAGGTCGCGCGTGCAGGAAACATGGGAATCGTAGGGAATCTGTCTGCCGCAAATACACCGGCGAAAACGATCGGCGCGCGGAGTAGGGCCGCGCTGGGGCCAAACTACACGATCCCAACGGGTTACGCGCCGCTCGATCGTTAACCTTCGTCGCAATACGCCCCGGCTGGCGCGGACCTGCCCGCGTGCGGCCGCGTTGACGCCCGTCTTCTCCTCGACTGCATGGGTTCTCTCGGCTGGCTCAACAGCTACATCGCGCGGTACAAGCGCCTGTTCGTGCTCGGCCTGCTGTTCGCGACGTTGGCGGCGGCGTTTTCGGTCACGGTCCCCGTCATCGTGCGCCAGGTCGTCGACGCCATCCCGCGCTTCGTCGCGCTGTTCACCCTGCACGGCGAGCCCGCGCGTCCGCTGTTGTGGGACCACGTCTTCACGTCGCTCCTCTTCTTCGCCGCCGTGATCGTGGGGCTGTCGCTGCTCAGCGGGTTGTTCACGTTTCTGATGCGCCAGACGATCGTCGTCGCGAGCCGTCACATCGAGCACGACTTGCGCGAGACGCTCTACGGACACCTGCAAAAGCTGCCCCAGTCGTTCTACCAGTCGCTCTCGACCGGCGACGTGATGACGCGCGCCACGTCGGACATCGAGCAGGTGCGGCGCTACTCGGGCCCGGCGTTCATGTACATGGCGAGTGCGATTACGCGCGTCGCGCTGGCGCTCTCGTTCATGTTCGTTATCTCGCCGACGCTGGCGTGGTGGGCGCTGGCGCCGATGCCACTGCTGGCCGTGACGGTCTACTTCGTCGCGCGGATGGAATTCAGCCGCTCCCAGGCGATCCAGAAGCAGTATTCGAGTCTGACGAGCCGGGTGCAAGAAACGCTGGCGGGCATTCGCGTCGTCAAGGCGTATGCGCGGCAGCGGGCCGAGGGCGAGGCGTTCGCCGATGAAAGCCGGCTGCTCAAAGAGCGCAATCTGTCGCTGGCGCTGGTCAGTTCGGCGTGGCGACCGGTCTTCATGGTGCTCATCGGCATCTCGACGATCCTCGTCGTCTGGCAGGGCGGGCGGCTGGTGACGCAGGGCGTGATCTCGGTCGGCAACATCGCCGAGTTCATCATCTATGTCGCGCTGATGACGTGGCCGGTCGCCTCGCTGGGCTTCATCATCTCGATGGTGCAGCGCGCCGCCGCCTCGATGGACCGACTCGCGACGATCCTGGGGACCGAGCCTGCCATCCGCGACACCGCCGAAACCGACAGGACGATCGCGCAGATCGACGGCGCAATCGCGTTTAGAGGTGTCAGCTACGCCTACGCCGGTCCGGGCGACGACGTGCTGCACGAGGTATCGTTCGATCTCAAGCCCGGGCAGATGTTGGGCATCGTCGGGCGGACGGGCAGCGGCAAGACGACGCTCGTTCGCATGATCCCGCGCCTGCTCGACCCGGCGCGCGGCAGCGTCGAGGTCGACGGACGCGACGTGACGCAGATTCCGCTCGACACGCTGCGCACCAGCATCGGCTACGTGCCCCAGGACGTGTTCTTGTTCTCGGACACCATCGCCGACAACATCGCCTTCGGCGCCATGGACGCCAGCCGATCGGACGTGGAAGCCGCTACGCGCGAGGCCGACCTGCTCGACAACATCGAAGGCTTTCCCGACGGCTTCGACACGTTCGTCGGCGAGAGGGGCATCACGCTCTCGGGCGGCCAGAAGCAGCGGACGGCCATCGCGAGGGCGCTGGTCCGCAACCCGCGCATCCTGATCTTCGACGACGCGCTCTCGGCCGTCGACACCAATACCGAACGCCGGATCCTGGGAAACCTCAAGGCGCGCGTCGGCGGTCAGACGCTGGTCGTAGTCAGCCACCGCATCAGCGCGGTCCAAGACGCCGACCTGATACTCGTGCTCGACGAAGGGCGCGTCGCCGAACGCGGCACGCACGACGAGCTGGTCGAGATGGGCGGCATCTACGCCGAGATGCACTCGAAGCAGTTGCTGCAGCAGGAGATCGAGGCGCTGTGACGCTGGCGGCGTCAGCCGTGCCAGTCAGCCCAAATTGTCGCGCCGCTTCGCGTCAAAGTTTGCATGGATACGCTGTG
The DNA here is from genome assembly GCA_963841855.1 of Rhodothermales bacterium. Classification (GTDB taxonomy): domain Bacteria; phylum Bacteroidota; class Rhodothermia; order Rhodothermales; family BA12; genus CAXBBB01. The sequence continues at coordinate 39,825 of CAWJEJ010000004.1, read as the reverse complement.
TGCACGTCTGAAAATCGACTCGGATTGCTGCGTCGCTCTGCTCTCGCGCTGGCAGAGTGAGGAGGATGTGATCGGGCTTAGCATGGACTCAGCGGTTGAGCGCGCTACGCAGAACGGGCCGCGCGTCGGCTGGGCTGGGCGCGTTGGGATGGACCAGAGCGCCGTCTTTTCCATAGATGAGGTAGCGCGGCAGTGTGTGCAGGCTCAGATCGTCTACCATGCGCGAGGCGTAACGGTTGATGGCGCGGTAGCTGTGGGGCAGCGCGGCGAGCCGCTCGTCGGCCGATGCGGTCTGCCAGTCGGACCGCTCGTCGTCGAACGAGACGTAGACGAACGCGACCGGCTCGCCCGCCAGCTCGTCTTGGAGCGCGCGTGAGGCAGGCATGGCGGCGCGGCACGGCGCGCACCAGCTCGCCCACACGTCGACGTAGACGACTCGGCCGCGCAGACCGGCCAGCACGTCGCCGAGCAAAACCGTCGTGCCATCGTGCCGCTCCATCGCCAGTTCGGTCGAGGTGCCCGTGTCCAGGCTGTACGTCTGCGCGAGGTAATCGGCCAGACCGGGCGTCCGGACCGTAGCGCGCAACCGGCGGAAGTAGTCCTGCCGCTCGTCGACCGATCCATGCTGCATCATCTGCTCGGCCGCGTCGAACAGCACGATGTCGCGCGCGCCGTCGCTCAGCAGATCCGACGAAGTGGCTCGCCGAAACGCCTGGCGAAAGTCCGGCACGCTCCCGTTGGCGACGGCGACGCGGGGTAGATCGAACGCCTGCACGACGTACTGCCGCAGCGCCGACCGAAACGGGCCAGCATAGATCGCGTCCGGCGGTGGCGAAGCGAACAGCGCTGCGTCGACGCCCTCACCCTTGCGCATCGCCAGCGACGCGCGTTCGTACTCGACGTTCGAGCGGTGAAAAGCCGCCGATTCCGCGTCGATCAGGCCCGCCGCGAGCAGCGAGTCGATGCCGGTACGCCGCGCGCCGAGTTGGTCGGACGCCAGCGCCGCCAGCCGCCGCTCAGTCATGGGGTGGACGCGCAGCAAGTCGGCGATGGGAGTGCCGGAGAGCACCAGCATGATCGCGCTCAGCTGGACCAGCGCGGGCAGCGAGTCGCCCGGAGCCAGCGACCGAGTGAGCGCGTCGACATTGAGGTTGGGCGCGTCGCGGTTCACGACCTGAGCACGAGGCTCGGCGCCGTCGTACGTCAGCCGGATCGTGTCGCCGCTCTGGGCGAGGTAGTGCCACGTCTCGACGCCCCGAATGGCGTGCGAAAACGCGAACCGATCACGGCGCGTGGGAATCGTCAGCGTGTCGGTCGTGCCGTAGGCGAACTCGGGCGAGCGGGCAATGCCGTCGTCGTCGAAGTAGCTGATCTCGTGCTTGGACTCGGCGCGGGCGTACGGTCCGTCGGCCGAGCGGCGCAGCGTCAGGTTGGGCGGCGCGTCGGCGACGATCAGCACGACGGCGTCGGCGTGCGTGTCTGCCAGAGGTGAAGCATAATCCGGCTCAGAAGAGCACGCGCTCAGCATGATCAGAACGGCGAACGGAAAGCAGCGAATCATGGCGTGCGGATGCGGGTGATCCGAAGACACGCTTCGTGCCGGTTCGGTGCCCTCGGACACACTTTCGCCGCGCGACGTTGCACGGGCATGCAACCACTCACCGACGTATCGCTCGTCCCACTCGGCATCTCGGGCGCCATCCCCGCCCACGGCCGCCACCTGACGGCCCACGCGCTCGACCTGGAGCACACGTGGATCCTGTTCGACTGCGGCGAGGGCGCGCAGTACCAGATCATGAAGACCGACCTGCGCCCGTCGCGCCTGTCGGCGATCTGCATCACGCATCTCCACGGCGATCACGTCTTTGGCCTGCCCGGGCTGCTCACGTCGCTCAGCATGACCGGTAGGGAGGAGCCGCTGACGATCATCGGCCCCGACGGTTTGTTCGCGCCGCTGATGGCGTGGCCCGGCGTGCAGGGAACGAGTTTCGAGATCGTCCCCGTACCTATCTCGGGCGACCTGACGCACGCCCTCGTGCTCGAAACCGAAGCGTACACGATCCACGCGCGTCCGCTGGCGCACCGCGTGTTTAGCGCGGGCTACCGGTGGCAGGAAAAGACGGGCGCTGGCAACCTCGACGTAGAAAAGGCGCAGGCGCTTGGCATCACCGATTGGCGCGACTACCGCAGGCTCAAAGCGGGCGAGCCGGTCGGCGTGCAGGGCCAGACGGTCGATCCCGCCGACGTGATGACGCCTCCGCCTCCGCCGCGCTCGCTCGCGTTCGTGACCGACACCGCGCCGTGCGATGGAGGACGGATGCTCGCGCGCGATGCCTCACTCGTCGTCCACGACAGCACGTTTACGTCCGAGCATCAGTCGCGCGCGGCGGAGACGGGGCACAGCACGTCGGCGCAGGCCGCCCAGCTCGCCCGCGATGCCGGTGCTCGGGCGCTGCTGCTGACGCACGTGTCGGCGCGCTACGAGACGACGGACGTGCTCGAAGCCCAAGCTCAAGCCGTTTTCGCTCAGTCGAACGCGGCCGTGGAGTTGGAGCGCGTATCGCTCGGCAGAGACGCGTAGCGTTCGGCTGCTCAGGCGCCGTCGAGCGTGACGTCGGCGGGATCGTACGTCGGCTCGGGATAGTGCGGGTCGAGCGCTTGGTAGGCGTCGAGCAGCAGGCGGGCGACGACCAGATCCCGATATGGGCGGTTTTCGGCCGGAACGACGTGCCACGGTGCCGACTGGGTCGAGGTGCGCTCCATCGCCGTCTCGAACGCGCGCGCATAGTCGTCCCACAGCTTGCGCTCCTCCAGATCGTTGGGGTCGAACTTCCAATGCTTGTCTGGGCGGTCGAGGCGCCGCTGCATCCGCCCCAGCTGGTAGTCTTTCGACACGTGCAGCAGGACCTTCACGATGTGCGTTCCCGCGTCTGCGAGCACCTCTTCGAAGTGGCGGATGTGGTCGTAGCGGCGCGCGATCGTCTCGTCGGACGCCCAGCCGTGGACCTTGACTACGAGCACGTCTTCGTAGTGCGACCGGTTGAACACGACCGTCTCGCCAGCCGCTGGCGCTTGCTGGTGGACGCGCCACAGAAAGTCGTGGCTCAGTTCTATTTCGGTCGGCTTCTTGAATGCGGCCACGCGCAGGCCCTGGGGACCCAGCCGCCCCAAGACCGAACGGATGGTCGAGTCCTTGCCCGCGCCGTCCATCGCCTGCAAGACGAGCAGCAGCGACCGTTTGTCTTCGGCGAAGAGGCGCTCCTGCAAGTCGACCAGGCGTTCGCGGATCGTTTTGAACTCGTCTTTTAGGGCATCTCTGTCCTTACCGTCCGATTCGTCTGTCGCGTAATCGGCGAGGCGAACCGACGTGCCGGGGGCTATGCGGTAGCTGGAGAAGTCCATGAGGGGGAAGGGCGTCAGGTGCAGAGAAAGGGGACGGACGCATAGTACGCGGCGCGGCGCGTCCGGTCGGCATGGATCGCCGCGCAACGCAACGCCGACACGAGCGTTGGCAGGCGCCTCACCCCACCGACCGATTTGGCGCAGGAATCCGAACCCACGACCGGCGCGAAGACCGCCCAGCCGCCCGACTCGGGTCAGTCGCCCGGCACGGCTGCGGCGCCCAAACGGCGAACCGGCATGCAGGAGGACACGCGGGCGCAGGGCTTCGACCGCCACCTGTTTCGCCGCATCGTGTCCTACCTCAAGCCTTACAAAGGCTGGGTCGTGCTGGCGTTGGTGCTCGTCGTCGGAACTGCTCTGCTCGGCCCGCTGCGGCCCAAACTGATCGGCGACGGCATCGACAGCTACATCGTGACGGGCGATCTGGACGGGCTGGGGCGCCTGATCGTCGTGCTGTTCGGGGTTCTGATCTTGGAAGGCGTGCTCTCGTTCGCGGGCGGCTACCTGACGCAGTGGATCGGCCAAAACGCGATCCTCGACATGCGCACGCGCGTCTTCGACCACATCGTGCGCCAGCCGCTGCGCTTTTTCGACGGGCAGCCCATCGGCCGCCTCATCACGCGCACCACGAGCGACGTAGAAAGCCTGTCGGACGTGCTCTCGCAAGGCGTCGTCACCATTCTGGGCGATCTGGGGCGGCTCTTCTTCATCGGCTACTTCATGTTCTCGGACAGCGTGACGCTGGCGCTGGTGTCGCTCTCGGTCATGCCGTTCATGGTGTGGGCGACGATGGTGTTTCGCAAAAAGGTGCGCGTGCAATACCGCGAGACGCGCAAGCACGTGGCTCGCCTCAACGCGTTCTTGCAGGAGCACGTGACCGGCATGGGCGTCGTCCAACTGTTCGGACGCGAGCGCGAGGAGGAGCGGCGCTTTGGCGAGATCAACAACGACAACCGCGTCGCCCAGATCAAGACGATCTTCTACTTCGCGCTCTTCTGGCCCGCCGTCGAGATCCTGTCGGCCGTCGCGCTCGGTCTGGTGTTGTGGACGGGCGGACTGCTGGCGCTGGGCCAGGGCGTCACGCTCGGCGTGCTGGTCGCGTTCACGCTCTACGTCCGGCAGTTCTTCGAGCCAATCCGCAACCTGTCCGATCAGTACAACACGCTCCAGTCGGCGATGGCCGGAGCCGAGCGCATCTTCGGCGTGCTCGACACCGACGACACGATGGTCGAGCCCCCTCAGCCCCTTCAGCCGCAGCCGTTTCGGGGCGAGATCGCGTTCGAAGACGTCTGGTTCACCTACGACCGCGATCTGGACCCAGGCGAGGAGCCCAACTGGATCTTGAAAGGCGTCAGCTTTACGGTCGCGCCTGGAGCCAGCGCCGCCTTCGTCGGGGCGACCGGTGCGGGCAAGAGCACGATCATCAGTCTGCTGCTGCGTTTCTACGACGTGCAAAAGGGCAGCGTCAAAGTCGACGGCGTCGACGTGCGCGACTATGCGCTGGACGATCTGCGCCGCTACATCGGTTTGGTCCTCCAGGACGTGTTCTTGTTCTCGGGATCGGTCGAGCGCAACATCGCCCTGGGCGACGACGTGCCGCGCGAACGCGTCGAGGCCGCCGCCAAGCTCATCGGCGCCGACACGTTCATCGAGCGCCTGCCCGACGGCTACGACCAGGACGTGCGCGAGAGGGGGTCGAGCCTGTCGCACGGACAGCGGCAACTGCTCTCGTTCGCCAGGGCCATCGTCTACGATCCGGCTGTCCTCGTGCTCGACGAAGCCACCAGCAGCGTCGACACCGAGACCGAAGAAGTGGTTCAGAAAGCACTAGAGACGCTGCTCCAGGGCCGCACGTCGCTGGTCGTGGCGCACCGGTTGTCGACGATTCAGCACTCGGATCAGATCCTCGTCATGCACCGAGGCGAGATCCGCGAGAGAGGTACGCACCAGGAACTGCTCGCCCAGGCCGGACTCTACCGCCGCCTCTACGAACTCCAATACCGCGATCAGGAGCGCGGCGACGGTCGGTTGGGACAGGCGCCGGTTGTCGAGAGGGAGCCTTCGGAGTGAGCCTGTTGGCACGTCGTGCAGCGTGAAAAGTCGATCTCTTCGCCCACGCCGAGGCTGCCTCGCGCCATGCGGACGATCAAAGGCCGAGAAGCTTGCGTCCGTTGCGGAATGATCGTTCCTTTGCGTCTTACCTCTCCGACTTCCGCTTTATGCGCATCGCCGTCCTCATCGCCCGCGTCCTGCTGGCCGTTCCGCTCATCGTCTTCGGCCTCAACGGCTTTTTGGGCTTCATCCCGCAGCCCGAACCGACAGGTCAGGCAGCCGTCTACTTCGGCGGGCTGATGGCGTCCGGCTTCACGCTTCCGCTCGTCGCGGCAACCGAAGTGGTCGTCGGCATTCTGGTCTTGATCGGGCGGTGGGTGCCGCTGGCGCTGATCGTGCTCGTGCCGGTCATGCTCAACGCGTTCCTCTACCACGCTTTCCTCGACGTAGCAGGCATTGCGCCCTCGGTCGTCGTGCTGGCGCTGACGTTCTTCCTGATGTGGGCCTACCGCGATCACTACTCAGCGCTCAAAAACGCCGACGCCAAGCCGCGCACCTCGTCGGTAGAAGCGGGCTGATCCGCGCGTGCCAAACCGATCCGCCGATCCAGACTAGGTGACCTCGTAGGCGGCTCGGATCCCGCGGCAGCAGCAGTCCCGCACCGTCTGGGCGACGCGGTCGAACTGGGGGAGCCGATGCCCCGTCTCTTCGTCCAGATGCAGCGCGCGGTTGACCTCGATCATGACCGACGACACTCGGCGATCGCGCTCGTAGTAGGCCTGCGGCACCAGAGCGCCTGAAAAGGGATCGTCGAACAGGACGCTCCATCCGACGCGTTCGAAGGCCTGGCGGAGCGCCTGAGCCAGCGCGGGCGGCGTGTGAAACGGGTCGGTCCCGATGCAGATGTCGGGCCGGTTGCCGCTCGTCTCGCCCTCGTACGGCAGCGGCCGGTCGGGAAAACTGTGGCAGTCGAGCACCAGCGCCTGACCGTGGGAGTCGAGCGCGGCGGCCACCTTGGCCTCGAGGCGGGCGTGGTGCGGGTGGTAGTAGTCGGCAAGCAGAGACGAGCGCTCGGCCGGGCTCAGCGCCGTGCGAAGAGGCTGGAGCTGCGACGTGACGCTGTAGACGGCTCCCAGCCCCCTCGCCGCCATGTGCTCGCGCGTGTCGTCGGCGAAGCGCTCGGTGTCCACGACCAGGCGGCTCACGTCGGCACGGACGACCAAGTCCCGGTCGGCGGGCTCGGAGTAGAGGCCGAGCGTGTGGTGGTCGGTGATGCGGACGAGTTCGGCCTGCAACTCGGCGTCGCTGAGCACGAACTGCGGGCGGACGGCAGCGGGGATCTCGGTCGCGTCGTGCGGGACGTGGAGGACGGTCCAGGCGGGGTAGGTCATGCGGGCGTAGCCGGTCGTTGAAGGCGGCAACGTACGGATTCGCGCCGCCCAACGATCAGGGTAGGCGTGCGCGCGTTACCTTCGTCCGGTGCTCCGTTTTCTCCGCCTCCTGCTGACCGACGACGGCTCGCCCGAGCCTGCGCCGCGACGCGTTCCAACCGATGAGGCGCTGAGGATGCAACACCGCGTCGCCACAGCCGATGCGGCGTCGGTGACCGACGAGATGGAACGCATGATCGCGCTGCTCGACGAGGCCGCGCGGCGGAACGCATCGCAGGCCGAACTGGCGCGTCTAGGCGAGCGCTATGCCGACGCTGCATTCGTGACGGCGGCATCGCTTCGGTACGCCAACCTCTCGACCGTCCGAGCGATCAAGCGGTGGTGCAAGCGCGCTGGGGTGACGCGCGATGAGTTGGAGGCGGCCTATGAGCGGGGAAGAAAACGAGGCTACCTGGTGGGTTTCGGCTCGCTCGACCCGTCGTAGCCATCCGATCCGCCCCTGCACTTGTGGCGCGCGCTTCGACCCTACCTTGACGGCGACTCGACCGATCTGCCATGCTCCGCTACGCCACCTTCGCCGCCGTCTTGATCCTGGGCTGCGCGCGCCCACCATCCGAGTCAATCGTGCCCGGCACACCAGTGCGGACGGCTCAGCCATCGGTTACGCTCGACACCCTGGCGACCGATGCGCTGTGGATCGGCCTGTCGGTCACGCCCGGCGGCGACGTGTGGATGGGCGGGACGGGCGGAGCCGCGGCGTTCCAACCGGCGGGCGGAAACTGGCAGGTGATGCAGGTGCCCGCATCGGACACGCTCCAGTTTCGCGACGCGCACGCGTTTTCTCAGAGCGAAGCCGTCCTGCTCAGCATCGGTAGCGGCACGGCCTCGCGCGTGGTGAGGACGACCGACGGCGGCGCTTCGTGGAGCACGACGTGGACAAACGCCGATCCGTCCGCCTTTTACGACTGCGTCGCCTTTTGGCCCGACCGCCCCGGTGTGGGCTTCGCCTTCTCGGACGCGCTGGTCGACGGCGACGGGTGGGCGATGCCGATCATCCGCACGACCGATCGGGGCCAATCGTGGGCGCGCGTCGAGCCGTCCAGAGTTCCTCCGGCGCGCCAGGGTGAGGGCGGATACGCGTCGAGCGGTGCGTGCGCGGTCGCCGGACCCGGAGGTGAGGGCTGGATCGTCACCAACGGCGGTCCGGGCCAAGGCGACGGCGACCGCATCCTCGCCACGACTGACTATGGCCAGACGTGGACGGCGCGCGACGTGCCCATCGGCTCGACCGAAGGCGGCGTCGGGCTGTCGACGGCAGCATGGACCGATAGCTTTCGCTTCGTCGGGCTGCTCGGCGCGGTCGACTCGACCGTCGTGCTGCGCTCGGGCGATGACGGCTTCGAGTGGAAGCGGCTGTCGGGTGTCGGCGTCGGGATGGTCTACGGACTGGCGGCGTATGACGCCCAAGGCCAGACGTACGTGGCCGCGACGGGGCCGGACGGGTTGTCGGTTTCGAGCGACGGCGGGGCGACGTGGCGCCTGCTCACCAGCGCCGAGTTGTGGACCGTCGCGGCCCACCCCGACGGCGGTTTCGTCGCAGCAGGACGCGGGGGCATCGTGGCTCGTGTTCGCATGTGAGTTGAACGTCCCTCGCGGCGGGAAACGTCAGTAGATTGCGCCTCGACTCTCTCCGTTGCCTTGCCTAAGTCTCCGAATTTTAACACCTCGCCGCGCGCCGGTGCTCCCCCTCCAGATCGCCCCATCTTCGAGCGGACACGCGTCGCCGACGAGGACTTGACGGCTCGCATGAGCGATGAGCAGCGTCGTGTCGCGCTCGAGACGACGGGCGTAGGCGTATGGTCCATCGACCTGATCACCGACGAGTTGCAGGTCGACGAGCGAGCGGCACACGTGTTCGACGTAGGAGGAACGGGCAGGAAGACCGTTCGCGACATAATCGACCGCATCCACTCCGACGACCGGGAAACTGCCGAGGAAGCCGTCCGCGTAGCGGCGTCCCCACACGGGTCGGGCGACTACGCGCAGACCTATCGCCTGATGCGCGGCGACGGCAGTGAGCGGTGGGTCGAGATCAACGCCCGGATGCTGTTCGAGGAGCGGGAGGGAGGCCGCGATCCGGTCCGATTCGTCGGCACGGTGCGCGACGTGAACGACCGGCACGTTGCAGAAAGAGAGTTGCGGGAGAGCGAGGAGCGGCTGCGCATCGCCCTCGACGCGGCAGACCTGGGTATGTGGGTGGTGGACCCGAGCACGGGTGACCTGCTCGTCGACCGAAGAGGACGCGAACTGTTCGGCTTGGAGGACTACTACGCTTCGGACGGAGGCCCGTACATCGAACGCATCCACCCCGACGACCGAGCGCGCGTCGTGGAGGCTTCGGCGCGCACGCTCGACCCGGATGCGCCCGACGACTACGACGTCGTCTACCGCGTCCATCCGTCGGAGGGGGTCGAGCGGTGGGTGAGCGCCCAAGGCCATACGATGTTCGAGGAGCGCGACGGCAAACGCACGCCCGTCCAGTTTTCCGGCGTGTTCAGCGACGTGACCGAGCAGCGAGCCATCGAACAAAGCCTGCGCGAAAGCGAGGAGCAGGTTCGCGTCGCGCTGGACGGGGCGCAGCTGGGAGCGTGGGCGCTAGAGCCGGACACAGGCCGCATCGTCGCCGACGAACGCGCACGTGCCATGTTCGATGTTGGACCGGACGAGGAGGTCACGCTCGCTCTGTTCTTCGAGCGCGTGCATCCCGGCGACCGCGAAGAGGTCTCCCAGGCCATCGAACGAGCCCTCGACCCGGACGAGCCGGATGCCTACGAAGTCGTGTATCGCGCCCTCGTGGCGCCAGACGTCGAGCGGTGGGTCGAAGCGCGCGGACAAGCCGTTTTCGTCCACGAGGGCGGCACGCGGCGCGCCGTTCGGTTTACGGGCATCCTGAGCGACGTGACCACCAAGAAGGCTACCGAGCGCGCGCTGCTCGAAAGCGAGGAAAGGTTGCGGACCATTTTCGAGCGCATCGACGAGGGCTACTCGGTCATCGAGATGATCGTCGATGCCGACGGTGAACCGGCATCCTACCGCTTTGTCGAGGTCAACTCGCTGTTCGAGAAGCTGTCCGGGCTGTCCGATCCGATCGGCAAGACGATCCACGAACTGCTCCCCGGCGTCGAGCAGTCGTGGATCGACATGTACGCTCGCGTCGGGTTTGGGCGCGAGACGGTCCGGTTCGAGATGGAGTCGCCGGCGATGGGACGGTGGTACGACGTGTTCGCCACGCCCATCGAGCCGCACGGACGCTTCGCCGTCGTCTTCCGCGACGCGACCGCGCAGAGGAACACCGACCGGGCGCTGCGCGAGAGCGAAGGGCGGCTGCGGGCGATCTTCGAGCGCATCGACGAGGGATATGCCTTGTGCGAGATCCTCGTGGAGGACGAGCGGGCGGTCGACTATAGGTTCATCGAAGTCAATCCGCTGTTCGAGACCATGACCGGATTGAAAGACGCTGCCGGAAAGAGGGTGCTCGAAATGGTACCGGATCTCGAGCCGCACTGGGTCGAGACGTACGGGCGAGTTGCGCTGCAAGGCGAGTCGATGCGGTTCGAGCAAGGAGCCGAAGCGCTGGGGCGATGGTTCGACGTATTCGCCACGCCCGTCGAGCCGCACGGACGCTTCGCCATCATCTTTCGCGACACGACCGAGCGGCATAAGGCAGAACTGGCGGTCGAGCGGCGCGAGGCCGAACTGCGCGCGCTCAACGAATCGCTCGAAGCTCGCGTCGCCGAGCGGACTGCGCAGTTGGAGCAGCGCAACCGCGACCTGCAATACTTCGCCCACGCGGCCAGCCACGACTTGCAGGAGCCGCTGCGCAAGATCAGCATCTTCGCGGGCATGATCGCCGACGACTACGCCGACCGGCTGGACGAGCAGGGCCGCTACTTCATCGACCGGGTCCAGAATGCGGCGCAGCGGCTGGGCACGCTGGTGCGCGACCTGCTGGCCTACTCGCGCGTCTCCTCGCGCGGGGCGGACGCGGACGAAGTCGACCTGAACGATGTCGCCCAGACCGTTCTCGAAGACCTCGAACTCGCCATCCGCGACTCGGGCGCTCAGATCCAGATCGACGCGCTGCCGACGATCCACGCCGACAGCGCGCAGATGCACCAACTGCTCCAGAATCTGCTCGAGAACGCCATCAAGTACCGCCGCCCCGACCACGCGCCGACGATCCGCCTGTGGGCCGACGCCGACGATCAAAACGTCCGCCTGATGGTGCGCGACGACGGCATCGGCATCGACCCCAAGCACCATGAGCGCATTTTCGCGCCGTTCGGCAGGCTGCACGGGCGCTCCGAATATGCCGGTTCGGGCATCGGTTTGGCGGTGTGCCGGCGCATCGCCGAGCGGCACGGCGGGTCGATCGCCGTCGAGGGCGCCTTGGAAGAGGGCAGCGCGTTCATCGTCACGCTGCCCCGAACCGCTCCGCTCTCCGACGCTGGCTGAGTCAGGCGTGGGAGCGATCGACGGACGTTGCGCCCACCGCGTCCGGCTCGGGTGCGAGCGGTAACTCGAACCAAAACGTGCTGCCCTCGCCGGGCGCGCTCTCGGCGCCGACGCGGCCGCCCATCTGCTCGACGTACTGACGCACGATGTACAGCCCCAACCCCGTCGACGACTCGCCCTCAGTGGGACGCGCCGAGAGCTTCTGGAACGGTTGGAAGAGGCCTGCGCGATCCTCTTTGGACAGGCCGGGACCTTGGTCGCGGACCTCCAAGCACCCAAACCCGTCGGCGGCGCTCAGCCGGGTTCGAATCGTGCTTCCGCGTGGGCTGTACTTGATCGCGTTGGAGACCAAGTTGAAGATCACGTCGCGCGCGCGCTCGGCGTCTGCGAGCACCCACACGTCGGTTTCCTCCCACACCAAGCGCTGCTCCTTGGCCGACGCCTGGGCACGCATCGTCTCGACGGCGGCGCGACCGACGGCTGAAAAATCGAGCGGTGAGATGTCCATGCGGAGCGCTCCTCGCTCGGCTTCGTTGCTGCGCAGCAGGTCTTCGATCAGGCGCAGCATGATGCCCGACGACTCGTGGATCATGTCGACGAGCTCGCGGGGATCCTCCATGTCGCTGGGCAGGTCCATGCGCAGCAGCTCGGCGAGGCTCTTGACGTTGGCGATGGGGTTGCGCAGGTCGTGCACCGCAATGCCCAGCAGCGCCGTCTTTTGATGACTCGCCTCTTCGAGTTTGGCATTCGACACGGACAGGCGCTCGTTGAGACGCGCCTGCTCGCGCGCCTGCTCTTCCAGGTCGCTCGTCCGGGCGGCTACCTGCGCCTCCAGTTCGGCGTTGCGCTCGGCTAGCTGCCGCCCGCGCCGCCGCACGATCTGCGACACGACGGCCATCAGCAGCAGCGTCGCCCCAAGCAGGAAGAAGAGCAGTGCCCACCACGTGCCGTACCATCGCGGCAGCACCCGAACGCGCTCGGATCCGACGTCGGACGTGCGTCCCCACGCGTCGCGCGCCTGCATCTCGAACGTGTAGGCGCGCGGCGCCAGGTTGGTAAACACGCGCTCGGTAGCCTCGCTCCAGGCGCTCCACGCCTCTTCGTAGCCGACCAGCCGCGTCCTGTAGAGCGTAGGTCCCGACAGATCGACCGGCAGCGTGGCGTAGACGAGCGTGAGGTCGCGCTGCTCGGGTCTGAGCGCTCCTCCCGCTGCGATCAGCGTGTCGGGACCGCTGTGCCGCAGGTGGCTCAGGCGCGGCGCCGCAGGCAGCGCCAGATCGTCCACCGCGCTAGGATCGACCAGCGACATCGCAAGCAGTCCCAGTGCCAGCAGCCTGCCGTCGGGCATCGCGAGCACTTCGAGCAGGTCGCGCGAGAGCAGTTGGTCGTGCGTGAGCGAGTCGATCGAGGGAGAGGCGCCGGGCGTCACCAGTCCCAGTTGCGTTCCGATCACCGCGATGCGATGCGAACTCGTTTCGCGCAGCACGTACGGACCCATTGAGTCGAAGAGCGCGCTCAGCGCTCCTCTTTCGGGCACGAACGCGCCCTGCCGCCAGACCAGCAGCGGCTCGCTCTCCAGGTAGAGAGAATCGGCGATGCGGATGGGGACGAGCGAGCGACTGGTGAGCAGCGTGTCGGTGTGGTGCCGCACCAGGCGGAGCGAGTCGGTGCGCGCGTCGTAGCGCAGTTGGAGCACGCCCTGGTAGTCCGACCCTAGCCACACGTCGCCCTCGGGGCCGCGTGCGCCGCGCGTAACGCTGGGCATGTCGAGACCGAGCAGGCAGTTGCCGCGTGTCCATTGCCCTGCGTCGTATCGCAGCAGGCACGGCCCGCCGACATGCCCGGAGACGACGCGCGTCAGATCGTCGGTAAGGGGCACGAGCGTCTGCGTGTACGGATTGTGTCCGGCCGGCAGCCCGATTCTGGTGAGCCGCTTGCCTCGCACCACGACTACGCCCTCCGAATGCCCGGCCAGAGTTCCAAACGGAGTCACCAGAAGCTCGCGCCCGTCCACCAGATCAGCCGAGCGGTGCACGTCGATTCCGTCCTGTGCGAGTGTGAAACTGGTTAGGGAGGGGACGTTGACCGCGTAGACGGTATCGCCGCTCAGCGCGGCGTCGTTGACGGAACTGGGCACGCCAGCGCCTCTGAACGTGCGCAGCGGCGCGCTGAGCTGGACGCGCGAGACGCCGATGTCATGGCACAACCATAGCGCGCCCGCCGAGTCGACGAAGGCGCACTGGGCTACGTTTTCGGGAAGCCCCGATGCGCGCGTGATGCGCCGCACGACGCGCCCCGACAGATCAACCACGACAGCGCCCGCCTCGATGGTCGAGACGATGAGAGCACCGCCCGGCGCCGCCGCCATTCCATAGGGCCAGCCGTCGGCCACCTCGGCGGCGGGAAAGTCTTCGAGTAGCCGCACGTCGGTGGGAGAAACGGCCAGCAGCGCGCGCCTGCCCAACACGTAGTCGATCTCGCCGATGCGTACCGAAAAGAGGCCATGTGCCTGCTGAATGCGTCGCCCCAGGTCCGAGTCGACCGCGCGGACTTCGCCGTCCAGAAAGGCCATGACTGGCAACTCGTCCTCGGGAGAAACGATAAAGACCGTGTCGCGCGCCTGCACGGCCCGCGTCGAGACGTGCGGCTTGGTCCAAAACGAGACCGAGTCGGCGGCGCCGTGAAACAGCATGAGCTGCTGGGAAAGGACGAAGACGGCATCGTTCCCAGAGGCCACGCCGCGCCACACGTCCCCGAATCCTTGCAACGAGTCGGGAAGATGCGACGTGAGGGACCGGTAGCGAAGCGGCAGGCCGCCTCTGGGCTCGACCACGCCTAGTTCGCTCGCACCGCCGAGCAGCAGGCGGCCGTCGTCCGTTTTTACCAGCGTCCGAGCGATGCCGCCGTTGTCCATCGGCACGGCTGGGAGCCAGTTGGCACCGTCGTAGGTGAGCACTCCCGAGTTGTTGGCAACGTAGATCCTGCCATCCACTTCGGCAACCGACCAGTTTTGCCCCGCGCTGTTGTAGTCCGCGCTTCCGAACGTCAGAACGGGCAGCGGAAGCGGCGCCTCTAGCGACCGGACGAGTGGTGCCTGCGAGTCCGCGCGCTGCTGAGCGGACGCCCCAGGCACCCGGTTCAGAACGAGCAAACCCAGGACTACCGCCAGAAAACGGAAGCCGCGTGCGAGGTTTGCTGCGCGCAAGAAGGGCATACGACGGGAAAGGACCGGGGGAACCGTAGGTATCGGTCTCAGCAGGTAGGGTCTTTAACGTACTGCCCGGATGGCGGCCTGCGCACCTTCCGGCTCAACCCTTCCCATAATCGTAAACACACATGCCGTGCGAGAGGGCTTCGCCAAGTGAGCATCAGTCGAGCAGTGGGCCGGTTTATCTTCGCCGCTGCCACCGCCACATACTCTCGTTTCGCACCCATGGTACTCCGCACCGCAGTCCTTCTTGCGCTCGCTCTCGCCGCCCCCGTGGCCCTCGCCCAGTCGTCGCTCGACGTGACGCTCTACGACTTCAACACGCGCGCGCCACTCGCCGGGCTGATGGTGCAACTGGTCAACGAGCAGATCGGGTTCGAGGCAGAGGCCACGTCGGACGCCGAGGGGCAGGCGCGCTTCGCCGGTTTGTCGACGGCGGGCGAGTACGTCGTCAGGGTGCCTGCAAACGGCGCCTACCTCGACCAGCAGACGCGCCCGCTGACGCTGCGCAGCCGGGCGAGCCGGAGCGTGTCGCTGCTGATGATTCCGGTCCAGCGGGTCGATTTGGAAGGCGTCGAGGTGACGGGCGAGACCGGATTCGCCGACCTCAACCGCACCAACGCCGAAGTGTCGGCCACGCTGACGGCGCGCGAGGTGCAGGCGCTTCCCATCGAAGGCCGCGACCTGACACGCGTGCTCTTCCGCCTGCCCGGCGTGACCCAGGCGACGGGCTTCTTTCCCGAAGCGCCCAGCGTGAGCATCAACGGCGCCAACGGCCTGTTCGTCAACTACCTGATCGACGGGATGGACAACAACGAGCAGTTCTTGGGTGGGCAGCGCTTCGCCATGCCCATCGGCTTCGTCCAGGACGTAACGGCGCTGACCGGAGCGTTTTCGGCCGAGTACGGACGCACTAACAACGGCGTCTTCAACGTCACGACGCGCGGCGGCTCGAACGAGATCGAAGGCGAGGTCTTCTACCTGACGCGCCCCGGCTCGATCATCGACTCCAACAACCGCTTCAACCAGCGCGACTTGTTAGGCAACGAGGTCAAGGACGGATTCAGTCGTCAGCAGTTCGGCGTCGCCGCGGGCGGGCCGATCGTGCGCGACCGGACCTTCCTCTTCGTCAACCTCGAGCAGACGTTCGACGCCAAGGACAACCTGCTCGTGAGCGACTCGCTAGGCATCGACGAGACGTTGCGGGGTTCGAACCGCTTCACCTACGCCAGCGCCCGCTTGGATCACGTGTGGAGCCGGTCGGTGCGCTCCAATTTGCGCGTCAACGCGGGCTGGGTCGGGAACGACCGGCAGGGCGGCGCGCTAGCGGGGGGCATCGCGTTTCCGTCAGCGGCCAACGAGCAGACGCGCAACAGTCTCAACGTCGCGCTCCAAAACACGGCCCGCATCGGAGCAGCGATCTTTGAGAGCCACTACCAGTTCGCCGGCTTCGACTGGGACTATGCCGATGCCGAGACCAACGGTCCCCAGGTCGTCGTGATCGACCCCCAGGGCCAGACGGCCGCCATTATCGGCGACCCGGGCTTCGTTTTCCACGAGACGCAGACGACGTTCCAGGCGCAGCAGAAGGTCACGCTCCCGGTCGGGCGCCACACGCTCAAAGCAGGCGCCGACATCATGACGACCGACCACACGCTCGAAGGCGGCGGCAATCCGGACGGCAACTACACGGTCCAGCTCACGCCGGGTCAGTTCGCCGCCATCAGAGGACGCGGCACCGGATTGTCGCCCGACGACATTCCCGCCGACGCTCAGGTGCTCGGTTACAACGTCGAGACGCGGCCCGGCAGCTTCGGCGCGCGGCAGACGCTGTTCGCCGGATACATTGAGGACCAATTTGCGCCGACCGCCAACCTCACGCTAACGGCGGGCCTGCGCTACGACGTCGACAACCTGAGCAAGGGCGGAGGCGACGACTACGACCTGAACAACGTCGCTCCGCGCCTGTCGGCCAACTACGCCCTGGACGCGCGCACGAGCCTGCGCGGCGGCTACGGCCTCTACTACGACAAGGTCAACTATGCGCTCTACTCGGACGCTCTGCAGTTCAACTCGACATCGGACGGATACAAGACCCAGCTGCGCCAACTCGTCGCCGCAGGTGTGCTTCCGGCCGACACCGACATCGACCAGGTCACGTTCGACGGCAACCTGACGGCCAGCTTCCCCGGCATCGCCTACGGTGACGGACCGACGGCAGCCCAGATCGCCGGATCGCGCCAGGCGCTTCAGACCGAGGAGCGCCGCATTCTCAACCCCGACGGCTACGACAACCCGTATGCGCACCAGTTCGCGCTGGGCTTCCAGCGCCAGATCGACAGCCGGACGCTGTTCTACGCCGACGCCGTCGTCGCGCTCGGCCGCAGCCTGTTCCGCCTGCGCGACCTCAACGCGCCCTCGTCCTTCTCGCTGTCGCCGGAGACGATTGCGATGACACCGGACTCTCTTCTGTCAGGTCTCCCGCGCTCAGTCGCCGACGCCGATCTGACGCGGCCCGTTCCGATTTTTACCAACGCCAGCGGCCAGATCACCGATGCGAGCGGCAACGTGCTCGACGGAGCGACGCGAAAAATCCTCGTCAGCGAAAGCGGCGGGACGAGCACCTATCGCGCCCTGACGATGAACCTGGTCCGCGAAACTGGCCCCAGCGATCCGTTCGCCTACCGTCTGAGCTACACGCTCTCGCGCTTGGAAAACGACACCGAGGACATCAACTTCCGCGCCGCCAACGGAGCCGATTTCGACGCCGAGTGGGGGCCGAGCGTCAACGACCGCACGCACGTCATCAACGGCCTCGTCTACTACAGCCCCAAGCCGTGGCTCGCACTCAGCCTCGCCGCCCTGCTGCAATCCGGCCAGCCCATCAACCGCGTGCCGGATGCGACGCTACTGGGCACGACCGACCTCAACGGCGACAACGACGGACGCGGTCGCGTGACGCAGTACGGCGGCGGCACGGACCGCGCGCCGGGCGAGAGCCGCAACAGCGATCGCCTGCCGTCGAGCACCACGTTCGACCTAGGTGCCCAGTTCAACATTCCCATCGGCGGCCGGGTGCTGACGTTTCGCGCCGATATCTTCAACGTGCTCAACGAGGGGAACCTGAGCGGCTATGCCAACAACGCGAGCCAGAGCAACCAGATACAGGTCGGATCGGCGGCTACGGGCGTGATCGTCAAGCGCAATGCGAGCCCGCCGCGGCAATTCCAGTTCGGCCTGACGTTCCTGCTGTAGCCGCGGCCCGCTCCGCCCCCTCGCACGCCCAGCACCGCGCACCGCTCCATCCACCCCGCCCACGCCATGCCCCCGCCCCTTGTCATCGCGAGGCCGAAGGCCGTGGCGATCTCCATAGCCAGCCGCTTGCCCCGGAGATCGCCACGTCGCTGCGCTCCTCGCGATGACGGTTGGACGGGGCGGTGGTTGCCTGTTGCCTGCGCTATCGGCCTACTCCTGCTCTCCGCCTGCTCCTCGCCCGAGACGCGCGACGACCGCTATGATGGCGGCCTCGAAGGTGTCCCATGGGACAGCGTTCTCGCCGACGCGCGCGGCCAGACCGTCGACTGGATGATGTGGGGCGGCGATCCGCTCATCAACGCCTACGTCGCCGACTACGTCGCCCCGACCCTGAGCGACTCGTTTGGCATCGACCTCAGGGTGACGCCGGGGCAGGGCAACGAGATCGTGACTGCGCTGATGGGCGAGTTGGAAGCGGGCCGATCAGACGGCGCCTACGACTTGGTCTGGATCAACGGCGAGACGTTCTACCAACTCCGCCGCATCGACGCGCTCTGGGGACCATTCGCCGAAAGCCTGCCCAGCGCCCAATACGTCGACTACGAAAACCCCTTTATCGGACGCGACTTCCAGCAGCCCACCGACGGCTACGAGGCGCCATGGGGCAACGTCCAGATGACGCTGATCTACGACACGCAGCGTACGCCCAATCCGCCGACGACGCGCTCGGAACTCTACGAATGGGTCCGCGCCAATCCCGGCCGTTTCACCTGGGACGCCCAGTTCACCGGCGTCGCCTTCCTCAAATCCCTGTTCACCGACATCGCCGGAGGCAGCGACGCGCTGGCAGGCGACTTCGACGAGGCGCGATACGAGCCCGCCATCGACGGCCTGATCGCCTACGTCGACAGCTTGAAACCGTATCTGTGGAAACAAGGCGAAACGTACCCCGCAGGTGTCGCCCAACTGCATCAGCTGTTTGCCCAGGGCGAAGTCGACTTCACGATGAGCTACAACGATTCGGAGGTCGACAACAAAGTCGCCCAAGGCCTCTTCGCGACGACCGCTCGCGCCTACGTGCCCGACTGGGGCCTGATCCAGAACAGCCACTATCTGGGCATCCCGCGCCTGGCCAACGACAAAGCAGCCGCCCTCGTCCTGATCGCCTTCCTCCAGTCGCCCGCCGCCCAACTGCGCAAGCTCGACCCCGCCGTCTGGGGCGATGGAACCGTTCTCAGCCTAGACAAACTCCACGCCGACTGGCGCGCCCGCTTCGAGTCCGCGCCCGGACGCCAATACGCTCCCTCGCGCGCCTCTATCGCCGACCGCGCCGTTCCCGAACTGGCCCCAGAGTACACCATCCGCATCGAACGCGACTTCCGCGAACGCGTGATCGAACGATGAGCCAACCCCGCCCTCTCCACGTGTCATCGCGAGGCCGGAGGCCGCGGCGATCTCCTACGCTAGCGGCTGGGTTCGGAGATCGCCGCGTCGCTGCGCTCCTCGCGATGACACGGAGCGGGGTGCAGCGTCGGCTGACCGGCCTACAACCGTGACGCGCGACTGGCTCGGATGGGGCGGCTACGTGCTGCTGGCGGTCGTGGCGCTCGTGCCCGTCGCGGCGAGCCTGGTCTATGCCGGATTGTATAGCGTCGAGGCCGTTGGGCTGCTAGCCGATGGGGTGACGTCAAAGCACTGGACGAGCTTGCTCGGAGGCAGCGTGTTCTGGCAGTCGGTCGGGTGGAGCGCGTACGTGGCCGGAGCATCCGTCGCGATTACGCTGGCGATTGCGCTTCCGCTCGGACTGTGGCTGCACCGATCCATCGCGGGCGGGCGGCTGGGCGCGTTTCTCTACCTGCCGCTGGCGATCCCGTCGACCGTCTCGGCGTTTTTGGTGCTGCAACTGTTGGCACCGTTCGGGACGCTGGCACGTGTTGTCCGGGCGAGTGGGCTGATCGGCGAGGGCGAAGGCCTACCGGCGATGGTGTACGATCCAGCTGGCATCGGGCTGATCGTGGCGCACGTCGGACTGGCCGTCCCGTTTTTCCTGCTGCTCTTCGCCCAGATCCACGCCCAAGAGCGCGTCGGCGATCTGGCACGCATGGCGCAGACGCTGGGCGCGAGCGCCAGCCAGGCGACGTGGCGCGTGTCGATTCCGCTCCTGCTCCGGCAGGCTGGGCCGAACGTGCTGCTCCTGTTTGTCGTCGTGTTAGGTGCGTACGAGGCGCCGCTGCTGCTCGACCGGCAGAGTCCCCAAATGCTCTCGGTCTTGGTCATGCGCAAGTTCGCCTTGTTCGATCTGAGCCAGAAGCCCGAAGCGTTCGCCATCGCGCTGCTCTACACCGGACTGGTGATCGGCGTACTCGGACTCGTCTTTCGGCGAATGCGGGTGGCGGCATGACGCGCGGCGCTACCTATCGCAAGTGGGC
The DNA here is from genome assembly GCA_963841855.1 of Rhodothermales bacterium. Taxonomy (GTDB): domain Bacteria; phylum Bacteroidota; class Rhodothermia; order Rhodothermales; family BA12; genus CAXBBB01. The sequence goes on along the minus strand of CAWJEJ010000004.1, from coordinate 19,573 downwards.
TGCGATCTTCGTCGCGCTGTGCTGCGTGTTTCCGTTCGTTGTCTTGGTCGGCTACTCGCTCGTGACGCGGTGGGCGCCCACCGACCTGCTGCCCGGCGCGCTCTCCCTTGGTCGCTGGGCCGAACTCGTGGGAGGCGATCTACCCCGCGCGCTGCTCGTGTCGACCGTCCTGGCCCTCGTCGTCGGAGCCGTGTCGACGGTCGGCGGGTTCGCGGCGGCGCGGTTGGTGGCGTACGGCCGGTTCGGCGCGCCACTGCTGTTTCTGGCCTACGTGCCGTACCTGATGTCGCCCGTTCTGGTCGGCGTGTGCCTGCTCGCGCTCTACCTACGGATGGGGCTGGCGGGCACGTGGGCGGGCGTCGCGCTGAGCCATCTGACGCTGGCGCTGGGGTTCGCGACCGTCTTCTTTACCGCCTTCTGGAGTAGGCGCATCGCTCAGCAGGAAGCAGCCGCCCGGACGCTGGGCGCGCGTACGTGGCAGGTACTGACGCGCGTCGTCTGGCCCCAGGCGCGGCCGCTCGCCGTCGTCTGCTTCGTTCAGTCGTTCTTGCTGTCGTGGTTTCAATACGGGCTGACCGTTTTGATCGGCCAGGGCAAAGTGCAGACGCTGACGGTCCGCATCTTTTTCTACCTCAACGAGGCCAACCCGTACTACGCCGCCGTCGCCGCGTGCCTGCTCGTCGGCCCGCCCGCGCTGCTGCTGTGGTTCAACCGCCGGTTCGTGTTCCGGGGCAATATGTGACGGCGCAGGCTACTTTGCCCCATGCGCCTCTACCTCGACACGTGCGCCATCCAACGGCCTTTCGACGACCAGTCGCAGTTGCGTATTCGAGAAGAAGCAGAAGCGATCTCAGACGTGATCGCGCTGTGTCAGAACGGTGCGCTCGAACTCGTCGCCTCGGGTGCTCTGTGGGCAGAAACGCGCAATTGCCCCTCACCGAGCCGCCGAGAGTATGCTGAGACGATTCTAGGCAACGTTGACAATTGCGCTTGGCTCGCTTCTGCGGCGCGCTTGAACGCTCTGCCGCGTTGCTCTGCATCGCCGATGCGCGCATCGGCTGCTTCGAGCGCCTTGCCGAGCGCCCAATCGCACGCGCAGCTGCTTCGTCTCGGCTAATGTCAACGTTGCCTAGCTCTCGCCTCAATCACAGTCGATCTCGACGCTGACCTGATTGAGCAGTCTGTAGCGTTTCAATCAGGAGGCATCGCGCTGTTCGATTCGTTTCACCTCGCCAGCGCGTTGAAAGCGGAAGCCGATTTTCTCTGCACTTCGGACGACCGATTTCGCCGACGAGCCGTGAGGTTGGACACAAAACGTCTGCGCGTCGGTTCGCCTCTCGAACTCACCGCTCTCATCAGCTAACCGTTCTCATGATTGTCGAAGAAAGACCGCTAGGTGAAATTACCCAGGCCGGGTATCGTGCGTTGGTCGAGGAGTTAGGCGTCGCCGACACGATCCGCTTTCTGCATCAGTATGGCATGGGCGAAGGCGATTACACCGCCGAACGCCATACGTGGCTGGACGGCATCACGATGGACGAACTCGTCGCTGAGATAAAGCAGTTCGACCGCGAGCGTGGGCACTGACGCATCGTTCGTCGCCGTCGACGGCATCGCCAAGCGCTATGGCAGCGAAGATGTGCTGCGCGAGTGCGACGTGCGCGTCGACCGGCATCAGACGCTGGCCGTACTGGGGCGCAGCGGCAGCGGAAAGACGACGCTGCTCAAAGTGCTCGCCGGGCTGGAATCGGCGGATGGCGGGCGCGTCGTGGTCGGTGGGCGGGCGGTGGACGGGTTGCCGCCGCACAAGCGGGGCGTCGTGTATCTGAGCCAGGAGCCGCTGCTGTTTCCCCACTTGTCTGCGCGCGAGAACGTGGCGTTTGCGGCTCGGCTGCGAGGGGAGAAGGATGCCGAGGACCGGGCGCTCGCGTTGCTGGCCGATCTCGAGGTGGCCGAGCACGCGCACAAAAAGCCCGAACAACTGAGCGGGGGGCAGCAGCAGCGCGTCGCGTTCGGGCGCGCGGCGATGGCGCATCCCGACTTGCTGCTGCTCGACGAGCCGTTCGGCAAACTCGACGTCGAGACGCGGGCTACGATGCAGGATTTGTACGCGCGCATCGCGAGGGATCAGGGGCTGACGGCGCTGTTCGTCACGCACGACTTGAAGGAAGCCTTGCGAGTCGGCGACACGTTCGGGCTGATGGTGGCGGGCAAGCTCGATCAGTATCCAAGCCGGGAAGCGTTCGTAGCCGATCCGGCGACGGGCGTGCGCGAGGAGTTACGGTTCTGGGAAGGCATCTCGGACGGCGCTGTTGTAGACTGACGCCTCTCGCCCGGTCCAACCCGTTCTGCTCATGCTCGACGCCGTCGTCATCTCCAACGCCATCATCGGGCTGGACCGGATGTTCGCCTCGAACGACCGCGTCCGTTACCGATTCGCCCACGTGACGCCCGACTTCTCGGTCGACCTGACGGGTGTCGATCTGCTCGTGGTCCCCAACGGCTGCGATCACGTCGCGATGCTGTCGATTGAGGACACCGTCCGCGACTTTCTCGCCCGAGGCGGCACGCTGTTTTGCTTCGACGGCTGGTTTACCGACTGGATGCCCGGCAATCAGTGGCGGATGGACAACAGCAAGCCGTCGCGCGAGGTGCGCTACCACGTCGAAACGGATCGGCATGGCCTGATGGATGGAGTAGACATGGACGAGTTGCAGTTCAACCATGGCATCAGCGGCTGGTGGTCGTGCGGCTATATCGACACCGCCGATGGCGCCGACGTAGTCCTCGCTGACACGTGGAATCGCCCCGTTATCGTGCTCGACGAAGTCACCACGCCGGGCCGCATCGTCCTGACCGCGTCCGGTCCGCTGGGCGACTTTGCGCAGAGCGACGAACCGGCGCCAAGCTCGTCGGAGCGCTACGCTTCCGATGCCGCATCGGGCCAGGCCGACGATGGAGACGGTTACGCCGCGCCGCTCACGCTCTATCGCAACATGGTCTCGCTCGTCGAAACCGGATCTCCTTCCGCTTCCACCCAGCCCGCTCCGGCTCATGTCTGAACTCTCCAACACAGCCCGCATCGGCCTGATTTTCAACGGCGTCTGGAGCCAGTACGCGTTCGCGACGGCGCCCAAGTACCGCGACCTCTATCGCCTGATCTACGTCCACGCGCTGACCGATGAAGCCGTCGCGGGTCTTGACGCGCTCGTGATTCCGTTTCAGTCGAATCAGGATGTTTTGGCTGAGCGCAAAGACGTCCTTTACCGCTTCCTGAGCGAGGGCGGAAAGATCGCCGTGTTTGGCGATTCCAACCCCGACTGGCTCGACGCCCAGTGGGAGGATCGTCCGGTCAACAACTACTGGTGGGTCGACGACCCGTGGAATCCGCCCGTCTCGCAGACCGATCACACGCACCCCGTCTTCCGAGGCCTGACCCCGCGCCACGCCTGTTGGCACGTACACGGCATCTACACGCGCGTCCCCGAAGGCGCGGACGTGATCCAGCGCAACGCTCAGGGTGAGCCGATCTCGTGGCAGACCGACCGCTACGGCGGCACTCTGTTCGCGTCGACGCTCGATCCCATCGTCGAGCACGGCATCCAGCAAGTCGCCCACCTGGATCACTTTTGCGATAGTCTGACCAAGTGGCTGTGCGGCGTCGAGCCCGAAGGCAAATTCCGCGTCGACGACGGCGCGTACGGCGTCGGCCGCCACGCGCTGCCGGTGTTGATGTGAGCAGGGTCGCCTTCGATATGGTTGGAGTCAAACCTGACAGGTTTTCAAAACCTGTCAGGTTTCGAGTTTCGTCTGAGAGCCGCCGCTGACATGACACGTTCAGCACATCAAAACGCCGTCGCCGTCATCCTGGGCAGCGCCTACCGCGTCGACCGTCCGGGCGGTTTGGCGATGACTCCGGTCGATGTCGACACGCCATGGGGGACTCAGCGGTTATTCAAAGCCCAGACCGAGCGTCCGGCGTATGCGCTGTTTCGTCACGGACAGCCGCACCGCTTGCTGCCCAACCAGATCGACTACCGGGCGCAGGCGTGGGCGCTGCGTAGCGTCGGCGTCGGGGCGCTGTTGGTGACGAGCAGCGTCGGCGTAATGGACGCGTCGTTGCCGCTGTTCGAGCCGCTGCTGTTGGGCGACCTGATGATGCTCGACAACCGCCTGCCCGATGGATCGACGTGTACGATGTTCGAGCGCCCATCGCCGGATCACGGCCACTTGGTCTTGAACGAAGGACTGTTCTCGGCCGCGCTCTCGGATCAGGTGGCGGGGATTGCGCGCGATGCCGGTGCTCCGGTCGGCGCACGCGACGTCGTGTTCGCCTATGCGGGCGGACCGAGGGGCAAAACCGCTGCCGAGAACAGGATGTGGCAGGTGCTGGGCGGGCAGGTCAACTCGATGACGCTGGCGCCCGAAGTCGTGCTGGCGAACGAGTTGGAGATCACATGCGCCGGACTGGTCGTCGGCCACAAATATTCGGTTCCGGGGCGCGACAACCCTCACTCCGGCGGCGTGACAGCCACGCTCGACAGTTCGCGCCACGCGATGGAGCGCGTCGTCGAAGCCTTTTTGCAGCGCGCCGAGCCGGTCGCGTTCGGCAATCACCTGTACCGCTTCGACTCGTGACGACGGGCGAACTGGTCGAGGCGATGCGCGGCCTGGGTTTCGATCCTACGGGCGAGCCAGTAGCGCTCACGGGCGGGCTGCTCAACCACGTCTGGCGCGTCTCGACTGCTGACGGATCGGTCGTCGCCAAACATGCTTCGGGCGAGGTGGCAGGCGCCGTTCTATCGCCCGACCGCGTTCTTCTCGAATCGCGAGCGCTAGCACTGTTCGAGCCGGGTGGACCGCTCGCCGAGTTGGCAATGGATGCGCTGCGTCCTCCGCATCCACTAGCCACCGACTCCCTGCGCCGCCTGCTCGTGATGGAAAATGTGGACAACGCTCTGGCCTTGGACGTGTGGCTGAAAGACGCTGATCCTGACCAGTCAGCCGATGTGGGGCGACGCATCGCGGGCTTCCTGGGCCAGCTTCACGAGCGCACGAGGGGCGAGGGTGATCTCGCCAAGTCGTTCGACAACGCCGACGTTCAGCGCGTCCGCTCGCGGGTCCAATATGGCGCCGTCGAAACGTGGCTGAGCGACTTCGGCTATCCCGATGCTGCGGCGCTCGGCGCGTCGGCCCGGGCGCTCGGCGAGACGTTCGAGCAGCCGGGACGCTGCCTGACGATGGGCGATCTGTGGCCGCGCTCGGTCCTCGTGCTGCCCAACACCGATCTGCGGCTGATCGACTGGGAGTTTGCTCATTTCGGCCGTCCGGCGCAGGACGTGGGGCATCTGCGCGCGCACCTGTGGATGCTCGTCCACACGCTCGCAACGCCCGCTGCTCAGGGCTGCCGCGATGCGTTCCTGGCGGGCTATCCGCTTGGCGGGGAAGAAGAGAGTTTGGCACGTCGTCATGCCGCGTGCGAGGTGCTGATTCGGACGATTGGGCCGTTTCGTGGCGGGTATCTGTACCATGGGGCGCCGGATAACCGGATCGGCGAGGCGGTGGGGCAGGCGTGCGGGTGGTTGGTGGGATGATGCGAATGCGATGTCGTAGGGGAGGCTCGCCGAGCCTCCCCTACGAGCGATGTTCCCTGTCACCATTCGACCTGCAACACGACCCCGTTAGTGCGCAGCTTGCGTCACGATCACGATCTCGCTTTCGAGCGTGCGGTGGACGGGGCATTTGTTCGCGATCTCGATCAGGCGCGCTCGCTGCTCGGCCGTGAGGTTGCCTTCGACGGCGATTATGCGTGTCAGGTGGTCGAGTTTGGTGTCCTTATCGGTGCAGTCGTGGCAGTCGGCGGCGTGCTTTTTCTCGTGCCGAACCGTGACGCGGACGCCGCCAAGCGGCCACTTCTTGTGATCGGCGTACATGCGCAGCGTCATGCCCGTGCAGGTGCCTAGCGCGGCGGCGAGCAGTTGGTACGGCGTCGCGCCCAAATCCTCGCCGCCGACGCTGACGGGTTCGTCGGCAACCCACGTGTGGCGCCCCGCCGTCACTTCGGTCCGAAACCCGTGACGCGTGTGCGTGACGACGTGATCGTGCCCGGTGGGAGCAGGCTCGGCTTCGGCTAGATCGACGTAGCGGCTAGCCCACCCAGCGATGACCTGTCCGGCATAGCGCGCGTCATCGGGTTTCGAGAGCAGGTGGTCGGCGGTGTCGAGCGAGACGAAACTCTTGGGGTGACGCGCCGAGTCGAAGATCAGGCGCGCGTTGTCGACCGAGACGGTTGCGTCGCCCGGCGCGTGGAGCACGAGCAGAGCGGTGTCGAGCGAGGCGAGATAGGAACGGGCATCGAGCGCCTGCAGGTCGTCGACGAACTGCTGCTTGACCCGAAACGGACGCCCTCCGATGCGGACGGTAGCTTCTCCGGCATGGGCGATCTCGTCCAGATTATCCTCCAGCAGGTGGCGCACGTGCGCGGGATCGAACGGCGCGCCGACCGTCGCGACAGCCTCGACACTGCCAATCAGCGGCGTCGCCATCAGGACGGCCGCGCCGCCGAGCGAGTGGCCGACGAGCAGAGCGGGCGCCTGGTACTCGCGCTCCAAAAACTCGGCGGCGGCCACCAGATCGGCCACGTTGCTCGAAAACGTCGTCTCGGCGAACTCGCCTTCGCTCTCGCCAAGACCGGTGAAGTCGAACCGGAGCACGCCAAAGCCCGCTGCCGTCAGCGTTCGCGCGATCTCGGTCGCACCGCGCAGGTTTTTGGTACACGTGAAGCAGTGCGCGAACAGAGCCCAGGCGCGCGGCGTGCCCTCGGCGGGCAGGTCGATCTGGGCGGCGAGGTCGACGCCGTCGGCGTTGGGAAAGGTGATCGACATGGCAGGGGTACGATTGAACAGAAGTAACCTACGGTTCGGCGCGCTGGCTGCGCTCCATCCGTGCATTCGTGGTAGACTTGCGAGACACCCGACGACATCCGCCATGAAACCGCTCGCCTTGCTCCTCGCGCTCACGTTCAGCGCGTGCCAAATCTTCGGACCCGATGGCAGCGCGTCGGGACATGTCGCGCTCGAGGCATCGTTCGACGAGGCGAATACCCAGGTGACGGTGCGTCTGATCAACCGGTCGCCTGCGCCGATTGGGTATGCGCTCTGCACGACGCCCATCGAGCATCTCGAAACGGGCATGCGATACTTGGATCCGCACATCCGGTGCTCGGGCGAGCGGTTCTCGCTCGCTCCTGGAGCCGAGGTCGAGGGAGGCAACAGGTTCGAGTCCAGGTCTCTGATTCCCGGAGCCTACCAAGCGGTGACGCAGGTAGAGGTAAACGGGCAGATCCGAGACGTGCGCTCCAACCGCTTCGACGTTCGGTAGCGCACCCGGCCTCTCTTGACAACCGCACTCTCACCCGTACCTCGTGCGTGACGAGCATTCGCAGCGTCGCTACCCGACACCTGCTTGCCGATCGAGAGGCGTCTGCACCAGAGAACTGCGTCTCTCGCAACTCGGACGCGCTACACGCAGCGTCTCGCGCACCGCCGCGGACGACGCGAGGGTGGAGAGAGCTGCCGCGCCCGCGTGCGTACGTTCACTGGTGGAGATGCGCGCCGCATCGTCCGAGCGGTTCGAGATTCGGTAACGAGTCGGCAAGAGCTACGAAGGCCGCGAACACGAGCGGTGGCTGACGGATCTAACTGGCTCATCCAACCGAATTCCACCGATGGCCTCGCTCAAAACGCTCGACACCGCTCTTTCCGACACCTACGCCTTTCTCGAAACCGTTCGTCAGGGCTTGCCTTTCGACGACGAGCCGACCACGCAGGACGCCTACCACGCCGCCCGCGCCGTGCTCCAAACGCTCCGCGAACGCCTGCCGGTCGACCTGTGTGCAGCGCTTTCGTCCCAGCTTCCCGTCGTCGTGCGGGGCATGTACTTCGAAGGATTCCGCCCGGCCGATCAGCCCGCCGACTACCGCGACCTGGCGAGCTGGAGCGCCAAGGTGTACGACCGCATTCTGCTGCAGAACGCCGACTTCTCGGCTCAGGACGCCACCAAAGCCGTCTTCACGGCCCTCAACGACAAGGTCGACCGGGGCGTCGCCGGGAAAATTTTCAACGCGCTGCCGCACGACGTGCGCGATCTGTGGATCATGCTCGACGAAGAGGTCGCGCATCAGAAGCACTGAGGCGGCCCTCTCGGTGAGGGTTCGGGGGCGGGTGGTGAGATCGGAGGAGGAGAGCGGTAGTTTCCGCTGCTCTTCTATCTGTCTTCTCGCATGAATCTCGACCTCGCAGGCGTGATCGAAACGTTCGACTTCTCCATCGTGCTTGGCTGGCTGCTCAAGCTGGTCGGCGCGCTGGTTCTGCTCTACCTCACGTTCGCCATCGCGAAGTGGACGCAGAAGAAAGTCCGTCGGTCGCTCGAACGGTCCAAGATCGACGACTCGCTCGCCAAGTTTCTGGCCTCGCTGGTCCGCTATGCCATCCTCGTGATGGGCTTCTTGGCCGTTTTGGAAATGGTCGGCGTCTCGATTGTAGGGTTTGCCGCCGTCATCGCCGCGATGGGACTGGCGGTCGGGCTGGCGCTCCAGGGCACGCTGAGCAACTTCGCGTCGGGTGTGATGCTGCTGCTGTTTCGCCCGTTTAAAGCGGGCGACGTGGTCAACGCGGCGGGCATAACGGCCAAGGTGATCGCCATCGATCTGTTTGCGACGCAGTTCGACACGCCCGACAACCGGCGCATCATCGTGCCCAACGGCGCCATCTTCGGCTCGACGATCGAGAACATCACGCATCACCCGATCCGCCGCGCCGACCTATCAATCGGCATCTCGTACGACGCCGATCTCAAGCAGACGCGCGACGTGCTGCAACGCGTCGCCGACAGCGTCGAAGGCCGCCTCTCCGACGACGTAGCACCCGCCGTTCCTCAGGTCTACCTGACCGGACTGGGCGCCTCGTCCGTCGATTATGTTCTGCGCGTCTGGGTGGAGACAGCCGATTTTTGGGCAGTCAAGGAACGTCTAGCCGTCGATGCCAAACGGGCGCTCGACAGCGCTGGAATCGGCATTCCGTATCCTCAGGTGGACGTGCATCTGGACTCGCCGACCGCCTCTTCGGTCGTCTGACAACCCAGCGGCGATCTGGCGTTAGCCCTCTTCGTCGGTAGACTCGGGGGGCACGATTTCAACGAGCACGCGTCCGATGCGGTGGTTGTGAACCGTCTCGACAGTCATGCGGAGCGGGCCATAATCGCACGTGGCACCAGGTTCAGGGACAGCGCCCAGGCGGTCGTAGATGAGCCCTCCTAGCGTGTCGAAGTCGAAATGGTCGGTCGCCAGTTCCAGGTCCAATTCTTCGACCAGATCCTCCAGGTTGTGCCGCGCGTCGACTTCGAACGCGTCGGCACTTCGCCGCAGCAGCAGGGCTTCCTCGTCGTCGCGCTCGTCCTGCATGTCGCCGACGATCTCTTCGAGCAGGTCTTCCATCGTCAGCAGCCCCGCCGTGCCTCCATATTCGTCGATCACGATGGCGAGGTGCGTCCGGCGCGCGCGCAGTTGGCGCAGCAGCGCGTCGAGTGGTTTGGACTCGGGGACGAAGAGGGCAGGGCGCAAGAACTCGGTCAGGCCGAACGGCCGATCGGGCGAAGCCGCTGCCGAGAGCAGATCCTTGGCGTGCACCAGCCCCAAGATGTTGTCCAGGTGTTCGACGTAGATGGGGAAGCGCGAATGGCCAGTCGCGCGGATGGCAGTCAGCGCTTCGTCGAGCGTCGCCGTCGCGGGTAAGGCGGCAAGGTCGACGCGCGACACCATGATCTCGCGCGCCGTCGTCTGCCCGAACTCGGCGAGGGCGAAGAGCATGTCGCTCTGCTGCGTGGCGAGCGTCGGCGCTTCGTCCGTGATCCAAGAGACGAGTTCGGGGTCGGCGCGCTGCGCGTGCAGATCCTCGCCGTCCGAGTCGCTCACGAGCAGGCGCGTGACGGCGTTGCGCGCGGGTAGGCGGACCGACACCCACCTGGAGAGGGCCACCAGGGCAGCAGCGCAGCACGTCAGCAGGGCGGCCGCGGTGGCTCCGGACAGATGGGGTGCCAACGCGGACAGCAGGACGGCCAGAGCCGAGGCCGTAGCGACGAGCGCCGCTACGCTCGCCGTGCGGAGCCGAGAGCGGTGCCCGCTCGAGAGCGGCCGCAGCCTCGTTCCTGCCGTCAGTGCGGCGAAAGCGGCAAAGCCCAGAACGGTTACGAGTCCTCCCGCAAACGCCGTCAGAGGGGCGTGCGAGAGCAGACTAGACGCGGGGTCAAGGTCCAACGCGGGGGAGGACGGCGCCTCCGAATGGTGAAACGGACAAGGGGCGCAATCTACGACGGTTCGCGCTCCACTAGAGCGAATCGTCAGCGCACGAGCGGTGCAGCGCTCTGATCGACGAACCACACGTTGGAAGTTTGCGGTAGCACGCACGCGGCGGGCACGTCGGGGCAGGCGTCGCCGTCGGACACACGCTGGACGTGGGCTGCCTTGGCGTCGCCGAAGACGAGGTAGACGGCGTGCTCGGCGCGATTGAGTGCTCGGAGTGTGAGCGTGAGGCGGTCGCGGACGGGCGAGGTCGGAGGGGCGAGGGTGTGCGCTACGTCGCCGGGCAAGTCTTGGAAGCGGGAGCCAGGAAACAGCGACGCCGTATGCCCGTCGTCGCCCATACCCATGACGGCGACCGTGAGCGCGAAGTCGGCGCCGAGCGCTTCGTGCAGCCTGTTTTGGTAGACCTCGGCCGCTGCTTTAGGATCGCTGGCCGACGTAGCGGGAGGCTCCAAGATCCGTGCCTCGTCGATTGGCGCTCTGTTTAGAAACGTCTTTCGCGCCGCCCGCACGTTGCTGTCGGCGTGCGTGTGCGCGACACAGCGCTCGTCGGCCCACACGATCCACAGACGATCCCACGGCACGTCTAACTCCAACAGCGCGCGGTATGTGTCGGCAGGCGACGAGCCCCCCGAGAGCGCCAGACTGACCGGGCCAGGCGTGTCGCGCAGGCAGCGGGCGACGTATTCGGCGGCGGCTTGCGACGCTTCCCGTCGCGTGTCGTAGGGGCGGAAGGTCGGGCGGGCGGACATGGCGGTTGGGGATTGGCGGTGTCGTAGAAAACTACGCTCAAAGCAGACGTCTTCTCGGGTCTTCGCCGCGCAGCGAGTCGGATACGTGCGTCACCCAGCAGGCTCTAACAGGAGCGTAACCTCGAGACCGCGCGCGAACTCACAGCCGGAAGGCGGCGTGCATACCCGAACAATCACCACTCCACGAGCGACGTGACTTCCACTTCCGAATACGACCTCACACCTCTGCGCGGCCAGGCTCGCGAGCGCGCCGCCGACGCCGCCGGGCTGAGCGACGAGGAGCGCCACATCTTGCTCGATCACGGCACCGAGCGCCCCGGCTGCGGCCTGCTCCTCGACAACAAAGAAGACGGCACATACGCGTGCAACCTGTGCGGGCTTCCGCTCTTCTCCAGCGGATCGAAGTTCGAATCCGGCACGGGATGGCCCAGCTTTTTTCAGCCCGTCGATCCGGCTCACGTCCGCGAGATCCGCGACACGTCGTACGGTATGGTCCGCGTCGAAAGCCGCTGCGCTCGCTGCGACGGACACCTCGGCCACGTTTTCCCCGATGGACCCGCGCCGACAGGCAACCGCTACTGCATGAACTCGGCCGCGCTGGAATTTTTCGCCCAGGGAACGGAGCCTGAACAGCGGACAGCAGCGCTCTTTTCCGAGCAGTGACGGGCGCTGCCGAGCAAGAGTTCGAGATCGGGCGGATGCTGCCCCCGTGGCACGTCACGCGCATCGCGGACGGTGACGTTCCAGAGTTGGCTGCGTTCGCCGGACGGCCGCTGTTGATCCTCCTGTTTGCACTCGGCTGTCCCGGATGCCGGTGGCGCGCGATCCCGTTCGCCAATCGCGTCGTCGTCGAACGTGGAGACTCGGTCGGTGTCGTCGGCATCTATACTACGATTGAGGGCGAGGAGGTCGCAGATGATGACATCGCGCGCGATTTGGAGGCGCTGTACGTACGGTTTCCCGTCGTCCGCGATGCGGGGCTGGCGGCGACCTTCCACGCGTATGGGGCGGGGGGGACGCCGCACTGGATTCTGGTCGGTCCGAGCGGAACGGTCGTCGATTCGATCTTTGGGTCCGATCCAGACCGGGCGCTGCTGCGGCTCGACTATCACCTGATGGAGATGGCGGATCGGCGCGTCGTCGGCTTCGGCGGCGGATGTCACTGGTGCACCGAAGCCGTTTTCCAGTCGCTGCGCGGCGTCGACAAGGTGGAGCAGGGCTGGATTCGCTCGTCTCCGCCGGACGATGCGTGGTCCGAGGCTGTCGTGGTGCAGTATCGGCCGGACCAGATCGATTTGGAGACGCTGATCGACGTCCACCTGCGCACCCATTCGAGCGCGTCCGATCACGCGATGCGCAGCAAATACCGTAGCGCCGTCTACTCGTTCGACCCCGATCAGCACCGGCAGGCCGAGCATCTTCTCAGCGCTCTGGGCGACCAGCGGCCCGCGCCGCTGATTACGCGCGTGCTGCCGTTTCATGGTTTTCGGCTCAACGACGAGGAGCTACTCGACTACTACAAGACGCGCCCCGACGCGCCGTTCTGCCGGACCTACATCGACCCCAAACTGCGTGCGCTTCGCCAGTCGCATGGCGCGCAGTTAAGGGAACTGGCCGGGCAGCCTGCTGCGTCGGTTCAGACACCGGGAGATGCAGGCGCGCGGCAGGACGATACGCTGACGTGGCGAACCGTCGTCCGATTTGCGAACCACGGCAACCCGCCGCCTCCTCGCAGGGTCGACCGCACCGATGCCGAGTGGCGGTCGCTGCTGACCGACGAGCAGTACCGTGTGACGCGCCACCAGCACACCGAACAGGCCCACAGTTCGCCGATGTGCGAGCGGTTCGAGCCAGGGCGCTATGCGTGCGTGTGCTGCCATACGCCGCTGTTCGACTCCGACGCCAAGTTCGGCAGCCGCAGCGGTTGGCCCTCGTTCTCCCAGCCCATCGCGCCCGCCGCGGTAGCGTATCGCAAGGACACCAGCCACGCGATGACGCGCATCGAAGTCACCTGCGCTGTCTGCGACGCACATCTCGGCCACGTCTTCCCTGACGGCCCCGCCCCGAGCGGGCTGCGATTTTGCATCAACGGATCGGCGCTGACGCCACTCGACTCGGCGAGCGAATAGCGCCAACGGGAGCCGCCCAGCGTCGAATCTCGGTCGATCGACTCATCCTGCCAGCGCTCGCGTCACCACAGTTCGTCGAGTGACGAGTTGAAAAAGCGGCGCGCAGCCATCGGCCCCCACGTGCCGGGCGTGTAGGTGTGAACCGGAAGGTCGGCGTCGAGGATGGGCTGGTAGAGCGCCCACGACGCTTCGACCTCGGCGGCATCGACGAAGAGGGTGCGGTCGCCCATCGCCACGTCTTCGAGAAGGGTGTGGTAAGCCGAGGGCGACGGGCCGAAGACTTCGTCGTAGTCGAAATGCAGGCGCTGCGTCTGCACGTCGAAGCCGCCGCCGGGCTTTTTGACGTCGAGGGTGAGCGAGAAGCCCTCCTTGGGCGAGGCCGAGATTTCGAGCACGTTGTCCGACAGGTTGCAGCGGTCGTAGTCGCTGAACATCGAGACGGGAGCACGGCGAAAGACGACCCGGATGCGCGTCGACTTCTCGACCATCGCCTTGCCCGTCACGAGCACGAACGGCACGCCCTGCCAGCGCCAGTTCTCGATGAACAGGCGGACGGCGGCGAACGTCGGCGTCTTGGAATCCTCTGACACGCCGTCAGCGTCCAGGTAGGGCGTCACGTCATCGCCACCCGCGCTGCCTCCGCCATACTGCCCGAGCACGACGTTTCTCTCGGTCAGCGGCAGGATTGAGCGCAGCACCTTGACCTTCTCGGACTGGATGTCGTCGGCGCGCGGGCTCGCCGGGGGCTCCATCGCGGTCAGCGTGAGCAGTTGGGTCAGGTGGTTCTGAATCATATCGCGGATAGCGCCCGATCCGTCGTAGTAGCCCGCCCGGGTGCCGACCGTCAGCGTTTCGGGGACGAGGATCTCGACGCGCTCGACGTTCTCGCGATTCCACACCTTCTCGAAAATGGCGTTGCCGAACCGGAAGACGAGCAGATTTTGGACCGTCTCCTTGCCCAGGAAGTGGTCGATGCGGTAGATCTGCTCCTCATCGAAGTAGCGGTGCAGCAATTCGTTGAGTTCGCGCGCCGTGTCCAAACTGTGTCCGAATGGCTTCTCGACGACTAGCCGCGACCAGCCGCCGTCTTCGGCGCACAGCCCGGCATCGTTGATCGCGACGACCGTATCGTCGAACACGCTGGGCGGAAGTGCGAGGTAGAACAGGCGGTTGGGTCCCAAGTCGCGCTCGTCCGCGATGGTCTTGGCGCGCACCTTGACACGCTCGTAGTCCTCCGGCTCCTGATCGCCGATGGGTTCGTAGGTGAGGTACTTCTCGCACCACGCCTGCGCCTCTTCTTTGTCGATGCCGCCTAGCTCGTGCAGGGCCTGGGCGCTCTCCTGTTGAAATGCGGCGTCGTCGTGCTCGGTCCGCGCCACGCCCAAAACGGCCATGTAATCGTTGCCCTCGTTCTTCTGGGTGATCGCGAAGAGCGCGGGCAGGATGAGCCGCTTGGTCAGGTCGCCCGTCGCGCCAAAGATGACGAAGACGTGCGGTTCGAGCTTGCGGATGCGGGCAGATCCGTATTCGCCCTGAGCGGGTTCGCGGTCCCTGTCGTGGTTGGTCGCCATCGGGTTAAACGGATGCGCCTGCGGGAGGCGTGGGGAGCGTGTGCTCGGTCGTCTTGATCGCGTGACCACCGAACTGGTTGCGCAGAGCGGATAGCATCCGGTGCGTGTAGCTGTTCTCGACGCGCGAGTCAAGGCGCGACATCAGCGCGTAGGTGATGACCGGAGCGGGCACGTTGAGGTCGATGGCCTCCTGGACCGTCCACCTGCCTTCGCCGCTGTCCGACACGTAGGGCGCGATGCCCGACAGATCGGCGTTCTCGTCGAGCGCCCTAGCCGCCAAGTCGAGCAGCCAACTGCGGACGACCGATCCGTGCCGCCAGATCTCGGCGACCTGGTGCAGGTCGAGGTGGAACGGCTCTTTGGCCTCCATGATGTGAAAGCCCTCGGCAAACGCCTGCATCATACCGTACTCGATGCCGTTGTGAACCATCTTGGTGAAGTGCCCCGATCCACTCGGCCCGACGTGGCCCCAGCCGGTATCGTCCGACGGTGCCAGCGTTTTGAAGATCGGCGCGAGCGCGTCGACGGCCTCTTTGGGTCCGCCGATCATCAGGCTGTAGCCTTCGGCGAGTCCCCAGACGCCACCGCTGGTTCCGGCGTCGACTAGGTGGATGCTGTGCTCTTCGGCGAGCCACTCGCTGCGGCGGAGCGTGTCGGTGTAGCGTGCGTTTCCGCCGTCGATGATCGTGTCGTTCTCGGACAGGTGCTCGGCGAGCCCTTTCAGCGTCGCCTCGGTCGGCCCACCGGCGGGCACCATCACCCAGACCTGGCGCGGCGCTTCGAGCGACTGGCAGACTTCTTCGAGCGAGTGGGCAGGCTTGGCGCCGTGGCTCTCGGCTTCTGCAATGGACTCTTTGTTGAGGTCGAACACGGTGACCTCGTGGCCTCCGTTGATGAGGCGGCGCGTCATGTTGAGGCCCATTTTTCCGAGGCCGACCATTCCGATATGCATAGCGAGAGGTGTTGTGTCTGTGGGTGAGGAGTGAGTCTGAGCGCTGCTCGGACGTCTGTGCAGCGTCGTAGCCATGCTACGACGCTACGGGATATGGTGCCGTATCGTCCGCGTTATTCTGCGGCCGACTTCATCTCGTCGAGCGCCGCCAACGCGCGGAGCCGCGCTTCGGCGTGATCGACGAGAGGTTTGGGATAGGTCTCGCCCAGCGTCACGCCTGCCTCTTCGAGCACGTCGGCGGGCGCAGTCCAGGGGGCGTGGAGGTACTTGGTCGGTAGCTTGGCGATCTCGGGCACCCAGTGGCGGACGTACTCGCCTTTGGGGTCGAAGCGCTCGGCGTTGGTGACGGGGTTGAAGACGCGAAAAAAGGGCTGCGCGTCGGCTCCGCTGCCAGCCGTCCACTGCCAGCCTTGGGTGTTGTTGGCCAGATCGCCGCCGACCAGGCAGTCCCAGAACCAGCGCGCGCCCTCTTGCCACGGGATGAGCAAGTCTTTGATTAGAAACGACGCTACGATCATGCGCGTCCGGTTGTGCATCCAGCCGATGTGCCACAGTTGCCGCATCCCGGCATCGACGATCGGGTAGCCGGTTTCGCCCCGTTGCCACGCGCGCAGTCCGCCCGGGTCGGTACGCCAGGGCATCGCTGCGTATTTGGGTTTGAGCGGCTTGGTGGGGATGTGCGGGAAGTGCCAGAGCAGGTGGTACGAAAACTCGCGCCACGCCAGCTCGCTCATGAACTTGTCGGCGGCCTCGCGCGTCGCGCCGTTGCTGACCCAGTCGTCGGCCGCGCACCACGCTTGTCTCGCCGAGACTTCGCCCCAGTGCAGCCGCATCGAAAGCTCCGACGTAAGGGGACGAGCCGGGAAGTTGCGCCCCTCGGGATAGTCGATCAGTCGGTCGTCGATGAAGCGCTCAAGCGCCTGATGCGCTGCCGACTCACCGGGCGTCCACACATCGTAGAATCCCGCGTCCCAGCCGATCGTCGAGAGCAGTTTGAGGTCGTTCAGACCAGCCGATGCGGGCCATTCGTCCGGCGCGGTCGACGCGCCCATGCGAGGCGTTTCAAGCGGCCCGCCGACTTCGGTCTGGGCGCGCATCTTTTTCCAGAAAGGCGTGAACACCTTGTATGGGCCGCCGCTGCCGGTCTGGATAGCGTCGGGATCGTGGAGGATGTATCCGTCGAATGCGTGCGGCTCAATTCCGGCTTTGGGCAACCGCTTGTCGATCGCGTCGTCGCGTTTTCGGATGGCCGGTTCGAGACGGTTGTGGTAAAACACGCACTCGGCGCCCGTCTGTTTGGCGATGTCGAGCAGCGCGTCGATAGACGAGCCGTCGCGCAGGATCAGGCGCGAGCCTTTGTCGCGCAAATCGGAGTCCAGCGCAGCCAGGCTGTGATGCAGCCACCACCGGTGGGCGCCGCCGGGCGGCCAGTCGCCTTCCTCGTCCGGCGTCCAGACAAAAACGGGGACGACTGTGTCGAAGGCGTCCAGGGCGGCCGTCAGCGCGGCGTGATCGCTCAGCCGCAGGTCGCGGCGAAACCAAACGATGGCGGTGGGCATGGTGTCTTTCGTTGCGTGATCGCGAGCAGAGCGCGGCGTTTCGACGTTAGCCGGTAGTTCAGAGACCGCCACGTCGCCTCGCTCCTCGCGATGACTAGGTGATAGTTACCGCGCCCGCAGCGTGCCCAGACCACCGTCGACGCCGATGACTTGGCCGGTCACCCAGCCACTGCGTTCCGAGTCGAGCAGCCAGTCGATGGCCTCGGCTACGTCGCCGGGTTGACCGACGCGCCCCAGCGCGTGCATCGCCTCGGACTGCTTGCGTCCGGCCTCGCTCGACAGTATCCGTTCCGATAGCGGCGACTCGACCAGTCCGGGCGCTACCGCGTTGATGCGCACGCCGCGCGGGGCATACGTGGCAGCCGCCGAGAGCGCCAGGCCCGTCACGCCCGCTTTGGCCGCGGCGATGGCCTCGTGGTTCGTCAGCCCGATGCGCGCTACGGCGGACGAACTGAGCACGATGCTGCCGCCCTCTTTCATCATCGCGCGCGCCGCCGACCGGACGAGGTAGAACGACGAGTGCAGGTTGAGGCGCAGCGTGTGGTCGAACTCGTCGGGCGAGGTCAGGTGCGCGGGTTTGAGTAGGATGGAGCCGACCAAGTTGGCCGCCCCGTCGAGCCCGCCGAACGCGTCGACGGCCTGCTGGACCGCATCGTGGACGGCCTCGGCGTCGGTAGCATCAAGTGCCAGCGCGGTGCCGCCGGTTTCCCGGGCGAGCGCGTCCAATCGGTCCGAGGCGGGAGAGGCGAGGAGCAGGCGAGCGCCACGAGCGGCGAGGCGTCGAGACAGCGCGCTGCCGATTCCGCCGCTGGCGCCGACGATGAGGTAGGCGGGGGAAGCCATGAGTCAGGTGATGAGGTGAATGCGGTGAATGCGGCCAACGGACGTACGCCCGCCACGCCGACAGTCGACCGGACGGTTACAGTTCGTCTTCCACGCTCGCAGGCGCAGCGGCGGGCAGCATCACCCGGTCGATCACATGGATAATGCCGTTCGACGCTTCCAAATCACGTGCCTGGATCGTCGCATCGTCGATGCGGATCAGGTCACCTTCGTTCTCGACTGTCACAGGCACGACGTCGCCGAGCAGCGTCGTCAACTGACCTGCCGTGATGGCATCCGTCGCGAAGTTCTTGCCATCGACCAAGTGGTGGAGCAGGATGTTGCGCAGCGTTTCGCGCTGGCCCGTCGTCATCAGCGTGTCGACCGTTCCGGGGGGGAGCTGGTCGAACGCGCTGTTGGTCGGCGAAAGAGTGTGAGAATGGTCCGGCATCTTCGAGTGACTCTTCCAAGCCGGTCGTGCGAACCGCCGTGTTGAGAATCGAAAACTGGGGATCCGACCCCAGCAGTTCGAGCAGCGTGGGATTCACCTCCTCGACGCCTCCCACGGTGACGGTGTCGGGCACTTCGTCGGGTTCGCCGCACGCGGTGAGCAGGAGGAGCAGAAGGGCAGGCAGGAGCGCGGCGCGCATAAACGTCTGAGGTGAGGAGAGTGGGAGCCGACGCTAACCCCGCGCGCGTCCGGGCGATCCATCGGCGGCGACCGTCACACGAACGGTGCGGCTTCACTCGAAATAGAAACTGTGCGGCTTGCATGTTGGCGGGATCTGTCGGTATCATATGGACCGCTCAGAGATGAGAACCCTTCCCTCGTAGCTCAGTTGGTTAGAGCACTTGACTGTTAATCAGGGTGTCACTGGTTCGAGTCCAGTCGAGGGAGCACAGCCGGAGTCCGTCTTACACGTCGGGTCCCCGGCTGCTACCAGCCAGCAGAGCACACGCTCAGCCGGATTCTACGCTGCCCGCGTGGCGGAACTGGTAGACGCGCAACATTCAGGTTGTAGTGATCGCAAGGTCGTGGAGGTTCGAGTCCTCTCGCGGGCACACACAAACGGCGATTTCGGCTTTCACTAGCTGAAATCGCCGTTTTTTTAGCGAGGTCCGGGGAAAAGGTATCGATTATCCTCCGCCGTCCTCCAAACCATCTCGGCCGTCACGCTCGAGCAGTCGGCTCGCAAGCTGCAGGACTCCCGGCGAGCGTGAGGCGAGTACGTCTAGAACCAGACTCGCCTCATCTCCGCGAGGAAAGGAGTCGCTATTGGGTAGCCCGAGACAGAACCGATGACGGAGTCGATTCCTAATAGCGCGGACACAGCGCTGTTTCTCCACCCCCGTGATTCTCCAACCCATCCTGATATTCTCGGTGGCTAAACGTAGCAGTGCAGTAAAAGCACCCACAGCGTTCGCTCGCTT
>CAWJEJ010000003.1:725000-961516 GCA_963841855.1 Rhodothermales bacterium | reverse complement strand
CTACCCCAAACCCCAAACCCCAAACCCCAAACCCCAAACCCCAAACCCCAAACCCCAAACCCCAAACCCCTTTTTTAACATTTCCATATAAAAAAACTTATTATTTAAATTACAAAATTCCCACGTATATCCTTAAAAATCCTCTTTTTCATTTTCGAAGGCGTACTAAATTTCTTCGGACTCATCCCTTCAACAAACTCAGGGAAGCTAATCTTCCCATCACAATTCAAATCAAACTTTCTAATAATAGCTCGAAGCTCTCTATAAGTAGTGTTAAGTCCAAAATCAGCAAGCGCATCTCCCAAATCCCTCAAGCTTATCTGACCTCTTCCGTTCTGATCTATCATGTTAAACAAGCTCAAAAGTCGATGTCTTACTCTCTCCCGCTCGAAATCCTGATTCTCCTCCGCGCCTATAATAGAAACAACAAGATCTTTGAAAGTTCTTTTTGTTTGAAGAGTGTAATCTCTAAATTGAGCGATTTTACGCGGGGTACGCGCCTGCATCGCCTTTCTGTACTCTATACTAAACGGAGCAAGCATTTCTTGGTACTCAGCAAAATTTAGATACCCGTCTTCATCGCGGTCGTACCTCGCGACCAACAAAAACGCATCGTCGAAGATTGTACCAGTTTTTGCTTCTTTCAGAAGCAAATGAAGGTCCTCAGGTGAGATAAGACCGGTGTTTTCTCTATCAGCGAGTTGGAACAGCTCATCCATTGTGATATCAAATCTCAAACTCAAATTTATTTTTTTTTCTTCGATTTCTCTATAATCTCTAAAAAATTCCTTTAAACTCTCGATAAGAAGATGCCGATCATCAAATCCAATTAAAGTCTGTACCTGAGGCGCTCGAGGTTGAGCTACCAAATCTCTCGCAATTATTTCGCTAGCTCTTACCCGATCTTCATATTCAAAATTGCTTTCTTCTAATCTATCCGCTGTTGATCTAAAAATCTTCTCCGGGGTAGCATAATGTATCTCGCCAACAGTTTCAGTAGTATAGGTACGACTACGAACAGGCGAATCAAGCATCACAGGCTCATCATGAACTTTTACTCTGGTCGGCGAAGCCGCCCAGCGAGTTTGACCTCTTCCAGGACTGCGATGAAAGTGAATCTTTGATTCTGCTTGTTTGTGTTCGATAGAGCGTTCGATGGAGCGTTGGAGTTCAGCTCGGGAGAGATTAGTGCCATGAACATCTCCTTGTACAATTTCTTTTGAAATAAAATTTCTATTTGGAGCAACTCTTACAGAAGTTTCAGCTTCTATCCTACCCGGCGATTGCCGGGTAGCTACTGTCCTTCCTATAGATGTTCTCACAACTGATGTCTTTCCTATCGGTGATCTTGAGATAGTGGTTGCTTCTTTAACTGTTGTCAAAGGCTCGGGGGCGATGCCGCTTGGTGTGAGGTTTTGTTTCCATTCTCTGAAGACAATTTTGCCATCGCAGTCGGTGTCTAACCTTCTCAAAGTTCTTTCAGAGATGCTATGGGTAACCGGACCAATTTGTGAATCCATAAATCTAAAAAGGTCCCTTTCAGAAATCCAACCTTTTTTTTCTCTGTCAAGATGATCAAAACCAGCCTCCAGGCTGAAGCCTGGACGCTTGCGCAAAGCACGCTTAAGCGCCTCCAGGCGCTTAAGCCCAGCTAACTCCTCCCCGAACACTCGCGCTAGCGAGTGTTCGACCTCGAGAGGGAGAGTGAAAGTTGAACGGCCTACTTCGTAGAAAGAACCCTCTTTTGATATGACTGTTGTGATAAACTCCGGCCAGTCGATAATGCCGTCGCGGTTTTGGTCGAGGTGGTTGAAGAGGGATTGAAGCTCGGAGCGAGTCGTTAAAATGTTGTTTTCTTCGAGGAAGCAGCCGAGATCTGCTATTGAGATTTGGTTTGTGTTGCGGCGGTCGAGATGCCAGAAGGCGTGGCATGGGTCGAAGTTGATGTTTTCGAGGAGGACCTGGCGGGTTACTTCTACTCCGCGTTCTACTTCGGAGAATTCAAGGAGTAATTCGGCTAATCGGGTAAATGCCATAGTCGTTAATTATATTTATCTGTTAAGAGGGGTTTTCAAGAGGGAAATTTAAATAAGGGATTTATGATTTTATTTTCAATTGGGATTGGGGTTTGGGGTTTGGGGTTTGGGGTTTGGGGTTTGGGGTTTGGGGTTTGGGGTTTGGGTCTGTTCCGATCGAGTACTGTCTTGCGGCTGGTGTCGATCCGGCATCCCAAGCTGTACGCCAAGTCGTTCTTCGGCGTCGTCGACCTGCTCGCGATCCTGCCGACGTATCGAGCTTGGTCTACGCCGGAGCGCAGTTTCTGCTCGTGATCCGGCTGCTGCGCATCCTGCGCATCTTCCGCGTGCTCAAGCTGGTACGCTACATCGAAGAGGCATCGACGCTCTCGGCAGCGATGGCCGAAAGCAAGCGCAAGATCATCGTCTTCATCTTCGCCGTCGCCACGATGGTCACGATCCTGGGGTCGATGATGTACATCGTCGAGGGCGGCGAGAACGGTTTCGACAACATCCCGCTGAGCGTCTATTGGGCTGTCGTAACGATGGCGACCGTGGGATATGGCGACGTGGTGCCGATCACCGTAGCGGGTAAGTTTCTGGCGATGATCGTCATCCTGCTCGGCTACGGCATCATCGCGGTCCCGACGGGCATCGTCACGAGCGAACTCACCAAGTCGCGCGACGCTGCGTCCAACGCCGACACCCCGCCGCCGCCGTTCGACTGTCCTACTCACCCCGACCTCGTCCACGTCGAAGATGCACGCTACTGCCGCATCTGCGGAACGGAGCTAGTCCCTCATCCCGTCTCGCCCGCGCCCGGCCTAGCCGACGATCCCGACCCTATCGCCACCGATCGCGGCGAGTACAAACCACCTGTTTGACCTCTTCCTTATGATCAAGGAAACCGACTCCGACTAGTACTGCGACCGCGTCAGAGTGGCGGGTTGATTCGCTGCTCTGCTCAATCCTCGCAAGCGCAGCGTGACGCACTCGGCCTCTCAACCAGTGGAGATCGCCACGCTTCGTTCGCGATGACCAAAGGGGGAGACTTGGGGCAGCCTGTCAGAGTCAGCAGGTCGCAGTACTCGGCGCCGATCGCTCGGATGCGCGACCTGGGACGGCGCGCCGCCGAGTTGCTGTCAACGTTCGAGCATCCGCACGCGCGCCGATTTGCAGCGTGTCGGAGCCGCGATGGCCTACAGGATGATCCGCCACCGCTGAAACTCGCGTTCGATCGACCGGTCCGGTTTGTGGGCGCTGCGGAGCGCGCTGCATGACGTCGACTGACGCGCGCTGCCGGATAATGGGAAGGCCGAGTTGACCGATGAGACGGCGGGCAGATGAGACAAACTCCGCTGCCCACTGGGGCGAGACGTCCAACCCGCCGCTCGCAGCGGCACGCAACGGCGAGCAGCCATCCACAGCGCTCATTCGCTCGGATCGAAGATCGACGGGACGTATCTCGTCGCCACGGGAGCGTTCGGATGGAGAGTGAGGTTACCGACCCATGACGCTATCCGACCGACTCTGGAACGCCCTCGCCCCACTGCTCCACGCGCCTGCGCCGACTGGCACGCTGTTCAACCCGTACCTCGACTACGACGAGGCACTCGACGTGCCCGGCGCTCCCACTCTTCGCACGGCCAACCTGCGCGCCTACCTCGACGCGTTCGGGCAGCCACCGCCGATTCTGGCCGTCGCCGAGGCGCCCGGCTATCGCGGCTGCCGCTTCTCGGGCGTTCCACTCGTGAGCGAGAAGCAACTGATCGACCCCGGCTTCACCATCGACGGGATTCCTACGAGCCGGGACGGGCCGATGGGCGAGCAGTCGGCGACGATCTACGCGCGCGTTCTGGCTCACCGCAGACCGCTGGTATTCACCTGGAACACGGTCCCGTTCCATCCGCACAAACCCGGCCAGCCGCTCACCAACCGACGCCCGACGCAGGCCGAGATCGACGCGTCGGCTCCGGCGCTCGGTGCGTTGGTAGAAGTGCTTCGGCCGCGCGTGATCGTCGCGGTCGGACGCGTCGCCGAGAACACGCTGGAGCGGTTGGGTCACGCGCCCACGTACGTGCGGCATCCGGCGCAGGGCGGTGCGCGCCTGTTCGAAGCCGGAATGACAGAGATTTTGGACAGCGTGTGTGCGTAGGTTACGAGCTCCATCTCTCACCCGCCGTGCCATGCGATCGACCGCTCCGCCGCTCTCCTTGCTCGTGCTCGTTCTTCTCGCGCTCGCCATCGGCGGATGCTCAATGCCCGCCATCGGGTACGCGCCCGCCCAAAAGCCGGCGCCCTTGTTTCAACACGAAGGCGAGTTGACGTTGGCCGCGTCGGTAACGCCGCGGTTGCCGAGTACAACGGATGATGGAGGATTTCAGGGCGAAATTAGCGGAGCGGTGGCACTCCCCGCCAACCTACTAGTCCTACTTACCGGATCGGGAGGCGTGTTCAGTGGCTATGATCAATCAGGCGGATATGGCCGAGCAGCAGACGAGGAGGCGGAAGCCGACGACGGCTACTCATTTTCTACGTTTGGTGGGGCAGCCGGCGCGTACGGCCTGCTCGGGGCACCGTGGACCGCCGAAGCGCTGGTGGGCGTCGACGTGGGCCGTCACAAGAGCAGAGGCACGCGAGGTCCGAACACCTTTTGGGGAGGGTCGGACGCCGCGCCCTTCCAGTATCAGGCTCGGACGACATCGGTCTATGGGCAGTTCAACCTGGGGTACCGCTACGCCGACGGTTTCGAGCAAGCGTTCACGCTGCGGCTGGTCGACGAGCACCGCTACGGCGTGCGCGCGACGTTGGCTGAGCTGCCCACGTTCGACACGCGCCGCCTGCTGCTCGAACCGCAAATTCTCGCTCGCAAGCCCATCGGAGACGGACTGAGCCTGTCGGCGTCGGGAGGCATAAGCCTTCCGATTTCGGGTCATGACCTGCCCTACATCGCACGGCGCACCTACTATGCGGGCTTCGGTTTATCCTACCGGTTGAGCCGCTGACTCTCTGCCATGCGTAAACCCCTCATCACGTTTCGCGGCGCAGGGTGGCGCTAGGCTGTTCGGAGCGAGAATGGCGGCGGTCTTGGACGGAAGCGAAGCACGAAGCCTCTTCACCGGAAACCCTTCACTCGCCGACTCGTGGCAAGCGTCATCTATCGCTCGCACTCGACCTTCGACCGAATGAGCCGCTTTACCTGCCTTCTGCTCGCCGCGCCCCTTCTGATCGGCTGCGTGAGCGTCACGCCTGCTCCACTCCAGATGCCGGTCGCGCCGGTCGCGCCGATGCTGAGCGGGGCGGGCGACCTGGAGGCTTCCCTCGGCTTCAGCGCCGACGCCAGCCCCGAAGCGCGCGTCGCCTACTCGCCGCTGCCCAACGTAGTCGCGTTCGCGTCGGGCAGCCACTCGACCGAGCGGAGCGACGATCCCGGATCGTTCGACCGGACCTACGGTGAGGGCGGAATCGGTTTCTACACGTCAGCCGCCGACCTCACGTTCGAGGTGCTAGGCGGCCTGAATCGCAGCGTTCAGCACGGAGTGGGAAACTGGGTCGAGCCGAGCAGCGGCCCACGCTGCGCCGAAGATCCGATCTGTCTCCTGATTCCGGGACCGCTGGCGGCGTTTGACTCAGGCATGAGAAGCGTCCCCCTACTCCTACCGTACCGTCACCAGCGGCGCATTCGGCCAACTCAACACCGGATGGACCAAAGGCAGGCACCGGCTCGCCGCCACACTTCGCCTGACGCGCACCAGCTTCGGCACCATCGACACGACGCCGGCCGACCTCCCGGCCCCCTCGTACGCCGTCACGCTCGACCCGGGCGTGTCATTCCGCCTCCCGTTGTCGCGCTGGCTGCATGTCGAGACTCAGGGCGGCGTCAGCTACACGCTGGCTGGCGGTTCAGACGTCCTCTTCAACGATGAACTGGCGCTCTTCTCCCGCTCGGGCGGCTACGTCGCCGTTCGGCTAGGCGTTCGTCCGTTCGGACGCTAAACCACTCTGCTGCCGTGTCGTCGCAAGCGTCCGCCTTTCGCGAATCTCTCGATCGCCTGCTGAGGCTCGAAGGCGGCTTCTCGGATGACGCAGCCGACAGCGGCGGGCCGACTCACTGGGCATATCCGTAGCCGTAGCCCGGGGCAAAGGCTACGATGGGCCGATGTCCCGACTGCCGCGCGCCAAAGCCGAGGAGATTTACTATGGCAGCTATTGGAAGCCGCTCGGCCTGGACGAGTTGTCCCAGACGCATCCGCGCATCGCTGGCAAGCTCTTCGATCAGGGCGTTCACTGCGGCATCGGCACGGCGGCGCGCTGGCTGCAACGCGTGCTCACCGTCCTCGACCAGAACGGCGCCCTCTACCCCGACATCGACGTGGACGGAATCGTAGGGCCCGGCACGCGCCAGGCTCTCGACGCGCTGATCCGGCATCGCGGACCAGACGGCACGACAGTCGTTCTGCGCGCCCTCAACTGCCTGCAAGGTGCCCACTACGTAGTTCTCGCCGAGCAGCGACCCAAAGACGAGCGCTTCGTCTACGGCTGGCTCCGGCAGCGCATCAGAGACGAATAGGAGCGCTCATCCCAGCGCGGCGCGGATCTGGGCGACTAAGGCTCGGTCGTGCTCCAGATGCGGCGAGGCGACGTGCTCGAAGAAATCGGCCATGCGTCCGATCGCGCTGGGCCAGTGGTTGCGGTCGATCTCGGCGACGCCTGCCTGGGCTAGATGGTCGAGTGCGAGGTAGAGCGTCATCCGATAGCTGTTGGCGACGATCTGGCGGTAGATCGCTTGGCGGGCGGCGTCGGTCGGCTCCTTCTTGATGTCCAAGGCGTAGCCGTGGAAGTTGGCATAACCGATGCGGTGGTGGCCGCGCCCCGCGTCGAGGATCGGGTCGTGGTTCTCGACAATCAGCTTTTTGGTGATCGCGTAGATGTTGTGGAGCGCGTAGCCGCTGGCATCGCTCGTGCCGTCAGGCGTCTTGGTGCCGTCGAAGTCTCTGCGCAGGAAATCGGTCATGTACTCGGCCGACTTGGTAGAGTTGGAGCCGTGCGTGCGCTGCAAGCCCTGATCGAACTGCCATCCGGCCCAAAACCACGTCAGCTTGACGCGCCGCATCTCCTCGTCGAACTCGTTGCCGATGCGTCGACGACTTCGGAGGGCAACTCGATATCGCCTCTTTTGTGGACACGGGCAAAATCGCCGACCATCCAAACCGGGTTGGGACCTTTGTCGCGCGTCATCTCGGCTGGAAGCCACGCCGAAGACGGACGGTTGCCCCACAGCGAGCCGGTTCGCACCTCCTCTCGAAACAGGTGCTGCGCGACCAAGACCGAGCCGTATTTGTGCTCCATGAACTGGGCACCGTTGCCGTCGAATCCGCTCGTCGTCAGATCGCCCGTGACGTCGAGCAGGCGGAAGAGGGCTTGGTCGGTCGGATCGGAGAGGTAGGCATCGTGAGCGGCGAACAGCGCGCGCTCGGCGTCGGCGTCGCGGGGAAGGCGGGGAAGGTCGGGCAGCCAGTCGGCGATCGACGCGTCGCCTTCGTGCGGATCCTCACTCCACCGGTTGAGTGCCAGTCCGATGCGGAACGTGCGCGGATCGTTGGCCATCCAGCGGTCACGCTCGCGACGCGCGATTTGGGGCGAGAGCACATCGGTCGTGCCCAGTCCGGATCGAACCATCTGCCGTCCAAACGCCAGATCGCGCTCGGCGACGTTTGCTCCCGGCAGCACCTGCCCGCCCGGCTGAAACGGACGGTGGGTGCGGTGGTCGCGCTGCGTGATGCCGTCGCGCAGCCGAATCGCCTTGACCAGTTCGACGATGCGCTGGGCGTCCCGCTCGCCCAGGTGGGGAGCGACGCGGCGGCGGATCGTCTGGTCGTCGAAGTCGAAGTAGGCCAGATCGAAGGCGTCCGGCGCGTGGCAACTCGCGCACGAGGCGCCGCCCTGGATCGCCCCGGCTTTGCGCCACGACACCAGACCCGCGGCGATCGTCTCGGCTAGAGCGGGACCGGGCTCACCGACCGGAGCGGCGGGATTGTCCAGCGCATCGTCAGACAGGCTCGCGTCGCAGGCGGCAAAGCAAAAGCAGCAGGTCAGCGCGAGAGCGGCGAGTCGGAGCATCGGCGAGTCGGAGAAGGTGGTAGGCGGACGCTGGGTGGCCAGGCGTTCTCCTTCATACTACGAAGGCGCCGTCATCACCCAACGCGCGCAGAATTTGCCTCGCGCGAATCGACTGCCGAGCAGGCGCTTTCATCTCGATCAAAACCGGGACGCACTCGGCACTCCGTCGGCTGGCTTCCACCTTCGCCTCACTCTGCTGCACCAGAACGAACCCCGGCGACAAGATTACCGAAACGGCTTCTCCTTGGACAGAAACGCGCCCAAGTCATCAACGCCGATCGGGCCGTGGCGGTAGAGCAGCGGCTCGCCGAACGCAGCGCCGACGCGGTAACCGAACGCGCGCGCCTGGGACTCGGCGAACGCGTGGAAGGCCGGGTTGGAGATGAACGTCTGCGGTTGATCGTCGCCTGAATCGTCGGCGCCCGGCGTGTGGAACTGAGAGCCGAACGCATGGAGCGCTTCCATCCGCTGCTCCCACACGTCCGACACGTCGACGACGAGCGAGGGCGCAAACGGAATCGACTGCATGTAGTGGAGCGCGTGGCTGGGCCGGTGCGGCTCCTGCGCGGCGCCGCCAGCGTCTCTCGTCTCGATCATGCGCAGACCCGAGTAGAACAGCGCATCGCCGACGAGGCGGGCCGCCGCTCCGTGATCGGGATGACGGCATTCGGGCGCGTTGAGCAGGACAATGTGCGGCTGGTAGGTGCGTAGGGCGCGGATGACCGGAAGGCGCGCGTGGGACGTGTTCTCGATCGCGCCATCCATCATGCCCAGGTTCTCGCGCGCGTGGATGGCCATGACGCGGGCAGCGGCCTTGGACTCTTCGATGCGCCCCTCAGGCGTGCCCCGGCTGCCCAACTGGCCCTGCGTCAGATCGACGATGCCGACGCGGTACCCGTCGCGCACGAGTCGGCAGACGATTCCGCCTGCGCACAGTTCGACATCGTCTGGGTGAGCGGCAAAGGCTAAAACGTCGACGGGGCCTGGCGAGCCGTAGATCAGCATGTCAAAACGGAGTGGAGAAGAAAAAAGCGCATTCGGAACATCACTGTTGCGCAATTACGCGGACCTTTACGAAGAAAGATCATACTATTGGATTCGGAAGGCGAGGGGTATGCATCTCTGGCTTACCTCTCAGTCCCTAACCGTTTCATTCACAAACGAACGCACACCATGCCTACCCGGCTCCTCACCCCCCTATTGGCCCTCGGCCTCCTGTTCACCGTCACTGCCTGCGAAACCGACACGGCAGCGGAAGACAACATGGAAGACGTCATGGCCGAAGAAATCGCTCCGATTAACCCGGACGTCGCTTCGACCTATAACGGTCCCGTCCAGACGGTCGCCGGTACAATCGAAGCCCTCAACATGGGCCTCACCAGCATTCCCGCTGAAGCCGCTCTTCAGAACATCGACGGCTGGATCTTCCAGCTCGAAGGTGCCGAATTCGAAGGCGCTGAAGAAATCACCGACAACCTCGAGTCGCTCGCCAGCGAACTGCGCGAAAGCGACCCGATGGACCTCGATGGTGACGACATCGCCGAGCGCCTCGACCGCCTCGGAGAGCTGACGACGGCCGCCGCCGCTATGGCTGCCGGCGCCGCTGGAAGTGAACTGCGCGAGCTCGGCTCGATGCTGACGAGCGCCGGTGCCAGCCTCCGCTAAATCCGGAAGCAGGTTCTAAACCCGCCAAGCGGCGCATCTCGCAGGAGGTGCGCCGCTTTTTGCGTTGCACCAGTCTGCCAACCTTGCGACGACGTTGCACGCAACGTCGCTACATTTAGGATGGAGCGTAGAGCCCGGCTCGGACTGTCTCCCTTTCTCCCATCGTCATTCCTGCGCAAACACGCGTGTCGCAGGCAGGAATCCACAACTGCCACGGAAAAAGGGGCATCATGGCTCGCCACATCACGTGAGAGACAGCAGCACCGGTCGGCGACGTTGCATGCGACGTCGCTACGGATGGTGATTGGCGGCAGCGTCAGTTAGCGACGATGTTGATGATGCGGCCCGGCACGTAGATCTCCTTGCGGATCGTCTGGCCTTCGAGGTGGCGCTGAATGTTTTCCTCGGCGTGGGCGGCTTCCATGACGACCTCCTTACTAGCGTCCGGCGACACGTCGATGGTAGCGCGGGCTTTGCCGTTGATCTGGACGGCGAGCGTAATTGTGTCTTCGACGAGCAGCGACTCGTTTAGCTCGGGCCAGCCCACGTAGGCGAGGCTGTCGTCGTGGCCCATCAGGCGCCACAACTCTTCGGCCACGTGCGGCGCGAAGGGCGACAGCAGCAGCACGAACGGCTGAGCAACAGCGCGCGGAACGGCATCCCACTTGTTGGCCGCGTTGACGAACTCCATCATGGCCGAAATGGCTGTATTGAAGCGCAGCCCTTCGATGTCGTCCGTCACCTTCTGAATGCACTGGTGGAGCGTCCGCAGTTCGTCGGCTGTCGGCTTAGACTCGGAGACGCTGATAGCTCCCTCTTCATTGGTGAGCAGGCGCCAGACGCGGTTGAGAAAACGGTGGACGCCGTCGACGCCCCTCATATTCCACGGCTTGGTCTGCTCGAGCGGACCCATAAACATCTCGTAGAGGCGGAGCGAGTCGGCGCCAAAGTCGCGCACCACATCGTCGGGGTTGACGACGTTGCCGCGGCTCTTGGACATCTTCTCGTTGTTCTCGCCCAGGATCATGCCCTGGTGAACGAGTCTGCCGAACGGCTCGGGCGTGCTCACGACGCCGATATCGAACAGCACTTTGTGCCAGAAACGCGCGTAGAGCAGGTGCAAAACCGCGTGCTCGGTGCCGCCGACGTACAGGTCGACGGGCATCCAGTACTTCTCCTTCTCGGGATCGACGAGCACGTCTTCGTTGTGCGGGTCGATGTAGCGCAGGTAGTACCATGACGAACCGGCCCATTGAGGCATCGTGTTCGTGTCGCGGCGCGCGGGCTGGCCGTCGATCGTCGTGTCGAGCCAATCGGTGGCTTTGCTCAGCGGGCCTTCGTAGGTGCCGGACGGCTTGAAGTCGTCCATCTCTGGCAACTCGACGGGAAGCTGATCGTCGGGAATCGCGCGCGGCTCGCCGTCGACCCAGCCGATGGGGAACGGTTCGCCCCAATAGCGCTGACGCGCGAAGATCCAGTCGCGCAGGCGGTACGTCGTCTGGCGCCTGCCGACGCCCTGCTTGTCGAGCCACGCCGTCGTCTTTTCCTTGGCTTCGGCGATGCTGTCCACTCCGTTCAACTCGAACGGCTTGACCGACACACGCTGCCCACCTCCATAGTGCGAGTTGACGTAGGTGCCCTCGCCAGTGAAAGCTGCGGTCAGCTTGCCGTCGTCGTCCTTCTCGCCGCCGCTGACCACTTCGACGATGGGCAGTCCGAACTGCGTGGCGAAGTCGAAGTCGCGCTGATCGTGCGCGGGGACAGCCATGATTGCGCCAGTCCCGTAGCTCGCCAGCACGTAATCCGAGATCCAGACGGGGACGAGCTTGTCGTTGATCGGGTTGTAGGCGAGCGCGCCTGTCGAGACGCCCGTTTTCTCGCGGTTCTCTTGCCGTTCGCGGTCCGTCTTGTTCTTCGCCCTGGCGACGTAGGCGTCGACTTCTTCGCGCTGCTCGCGTGTCGTGATCTTGTCCGTCATCGGATGATCCGGCGCGAGCACCACGTACGTTGCGCCAAACAGCGTGTCGGGCCGCGTCGTGAACACCTTGACCGGAGCATGCGGAAAGCCGACGACCGCAAAATCGACGTTGGCGCCTTCGCTCTTGCCGATCCAGTTTTCCTGCATCTTGCGCGTCGACTCGGGCCACTCGACCAGATCCAGATCGTCGAGCAGGCGGTCGGCGTAGGCGCGGATGTTGAGCACCCACTGCTTCATCGGCTGCTGAATGACCGGGTGACCGCCGCGCTCGCTCACGCCATCGACGATCTCCTCGTTGGCCAGGACCGTGCCTAGCTCGGGGCACCAGTTGACCGGCACCTCGTCGACGTAGGCTAGGCCGCGCTCGAACAGCTGCAAGAAGATCCACTGCGTCCAGCGGACGTACTTGGGATCGGTCGTGTCGACTTCGCGCTTCCAATCGTACGAAAAGCCGAGCATCTGCAACTGCTCGCGAAAGCGGTCGATGTTCTCGGCAGTTTTGCCCTTGGGATGGTTGCCGGTTTCGATGGCGTACTGCTCGGCGGGCAGGCCAAACGCGTCCCAACCCATCGGATGGAGCACGTTGAATCCCTTCATCCGCTTGTAGCGCGCCAGGATATCGGTGGCGGTGTAGCCCTCGGGGTGGCCGACGTGCAGTCCGCTTCCGCTGGGGTAGGGAAACATGTCGAGCACGTAGTACTTGGGCTTGCTCGTGTCCAGATCGTTCGGCGTGCGGAACGTGTCGTTTTTGGCCCAATAGCGCTGCCACTTGGGTTCGATGTCGGAGAACGGATAGCCTGCCATGCGTGCGGGTGAGTCGAAAGGTCGGGACGCCAAAGGTACGTGCGACGAACCCCGCCCGGCGCGCGTGGTTTGCCTCGTTCCACTATCTGCCCAACCCGTCCTCCCCTCTCATGCCCGACGCCGCCACACCCGCCGACCTCCTGTCTCGCTCCAAGACCATCGCCTTGGTCGGCTACTCCGCAGACGAGACGCGCACGAGTCACCGCATCGCGCACTACCTCGCCGACGCCGGTTTCGACGTGATTCCCGTCAACCCGAAATACCAGGAGGCGATGGGTCGGACGTGCTATGCCAAAGTCAGCCAGATCCCCGCCGAGATCCAGGTCGACCTGGTCAACATTTTCCGTCAGCCGCGCTTCGTCGAAGGCGTCGTCCAAGACATCGTCGCTCGGATGGAAGCAACCGGCGACCGCCCCGTCGTGTGGACCCAGATCGGCGTGCACAGTCAGGAAGCCGAAGCCCTCGCCGACGAAGCCGGTCTGCCCTACGTCCGCAATCGCTGCACGATGGTCGAGCACGTGCGGTAACTGTATCATGCGACTCCGCCTTTGATGGCACTTAACTCTGCGCGTTTTGAAACAGATAGAAATCTTCTCTTACAATTAAACCAGAATGCAGCCAAGTGATACTTCGATAACAGACACTATCTTCGTGTCCCTGCCTTCTTCTGGCGCTCCCGATTGGATAATCTTTTTCGAGGTAATCAGTCATCTCGCGGCTGTGGGAGTCTTTGTTGTAGGCTGGATTGCACTCACTCAAATCAAACTTGCTAGAACGGCGGCAGACTCAGCCAATAAAAGCCTCAAGCTCACAGCTGAATCCCTTTTGGTCGCAAAACAGGATATCCAAGTCAGATCGGAAAGAGAAGCAGTGACGCTAGCAGCTTCTCTATGTGAGCGATTTGCAGAAAAAGTACCCGTCCTCAACGATCACTTTCAGTCCATTTACAGCAAAGGTATAAATAGAATATCTTGGGATTTAGGTTCAGAAAAGCTAAAACAAATGAACTTAGATGGCATGGAAAATGCTCAGGAATGGATTATGGATCTCAAAAATAAGAATGCAGAGAACAACGCTTTTTATATTGCTAATTTCTTAGAGGGTTATGCCATATATTTCAACAAGGGAGCAGCTAGCGAAGAGGTGGCTTACCAAGCTACTGGTGCCGTATTTTGCGACTTTGTCAATCGTTTGATACCATTCATCATCGACTGTCGAGATGAAAACCCCACTGTCGGGAGAGTATCTGGCCCCTTCGAGAACACCATCGAAATGTTTACTTTGTGGCAAGACCGCCAGAAATCAATACACTTGGAGTCTCAGATTCAGGTCATGCAAGAGCAAGCGAACAGCTTAGATGCCGCCCCACGAAAACCGCTTGGCTCCGGCAGAAGCACTAACGGATAAGTTCAACGCTGTATGAAAACATTCGTATGAACGAGTGCACCCGGCAGGACTTGAACCTGCAACCGTCTGCTTAGAAGGCAGATGCTCTATCCGGTTGAGCTACAGGTGCGAACGGGATTAAGATACGAGCATAGATTGAAGCTGCGATGCGTAGACTTTCTGCATCGAACCCCCTGCGTTTCCAGCGCGTTACGTCTGGCTTGACCTTTATCCCGAGCCGCTCCATGCAGCCCATCCTCGACCTCGAC
This sequence comes from Rhodothermales bacterium, assembly GCA_963841855.1. Taxonomy (GTDB): domain Bacteria; phylum Bacteroidota; class Rhodothermia; order Rhodothermales; family BA12; genus CAXBBB01. The sequence continues at coordinate 947,279 of CAWJEJ010000003.1, read as the reverse complement.
CTCCTCGTCTCTCCAACTGACGACATCGACGCGCCCAAGCTGAGCGCGACCGAGACGACGGGCACGCGCAGCGTCTACATCGAGACGTACGGCTGCCAGATGAACGTTGCCGACAGCGAGGTCGTCGCGTCGGTCCTGACCGAAAATGGCTGGGGCCTAACGCGCGACGCGGACAACGCCGACGTGGTGCTGATCAACACGTGTGCGATCCGCGAGGGCGCAGAGCAGAAGGTGCGGCGACGGCTGGCGGATTTTCGCGCCGACAAGGTCAAACGTGGGCGCGACCTGCAACTGGGTGTGCTGGGCTGCATGGCCGAGCGGCTGCGCGCCAAGCTGCTCGACGAGGAGAAGCTTGTGGACCTAGTCGTCGGGCCGGATGCCTATCGCGATCTGCCGCGTCTGCTCGACTCGCACGACGAAACCGGACAGGCCGCAGTGAACGTGCAGCTGAGCAAGGAGGAGACGTATGCCGATCTGGCGCCGATTCGCTACGACTCCAACGGCGTCAGCGCGTTCGTGTCGATCATGCGCGGGTGCGACAACATGTGCGCGTTCTGCGTCGTCCCGTTCACGCGCGGACGGGAGCGCAGCAGGCCGAGCGTGTCGATTCTGGACGAGATCAAGGCGCTCGTTGATCAAGGCTACAAGGAAGTCACCGTCCTGGGGCAGAACGTCAACAGCTATAGGAGCGACGAAGGCGGCGGGCAGGTCGACTTCGCCGAGTTGCTCTATAGGATCAGCCTGCTTAGTGACGATTTGCGCATCCGTTACTCGACGAGCCATCCCAAAGACTGCTCGACCGACCTGCTCCATGTCCACGCCGAGCGGCCGGGCGTCTGCAACTTCATCCACCTGCCGGTCCAGCATGGATCGACCGAGATGCTCAAGCGGATGAGGAGGACGTACAGTAGGGACCAATACCTGCGCCTGATCGAGCAGGCGCGCGCCATCGTGCCCGACATCGCGTTCTCGACCGACCTGATCGCGGGCTTCTGCGGCGAGACGGACGAAGAGCACGCGCAAACGCTGTCGCTAATGGAGCAGGTGCGCTACGATCACGCGTTTATGTTCGCCTATAGCGAGCGGCCCGGCACGTACGCGGCGCGCAAGTTCTCAGACGACGTGCCCGAAGCGGTCAAAAAAGAGCGACTGAGTCAGATCATCCGCTTGCAAAACCAGCACAGTCTGGAATCCAACCGGCGCGACATCGGCACGATTCAGACGGTTTTGGCCGAAGGATCGAGCAAGCGGTCCGACGCTCAGCTGATGGGCCGGACGGATGACAACCGCGTCGTCGTGTTCGACCGCGACCACTACGCTCCGGGCGACTACGTGGCCGTCCGCATCGACAGCGCGTCGTCGGCGACGCTCAAGGGCAGCGCGCTGGGCAAGACGACGATGGCGGGCGAAGGCGTCGCGCTGGCGTGACACGGAGGATCGAGCGCGCTCGTACCTTTACTACGTGGATTCGGAGCCGATAGCGCGCTCATGAAGTCTGCACCGGTCGCTTCCCACCACGCCCCTCCTCATCGCCTGCGATGAATCTGCTCGTCTACGCGCTCCTGGCACAGGGCGGCATTTTGATGCTGGGCATCGTGATGTGGCTGGCAATGGTGCGGCGCGAAGTCACCGGCGCGCGTGAACTGGCGCTGCTGGCGCTGGCCTGTATGGGCTGGATCGCGGCCGATATGCTGGGCGTCTTCGCCTCCGACACAGGCATGGTGCGAATGTTGGCATTCGCGGGATACCCGTTCATCGCGTTCACGCCCGTCGCATGGCTGTCGTTCGCGCTGACGTACACGGGACGCGGCGGGCACACGTCGTCCATCTGGTTTCGGACTCTGCTCGGACTGGCCGTCGTCACGACTGTTGTTTCGCTCACCGGTAGCGTCCACAAGCTGCTCTACTTGACGGACGAGGTGGTGCAGATCGCCGAGTGGATGGGCGGACGTCCAGCCTACGCGGTGCGCCCGACCTACGGGCCATGGTTTTGGATTCACGGCGCGGCGAGTTGGTGGGCGACGGCGGCCGGCAGCGTCCTGATCGTGAGCGAGCACATGCACGCGATGCAGTCCCAGAAGCGGATTTCGCGCTGGATTGCGGCGAGCGCGCTGCTGCCTCTGGCAGTCAACTTCGTCTACGTGCTGCGCCTAGTGCCCATGGTCAAGGACCTGACGCCGATCAGCCTGGGCATCACGATTTCGGTAATGTCGGTCGTGCTGTTCCGCTACCGCCTGTCCGACGTGCGGCCATTTCGGCGCTCCGCCCTGGTCGACGCGTTGCAGGAAGCCGTGCTGGTGCTCGACGAGCGCGGACGCGTGACCGACTTCAACCCGGCGATGCGCCGCATCCTCGACCTCGACGAGTCCGACCTCGCGCGCCCGCTGATCGACCGTACGTCGCGCGACGGTTTGCGGCTACCGGACGAACTGATTGCTGCTCGGGTCGCCGGCGACACGCTGCCGGGCGCGTCGGCGATGCCGCCGACGGTAGAGCTGCGCACCGAGCAAGGCGTTCGCCGGTTCGAGTATCGGTCCACCCCGCTCAGCGATCCGGACCAGAGAGAGTTGCGTGCGGGCCGCGTGATCCTGCTGCTCGACGTGACCGAGCGCGAGCAGCAGCGCGGCGCCAGGGAGCAGGCCGAGGAAGCGCTGCGCCAGGCCAACGCTGAACTGCTCTCGCGCAACGACAGCCTGGACCAGTTCGCCCACACCGTCGCGCACGACCTCAAAAGCCCGGCCAACACGCTGCGCAACTACGTCCACCTGCTGCGCGAAGACGGCGACATGCCGGACTCGATGCGGCTCGAGAGCCTGAACGCCATCGACGCCGTCAGCGCCAAACTGATGTCCATCGTCGACGAGATGCTGCTGCTCGCCGGAGCGCGCAGACAGCCTGTCGTACCCCTACCCGTTGCGATGGAAGGCGTCGTCGATGAGGCGCTGGAGCGGCTCGAGCCGCTCATCTCGGAGCGCGGCGCCTACGTCAAAACGACCTCGACGTGGCCGACCGTTTGGGGGCACGCACCGTGGGTCGAAGAGGTGTGGGTCAACTACGTTTCGAACGCCCTCAAGTATGGAGGCTCTCCGCCGCGCATCGTGCTAGGCTCCGACGTCACCGAGCACGGACACGTGCGGTTCTGGGTGCAGGATAACGGATCCGGCATCCCCCACGTTGACCGCGACCGACTCTTCGTTCCGTTCGCTCGCCTGCACGCGGGCGGCATCGAAGGGCACGGGTTGGGCCTGGCGATCGTGCGTCAGATCGTGGAGCGTCTGGGCGGCACGTGCGGCATCGAAGACAGCCCGCTGGGCGGCACGACGTTCTACTTCACCTTGCCACCGGTGGAGACGAGCGAATCCGTAGAGGCATAGGCCCTCCAAAGAACCGCCCCTCGCCAACCGCCAGGTCGAAGTCGCTGGCGAGGGGTGGAAAATGGGCAGCTACCGCGCGATCAGGTCAACGCTGTCGGTGTGGCGGAGCAGTTCCCACTCGATTCCCTCGGCCGACATCAGCGCATGCCAACGGCGGCGCGGTTCGGCGTGGCCGGCTACCGAAGCGAGAAACGCCTCGCGGCGCGTGACGGGCAGGCCCGCGTGTTCGAGCGCGCCGAGATGCGGGGGCGGAGGCACGTCGCAGTCGGAGCCGTCGGTTTCGGCAAGTTCGAGCAGGCGCATCTGCACACCTGCCAGCGTGCGCCGCACGTGCCGCATCGTCCCACTGTCGATGCCGCCCTGGGCCAGTCCGCACTCGGCGAGCAGAAGCGTTTCGTAGAGCCGCGCCAGCCCCATCACGACATGCGCCAGGTGGCTCTGGTTGCGAAAATCCCACAGCACGGGGTAGAGGCGCAGGCCGTGCTCCAACTGGACGATCTTGTCGCCGATACTCTCGCAGTACGTCTGGAGCGAGGCCACCGAGGTCCCATTCCACGACTCGATCACGGCCGATTCAGGCGAGGGCAGCGTGCGGTGCAGGTTGAGCGCCAGATTCCACTTGAACATCGCCGACTGCACGAGCGGTACGAGAAACGAGATGCTGAACGTGACGAGGAAAAAGCCCAGTGTCGACCCCAGCGAGGTCATTATCTGCCAGAACGGTCCCCCCGGCTCGTAGTCGCCGATGCCCAGCGTAGAGAACACGAACCCGGCATAGTAAACGCGCGCCCAGAAGTCAGCCGGTTCGCCCGTCGCGCCCTTGACGACGGCATTCTCGGCGCCCATAAACACGCACGTCCACCCGATCCACATCCACCCGATCCACCCGGCGACCATTCCCATCGTGACGATCACTCCGAGCTTACCCTTGAGTCCGGGTACGGCGGCGCGGTGCAGTTTGGACAGGACGGTGCGCATGCCGCGCGCAAACCACTTAGTCAGTGGCGCCAAGCCGGACTGCGTCGTCGTGCCGAACACTTCGAGCGACACCACAATCACGATGCCGATGCCCAGCGCAGTCCAGAGCCAATGGTACATGAGGAGAGCGGTCGGACGGGAGGAAGGGCGACCCTGTCACCCGCCAGACGCAGCGGTGGTGCATCCGCCGTCCGTTAATACGAGACCGTCGTATCCCGGAGCGATACCCGGCGGCGTCAGTCTAGCGATGTCGGCGTGGCTCGTGTTGTGGCTGACGTGCGTAAAGAAGGTCTGCCGCGCGCCGATGCGCTGCGCCGCCGCGATCGCCTGATCGAACGTGAAGTGCATGCGGTGCGGCTCGCTGCGCAGCGCGCTGACGACGAGCGTGTCGACGCCCGCGACGAGCCGATACGACGCGTCGGAAATGCGGCTCACGTCGGTCAGATACGCCGTTGCACCGATGCGAAATCCCAGTATCGGAAGCTCGCCGTGAAGGAGGGGGATCGGCGTGACGCGCACGCTGGCGCCGGTTTCGTAGCGGCCGACTACGACGAACGGCTGCTCGTCGACTTCGCGCAGGCTCAAGCGTGGCGCTCCGGGATAGCGCTCTTCTCCGTCGACGAACGCGTAGGGATAGGCCTGCTGCAGCGCAGCCGCCGATGTGGGCGAAACGTAGATCGGAATCGGCGTCTTGTTGTCGAACAGGAACGGGCGCAGATCGTCCAGCCCGGCGACGTGGTCGTAGTGGTGATGCGTCACCAAGACGGCGTCCAAGCGGTCCAGACCGATGCGCAGCGCCTGGCGCCGGAAGTCAGGCCCGGCGTCGATCAGAATGCGCAGCGGAACGGGCGACTGGCCAGTCTCTACGGTCAACAGGGCGCTCGTGCGCAGCCGCTCATCGTGCGGATCGTGCGACGTGCAGACGGCGCAGCGGCAGCCGACGACGGGGACACCGGTCGACGTGCCCGTTCCCAGAAGCGTCGCCGTGACGCGCACCGAATCGGTCGCGGCGCTCATGAGGCGTCCTGAGTCCGAGCGGCCAGCGCGTCGATGCGGCTCCACTCGGCCGCCAACGCCTTGCGCGTCGTCGGGCGCAGGTACACGTCGTCCAGGTCGAACGCGCGCAGGCTCTGGGCCAAAACGGCCAGGTTGACTTCGGGCGGATGCATCCGGTTGAGCACCAGACTGCTCTCGCCCGCCACGCGGCACGCGCCGCCCCTGAAGCGGCCCCGCTCGGTCCGCACGCGCAGCCCGAAGTGCTCGGCGATCTGGCTGAGTTCGGCGATGATGTCGGTCGTCTTCATGCCTGATCTAACGCGCGAGCAGGCGGAAGGCGCCCACTTGGCGAGAGCCTGCGAGCCCACCGCCTACCGCGCGGCCAACCGGCTGCTCTTGCGCCACGATTTCAGGTGCGGCACCAGGTCGTCCAGGGCCACGTCTTTCGTTTTTCCGCGCGCGGTGCGGAAGCGGATGGCGTCCCAGCCCAGCGGTTTGACCGGGAGCAGTTCTTCTCCACCGACGACCAGGCGATCGCCGCGCAAGGCGTGGACCAGGACCTGCTCGTAGCGCGACCGGCGGACCGTACGCGGGGCGAACAAGCTCTCCCACTTGCACGCGCGTCCGACGTCTTCGTAGGCGGCGGGGCGGTCGTCGAGGTCGAGCAGAGAAGGCGTCTCGCCCGTCATGATGCCGCTCAGCAGACGCGTCGTGAACGGCCCGGCGATCTCGCGGACCGGTGTCAGGAACGCCTCGTACATCTGGCGAGCGGCTTCGCGCAAACTGACAGGCTGCGGTCCGGACGGCGTCTGGATGCGCCACTTGGGATCGTTGGGATGCGTGTCGAACGGGTTACCGCCTGCGTACGACGTGGCGTGGGCCAGCCAGCCTTTGCGCGACGTGTGCGGGATCGGAGTCAAGCCGTCGAGGATCGGCACCTGGTTCTCGGCCAGGACGGCGTGGGCGTACGACGGCCAGTTCATGACCGCGCGGGCGATACCCGTCACGAGCGCCGTAGTGGCGATCGACAGGGCAGGCGACGGCGTAAAATCGACCGTCAACTCGACCCGGTTTCCGCGCGGGCGCAGACCGACTCCGGTACTCTTGCGGTTCGACGCGACGAGCATGACCGGAGCCGGAAGGATGTGGACCAGCAGCCACGCCAGCTCTTCGACCGTGCCCGCAGGCGACTGCTCGAACGACAGGTTGTAGTGCGCCGAGAAACCGACCAGCTTGGCCGTGTTGCCGGTCTTGCGCTCCCACTCGTCCAGCCCGCGTCGCAGGTCGGCGATGCCTTCCCACAGAATGCGCCCGGCGCGCTCGGCGCAGCGATACTCCACCTCGACCGGCGGCGTCGCCACCTCGATCACGCCCGTATCGAAGTAGACGGCCGCTCCGCCCGGCAGGTGGTATGACGTCCCCTCGCGGTGCACCAGGTCATCGCCCAGAAACGCGCGTGGATCGCCGAATACGTCTTCGGGGCGGCGCTTACGACCGTTGACGACCAGTTCGAACTCGGCTTCGAGCCCGATCGCGGCCATGCCCAGCCCGGACAGCGAGCGCCTGGGTTTGCCCACGCCCAGCTTGCCGACCGCCTGGAGCGGCCCGATGGGGCGGATGTGTTTATCGGTCGGCGGCGCGCTGGGCGCCAGCGGTGGGACGGGAATGCTCACAGGTCAGGAACGGCGGCGGACGGCGGGACCAGCGCCAAGCGGCCCAGCGTCAGGTGGAGGTGGTCGTCGTTGGGCGACGGCGGACGGACATTTATGCCCGGCAGCGTCTTCTGGATGGCGTCGCGGTAGCGGTTGAGCGTCTCGGACGAGTCGAGGAAGTCGTCGCCGATCCTATAGAGATCGACGGCCGTGCCCCAGGCGTGCGCTTCGCCGGGGCGGAAGCCCTGGTGCGCCGGAGAGCGGTATCCGCCGTTGGCCATCACGTGGACGTAGGTCTCGACTTTCTGCCTCAGCAGCGACAGGTGCGCCGCCATGATCGTGACGGCGAGCGGCACGTAGCGCGGAAACTGCCGCACGCGCGGATGCTCGCGCAGGTCGACGTTCAAGAACTCGTAGAGCCCGAAACCCGGCGCCAGATCGGTCTTGCGCGCGACTTCCCAGTTGTCGACGCGGTAGAAAAAGCGCGGCAGGCGAGCCCTGTTGTTGCCCTCGCCCAGAAGCGCGCCGGGACGTAGCAGCGCGTGGAGATCGTCCGGCAAATCCTGCCCGTCGACGATGGGAAGCAGGTTAGACATCGGCGTTCTCCTTGTCAGTGAGCGTCTGGTAAACGGCCTTGGAAACAGCGGCGACGAGTTCGGATCGGCCTTTGACTTCGGGCTTCCACTGCGTCAGAATCGCCAGAGCGTAGGGTTTGCGACCGGGCAGGTAGACCAGTCCGCAGTCGTGCTGGACGACCGAGATCTCGCCGGTCTTGTGGGCGACGCGCGCGCCCTTGGGGAGTCCGGCGGGGATGCCGCTCTTGAAGGCTTGGTCGAACAAGATGTCGCGCATCTGCTCGCGCATCTTCTCGCTGAACGCGTCGCCCTCGACCAGCAGGCGCAGCAGCATCACCAGTCCTTCGGCAGTAACTCGGTTGCTGATGCCCTTCTGGTAGGCCGCCTCATCCTCTACTCCTCTGACGACGCTGACGCCGCGCACGTCCCACGCCTCCAGCGCGGCCGCAATCGCATCGGGCGTCACCAGGTCGACGAGCAGGTTGGTGGCGAGGTTGCTCGACGTGACGATCATGTGGTACGCCAGCCGCTCGACAGGCATCGTCAGGCCCAGCCGCTCGTAGACTTCGCTGTTGGCGTCGCGCGAGGCCGACACGCGAAAGGCGGATCCGTCGGCCTTGCTCAGAAACCGGTTGCGCACGTGGAGCGGCTCGCGCAGGTCGAAGCGGCCCTTGGCGGCGGCGTCGAACAGGGCTAGCAGTACGGCGACTTTCATCGTGCTCGCCGGGTGGAACGAGCGCGTGCCGTGCAGACTGACGGCGAGGCCGGTTTCCCAGTCATAAGCCGCCGCGGCAAGGGCTTCGGCGCCGTGCTTCTGGCGCAGCGCTTCGAGGCGGTGATGGAGCATGGGCGAGCGCTGCGACAGGGAAAACGCAAAAGTAGCAGGATCGTGCGGAGACGGCATGCGTGGGGCGCAACGCTTTGGTTAAGCAACCGACTTTTCACGTGTAGTCGAGCCAGTTTCGCGCAAAGAGGCCGTCCTCCCCTTCTCGAGGGGAGGTACCCGAGACGCGCGTGTCCTCGCCGGAGGTGTCGGCGCGGAGTTCGCTTTAGGGCACCGCGCGTCCCGCTCGCCCACCCGTCTTTCCTGCCACGCAAAAACCCACGACCGCTCTCCAAGCCGGATCGCTAGCGAATCGCTACGCGGGGCTTTCTTCCGCCTACTGGTTGAGCCTGACGACCGTAGCGGACGCGAGCCGCTGCCCTTCGCTGCTGATCAGCAGTGCGAAGTACATGCCGCTGGGCAGAGCGCTCAGATCCAGCGTGAGCTGCGACGATCCCACGGCCGACCTGGGCTGCACGCGCATATGGACTCTCCCCGTCACATCGGTGACCACCAGTTCGCTTCCGGCAGGCACCGCTCCGACCGTCCGGAGAGTCGTCACTCCGGACGTGGGGTTGGGAGCTGCACTCATGCGCACGGCCCGCTGGCTCGCCGCAGTCGGCGCAGTAGACGACACGACGAGGGATGCCGGATCGAGAGAAACGACGTGTCTCAACCCCGCCCGCCACGAGACGACGGTTTGGGCGCCGCCGCCTGCAAACAGCGCGGTCTGCACGCGCGCCCGGTCGCCGTCGTGCTCGGTCCAGAAGACACGCTCGCCCGATGGCGACAGGCTGACCTGCCGAACGGTTTCCCCCGTTGTGACCGACGCTACCGGCACAGCGTTGGGCGTACTCAGGTCGAAAAGATCGATGCGGCCGTCCCGGGCGAGGGCGAGGCGCTGGGTGACTGCGTCAACGTCCATCGCGCCGACGGCATTGATGGTGATGGGATCGCTGCCGCCGAGCCTGTCGCAGATGGTCTTGCCCGGGTTGTCGAAGTACGAGAAGCACAGCGTCTCGCTCGTGTGGTCGAAGGCCGAATGGGTCAGCGCGTTGATGCCTCCGGCGGCGGTCGACGTGCCGGTAGCGGGGGCGACGCGGAAGAAGCTGGTGAACTCGGTGAGTGTGCATCCGGCGAGCACGAGCGAGCTGTCGCCTTTTTGGTAGGGATACGAGGTCATTCCGTAGTTGCCTCCGCACGAGAACTCGTATGCCCGGCGAGCGGCCTGCGCGCGGGCGTCGAACCGGTAGACGGTGTCGGCGGACGCCGCGCCGTCAGTGCCAGGCTCGGGCTGCTGGTAGGCCCATTCGAGAATAGGACCACCGGCCAGGTGAGTGACGCTCGTGGCCCACTGGGGAGAGGCGATGCGTGTCGTGTCGGTATCGGTGAGCGTGACGAAGCGGATGTCGCTTCCCTCCGACCACACGACGGTTTGGGCGTACGCAGTAGGCAGCGCAAAAAGCGCCAAAAGGGCAACCAGTTTCATGGTAGTGTTCGTGCTGTGGGGTACTCTATCGCCGGGCAACGAGGACCTGGCCCGCCAGTTGTCTCCCGCTCCCTTTTCTGAGGCGGCAAGGTAGCCTTCCAAAACTCCAAACGGTGCGCTGCTGAACAACTCGTTCGCTCTGGCACCGCATGCACGCCTCATCACCAAGGGGCGACTGGAAAAACCGCGCACGGCTTTCCCAAGCGCAGGCCCGATCAGGCGGAAAGAATGTCCGTCATGGGGGCGAAGATGGCGGCGAGAGGGACGATCGCGCGCTTGGCACGGACCTCGCCTAATTGCGGGCAGCCCACTGGCCCTGCTCCTATGAACGTCAAAACCATCACCGGCCCTTCCATCGCATCGGCGCTCACCGAGGCGCGGGCGCTGTATGGCGACCAGGTCGTTCTGCTCGAATCGAGCGGTCCTTCGGGCGATCGTCCGGCGCGCATCTCGGTCCTCGCGGATCGAGCCGTCGCCGAGCGGCCGGTTGCCCAGATGGAGACGGCGGCGACTTCGTACGGGCTCGCTCGCATCGCCCTGACGGCCGACGACGGAAGGGGCGACGGCGGCGATGGGGCCGACCTGCGCCGGGCGCTCGACACGCTACGTGCCAGAGCCGGAGCGCCGGATGCAGACGAGGCACCGCGCGCGCTGCCTGCTCGCCGATCCGAATCGCCACGCACCGAGGCTCCTCGCCGCGAACCCGTTCAGCCTCAAACGCCGGGACGCGGACGCTTGCACGCTCCGATTGCGAGCCGACCGACGCGCACCGAAGTCGCCGTGACGCAGCCCGCCGCCGTCGAAACGATTGCGGCGGACGCCATCGCTCAGGCGCTCGAAACGCACCTGGCACCGCTGCTCGACCGCATCGCCGGGCTGGAACGTCGGCTTCACGGTGCGGCGATTGGCGCAGCGCACGCGTTTGCCGCCCATCCGCTCTACGCCGGGCTACTGAGCCAGGGCATGCGCCCCCAGACGGCGATGGCGCTGTTCAATGGGCTGGCCGACAAGGGCTTTTCGTCCGAGACGCCCGAAACCGATTTGCGGTGGGCGTTGGCTCAGGAACTGCGCAAGCGGCTCGAGCCGACGACCCCATCGCGCGCCGTCGGGACGCAGGTGGTTGTAGGACCGAGCGGATCGGGCAAGACCTCGCTGATCCTCAAACTGGCGCTCCATCCCAGCTTCTACGGCCGGCGCTCGACCGGCATTTTGGTCGTTCTGCCCGAAGACGAGGCGGCCCAGGCGTTTCACAACCCGGTCGACGTGTATCGGCGGCACGGATTGGCGGTCCAGAGCGTCCAGCATCCGAGCGAGATGCCCGCCGCGCTCGACCGGATGCGCGCGTTCGACCAGATCCTGATCGACACGCCGCCGCTGCCGCGCAAACACGACGCGATGGCCGCACATCTGCGCCGTCTCAAGACGATGATCGACCCGATCATGCCGCTCCAGGTGACGTTCGTCTACTCGGCGTCGGACGCGCTCGACGGAGTGAGGGAGCGCCTGTTCGACGGCTTACCGCTGACGCCCGACGCCGTCGCGCTGACGCATCTGGACGAGACGACCGGCTGGGGCCGCCTGGCCGACTGGCTGCTCGCGCTCGAGCGCCCCGTCCCCTACGTCAGCTGCGGCCCGCGCACGCCGGACGACCTCTATGGCTACTCGCCGACGTGGTTCGTCGAGGAGATGATGCAACTCCGATGATCGATTTCACCTCAGCACCCGCCACCGTGATCGCGCTCGTCTCAGGCAAGGGCGGCGTCGGCAAAAGCGTCGTCACAGCCAACCTCGCCCACACGCTCGCGCAGTCGGGCGCGCGAACGGCCGTCGTCGACGCCGACGCGGGGCAGGGCGCCCAGGGCATCCTGTTCAACCACACCCCTGCGGGCGACGTGCTCGGCTGGGCTAATGGACGCGCCCACGCCGAGGACGTGACGCAGCGCACGCCGGGCGGCGTGACGCTCGTCCAGGCCGCCAGCCACGCCCTCGCCGACGTTCCCCAAGCGCTCTACGACGGATTGGACGACGCGCTGTCGGCCCTCAAATCCTCGCACGACTTCGTCCTGATCGATGCGCCCGCCGGGACCGACGGGCTGGTCCGCTGGGCGCTCGACCGCGCCGACCTGGGCATCCTCGTCGTCGTCGGCGAGCCCACCGCCATCGCCGACGCCTACCGATTGGCCCGCTTGGTGTGGACGCTCGACCCAAGCTACCCGATGGGCCAGATCGTGACGTTTGCCGACGACGCCGACGACGCCGAGAGCGTCGCCGAGCGGTTTGCCCAGGTCACGACCGACCTGATCGGCCAGGCGCCTGCCTACTTGGGCTACGTGCCGTTCGCCGACTCCATCCGCCGCTCCGTGCGCGAGCAGCGGCTGGCCGTCACCAGCGACGCCCGCATCGGGACCGCCTTCGCCCTCCTCGCCGCCGTTCTCCAGGCCGGACGCGCACCTGCCGCTCTTGCACCCGACCTGACGCGCGGCCTCAACTGATCTACTCCTCCATGTCTCAAACCGCCACCAAGACGCTGGACGCTCCAACGCTCTCGCCCGTCATTCCCGCTCTGATCGCACAGATCAGCCTGACCATTGCGCTGCTGCTGCTGATCCGCGACCTGTGGATGCTCGTCCCACTCGACCACGCGCTGATGACGGCGGGTGGATCGGGAGCGGTCTTGTACGCCGCGCTGATGGGCGGCTACGTCGTCACCAAGCGCGCGATGATCCACGTGGCACCCGAAGAAACAGAACCTGCCGCCGGCGCTCCCGAAGATGCTGGCGCACCCACCTTGGAGAGTCGCTCCGGCGAGCCGGTGCCGGGACGAGAGCCGACCACGCCTGCCACCGCTGGGTCGCCCGCCGCCCTGCCTGCGCCTCTGATTCCCGCCTGATCGCGCGCTGAGCGATCCGATAGAACCGACCCACTATGCAACTCGTCACCCCGCCCACGCTCCAAGAGCGCGTCGAGACCTACCTCGCCGATCCGACCGAAGCCCACCGCGAGGCCGTCGTGCTGCACGGCGTCCGGCTGGTGCGCTCGCTCGTCGGACGCGTCTCGCTGCCCGACTCGCCTCTGGCCACGCGCGACGACTTGGAGGGCGCCGCGCTGATTGGCCTCATCCAGGCGCTGGACAGCTACGACCCCGAAAAGGCCAAGTTTTCGACGCACGCCCACCGCCGCATTCAGGGTGCGATCATCGACTACCTGCGCGAGATCGACCCGCTCTCGCGCGGCAAGCGGCAGAAAATGGCGCACGCCCAGCATGCCTACGCCGCGTTGCAGCAGATGCTCGGCGAGGACCCGACCGACGAGGACGTAGCCGATTTCATGGGCGTCTCGCTCGACGAGTACCACGCCGTGCTCAGCGACGCCCAGGTTCGCTTCACCGTCTCGTACGACGCGCCGCTCGACGAGGAGAGCGGCATGACGCGCGGCGACACGCTGGCCGACGCCCATGCGCAGCAGGGCTTCGAAGCGTTCGAGGACGCCATGTCGATGGAGGCGCTGGGCGAACTGCTCCGCCACCTGCCCAAGCGCGAGCGCGACATCATCGCCCTCTACTACTACGAGAACCTGACGCTGCGCGAGATCGGCGGCATCATCGGCCTGACCGAAGCGCGCATCTCACAGATTTTGGGCAAGACGCTGCTCGGCCTGCGCGGTGGGCTCACGCAGGTGCGGATGGCGGCGTGACCCGACCCGGCGGATGGGGCGCCCCGGGAGGGAGCGTGTCGCCAACGGGGACCTCGTTGGCGACTTCGACCAGATTGCCGTCGGGATCGCGTAGGTAGATCGACCACAGGCGCGCCCGCGCCCCGACGCGCCAGACCGGGCCGAGTACAATCTCGGCACCCTCGCGCCGAACGTGGCGCTCGACCTCGACTAGGGGCAGACTGGCTCGCAGGCAAAAGTCGGCGGCCCCTCGCGTCGGGCGCTCGGCATGCGGCGCGACGACGGCATCGGATGGTTGCAGGTTGATCTTCTGACCGCCGATCAGGAGGGCATGCCGCGTCTCTCCCGCCGCGCCTTCGAACGAGATGGTGCGGCACTTGAGAACGCGCGTGTAGAAGTCGATCGAGGCCGCAACGTCGCGAACGGTGAGGACGAGGTGGTCGATGGCGTCGAGCATAGCGGCAGAGTTGGACGCAGCCAAGCTACCGACTCGTTGCGCGCGTGTCACGCCTGGGACGAAGCATCCGCCCGACGGCGCCTGTTGACCTTTCTCTCTCACCTGACCGAACACAATGCCACTGCTCTCGACCGAACGCCGCTGGGACATCGTCTCCGCAGCCGCCGCCGCGCTCGCGGCCTTCGCCACACGTAAAATCGTCGCCGGACTCTGGTCTGCGACGACGGGCGACGATCCACCGCGCAACCCCGAATCTCCGCATACGGCCTGGACCGAAGCGCTGACGTGGACACTCGCGACGAGCCTCGTCGCCGGAGCCGCGAGCCTGGCCGCCCGCCGCGTTGCCGCCAAGCAGCGTCCCGGACTCCCCGCCTCGGGCTGACTGGACACCGTCAGACGAGAAAAGCCCGCCGCTCAAATGGAGCAGCGGGCTTTGCGGAGAGGGTGGGATTCGAACCCACGGACCCTTGCAGGTCGTCGGTTTTCAAGACCGGTGCATTCGACCACTCTGCCACCTCTCCATATGGTCAGGCTCAAACTAAGAACGCGGCGCGGCGCTTGTCTACCGCCTCACGCGTAGATGCCGCGCAGTTTGAGCGACAGGTTGACTTTCTCGATGGCGAGCACGTATGCGGCGATGCGCGGCGTGATGGCCCGAGCATCGGCGACGTTCATCACGCGGTCGAACGCGTCGACCATGATGCGGTCGAGGCGATCGTCGACCATCTCGGGCGTCCAGAAGTAGCCCATCCGGTCCTGGACCCATTCGAAGTAGCTGACCGTCACGCCGCCCGCGTTGGCGAGGATGTCAGGGATGACGAGCGTACCGTTGCTATGCAAAATGGCGTCGGCATTGGTCGTCGTGGGACCGTTGGCGCCTTCGACGACGATCTTAGCGCGGATCTGATCGGCGTTGCGGCTGGTGATCTGCTCCTCCTTAGCGGCAGGCACGAGCACATCTACGTCGAGCGTGAGTAGTTCGTAGTTCGTGACCGCGTCGGCGTTTGGGTAGCCTGCGATCAGGTTGCCGTTTTCGGATGCGTGGCGGATCACGTCGGCCAGATTGAGACCGTTCGGCGCGTAGATGCCGCCGCCCATGTCGCTCACAGCGACGACGGTGCAGCCCTTCTCGGCCAGCAACTCGGCCGCGACCGATCCGACGTTGCCGAACCCCTGAACCGCAGCCGTCGCCCCGGTCGGCGTCATGCCGATGCGCTTCATCGCCCTCAGCGCGCACGTCATCACGCCCCGCCCCGTCGCCTCGCGCCTGCCGACCGATCCGCCCAGGCCGACCGGCTTTCCCGTCACGACGGCGTACTCGGTCTTGCGCGCGTGCATCGAATAGGTGTCGAGTATCCACGCCATCGTCTGGGCGTTGGTGTTCATGTCGGGCGCCGGAATGTCGCGGTCGGGCCCGAAGACGTCGATCAGGTTGGCCGTGTAGCGCCGCGTCATCCGCTCGACCTCGCCCATCGACATCGCCGCCACGTCGCACCGAATGCCGCCCTTGGCCCCGCCGAACGGCACGTCGACGACGGCGCACTTCCACGTCATCCACGCCGCCAACGCCTTGACTTCGTCGAGCGTCATGTCGGGCGCGTAACGGATGCCGCCTTTGCTGGGGCCGGACGTGGTGTTGTGGATCACGCGGACGCCTTCGAAGACTTCGAGCCTGCCGTCGTCCATCATCACGGGTACACTGGTGATGTGGACGTGCGCCGGAGTGCAGAGGTAGCGGTAGGTGCCGTCGTCCAATCCCAAGATGCCTGCCGCTACGTCGAAGCGGTCCATCATGGCCTGGAACGGGTTGTCGGGCTCGACGATGCGGCCTGGCGCACCGAAAAGCGAGGTGTCGTAGATGTTGCGGTTTTGGGCCATGATGAGGTTGAATCGGTTCGATGCGTCGCGCTGATGCCAAGCTAGGAGATACCGATGCTTGTCCGTCCTTTTGTCTTGATACAAAAGGACCGAAGGATCAAGGCTTACGTCGCACCGGCGGACGCTGCACTTCGGTCGCTAAAATCGTCCAAGCTCGCTATGCTCAAACAGGACCATTTCTGAACGCTCCCTGCGCTTCGCGTCTCTTTCGCCAGTCCGTCTGAGGCCGGTCTTTCGTCTCGTACTCGTGTCGCCGTCACACACCTCGTTGACGTTGCATGCCTCGTCGCTACCAGTACGGATTTTGTGTCTGGACGACCTGCTCCCTCTCTTGCTACCGTCGTTCCTGCGAAGGCAGGAATCCACAACAGCCTCCAAGTCTGGAATCGGCTCGAACCGCTCTCTTTTCAGCGCCGACCTCAGCGTCCCCACCAGTCGACCAGGTCGCGCGGTTCGACGAGTTGATCGGACTCGGGCATCCCCCAGGCAGGCTCGCCACCAGCCTGATCTAGACCACCGAATGCGACGAGGATCGAATCGCCCTCGATTCGAAAAGGGAGGTGGAAGGTGTCTCGGTACGACTCGTCGACAAGGGGATGGACGATCAGTTCGCTTCCAATGACTTCGACGTGACGCTGGTCTATTCGTCTGGACTTCGTCGCGAACGGCAGCATCGAACTCCAAGAGTAGAGCGAAGGGGACGTGTCGAAAATCCTCTCGTATTTATAGACTTCGGTGAGCGTGCCTCGTCCATCATTCTCGATAACGAGACGTAAGTCGTGCCGCTCATCCATACCGCACGTGTAGGTGTCGAACGTGCCTGCCCACACGCCTGCCAACTCACCGTCCACTCCAGAGACGCGCTCCAACCCGCGCGCGCCGTGGTAATAGTTCGCGTACAGGTAGAGGTTCTTCACCGTCGGTAGGGCGAGCACCAACAACCCCAAAATCAGAAGCGAGATCAGCCACTTCACCGCTCCCCACCCATGTGCGCTTCCTCGCGCATCTGCCGCAGGCGCTCCTGGGCGTGGACATACTCGTCGGGCAGGGCGCTGCTGTCGGCCGACGCGAGGAAGGACTCGTAGGCCTGGCGGACGCGGGCGCGGTCGGCGTAGTAGGCGTCGTAGAGCGTGGCGAGCCGGTAGCGGAAGGCGGCGCGTCCGGGGTCGAGGTCGCGGGCGAGGTTGTAGTGGGCGATGCCGGACGAGTAGCGCTCCTGAGCCTGGTCGATCTGGCCGAGGTAGCCGTGCACTTCGGCGAGCGTGTACTGGTCGAGCAGCTCGGTCGTGCGGGTGAGCCAGCCGCGCGCGGTGTCGTACTCTTTCAGCGCCAGACGCGTCAGGCCCAGGTAGTAGGCCGTCAGCCAGTCGTCGGCTTGGACGCGGATGGCGCGCGTGAGAACCGTGTCGGCGTTGGGATAGTCGCGGTTGAGGTAGTGCGCGGCGCCCAGCATCCGCAGCGTCGGGCCGACGGTGTCGCCCAGGGCGACGGCGGTCTGGACGTGCCCGACAGCGGCGGGATAGTTTTCGAGTTTCATCTCGATCTCGCCGCCTCTGCGCCACACGTCGGGGTCGTCGAAGTGGCGGCCGATGAGCCGGTCGAACGAGCGTTTGGCCGAGATGGGCGCTTCGTTGTCGAGGTAGATGCGCGTCAGAGCGAGCAGCGACGACTTGTCGAACGGGTCGAGTTGCAACGCGATCTCGTAGCCGACGATGGCGTCGTCCGTCCGGCCCTGTTGCAGGTGGACGTAGGCGAGGCGGGCACGCAGGAAGGCGTTTGCGCTATCGGCCTGGACGAGGGCTGTATAGACCGGTTCGGCTTCGTTCCAGCGGCGCGTTCCGGCGAGATGACGTGCGTAGGCCAACGCGGTCGACGTGTGCGTCGTGTCCTGGGCATAAGCCCTTGCGAGCAGGCTGCGCGCTTCGTCCGTCCGCCCGCCCGATTCCAAACTCTTCGCCCACGCCATCTGCACCCTACGGCTCGACGTGTCGGCTTGGGAAAATGCCTGCGATGCATCGGGAAAGCGTGCCTGATCCGCCAGCGCCAATCCGCGCAGGTAGGCGGCGTCCTGCGTCGTATCGCTTGCGAGTAGGTCGAGCGCCCTCTGCGCCTCCCCATCGGCGATCAGCGCGCGGGCCGTCACGAGCGGGTCGGCAGGCGCTTGGGCGAGGGCGACGGGCGCGACGAGGAGCGCGAGAAAGAGCAGGCGAAGCATTGGCAAGAGCGGTTTGGACCTTCAGTCAGGATACGAGACACGCGAGATGCGGGATAGTCGCTCGTCGAGGTTCAAACTTGCCAAGTCGTTGAGACTTGGCAAGTTTGTGAGATGGCTCAAAACTGGCGTTAGCGGCGCTTTTTTCGTATCTTTCGGCCAAAGAACCCTCCCCCTTTCGCGGCTCCCGAAGGCCCTGCCACCGCTGCCTTCGACGCCCTTTCGTACCTGCATGGAACTGGACCCAAACGACGCTCCCCTCGACGACGAAAACCAGGGCGCAACGCCCGACGCAACCGGCGACGGCGGCGGTCTGCTGCCTCCCGGCGGTGCGGCACCCGGAGTGCTCGAAGACGCCAACGACGACAGCGCGCGCCGCATCATCCCGATCAACATCGACGACGAGATGCGCTCGTCGTACATCGACTATTCGATGTCGGTCATTGTCGGCCGCGCGCTGCCCGACGTGCGCGACGGCTTGAAGCCCGTCCACCGGCGCGTGATGTACGGCATGTCCGACCTGGGCCTGTCTGCGGGATCGGCGCACAAGAAGAGCGCTAGGATCGTCGGCGAGGTGCTGGGCAAGTACCACCCGCACGGCGACACGGCGGTCTACGACACGATGGTCCGCATGGCGCAGGACTTCTCGATGCGCTACCCGCTCGTCGACGGGCAGGGCAACTTCGGTAGTGTCGACGGCGACAGCGCGGCGGCGATGCGCTATACGGAAGCCCGCCTGACGCGTCTGGCCGAGGAGATGTTGAAAGACATCCAGAAGGAGACGGTCGACTACCAGGAGAACTTCGACGGCTCGCTCGAAGAACCCAGCGTGCTGCCCGCTGCCTACCCCAACCTTCTGGTCAACGGATCGGACGGCATCGCGGTCGGTATGGCGACGAAGATTCCGCCGCACAACATCGGCGAGGCCATCGACGCGGTCACGGCCTACATCGCCGATCCCGACATCACGATCGACGGGCTGATGACGCACCTGCCCGCGCCCGACTTCCCGACCGGCGGCACGATTTATGGCTACCAGGGCGTCAAGGACGCGTACCACACCGGCAGAGGGCGCGTAATCATGCGCGCCAAGATGCACGAGGAAGAGATCCGCCCGGGTAGGCTTGCGCTGATCGTGACCGAGATCCCCTACCAGGTCAACAAGTCGACGCTGATCGAGAAGATCGCGATGCTGGCGCGCGAGAAGCGGCTCGACGGCATCAGCGACATGCGCGACGAGTCGGACCGCGACGGCATGCGCATCGTGATCGAACTGCGCAAAGACGCGATCCCGGACATCGTCAAGAACCACCTGTACAAGCTGTCGCAGTTGCAGCAGACGTTCGGCGTCAACATGGTGGCGCTGGTCGCCGGGCGCCCGCGCCTGCTCAACTTGAAAGAGTGCATCGGCTACTACGTCGAGCACCGCCACGACGTCGTGGTTCGGCGGACACAGTTCGAGTTGCGTAAGGCCAAGGAGCGCGCGCACATCTTGGAGGGCCTGACGATTGCGCTCGACCACCTGGACGCCGTCATCGCCATCATCCGGGGCAGCGCCGACACCGACGCGGCGCGCGTCAACCTGATCGCGGGCGTCTTCCCGTCGAAGCTGACCGTTCAGCAACTCGAACGCCTGCAACTGCCCACCGACGGGCAGCCGATGTTCGGACTGTCCGAGGCCCAGGCCGACGCCGTTCTCGCCCTTCGCCTGTCGCGCCTGTCCGGATTGGAGCGCGCCAAGATCGAAGCCGAGTACGCCGAAGTGCTGGCCGAAATCGCCCGGTTGGAAGGCATCCTCGACTCACGCAGCGAGCGCATGGCGATCATCGTCGCCGAGCTGACCGACGTGCGCGAGCGCTTCGCCGATCCGCGCCGGACGGTCATCGACTACCACGGCGGGGGCGATTTCATCATGGAAGACATGATCGACGACGAGCAGGTCGTTGTCACGATCTCGCATCAGGGACTGGTCAAACGCACGAGCCTGGTCGAGTACCGCACGCAGGGACGCGGCGGCGTCGGCTCGCGCGGAGCGGGCACGCGCGACGAGGACTACGTCGAGCAGCTGTTCTCGTGCTCCAACCACGACTACCTGCTCTTCTTTACCGACAGCGGCAAGTGCTTCTGGCTGCGCGTGTTCGAGATCCCCGAAGGCGCGAGGACCGGCAAGGGCCGCAGCATCCGCAACCTGATTCAGATCGACGCCGACGACCGGGTCCGCGCGGTTCTGGGCATCAAAAAGGCCGATTTCGAGAACGAGGAGTTCTTGGAAGACAACTACGTCTTGATGGCGACGCGCAACGGGCTGGTCAACAAGACCTCGCTCGAGGCCTTCAGCCGACCGCGCAGCAACGGCATCATCGCTATCGCCATCGACACCGGCGATCAGCTGCTCGACGCGCGCAAGACCAACGGCGACTCGCACGTCATGCTGGCTTCGTCGGGCGGACGCTCGATCCGCTTTCACGAGCAGGACGTTCGCTCGACCGGCAGAGGCACGCGCGGCGTACGCGGAATGTCGCTGGGCGAAAAGGAGACGCTCGTCGGCATGATCGTGATGGAAGGCCACGACGAGGACCGCGACGTGCTCACGATCTCGGCCAACGGCTACGGTAAGCGCACGCGCCTGGGTGAGTACCGCGCGCAGAGCCGGGGTGGAAAGGGTATCATCACGATGAAAACGACGACCAAGACCGGCGCCCTGGTCGCCCTCAAAGCGGCGACGGACGAGCACGACCTGATGATCGTCACCTCGAACGGCACGATCATCCGCATGGACGCGGGTAGCATCTCGACGCTGGGCCGCAATACCCAGGGCGTACGGCTGATCTCGCTCCGCAGCGGAGATGCTATCGCCGACGTGACGCCGCTGATCGTCGAAGACGTGGAGGAAGGCGAAGAGGCCGCCGAGACCGAACTGGCGCCGGGCATCATCGCCGAACACGTCGCGATGGACGCCGCCGACACGATCGCTGGCGAAATCATCGAAGACGTGGCGCCGGACGAGGAGGCGTAGACCGCCGAATGTGCAGCACAGGGCTGGCCGAACGTGCTTCGGTCAGCCCTTTATCGTTCCAGGGCACTCGAAGCAGCCGTTGCGCCAGCTACGGCGATGCAGAGTGACGAAGCGCAGCGTCCGCGCAGTCATTCCAGTCCACGAGGAGTGCGATGCCAGACCTCTGGACGACTCTTTGCCACCGCCGGATTTAAGTCTGAGCCGGCACGTCCGATAGCGCGGTCACCTCCCCCTACCCCTCGCGCTATGATTTCGTCTCGCTGGCTCACGCACCGTGCTATCGCCGTCGTCTTGGTCCTCGCAATTCTCGCTACGGGCTCGCAAGTCATCGTCCACCATCTGTCCCGGCACAACGCCGAGACCACGCGTCTGCTGAGTGAGTCGGGCGAGCAGCGCACGCTCAGCCAGCGCGCCGCGAAAGCGCTACTCCGCGCGTCGGCAACCGAGGGCTCCGATCGGATGGAACACCTTCTCGAAGCTCAAACTGCGCTGCTCCACCTGGGCCAAGCGCACGCGGCGCTTGCGGTGCACAAGCCAGCGCTCGGGCTGGGGGGCAGCGAGAGCGCGGCCATCGACCATCATCTCGCCGAGGTCACTCCGGCACTCGGTCAGTTGAACGCAGCGGCAGCGGCGCTGGGAAGTCATCTCGCCACGTCGGCCAAAGCGGCACCAGCGCGGCTCCTGTCGGGCGTGCAGGTCGGCGAACGGGCGTTTCTGAGCGCGATGGACGGACTGTCCTACGAGTACGAAATCCGGTCGCGAGCGCGCGTCGAGGCGTTGGAGACGGTAGCACTAGGACTGCTCGCGGCGACGCTGCTTACGCTCGTCCTGTTGGCATGGATGCTGCGCCCAGCCGCTCAGCGGTCAGCGCACAACGCTCACAAGTCAGCCCCGCAGGCGGTACCGCGCGTGGGCGACCGCGCTGGCACCCAAGTAGTCTTCCGAGCGCGAGACGAACTCTCGATCCCGACTGTCGCGGTCGAAGACGTCGCACGATATGCCGAGAGAGCAGAGCGCGTCGAGATCCGCCGCCTCATCGACGCTGTGATGTGCGAGACGGCTCAGCGTTTCGGAGCGGCAGAGGTCGAACTGAGCGCGCGCATCGGCGTCGGGGTGCCGCTTTTCGTTCCAGTCGGTGAGGCACACTTGGGTGATCATCTCTCGCGTATGCTAGCCAGCGCCATAGCCTCTACCGCCGCCGGAGCCGTATCGCTGCTAATCGAGGCAGACCCACTGGCCGACCGACTTCGTTTCACTGTCCGCGCTACTTGTGCAGAGCGAGGCACTACGCGCGCAGAGCGAACCTTCTACTCGCCCGATGGCGCGCTAGCCTACACGGTCGGCGAGGAGCGCGTGAGCAGCGCGCCACGAGCGGACCATGAGACACCTACGCTCGCTGCTTCGTGGAGCGCCGGCACAGAACGAGCGCAGGACACGCCTGCGGCACCTGTGGGTTCGATCCAGCCGCCAGCTCCACTTCGAGAAGCCCTGCGGCGCAGGCGCGTGCTCATCGCCGGAGGTACACCGCCGTCCCGGCAGCAGTTGGCGGATTGGCTGCGCGGCTGGGGCGTCCACACGTACTGCGTCGGCTCGCCCGCCGACGCTCTGGCCGCCCTAGAGCCCGATTCGGATTTCGACGCTTTCCTTCTCGATTCCGCTGAGGGGCACGCCGAGTCGAGCCGAACGCTGATCGGTGACCTGAACGAACGGCTACCCGATGTACCCGCCATTCTGCTGGAATCCAGCACGGCACCGAGCGTCAAAGCGCTGCCAGCCAGTACCACGATCCTGCGCACACCCACCAGCGCGGAGAAGCTGTACCAAACGCTCAGCCGCGCTATCGCAGAGTCGGCGCTGCGCATCTTGCAGCCGGTGCGAAACGACGCGCCTCGCACGCGAAGTCTCGCACCAGGAACGGTCCGCATACTCATCGCCGAGGATCACGCTGTTCAGCGCACCGTCATCGTCCGGACGCTCGAAGGGCTGGGCGCACACGTGCATTCGGTCGGCAACGGCTTGGAAGCGGTCGAGGCGTTCGAGCCGGACGCGTTCGACTTGGTCTTCCTCGACATCCAGATGCCGGTGATGGACGGGCTGACAGCGGCGCAACTCGTCCGACGCGAGAGTTCGTGGGTACGTATCGTCGCGCTGACGGGCATGAGCGGGCTCGCCGACCGCTCGGTCTTCTCGGACGCTGGATTCGACGCGCTGCTGTTCAAGCCGCTCAGGCGAGAAGCTGCCGCTCGGCTGATCGCGCAGGCTATGGGCGGGCGCGATCAGCCCATCACGGCTCCGCTAAGCGCCCGATCGGCCGCCGCGACTCGCTGACTAACGCGCTGCCCCACTGCCGAAGCGGACGTTTTGCGTTTCGGCGATGCGGTAGGAAAAGCCACGTCCTCTGCGCTCCACGACGAATACCCCCCACACGCGGCGGCTCTCTACGACATCGAGACCTTTATGACGCGCATACGTCGCCTCGACGATCAGCGGCTCGCTCGCGCGAGGAGGGTTCAGGCGCGCCCGCGACCGGACCAGCCGCGCCTCGCCTCTACCGGCGAACCACAACGAGAGGCTGTCGGTGGAGGCGAGTTCACGTTCCCGATCCGCACGTGGGAAGGCGAAATCGTAGCGCCACTCCGAACCGTCGCGAACGGGCTGGCGGATAGGCTGTAGGCGTCCAACGACCCGTGAGGGCAGTAGGCTGTGTGCGATCACGCGTTGCAGCGGTGGCAGCCTACGCAGCGGGTCGAGCCGAGATGCGCGGTGCGCGTCGATTTCGCGCTCGTCGATGTGCATCGGTCCATACTCGACTGTGGGCGCGCCGCCTCGGACGAACGTCTCGAAGCGGACGTAGCGCAGCGTCGACGAGCGGCGGTGCGATTCGATGAGCCGCTCGGCCTCGACGCGGGCTTCGAACACGGCGCGCTGGCTTTGCTCGTTCTGCTGCCGCGCCCAGCCGGACACGTCGGGCTGGACGGCGCGCGCGCAGGGAGCGAGCGCGAGCAGGGCAAAAAGGAGCGACAGGCGATTCATGGTTGCAAGAACGGGCAGCGTGTCTACCAGATGTCACGGAAGGATGGCAAATCGCCGACTTTGAGGACAAGGTGCCCGCCGCGCCGTAACTCTGACGGCGCCGCCAAGTAGCCCGACCTAGCCAGCCTCCCCGTTCCATGCCGCAGCCGCACCTACTCGTCGTCGAGGACGACGCGCACCTCCTCTCCTTGCTCTCGGCCCGCCTGCGCGACGAGGGCTACCGCGTCACGCAGGCCTCTTCCGGCCCCGACGCCATCGCCGCGGCCGACGCCGATGCGCCCGAGGTGGCGCTCGTCGACGTGATGCTTCCAGGTTTCGACGGCCTCGAAGTGTGCCGCCGCCTGCGCTCAAGCCTGCCGACGGTCTATGTGATGATGCTGACGGCCAAAA
Organism: Rhodothermales bacterium; assembly: GCA_963841855.1. GTDB lineage: Bacteria > Bacteroidota > Rhodothermia > Rhodothermales > BA12 > CAXBBB01. Next base: position 922,734 of record CAWJEJ010000003.1, on the reverse strand, counting down.
GCAGCGAAGTCGACCGCGTCGTTGGGCTCGAAGTGGGCGCCGACGATTACGTGACCAAGCCGTTCAGCCTGCAAGAAGTCGTCGCGCGCGTGCGCTCGGGACTGCGCCGCCTGCACATGACCGATGCGTCGTCATCGGACGATCAGCCCATCGTCATCGGCGGACTGCTGGTCGACAGGAGCCGCCGCGAGGTCTCGATCGGCGGAGAGCCGGTCCAGCTGACGGTTCGCGAGTTCGATCTGCTCCACTTTCTGGCGTCGCACGCCGACAAGCCGTTCACCCGGATGCAGCTGCTCGACAAGGTGTGGGATCTGCGCTACGAAGGCTACGAGCGGACCGTCGACAGTCACGTGCAGCGCCTGCGCTCCAAGATCGAACCCGATGCCGGGGCTCCGCGCTACGTCAAGACCGTTTGGGGCGTAGGCTACAAACTGCAATCCGAAGCGGTGTGAGGCGGCGCTGAAACCTGGTCCCACCGCGCCGCTCGCCCCGACTTTCATCGCGCGTTTGTCAGATCAGTCTGCCAGGCCGCGCGGTTTCCGTCGATTGCCGAAAGCACGGCGATGGCGCGCGTCGCTTCACCTCTCGCAACGGCGGTGATCTGGCCGTATCGTTTGCCGCCTCGCTCTACTCTCTCGCCAGCATGACACTCCCCCGCCCCAAAACCGTTGCCGGACGCGTCGCTCTCGTGCTCGTCGGCGTGCAGGTGGCGACGAGTTTATTGGCGGTCGGGCTGGCGGCGTTCTTGGCATCGGGTGGTAATCGGCAGTTGGCGGCGCGGAGCATGGAGCAGCAGTTGGACGCCGTTGCGCGCGAGATCGAAGAGCGCGGCGCACCTCTCTACACGCTCGACACGCTCCCGCCGCTGCTGCTTTCGGATCTGGCAACGCGCTTCGCCGATCCGATCTACCTCGTCGACCCCAACGCTGTCACGATTCAGGCCATGGAGCAAGCCCCGGACGTGACCCTCGGCGAGTCGGCGCGCAGCGTAGTGGCGGCTGCGATGGCGACGGGCGACGTGTTCGCCCAGGTAACCAGAGGACGCACGCTGGGGGCCGCGCCGCTCTTCGACGCCGACGGACTGCTCGTCGGCGGCCTGCTGGTGCTGCCGATGCGCGCGACGCTGGCTCAGACGCTGGCTCCCCAGCGGCAGGCGTATGCACGCGCGCTGGCGCTATCGGGTGTCGTCGCGCTAGCGCTGGCGCTGATTCTGGGCCTCGTCTACACCCAGCGCCTGATCGCCCCGCTGCGCACGATTACGAGCGGTATCGAACGCGTCGGCTCGGGCGACTATTCGGGACGCCTCCCCCCCACACGCACTCCAGGCGACGAGATCGGGCGCCTGACTACGGCCGTCAACCAGATGGCCGAGCAGGTGGCCGAAAGCTTCGAGCGCCTTCAGACCGCAGACCGGCTGCGGCGCGACCTGATCGCCAACGTCGGCCACGATCTGCGGACGCCGCTTGCGGCTTTGTCGGGGTACGCCGAAGAGGCCGAGCGGCTGCTGACCGAGGGACGAACCGATGACTCGGTGCGCGCGCTCGCCTCGGCTCGGCGGCAGAGCCATTCGCTGGCTCGTCTGATCGACGATCTGTTCGAGTTGTCGGTATTGGAAAGCGCTCCGGCTCCGCTGCGCCGCGAACCTGTTCCGCTCGCCGAACTGCTGCACGACGCCGCCGACCGGCACAGAGCACTGATGGCGTCCGAGGGCATCGGCTTCGCCCTCGACCTACCCTCCAGCCTGCCGACACTCGACGCCGACGGGTTGCGTTTGGTGCGACTACTCGACAACCTGCTCTCCAACGCGCGCCGTCACACGCCCAGCGGCGGAAATGTCGACCTCTCCGCCGAGTCGCGACCGGGTCGCGTGGCCCTGCACGTCACCGACACCGGATCAGGCATCGCGCCCGACCTGCTACCGACGCTGTTCGAGCGCTACCACAGAGGCGACGGCCCCCGAACGCGCGGCACGAGTACGGGGCTGGGTCTCGCTATCGCTCGGCAGATCGCCCAGGCGCACGGCGGAAACCTGACCGTCCAGAGCACGCCGGGCGAAGGCAGCCGCTTTACCATCGAACTGCCGCTCGGCTCGGACAACCGGAGCGGCCGCGAGTAGAGTTCTCATAGCAGGGTCGCCACGATTCGGTTAGATCGCTCGCTCGCAGCTCCGGCACGCTGCGGCTCGGCGGCGGCGAGGTTACCTTGCGCTCCTTCATCTGCCCCGCCTGCCGTGCGCCCGATCGCCCTTCTGCTCCTCGCCCTGTGCGCCGCGCTTCCCGCTGCCACGCAGGTGCCCGATTCGACTCAGCGGACGCCCATCCCCACGGCCGAACCCACCCCTGTCCCGGCCGAGCCGCAGGCGATTTCTGCGACGCCTCCGCCGCAGACGGAGCCCGAACAAACCGCACCGCCCAGGCCCCAGCCGCAGCGGACGGAGCCGACCCCGCGCCAAACGCAGCCCACGCCACCACCCCAAACGCGCACCGAACCAGAGCCGACACCAGCCGCTCAGGCCCCACCTCAAACCGCTCTGATACCGCCCGCGCTGGCCGACACCGCCGCCGTCGCTGCCGCGCGGCGCGACTCGCTTGCGGCGAGTCAGTCGCTCGAAGCGCGCCTGGCCTCGCTGCCTACGCCGACTACTTCGCTGCCGCCGATGGGCCCGGTGTGGACGCCTCCCGCCGACGCCGATTCGGCTCGTGCGTCGCTCGAACGCGTTCGCCGGCTGGGCTTTACCGTCGTCCGCGTGGCACCGGGCGTGAGCCGCGAACTGCGCGCGTGGGCGGCACAGCTGGGCGTCCGTTTCTACGTCGACTTGCCGCTCAACTACCTCACGGCGACGCAGCTGGCGGACACGCTGGGATACGTCACCCGTATGGCTGACTCTCTCCGATCGTCCGGCGCCGACTCGACGCTGGCAGGCGTGGGACTGGGCACCAACCACGCGACACGCTCGGAGCAGGCGTGCACCGCCCTCGCTCAGGCCGCCCAGGCCGTTCGACAGCGCTTACCAAACGCGGCGGTCTACTACCAAACTGCGTTCGTGGACGACGCCTGCTCGCCCGACGCCGGACTGCCGCTGCTCGACCTGCGCGACAGCGACGACTCGCAGGCGCGATGGGCCGACTGGAAGGTTCTCCACCCCAACCGCCCCGGCGCTCTTCTGCTGGGCAGAGCCGTTTACCAGGGCGAGAGAGGACTGCGCGCCGATCACTCACCGGAGCGCGCCGCTCGCCTGCTCGAAACTGCCCTCACCGCTCTAGCCGCTGATACGACGCAACCCCGCTTCGCCCTGCTCGACCGCTGGGCGACGCTCAGCGAGCATCCCTACGGATTGCTGACCGCCGACGGCTTCGATTCCGATCCACTCATGGCCGCAGCCGATGCTGCGCAGGGCATTCCCAGCTCGCCGGCCCTTGCCGCAGGAGAAGCCCGCGCCAACCGCCGCGCCGACTGGCTACGCGTGGGCGGATGGGCGGTCGTGCTGATGATTGGGCTGGCCTTCTCGTCGATGCTGCGGATGCGACAACTCACCGAGCGCTTTTTCACGGCGTCTGGTTTCTTTCGAGAAGACGTGCGCGGCGCCCGCGACGGACTGCGTCTCCAGACGATCGTACTCGCTACTCTGATGCTAGCCTGCGGAGCCGTTGCCGTGACGCAGTTGCTGCTCGTGCTCAACGAAAGCCCCGCTTCGGGCTACATCCGCCACCTGATCGGTGGGGCAGTCCCGCTTGGAGCCGTCACGGCGTGGTTGTTACCCCTCGGTCTCGTCGGAGCCGGATGGATAGTACTCCTGATCATTGGGACTGCGTTCACACTGCTCTCGCGCGGGCGCCACAGTTTCACTATCGGACAAGCGCTGATGATTCAGGCGTGGCCACGCTGGCCCGTCGTGCTTCTCCTCATCGCCGCTCTAGCCGTTCCCAGCTTGCCCGCCGCCTATGCCGGAGGCGCCGCGCTCGCTCTTCTGATCATCTGGGCGCTGATTGCCGTCGGCGCGACCATTCACGCCGCGTTCACCTTCTCATCAATCACCAACACGACCGCCCCCATTGCGCTGCTCGCCGTCCTGCTCCACCCGCTGGCGTGGCTGCTCTTCGTCGGCATCGGAACTGTCTTGACGATGCCCGAACAGGTCGGTCTAGCGGTGGACCTGCTGCTGCGCGGGTAGTCGATGTCTCGCCACGCAATCGAAGCGTCTAACTCGGCAGACGACCCTCCGCGCCGGGCGGGCATGGAGAAGATCAGATCTATAGAGACCTGCATCCGCTGTTCTGGATAGCGTACCCGTCGCACAGAGCGAAAGGCCACGCCGCCGCTCAGCCAGGCAAAACGGCTTCGCTCTTCGTCGATCTGAGCCAGGTGACCCCACTTCTGTTGTGCCGTTACAGACGCAACGATTGGTTGTCTGCGTAGGCAACGTTGACAACTGCGCTTGGCTCGCTTCTGCGGCGCGCTTGAACGCTCCGCCGTGTTGCTCTGCATCGCCGAGTGCCCGATCGCACGCGCAGCCGCTTCGCCTCATGTCAACGTTGCCTAGCGAGGTTTACCGCGCCGCTAGCGCTGCCTCGCGCACTTGGGCGTCGAGTTCGGACGGCAACACGATGGGCTCGCGGCCCGCACCGTCGCCCGAAAGCGTGGCGGACGTGAGGCGTTTCCAGACGCGGTCCGAGAAGTCGAAGAACGGCTGTTTGTGGCGCAGCCATCCGAAATGCATGACGTACGGCGTCACGTCGAGGTAGTCGCCCCGACCGGGCATAGACGTGGCGATGCGGATGATCGCGTCGCGGACGCCGGAGATGCGCAAGCCGCGGAGTGAGTAGACAAAGCGATCGCAGTAGTACCGGCAGAGCACGTGCTCGAAATCGGGATCGTACTGCGTCAGCCCTTCGATGAAGTCGAGTTGGGGCGAGTTGTAGCCCTGAAACCACGTAAAGACCGGCAGGCGCAGTCTGCTCATAGCCATCGCCAAGCTCCACTCGCACGTCTCTTCGCTGCGGCCTTCGTTGAGACGGCTTTGGAAGTGCGTCTCGGTCTGGCGCTCGAGAAACGAGCTGGCGCTCTCGCATACCAGGCGCGTCACCTCGTCGTTCTGGGCGTAGATCATGCCTGCTTGGACGCGCGGCAGGTGGCTCAGGCCGAACGCGCGCATGGTGCGGCGGCGGCGGTCGAACAGGAAATCGAAGGCCACGCTGAACCCCTTGGGTCCGCCGAAGAAGAAATCCGCGCGTTCGAGTCCGGTCGCTGTGAACGGAAAAGCGGCCATCTGCTGCCAGAGTGCATCCGGGTTGCGGCACCACACCATGTCGGCGTCGACGAAGAGGCTCCTGTCGTAGGGCTTGAACTTGTAGATCGCGTGCTTGAATCCGACAATCGACCGGTTTTCGACAGGCAACTCGACGACGCGTTCGAACAGTGTGTCGAGGCCGTGCTTGCGCAGGGCGTCGCGCTGCTCCTTCGTGCAGTACAACGCGACGGGCCGGTGCGCGTCGTGCCTGCGCAGCGTCACTACCGAGGCTACCGCGTGCTGGACGTAGCGTTCGGCGCCGTAAGCGTGTAGGACGTATCCTTCCGTCGGGTCGGACATGCGTGCGGAGGTGGCGGGTATCGGCTCTTAAACTAGGGCGTTACGCCTCCTTCAGCGCCGATGTTCTGTAAAGACGAAGCGCACCCACCCCGGAGGATGGATGCGCTCGCAGTGGAAACAGGTGATTGGATCAGCCCTGATCGCGTTCGATGCGGCGCTGGAGCACCTTCATCAGGCCATCGTAGCCCTGGCGCTGGAAGACGCGCTTGAACTGGCGGTTGTAGCTGCCCGCCGTCGACACGTCGTCGAGGACGATGTCGACGATGCGCCACTCGCCGTCGCGCTTGTTGAGTTCGTAGTCGACGCGCGCCGTCTTGCCTTCGAGCGTCGTTGTGGTCAGAGCAGTCGCTTCGTCGCCTTGGACGCGGATCTCGTTGTAACGCACGTCGGCGCGGTAGATGGCGAGGTTGGAGAGCGACTGATTGCGGACGACCTGGCTAAAGGCGTCGACGAAAGCGCGCTTCTGGTCGGACGACAGGTCGTTCCACTCGTTGTCCAGAGCGTGCTGGCTCATCGCGCGGAAGTCGATGGCGCCGTTGAGCAGTTCTTTGAGGCGGTCGCGCTGGGCGTCGGTAAAGGTGGAACGCGTGCCGAGAACGGCTTTCACGTCACGGTCGCGCTGTTGCAAGAGGGCGCGGACTTCGGCCTGCTGCGCCTGAACGGGCAGAGCGGCGATGGTGAGAAGCGCGAGGAAGAGGGCGGAAACGAGTCGTTTCATGTCTGTTATCGTGGACGGAATGGTGTCGTATGTCGTGGAGGGTGCCAGCGGATAGACGATCTGAGCGTCTGTTTGTGCTGGCTACCTGTTATCGTTCCACATCCGTGCCGCTTTGCCCACCGGCCACACCGCCCAGAGATCCGGTCTGCGCGCGAAGCGTCAGCACGCCCGACGCGTCGAGCAAACGAGCGACGGCGACGTTGTACCGCTGGATCGACTCGTAGTACGACGCTTCGGCTTCGAGTCGGGCCCTAACGGCGCGGACCAAGTCTTCGGTATCGCCGATGCCTAGATCGAGCGCGTTCGTCTCGTCCAAAAACCACTGCCGCGTCAGCCGGTACGCTTCCTCCTGGGCACCTAGCGCAGCTTCGGCGGTGACGAGCGCGCGGTACGCCGTTTCGACTTCGAACAGGATCAGTTGGTCGGCCGCGTCTTGCTGAAAGCGCACTTCTTGACTCTCGGCCTGAGCTTGCTGCACTCGGGCGCGCGTCTGGGCGAAATTGAGGTTCTGACGCACGACGAGCCCGGCGACCAAGTTCTGCGCAATCAGCGGGTCGTTGACGTACGGGTTGGGCTGCCGAAATCGTCCTCTGGTGTACGCGTACCGCGCCTGCGCGCCGATGCCGAGTTTGGGATAGTAGTCCGACTGCGCGACGGTGACCAGGGCGTCGCGGGCGGCGAGTCCGGCGGTTGCCTGGGCCAGTTCGGCGCGGTGTCCGCGGGCCAGGGCGAAGTACGCGTCCATCGGTTCGCGCTCGAATGCAATCGGCGTCAGGCGCGCGTCCGATGCGGCGAATGTGGCGGTCTCGGGCAGGAAGAGTTGGCGGCGCAGCGCGGTTCGGGCCGTCAGCACGCCCTGCTGCACTTCGACCAACCGGCGCACGAACTCTTGCTCGGTGAGCTGGACCTGGTAGAGATCGCCGTAGCTCACGTCGGGATCGCCGTCGTCGAGCATCTGCGTCAGTTGGCGCTTGGCCTGGGCGATGAGCGGTCCAGTCTCGACGGCGAGTTGTTCGAGGCGCAGCGCCAGTTGCAAGCCGAAGTAGCTTTCGGCCAGACGCAGCGCCGTCGTCGTCGCCTGCACTTCGACTCCCGCCTCGTCGACCAGGGCTCCGAAGCGGGCGGCTCGGATGCTGCCGGTCAACTCGCCCCACGTCCACAGCGGCTGGACGACTTCGACTTCGATCTGGTTGAACGGGCGCAGGTCGTCCTTGTCGTTCTTGACGTTGGGGTCGAGGTAGAGCGCTTCGATCGACCCTTGGTAATCGTCCGGGATGCGCAGGCCGGGCGCGAGGCTGTGCGCGGACTCGGCCTTGAAGTCGGTCAGGAAGCGGCTGGCCAGAGCGAGGCCCAGGCGCGCGTCGCTGCGGTCGGCTTTGGAGCGCGCGATGCCCACCTCGGGGCTGACCGACAGCGCCTGGACGATGGCTTCTTCGACCGTCATCCGCACCGTGTCGGCAAACGCGCCGACTTCGACGGGGACGCGCGCGCTGTCCGCCGTTTGCGCCAACGTGTCCGCTAGGGTGAGCAGCGAGAGGAGCGAAAACAGGACAACGAGGCGCGCAGGCATGGCGTTTCGGATGGGTGAATGGCGTTCTACCAGCCGCGTCAGCAATCGTGCCGGATGGCTCAGAAGCGAGCGCTCATAGGCGGCACGTCGTGATGTCGGTTACCAGGACGGCGCGGGCTCCGGCGGCGGAGAGTTCATCGAGCAGGCGGTTGGCGTCGCGGCGCGGTGCCATTACGCGGACGGCGACCCATCCCTCTCTGTTGACGGGCGAGACGGTCGGCGACTGGATGCCGGGCGTGATCGCGCGGACGATGTCGAGCAGCGACTTCTCGACGACGTAGTCGATCAGCACGTAGGCGCGGGCCGTGACGATGCCTTGGACGCGCTGGACGAAGCGGCTCACGCCTTCATGCTCCAACACGTCCTCGTCGCGGCCGATAAGGATCGCCTCGCTCTCCAAGACCGGATCGCCGACGGTTTTCAGCCCGGCCTGTTCGAGCGTCCTCCCCGTCTGCACCACATCGGCGACGGCGTCGGCGACGCCCAGTTGGATCGAGATTTCGACGGCGCCGTCCAGTTCGACTACGCGCGCGTCGATGCCTCGCTTGGCCATGTCGTCCATGACGATGTTGGGGTAGCTCGTCGCGATGCGCAGGCCGTCAAACGCGTCGGGCGTCAGGTCCGAGTCGCGCGGGACGGCATAGCGGAACGTGCTGCCTCCAAAGCCCAGAGGGAGCAGTTCGACCAGTTGGGACCCCGAGTCGGCGGCCAAGTCGCGGCCCGTGATGCCGATCTGGAGCGTCCCATTGGCCACGTAGACCGCGATGTCGCGCGGGCGTAGGAAGAAGAACTCGACCTCGTGATGCGGGTCGCGCGCGATTAGGTCGCCGTCGCCCCGCCGCACTTTGTATCCGGCTTCGCGAGCCAGCGTGACCGCGCCTTCGGACAGGGCGCCTTTGTTGGGGAGGGCGATGCGGAGCATGCGGAGGTCGGTTGGAATGCGGAGCGGAAGCGCCGGAATGGGGAAGCGCCGCTATATATGACGGCGGTACGGGGCGCGCGATGAGATCAGCGGCGCGATGCTACAGATGCTTGTACACGTCGTCCAGCGTCAGGCCGACGGCGAGCATCATCACCTGGGCGTGGTAGAGCAACTGGGAAATTTCCTCGGCGGTGCGCTCCTTGCCTTCGTGGTTGGCGGCCATCCACACCTCGGCGGCCTCCTCGACCAGCTTTTTGCCGACGCCGTGCGGACCGGCGGCGACGGCGCGGACGGTCGCCGAGTGGGCATCGCCAGCGGCGACTTTGGCAGTGAGTTCGGAAAAGAGCGCGTCGAAGGTTTTCATGCAGGCTGCGAGTTGAGCGTCAGTCCTACGATCAGGCCGGGCGGCAGTGTGCCCACGCGCGTGCGAAAGCCGGGCGAAGACTGCGACCTCACTTCAAACATGACATGTCTTTAGAGACATGTCATGTTTCTCCTCTCTCCGTCCGCGCCGCCAACTCGGTCAACGCATCGCCGCTAACACGCTGAACGGTCCACTCGTCCATCGGACGCGCTCCGTGGCGGCGGTAGACGGCCAGGGCAGGCTCGTTCCAGTCCAAGACGGTCCACTCGTAGCGAGGCCATCCGCGCTCGACGCAGAGTTGGGCGCCGTACGCGAGTAGCGCAGTTCCGGCACCCTTACCGCGCGCGTCGGGGCGGACGTAGAGGTCTTCGAGCCACAGTCCTTGCAGTCCGGTAAACGTCGAGAACGTCGGGTAGAACAGCGCGAAGCCGTCGTCCTTTCCGTCGATGTTCGCGACGACCGCCTCGCACGCCGGGCGGTCACCGAACAGCGCTGCGTGCAACAGATCGGGCGTGTTGACCATCTCCGATTCCATCTTTTCGTAGACGGACAGCTCGCGGATCAGCGCGAGAGTCAGGTCGATGTCGGCGGGTGTGGCGGGGCGGATCGTGACGGGCATGAAATGCAGGAATTGTAATTGTGGTCCTACCTTCTCCCGCCTCGGCAGCGAGCGAATAGGGCGGCGTGGCGAGCCAGGGACCCGCCGCAGACTGGAATAGTCAGACTCGAGGCGCCCCGCGGGGCTGCGGCGTCAGCCGGTGCCGTGAGGGCCGGAGCGTGGAGGGACTGCTTGAATTTGACCGCTACGGTGTAAAAACAAATAGGGTCACCACAGTGAGCATTACTACTGAAACAAACACCACGCTCCAAAATAAACCCTTTTTGCCTATATTCATATATGGAACTCTATTTATTGTACTCCACATTAATATATAGGATATAAAACCAAAGGCGCCGAAATAAAATATGAAAGAGCTATTCAATCTGTAGTCCAAGCCAATGAAGTAATAAGCAACAAGAGATAGTGTCATTATGTTAAACAGCAATATTCACAGCAGCCAACCCGCAGCGGTAGCAGACGCATCTATGTGTTTACTGTATACGCTGTAGGCTACATCGAGAGACGACTGAATTGAACTGCTTACCATAGTCTCAGCGTTGAGGAAAAACTGGAGCAACAAATGTGCTACTAGCAGGAGCAAGTTCGCTGCTTCGAGGCTGCGGAGGGAGCGGACCGTAACCAATGATGTTATCCCAACCAATCATTTCTCCTGCAGCATAGCCTAGGCAACGTTGACATTAGCCGAGGCGAAGCGGCTGCGCGTGCGATTGGGCGCTCGGCAAGGCGCTCGAAGCAGCCCATGCGAGCATCGGCGATGCAGAGCAACGCGGCAGGGCGTTCAAGCGCGCCGCAGAAGCGAGCCAAGCGCAATTGTCAACGTTGCCTAGCGAGATCGTAGCTCCCATAGGACCGAGGAAGCCAACTGCGCCCATAGTTATATCGAGACCTGTCTTAGCCGCAGCCTATGGAGTTGTGCCACCGTCGCTGATGTCGACGATTAGTATTCCTAGAGACACCGTAGCTCCCAACACGAAGGTTCCCTTGGCGGCATTTCTTGCTACATCAAGGGTCGCAAGTGCGTCGTCTGCTTGGGTCAATACCGGCGATACACTTCGTTGAGTTGCAGATCTGGCCACCGAGTGTGCCTCCGTAACGTGTTCCTCTATGCTTCTCCACTCACTAGCATGGGCTCTCGCCTCAACTGCAGCACGTGAGAACACTGCACTTGTGCCATTTGCACCGGCTGAAAGCGAATACAAAAGCCTATCAATGCTCCCGCTGTCTGTGTTCGACTTCTGAGACGAACTCTGTGGCGTCTCCTCGTCCTCGCAGTCCGGGTCTTCGTCAGGGCACATGCCTATCGAATCGAAGAGCCGCATCGGGTCTCCGAGCACGTAGTTGTAAGGCGAGTATCCAGGATAACTTGAAGCCATAGGCTCGACGCTCATCCAACGCGCAATCGCTGAGTCGTAGTACCTGGCTCCTGCGTAGTTGAGTCCGGTTTCAGCGTCGAGTTCGTGGCCCGTGTAGCCCTCGCGCGTCTTCTGCCCCTGCACGTAGACTCTGCCGGGCATTTCGAGTCCGTGCGGGTAGTAATGACTCATCGCATCATCAGCCCACATACGAAATGCGGTAGATGCGGCCGTTGCCGTCGTCGGTGAGGAGCAGGCTGCCGTCGGGGAGGACGAGCAGGCCGACGGGGCGCGCGAACGTCGTCGGGCCGGACGGGTCGAGCAGGAAGCCGGTCAGGAAGTCTTCGTAATGACCCATCGACTGGCCGCCGTTGAACGGGACGTGGACGATTTTGTAGCCCGTCCCCTGGCTGCGATTCCAGCTTCCTCGGAACGCAACGAACGCGCCTCCGCGGTAGCGGGCCGGAAACTGATCGCCGTCGTAGAACTGGACGCCCAGCGCGGCGCTGTGCGCTTCGAAGAGCACGTCGGGCGTGAGCGTCTTGGCGGCCAAGTCGGGGCGCTCGCTGACCTCGCCATCCATCCTACGCGGGTCGAGGTTGCCGGGGGCGAGGTAGGCGTAGGGCCAGCCATAGAAGCCGCCCTGCTGGACGCGCGTCAGGTAGTCGGGCACCAGTCCGTCGCCCATGCCGTCGCGCTCGTTGACGGTCGTGAACAGGTCGCCCGTCGACGGCTGAAAGGCGAGGCCGACGGGGTTGCGCAGGCCGCTTCCGTAGGTCGTCCGGTTAGATCCGTCGGGCCGCATCCGCTGGACCGACGCGCGCGGCAACTCCTCCTCGGACACGTTGCTCTCGGATCCGACCGAGACGTAGAGCCAGCCGTCCGGTCCGGCGATGACGTTGCGCGTCCAGTGCTGATTGTAGCCTCCGGGCGTCAGTTCGGTGATCACCTGGCCGCTGCCGCTGATGGCGCCGTCGTAGGCGTAGCGACGCACCTCGCCCGTGTTGCCGACGAAGAACGAGCCGTCCATGAACGCCATTCCGAACGGCTGGTCGAGCGCGTTGCTCGACGTGGCGAACGTCGCCCGCGACTCGGCCACTCCGTCGCCGTCGGCGTCCGAGAGGCGTAGAATGCGGTTGGCGCGACTCTCAACGACGAGCACGTCGCCTTCGGGCGTCAGAGCGAGCCAGCGCGGCGCGGTCAGCCCGTCGGCCCAGACCTGGACGCGGAAGCCGTCGGGCGCGTTGAGCGTGGCACCGGACGGCACGCCGATGACGTTGGGGCCTTTGCGCGCCGAGTTGGTGGCGAACGGTTGGGGCAGCCCGTCGAGCGTGACCCGAATGGGCGATGGAGTGAAGACGTTGGTCGGCACCTGAGCGGCCAGGTCGCCCGCTGCGGGCGGCAGAGGTGGCGTATCGTCGACGAGGGCGGCGTCCTGCGTCGAGCAGGCAACGAGTAGAAGAGCGAGCGGAAGCAGGCGAGCGGTCATGGCAAAGCAGTTGGACATGGAGAGAGAATGCGGATGGGTGACGCGGGGTTCGCCCGCCGAATCTGCGTACGGCGTTACACTTGCGCTCGCCGCGCGCCGATGCGAGCCCAGTGGCTGCACGTGCTGTATCCTGTCGCCTCTCACGCCCACGCTAGCTGCTAATGCTCCCACCTTCCGACGAATCCGCTCCGCCGCCTCCGCTCGGCGACGACCCGGAAGCTCGCGCCGATGCCTCGGCGGATCAACTGGCCGCCGACAGCACGCCGACTGCCGACCCACCGCCAGCCGAAGCGGTCGAGACGCCCGGCACGATGGAGCACCTAGCGACGCGCGAGACCAAGCGTCCGCAGACGATTGTCCAGGCGCCGACCGGGTTGCCGCTCGTCGTTCGGATCGCTGCTGGACTCGTCGCGATCGGCGTAATCGGCGCGATGGTGTGGGCGTGGCCCAAGCCCGACCTGACCCGCTCGTTCGCCCAGGTCGCCGAGCCGGGATCGTCGCCCGTCGCGACCACGCTTCCGGACGACTCGGACGTACTGTTGCGCTCGGGCGCGTCGCTGCGAGCCGTCGGTGGCGTCGGAGGGGCCGAGGCGCCGCGCGTGCTCCTGACGCCTACCGACCGGCACTACATCTTGCGCGGCGACGCGCGCTTCACCATCCTGCCCGATCCGTCCAATCCATTCGTCATCGACGCCGGTCCGGTCCGCGTGACGACGCCGGGCGCTCGGTTCGCCATCGCCGCGTCGGATTCGTCGGCCCTGGTCTACGTCGAGAGCGGATCGGTGACCGTCGAGGCCGATTCGGTGCGGACCGTCGGCGGTGGGCAGCAGGCTGCGGTGCGCGGACGACGACTGGGCCTTCCCACCGCCGCCGCCTCTCCCGATGCGATCCTCGACTGGACGACGGGTACGCTGCTGCTCGACCGAACGCCGTTTACGGACGCGACCGACGAGTTGAGCCGCCACTTCGGCAGCGCCGTCCGCGTTCCGCCCTTGTCGCGCGGCCGCCGCCTGACGGGCACGTTCCGCCTGACGACGCTGGACTCGGCGCTCGCCGTTATCGGCGACGCGGCGGGCGGCACGTTCGTTCGCAGCGGCAACGCGTACGTCTTCACCCAGCGTTGAGGCCCCTGACCCGAGACCATGCCCGATCTCGCCCTGACGTTTTCCACCGTCCGCAGCGCCGACGCGTTCGTCTCGCCCGACGTCGAAGCCCTGCTGGCCAGCTACGGCACGTCCGCCATGACGCGCGGCGCCGTCCACCTGCTGCGCCGACTGGAGCCGACCGTTCCCATCACCGTCATCGACAACGCCTCGCCCGACGACACGTCCGAGCGCTTGAACGCTGACGCCGATGCGCTAGCGCCTTTTCGCCTATCGACGGGCATCAACTGGCACCACGGTCCGGCGATGGACGCCGCGATGCACGCCACGTCTGCTCGGCGCCTGCTGATTCTCGACACCGACACGTTCGTCTGGCGTCCAGGACTGATCCGGGCGATGACGGATCGCGCCCAAGAAACCGGCGCCTGGGCCGTCGGCCACCTGATCCGAGTCGACTCGGACGGCTTCAACGTCGACGCGCCCGGCGGAACGCCCTACGTCCATCCGCACTGCGCCCTGATCGACGTGGCGACGTACCGGACGCTGGCTCCGTTCGAGAAGCACGGCGCTCCGTTCGTCCGCACGATGGAGTCGGCGCAGGCGCGCGGCTTGGCGGTGGCTGATTTTCCCGTCGCCGAGTACGCCTACCACGTCGGGCGCGGCACGGTGACGCGGCACGGCTACGGACTCAGCGGAAAGAGCAGGTGGAAGCAGGTGCTGCGCTCGATTCGGCGGCGACTCTATTCCGCTGCGAGATAGGCTAGTCCAGCGACGACGAAGCAGAATAGCCATTGCCCCAGAGCGAGATACCGAAGACGAACCCCTCGCCCGGAAACGACTAGAGTGGCAAGCCAGGCAATTCCGCCCAGCCCGAAGAACCCGCTCAACATCAGGAGAACGGTTGGCTCGTTCGGCACCGCATCGGTGAATCCGATGAGCAGCAGGACGGCGGCGGCGGCGAGCAAACTGATCGACACCCAGTGCCACCCGGCCAGTGCTTGCACCCACGCCGTGCGAGCCGGGCCGACATCTTCATCAGGAGCAAAGAGCCGGTACTCGCGGGCGCCGACGAACGTGTGGGCAGCAAACGCCACAAAAGTCAACACTCCGGCGATGACGGCAAACAGGTTGTCGCTCACACGCTCGGCACTTCGCCGTTGTCCTTGGCTCCGTTGCTATGCGGACCCAGAGCGCGCGGCGCGGACGCCTGGGCCAGCATCCCGGCGATGTCGACTCCGGTCGAGGCGCGCAGGCTTTCGAGAAGGGCGGGCGTGGCTCCGGCGATCTGGCTCATGACGGCGGGAACGCCCTGCCCCGCTCCGCCGCTGTCGACGACTGTCAGCTTGTCGATCTTGAGGTTATCCACCGTCTTGATGACCTCCTTGAGGATTTCGGGCAGCATCTGGATGAGAAACAGGCGCTCGGCGTCGTCTCCGGCGGCTTTCCACAGCTCCATCTTTTGCTGGAGGATGGCAATCTCGGCGTTGCCGCTCTCGGTAATCTTGGCCGCGTCGCCCTTGGCGATTTCCATCAACGCCTGGCGCTGCGCCTCGGCTTTGATGACCGTTCCGGCGCGCTCGCGCTTCTCCATCAGCAAGATCTCTTGCTCGGCCAGTTCCTGCTCGGCCTGCGCTTCGGCGACGCGCGACGCCATGCCCGCGCGGGCCTCCTCGGCCTGGCTCTTGGCATCTAGTTGCGCCCGGACGATGCGCACTTCGTTCTCGGCTTCGGCGACGGCCAGATCCGCCCGCGCCTGCGCCACCTTGGCCTGCTCCATCTTCTTGGCTTCGATCACTTCGGCCGCCGAAATGATGTGCGCCGTTTGCTGCCGGCCGATGGCGTTGAGGTAGCCCGTATCGTCGTCGATCGACTGGATTTTGAGCGTGTCCAGGTGCAGTCCCAGTGCCGAAAGGTCCATGTCGGCTTCGTCGAGCAGTTCTTTGGCAAACTTCAGTCGGTCCTCGTTGACCTCCTCGGGCGTCAGCAGTGCCAGAACTCCGCGCAGGTTGCCTTCGAGCGTTTCCTTGGCGATCATCTGCACTTCGGCGAGATCCTTACCCAACAGCCGCTCGACGGCGTTGCTCAACTCGGGCTCTTGCGACGCGATCTTGACGTTCGCGATGGCGCGCACCTGAAGCGGAATGCCGCCTTTGGAGAACGCGTTGGTCACCATCAGATCGAGCGGAAGCGTCCGCAGATCGAGCCGGTCGACTTCTTCGATGACGGGAATCCGAAAGCCGCGCCCGCCCTTGATCGTGCGATATCCGCGCGACGTGCCGTCGGGCATCTGGCGCTGCTGACCCGAGAAGATCAGGATCTCGTTGGGCTGGCAGATTTTGAGGTTCGCCTTGATGAACTGCAAAACGACGAGCAGGAAGACGATGATGACGCCTGCGATGACGAGGGCTTCGGTCATGACGGTGGGGATAAAATGCGGAGGATGCAGCGCCTACGACGCGCTCAGAGCAAAGGTACGCGGCGCGCTCCACGTGAAGACGATTTCAACGGCCGTCAGCCCGCGCCCACCGTCCAGAACGTGATCCAGAACAGCAGGTAGCGGTAAAACACCATGCCGATGACGAGCAGCCCGGCGACTCCGATGCCATAGACCGGCGGAAGCGCCAGCACGCCCGAGCGCCACGCCGCTGTGCCGCGCGTCAGACCGTAAGCGCGGCGCAGGGCCAGAAACAGGTAGATCAGGACGAACCACAGCGCGTGCGTCTCATTGATGTGGACGAGTAGTCCCCGCGGGAGGGGCAGGTAGAGCAGAGCACCTTGCAGCACCGAGCCGTAGAGCAGCAGCCACGCCGACATGACGACGAGAAGCTGCCACGCCATCAGGTGCGTCGCGAACACTAAATGGTCGGCCAGCAGGCGGCGCGGCAAGAGCGCTTTGAGCAGCAGCGCAGTCAGGGGAATGAGCAGGATGACGAGCGTGCGCGCCAGTGCGTCACTCCGCGCGTCGAAGCGCTGTTCGTAGAACCGAAAAGCCTCAGACTCGGCGAGTTCGTCCGCGTCGATGCGCGCGTCGAACCCCAGCCGATCTGCGATATGGCCGCGGATGTCGCTGGACCGGCTGTACGCTTGCTGACTCATCTGCGAGCGCAACGGCGTGTTGTAGCCTGAAAATCCGGTATACGGTTGCGCGACGAAGTACGCCACGTTGCACAGCAAGAACAGGCGCAGCGGCGTCAGATAGGGCCGCCGTCGACCGGCAATATGCTCGGCCGTCAGCGCGCCGGGACGAAAGACGAGCAGGCGAAACGTGCGCCAGAACGTGCCGTCGATGCTGAGTGCCGAACCGAGTACGTCGCCCACGAAGTGACGCACGGTGCGGTCGCCCTCTGCCGGTCGTTTCTCGCCGCACGCGTGGCAGTAGCGGCCCTGCAGCCGCTCGCCGCACGTCACGCACACGTTGGGTTCGGGGCCGCTAGTCGAAGTGTCGATCACGCGTGTGCCCGCGATGCACGGAGAGGGCGGGTGCGTCGCCGATCCGAAGCGATCAGCACGTCGTCGGCTCGGCGCGTGTTCGTGCGCGCCGCGATACACTGCGTCACGGGGGTGCCATCGGCGGAGGTCGCAATCCTCATGACGTAGAGTGGACGAAAGGGAGCAGTGCTTAGAGAGCGCATGGGCAAAGGTACGCGGCCCATCGGCCCGAAGGGACTGTCGCTCACCACACGGCGGTCAGCTTGCCGTTTGCCGAATCGGTTCTCCGATCTCGCTTTCCGCACCGCCAGATACCGCCCCACCTCTCTTCACAACTCGTACCGCTCGATCAGTCCCGCAGCCACGACCGCATGGCCTCGCTCCGAGTAGTGGAATCCGTCCCCATACAGGTACAGCGCCGCGTGATCGCTCTGCCGCTCCAGCCACGGCGTCGCATCCACGACGTCGAAGCCCAGCGCCAGGGCGCGCTCTGTGATCGGGCCCATCAGGCCGGGCCAATCGGGATCGCCGAGTGAGGCGAGGTAGGGATGCACGACGAACGTCAGCTCGGCTCCGACTCCGCGGGCCTCGCCTGCAATGCGGCTCAGTTGGTCCCGAACGCCCGCGACGCGTGCCGAGTCGGCATAGAGTCGTTTTTCGTACGCGTAGTATTGCGCCGTACGGTCGAACAAGAGCGCTTTGACGACTTGGTAGGTGTACACGCGGCTCAGCAAAAAGCGGTGCACGTGGCCGATCGGGCCGGGATCGACTTCGGGAGCCGAGTCGGGGACGGCGTCGAGGTAGATGTCGTTGGGGCACCAGTTGACGAGCACACGCTGCGGCCGTTCGCGCTCCGCGACCGCGCTAGCGACGCGCGCATAGTCCGCCGGAGTGTAGCCGACGATGCTGGGGTTGCGCACGCCGACTCGTCCGTGGAGGCGCCCTGCAAACGTGGAATCCGAGGCGACGTAAACGCCCATCGTCACCGAGTCTCCCAAGAACAACCACGTCTGCTGGGACTCGGCCGCCGCGCTGTAGCGCCACATGCGCGTCTCGTCCGAGCGAAGCAGCGCGCTGCCGCTGTATCCACTGGCGCTGCGCGCTATGCCTCTCGTCGCGCCATACACGCCAGGCTCGAACAAATGCGCCTCGGTCCGGTAGGGCGCGATTTCGGGGTAGGCGAGGCGGACACCGCCTTCGATGGCACCGAGCGCGGCGGCCAAGACGAGCACGTTGACGCCGATCAACCGGAGAGCCTTGAGTGCAAACGTATGCGGTCGACGATGCTTCACCGGCGCCTCTCTGCTGGCTTTACGCGCTCGAACCTGCCCGCGCCGCTCACTCGGAAAGCCGGACACGCGGCACCACCGACGCGGGCTCGTCCATCGGCAGCTCGCCGCCGGGACGCACGACGCGCGCGATGCCGTCTTCCATCTGCACCACGACCACTTCGTCGCCCGGAGCGAACGTATCCGGCCCTCCGAGTGAAGAGGCCCGCACGCGGTGGCGCCCTGCTCCAGTCGTAACGACGACCGCGCCCCGATCCTCGACGCCGAACGGAACGACGACGCGCGCCGTCCGCCCAATCAGCAGCGCGTCGACGCCGGTGTCGGCCGACACGTGGGCCTGGCCGATGGTTTTGATCGTATAAGTGCCACCTACCGCGACGACTAGTCCGGTCACTGCGGCCAACATCGCCGCCAGCGGTTCGGCCGTGCCCAGGTAATGGAGCAGCACGCCCGTTAGCCCGAACGCCGCCGCCAGCAGCAAGACCGCGCGCAGCGAGATCAGGTCGCCCGCCGAAAAGCCGCCGCCCGACGCCACGTCGCCCGCGTCCGCGTCGAGATCCAGATCGAGGTCCGCGTCTGCGTCGAAGTCCAGATCCGTATCGCCCGCATCCGCGTCGCCGCCCACGAGCGAGAGGCCGACGAAGAAGCCGCCGACGAGCAGGGCGATCCAGTAGAGCGTGAGCATGGCGGTGGAGTTCGAGGTGAGGGCGGCAGAGGTGTAGGACCGAAGGGTCGAACCGGCAGGGGCGGCTCGGCGAGCCACCCGTACGGGGAAATAGTGCAGCGATACGTTCGGAGTCAGTCGTTCAGTCCGTCGCCGATCAGAGGTACGAAGCGGAAGGCGCCCGCCTCGGTTTCGTCGAACGTCGTCGCACCGGTTCGGACGATGCGGAGCATAGTCTGCTCGCCGCCGGTCTCGCCGACCGGAATGATCAGCCGGCCGCCGACTTTTAGCTGCTCCATCAGGGGTCGCGGAACGGCTGTGCCCCCGGCCGTCACCAGAACGGCATCGAACGGAGCGGCCTCGGGCCAGCCCAGCGTACCGTCTCCCCAGCGCAGGTGCATCGCATAGCCCAGCCGTTCGAGCAGATCGGCGGTGCGCGTGTGCAGCGGCTCGTGGCGCTCAATCGAGTAGACGTCTGCGCCCAGTTCGGCGAGGACGGCGGCCTGGAAGCCGCTTCCGGTCCCGATCTCCAGGATGCGCTCGCCCGGCTGAGGGTTGACCAGGATCGTCTGAGCGGCGACGGTCGACGGCTGCGAGATCGTCTGCTTGAGGCCGATCGGCAGCGCCTCGTCGCGGTAGGCGCGCACGTGCAGCGCCTGGTCTACGAACTCGTGGCGCGGCACGCGGGCGACGGCGTCCAAGACGCGCTCGTCGGTCAAGCCCCGCTCGCGGAGCAGGTCGATGAGCGCCATTCGGCGGCGGGCGTAGCGATCGGTCATGGCGAAAGGAGATCGGTCAGAGTTCGACAGGCGCAGCTTCCTCGCGCGTGGCACCCAGCGCTTCGGACAGATAGGCGCGCAGTTGCTCCTCGGTCACGTCGCGTGTGAGTTGCCCGTTCCAGCCGATCGACACCTGCCCCGTCTCCTCGGACACGACGACGACGAACGCGTCGGTCTGCTCAGCCAGTCCCAGCGCGCTGCGATGCCGCAGGCCCAGGTTGGGGTCGATGTTGACGCGCTGCGTGACGGGAAGGATGCAGCGGGCGGCTTCGATGAGTTCGTTGCGGACGATCACGGCGCCGTCGTGCAGCGGGTTTTGTCCGTAGAAAATGGTCAGCAGCAGGTCGTGCTGGAGTTGGGCGCGCAGGATGGTACCAGTTTCGGCATAGGAGCGCAGGCCGGTCGAGCGCTCGAACGCGATCAGCGCGCCGATGTGGCGGCGGCTCATCTCGACGACGGCCGTCACGACTTCGCTCGTCACGTCCGTGCTCTGCCTGCGCGCTCGCGTCAGGATGCGCTGGACGAACGAGTTTTGGCCCAGCAGCAGCAGCAGGCGGCGCAGTTCGGGTTGGAAGAGGACGATGAGCGCCAGCACGAACACCTCGCTCAGCGAGCCGAAGAGCGCCTGCAGGATCGTCAGATCGAGCGCCTGAACAACGGCTTGCAAGACGAGCAGACCGCCCAGTCCGATCGCGATCTGAACTGCGATCGTGCCCCTGACCCAGCCGTACAGCTTGTAAAACAGAAACGCCACCAGGGCGACCTCGAACACGTCTTTCAACTCGACGAGCGAGAGCAGCCATTCGAGAAGCGTCACGGGCGGGCGGAGAGTGAGAAGCTCAAGATACCGACGCGGCTAGCTCGCGCGCTCGCACGCGACGGCAGCGAAGATTCGCAGCGCCTCGACCGTCGCCCGCACGTCGTGTACGCGCACGATGCAGGCTCCCCACCGGGCGGCCGCGACCGCTACGCCGACCGACCCGAACAGCCGCTCCGACGCAGGCGGCGCGTTGCCCGGACGCAGCACGTGGCCGATCGTGCTCTTGCGCGACGCACCGACCAGAACGGGACAGCCCGTGGCGCTCGCGATGCGGTCCGCGTGGGCGACCAGCCGCAGATTCTCGGCCGCCGTCTTGCCGAAGCCGAAGCCCGGATCGACTAGAACGCTCGCCACGTTGGCACCACGCGCCGTACGCACCGACCGAGCCAGCGAGCCAGCCACATCGCCGACGACATCGGCGTAGGCGTGCTCGTGCGGCATGTCGCCCGGTCGTCCCAGCGCGTGCATCACGCAGACGGCAGCGCCGACGCGCGCGGCGTGCTCGGCAGACTCGGACGAAAAGCGCAAACCCGTCACGTCGTTGACTAAGTGGACGCCTCGGTCCAGCGCCTCTCTGGCTACGCGCGGTTTGTAGGTGTCGATCGAAAGCAGCGCATCGGGAAAGCGCGCACGTATGGCCTCAATGACCGGCAGGATCCGCGCCAGCTCCTCCTCCTCGGCGACAGCGCTGGCTCCGGCTCCATAGGTCACGCCCCGCGGACGCGTGCTCTCGCCGCCGACGTCGAGCATCGCCGCGCCTTCGCTGAGCATCGCATGGGCTTGGCGGACGGCGGCATCGACGGTGTCGTAGCGCCCGCCGTCGGCGAACGAGTCGGGCGTGACGTTGAGGATGCCCATCACGTGCGCCCCGATCGGTTGCAGCGCGCTAGCCCGGCAGTCGAGCGCGCGGTCGCGCAGCCGAAGAACGAAAGGGTCGGAAGCAGTCATAGTTCAAACCCGTGTAGCGTCGTGGCATGCTACGGCGAGAGGCATCCTCAGTCCACCAGATCCAGCGCTTCGACCACGCCGACGACCGTCGCATCGGTCGGCACGATGCGCGGGCGAAAGGGAACGGCGGCTTCGGCAGACGTGGCGACTAAGACGTAATCGCCCGGACCGGCGTCGCACGTGTCGAGGGCGGCGAACGCGTTCCCCGACGGCTGTTTGTGCTCGTCCAGCTTGCGCACGAGCAGCAGGCGCTGGCCGCTCAGATCGGCGTGTTTGCGCGTCGCCCAGACGCTTCCGATGACCAGCCCGGCGATCACGCCTCCACCTCCACCACTTCTAAGTTGTCGACGATGGCGACCACGACAGCATCGACGGCTTTGCCTTCGGTTTCGGGCGTCAGTCTAGCGCTCGACCCTTGAACGACCAGAACGGTCTCGCCCACTCCGGCCCCGACCGCGTCGACAGCGACGACCGAACTACCTGTCCCCTTTCCGTCCAGGTCGATTTCTTCGGCGAGCAGCAGCGTCCGCCCGACCAGTCCGTCGTCTTTGCGTGTGGCCCAGACAGTGCCGATGATGCGAGCCAGAGTCATGTCGAGGCGGCTAAGGTTTGCGATGCGGTTACGTGGCGAGCGGTGCGCGGCGAGCGCCGGAGCGTAGCACGCGTTCACTCACCTCAACCTACGCCATGGCGACCTCGTTTCAACCCGAAGATCCGCACCCCGATTCCAAACACGGTCGCAGCTTCGGCTCGCTGATCTGGTTCGGCATTCTCGCCGTACTAGCGATCCTCGTCGTCGTGTTCGTCCTGATCCCCCGGTTTTGATTTAGGAGCGTTCGCCACGCGTCCTCTCGCCGGATGAGGGCCGAGGGATTGGACCCCGGCGGATTGCCCAGACGTACGCCTGGAAGCGCTTTGCAACGCCGATTGCAGAGCACCCCGGCGCTCCTCCTATCGACTTCTTCCACTCCGATGACTACCGCTCCCGACACGACGACAGCCTCCGAAGACCTCCTGACCGCCTACGAGAAAGCAGGCGCCGAGGACCTCGACCCGCGCTGCGTGCCGCAAACGCTCGAAGGCGACGCGCCCATCGGCGACGCGATTCTCTACCCGGGCTACTCGGACATTGATCAGAAGACGTGGCGCATCCTGTACGGCCGGCAGATGGAATACCTGCCGGGCCGCGCGTGCACGGCGTACCTGCGCGGCGCTCAGTCGATCACGATGGGCGGCGAACGCATTCCCGCGCTGAGCAAGCTATCAGCGCGGCTGAACAAGGCGACAGACTGGACAGTCGCTCGCGTGCCCGGCCTGCTGCACGAGCGCGACTTCTTTACGCTGCTGAGCGAGCGCATCTTTCCGTCGACCGACTACATCCGCGGCCGTGAGGAGCTCGACTACACGCCCGCGCCCGACCTCTTCCACGACATCTTCGGCCATATGCCGATGCTGACCGAGCCCGACTTCGCCGACTTCTACCAACTCTTCGGCGGCGCCGCGCTCAAGGCGACGGGTAAGCAGCGCATCGAGATGGAGCGAATGCACTGGTTCTCGGTCGAGTTCGGGCTGATCCAAGAGGCCGATGGGCTGCGCATCTTCGGCGCAGGCATCCTGTCGAGCAAGGGCGAAGTCGAAAACGCGCTGTCGGACAAGGTCGAAAAAATACCGTTCAGTCCGGCTGCCGTCGCTGCCCAAGACTACGACGTGTGGCACCTGCAACCGCGCCTGTTCGTGCTCGAGTCGTTCGAGCAACTGGTATCGGAGTTCACCGACTGGGCCAAGGGCGAGGGCCTACTGTGAGCGGTAAGAAGCGCGTCGAAGCCATCGTCAGGGGCAAAGTGCAGGGCGTCGGCTACCGCGCCTACGCCCGCGAGGAGGCGGCAACGTTGAAGCTGATCGGCTGGGTGCGCAACGAAGACGACGGGACGGTCCGCCTCGTTGCCGAGGGGCCGCACGACGCATTGGAACGCCTGCTCGACAGCCTGCACGTCGGCCCCCGACTGGCCAAAGTCGACCGCATCGACGAAACGTGGACCGCGCCCGAAGAGCGACACAGCGGCTTCGAAATCCGGCGATAGCGTCGCTCCTCAACCACCGCTGCTCATCGCGGCTCGCAAGAGAGGGTGCGTCAGTATCGACGCGATCACGAACACGGAGACGACGAAGCTGATCGCGAGCAGTACGATGGTAGCGAGGCAAGCGAACTTGAGCATCTTCATCCCGTCGGCCAAGTGTCGGTGGGCGTCGGCGAGCGTCAGTTCGTCGGCTAACTCGGCGTACCGCGCGAACTCCAACCCCGAATCACGACTGCGTAGGCCGAACAGGATGTACGGAACACCGACGAGGGCGCCGACGAGCGACAGGCACTGCACAGCACCGAAGACGACGTGGAAGGTGCCGATCAAGCGTAAGTCGCGGCCGAGTTTGGCGAGCGTTTCTGACGGAAGCATGCGCGAAGTGGGTTTGGTGGTCGTTCTGGATTACGGACGCAACCAGGCGAAGATGCAGCGCAGCCGCAAGCGGTCCGGTGAGCTTCGAGTTGGGGAGCGGGCACACAGCCATCGCCTCCTCGTTCGACTCGCCCTCTTTCTGATCTCCAACGTCATGAACACCCTCCGCGTAGGTTTTCTCCTCGTCGCCCTGACGGCGCTCTTCGTCTGGGTCGGCGGACTGATCGGCGGGCAGACCGGCATCGTGATCGCGTTTGGCCTGGCCGTGGCGATGAACCTGGGCAGCTACTGGTTTTCGGACACAATGGTGGTCAAAATGACCGGCGCCGTTCCCGTCGCTCAGGGTTCGGCTCCTGGGCTCGAAGCGATGCTGGAGCGCTTGTCCCAGAAGGCCGGGATCCCGACGCCTGCCCTCTACGTCGTCCCCGACCCGCAGCCCAACGCGTTCGCGACCGGGCGCAACCCCGAGCGCGCCGTCGTCGCCGTCAATCAGGGCCTGCTGGATATGCTGGACGAGCGAGAGAGTCGAAGCCGTCATCGCCCACGAACTGGGCCACGTCAAGCACCGCGACACGCTCACCATGGCCATCGTCGCGACGCTGGCCGGAGCCATCATGACACTGGCGAGCATTGCGCGCTGGGGCATGATTCTGGGCGGAGGAAGCCGAGACGACAACGACGGCGGTGCGTTGGGTATGCTGGTGGCGATGCTCGTCGCCCCGCTGGCTGCGGTCCTGATCCAGACCGGCATTTCGCGAGCGCGCGAGTTCGAGGCCGACCGCGCCGCTGCCGAGTTGACCGGCTCGCCCGGTGGCCTGATCAGCGCGCTCCAAAAGCTCGAGAGGGGAGCCGAACGGATTCCGCAGACCGTCGCCACGCCGTCGACGGCGCACCTGCGCATCGTCAACCCATTGCGTGGCGGCGGCGCACGCGCAGCATTCGGCGGTCTCTTCCGCACCCATCCGCCGACTGAGAAACGCATCGAAGCGCTGCGGGCGCTCGAGGGACGCGTCTGAGCGCGCGGAGTAGTCGGAGGTTCTAATGCAAAGTGATCGGGTGGCCCATGTGGCCGAGCGGTAGGATCGGTAGTGTGGAGAGCGGTTGGATCTCAAATAGATCGGGCCGACGATTTCTCTCTCCACCACTTTCCAGCCGCGGCCATGCCTCGACTGATACTTGCCCTCGCGTGCCTCTTGTGCACGCCCTTCGCCCACGCCCAGACCACGGGCTTCTACGTCCCCGTCCAAGACCCTTCTGGCTCCCTGACCGCGGGCTTCGCCTACGCGCAAGACGCCGCACTCTCCCCGCTCGACGCTTCAATCGGCCTGGCAGGCACCTACCTCGGCGATTTGCGTCGCGACGCAGTGACTGCGAGGCCCGCCTTCGCCACTACGGATCGCATAGGGCCGTTTTTCGCTCGCTACGATGCTTCGGATGACTTCCAGATGGGAGGTGGAAGCAGCTTCAACGCGACCGGGTCCGGCGAGGGTGTGGCGTTCGACGCTTCGGGCAACCTGTACACCGTCGGCTGGATCGACACGCCGAGCCAGACCTTTTTCGGGGCCAACAATACGTCGGGGACCATCGCCAACACGACGGGGCAGGACGGATACCTGATCAGCTACAACCCGGCCAACGAGGTGCGCTACGTTACGCGCGTCGAAAACATATTCGGCGGCGACACGCGGCTCTACGACATAGCGGTCTCGGCTAACGGACAGGCTTGGGTAGGAGGACGAGCCCCCGTTCCCGGAGCCTCGACCGGAGGGTTTCTGGCCTCCTACGACGTGGCCACCGGCACGGCGACTGCAAACACTGCAGGCGGATCTTTGCAGAGTTTTCTGTCGTCGACCGGCATGGTGTCCGTCGAGTCCGTTGATGTAGACGCCGTCGGCAATGCGTTTTTCGCGGGCTGGTTTACGGGCAGCCTCACCGTTCCCGGCTCGACCGGTTCGCCCCTGGTGAGTGCGGGCGGCGGCGATATGTTCGTAGGATACATCAGCCAGATCGGAGCCGTTCAGTGGATCAGCCGCGTCGGAGGTGCCGGAGCCGACATCGGATACGCGGTCACGTACGACGGCAACGGCATCCTCTACCTGGGAGGCTACGTCAACGGAGCCGTCACCATCGAGCACGACGACAATCCCGCGTTTTCGAGCTCGCTCACCGGTCCGAATCCGGGCGACAGCGGCGTCGTTCTGTCGTTCAACGCATCCACGGGCGAACCCTTCCAGGGCCCCTCGTGGACGCTCGCCTCGCTTGGCGGGTCGCGGGTGTGGGAACTGAGCACCGACGGAACCCTGCTCGGAATCGGGGGCGATTTCAACGGAGCTACCGTAACGATGCAGAACGCATACAACGGTACCGCCGTCGCCAATGGAGTGCTGACGCACACGAGCGACGCGACCGGACTAGACGCCCTGGTGTTCTTCGCCGACAAGATCAGCGGCGCAGTCGCCAACGCCTATTCCATCGCCAACGACACGGACGACGATCGCACGATGGGCATCGGCATGGGGGGAGGGAAAGCCGTCGTTGCCGGGCGCACCGGCGCGCTCACTCAGAGCGCGATCCGCCTCTACGATCAGAGCGGCACGCAGCTCCAGAGCATCACTCGGTTCAACGGCAATGCAGGCTCGACCGATCAGGACGCCTTCGTCTTCACCTTCTCGGGCGCGTCGCTGCCGGTCGAGCTGACGAGCTTCGAAGGCGCACTCGACGGATCGTCGGCGCGTCTGAACTGGACGACGGCCAGCGAGACCAACAACAGCGGCTTCTCGGTCGAGCACGACGCTGGAACTGGCGCCGGATGGACCGACGCCGGATGGGTCGGCGGCGCAGGTACGACGCTCGAAGCGCAGTCGTACACCTTCCGCACCCAAGCGCTCGCAGCGGGCACGCACCGGTTTCGCTTGCGACAGATCGACTTGGATGGCGCGTTCGAGCACAGCAGCGTCGTCGAACTGACAGTCGCTGGACGTGGAGGAGTCTCGCTCCGCGTAGCGCCCAACCCAGCGACGGATGCGTCGACGGTGCGCGTGTCGATGGCGACGAGCCAGTTCGTCCGCGTGGCGCTCTACGACGCGCTCGGTCGCGAGGTGAGCGTACTGTTCGCGGGCGATGTCGAGGCGGGTGAGGCCGTCGAGTCGCCCGCTGCCCCAAGGCCTCAGCGCAGGGATCTATCTGGTGCGGATCGAGGGCGAGGCGGCGACTCAGACGCAGCGTGTGGTCGTGCTGCGCTGATCGCTCGTCGCACCTACTTCGTGCAGAGGGCACGCTTCCAGTCGGAGGCGTGCCCTCGTTCTTTTCGGCATACCCACACCCCAAGCTAATCGGGATGCCGATCTTGGAGACACCTCCGACTCTCCGCTTCATGCTTCCTCTTCTCGCCGCCGCACCACCTTTTCTGGCCGAAATGGTCGTGCTACTGGTGATCAGCGTCGCCATCGCCTACCTCAGCCTGCGCGTCAAGCTGGTGCCCATCGCGGGCTTCCTGATCGCGGGCGTGCTGATCGGACCGAGCGCGTTCGGATTGGTCGAGGACAAGGAGTTGATCGAAGGCATGGCCGAAATCGGCGTGATCCTGCTGCTGTTCTCGATCGGCGTCGAGTTCTCTATCGAGAAACTGAACCGAATCAAGCGGGCCATCTTTGTCGGCGGCGGCTTCCAGACGATCGGAACGGTGGCCGTGACGACGGGCATTTTGATGGCGCTGGGCGTAGCCTGGAATGCGGCGATTTTCACCGGTTTCCTGGTTGGCCTCTCGTCGACGGCGATCGTGCTCTCGCTGCTGTCCGAGCGCGGCGAGACCGAGACGCCCGCGGGCAGCCTGAGCCTGGCAACGCTGATCTTTCAAGACTTCGCAGTCATCCTGATGGTGCTCATGGTGCCGATCCTGGCCGGAGGCGCCTCGTCGCCGATCGATGGGCTGTTCGTACTCGGGCGGGCGCTGCTGGTGATGGTGCTGGCCGTCGTGGCGGCGCGCAAGCTGGTGCCGCCACTTCTCGAACGCGTGGCGCACACACGGCGTCCCGAACTGTTTTTGCTGACCGTCGTCGCGCTCTGCTTCGGCATTGCGTGGCTGGTTTCGCTGGCCGAGGTGAGCGTCGCGCTCGGGGCCTTCCTCGCCGGGCTCGTCGTGTCCGAGAGCCGCTACTCGGATCAGGCGCTGGGCGAGATCCTACCGCTGCGGACCGTCTTCAACGCCGTCTTTTTCGTCTCGGTCGGGATGCTGCTCGACATCTGGTTCGTCGTCGAGAACCCGCTCCTCGTCATCGGCATCGGAGCGGCCGTGCTGCTGATCAAGGCGCTGATGGCGGGCGGCGCCGTCGTGATTCTCAAATACCCAATCCGCGTCGCCGCCGCCGTCGGGTTGACGCTGGCGCAGATCGGCGAGTTCTCGTTCGTGCTCGAACGCGCGGGTGAGGCGCAGGGGCTGTATCCCGCCGGAATGGAAGAGGGATCCCAGGCGTTCATCGCCGTCTCGGTCCTGCTCATGATCGCGACGCCGTTTCTGATGAGCAGCGGGCCGCGCGTGGGCAAGTGGATGGCACGCGGACCGCTCGCCCGGTGGGGACGCGAGCCCGATCCGCCGCCGCCGCCGCCCTTCGAGAACCACACGATCGTCGTCGGCTACGGCCCGGCAGGTCAGCGCCTGGGGCAGGTCCTGCGCGACTCGGGCATCCCCTACGTCATCGTCGAACTCAACCCGGCCGCGACGGCGCGCGCCGACGGCCACGAGCACGTCATCATCGGCGACGCGAGTAGAGAACACCTGCTCGAAGCGGCGGGCATCGAGCGCGCCAAGCTGCTCGTCCTCGCCACCAACGACGGGCAGGCCAACCTGCGCATCACCCACCAGGCCAAGCACCACAACCCGGCGCTCCAGGTCATCGTCCGGGCGCGCTACCTGACCGAGGTCGAACCGATGCACATGGCCGGAGCCGACATCGTCGTTCCCGAAGAGTTGGAGACGACCGTCCGCCTGTTCTCGCACGTGCTGGGCGCCTACATGATCGCGCCGGACGCGATCGAGGAGCATGCGCGCACGATGCGCTCGGGTGACTACCAGGTGCTACGCGGCTCGATCCAGGAGGCGCACCTGATGGTGCTGCAAGGCTTCGACGAGGACGGACTGCACACGCGCGCCGTCGTAGTGCGCGAAAACGCACCGGTAGCGGGCAAGTCGCTCGCCGAACTCCACCTGCGCAACCGGCATCACCTGACGGTTCTCGCGGTCCGCCGCGACGGACGCACGTTCGGTAGTCCGGCGGGCACGTTCCGGCTGCACCCCGACGACCGGATCGTGCTCATCGGCAAAGCCCTCGACTTCGCCGACAGCGCGCCGCTCTTCCGTCCCGCCGACGAGTCCCTGCCGCCGATCGTGCTGCCGGACAGGTTCTAAGAGACTGTTTGGCGAAAGGCTGCGGGGCTGCGAACCCGAAGGGACCACGTAGTGAACGGCTCGGAAAGCGCCTCGCGGCGTTCGCTGTGCGGTCCCCTTTGGGGTTACGCTGCATCGCCATAGCTGGCGCAACCGTAGGTCACGCAGTACTGTCTGCTTCGCGCGCCTTGCGAGTCGCTTTCCGCGCTCGCTCTCGCCTGCCGCCACTTTCACCAAACAGTCTCTAAGGGTTTCGGTTCGGGCACGCGCTCCCCGGTCGCGCCACGACGACGATAGGCGCAAATCTCAACCGTCAGCGCTGGACTGCCGACTCTTCGATCAGCGCGCGCAGTCGGTCTGGGTAATCGGTGATCAGCCCGTCGACGCTCATCGCGATCAGTTCGCGCATCCGTCCGGTTTCGTTGACCGTCCACGGCACGACGCGCATGCCCATCGCGTGCGCTTCTCGGACGCGCTCGGGCGTGACGAAGGCGTCGAACGGACTCCACACATCGGGCGCGAATCCTAGCACAGCGGCGCCCTGGCGCGGCGTCTCGTAGGGCGCTCCGTCGTCTACCAAGAGAGCGAGCGGTACGCGCGGGTCGAGCCTCCGAGCCGATTGCAGCGTCCGCACGTCGAACGACTGAATCGTCGTGCGCTCCAGCACTCCGGCCTGCTGCGCCGTTTCGATCACCAGGGCAGCGAACGCATCCGGCGCCGGGTGGCGGTCGCCGTCCCACGTCGGACGCGACTTGGTCTCGACGTTGTAGAACGGCAGCGGCCGGTCGGTGGTCCGGGCGTGCGCGTCCGACGCCGCGATTACGTCGGCGAGCGTTGGCTTGGAGAGAGCGAGCGCCTGCTGGTCCGGGAAGCGCGCGTGCCCCCTGCTTCCGCAGTCGAACGCCTGCACGTCGGCGAGCGGCATCCGGTAGATCAGCAGCGACTCGGCCTCGCCGTCTGTGACCGATGACTCGTCCGGGTGAGAGCAAATTTCGGCGCTCATCCACGGCTCGTGAGAGAGCACGAGAACGCCGTCTTGGGTGACCGAGAGGTCGAGTTCGAGCGTCGTCATGCCCTCATCGAGAGCGCGCAGCATTGCCGCGACAGTATTCTCGGGCAGCAGGCCGCGAGCGCCTCTGTGGCCCTGCGCGTCGAAGCCGCTGGGAAGCGCGAACCGCTCGGCTTCGGAGTGCAGCGCAACCGGCTCAGGCGGTCGCAGAGAGGAGCAGGCGGTGAGGGTCATGAGCAGGAGCACAATCGGTAGGCGCATGCACCAAACCTAGTCACACGGCGGCCCTGGATCCTGGTGATAACACAACGCTAACGCAACTCGGCGCTAGTTAGAGCGCGATCAGCCCCTCGACGCCGCTGACGTGTTCGTAGAGAGCGATAACGTCGGCGCTGGACTCCATGCGGGGCGAGAGCGTGGTCGAGATGTAGTTGCCGTTGCGCGAGGCACGCGTCTGCAACTCATAGTCGGCGAGCAGGCGCTGCAACTCGGGCATGTGTTCGAGCGGAACGATGAACTTGAACGTGTAGTCGGCCGGGAAGTCGGTTTGGTCGTCGAGCAGCGCGCGGAAGTTAGTCCACCAGTCGGTGTCCTGCTGCGAAAGAGGCGTCATCGGGTCGGAGCAAAGCGGAGAGAGACGGGCCAACGCCTGCCGCGCCGTTTCGTTTGGGCCTATCGCACCGAGACGTTACACCGCGTTCGGCGCGCAAGCCGGACACGCGCGTTGCCCGCTTCTCTCACCACCCGATCTGCCCCTGATGTCCGCCACCACCTCGAAAAGCCCTGTTTCCTCTTCTGTCCGGCCCTCTTCCCATGCCGGAATGGGCGCCGTTCCCTACCGCGGAGGCGTGTCGTTCCGCGTCTGGGCGCCGCACGCCGAACGCGCCTTCGTCACCGGCGACTGGTGCGAGTGGGGCGAGGGCAAAGAACTCGCCCGCGACGGCGACGGCGGCTACTGGTCAGGCGTCGTACGCGGGATAAAGCCGGACGCGCAGTATAAATACCGCCTGCACACCGAGCAGGGCGAACTGATGCGCAACGATCCCTACGCCCGCATGCTCACGTCGAGCGTGGGCGAGAGCGTCGTGTACGACGACGGCGCATTCGACTGGGGCGACGACGACTTTCAGATGGCGCCCTGGAACGAGCTGGTCATCTACGAACTCCACATCGGCACGTTCAACGACCGCAACCCCGACGGCCCCGGCACGCTCGACCAAGCCGCCGAACGCCTGGACTATCTGGCCGAGTTGGGAATCAACGCCGTCAGCGTGATGCCGCTCGCCGAGTTCGCCGGTGACTTCTCGTGGGGCTACAACCCGGCTTTCCCGTTCGCCATCGAGAGTTCGTACGGCGGCCCCGACGCGTTCAAACGGTTCGTCAAAGCGGCCCACGCGCACGGCATCGCCGTCCTGACCGACGTCGTCTACAACCACTTCGGCCCGTCCGACCTCGAACTGTGGCG
The DNA here is from genome assembly GCA_963841855.1 of Rhodothermales bacterium. Taxonomy (GTDB): domain Bacteria; phylum Bacteroidota; class Rhodothermia; order Rhodothermales; family BA12; genus CAXBBB01. Next base: position 890,768 of record CAWJEJ010000003.1, on the reverse strand, counting down.
GTTCGACGGCTGGGGCGACGGCGACGGCGGCGGCATCTACTTCTACAACGACCACCGCGCCGACACGCCGTGGGGCATGACGCGCCCCGACTATGGACGCAACGAGGTGCGCACGTACATCAAGGACAACGCGCGGATGTGGCTCGAGAGCTTCCGCTGCGACGGTCTGCGCTGGGACGGGACCGTTTTCATCCGCTTCAAAGACTTTTGGAAGAGCGAGGGATCGGGCCTTCCCGACGGATGGTCGCTGATGCAAGAGATCACGCGCGAAGCCTCAGAGAAGCACCCGGGCGCGCTCATGATCGCCGAAGACCTGCAGGGCGACGCGCACCTGGTCGAGCCGGTCGATCAGGGTGGAGCGGGCTTTGGCTCGCAGTGGGACAGCCTGTTCGTCCACCCGATGCGCGGCGCGCTGGAAGTGATGTCGGACGAAGAGCGCGACCTCGACGCTGTCGCCACGGCGATCGGCCACAGCTACACAGCCGACGCGTTCAGCCGCGTCATCTACACCGAGAGCCACGACGAAGTCGCCAACGGACGCGCGCGCTTGCCCGAAGAGATTCACGAAGGCGACGCAACGTCGTGGGAATCGCAGAAGCGCTCGACGCTCGGAGCCGCCGCCGTCCTGACCGCGCCGGGCATCCCGATGCTCTTCCAGGGTCAGGAAATGCTCAGGGACAAGTGGTTCCAAGACACCGTTCCGCTCGACTGGGACCGACTCAAGGAACTGGGGGGCATCCGCTCGCTCTACCGCGACCTGATCGCGCTGCGCCGCAACCTGGGCGGGGCGACGCGCGGACTGTCCGGCCAGAACGTCCGCGTGCACCACGTCAACCACGCAGACAAACTGATCGCGTTCGTGCGCGAGAAGGACGGCGGAGCAGGCGACACGACGGTCGTGGTGCTCAACTTCGCCAACCGTGCTTACGACGATTATCGCATCGGACTTCCAGGCCAGGGCGAGTGGCACGTCCGCTTCAACTCAGACTGGCAGGGTTACAGTTCGGACTTCGGCGACCATCCCGCACACACAGTGCAGGCCGACGACGAGCAGCGAGACGATGAGGCATTTTCGGGCGCTCTATCCATCGGTCCCTATACAGCGCTCGTCCTTTCCCAAAACGAGTGACTAGTCTAAGAGGAATGCTGGTTGTAGGACAAATCGGTGTGGGTGCATCCCAAAAACGCTTCGTCGAGGTCTGAAGATCGTCTTCAAGCGCATTCTCTGGGAAGTTTTGACGTTAAAAGTGGCTAATAGACTACCTCCCATGCCGTAGAACCGGGTAGCAGATAGATATTATGTGAGTCACCGTCTGACATATCGGACACTCGTTTCTTTGCAGACGGTGATTTTCTCATCATTCGACCGCGGGCTGTACCGTCCCACCTACGCGTATTGGCCGCTCATCCACCCCCTCACACATATGCGTACGCCACGTAACGTCTACCGCATCGACATCGAACCGTCGGAATCCTTTCCGGGTCGCCATTCCACACACGGCTGGCAGGTTCGCATCCGCCGCAGCGGCACGCAGCACACCAAGTTCTTCGCCGACGCCAAGTACGGTGACCGCGACCAAGCGCTCAAAGCCGCCGAGGTCTTTCGCGACGAGTTGATGCCGACGCTCCCCGAAGCCGACAGCGCGACCGAGCGATCGGCCCAGGCCCGAAGCAAGACCGGCGTAGTCGGCCTGAGCTTCTGCACCAAGGACGACGGAAGCGGCAATCACAAGCCCTACGTCCAACTCAGCTGGACCGACAACGACCGCAAACGCAAAACGGCTTCGTATTCGGTCGAGCGCTGGGGCCTGCGCAAAGCCGTCTGGAACGGCGTCTCACGCCTGCACAAGGAGCGCACCGAACTGGGCCGCACGACCGACGAGCCGCAAGAGATGTTCGCCACGGCCTACTCCCGCATCTTGCGTGACTACCCCGAGCACGCCGGAGACGACTGATCGGTCGACAAACACCTGTTTCCGAACCCGTCGGCGGTATTCGGAGCGGAGTTCGCGTCTCCTACTGCGCAACCTCCACTCCGCTACCCAACCGATCGCCCCGCCGGACGGCCCGCACGATGCGCGGTCGTCCGGCGGTGTCGTTTTGGATCGTCACGCTGCTGAACAGGTCGGGCGAGAGCAGGGCGGCCGTTGCATCGGCGTGTTCGGCGTGTGTTTCGAGGACGATCGTTCCGCCGGGACGCAGAAGTGATCGAGCGTGGCGGACCAGGGCGCGGTAGAACAGCAGCACGTCGCCCGGAGCGAACAGGGCGAGGTGGGGCTCGTGGTCGCGCACTTCGGGTTCGAGCGAGTCCGCCTCTTCTTGAGCGACGTAGGGCGGATTGCTCACGATCACGTCGAACGTGCCGGGGACGGCTAGATGCTCGGCGAGCAGATCGGCGTGGTGAAAGGCGACGCCGAGTCCCAACCGTTCCGCATTGGAACGGGCTATTGCGAGCGCGTCAGCACTCACGTCGCACGCGTGCATGTCGGAGCCGGGCACTTCGTCGGCGAGGGTGAGGGCGATGCAACCGCTTCCGGTTCCAGCGTCGAGCACGCGCGGGCGGTCGTACGCACGGGCCGCGTCGATAGCGCAGCCCGCCACCTCCTCGGTTTCGGGACGCGGAATCAGCACGCCCGGACCGACGCCGATCGTTAAGCGCCGAAAGTCCGCCTCGCCGACGAGGTACTGCACTGGCTCTCGCAGAGCACGCCGCGCGACGAGACCGGCCAGCCTGCCGCGGTCGGCAGCCGAGAGGACGGAGTCGGCAGCGTCGCCCATCCGGCTGCGCCACCAGACGCGCGACTGCCCCGTTACGTGCGTCACGAGCCACGCCAGTGACGACTCGGCATCGGAAACGTCCGCGTCGAGGAGGCGAGCGCGGTGCGCGTCGAGAAGGTCGCGGAGAGTGTCGGGCATGGGCTCCCAACGAAACTGGCGGCGCATCGTGCCCGCGCCGTCGACGCGATCGGACGGAAGGTGCGAGCAGTGCGCTGGCCGTCTCGGCGCAACTGTCTGGCCCTGGCCCGGCGCTACCGGTAGCCTTGCGCCTGTAGCTCGAACAGTTCGGCGTAGCGCCCTCCGGCGGCGAGCAGTTCGGCGTGCGTCCCCACCTCGGCGACGTGCCCGGCATCAAGGACGAGGATGCGGTCGGCCATGCGGACGGTCGAGAAGCGATGCGAGATCAGGACGGCGGATTTGCCCCTGGTCAGGTCCTTGAAGCGCTCGAACACCTCGTACTCGGCGCGTGCGTCCAGGGCGGCTGTCGGCTCGTCGAGGATCAGCAGCTGGGCGTCGCGCATGTACGCCCGCCCCAGCGCGACCTTCTGCCACTGCCCCCCGCTCAGGTCGACGCCCGATGAGAAGCGTTTGCCCAGCGTCTGGTCGTAGCCGTCAGGGAGCGCGTCGATCACGCTGTCGGCCAGAGAGCGCTGAGCCGCCGTCTGGATGCGCGGCCGATCGTCGCGCTGGTCGATGCGTCCGACGGCGATGTTCTCCGACGCCGACAGGTGGTAGCGGACGAAGTCTTGGAAGATAACACCGACGGTCGCGCGCAGGTTATCCAGATCGTAGTCGCGCAGATCGACGCCGTCGAGCAGAATGCGGCCTTCGTCGGGGTCGTAGAGGCGAGCGAGAAGCTTGACCAATGTCGTCTTTCCGGCGCCGTTTTCGCCGACCAGAGCGAGAGCCTCTCCGGCCCGCAACTCGAACGACAACCCGCGCACGGCCCACGCGTCCGATCCGGGATAGCGGAAGCCGACGTTCTCGAAGCGGAAGCCCGTCTGGATCGGCTCGGGTATGGGCAGCGCGTCCGATGGCGACGCCACACGTGGCTCGATCTTGAAGAAGTCGAACAGGTCGGCGAGGTAGAGCGCCTGGCCGCTGACGGTCGAGAACGAGGCGAGCATCTGTTCGAGCAGGCCGCGCGTCCGGGCGAACGATCCGGCCAGAAACGTCAGGTCGCCGATCGTGAAGGTGCCGCTCGCTGTGCGGTAGATGATCACGGCGTAGGCGGCGTAGTAGCCCAGCGTGCCGACCGATGCGAGGAGCGTTCCCCAGGCGGCCCTACGGGTGGCGAGCGAGCGGTTGGCGCGGTAGTAGGCGTCGGCGAGCGTCTGGTAGCGGTCGGCGAGGTAGCCGCTCAGTCCGAAGACTTTGACCTCTTTGGCCGGTTCGTCGCTCGCGCCCAGCCAGCGCAGATAGTCGAGTTCGCGGCGCTCGGGCGTCCAGCTGTAGGCCAGCGAGTAACTCTGCGCGTTGAAGTGCGCCTCGCCTAGAAACGCCGGGAGCAGCGCCAGCACCAAAAGCAGCAGCAGAAGGGGCGCATAGGCCGCCAGCCCGACCGCCAGCGTGACGACCGTAATCGCGCTCTGCGCCTGGCCGAAGATCTGCGACAGGAGTACCAGTCGGCTCGTCGTCTGCCGCCGGGCGCGCTCGAGTTTGTCGTAAAACTCAGCGTCCTCGAAGTGCGCCAGATCCAGCCGGGCCGCGTGCCGCATCAGCCGGACGCTCGTCTCGTTGGTGAACAGGTCGCCCAGCAAACTGTCGCACAGCGCCGTCCCCCGCCCCAGCACGTCGGAGAGGACGGCCAGTCCCAACTCGGCCGCCAGCAGCCACGCCAGCGGTTCGAGCGCGCCGCCCCACGCTTCGAGTCCGCCCAGCAGTCCGGCGTCCGTAGCCGCGACGCGCACCACCTCGTCGACGATCAGCTTGCCGATCCACAGCATCGCGATCGGCACGAAGGCGCGCACCAACCGCAGCACCAGGTTGAGCGTCAGCAGCAGGGGGCTCGCCTGCCAGACCAGCCGGAACAGCGGCGGCAGGTTCGACAGCGCGCCGATGCGCTCGCGAAACGTCAGATCGTCGGCCTTTTTGCGACCGCGTCGGCCTGGAGAAGCGCCGTTGGAGGCGCCGGTAGAATGCAGCATCGTGCTGGAATGCCGCGCAGAGGGAGCAGTTCGGCGCGCACCTCTGCTCAATTGGCTTGACGGCCGCGTGCCCGAAACGACTACTCGCGCTCCTCTCTCGCTGCTGGTATAGAGGCGAAACACCAGCACCTCACCAGGTTGGCAGACGCTAGCGATTTGCCCGCACAGCACTGCCAGCAGACGCAACCACGCCGTACTTTCTAGATCAGAACGAGTAGGCCTAACTATTCTGCAAGCGGATTGACTTCGCGCAGTCTAAATGCTCTTCTTCCTACGTGCACCACCCTGCATATGACGTACAGACTACCGACTCTCGTACTAACGCTGATCTGCCTGCACGCGTCGCACGCCGAGGCTCAACCAGTCGGCGTCGTTCAATTTCAAGTTGCCGTGGGCGCGACTACAACCGACTTAGACTTCTCCAAGACGGGAATTGTGTTCTCGTCCGAGAGGTCCAATTTTACATTGGACGGCAACCGCACGTTTACCGGTGTCGAAGCCTCTGGGACCGCCCGCGTCGCCCTCCGTCCTCACCTCGCACTCTGGGCGAGCGGCGCGGTTGGCCTGCTAGGTAGAGGGAACGGGACGGAGCCGCGCATTAACTACAGCGACGCGACACAGGCGAGAGCGGCATTTGGCCTTGAGACTATGCTTGGCAAGCGCTCTTGGAAATTGAGGCCATTCGCTCAGGCCAATATTGACGTGATGTGGCTATCGACCGACACGGACATACGACCCGCCTTCCGCACGATCACTCGGGTCAGGCCCGGACGCTTTTTTGGCATCGGTGTTGGTTTGGGAGGCGGCGCTGCGTACAGACTGTCAGAGCGCTTCGAGACACGCTTAGCTTTACATACCGCTCGAGGTAACATCGACCGATTCAGACCCGACACGGGAGAGAGTACTGTCAGCACACCAGACATAGGCAACGCCAGCTATTCGCGCTACTCGATTGATCTAGGGATCGTCTATATCCTACCCAATTAGACTATAGGGACAGTTGGCTGCATCCACTCTTTCTTCTAGGCGGCAGGCGTCCGAAAGAAGGGTAGGAGGAGTAGGGACGCCGATAGCCTATTTCCAAACACGAAACACTCAGAAAGATGACTTTCAGACTACAGATCTTCGCTCTCGCCTTCGCCTGCTTGGGAGCGTCCAGAGCAGAGGCTCAGCCCGTCGACGTCGTGCAGTTTCATGCCAGAGTCGCCGCAGTCTCGACCACTCTGGGCTTCTCAGAAACGGCCGTCCTGTACGGGCTTAACTACACCCTGGATGGAGATCGCAAGTTCACCGGAGTCGAGGTGGCCGGAGGCGCTCGCCTCTCCTTGCTGCGCAACGCTGCGCTCTGGGTCGACGCCGGAGTGAGCCGGCTGAGCAAAGGAGGTGGGACGAACCGCGCATCGACTATAGCGGCGCGACCTCGGCGCGGGCAACGCTAGGGGTGGAGGCGCTGCTGGGCAAGCGCTCCTGGAAACTGCGCCCCTTCGCGCAGGCTGGCGTCGACGGCATGATGCTGTGGACGGACACCGACATCCGGCGTCCTTTTCGAACCGAAGAGCAGGTCAGAGACGGAAGCTTTTTCGGCTTGGGCGTCAGCATCGAGGGCGGAGCGGCCTACAGACTGTCAGACCACTTTCGAGCACGACTCTCCCTGGCTACTGTCCGAGGCAGCATCGACCGGTACGACCCCGACGTGTCGGACGACACCCAGAGCGACAACATAGGCGGAGCCACGTATTCGAGAAGCTCGCTGAAGATTGGAGTGGTCTACGTCATCCCGAACTGAAGTCCGTTGAGCTCAAGGTTTCGCTTCGCAATAGTGCCCCGCCCTCCGGTCTCGACGGACGTCCGGCGCGCTAAGCAGCGGTGTTGTCTCTCGACTATTCCTGTCGTCACTCGCCAAACGCAAACTCGCCGACCGTAATCGGCAGGCGGCCTTGGGCTTCGAGGCCACCAAGCAGCAGGTCGGCGGCGGCCTGAGCGCTGGCGACGGTCGGGTCGTAAAAGACAGCTTTCACGTCGGCGTCGGGGAAGGAGAGGACCGAGTAGGGATTGCCGAACGCGAGCAGGACAACGGGTTTGCCGGATTCGAGGGCGGCTTGCACCAGGTCGGCCTGTCCCGGAAGCAGCCCGGCGTCTCCTCTACCGCTGACCAGGCGGAGGTAGAGGCCGATCACGACTACATCGGCGTCCTCCAGCCGCCCGGCGAAACGGTCGCGGACGGTCGGCGAGGCGCGGCTGTCGAGGTAGCGGCTCGTGAGGGTGACGCCAGCCGACTCCAGGCGCTGATCCAGCTGGGCGACGGCGGCTTCGATGCTCGTCGACCCGGTATAGTTGGAGAGGTGGAGCGCCAGGACTTTGGTGCCCGAAGCGAGCGGCAGCGCGTCCGACGTGCGCAGAACCGTCGCGGCGTCCCTCGCGATGGCGTCGGCGACGCGCTGTCCGAGCGGACGGGCGTTGACGTAGTCGAAAGCCTCTTGCATAGGCACGGCGTCGCGCGACAGGCCCAGGCGAGCCTTGGCGATCAGGATGCGGCGGGCGGCTTCGTCCAATCGGTCGGCGGCCAAATCGCCCGATTCGACGGCGCCGGTGATGGCGCGGGCGGCGGCGCCCACGTCGCGCGGGGTCAGGATCATGTCGGCTCCGGCGGCCAAGGGTTGGGTGACGCGCTCGGCCAGGTCGAAGTCGTTGGTCAGGCCACCCATGCGCACGTCATCGGTCACGACGAATCCGCGGAAGTCCAGTTCGCCGCGCAGCAGATCGGTCAGCACGGTGGGGCTGAACGTGGCGGGGCGCTCGACTTCGTCCAAGGCGGGCACCCAGAGGTGAGCGGTCATGACGGCGGTCGGCGAGGATTGGGCGAACGTCTCGCGGAAGGGGCGCAGTTCGATGGCGTCGAGCTGGGCGCGGTCTCCGCCGACGGTGGCCATCCGGCTGTGCGTGTCGGTCGCCGTGTTGCCATGCCCGGGAAAGTGCTTGAGCGTCGTCGCTACGCCCGCGGCTTCGGCGGCCTGGACGTAGGCCGTCACCATCTCGCCGACCAGATCCGAACGCTCGCCGTACGACCGGATGTTGATGATCGGATTGTCCGGGTTGTTGTTCACGTCGGCAACCGGAGCAAACAGCAGCCGCACGCCGACGGCCCGGCTCTCCATCGCGCTCAGCCTTCCAGCGGCGGCCGCGTACGCCGGATCACGCGTAGCTCCGATCGCCATGTTCGACGGCAACTCGGTAAACGCGTTCGAGAAGCGCCCGACGCCGCGCTCGTAATCGGCCGCAAAGAACAGCGGCGGACGATTCGCGTCGATCTGCGCCTGTTGCAACTGCCGCGTCACATCGAACACCTCGTCCGGCGGAAGCAGCCGCCCGACCAGGAAGCCCGTCACGCCCGTCCGCTCGACTAGCCCCAGCGCGCTCTCGACGATGCCTTCGACGCCCCCCGACGACGGCAGGTTGGCGAGAATCACCTGCCCCGCCCTGGCCTCCAGCGAGAGCGTCGCCAGGACCGAGTCGGCCCACGCTTCGGACTCGGCTTCGGTCATCCGCGACGGGTAGAGGCCCGGCACGTCGTAGGCGTCCATCAGCGTATCGAGCGCGCTGACGGTCTGAGCGGGAATCGCCTCGTCGATCGGAGCGGGTTCGGACGGAGGCTCAGGCTGCGCGCAGGCGGTAATCGTGAGCAGGAGCGAGAGGGCGAGCAGGCGAAGCAGAATCATGGCGCGTCCTACCAAGGCTGATCCGCGACGGTTCGGGATCGCCGAACACAGATTGCCTCGTTACACCCAAGAAGCGCATTCGAGGCAATCGCCTCTATTCGCCTTTCAGCTTGCGCTCGAGATCTTGCCTTCCGTGCAGGACGGCGAGAATTTCTACATCACCACTGACTTCAACGTATACGATCCGGTACCCTTCGCGAACGATCTCACGCACATATTCCACTTCGACTTCCGGCACGACGCGGCCAAGCCGGGGATGATCCGTCAGCACCTCGGCAGCAGTGTACAATCGGCCTACGACGGCGCGCGTATCCAAGCGATGTACGCTCGAAGTAGGTACCGATGGCGTCAAGGTCGCCCAGCGCCCCAAGCGACCAGCGAACGCGGCTCACTCGCTCTCAGGCTCATCGCCCAACCACTTCGATAGATGCTGCCGCGCTTCCTCGTGAGACACCGTGCGCCCCGCATCCACATCGTGCAATCCACGCTCCACCTGCGCGGCGACGTACAAGCGGTACTGGATGTCCTCGAACGAGGCTGCTTCGTCTAGTCGGTCGATGATTCGGCGAGCCGTCTGTTTGGGTGTCGCTACGTTCATGGCAGGGGACAGTTAGTCGAGTAGATACGCGAAGAGCCGTCGAGGGTGCCGACAAACATAGATCAGCGCGAAGCCGAGCAGGTTCAGTCCCTCCTGTCGCAGCGGATGGATCGCGCGTTCATCGGCCGCTGCCAGACCGATCGCGCCAGCCTCACCGCTCGGCAAACTCACTCGCCCAGGTCAAAACCGATGGATCTCGAACCTGTTTGCTCGTGCTCACAGCTCCAGGTCCATCGGCATGGCACAGCCCTCGCCACCGCCGCCGTAGGTGCTTGACCCAAACGCCACGTCCTCCGCAAGCGTGACCTCGAAGAGCGTATCGTACTCACAACTGGGCAGGTCCGAAGTGGGCGGACCGCCGAGCGCCTCGACCGTCGGGCCGACCGTGTTGCTGTGCCCGACCACGAGCACGCGGCTGCCAGCAGGTAGCGCTCGAACGGCGCGGGCCGTGCGCGCGGCGAGGCTGTCCGTGCCGCCCTCGATCTGTATGACAGTCGGCGTCAGACCCAGCCGCTGAGCCAATGGTTGCGCCGTCAGGCCGGTGCGCTGGTAGCGGGTAACCAAGATCGCGTCGATACCGCCGGGCGCGAGCGAATCGGCCAGCGCCTGCGCCCGGGCCCTGCCGATCTCGGACAGCAGCGGATCCTCACTCTCGTCCACCTTCTCGGCGTGGCGAACGAGATAAACCGTCGTCGCAGCGTCTAGCGCGTCTAGCGCGTCTAGCGCGTCTAGGGCAGGCTCGCTGGACGGGGAGCAGGCGGCGAGGCAGAGGACGAGTAAGGCAAAGGGACGCAAAACGGCAAGGTGGGAAGGAGTGCGAGGTAACTCAGGCAATGGGAGCCCCATCGCCCAGCGTAGGAGCGGCGGGCGGCGTGGATTCGAGCGCGTCGGCCAGTTTGGAGCCGCCGGGGAGTCCGCGCAGCCCAGCGATCAGGTCCCCAGCGCCCTCCCTCGTTTGCATGGCGCCCATGATCTCCTTGAGAACGGGGAGCGCCATGCCGGTCTGGAGCAGCGTGCCCAAGATGCCCTGCATCGGCGAGGACTGGCCGTCCGCGCCGCCGCCGACTCCGCCCAATCCGTTGACGTTGAGCACTTTGATGCTGTCGATGTGCTCGGCGGGCTTCATCAGCTGGGCCGTCAGTTCGGGGAGCAGCGGGATGAGTTGGCTGAGGACCTGGGCGAGCAGCGCACGCTCTCCGATCACGTTCTGGGCGTCCAAGTGCAGGCGGTCGCGTTCGGCTTCGGCTTTACCGACGATCTCAATGGCCAAAGCCTGCTTCTCGGCAGCTTCGGAGTCCAGCGCGGCGGCGTCCAGGCGGGCCTGGGCGAGGTTGCGCAGTTCGTAGGCACGCACGTCGGCTTTGACCTGCTGCATCGCCTTGTCGACCTGGGCGCTCTTTTCGGCTTCGATCACGTCGATGGCCTTCTCGCGCTGGGCGATTTCCAAAGCGCGGACGGTATGCGCCTTCTCTTCGGCGCTGATTTTCTTGGCTTCTTGCAACGCCGTCTCTTCGAGCATCTTGAGCTTCGCGCGTAGCGCTTCGGCCTCGGCGGCCTCGCGCTGGATCCTCGCGATTTCGATCTCCTGAATCTTCTGCTGCTCGGACACGCGCACGGCCCGGTCGCGCGCGATCTGCGCCTGCTCGACCTCCTGCTGCCGCTGCTCGTTGGCCAGTTGGACCGCCCGCTCGCGCTCAATCTCGGCCGTCTGCACGTCCTTTTGCTTGGACTCGGTGGCAATCGTGATCTGCTTGTCCTTCTGGATGCGCGCCTGCTCGGACAACTGCTCCTGCTCGGCGACGGTCTTCTCGGTCGCCGCCCGCTCGCGCGACTCGGCTTCCAGGATCTCACGCGTCTGGGCCGCCTCTTTCTCCTTGATGTCCTGCTCGATCTGCAGCTGCCGCAGCCGCGCCTCGCGGTTCTGCTCGGCGATCGTGACCTCTTTCTGGCGCAGCCGCTGGTTGGCCGCCTCGACCTCGGCCGACGTGCGCTGGGCGATCTCCTTGCGCCCGCGCGAGTCGAGCACGTTGTCTTCGTTGTGCTGTTCGAGCGGAAGCTGCTCCAAAAACTGAATCGCCACGTCGTCCAGCTTGTAGCCGTTCAAGACGACATCCTGATCGCCCTCCTGCCCCAGCGCCTTCAACACTTCGTCACGGAAGAGGCGGCGGTTTTGGTAGAGCTGGTCGAACGTCAGTTTGGCTCCGGCCGTCTTGAGTGCGTCGGCGAACTTGGCTTCGAACAACTCGCGCAGGATCTCGGTGTCGCTCGCCCGCGCGCAGCCGATCGTCGTCGCCACGTGCGCCACGTCCTCGGCGATCGAATTGATCTTGATGTAGAAGTCGACTTCGACCTCGGCCCGGATGCCGTCGGCGCACGACAGGCTCTCGTACTTGCGCCGCAGGATGCGGACGGTCTTGACGGTCAGGTCGATGGTCTCGACCCTATTGAGGAGGGGCACGATGAACGCGCTCGACAGGTGAACGCGGGGCACGTCGACACCGAAACCGGTCTTGACCAAAGCCTGACCCGGCGCCGCTTTGACGAGGAATTTGTTGAACAGCGAGACGATGAACATCAGCAGCAACAGCAGGCCGACGATGGCGACGATCGTCCAGATCAGTTGCGGAGACAGGTTTTCCATGGAATTGAGAGTCAGAGTCAGAGAGCGTCGTCCACGTGCGGAGCGACGGAGTAGAGGCCGGAAGCTGGGTCGAGGTCGAAGATCAGCACGCGCGCGCCATAGCTCAGCGTCAGGCCCGGCTCGGCCCGCGCCGAAAGTTCGACCGGGCCGGACGGCGTGCGGATCGTGACTTTCCCGAACGTGTCGGTGAGGCTGCCGCTCGTGACGATCGCCACCCTGCCGACGAGCGACTGGCTCGACGCCGCCGGAGCAGAGCGAAACAGCGTGCCCAGCGGTTTGCCCGCCATCGCGACAACGACCAGCGCCAGCACGAGCGCAATCGGAAACGCCACGCCCGTCGCCGCCCACCCGGACAGCGGAAGCATCAGCACGGCGCCGACGCCCAACCATCCAAACGCGAACAAGAACAGCGTGATCAGCAAGATCGTCGGGACGGACCCGAGTCCGAGGAACGCCAGAGATCCGCCATCGTCGGCATCCAGGTCGAAGTCGGCGTCGACATCCAGTGGCAGCAGGCCTAACCCGGCCGTCGCCCACAGCGCCAGCGGCAGCAGCGCGGGGACGGTGAAGACGAGAACGGGAGCGGCGAAGAGCACGTCGAGCATAGCGCCCGCAAGGTAACGCGCTCGCAACGACGATTCTAGACGGGTGACGGTTCAGCGTTCGGAGGTAGCTCAGATGTTTGGAGCGCGACCGGAGCACGGTGATTGCCACGTCGCGGCGCTCCTCGCAATGACAAACTGGGAGGGTAGAAGTGAATCTGACAACACGCGCCGATCCAGCGCGCCATGACAGCAAGTGGCCTCAGACGGTCCGGCGATCAGATGCAAAGCGGAGAGAGCGCCCGAAATCGTCCTGTTTGAGCGAGCTTGCGAGTGAGTTTGGACGATTTCAGCGACCGGAGCGGCGCATCAGCCGGAGCGACGTACGCCTTGATCTTTTGCTTCTTTTCGATCAAGCGAAAAGAAGGCCCGCGCAGCGACACACATCATCGCATGGAAAAAACTCGACCCGGCAAGATCAAGCTTGATCGGCAGTTGTGGATTCTTACCTCCGCAGGAATGACGGTTGGATGAGACAGAAGCCGACGCGGAAACTCGGCAACCCCTTCCGCCCCAACCCACATCCATACCGGTCAATCCTTCCGCCCCCCCACGCCACACCCCGCTCAGCCGCGCGGCACGCCGGTTGCCCTACCTAGCAGCGTCACACCTCCCCCCTGCTATGGATACCGTCAAAGTTCAGGTCTTGCGCCAGGCGATGGGCGCGTACTCCAAGCGGACCCAGGCGATCAACTCGAACCTCGCCAACCTCGACACGCCGGGCTACCGCCGGATGAACGTGAGCTTCGAGGAGCACCTGCAAGAAATGCGGCGTGGCATCCCCGGACTGCGCGACGCGGACGATCTCAAATCGACCGTCTCGCTCGACGCCGACGCGCCGGTTCTCGAACACGAGATGCTCGACATGGCCGAAACCGGCATGCGCACGCAGATGGCCAGCCGCGCCCTCCGCGAGCACTTCGAGCTGATGCGGACAGGCATTTCGGGCCGCTCGCAATAGCCACACCTCACGGGCGAGAAGAAGCCCGCCCCTACACCTCTCTTTCCATGCTCATTCCCAAGCGCTTCCACTCGATGTTTCGCACGTCGGCGCGCGGGCTGGAGTCGCAGCGCATCGCGATGGCGGCGTCGACCGAGAACCTCGCCAACGCGCGGACCAGCCGGGCCGAGGGCGAGCAGGCGTACCAGGTCAAACGCGCGGTTCACACGGCCGATGGCGCGATGAACGGCCGCTTCCAAAACCTGCTCGCCAACCGGACGCGAAGTCTGATGGGATCGGATGGGCGCCACATGGCAGGTCAGTCGCTCGGGCGGCGGCTGGGCGAAGAAGACCTGGGGCCGCAGACCGAGATCGCCCAGGAAGCGGCCGAGCGCCTGGAGTACGACCCGACGCACCCGCACGCCGACGCCCAGGGCTACGTGCGCTACGCCGACGTGAACGTGGTCGAGGAGATGGCGCGGATGATCTCGGCCAACCGCATCTACGAAGCCAACCTCGCCGCCGTCGAGAGCACCAAGCAGATGGCGAAGAACACGATGCAGATGTAACCGGCGACCGCCGACTTCCCCTTTCCTACCGCCTACGATGATCAACCCCTACCAAAGCCGCGCGACGCTGTTCACGCAGATGCAGGCCCGCCAAACGACGGCGACGCAGCCTGCCGAGCGCACTGCATCCATCCAGCAGGCTCAGGCGCCCGTCAAGCCCATCGCTGCTCAGGAAGCGCAGCGCATCCAGGGCGCGTTTCCCGAATCGCCCGTGATGTCGATGCGGCTGTACGGACGCGGCAACCAGACGCAGACGGTTTCGCCGGGCAGTTTGGGCGGGCATTTGGACTTGCGTGGGTGACGTTGGGGGTTGCCTCCGCCGTGGCATGCCACGGCGCTACGGGGTTCTTCTACCTCCTGTACCGACGGGGCATGCCCCGTCGCCAGCGCCACCTCCCCACCGCTTCTGTACCGCCGTTATATATAAAGGCGCCGCTCCCCGCTCTTCTCCACGCCCACGCTCCATGACCGTCTCGCAACTCCAGCGCATCCGCCAGACCGGACTGACCGACGGCCAGCTTCCGGTCCCGCAGTCGCGGCCCAGCGAAACGTCGTTCGGCGACACGCTCAAAGACGCCATCGGCAAAGTCGACGCGAGCCAGCAGGCGGCCGACGAGCAAATCGAAGCATTCGTAGCCGGAGATCAGGACGATTTGCACGAGGTGATGATCGCGATGAACCAGGCCAAGCTGACGTTCCACCTGATGACCGAAGTCCGCAACAAAGCGCTCGAAACGTACCAGGAACTGATGCGGATGCAGGTCTAAGAAGGCGCGTCCACGATCAACCGTCAGTCCCGTAGGGGCGGCTCGCCGAGCCGCCCCTACGTCATTTTTGGTCGAGGCGATTCCGGTACGTGAGGCAACGCTTTCCGCACGCGCACGCCGGCACACCGCATGAGCGTCCACCACGCGGCATGAGAGGCCCGGCACGCCGGTTGCATCTCGAACAGACCGACGCTACCTCCCCGCCCGATGTCCCAACTCGAAGCCGTCCAATCGTTCTGGAATCGCCTGCAGACGCAGCAACGGTTTGTCTTGGGCGGCGTCGTCGGTGGCACGATCTTGCTTCTGGCGGCTCTGGCGTTCTGGTCGAGCCGACCCGACATGACGCTGCTCTTCGGCGGGCTCTCGTCGGGCGATGCGAACACGGTCGTCGAGGCGCTGCGCGACGAGGCGATCGCCTACCAACTCAAGGAGAACGGATCGGCCGTCTACGTGCCGCGCGATCAGGTGTACGAACTGCGGTTGCGGTTCGCCGCTCAGGGACTGGCGGGCGACGGGCAGATCGGCTACGAACTGTTCGACGGCAACATGCTCGGCATGACCGACTTCATGCAGAAGCTCAACTTGAAACGCGCGCTCGAGGGCGAACTCGCCCGGACCATCGCCGCGCTGGGGCAGGTGCAGATGGCACGCGTCCACCTCGTCATTCCCGAACGGAGCGCGTTCGCCGAAGAATCGGACGAGCCGACGGCCAGCGTCGTCCTCCAGACCGGACGCGGCGTGACGCTCGACAAGCAGGAAGTCGCCGGAGTCGTGAGCCTTGTTGCTGGCGCGGTCGAAGGGCTGAGCGACGCCAACGTGACCGTCCTCGACGTGCGGGGCAATCTGCTTTCGAGTCCGGACGGACGCGATGCCGACGCGATTCTGACGTCCAACCAGATCAACGTCCAGCGGGCGACCGAACAGCATCTGGCGCAGAGCGGACAGACGATGCTCGACCAGATGTTGGGGCCGGGCAACGCCATCGTGCGCGTTGCGGCCGAACTGGACTTCTCGCGCGGCGTCGAGGAGCGCGAACTGATCGACCCCGAATCCGCTACGGTCGTGAGCGAGGAGAAGCTGGACGAGCAGTCACCTGATGCGGGAGCGGCCAACTCGACGGTCCGCAACTACGAACTGAGCCGGACGCGCGAGCGAGTCGAGAAGTCGACGGGCGAGATCAAGTATCTGACGGTCTCGGTGATCCTCAACCAGAAGCAAGTCGCCGACGAAACGGCTGTTGTCGAGGAGAACGTCGTCGTGCTCACGCCCCGCCCCTACGCGCCAGCCGAGGTAGAAGACATTACGGCTCTGGTCCAAAACGCCGTCGGTTTCCAGCCCGATCGCGGCGACCGCTTCGCCCTGCACCAAACGCGCTTCGACACGTCGGTCGACGACGCTGCCGAGCAGGAGATGCTGACGATGGAGCGGCAGCAGCAGACCCAAGTCTACGTGCGTTACGGACTGCTCGCGCTCGCGCTGGGCGTCGTAGCGTGGCTGCTCTGGTCGACGACGCGGCGGCTCACGGCGCCGGTCCACGTCGAGGCGCGCGAGTTGAAGGCCAAGCAGCTTTCGGGTGCCTCGGTGGGGCCGGACGGAGCGCTCATCGCCACCGACGAGGACGAGGAAGGCGGGTTGCTGATCGTAGACGACATATACACGTCGAAGCTCTCGCCCGAGGCCAAAGCGCGCCTCAAGGCCAAGCACCGGATGTTCGAGGAAATCCAGCAGCATGCGCTCGAAATGCCTGATGAGGCCGCCGACCTGATCCGCTCGTGGCTCGTCGAGGACATCGAGAATGGGAGCGTGAAGCTGCGCGTCCTTGCGGGCGCCGAACCCGCATCCAGCACCAACTGATCGCCCCATACCACGCCTGACCATGCCCGACCAACTGCCGACTGCGGAGATGCAGGCCAACAACGTCGCTGCCGTGATGGCGGTCACCGAGAACGTCAAACTGGCCGCTCGCAGCGCCGCTTCCGATCTGACGGGCGCGCAGAAATCGGCTGTCCTACTGATCGCGCTCGGCGTCGAGGGAGCGACGGCCGTCCTGCGCAAACTGCACGACGATGAGGTCGAACGCATTTCGGTCGAGATCGCGCGTTTCCGCAACATATCCGGCGACATCGTGGAAGCGGTTCTGATGGAATACCGCGACATGAAGATGGCCCAGAACTACATCGCGCAGGGCGGAAGCAGTTTTGCACGCGAGGTGCTCGTAGCCGCGCTGGGCGATCGCCGCGCCGAGGAGATCATGATGCGCGTCGAGGCGGCGATGGAAGTGTCGGCGTTCCACCTGTTGCAAACCGTCGAGACGAGCCAGTTGACCAACTTCCTGACCTACGAGCATCCTCAAACGGCGGCGCTCATCCTGGCGCACCTCAACAGCCGCAAAGCCGCCGACATCATCGCCGGGTTCAGCGCCGAGATGCAGTCCGAGGTGATGGTCCGGCTCGCGACGATGAACAAAACCTCGCCCGAACTGCTGCGCGACATCGAGGAGGTCATCAGGGGGCAGATCGGCAGCCTGTTCGGCACCGAACTCTCGACGGCGGGCGGCATCGACAAGGTCGCCGACATCCTGAACAACATTAGCCGGGCGGCAGAGCGGTCGATCATGGACGGCATCCGCGAGAGCGAGCCCGAACTGGCGGCCAACATCAAGAACCTGATGTTCACGTTCGACGATCTGGTCGGCGTGTCGGGGCGCGACCTGCAGCGGCTGCTCATGGACGTCGATCAGAAGGACCTGGCGCTGTCTATGAAAGCAGCGGGCGAGGAGTTGAAGCAGAAGGTGTTCGGCAACGTGTCCGAGCGCGTCGCCGAAGCGCTCAAGGAAGAGATCGAACTGCTCGGCCCGGTCCGCGTCTCGGATGTGGACGAGGCGCAGAAAAGCATCCTCGCCAAGGCGCAGCAGCTAGAAGAGGAAGAGGAGATCACGCTGGGTCGCGGCGGCGGCTCAACCGACGAGATGCTCTGATTCATGGATCCGTCTATCCTCCGCACTCGCGTCATCCGAGGCGCCGCTGTCGCTTCCCAGACCGAGCCGCACCCGCGACTTCCCAGCGTCGTCCGAGGCGCACCGGCGCCGCCCGCCGGCAGTCATCGCCCGCGCCTGACGCGTGTCATCCGCGCCGCAGACGCGTACCCGGCAGCGCAGCCTGCCCGCGTCTTGCATCTGACCGGCGAGGTCGTCGGTGCGCTTCCCGATCCGGCCGAAGACGATGCCAGCGACGACCTGCACGCGCCGTCGACCGATCTCGACTTCAAGGCCGGTATCGACACGGCTCAGATGGCGGCGCCCGCTGCGGTCGACGTGGAGGCGCTGCGCGAGGAGATAGCGGCCGAGTGGCGCGCTCGGTTGGACGAAGAGATCGAAAAGGCGCGCGACGACGGCTACCGCCAGGGCCACGCCGATACGCTGCGTACGCACCAGCGCAAGTTTGACCAGGACCGCGCAAGCCTGACCGCCGACGCTGCCGCGTTCGCCTCGGCACGATCCAAGCTGCTCGTCGACAGCGAAACGCTCGCCGCCCGCCTGGCCTTCGACGTTGCCGAGTCGATCCTGGGTGCGACGCTTCCCGAAGCGGCGAGACGCGCGTCGATGGGAGCGCTCTCGAACGCGCTCGAACAGATCGCCGCCGATCAGACGGTCCTCGCCACGCTCCACCCGGTCGACCTACTTCGGCTGAGCGAGAACGGTCTGGCCGACGAGATGCAGGCGGCTCACGCAGGCCTCAAACTCGAAGCCGATCCGCTGCTCGACGAGGGCGACTGGCACCTTGCCACGCCCGTTGCCGTCGTGCGCCGCGTGCGCAGCGAACTGCTCGACACTCTGCGCCGGCGCCTGGGCCTGCTGTCGATGGTGAGCTAGCGCGCGGAACTTGCACCGGTCGTTGTGCGCTATCGCGACGGTTTTTCTCCCGACTGTGTGGCGTATTTCTCCCTCCTGGCCGGACTGGTCCTTCTGGTCATCGGCGCCGACGCATTGGTGCGCGGCAGCGTGCACGTGGCCCAGCGGATGGGGATTTCGTCGCTGCTGATCGGGCTGACGCTGGTGGCGTGGGGCACGTCGGCGCCCGAGTTGGTCGTGAGCGCGCGCGCGTCATTTGCCGGGCAGGGCGGATTGTCGCTGGGCAACGCCGTGGGCTCGAACATCGTCAACCTGAGCGTGATTCTGGGGCTGACGGCCGTGATCCGGCCGCTGCGCGTGGCGTCCGAGATGGCCGAGCGCGAGTTTCCGCTTCTCGTCGTAGTGACGCTGGCGACGGCCGTGCTGATCGTGACGAGCGGGCTGGCGCGGTGGGAAGGCGTCCTCCTGCTGGTCACGCTGATCGTGTGGACGCTGTGGCAGATCCGCAGCGTGCGGCAGGCCGCTCCCGAACTGGCGCACGTCGACGAGGTGATCGACACGCCCCGCGTCGTGCGCGGACGGTCGATGGGAATCAACGCCCTTCTGATTGCCGGCGGGCTGGCGGCGCTGGTGGGCGGATCGTCGCTGTTCGTGGGCGGCGCGAGCGAACTGGCGGCCCAGTGGGGCTGGTCTACGACGCTGATCGGGCTGACGGTCGTCGCCGTCGGCACGAGCCTGCCCGAGCTGGCGACCTCGCTGGCGGGCGTACTCAAAGGCGAAGGCGACTTGGCCATCGGCAACGTGATCGGCTCCAACCTGTTCAACCTGACGGGCGTGCTGGGCGTCGCCGCTGTCGTGCGTCCCGTTCCCGGCGGCCTGCTGACATCGGTCGACCTAATCGCCTTGATCGCGCTGACGCTGCTGGCCGTCATTGGGCTGCGCACCAACTTTCGCCTGGGCCGCGTCGAAGGTGCCCTGCTGCTGCTGGGCTACGCAGCCTATGTCGTGCTCCGGATGGGATAGGCGCGACCCGGCACACGCCGTAGCACGAACCGGACGAACACGCTGACCGAGCGCATGGTTAGCTCCGTCTCCTCCCCCGCCTTATCAGACCCGATGGATTGGTTTTTCGACGACAGCGAGAAGCTTCTACGCCTGCTCGTGATCGCCCCGCTCGCGTACGTGACGCTCGTCTTGTTTCTGCGCCTGTCGGGCAAGCGGACGCTGGCCAAAATGAACGCCTTCGACTTGGTCATCACGGTTTCGCTGGGCAGCACGATGGCGTCGGTCATCCTCTCGTCGGGTGTGTCGTTCAGCGAGGGCGCGTTGGCGTTTGGGCTCCTGATCGGGATGCAATACGTCGTCGCGTGGTCTGCGCAGCGCTGGGACGCAGTCCGCAAGATCGTCAAATCCGAACCGGCGCTGCTGGCCTACCGAGGCGAGTACGTGCCCGATAAGCTGCGCGCCGAGCGCGTTGCCGAGGTCGAGGTGCTCGCCGCCATCCGCAGCGCAGGCTATGCCGGACTCAAAGACGTGGCCGCCGTCGTGCTCGAAACCGACGGCTCGTTCAGCGTCATCGCTGACGGCGCCGACGACGAGCAGCTAGCCGCTTTGCGCAAAGTGCCTGCGCTCTGACTCGCTCTTCTACGAGACTCGATCTACTGACTGTCGGCGGGGCACGCGTTGCCGAAGTTGCGGCTAGCTTCGCAGCGCACGAACACGTCGGTCGTCACGCGGCTGAGCGAGCCGAAGATGCCGACGCCGTTCTCGACACGGTCGAGGACGTTGGGAATCTCGCCCGGCGAGAGCGTGCCGCCGCCGCCCTGGACGGCCTGGGAGCGCAGCAGGTCGTATATGTTGTCGTCGACGGCGCTGGCCGACACCTTGTTCGGGCCGTAAAAGGGAACGGCGAGCCACACCAGTTCGATGGCGACCGTGCCGTCGTCGTTGATTACGTAACCGCCCTCGTTGAGCGGAGGCGACGAGCCGATGCGTACGTCTTCGGGATCGAAGCGGTCGGGCTCGTCCTCGTCTTGGGCGTCGAAGATGGCGCGGTAGAACGGCGTGGCCACGCTGCGTGAGATCGCCTCGCGCTGCGTCTCGGTCGTGAAAACGAAGATCGCCTGCCGCTCGGGATAGAACGGCCGCGTGACGACCAGTTCGATCTCGTCGCCTCCCCAAACGGCATCGACCGACGACTGGCTGCGCAGTTCAAACGCCCCAGGCGTCAGCGTTTCCGAACTGACGAGTGGGCGGCCGGGCGCACCGGCTTCCAGGCGGTAGCGGCGCAGCGGCAGCACGACAGCGGCGGGCGCTACGGGCAGATAGCCGCCCACGATGTCGGGATCAGGCGCGTAGGGATATTCGGCTTCGACCGAGCCGTCGGCGGCCAGCAGCAGAACGCGAACCGACGCGTCCGTGACGGCCAGTTCAGTGCGGTCGAAAACGCCGCCGATGGGCGCGTTGGTAAAGAGCGTGACGGACGCCAGCGGCTCGCCGACGGTCTGGTACGACTCGACGACGACGTTTTCTTTGAACGCGTTTTCGACCGACGCGTCGCAGGCGGCGAGGCCCATCAAGGCGGCAATCAGGAGCAGGCGAGGCATCGGGTTAGAAGTTGAGCGTGAGCGCGACGTTGGGAATCGGGACGGGAATCTGGCTGACTTCGTTGCGCTCGTACGTGCCGTCGTCGGCGGGCTCGTTGAGGAAAAACCAGACGTTCTGCCGGTTGTAGACATTGATCACCTGAAGCTGCAGTTCGTAGTCGGCAAAGCCGAAGAACCGGCCGCGCCGCGTCGCGCCCAGGTCGAGGCGGTGATAGGGCGAGAGGCGGCTCGCGTTGTAATCGGATTCGAGGATGGGGACGAATGCCGACTGAAACGGCCCACCGCTCAGCCTATACTGCGCGCCCGGCTCGGTGTAGGCCTGGCCCGTGCCATAGGTGAAGACGCCCGTCAGGCGCCAGCTCGTGTTGGCGTCGTACGAGAGCACGATGTTGGCGTCGTTGCGCCGGTCGTACTTGGGGAAGAACGCGGCATCCTCGTCGGGCGCGGCCGTGGGGAAGTTGCCGAAGTTGAGCAGGCGCGTCGTGCTCAGCGTGTAGGCGGCGAATCCCGAGAACCGCCCGGCCTGTCCCGTGAGTTGCAGTTCGAGGCCGCCCGCGTATCCGTCGCCGAAGATGAAGTAGTCGACGTAGTCCAGACCCGCCGGGTCCGACAGGCGCGGGTCGATGCGGAAGAGGTTGTTCATCGTCCGATAGTATCCCTCAACGTCGAGTTGCAGTCCCGGCGTGATCTGAGTTTTGATGCCCGCCACGAACTGGTCGCCGCTCGACGGGGGAACGCCGTCGGCCGTGGTGAGCCAGAAGTCGGCGCCGCTGAAGATCTCGCTCGTGATGAGCGTCAGAAACTGGTTGTAGCGCCCGTAGCCCACTTGCAAGCGCAGTGCGTCGGTACCGTCGGGCCTATACTCGACGTTGGTGCGAGGCTCGAGCCGCCAATAGTCGCCGTCGCCGAAGTACTGCGCGCGCAGCCCCACCTCGATCGAGAGCGAAGGCGTCGGGCTAAAGCGCTCCTGCACGTACGCCGCTCCATACCACGCGCCGATCTTGGGGTCGAACGCCACGCGGTTGGCGCCGTTGGCCGACTGCACGCTCTGCTGAAAATCGAGGTCGAAGCGGCCCGCCCACGTTCCGAAGCGGACTTCGTGGCGCGCGTCGGGGATCCACTGCAGATCCGTCTTGCCGCTATAATCGGTGATGCGCGTGCGCTGGCCGAAGCCGGTCGCCGAGACGGTGAAGTCTACGTCGGAGAAGTAGCGGGACGCCGTCAGGGTTGCGTTGCCGAAGAGCGATGGGCCGAAAATGCGCGTGTAGGTCAGGCTTCCGGTCGCGTTGCCATAGTTGAGCAGCGCCTTACCCGTGTCGTCGAGAAAGTTGACGTCGACGTCGTCCTGCCCGGCGTAGAAGCTGGCCGAGAAGCGGTCTTTGTTCGTCGCGTCCCAGTTGAGCTTGCCGTTGAGGTCGTAGAAGTAGAAGCCGTTGGGCAGGCCCTCCACGTCGGCGGCCCGGAGCGCGGCGAAGAGCGGTTCGAGCGTCGAGCGGCGGGCAGCGAGCATGAACGACACGTCGTCGCCGATGGGGCCTTCGATCAGCGCGCGCGATGCCAGCAGGCCGACGCTGACCGTTCCATCCAACTCGCGGCGGTTGCCGTCTTTGTTGTAGATGTCGACGACCGATCCCAGCCGCCCGCCGTACTCGGCCGGATAACCGCCTTTGAAGATGCGCACGTCCTTGATGGCGTCCGGGTTGAACGTCGAGAAGAAGCCGAAGAAGTGCGTCGGGTTGTAGACCGTCGTGCGGTCGAGCAGGATCAGCGTCTGGTCGGGCGAGCCGCCGCGTATGTAGAGGCCGCTCGAAAAGTCCGAAATGGCTTTGACGCCGGGCAGCAGTTGAATCGAGCGAAACACGTCGGGCTCGAGAACGGTCGGCAGTTCGCGGATCAGTTCGGTCGACACGCTAGCCACCCCGATGCGCCGCGCGTCGACGGTCGGCCCGCCCTCGCCCTCGACCACGACTTCGTCGATCAGTTCGCTGTCGGGCCGCAGTTCGATGTCGAGCCGCAGTTCCTGGCCCGGTGTCAGGGTGAGTTCGCGCACGTCGTCACGAAAGCCGATGTAGGCGGCGACGATGGTGTAGGTGCCCGCATTCAGGCTCGGAATCGTGTAGTATCCGCTCGTGTTGGTGGCTGCTCCGCGCGACGAGCCGTCGATCCGGACGGTCGCACCGAGCAGCGTCTCGCCTGTCTGCGCGTCGCGAATGTAGCCCGAAATCGACGCTCGCTGCTGAGCCTGGGCGATGGGAGCGAGCAGCGCGCAGGCGGCTAGAGCGAGAAGGGTCGAGCGTCGAGCCATGCGGTTCACGAGCGGTGAGGCGAGTAGTCCGCGCGGCAGACTAGGAAGCGTGCGGCGCGGCGGAAGCGGTAGATCAAAGGCGAATTACATCTGTCGCGCATACCGGTAGAGAGGCAACGTCTGCGACTTCGGGATGTGACACGAGCCGCTCAAATGCACGAGCGCTTCACCGGGCGGTCAGCGAGCGGAAGCTATCGAACCCAACCGGAATAGCTTCCGTACTTTCGGCTTGCAGCCGACGGCGATAGCCGTCTCTCTTCTTTGAGTTTCATCTGCTCCGCCTCCTACCGGCGCCCCACTCTCCTATTCTCATCGCTTTTTCGGTGCGCGCCTATCCGGCGAACGACCTAGTTCTGCTCCACTTTACCGGCATCGTCGACGGTGCCCAGCTGGAAGCCGCCCTCATTGCTCAGGCCAGAGCGATGATGAGCGCCAGCACGATAGGCATGTGGGATGTACTCGGCGTGGATCATCTCAATCTTCCGCCCGACGCGTTCGAGCACCTGCTCTACTCGCTTGCCCGAACCGTGCGGCTGCGGCGTCCCGGTCCTCAGGCCGTAGTCGCCACCGATGTGGTGTCGCTCTCGATCGCCCACCTGATCCGCCGCCGCGCACGCCGCTTCGGGATGCGCATCGAGGTAACGGCGACGATAGATGCAGCCTGCCGAGCGCTGTGTCTTCCGCACAGTCCACCCGCATCCTCTGCTACTATCCGCGCGGCCTCAGGGGGCGCATCATGACTTCGGAGATGAGGTAGTTGTCGGGCGCGCGCAGCACGTGAACCAGCGTCGCCGCGATGTCTTGGGGCTGCATGGGATTGGACGAACCGCTCGTGCCCGCTGATGCTGCGAAGTCGGTCGCGATAGAGCCGGGATAGAGGCACGTCACCCGAATCCCGTCGTCGCGGACCTCTTTCATCAGCGCCTCGCTGAAGCCGCGCAGCCCGAACTTGGTCGTATTGTACGCGCTTAGGTTGGCGTTGCCGACCAGTCCGGCGACGCTCGCCACGTTGACGATGTGTCCGCCGAAGCCGCTCGCCGCATTCTGCTCTTTCATCGGCCCGAGCGCTCGGCGCGTGCAGAGAAAGACACCGCGCAGGTTGGTTTCCATTTGCAGATCCCACGCGTCCAGCCCGACCGAGTCGTCGGCGTCGGCATCGACTGGCCCGAAGCGTCCCAGTCCCGCATTGTTGATGAGCACGTCGAGACGACCGGCCTCACCTGCGACACGCTCGAACGCGCCATCCACGCTGGCCTGGTCGCGCACGTCGCACACGACGGGGACGAACGCTTCGCCCAATTCGTCGCGCAGCGCGTCCAGCTTCGACTGGGTCCGAGCGAGTCCGAACACCCTACTGCCCTGGGCGACGAGCGAGCGGCTGAACGCAGCGCCCAACCCCTCGCTGGCTCCAGTAACGACGACGATTTTATCCGCGAGATCCATTTCAAACGTGGGATTGAGTGAGTGTGAGGGGACGGTTCAAACCGACGGACCGTTCCAAAAGAAGGCGGCGCCCAAGCCGAAGCCGGACGCCGCCGAGAAACTAGATCCAGTTTCTCTACTCGAAGCGAATCATGAACGCGTCGCCTGACTCGGCAGCCTTGTCGGCCCCCTGAGCGACGGCCGTTCGGATGGTGTCGGAGTCGGAATCGACCGGAACGACCATATCGGCCTGTGAAGAGCCCGAGGCGCACGTGACCGTAATCTGCATGGGAGTGTAGATGCCAAACGTGACTGCGCTAGCTATGTAGTTCAAGAAGCTGAGCTGCGTCTCGACCTTGGCAACACCCGTCGAGCACTGCGAGGCCGCATCGACGGTGGCAGGAGGAACGAGCCCGTAGATGAAGCTTGAAGACCACGGCATGTTGACGACTTTGGTACCGGGCGTCATTCCTGTCGTGACGGTAGCATGGTAGCAGCCCGCGAGCGGAAGTGCCAGGGCGACAAGGAGGAGTAAGCGTGTTTTGCGCATACATGGTGAGGATTGAGTGAGAAGGAATATAGTCGGCAGTTTTAGTATGCACGCGTCGCGCACGCCCAGCTAGAGAAAAAATATTACCGTCTGTGACTAGGTGTCACGCCCCGGTCAAACCCGCAGATTGCGTGAACGATGGAAGCGCTTGCGAGTGAACTCTACTCCGGGCACTTCCCCGATTCCACGAACTCCACACGACAGATACGATGGCAGACAAGAAAGCAGACATCTCCGGCACCGGCGGCGCGCAGGGCTACGGCAATAGCAGCGGCGAGACCGACGCTCCTGTTTCCGGCATGGTCCAGGAAGATCAGCACAAAGACAGGTCAACGAGCCGACCTCCCACGGGCGGCGGATCGCAGAACGGCTCGAACCCGAGCAGTAGCGACACATCGGCTCAGACGGCCGAGCCCGAAGCGAGCAAGTAACCTCGCCCCTTTCCATCCCCTCTACAACCGACCGATCATGAAGCCAGAAGACGCCAAGCGCGAGACCAAGAAAGACTCCAAACTGCCCTCGCAGCGCCGCAGCGCGCCCAAAGGTATGCCGAGCGCCTACACGCCCGACGACTACGAACTCAACGAAGAGCGCATCATCCGCGACGACGGCGAGATCGTGCGCACCAGCGGCGGCTACTCGCAAGAGGCCCAGCCCGCCTACGACCCCAAGCGCGACAGCGGCAACCGCGCTTCGGGCAAGAGCGGACGCGGGAGCGGAAGCAACGGCGGCGAGAAGCCCAACCGCCGCGCCGACCGAGGCGAACTCGTCGACTGACGCGTGCCTCCCGAACGCAAAGAAGCCCCGACGCGCACACTGAGCGTCGGGGCTTTCTGCTTCAAAAGCTTACTCGGTCAGCGCTCGTAGCTGGTCAGTTCAGTCGTCGTGGTGCCGCCGCCCATCGCCGCGCCCATGCTGGCGACGGATTTGACGACGACGTGAGGGCCCTCTTTGGCGAGGTACAGGGTAGCCGCCCCGGCGTCGTTGCCGTCCTGGGGAGTAAACGAAGCGACGAACGTCTCGAACGTGCCCGCCCCCACCGTCACCGACTCTTCGCCCGTGATCTCCATACGCATCGGCCGCGTGCCCTGGCCTTGAGGACTGTAGACGGCAAAGTCGTAGACCGAGCCGACGACGAGCGGGAGCGCCGAAACGAACAGTTCGAACGCGCTGCCGTCCGAGAGTGTCGCTGGCTCGAACACTTCCTCGACCGCCATCGACTGTCCCTGCTGGCTCATCTCACCCGTGACGCCTTCTTCGGTATAGATCAGATTCGCGGCGCCCATCGGGCCTGCCGCCAGAGCGCGGCGCGTCGCGCGCAGCGTCAGCGGATCGACCTCGAACGTGTCGACCATCGCCACGCCGCCCATCATCGGCGGGAGCGTGGCGTTGTCGATGATCTGCCATCCGGCCTGCGTTTCCTCGACGGTGCGGGTCGAGTTGATGACGAGCTCCTGGCCCATTACGGCCATCGTCATCGAGTAAGCCATCGTGGCGGGCTTGATGAGAGCGATTTCGGGTGCGGGGAGATCCTGGGCGAGCGCGGGAAGAGCGCAAAACAGGAGCGGTAAGAGAAGGAGTCGGCGCATGGCGGAATGTTGGTTGGGTGGTAGAAACGTAGAGAGTGTCGTGATGGTGCGCGGACGTATCCGAACTTTTCGCGCATGGTAGCGCAGAGGCGGTAAAAGGACTGTCGTCTGGGACCGTGCGGGTTGCGGGCCGATGGGGTCGTCCGGTACCTTGGGCACTGCTCGACGTCGTCCTACTGCTCTCGCTCCCTGCGCACCCGATGGATATTCCTCTTTACTGGCTTGCCGCCATCGGCTTTCTGGTCATCAACGTATGCTTGCTCTCGGCGTCCGTTCTCGTCTACGCGGAGCGCAAGGTGTCGGCCTACATCCAGAACCGCCCCGGCCCGAACCGAGTCGGCCCGTTCGGATTCCTGCAGCCGTTCGCGGACGTGTTCAAGTTGATCTTCAAGGAAGACATCGAACCGTCGGCCGCTAACGGCTTCGTCCACTCGCTCGCACCGGTCCTGATGGTCGTGATCGCCATGACGACAGCGGCGCTGATCCCGCTGGGACGCGGCATCGTGATCATCGACACCCAGGTGTCGGTCCTGATGGTGCTCGCCCTCACGTCGATCTCGGTCTATGGCGTCACGCTGGCCGGGTGGAGTAGCAACTCGAAGTTTTCGCTCTTGGGCGGACTGCGCTCGTCGGCCCAGATGATTTCGTACGAACTGGTGATGGGCCTGGCCGTCGTGACGGTCGTGCTGATGAGCGGATCGATGCGGCTCGTCGACATCGTCGAGCACCAGTCGTCGGGCGCTGCGATTTTGGGATGGAATATCTTTAGGGCGCCGGTAGCTGGCATTCTGTTCATCGTGACGGCGTTTGCCGAGACCAACCGCGCACCGTTCGACCTTCCCGAAGCCGAGCAGGAGTTGGTCGGCGGCTACCACACCGAGTACAGCGGGATGAAGTTCGGAATGTTCTTTCTGGCCGAGTACGTCAACTTTTTCATTGCCTCGTTCCTGATCGTCACGCTGTTTTTCGGCGGCTACCTGATCCCCTTCGAGCCGTTTTTCGCCGACGCCCTCCACCCGTTCGTGCTCGGCGCGCTCCAGATTCTGACGCTGATTCTCAAGTCGGCCTTCTTCGCGTTCCTGTTCATCTGGGTCCGCTGGACGCTCCCGCGCTTCAAGTACGACCAGCTGATGCAGTTGGGCTGGAAGGCGCTGCTGCCGATCGCCCTGGCCAACGTCGTGCTCTACGCCATCGCCATCATCGTGATCGAGTCGATCTGGTAGACGCAACTCTCGGACGAACTCTCCGGCGCAGACCTGTCAGGTTTTGAAAATCTGACAGGTCTCTTTCGTTTAGCGCACACGCGAGGCCAACTCGGATTCGTTTGTTCGACATGCGATACGCCTACTTCCTCCTCCTCGCGCTCGTCTGCGCGCCCCTCGCGGCGGCTCAGACCCAGCGCTCGCTGCTCGACGATCCCACGGTTCGCGCTAGAGCTCAGCACGGCCTCGACCGCCTGTACAACGTCGATTTCGAGACGGCGGACAGCCTGTTTACGCTGATCGCTGCCGAGCATCCGGACCACCCGATCGGCCCCTTCCTTCAGGCGCTGGGCACGTGGTGGCAGATCCTGCTCGACCTCAACGACACGCGTCACGACCAAGCGTTTTACGACGCGATGGAGGTTGTGATCGACCGATCGGACGCGCGTCTGCGCCGCAACCGATCGGACTTCGACGCACGCTTTTTCAAAGGTGCCGCTCTGGGATTCAGAGGGCGGCTCCGTTCGAACCGGGGAGACTACCTGCGCGCCGCGCGCGACGGGAGGGACGCGATGGGCTACGTGCTCGGCATCGCCAAAGCCGACACCAACCGCGCCGACTTCGGCTTCGGCAAAGGGCTCTATGATTACTACATCACCGCGACGGGCGAGCGCTATCCGGCGGCGCGTCCGTTCCTGAAGCTGTTTCCCGATGGGGACAAAGCGCGCGGCCTGAATCTGCTCAACCGGACGGCAGACGACGGCACGTTTCTCAAGACCGAAGCGCACTACTTTCTGATGCAGATTGAGTATCTGTTCGAGAACGATTTCTCGGCAACGCGCGAGCACGTCACGTGGCTGCGGCAAAAGTACCCGGACAACCCCTTTTTCCACACCGCCGAGGGCCGTGTCCTCGCCCGGTGGCACCAGTGGGACCAAGCCGACGAGGTGTGGGCCGACGTGCTCAACAAACACCTCGCCCGCGTACCCTATTACGGACGCTCGGTCGCCGAGCAGGCGCTCTATTACCTCGCCCGCTCGCACGATTCGCGTGGAGAGCACCGGCAAGCACTCGTCCGCTATACGCAACTCGAAACGTACACCAAGGGGCGCTCTAATCCCAGCTACTTTGCCGTCGTCGGCAGGCTGCGGCAGGGACAGGCGCTTGAGGAGTTGGGCAAGACTAGCGAGGCCGCCTCTCGCTACCAGCAGGTGCTCGGAATGCCGGACAAGGGCAGTGCGCACGAGAACGCGCGGCGGTATTTAAGTCAACTGTGATCAACGACGAGCCTTGACGCGCAAAAACCTGACAGGCCGTGCGGGCCTGCCAGGTTTGTAGCTCTGAGTTGAAAGGCAATCGTCAGTTCAGTCCGAGCGCGTCGGTAACCAGCAGGTTCTGCTCGTACGCGTGAACTTTGGCGCTACCTGTCGAGGGCGACGCGCTGGCCATGCGCCCAGCATAGCGAATCCGAGGACACCCGTCGCGCATCTCGGCGAGCAGATCGTCGAACTGGTAGCGAACGTGCTGCCACGCACCCATGTTGGCGGGTTCTTCCTGGCACCACACGATGTCGGCATCGGGATGCGCTTCGAGTTGCTTACGGATGGCGTCGGTAGGCAAAGGATAGATCTGCTCGACGCGCGCTATCGCAACCTGACCTTCGACTGCGCTGCCCTCGCGGGCGCTGATCAAGTCGTAGTAGACTTTGCCCGAGCAGAACAACAGCCGCTTGGCACCCTGAGCAACCTCTGCGTCGGGAATGAGCGGCTGAAACTGTCCAGCCGAGAAGTCGGACGGAGCGCTGGCGGCAGCCGGAAGGCGCAGCAGGCTCTTGGGACTCATCACGATCAGCGGCTTGCGCGCGTCGCGCTTGACCTGGCGTCGCAGCGCGTGGAAATAGTTGGCCGACGTTGTGAAGTTGGCGACGATCATGTTCTCCTCGGCGCACAGCTGCAAGAAACGCTCGAGCCGTGCTGAACTGTGCTCCGGCCCCTGCCCCTCGTAGCCGTGTGGAAGTAGCATCACCAAACCACTGCGCTGACTCCACTTCTCTTCGGCGGCTGACAAGAACTGATCGTAGACGATCTGCGCGCCGTTGGCGAAATCGCCGAACTGGGCTTCCCAGATCACCAGAGCGCTGGGATCGGCGACGCTGTACCCATATTCGAACGCGCACGCGGCATACTCGCTCAGCAGGCTATCGTACACGAGCAGTTTCGCCTGATCGGACTGTACGTGGTTGAGCGGAATGTATTCGCTGCCGTCCGTTTGGTCGTAGAGGACGCTGTGGCGGTGTGAGAACGTTCCCCTTCGGCTGTCCTGCCCAGCTAGGCGGATCGTCGTGCCCTCGGCCAGCAGCGTCCCGAACGCCAACGCTTCGCCAAATCCCCAGTCGATCTTGCCGTCGTCGAACAGCTGCTGCCGCTTGCTGAACTGGCGGTCGAGCTTGCGGTGGATGTCGAAGTCGTCGGGCTTGCGCATCAGCGCATCGACGACTGACTGAAGCGCAGGCATCGAAGCCGACGTATCGACCTCTTCAAGCGAGGCGCGCGCGGCCTTGCGCTCGGCTCTACGGGCCAGAGCGCTGTCGGGCGTCTTCTCGAGCAGATCGCGCGTGCGGACGAACGCCTCGTTGAGTTCGTCACGGTACGCATCCATTAGCTGCTCAGCCTTCTCGGGCGTCATCTCGCCTCGCTTGACCAGGCTTTCGGTGTAGAGCTTTCGAATCGAGCGCTTGGCTTCGATCTTGGCGTAGAGAATCGGCTGCGTATACGTCGGCTCGTCGCCCTCGTTGTGACCGTGGACGCGGTAGCACAGCAGGTCGATGACGACGTCTTTGTTGAACACTTGGCGGTAGTCGAGCGCCAACCGCATCACGCGCACGCACGCTTCGGGATCGTCGCCGTTGACGTGGAAGACGGGCGCCTGAATCATGCGCGCCACGTCGGTCGCATAGGTCGACGAGCGCGCATCGGCTGGTGCCGTCGTAAAGCCGATCTGGTTGTTGATGACCAGGTGGAGCGTTCCGCCCGTTTTATATCCGCGCAGCAAGCTCAGATTGAGCGTTTCGGCAACGACGCCCTGTCCAGCAAACGCCGCGTCGCCGTGGATGAGGAGCGGGATGACGGCGTCGAGGTAGTCACCACCCGGCGCGTCGACGTTCGCCTGGCGCAGCAGTGCCTGCTTGGCGCGCACCATGCCTTCGACGATCGGGTTGACAGCCTCCAAGTGGCTCGGGTTGCTCGAAAGCGATAAGCGGACGGACGCGCCCGATGGCGAGGCGTGCGTGCCGGACGCGCCCAGGTGATACTTCACGTCGCCCGATCCCTGAGCCTGGTTGGGGTCGAGCGAGCCCTCGAACTCGTTGAAGATGCGCTCGTAGGGCTTGCCCATGATGTTAGCGAGCACGTTCAGGCGCCCCCTGTGCGCCATACCGACGACGACCTCGTTGACCTCTTGATCTGCCGCATCCGAGAGCAGCGCGTCGAGCATCGGAATGACCGTTTCGGCGCCTTCGAGCGAGAAGCGTTTGTGGCCGATGTACTTGGTGTGCAAAAACCGCTCGAACGCCTCACCGCTGTTGAGCTTGCTCAGAATGCGCTCCTTGACGGGATGCGAAAGTGGCTCGGCGAAGCGCGTCGGCTCGATGCGCTCTTGAAGCCAGCGCTTCTCCTGCGGATCGGCGATGTGCATGTACTCGACGCCGACTTTGCGCGTGTACGTCTCGCGCAGCGTGTCCAGGATGTCGCGCAGCTTCATCTCAGACTCCCCGCCCAGTCCGCTGGTCAGGAATACGCGGTCCAGATCCCAAACCGTGAGACCATAATAGGCCGGGTCGAGCTCGGGATGCTCCGATCGGTCGTAGCCCAGCGGGTTCACGTCGGCATTGAGGTGACCGCGAACGCGATAGGCGCGAATGAGCGCGAGCACGTTGGCCTGCTTGTCGGCCTGAGCGCGGCTCGGATCTTCGGGACCGAACGCGGGCGCCGTGTCTTGCCCCGCGCGGTAGGGGAAATAGGGAATGCCCAGCGCCTCGAAGACGCGGTCGTAGAATTCGTCGGCGCCAGTCAGCAGCGCGACGGCTTGTGCGAGAAACGCTCCGCTCTCGGCGCCCTGAATGACGCGGTGGTCGTAGGTAGAGGTCATCGTCATGACCATGCTCAAACCAGTCCGAGCGACGATGTCCGGAGGAAGCGCCTGATACTCGGGCGGATAGCCGATCGAGCCGACACCAATAATGACGCTCTGCCCGTCCATCAAGCGCGGAACGGAGAGGTCGGTGCCGATCGTACCGGGGTTGGTGATGCTCGCCGTCGTACCCTGAAAGTCGTCGATCGTGAGCTTGCCGCCCCGAGCGCGCCGAACGATGTCGTTGTACGCACCGAGCAGCTGGGCAAAATCCTTCCCTTCTGCCGCTTTGATGTTGGGCACGAGCAGCGTTCGCTTGCCTCGCTTCTCGATGTCGATGGCGAGGCCCAAGTTGACGTGCGCTGGAATCGCATGGAACGCTTTGCCTTCGCCGTCTTCGTAGTACGCCGTGTTGACGTTGGGCTCGGCTTTGAGCGCCTCGACGACAGCATAGGCGATCAGGTGCGTGAACGACACCTTGTCGCCGCCGACGAGCCGCTGATAATCGTTAATTAGCTTGCGATTCTCGGCCATGAGCTTGACCGGAAACGTGCGCACACTCGTCGCCGTCGGCACGGCCGTGCTCTCCTGCATGTTGGTCGCGATCGCCGCCGATGCACCGCGCAGCGGGTTGAGCTCGGCACCCGCGGGAGCAGGCCGTGCAGGCTTGGCCGGAGCAGCAGGTTTCGCTTCGGAAGCAGCGGCAGGCGATCCGTTGGATGCCGCTGCTTGCGTCTTGGGCTGGAGAGCGGGCTGCGCCTGAGAAGCAGCTGCGCCGTCGCCTGACGCCGTAGCTATCGGCTTCTGCGCGGCCTGCACGCGAGCCTGGACACCGGTTACGAACGACGCGTCCGGCGTGTAGTCGGCGAAAAACTCGCGCCACGACTCGCTGACGCTGTTGGGGTCTTCGAGGTACTGGCGGTAGTACTCTTCGATGTATCCGGTGTTGAATCCAAGTGCGCTCACGGGGACGGGCAGTGTCTGTTAGAAGGCAGAACCCGTCCAACGATGCGCCCGCCTCGAAGGATTCTCGCATTTATGGGGGATGCGGATTGCCCAGATCGCACGCCCGATTCTCTCTTTTCTGTGCTCACATACTTCGGGCATCAGGCGAATGACATTCTCACCTGTGCACGCGTTCTTCTCGGCTTCGAGAGAGGCGATTTCAGTGGGCCATTTTCTCCATCCGTCGTCACTGACAACGCACTCTAAGCGCGCGGTCAGACAGATGTACAGTGCGAGCAGCAGGAAAGAGGAAAGCGCCATCCGAGCGCAGCGACTACGACGTGCGAGAAGCGCAGTGTCAGAGCTCGCACACCTCACTCGACAGCCGGATCGCGTTCTCGCCCCACTCTTCGACTAGCCCAGGCATGACCGCGCACAGGGTCCGGGGCTTGGCACACTGAGCGCCCGGACTGGGTAGCGTGATGAACTCCGTCGCGCTTCGCCCCCGAGCGATGTGCTCGCGAGACTGCAAAACGTACCGCAGATACGCGCGCGCCATCGTCCGATCGCCTTCGCAGGCACGATCGGCCAAGCGGTCCAGCCGCAGATTCGAAGCGTAGCGCAGCGACCGGTTGGAGGCGAACGCCCCGCGCTGCTGTCCATACTCGTGCAGATTGTCGGGTAGCGAGGCCAGGAGATCGCGGTCGGCGCCGCTCCCACTGGGCTGGCGCGCCCGGGTCCACTGCACGAGCACGCGCCGGGCGACGTCCAGTTTGGTGCGCTCGCACGTTTGATCGAGCCGCTCCATAGCGTCCACGCCTCTGGTCTCGACGAGCTGTTCGTAGGCCGAGCAGAAAATGTCCGGGTCGGCGCAGTCGGGATCGAGATCGGGCCGATCGACGCCGTTGCGGTCGAAGTATCTCGCCGCCTCGTCGCCCTCGACGAATAGGCCGTAGACCAGCAGCGCCCGCGCCATCGCCTCATCTCCCGCGCACGCCCGCTCCTCCACCTGATCAAGTCGGCGCGCGTAGGCAGCCGCCAGAGGCGTTCCGACGGCCGCTCCGTCTGCAAAAACCGCCTGCTGCATAGTCCACTCGCGCGAGATCCGCGGCATCGATTTAAGCAGTAGCGTGTCGCTGATTCCGCCCGCACTGATCGAGTCCAGCGCGGCGCGTGCTATGTCCAGCCGAGACGGCTCCGCGACGCTGGGGGCGACTGGCCTTGCCACAGGTTCTTGCACGTCCTGCACGCCGTCCACTTCCTGCTGGCACGCGCCTACCGAGCAAAATGCGCACACGCAGAGCAGCCGGAGGAGGAATGCGGTCACAGAAAGGTCGGAGGAGGAAGCCGTAGGCGCAAAAATACGCGTTCCGGTCTCACGTCCCCACCACAAACGAAAAACCGCCTCCCAGCCAGAGCTGAGGGGCGGTTTGTGCAGAAGCGCTGTCTCGGCGCCGAGAGCGCACGAAAAGCCTTAGCCGATATGCATCTGAAGTTCTTCGCGGCGGTGGCGCTGGCGCAGTTTGCGGAGGGCTTTCTCCTTGATCTGACGCACGCGCTCACGCGTCAGGTTGAAGTGCTGGCCGATTTCTTCGAGCGTCAGCGGGTGCTCGCGTCCGATGCCGAAGTAGAGGCGGGTGATCTCGGCCTCTCGCTCGTGCAGTCCGCCCAGCGCGCGCTCAATGTCGATTTTGAGAGACTCGCCGAGCAGGACCTCGTCCGGCGCGATCTCGTCGCCGTCGGGGAGCACGTCGAGCAGGCTGTTGTCGTCGTCGTCGTTGAACGGCGCGTCCATTGAGAGATGGCGGCCCGTGTGCTGCATCGCCTCGCGGACCTTCTCGACGTCGATTTCGAGTTCGTCGGCCAGTTCCTGGATCGACGGGGCGCGCTCGTGGCGCTGCGAGAGTTTGCTTCCGATCTTGCGGATCTTGCTGATCGTACCGATGCGGTTGAGCGGCAGGCGAACAACCCTACTCTGCTCGGCGAGCGCTTGCAAAATGGCCTGGCGAATCCACCAGACGGCGTACGAGATAAATTTGAAGCCGCGCGTCTCGTCGAAGCGCTGAGCGGCTTTGATCAAGCCGTAGTTGCCCTCGTTGATCAGGTCGGCGAGCGTCAAGCCCTGACCCTGATACTTCTTGGCGACCGAGACGACGAAGCGCAGGTTGGCACGCGTCAGCTTGTGGAGCGCTTCCTGATCGCCCTGCTTGATACGCTGTGCAAGGTCGACCTCCTCGGCCGGTTTGAGAAGCGGAATCTGACCTATCTCTTGGAGATACTGGTCGAGCATTCGCTGCTGGCGGGGGACGTACATTCGCTACGGTAGGTAAGGTGTGACGGCGCGCGGAGGCGGCGAGGGACTTCGATACGGCGGGGAGAAGTGGTCGTGCCACGCGTCGAATAACACACCGGTTCCACTGGCTCTTGCGTGCAAACCGTTTCAAGCACCGTATTATCAGAGGCTTGCGCTCTAGCGGAAGGCCCCTTCCAAGAGCCTTCGGAGTTCACGGCTCTGCTTCCAACTACTGCGGCGCTCGTTTACGGTTCGCGCGGTCGTCTCCAACGGCGAGAAGCCTACCCGCCCCGCTGGTGCGGTTCGAGAAGGCTTCGCCGGAAAGGCAGACGGAGATCGAATCCAGCTTGACTTAGCGACCGCTCATCGCATCGTCGGCCTGCTCGCGGCTCAGCACCCGCCAACTCGGCGTCGACAGGTTGCCCGTTTTGGTGCGGCGGAAGCGCGCTTGCAGCACGATCTCCTTGCCGCCTTGGGCGCCCTGATACGCGTCGGCGCCCCAACGCACGATCCACGTGACGTGCGCCGGATCCAGGTCGTGCGCGCGTCCGATCTGCTCGGCGACGTAGCGCAGATCGTCGACGACCGACGGACCCTCGTTGTCGGCACGCTCGGTCAACACGGCTATGTGCGGGCGGTCCTGATCGTCTGCCAAGTCGCGGTGCAGGGCGAGGTCGCACTGAGCGGAGCGTCCGTACTCCTGCCACGTGAACGGCGCGTCGTCGAAGGTCGGCTGCGCCATCTGCGCCTGCGCCGGAGCGACGAGAAACAGGACGGACGCGATGAGGAGAAGAGCGAGGACGGAGCGCATGAGACGAGCGGTCTGGACAGTGGGGGCGAACACGAGGACAGACTCATCAAGCGAGCGTCTGTAACCTTGGTCCCCATAAAAACTTCGCAGCCACGCCGAGTCGCTTGGCGAAACCGCGATGCCAATCGCTGTGCACTCCGCTGGCCAGGGTCCTAGATTGCCACTTCTCCAATCTGCCTGATGCCTGTGCGCGCCCTCCTACCGCTCCTCTTCCTCGCTCTCGCTTCCCCGCTGCACGCGCAGCCGACGCAGACCACATCTCAGCCGCGCAACGTCGTCCTGATCATTACCGACGGCATGGGGCCGGCCAGCCTGACGATGACGCGCGACTATGTGCTGCACACCCAAGGCCGCGATGCGCTCTTCACGGACGACTACTTCGTCGGCAGCATCGCCACGGCGGCGACCAACAGCCGCGTCACGGATTCGGCGTCGAGCGCTACAGCCTACTCGACCGGCCATCGCACCTACAACGGCGCAGTCGGCGTCGACACGCTTCGGCGGCCGTTGGGGACGATTCTCGAGGCTGCTCACGCGCGCGGCATGAAGACCGGCCTGGTCGTCACGACTCGGATCACACACGCCACGCCCGCCGCCTTTTCGGCCCACGTACCCAGACGGGCGATGGAGAACGAGATCGCGGATCAGCAATTTGCTCAGGGCATCGACGTGCTCATCGGCGGAGGACGGCGCCACTTCGAGGCAGCTACCGTCGAAGGCAGCCGCCGCACGGACGAGCGCGATCTGCTCGCCGAGATGACGGCGGCCGGATACTCGCTCGTCACGTCGCGCGCCGAATTGGCGGCTCAGACGACGACGCCCATGGCTGCTCTCTTGGCGATGGATCAACTCAGCTACGAGCTTGACCGGCCGATCAGTGAACCGTCGCTTGCCGAGATGACGGCGGCGGCGCTGCGCCTGCTCTCGCGCGACAATCCCAACGGCTTCTTCCTGATGGTCGAAGCGAGCCGAATCGACCACGCCGGGCACGAGAACGACCCGGCCGGTCACGTTCACGACATCTTAGCGTTCGAAACGGCATTCGAGGAAGCCATCCGCTTTGCTAAGGCAGACGGCAACACGCTCGTGCTCTCGACGGCCGACCACGAAACCGGCGGCCTGTCGATCGGGCGCGACGGCGTCTACGCGTGGCAGCCCGAAGTCTTGGTGCCCGTAACCGCCTCGGTCGACGCGATGGCCGAGATGCTGGCTCAGGGCATGGCGCCTGCCGCGATCCTCGCCGAGCACGCCGCCATCGACAGCCTGACTGCGGACGAGATCGGCAAACTCAACGTCGCCGCAGCGGACGCCAATCCGCGCGCACTCCGCACAGCTATGATGCACCTGATCAGCGACCGCGCTGGCATCGGCTGGACGACGGGGGGGCACACTGGCGTCGACGTGAACGTGTTCGCCTTCGGTCCGTCGTCCGAGCGCTTCGCCGGGCACTACGCAAACGAGGTCTTCGGACGCGTGATGGCCGACGTATTGGGCCTTGACCTCGACGCTCAGACGGCGCGGTTGCGCGCTCAGTAGATCGGCAGATTGCGCGCTGACCGGCGGGTCAACCGGTTTGCCGACCGGAGCGCGCCCACCGTCGACAGAGGAGGTGTGACGTCCGATCTTGCCGCACGCCCTCCCCTTCTCGCCGATGCTTCGACTGTCACCGCTCGTCCTCCTCGTGGCCCTGGGGTGCAGCGACGCCTCTGATGCGCCTGCTGCCACGAACGCTGAGCGCGCGCTGACGCTAATCGCCCAGTCGCGCGCCGCTCACGGGTCGAACCGTTTGGAGGGTGCTCGGCTGTCGTTCTCGTTTCGCGGGGACGACTATAGCGCTCAGTTTGGCGCCGACGGACGCCTCTACGCGCGCTACGGTCAAGACGCCCTGGGACCGTTCGCCGACATGCTCGGCGGACGCGGCTTCCGGCGCACCAGAGGCGCCCACACCGATTCGTTGCCCCCTACCGCTGCTTTGGCCGCCGAGGAATCGCTCAATTCTGTCTTCTACTTCGCCCTTCTTCCTCACCCGCTGACCGACGACGCCGTGCAACCGCGCCATCTGGGCAGCGCCACGATCGTGGGCGAGCCGTACCAAGTGCTCGACGTGACGTTCGGGCGAGTGGGTGGTGGGCGCGACTGGCAAGACCGTTTCGTCTACTGGATGCACGACGACCGGTACACTGTCGATTACCTCGCCTATGCGTTTCACGTCAACGACGGAGGCATCCGGTTTCGGCAGGCGTACGGCGCTCGCGAGGTCGGAGGCGTGCGGGTGCAGAACTATCGCAATTTTGCGCCCATGCTCAATACGCTCTCACCCAACGACCTGGAACGCCTGCCCGAGTTGTGGCAGGCTGGGCAACTGCGCCATCTGTCGGACATAGCGCTCGAAAACGTCCGCGTCGAGCGCTTGAAAGACTGACCGATCCTCGGCCGCGCTGCTTCGACTCGTGTGATTTGGCGGTCGCCAGCGTAGGAGCGGCGGAGGCGACGCCAATCTTCGGCGAAGGCGACGCGTGAGCCGGGAGGAGGTGGAACAGCAGCACGCGCCGGTGGTGCGGACGTACTGCTCCATTCGCACCTGCTGTCCCCTCTGATGAAAGACATCCGCAACATCGCCATCATCGCTCACGTCGATCACGGCAAAACCACGCTCGTCGACGCCATGCTCTGGCAGAGCGGCACGTTTCGAGACAACGAGGAGATCGCCGAGCGCGTGATGGACTCGATGGATCTCGAAAAAGAGAAGGGTATCACGATCTCGGCCAAGAACACGGCCGTCATCTTCGAAAACACCAAGATCAACATCGTCGACACGCCTGGCCACGCCGACTTCGGCGGAGAAGTCGAGCGCACGCTGCGCATGGTCGACGCCGTCATGCTGCTCGTCGACGCCGCCGAAGGCCCGCTGCCCCAGACGCGCTTCGTGCTGTCCAAGGCGCTCGCGCTAGGCCTGCCTCCGATCGTGGTCATCAACAAAATCGACCGCAACGACGCGCGCGCTCAGGCCGTCCTCGACGAAGTCTACGACCTGTTCATCGACCTCGACGCTGACGAGGAGCAGATCGACTTTCCGGTCATGTACGCCGTCGCCCGCGACGGTCAGTGCACGCCCGAACTTGACGCGCCGCTGACGGATTTGCAGCCGCTGTTCAAGATGATCATCGATCATGTCCCGGCGCCTCAGGGCGATCCCGAGGCGACGCTCCAGGTGCTCGTCACCAACGTCAAGCCCGACGCCTACTTGGGGCCGATCGCTGTCGGACGCGTGATGCAGGGCACGATCAAAAACAAGCAGTGGGTCAGCCTCTGCCACCGCGACGGCTCGACCAAGAAGTCGCAGATCACGTCGCTCTTCACGTTCAACGGATTGGCACGCCAGGAAACCGACATGGCCGGTCCGGGCGACATCATCATGGTCGCCGGAGCCGCGGGCATCGGATTGGGCGAGAGCCTGTCCGACCCCGAGACGCCCCAACCGCTCACGCCGCTCAAGATCGACGAGCCGACGCTGTCGATGGAGTTTCGCATCAACGACAGCCCGTTTGCCGGGCGCGAGGGCAAGTACGTCACGAGCCGCAACCTGCGCGACCGCCTGATGGCCGAAGTCGAGACGAACCTCTCGATGAAGGTCGAAGAAACCGACAGCGCCGAGCGCTACATCGTCTATGGGCGCGGCGAGTTGCAGATGGCGATACTGATCGAGCAGATGCGGCGCGAAGGCTTCGAGTTCTCGGTGGGTATGCCCCAGGTCATCGTCAAGGAGATCAACGGCAAGCGCAACGAACCGTTCGAAACGGCCCTGCTCGACGTACCCGAAGAGCACATGGGGCCGGTCGTTCAGAAGCTGAGCGGGCGCAAAGGCATCATGACCAAGATGATCAACCATGGCACGGGGCGTGTCCGCCTCGAGTTCGAGATTCCGGCGCGCGGCTTGATCGGCTACCGCACCGAGTTCCTGACCGACACGCGCGGCATGGGCATCTTGACGCACCTGTTCTCGGGCTATCGTCCGTGGGCGGGCGAGATCGTCCACCGCTCAAGCGGCGCTCTGGTGGCCGACCGCAACGGCAAAGTGACACCGTATTCCATCGTCAACCTGCAGGAGCGCGGTACGCTCTTCGTCGGCCCGACCGAGGAAGTCTACTCGGGCATGCTGATCGGCGAGAACGCCCGTGACGCCGATTTGGAAGTCAACATCACCAAGGAGAAGAAGCTAACGAACATGCGCGCCAGTGGCAGCGACAACTTCGAGAAGCTGATTCCGCCGCGCAAGATGAGCCTGGAAGAGTCGCTCGAGTTCATCCGCGAGGACGAGCTGATGGAGATCACGCCCAAGTCCGTCCGCCTGCGCAAGCGCTACCTCGACCCGCACGAGCGCAAGCGCATGGCCCAGAGCGCCAAGGCCGACGCTTAGACGTAGAACCACAGCCCCCGATTCTTGATTGCGTCGGGGGCTGTTTGCTTGTGAAAGCGACGAGATCACAGCCGGACGACGCGCTGCGTGCGGCTCTGCCCGTCGTCGGTCGTCAGGCGGATGAGGTAGACGCCTGCCCCAAGCGAGCCGGTCGACCACGGGACGCTCTGGTCTCCGACGCCGAACGCACGATCTGCGATGCGGGCGACTTCACGTCCCAGCAGGTCGTAGGCGACGATCCGGGCAGACACGCTTCGGTCGAGTGAGAACGCGATGCGCACGTCGCCGCGCGTGGGCGAGGGCCAGACGCGCAGATCGACATCGGCGAGGGTTGAAGCCGATTCGTTCGAGGTGACGATTCCGGCCGCCGAGAGCGACGCCCGCCACAGACCGTTATCCTGCTGCTGGACGTAGAGCATGTCGCCGACGACGAAGGCGGTGCGTGCCGGTCGCTGCAGTTGGGCGGGCCACCCCTCAGCCAACGTCGTCCACGTGTCGCCGTCGTCGTTGGAGACCGATACGCTGTCGTGGTGGACGGCGACGACGAACTCGCCGGTCGTGTGGAGCGAGATCGGGCCGGACGCGCGCTTGCCGGTCGCGATCAGGTCTTCCCACGTCTGCCCCCCGTCGCGGCTGCGGAAAAAGGTGTTTCGGGCGAATATGGGCGATCCCTTGGTCGCGCCACCGGCAAAGAACGAAGTCGGCGTGGCGGCGGCACCGACGTAGGTGCCGGTGATGCCGGGCTGCGACGCAGCAAACGTCGCGCCGCCGTCCAGACTGATGCGCACGCCGACGAAGCCGAACGTCTGCGCGTCGGCCATGATGATGCGGTCGCCCGAGACCGACGGTGGCGACTGGAGAGCGAGGTTCGTCGCCGCCGCCGACCACGTAGCGCCCTCGTCGGTCGAGCGAAACAGCGATCCGCGCGTGCCGCCGCTTCCGCTCCTCGAACTCAGGTCGAGCGCGTAGAGGACGCCTTTTCCGCCAAAGAAGTAGTCCATGCCGCCCTGCCCTCGTGGGCCGTCGGTGCCGGTTTCGGTCCACGTCAGCCCGTCTTCGCTGCGAAACGTATGCTCGCGGCAAAATGCGTAGCCGATGTCTCCGACGTTCGCCATCAGCCCGCCGTTGTTGCCTCACGCACTCGGTCGGGTTGCCGTTGATGCCGAGCGATTCGAGAAACCGCCACGTCGCGCCGCCGTC
This sequence comes from Rhodothermales bacterium, assembly GCA_963841855.1. Taxonomy (GTDB): domain Bacteria; phylum Bacteroidota; class Rhodothermia; order Rhodothermales; family BA12; genus CAXBBB01. The sequence continues at coordinate 848,692 of CAWJEJ010000003.1, read as the reverse complement.
CGCCGAGCGGAAGTAGCCGCCATTGTCGATCGGGGCGAGCAGGACATCGCCTATCGGACGGATTGGGAAGAAGTCCACACGAAAGCCCGTCGCGTCGGTCGGTCGAAACGTCGACGCATCCGCCGAGAAGTAGACGCGCGCGCCGACGATGGCTTGAGGCGCGAAGACGAAACCCGAGTGAGTGGCGTGGACGACACTCGAGTCCGTTGAGACCTGCCCGCGCAACCGTGCTGTCGGCATCGCCGAACTGCCACGTATCGCCCAGATCGTAGCTATAGCGGACGGAGGATGACGCCACCGTCGAACCGGGGAGCGTGTAGAGAAGGGTGTCGCCTTTGGAGCGCATCGAAGCGGCAAAGCTTCCACCGAGCGAAGCGCCCAAGTCGAGTGTTTTCTCACTCCACGTCGCACCGCCGTCGTCCGTCCAGTTCAGCACCGCACTCGAAATGGATAGGGAAGAGAGCGTGAGGAGTCGTTCTCCGTCATTCCAGATCGGAGTCGAAGCGTTAGGCCCCGTCGTGCGCCCGGCTTGAAACGCCCACGTCGCCCCGGCATCGGTCGAAACGAATAGACCGGATGATCTGCCCCACTGACCCGGCTGACGAAGACCGAACCGCCTGCCGCATACAGTTCGCTCTCCTGTGATCGATCCGGCGAACGCATCGGTGTCCGGCTGCCGGGTCCACGTCACGCCCGCGTCTGTCGATGCGAAGACGATGGGCCTGGCATTGACGTTGGCGATGCGGTAGAACGTGACGAGGGTCGACGCGTCGACGACGGCGACGCTGCTGACCTGGTTGTCTTCGAGCGTCCGGCTGAGCGTCCAGTTGGCTCCCCGATCCGACGAGAGGTAGATCCGTTTCTTCCCACGCGATCCGGCATTGTCCGTCGTGCCGACGGCTACCAGCCCTCCGCGGGCTGCCACATCGAAGGCGAAAGGCGGGCGGGCGATGTCGTTCGTTCCGAGTCCGGCCGTTACGTCGGTCCACGACTCGCCGCCGTCGTCGGAGCGGTAGGTGAGCGACCCTGCGTTGAGTCCGATGCGGGCATTCAGGTACGTCGCCGTCCCATCCGTAGCGAACGAGGCCGTCTCGAAGCGTCCCGGCCCGACGTATTCCCACTGCGCGTGGGCGAGCGGCGCGGCGAGCAGCGCGAGGACGAGGGCGAGAGCGGAGCGGATGCGCATGGCGAGCAGGGACTGATGGAGAAACACACTCCAACTTGCCCAATTCTGCGTCCTCCGTCCATCCCCGAATCCGGGTATATCGCCTCGCCGTTAGCGGCTACCCTGGAAAGATGTCGCTGACGATGTCGGGGTTGACGCCGTACGCAATCGCAATCGACACCAGAAGGCCGATGCCTGCGTAACCGATGTCGCGTCCGATCAGCAGGGCGGTCTGCGCGCCTGTCCGCTTGCCTGCTTTTTGCGAGAAGATGGCGATGGCCGTTTCGCGTCCGGCGAGCAGGCCCAGGAAGACCCAGGTCGTACTCATCGGGATGTTGCTGATGCCTTTAAAGTAGAACAGGATGATGGCGTAGAAGAAGTCGATCATCGTAGCGGGACGCACGTCGACGACGTCGGTTTTCTCAGTCACGATCTCTTGAATCCGGTCGCCGCGCAGGTAGAACAGCACGCCCAATCCGGCGACGATGAACAGGATGAAGAACGCCGCCTGTCCACCGTTCATTTCGCGCGGAAGGTAGACGGCGATGTTGGCCGCGTCCTGGGCAATCCACTGCGACCACAGAAAGCCTGTCGACACCCACTGCAATGGCACCCAGAACGGTCGCGGAACAGGGCGGCGCGCGATCAGCTTCTCCATCAGCCGCGTCGTGAGCGCCCAGACGATGATCGCCACGACGAACGCGACGCCGTAACCCGACAGGCTCTTGCCCAGCATCGCCGTGATGCCCTCGGGATCGGTCGCGAAGCAGGTCAGGATCAGGAACGAGGTCGAGACCGGCACGCGCAGTCTGGTCAGGATCAGCAGGAAGATCGGCGCCGCCAGTTGCAGATACTTGAACGTCTCGGGCGCCTGAGCGAATCCCTTGGACGCCAGTCGGTCGTGCGATACGTCACCGGTCCAGACGAATGCGCCCGCTTCCCAAATCCACAGGCTGTCGAGGATCGTGAGCGCAAATACGGCGGCGATGAACAGCCACAGCACCCACCACTTGCGATGGTGGTTCGACGCGATGAACGTGCCGATGGTCTGGATCGAGTCGTTGGCGATCGCCGAGTAGCCCGCCAGCATGAAGCCGAACCACATCGCGATGCGCGGCTGATCGAACACCAGCGCGGCGACGATGAACAGCGTCGCCAGGATGCCGAGGTAGACGCTTTCGTTCTTCATCCGCCCCATGAACGTGTCGCGGGGGGGAACGACGTGTTCGGCGAGGCCGTCGCCGGGATCGTTGGAGAGCGCCATGCGGCTAGGGTAGAAAAGGGGATGAGCGCAAAGAAAGCATCCCGGATGCTACCGCAAGATTACCACAGCACAGCCGACTGCTCATCGCACGCAAACTCAACGCACGGCCAGCGCTGCTCCGGCTCAAAACGGGCTGTCCATCGGAGGCGGACCGCCCTGCCCATCGCCGCCGCCGTAGTCCTCGGGGCCTGGACCGAGTTGATCGTAGCCGCCTCCGCCACCAAAGTCGTCGCCCGGGTTCTGATAGTGCGTCGTCAGGTTCTCGAAGCGCGCGTACTGCCCAACGAACGCGATCTCGACGACGCCGATCGGCCCGTTGCGCTGCTTGCCGATGATGACCTCGCCGATGCCCTCTGTCGAGTTGCCGTTGTCGTCGATCGTGATTCCGTAGCGCTCGGCACGGTAGAGGAAGCACACCACGTCGGCGTCCTGTTCGATCGAGCCACTTTCGCGAAGGTCCGACAGTTGCGGACGCTTGTCGCCGCCGCGCGTTTCGACGGCTCGGCTCAGCTGCGCCAGGGCGATGACCGGCACGTCGAGTTCTTTGGCGAGTGCTTTGAGCGACCGACTGATCTGGGCGATTTCCTGCTCGCGGTTCGAGTTTTTGCCCGCCGATCCGTGCATCAGCTGCAAATAGTCGACGATGATGCAGCCCAGGCCGTGCTCGCTCATCAGACGGCGGCTTTTGGCGCGCAGTTCGAGAATGGACAAGCCCGGCGTATCGTCGATGTAGATCGGCGCGTCGTTGAGGCGTCCGGCGGCGAGCGCCATGTCGCGCCACTCGGCCTGGCTCATGCGACCCGTTCGCGCAGCCTGGGCGTCGACGCGGGCTTCGCTGGTGAGCAGACGTTGGGCTAGCTGCTGCGCGCTCATTTCGAGCGAGAAAAACGCCACACCGCACGGCTTCTCGGGATGCAGCGCCATGTTGCGCGCCATCGACAGCGAGAGGGCGGTTTTGCCCATGGATGGCCTCGCCGCGATGATGATCAGATCCGACTTCTGCCAACCGCTCGTCATGCCGTCGAGTCTGGTGAAGCCCGTCGGCACGCCCGTGATGCCCTGCGCCTGACCGTGGATGGCTTCAAGGCGGCCAATCGTGTCGCGGACGGCGTCGCCCAGGCTGACGGACGACTTGCGCAGGTTGGCGTCCGAGATCTGGAAGATGCGATTTTCGGCCTCGTCGAGCAGTTCGAACGCGTCCTGGGCCGGGTCGTACGCCTTGCCGATCAGGATGCTCGTCGTCTCGATGAAGCGCCGCAGCAGGCTCCGCTCGGCGATGATGCGGCCGTGGTACTCGACGTTGGCCGCGCTCGCGACCCGGCTCGTCAGTTCGGTCAGGTAATACGCGCCGCCGACCGACTCGAGTTCGCCTCTGCGCCGCAGTTCTTCGCTCAGCGTGACGTAGTCGACCGGGTTGTCGCGCTCGAACAGGCTCAGGATCGCCGTGTAGATCTTGGCGTGGCGCGGATCATAGAACGACTCTTCGGGCAGCACCTCTATGGCCAGCGCGATCGCCGACGGATCGACGAGCATCGCGCCCAAGACGGCCTGCTCCACGTCGACGGCCTGGGGCGGACGGCGGCCCGCCTTTTCGTGCACCATGGCCACGTCTTTCTGACGCCGACCGGCTCCCGTGATTTTATCGAACGGGATCGCCCGCTCGTTCTCGGGGTCGATGTTGATGCGCATCGAGCGCGGTTCGTCGTCAGCCATCGGCGGAGAGCGGTCGGGCGCCTCTCCGGTAGCCAGAGCGGGCGGGTGGTGGAGTTAGTCTACGAGTTTGTCGTAGCGCGTGCGGAGCATCTTGACGTCTTCCCACGTCGGGCGCTTCCACTGCTCGTTGCGCAGCAGGGCGGCCGGGTGATAGGTCACGACCAGAGGCAGGCCGTGGTAGTCGTGGAACGTGTCGCGCAGCGCGGCCAGCGTCGACTTGCGGCCGAGCAGCGCGTTGCCCGACGTACGCCCGACGCACAGCAGCATCTTGGGCCGGATCAGCACCATCTGCTTGAGCAGAAACGGGAAATGCGCTTCGGTCTCGGCGGGTAGCGGATCGCGGTTGTTGGGCGGCCGGCTCTTGAGGATGTTGGCGATGTAGACCTCGTCGCGCTCAAAGTTGACAGCCGACAGGATCTTGTCGAGCAGTTGCCCCGCGCGCCCAACGAACGGAACGCCCGTCTTGTCCTCTTCGGCTCCGGGCGCCTCGCCGATGATCATCAGATCTGAGGCCGGGCTGCCCGTTCCAAAAACCGCGTTCTGCCGCTCCTCGTCGATGGGCACCAGGATCGTCTGGGCGACGATCTGCTCCAGTTCTTCGAGCGTTTGGGCGTCTTTGGCCGGGTGATCGTCAGGGATGAGCGCTTCGATGCGGTCGTAGGGCGAGGCGTTGGGATCGTCTACGGGTGCGCCAAACAGGTCGGTGGTTGCCATGTCGTCGTCGGGATAGTCGGAGGAAACGTCGGCGCTCGTCTCTTCGACCGGCGCCTCCAGTGACACCGACGAGACGGCCTGAGGCTCCGTCGTAACGGCGTAGGACGCAGTCTCATCCGGCGCTTCGATTGGCTCCGCGACCTGCTCACCGGACTTTTCCTCCTGGGCCATTGACGCCGAGCGGGCCAAATCGAGGTCGACTAGGGGCACGTCCGGTCCGCCCAGTGAGCGCTGGAAAACGAGAGCGTCGCGCAGGGCGGAGACAGCGTCCATGGCGTCGACGGTTGAAGGAGAAGGAGGCCGAGCAAACTAGCCTGCCTCTCTCCCATCGGCAACGCGTGACACCCAGATGGCAGCGCCGGTTGTCCACAGCCTTTCCCCGGCGGCCTGGCTCAGCGCACGAGCGTGAGCGTACGAGTGGTACGCGCGCCTTGGCTTTCAAGCACGAGCAGGTAGAGGCCGGATGCCTGGCCTTCGGCGCTCCACCTGACGCTGCGACTCTCGCCCGCCTCGACGGCTCCGGCGTAGAGTTCGGCGACCGATCTGCCCAGCAGCGAATACACCGCTACGCGCACTACGCCTGCTCGCGCCACCGCGAACCGCACGTCTGCTCCCGCTCCGCCCCGAAGTATGGACGGCGCCCAGAGCATCGCCGGAGCGTTCGTGCTCACGCTGACCTCGACGACGGGGCTGTACTCGAACGCGCCGTCCAGGTCGACCTGCCGCAGGCGGAAGCGGTGCGTACCCGGCGCCAGGCCCGTCACGCGGTGGCGGTAAGACTGGGTCTCGAGCGTCGTTCCGTTGCCCAGTACAAATGCGCCTTCGATCCAGCCGCCGCTCGACTGCCGCTCGACGTAGAACCCGGCGTTGTCGATCTCACTCGCCGTCCGCCACCTCAGCACAGCGGCACCCTGTCCGTCGGCGACGGCAGTGAAGGCGACCAGTTCGACCGGCAAATCTTCGGCCCTCACCTGCACGCGGTAGGGGATCTGCGGCGTTCCGTACGACGTGCTGGCCTCGAACGTGGGACTGTTGTCCAGATTGCTCGCAGGCCTCAGCGGTGCCACCACGTCACCGTCCTGCGCCGAGCAGTAGACCAGCGTGATCGCTTCGTCCCGTTCGTTCGGAGCGCCCGCGACCGACAAGAAGTAACGCGCCTGCCCGCCCGCCACCTGCGCCTCGGCGACGCCGCGCAGCTCACCGCCGACGCACCCGGCGACGCGCGCGTTGGGGTCGTCGCGCCGGTTGACGTCGGCTCTGGCGTCGTCGACGTAGACCGAAGTCGTGATCGTGGTCGACTGGTTGAAGCGCGCCAGGTCGGCGGGGGCGACGAATGCGGCGCAGGCCGTCGGGCACGGCGTCTGAGCGCGCGCGGATGGCGCGACGGCCGCGAGCACGGTGAGAAGAGAGAGCAATCGCGTCATGGTGGAGCGCAGAGCAGAGAGATCGGAGGGCACGAGGCAAAAAAATGGCGGCAGGCGTGCCCCGAAGAGTACGCCTGCCGCCGTCGGTTCATCGCACCACCACAACGCGATGAACGGCTCGGTGCGTCGTTGCGCCTGCCTTGGCGCGGACGCGGACGACGTACGATCCGGCGGCGAGCGAGTGCGTGTCGAACGGCTCGTCGTGGTAGCCTGCCGGGCGCATCTCGTCGATCAGGATCGCGACGCGGCGGCCGAGCACGTCGAACACTTCCATCTGCACGTCTGCCGGAGCAGGCAGCGAGAAGCGAACCGTCGTGCGGTCGCGAGCCGGATTGGGCGCGTTGCCGTCGAGTGAGAACTCGAGCGGGATGCCCGTCCGTCCCAGACTCGTCAGCGTCGGCTGCGTCAGCGAGACGCCGTCGAACGACAGCGGCCTGCTCGGCGTGCCCTGCGTCGCGCTAGGCTCGAACGCAAGCGTTTCGGGCGTCTGACCCGTCAGCTGAACGGCTCCGTCGGACGTGACGTGGAGCGCGTCGGACTCGCCGATGCGTCCCAGGCGCAGCGTGACCTGCTCGCCGCTCTCGCCCAGTCCGCCCACGGTGACGTAGGCTAGGTGACGGCCCAGCGTCTCGTCGTAGCGAACAGGCGCCACGCCGCGCACGCTCGGCTGATCCGATCCGTCGTCGACCAGCACAATGACTTCATAGACCGAGCTGTCAGCGGCGGATGCGTCGAGCGCGGGCACTTCGACGACCAGCGTCATCTCATGCGCGAATGCCTGAGCGCCTGTCAACCACAGCGACGGGTTGACCGAGGGAGGAACGGGCGATCCGGCGCAGTTACCCAGCCCGTCCGGCTGGAAGCCCGTCGGGAAGGTCAAACTTCCGCCACCGGCTACGCGCAACTGGTAGCCCGCTCCGGGCGACATGGTCTGCAAACTGCCGAACCATCCGCCCGCAGCCTGGTCGTAGACCGAGAACCCGCGCTGGCTTTTGAGCAGGTCGCCCGTCGTCGGTGCGTTGGACAGACCTGCGAGGACCGTCGGCACGGGCGCCGAGCAGCCCGGCACGTAGCCGACCCAGTTCCAGCCCGGAATCAGGCTGACCGGCTGCGACACGTCCGGCAGGACCGGCGAGGCGGGCGTCGGCAGGAACGCCTGCTGGCTGAGGTAGAGCTTGTAGCCCTTGCCCAGCGCCAGAGTGGTCAGCGAGCCGATCCAGGCGTTCGATCCTGCGTCGTACTGCGCGAACGCCTGCTGTCCACTGGCATCGGTGCCTTCGATGCGGTCGCCGCTGGCAGCCGGAACGCTGCGCAAGATGGCGTCGACCGAGGCGTCGGCGGGGACGAACGGAAGCGAGAACCACGTCCAGCCCGCGAGGAACGTCACGCCGTCGGCCCGGCTGGGCGGAACGGCGAAGATCGTCGTCGGAGCGCTAGGCGAGCCGACCTGCTTGCCGCTGGCGAACGACGCGCCCGGTCCGGCCGCCGTGTAGCGGACGCACGAGGCCGGGTCGTAGACCTCGAAGCGAATAGCTTCTCCACGCTCGCGGTTGCCCCAGACGGTCATCGCGGCGCGCATTGAGGTACCGATGGCCGACATCTCGGCCAGTCCGCGCAGTTCACTACCGACAAACGCGGCCAGCATACCGTCCTGGAGCGTGCGATAGCCCGACGAGCGGTCAAGTCCGCTATCGAGCGGGTTGTCCGACAGCGGGATGCGCACGTCGGCCATCATCTGCATCGAGTAGGCGAACGTGTTGGGGTCGAGCTGCCAGCTAGGCGGCGCGCAGCCGACGAGCACGTCGAAGCGCAGGCGCGCGGCCTGGCTCGAGTCGACGACGGCCATTGCTCCGGTCGTGGTCACACCATACGTCCACACCTCGGCGGTGTGGCGGCCCATGCCGAGCGTGTCGGCCACGTCGAACGTCAGAGGCAGGCGCCCGTCAGCGGGTAGCGTGGCGAGCGTGTCGGTCGCGGTCGTGTCCAGCCCGGCACCGACGCGCAGGCTGAGCCACGAGGGCACCCCGGCGATCTTCATGGTGCGCTCGCTGGCGTCGTCGTTGGCGAGGATTGCGGTTGCCGTCGTGCCCTGTCCACGTCCTAGGTCGATGGCGACGTTGGGCGGCGAGAAGCGCAGGATGCTGCGGCGCACGACAAACGGCCATCTCACCTCTTTCTGTCCTCTGAGTTCGTCTCCCCCCGCATCGGCGAGCGGGTTGCCACCTCGGTCGGTCAGGCCCCGCAATACACGGCCGTTTTGGCCCGTAGCGAACCCTCGCTCGGGAACGCTCACGAATGCAGTGAAGGCATTGCCCTCGTGATCGGCCCAGAAGTCTTCGTCTTGGGGAACGAGCGTCACCTCACGCCCCTCGCAGACGGCGTCGATGCCAATTGGGTTGTTCTGCGCGTCGCGAATGCCGAGAGCATGATATCCGGCAACCGTCTGGCGGTCGGTGCGGACCGTGGCGCAGTCCAGGGCTTCGGTGAAGCGGATCGTCACGTCGTCGCCCAGGTCGAGCGCGCCGTCGGCGGGACGGGGCGTACCCAGCACTTGAGGAAGCACGCGGTCGACGATGCCGGAAACCGACGCGGTTTCGTTGCGGACAACTTCGCTTCCGAGACTGCACCGCGTGTACGCCCGCACTTCGTAGTCGCCGTCTTCCATGCCTGTCCACTCGAACTCGATGCTGTTCTCGCCAACCAAAAGGTCAGCGGTTTTCTCGTGGATGTTCTGCCATGCAGCGCCATCGCGGCGGAATTGAAAGCCGACGGCTTGCTTGTCGGTCCCGTCGAGCGTAAAGCCGCGCGCGGTCAACATCCGAGAAGCGGTGGCGTGGTCTGCGTTGATGCGCCATCCCGTCAGCGGCTCGACCAGCTCAACCGGGCTGCACGGAGGCTGATATTCGACTGAGAACTGCGCCGTACCCAGCGGTCCCGTATACGCACTACGCGTGTCGCCAGTCCAGATGTCGAATTCGGCTTCGGGGAGGAAATACAGTTCGACATCGCGGAAGCTGTAGCCCGAAGGCCCACGGAATGCGTCCATCTTGACCGTGATGCTTTCTCTCGCCTCCATCGTATAGACCTGGCTGCCCAGCACGCTGCCGCCGGCCTTCATCACCAGTCCGTTCGGATTGGCTTTGGCACCGGCCGCGAGCACGTAGCGTCGCCGCTCGGTGCTCTCGCTTGCGTTGGTGAGCGTGAGTTCGAACGTGGCCGCATCGTCGGGCTGTATGCCGCTCAGGATGGACGGAAAGATGCTCATCTGCGGCTTGTCGCGCGACTCGGTGCCGCTCTCGTACGGGTTCGACGAGCGTCCTCCGACGACGCGGAAGGCGGGCGTGCCAAAGCGTTCGTCCGTCCCCACGTCGACCGAGAACACGTCGCCACCGTCGACGTCCGAGAACGTGTAGCCGATGGTTTCGGTCGTGTTCTCGTCCGTCCCCTTCTCGATCACGTTCTCCTGCGAGCCGTTGATGACGTAGAAGTATTCGGTGTCGTACCCGGCAATCGTCAGCTTGACACCGACGCTGTTGTTGAACGTCAAGGCGGTGTTGAACACGAAGTTTTCAGCCCGGTTGGTATCGGCCTGCTGGCTCCACGAGAAGGCGCTGTTGGCGCTCCACGAGTAGTTCTCGACCTTGTCACCGTTTTCCACGGCGGCGTCGATGGCGAGCGCATTTTGCCTCAAGTGTCCGCGCCAGTTTTCGAGCGACTGCGACAGTTTGAGCGCTTCGCGAGGATCTTCGTTCACGTCGCGGTCGCCGCCTGCTGCGATCAGGTTTTCGAGCGACGGAATGAGCGTGTCGCGGATGTGCGATGTGCTGTAGACGTAGGTCGTCGAGAACGGATCTTGCCGGTCGAAGTCGGCGGCCAGCGTCTGCGTCACGTTGAGCTTGCAGCTTCCCGGTGCCTCGCGTTCGATGCGGTCGGCCAGCGCGAAGAGCAGGTTCAGCCCAGCGCCCATGTACACGTCGTCTCCGACGGCTCCGGCGTCGTCGCTCGTTTCGAACCGCTTGGTCGTGGTCATGCAGGTCTCGATGGCGTTGCCGCCGCCGCCGCCCACTCCGGCGATCAAACTGTTTTGGTAGACCGCCGCGCCTCCGGCTTCGACCGACACGCCGAACCCGATGAGCGACTTGAAGCCGACTTCGAAGTCTTGAGCGAAGCCAAATTCTGCGTTGGCGACGCTCATGTTGCTGAACCGGCTGCACACCTGTGTGCCCTGCTCGACGAACGCCGACGAATTCGATCCGGGCGGATCGTGCAAGACCAGTAGCGGCGTCTCGGCGGTGACCGCAGTAACGACGTTGTTGCCCGACGTGCGCTCGTGGTAGCCTTCGATGATGGCCCACAGCGTCTCAGTCGTCGCGCCGCGCCCCGTCACTTCGGCCGACGCTGTCAGCGCACGCTGGTAGGAGCGGTCGACGCCGCCCACGACGGCTCCGGCCGTCGTTTCGGGTAGCAGAGCGCGCGTTCCGAAGGCGATTACGCCTTTTGCGTCGGTCGTGTCGACTCGGGTCGTTCCGTTGAAGCCATCTACGAAGCTGACGACGGCTCCCTCGACGGCGCACGTTTCGGACGGCCCGTAGCGCTCGAATACTTCGACCGACAGGTTGAGCGTGTCGTTCTCGGCGATGATCGGCACGTTGGAAAGCGCGCGCTCTCCGACGAGCAGACCCGACGCACACGACGACGACGCCTGGGGCGCACCGACGAAGCGCACTTCGATGGGCGCACGGTACGTCAGGTCGATGCTGGCATCGGCGAACGTCAGATCGACACGCTGCTGGCCCAGTCCCTGATAGAACGCGAGCAAGTCAGCGCGGCTCAGCGGTGCGGGGACGTTCTGCACGTCGACGACTTCGACGAGGTAGCGCTGAGGAGCCAGCGCGACGGTAAATCTGGGGTCGGCCTGCACGCCTTCGTAGACCATGCGGCCTGCTTCAGTCAGCACGTTGAGGATGGCCGTTCCGACTTCTTTGCCGCATCCACCGCCGACGAAGCCTTCGAGCCTGCGCTGCGTCGTGACAGCGAAGTTGAGATCCGACAGGTTGCCCACGGCCGGTCGAACGATGGTCGCCGGGTTGAACTCGAATACGTTGGTGCCCGCCGAGTCGACGCGTTCGGCTCGCAGAGTCCGTGTGCGGTTGCTGCCGTCGTCGGCCGTCGTCGGCTGGACGGACACGCGGTACGTGCCGTCGGTTTTGGTCACGTCGCGCAGTTCATCGTCGACGTAGATAAAGACGGAATCGGCACCGGCACCGGTCGAGAGCGTGACTCGGCCCTCGAACGTGAAGGCGGACGCGTCGGTGAAGTCGACCTGGTTGGCGACGGGGCTTTCGGGCGAGAGGCTGACGCTCTGCGCGCCGGGGCGGAACGTGCGTCCTTCCTGGGTAGGCCGCACTTCGAACGTCTGTCCTTCGCCGTAGCGCAGGCCCGAGTAGGTGTAGGCGCCCTCGCTATCGGTCGTGCGGCAGGCCTCGAAGCCGGGCGCTCCGGCAGCCCAGTGCGCGCCGCCACGCAGGGTGAGGTGCGCCGTCTGAGCCGTAATGTCCGGCGCCACGGCCGCCGTAGTCTGATCGAGCGGCCAGTAGGCGGCAAGATCGGCTTGGGTGCTCGGCGTGCTGCTTCGCCGGTCTGCGATCTGATCGGGCGTCCGCACACCGTTCCACACGCGCACGTCGTCGATCAAGCCCGAAAACGCATCGCCGACGCCCTGGCCGATGGCGCGCGCGCCGATGAGTACGTCTCCGCTGCCCTGGTAGACACCGCCGGTGCCGGATTCGACCCCGCCGATGGGACGACCGTTCAGATACACCTGACGGTCGGCTCCGTCTACCGTGACGGCCCAGTGGTTCCATGCAGTCGCGTCGTATCCATCCGAAAAGCTAGCCAGAGGCAGGTTGACGTCGTTGCCCCAGAAGCTGACCGTGAAGTCGCCCGTCGCCCGAAAGCCGATGTGCAGGTTGCGCTCCGTCTGCCCCTCTGCGCCGTGGCTGAAGAGAAACTCTTGGGCGTTGGTGCGGCTGCGCTTGGCCCACGCTTCGAACGTGAATGCGCTGGGTAGCGTGTTCAAACCGTCGCCGACGGCAGCGCCGCCGATGCCATCGAGCAGCAGGCCACGGTTCGAGCTGGGCGCCAGGCACACGTCGACGCCCGACACGCTCGCGCCTTCCCTCGACGCGATGCGCCCGCCGATGCGTCCGTTGGGAGCCAGCCAGCCGATGTCGCAGCTGCGCAGCGATTCGATCTCTTGCTCGTCTCCGTCCTTGCCCAGCACGTAGGCGGCGACGCAGTACTCGAACGCGCTGCCCGGCAAGGCGAGCACGTCGTCGAACACGCCTACGTCTTTACCCACGGTTCCGATGACCTGATAGCCGGTTTCCGTGTCGGCGCTCCGATAGATGCGGTACCCGTCTTCGATGTCGGTGCGGTCGGTCCAGCGTACCTGGATGCGATTGTCGAACGTGCCATCGGACGCGGTCGCGTCCTCGGGACGCAGGCCCAACCGCCCGAAGTAGATGGCGCCCGTCCCGCTCTGCGAACCGATGGCGACTTCACTGCCGACGAGCGCCACGCTGCGGCCTATCCCCGTCGTCCCGGACGGTCCTTTGAGCGCGCCCGAGTACACCCACTCGGTGCCGCTACGCGAGTACACGTATCCGGCCGACTGCCGATCAGACCCGATGACGAGAAACTCGGTGTCGTCCGATTCGCTCAGAGCGATACCCGTTCCGAACCCGCTGGCAGGAGAGGCTCCGGGCGGCGTGGAAAACGACTGCTCGACCTCGAACGAGGCACCGTCGAAGGCATAGACGCGAGCGACATTGCCGTAGCCGCCAACTGCGATCCGGTCGCCCAGGATGGAGACCGCCGCGCCATAGTGGTCCGTCAGTCCTGGGTCGAGCGTCTGCACGAAGCCCCACGATCCGCCCTGGTTGCGGTAGACGTGCGCGGCGCGGCGGCGCCTGTCGCCGATGACCATCCACTGGCCTTTGACCGCAATCGACGCGATGTCGGCGTCGGGCTGGATGAGACCACGGTATTCCCACCCGCTGCCGGTGCGGTTGTAGACGTAGACGTCGTCGGCGCTGCCGTTTCCGACTCGCGGAGCCGTCGCGAACGCCCACGAGCCGTCGAGCGCGGCGAGTTCGCCGAACCCGGTGACGGCGGTGTAGCTCCCCGTGCGTTTGAGGTTGGTCTGGCCATTATTGAGCGTCTCGACTCGGCCGCTCGTAAACACGCTCGTCGAGATGCCATCGGGGACCTGCGTTTCGTACGCCGCGTCATAGGCCAAAGTGGTAAAGACGCCGTCGGCACACGGCCCGCTCGTCAGGTCGATGCTGCCGCTGTACTGATCGGGAATGCAGTCTTCGAGTTGGCTCGCCGTCGTGACCGGCAGTCCCGTTCCGCCGGGACGCAGCGCGTCGCTGATCGTCCAGCCGCCCGCTCCCTTGGTGTAGACGTACACAGCGCCATCGTTATAGGTAGCCGTCAGTTTGTAGCGCTCCGTGCTGTTGGTGGGTTTGCCCAAGTTGCGCGAGTATTTGTAGCTGGTCATCGCCACATCGCCGAAGCCTCCGTGCGCAGTGACGAGGGCCACGCTGCCGCTCACGGCAAGGCCGCGTCCCTGATAGATGTAGCCGCTGCCCTGGCTGAGCGTCTGGTCGAGCTGCCATCCGCCCGACGTGCGACTGTAGACGTATGCGGCTCCCCGGGCGTCGGCGCCCAGCGTGTGCGCGCTTGCCAGCACGGTTTCGCCATCGGCGGCAAGGTTGAAGCCGAGATATGTGCCCGGCGTCACGCCCGACGGAGTCGACGGGGCCGAGAGGGAGAGACCGAATCCGCTCGCCACGATGGGCGGAGGGCCGCTCGAACGCCGCCCAGTCGCGCACGCTTTGGCCGAGGCAGCGTTTGACGTGACCGCAGCGACGCAGTAGCTGTGGTCGGCCGTGGTAGCTGCCAGATCGGTGTACGTGCCGCCGTCGCTTATGGTCGCCAGCAGCGTGCCGTCGCGCGTGATCCTATAGTCGGTGTTGACCTGTGACGCGTCGTTCCAGGCGAGGACGATCTGGCTGGGATAGTTCATCGAGGCGCGCAGATCGCCCGGCGGCAGGACCGCCGTGTTGCCCTCGTCGCGGTCGCTCAGTTGGGCCGACGGTATGGACTCGCCGTAGCGGTCGAAGGCGGCGATGCGGTACACGTAGGCGACGCCGTACGAAGTGCCGTCCAGCGTGTCCCGCACCGACGTTGCGCGCGGGCCGACCGTGGCGACGAGCAGTTCAGCCTGAGCGGTGCCTGCCGGGCGGCGATAGACGTTGTACCCGGCTCCGTCCGTGACGGCCGAGTTGTCGCTCCACGTGATCGCGACGTGCGTTTCGCTGGCCGAGTCGGCGGCGCGCACGTCGGTCGGGGCGAGCAGTTCGCGGCGGCCCTCGTTCTGAGCGACGGTGTTGCCGCTGTCGTCGGTGATGACGGAGCGTCCGCCCCAGGTGCCGAGCGCGTCGGTCTGCTGGGGACCAATGGCGTCGTAGGCGCGCACAGCGTAGACGTAGCGCTGTCCGGGAACGGCGGTCGTGTCGAGCGCCTGGACACTGCTGGGTCCCAAACGGGCGACGAGCATCGTGTCGGTGCCGGTCGTCGGCCAGCGGTAGAGGCGGTAGCCCTTCTCGACCTGGCTCGCATCGGTCCAGCGGATGCGAACCCAGCGCTCGTCGTCGCCCTGAGCGGCGTCGCTCGCCGTAACGCCTGTCGGCGCGCGGAGAGTGCGGTGCCCCGAGTCGCACACGGGAACGGTCTCGGTCAGTCCGTCAGGAGCAGCCGCGCCAGGGGCCGACGTGCTAGCCGAGACGGTTGCGCGCGTGACGAACGATTGGGTTTGAGCGGCGAGCGTGGTCAGGTTGGCGTTCGAGGACGCACCGGTGAGCAGGGCCGAGATGTCGGCGCGAGCCTGGGCGACGGCGGCCTGCGGTGCGCCGACGGGTACGGTGAGCGTAGAGACGCAGTAGTCGGCGAGCACGTCTGAGGCTACGTTTCTATCGGCAGTCGTGAGTACGTCGGGAGGTAGAACGGCGATCAGGCTGCCCCCTCGGTAGACGTGATGCACCATCGCAGTCGTGGCGTCGGTCGCCCACGACACGTCGACGCGGTCTTCGTGCGTGCCGTCGGTAGCACGGACGGCGTTCGGCCCGAGCACGTCGGCTCGCTTACCGTTGGCGGTCGCGGCGGCGCTCGTTGCACCGGCCGTCGTGGTGGCGACGACGCGGTACTCATACGTGAAACCCTGGAGGGCGTCGCGGTCCGAATAAGAACGCGCGGTGGGGCTTAAGTCGGCGATCTCGACGAGCGCTGTCAGATTCGCCGGGCACACGTCGCCATCACGTCCTGATACGCAGACGCGGCTCACGACGTAGCCGGTTTCGTCCGGCCCGGCGTCGGTCCACGCCAGATCGACCCGGTCGTCGAAATCGCCGTTCGTGGCAGATAAGTTGATCGGAGGCAGCAGACCGGTTCGGCTACCGGCATCGCAAACGGCCGCCGATGCGCCGCCGGACGCGTCGCGCGTGACGACGCAGTATTCGTAGTACGCCGAGGCGTCGGCCGTTTCGTCGCGATAGGTATAGCGCGCTCCGGCCGCGGCGCCTGCCTCGGCGACGGTCGTCAGAAGTGCAGCCGCCGGGTCCAGCACGCCGTCACCCGTCAGAGGCGCAGTCAGCAGTTCGCGGTACACGTCGAAGCCCGACAGCGCGAACGCTTCGCCCAGCTTCCACGACAACACGACCGCGTTGGGATCGGTGCCATCGCTCGCTACCAGATCGACCGCAGCCGGAACGACGGCGCGGAAGCCTACGGCTCGCACGCGCTCACTCTCCACGCCCTGACTCACCGTTGCGACGGCGTAGGCGTAGCGGACGCCTCCAACGGCCGTCTCGTCGACAAAGCCATTGGCACCCGCACCGAGTGCGTCGGCGACGACGTCGGCGCTCGAAAACGTCACGTCGGCCAGATCCTGCGTGCCCAGTTCGGCGCGGTAAACACGCAGCGTACGGTCCGCCACCGTGGATGCGTCGCGCCACGTCAGGCGCACCTGGTCGCCGCGCGTGCCCTGGGTCGCTGCTAGCCCGGTAACCGGGCGGATAACGCGCCGGGCGGACGTGCACGTCAGAGTGGACTTGCTTTGGTCCGCTTCCACTCCGACTAGGCAGTACTCATACGCTTGCATCGGCAGAGCCGTGCGGTCGCCGTAGCCACCTGCAACCGGAGCCGCCACGGCTAGCAGCGCGCCGGGTTGTCCGTTGGGCGCCTCGCCCGATGCGAGCAAGCGCCTGTGAATGCGCATCTGCTGGAACCGGCTCGACAGCGACGCGGGCCACGCCAGCGCGATGCGGTCTTCGTGCTCGACACTCACGAGCGGAGGCAGCACGCCGCGCACCCCTTCGACGACGAGGGCATCGCTCTCAAGCGCATACGCCATGAACCGAACGGCGTATGCATAGCGCGTGCCCGGCACGGCGGTGTCGTCGGTGTAGTCTGTCGCAGTGTCGGAAAGTGGAGTAGGCGTCAAGCGATCCGACGCGTCGAATGCCCACGGCGCCGCGGTTTCGCCGGGTGCGAGCGCGCGGCGGTACACATAGATACCGCGCTGGTAAGACACCACGCTCGGCGGAGTCCACGTCAGCTGGACGGCGTCGTAGCGCTCGTCGGCGCTGGTAGCAGTGAGCGCCGTCACGGGCGGAAGGGGAGGATCGATGGTTAGGCACTTGATGAGAAGACCCAAGACGGTCGAGCTGAGACCTCCACCCGACGGAGCGAAACAGTACTCCTGCCGATACCCGAGTCTCACCTGATTGATGTCTCGAACCGTACCGGCTGATGCGGCAACCGTCGAGACGATGCGTGGGCTGTTGTTAAACTCGCTCGTCCACGTGATGTCAAGCGACGAGTAAAACTCTGCTACACCCACGGGCCAGTTGATATCGGCGATACCCCGGACGATCTGGACAGGGTCGAGCGAGAGGTCGATCAGCGGGTTTCCCGGAACGACGCGGTCGCTGGCTACCGAACTGCACGAGGCAGCCGCAGCAGCCGAGGCGAATACGTTGTCGCCGCCGCTGCCGACCGGCACGTCCGTCGTGCTACACCCACCCACGTCGGAAAGGACCGAGCCGCTGATTCCGCCTGCTTGCGCTCGCGCCAGAACCGTCCCGCCGCTAGCCGACGTGTTGCCGGCAAAGACCGAGTTCGACACGTCGGTTCGGTCGAACCCGTACAGTTCTACGGCTCCGCTCTCGCGCGCCGTGTTCTGCTCGAAGAGACTTTCCTCAACCGACACGTTGTAGACGCCGCTAACGAATATGGCACCACCTGAAGACTCCGCATTTCCATCCGCCGTATTGTTGCGAAACGTGCTGTTGCGCACCGTCAGCCGGTCGCCGAACACCATCGAAATGGCGCCGCCGAACACGGCCCGGTTGCCCTCGAACGTCACGCCGTCGACTGTGAGATTGGAGCCGAACTGGCGATGCGCGTTGATCGCACCGCCGCGTTCGAACCCCCCGCCCGCATTTCCGTCTCGAAGGATCAGCGAGCTAAACGTGACTGGTTCCGTCGTGGCAATAGTGAACATGCGCGAGTTGCCCTCGGCGCTGATGACCATCGGCTTGAACGAGGGCCCTTCGATCGTCATGCCTTTGGTGATGACGAGCTCGCCACTCGTCAGCACGATCGGGTCGGGACCGCTCCGGCTCCACACGTTGGAACTAAACACGATGGTACCGCCGCTAGGAACGTCGACTAGGGCTTGACGAAGCGATCCCGGTCCGCTATCGTCCACGTTGGTGACGAAGGTCTGCGCCTGAGCCGTGAAACCGAGCAGCAGCGCTACGATCAGCGTAGTGAGGAGAGTGGAGAAGCGAGACGGCATGGTGGCGGGGGTAGTCGTCGGGAGAGAATCAGTCGGAAGCGCGGGCATCGTCGGGCGTGCGGGGCGTGGCAGTCGGCGGGACGAAGCGGGCATCGGAGTCGGTGTCGGCGGGCGGCGGAGCGCTGGGAGAGCGCACGTCGAGTTCAGACGCGAGGATGTCGAGCGCCAAACGGACTTCGTCGGAGCGGAGCGCAGCGCGTCCGGGTGTCGAAGGGGTGTCGGGCATGGGCATCTCGGGTCGGCGGCGAGCGGAAGGCGTCGCAGCGGTCCCTAACATCCCCCACCGAGAGCGAAAACGTGTGTCACCTGCGTCGCAATCGTGTCGCACAGGTCGCATGCGACGCCTGCGACACGGATGAGACGAATCCGACACAGCAATCGCGGCGAAGGGCTTGCCCCTTGGGTATACTAAAAGAGCCCGCCCCACCGGCCGCCCACCACCTCATGCGCACGTGTTCTCTCTTCGTTTTGGCCTTGGCCTGGGCGCCGCTGTTAGGCGCGCACGCTCAGGTTCAGACGGCGCATCCCGCTCGGCTCACCGGTGCGAGCCTCAGCGTTCAACACCTCGACGAGCGCGACGGGCTGGCCGACGCTGCGGTCAGATATGGGCTGCTCTTCGACGAGCTGGGCTTTCTGTGGATCGGGTCCGAGACCGGGCTCAACCGCTACGACGGCTCGCGCGTGCACACGTACCGCCCCGTCCCGTTCGACACGACGACGCTCACGGCGGGCGTGTTCGACCTCGCTCGCACGACCGACGGCGCGCTCTGGGTCTCGACGTTTCTCTACCTCCACCGCTACGACACCACGCGCGACGCCATGCAGCGCGTCCACTCGGTCCCCCAGGAACTCAATTTTCTCTACGCCGACCCCGACGGATCGCTCTGGGCCACGACGATCCGCGACGGCACGTTTCGCGTCAACCCCCAAACGCTTGAGGCGCGCAGCTACCGCCTGTTTCCCGTCGACTCGCTCACGCCTCACCGCAACATAGTCGACGCGATGATCCGCACCGATGACGGCGCGCTGTGGATGAGCACGGGCGAAGACGGTATCCACCGGCTCAGCGCTGATCAGGTCGAAGGCGCGGCTTCGGTAACCGGCCGGTCCACGCCAGTCGGACATGCCGACGCGTCCGGGCGCCGCGTCGAGGACCGGATACCTGTGACCGACGCGTTCGTGGTGCGCCGCGACGGGTCGCTTTGGTCCGGAGGCAGCGCCGGGCTGCTACGCTACGACCCCGACCGGGACGCGTTTGTGCAGGTCGCTCAGTGGGCGGACATCGAACCGACCGACGGCTACAGCAGCGTATCGCACGTCCGCGCGCTGCTCGAAGACCCATCGGGCGGCCTGTGGATCGGATCGGACGAAGGACTGCACCGGCTCTCATCGGCTCGCCCCGGCGAACCCGAGCGGCTCGAATCGTATCCGCACGTGGCGAGCGATCCTAGCTCGATGCCCGACGGCCCGATCCACTCGCTCGCTCTCAACCCGTCGACCGGAATCGTGGCGGCGGGAATGAGCGAGTCCGGCGTCGCGCTCTTCACCTGGCACGCGCCGCCGATCACTCATCTGGGGCCCAGATCGTCGCCCGTTTGGCTGCCCTCTCCCAATATCTGGGGCGTCCACGCCGATCCGGACGGCACCATCTGGGCGGGCAGCTACGCGTCCGGTCCCTACCGCATCTCGCCAGACCGGCAGCGCGTCGACAGCGTCGCCCAGTACAACGACCATACCGCCGCCGACTTCTACCGCGACCGGCAGGGCACGCTGTGGACTGGCATCGTCGGCGAAGGCGTCTTTACGGTCGACGAGCAGGCGATGACGCTCACGTCTCGGTTTGCGCCCGACCGGGAGGATCCTAGCGGCCTGTTCGCGATGGTGCCGTGGCGCTTCCACGAAGACCGCAAGGGGCGCTTCTGGATGGTGAGCGGGCTGGGCGAAGGGTGCCTGAGCGAGTTGCACCGCGACACCGGCACGGTCACGCGCTACTGCCACGACCCCGACGCGCCCGGCACCTCGCCCGGTTTCGACGTGGCACGCGCGCTCGTCGAGGACGCGGACGGCGTGCTGTGGCTGGGTACGTGGCGCGCCGGGCTGGACCGTTTCGACCCTGACACCGGAACGTTCGAGCATTTTTCCCATGATCCGCTCGACCGCTCGACGGTCGCCGGAGACTACGTGAGCGACCTCGCCATCGGACCGGACGGTGCTCTCTGGCTGTCCTATCTGGGATCGGGGCTGAGCCGCTTCGATCCCCAAACGCGCGCGTTCGAGCACCTGCTCGCCTCGAGCAGCACGCTTCCGACCAACGACGTCATCTCGCTCCGCTTCGACGCCGAGGGAATGCTCTGGATGGCGACGGACAAGGGCATCGTGCGCCTCGATCCGGCCGACCGGTCGGTGCGCGTGTTCGGACGCGAATCGGGAGCGCAGCTGCCCCCGTTTCGCACGTCGGCGGCGTTTGTAGGCTCGGACGGGCGCATCTATTTCGGGGGCGTCGAAGGCCTCTCGATCATCGACCCGAGCGCGATTGAGGACGCGCCGGCGTCGCACCTCGTCATCACGCGCGTCGATGTGGACGGCGAAGACCGGACGGGCGAGGACGAGGGTGCGGCCGTGAGCGCCAGCCGGTCAGTGCGTTTGGGAGCCGACGAACGGGCGGCGACGATAGGGTTCGCGGCCGTCCGCGTCGGAGCGCCGGGAGCGCGCTACCGCTACCGCATGAGCCGCCTCAACGACGAGTGGACGACGACGACCGACCAGAGCGTTGCCTACACGAACCTGCCGCCGGGTGAGCACGTGTTCGAGGTCCAGGCAGCCCGGCCCGGCGAGGGATGGGATGAGACGGGGTCCGCAATAGCCACGCTCGCTGTAACGCCGCGCTTTTTCGAGACGTTGTGGTTTCGAGCCCTAGTGATGCTGACGCTGATCGCGCTGGCGATATACATGTATCGGTACCGCGTGGCACAGGTGCGGCGGCGCGAAGTCGTGCTCGAGCAGACCGTCGCCGAGCGTACGTCCGAGTTGCGCGCGGCCAAGCGCACGACCGACGAGCAGGCTGCCCGGCTGATCGAGTTGGACCGCACCAAGAGCCGGTTCTTCACCAACGTCAGCCACGAGTTTCGGACGCCGCTCACGCTCGCCATCGGCCCGCTCGAAGACCTGGAGCGCGACCCGTCGCTCAATCCCTCGGCGCGCGGCTACGTCGACCTGGCGCTGCGCAACAGCCGCCGGTTGCTGCGCCTGATCGGGCAGCTGCTCGACGTGGCCAAGCTCGACGCCGGAGCGCTGCGCCTCGACACCGCGCCGGTCGACCTGTGTGCGTTCGCCCGCGACTGCGCGACGCCGTTCGTGCCGTTTGCCGAGCGCCGCCGGCTGCGCTTCGACGTGGAGGCGCCGCCCGGACCGATCTGGGCTGAAGTCGACGCCGACAAGCTGGAGCAAGTCGTCGTCAACCTGCTCTCGAACGCGTTCAAATTCACGCCCGAGGGCGGCACGATCCGACTCGAGCTGCGCACCGACGACGCTCGCGGCGACGGCTCGGTCGACGCCCGCAGCCGCGCCCTGCTGACGATCCGCGACAGTGGGCCGGGCATCGCCCCGGACGAACTGCCGCGCCTGTTCGACCGATTTTACCAGTCCGACGCTACGGCAACCGACGTGCAGGCGGGCAGCGGCATCGGGCTGTCGCTGGCGCGCGATCTGGCCGAGTTGCACGGCGGCACGCTGACGGCCGAGAGCACGCCGGGCCTGGGTGCCGCCTTCACGCTGACCCTGCCCACACTGGCAAACGCCGCCGACGCCGTGCCGCACGTCCGCACGCTGGCCACGGCATCGCCCGACCCCGTTGCTCGAGGCGACGCTGATCCGGTCGACCTGAGCGGCGAGGCTGAGCCGGACGACGAGCGCCCCACCGTCCTCGTCGTCGACGACCACGCGGACATCCGCGCGTACGTCCGCGGCCACCTCGCTGCCGATTACCGCGTCGTCGAGGCGCGCGACGGCGAGCAAGCGCTGGCCCTGGCGCGCGAGACGCCGCCCGACCTGATCGTGAGCGACGTGATGATGCCCCGCATGGACGGCTTCGCTCTGGTCCGCGCCCTCAAATCAGATCCGGCGACCGACTTCATCCCAATCCTCCTGCTCACCGCTAAGGCGACTGCCGACGAGAAGCTGGAGGGTCTGGGCGTCGGCGCCGACGACTACCTGACCAAGCCGTTCGACGTGCGCGAGTTGTGCGTCCGCATCGCCAACCGCATCGCGTCCCGCAAACGCCTGCGCGAGCGGATGAGCACTTGGGCTGCGGCTCCACTGGCTCAGCCCCTCGAAGGCGACTTCTCAGCCTCCGACAGCGCCTTCCTCGAACAGGTGGCCCGCGTCGTCCATGAGCAGATGAGCGACGAAGACTTCGCCGTCGACACGCTGGCCGAGTCCGTCGACACGAGCCGGAGCACGCTGCACCGCCGCCTGGGCGATCTGCTCGGCGTCACACCGTCGGCCTACTTGCGATCGGCTCGGCTCGGCCATGCCCGCAGCCTGCTGGCCGCGCGTGAGGGAACGATTGGCGAGGTCGCCTACGCGGTCGGCTTTAAGAGCGTATCGCACTTCTCGCAGTCGTTCCGCAAGCATACCGGCATGACCCCGACTGACTTTCTATCTCGCAACGCAAAAGTTCTCGAAACCGATTCTACTACTAACTAGGCAACGGTGACGATCAGCGAGGCGAAGCGGCTGCGAGGTCGATTGGGCGCGCTGCGAGGCGGTCGAAGCAGACGGGGCCGCAGCCCCGGCGATGCAGGCCAACGAAGCAGCGCGCATCAAGCGGACCGCACGAGCGAGCCCAGTCGAATGTCAACGTTGCTTAGGCTAAGCGGTCGAGCAGCATTCGGGCGACATCGGCTTTACCCGCTTTCGGTAGTTCTTCCGCAGTGTCGGCGCGCAGCAGTGTGACGCGGTTGGTGCCGGTCCCGAAGCCTGCGCCCGGCTCGCCCAGCACGTTGAGCACGATGGCGTCGAGCCGCTTGCGCTCCATCTTGGCAAGCGCGTTGGCGACTCCGTTTTGTGTTTCCATCGCAAAACCGACGAGTGTCTGCCCGGCCGGTTTGCTGGCGCCCAAGCTGGCGAGGATGTCCGGCGTGCGGACCAGCCGGAGCGTCAGATCACCGTCGCCCTTCTTCATCTTATGCGGATGTGTGTCGGCGGGCGCGTAGTCGGCGACGGCGGCAGTCATCACGACCAGATGGGCGGCGGATGCGTGCTCGCTCGCAGCAGCGTGCATCTCCTTGGCCGTCGTCACGTCGATGCGCGTCACGTCCGGCGGCGTTTCGAGCGCAACCGGGCCAGCGATCAGCGTCACGTCGGCGCCCCGGCGTGCGGCTTCGGCTGCAATCGCAAACCCCATCGTGCCCGTAGACGGGTTGGAGAGAAAACGGACGGGGTCGACATGTTCGCGGGTCGGTCCAGCCGTCACGAGCACGCGCTTTCCGCTCATCGACGTGTCCTGCGCCTCCCCCAGCACGCGCACCACTTCGGCGACGATAGCGTCCGGCTCGGGCAAGCGCCCCTGTCCCACCAGTCCCGACGCCAGCGGTCCGGACTCGGGCGGCATCACGTGGACGCCTCGGCCTCGCAGCGTTTCGAGGTTGGCTTGGGTCGCCGGGTGGAGGTACATGTCGTGGTCCATCGCCGGGCACACCACCAGAGGGCACCGCAGCGATAGCGCGACGGCCGTCAGCATGTTGTCGCACGATCCATGCGCCAGCTTGAACAACGTCTGCGCCGTTGCCGGGGCGACGAGCATCAGGTCGGCCCACAAGCCCAGATGCACGTGCTGCGTCCAGCCGGCCTCGGCACGCTCGGGCCACAGCGTCGTGTGCACGGGCCCATCTGCCAGCGCGCCCAGCGTCAGCGCGCTCACGAACCGCTCGGCGTGCTCGGTCATCACCACCTGCACGCTCGCTCCCGCCCGCCGCAGCGCCCGAATCAGCAGCGCCGCCTTGTACGCCGCGATCCCGCCCGTCACACCGACGAGAATCTTGCGGCCTTCGAGTGAGAGCAGATAATCAGACATGCTAGAAGAGCAGTGAGAAAACGTGAGACAGGGAAAGAGTCGGCCTCAGACGGATCGGCGATAAAGACGAGGAGCGCAGAGAGCGTCCGAAATCGTCCTGTTTGAGCGCAGCGAGTTTAGACGATTTTAGCGACCGGAGCGCAGCGTCCGCCGATGCGACGTAAGCCTTGACTTTTTGCTTCCTTTTGGGTCAAGGCAAAAGAAGGCTCCGCGCAGCGAGTACCCAAAACCAAGAAGGGCACACCCCAAACAGGATGCGCCCTCCGAAGATTGTGAGGCTAGCCAACTCAGAACGAATCCTCTTCCTCAGTATAGCGGAAGTACACCTCGTGCCCTTCCATCTCCCGAATAGCCATCTCGCTGGCCTTGGGCTTCTTCTCGAACTCGATCGACGCGCGTGCCTGCTCCGCCGACATCGCGGTGTCTTCCATCTCGGGACCGAAGCCTTCGTAGTATGACAGCTTGTTGTCGAGATCGGCCTTCTCGTTGGACGAGATCTGACGGGCTCGCTTGCTCAGCACGACGACGGATTCGTAGATGCTGCTCGTCTGCGCCGTCAGCGCGGCCATGTCGGTGGTCTGGATTGCCATAGATAGATGCGGGTTGGACAGAAATTAAGTCGATAAGAATGCAGCGATACGACGGGAAGTTTCCACGACGGCGGCCTCCAACTCATCGTTGACGACGACAGCGTCGAAGCGCTCGGCGTACGTCATCTCCTCGGATGCACGCGCCATGCGGACGGCCAAGGTGTCGGTGCTTTCAGTCCCCCGTGACGACAACCGACTGTTCAACTCTTGGAGGGACGGCGGCGCGATGAAGAGCGTCAACACGCGCTCGCCGAACAATCGCTTGACACGCAGCGCGCCCTTCACGTCGATGTCGAGCAAGACCGATCCGGCCTCTTCACGCTCGACCTCGGACAGCGGCGTGCCATAGAAGCGGTCCGGGTACACTTCTTCGTGTTCGAGCAGTTCGCCGCCAGCGATCATCGCGCGGAAGCGGTCGGCCGAGACAAAATGATAGTGGACGCCATCGACTTCGCCCTCGCGCGGCGGGCGCGTCGTGGCCGAAACCGAGAACCGCAAATCGTCACGCTCGGCCAGCAACCGACGTGCGATCGTCGACTTGCCCGCACCGCTGGGTGCCGTCAGCGCGACGATAAGGGGAGGTGACGCGCTCATTCGACGTTCTGAACTTGCTCGCGGATTTTCTCCAGCTCCTCTTTCATTCCGACAGCCAGATGCGCCACCTGCACGTCGTTTGCCTTGGATCCGACCGTATTCACCTCGCGCCCGATCTCCTGCGCCAGAAAGTTGAGCCGCCGCCCACTCGCCTCGTCCGACGCCATAGCCTCTTTAAAGAAGCGCAGGTGCGCGCGCAGCCGAACGCACTCCTCGGTCACGTCGAGCCGGTCGGCCAGCAGCGCAATTTCGACTTCGAGCCGCGCCGAGTCGACGCGCTCGCCGCCCATAATCTCGGCCAAGCGCTCGGCGATAGTCGCACACGCGCTTCGTCGACGCGTCCGGGAGCACGAGCTTCGACCTGATCCGTCATGCGGCTGAGTGCGTCGAGGCGGGTAGACATATCGTCGGCCAACGCTTGTCCCTCTTGGGCACGCATCCTGGGCGAGACGATCGCAGGCGGTCGCCAACGCTACTTCGGCGACGCGCCACACCTCACCATCGTCCGAATCGTCGGCGGTGGGCTGTCGGAGCACGTCCGAGAAGCGAAGTACGTCGGCGAGTGTCGGGGCGTCGGTACCGGCAGCTTTGGCGAGGTCGCGTAGCAGGCCGCCGTAGGTTTGGGCTGCATCGACGTTCACCTCGGGCGCGAGGTCTGCGGCTTCCGTTTCAAGCGAGACCGACACGTTGAACTTGCCTCGATCGAAGCGGCTGCGCAGGTAGGCAACGAGAGAGGCTTCGCGATCGGCGAGTGCGCGTGGCAGTCGGATAGACGACTCGAGGTCCGGTGGTTCACCGAACGCACTTCCACGTCAACGCGCGTTCCGTCATGATCCGCCGAAGCGCGGCCGAAGCCGGTCATGCTGTTCATCGCGGGCGGGATTCGTCGGACAGAAAGACGGCGTCGCGGTCGCAGAAGCTATCGCCGCCTGCGTGACGCGTGGATGGAGGAGAGTGAGGGATTCGAACCCTCGGTACCAGAAACTGGCACACACGCTTTCCAGGCGTGCCCCTTCGACCGCTCGGGCAACCCTCCGGGAGTGCCGCGCAGAGCGGCACAGGTCGATCAATATCGGCATCGGCACAGTCTGCGTTGGAGGAATGCGGATGGAGAATCGGTTACACCGGTGGTCTCTTCTCCACCTTCTTCCCTTCCCCCTTGTCCGTGCGAGGAGCGCAGCGACGCGGCAATCACCGTGCAGTAGGACTGACTCTGCACTGTGCGATAACCGGGTCAGGCCCAAGCTCCAAACGCGCAACCGCCTGCTCCTCTGGTGGAAGAGCAGGCGGCTAGATGCAAAGTCAAACCTTCGGCGCTTACCGAACGACCGTCAGCGTCGCCGTTTTGGTACCGGCGTCGGTGACCAAGCGGTAGAGGTACGTTCCGGCGGGCAGCGACGAGGCGTCGAGCGTGACCGGATGCGTACCCGCAGCGCGCACGTCATCGACCAGGACGGCGACCGAGCGGCCCAGCATATCGAAAACTTCCAGATGCACGTTGCCTGCCTGCGGCAGCCCGTAGCGGATCGTCGCCTGATCGCGGGCCGGGTTGGGCGCGGACAGGAGCGACAACTCGGTCGGGTTGCCATCGTCACCGATAGCCGTTACCGTGCCTCCGACGAAGCGGACGCTCTCGACCGAGATCTCGAACGCCTGTCCGCTAGCGGCGAGCGGATAGAACGCCACGAGCGTCACGTCGTCGGCTTCGAACGTGCCCTGAGCACCACCGACGCGGGCGAAGTCGCTCATCGGCAGGCGCAGCGTTTGGGCGCTGCTCGCCAGTTCAATCGTCGACACGAACTGCCCCGAACCATCTGTGATCGACGCCTTCTCGAGCGCGACCTGGACGCGGCCCGTTCCTGAAGCGGTGACTTCGACGTGCGAGTAGCTCGACAGGTCGACCGGCTGTCCGCCCGAGCGGAGGTAGCGGAAGAGGCTGGCGAACTGGCCCTGGCGTCCGGCGAGGACGGCGGCGCGCTCGACCGAGAATGTGCCGTCTTCGACCGATGCGGCGTTGGCGGCCGCGAACGTTTCGAAACGGCTCACGCTTGTGCCCTCACCCTGTGCGTAGCTCCACGTGCCATCGGCGAAGTAGAACTGGTCGCCCGAGCGCGCGTCGTCGATGAGGAACGAGCCGTCGAAGATCGGCCCCACGTCGAGGCGGACCGTCGCGAACTCCGAGCCTTCGATCGGGGCTGGGACCGTGATCGTTTGTTCGACATCCGTCCGCGTGCCGACCGTCGTCTCGCTACGCGCGATGGATCCGGTCAGCGGAAGCGTGACGCTCTGGCCCGTCGTGTTGCGCATCCGCAGCGTGATCGCACCGTTGGCGTAGCCGCCGTCGACGACGTACACCGACGGAGCCGTGCCAGAAGCGCGGAACGTGACCGGAGCGTCAGCGGAGAGTTCGGCGAGCACGTTGCGCACCATCTCAGCCGTGTAGACCGGCGCCGCGCTCCACACCTGGAGGTTGACGACCGACAGCGCGCCCGCAGGCACGTCGTACTGGATGGGCGAGAAGCGGCTCTCGACGATGTAGCCATTGGGCATCCGGTAGGCGACGAAGCTGGCCGCGAAATCGACCTCGCCGCTGGCGTGGACCAGCTTGGAGAGCACGAAGCCGTTGCCGTCTACGTCGAGCATCCGCACGTCTTCCATGCGTCCACCGCCCAGACGATCACACGTCGCTTTGGCGTGGTCGTAGAGGACTCCGCCGGGCGAAAGCGCTCCGAACATCGCGCCGATTCTGCGCCCGTCAGGACGCGTGTAGTCGGCGGCGACCACGTCCCTTGCGTTGGTGACTCCGAGCAGATCACGCGGTGTCACATCGAACGCAGTCGACCCACCGGGGCCGGTCGCGGGGACGAGGTCGGCGAGCGTCGTGTTACCGCCTTTGCCGGACGAGTGGGCGAACGGAGCCGCAGTCGGCGCGGCCATGATGGCTTTGCCCAGCGCGATGTCCTGGCGGCGCACGAACAGGCGCTGAGCCATCAGCATGGCGAGCGACCCGTCGCTTTCGACGCCCGCCCCACCACCGCCCGAAGGCGAGGCGCTGGTGACGACGGCTGCGGCTTCGTCGTCTTCGCTCTGATCACCATCGTCGTTGCCGGGCGTCGAGTCGGGATCGGTCTGATCGCTCGCCGTCACCTGCGCGACGTTGGTGAACGATCCGACCGCGTCGACGCTCGCCATGTACATCAGCGTTTCGGTTGCCGCGTTGGCGAGCGCTCCGAGCGTCCACGTGATCGTCCGCCTGCCTGGGTCGTAAGTCGAGCTGACACCCGGCTGCTGCGTGAAGCCGACGAACGTCAAGCCGACCGGCAGCACGTCTTGGATCACGACGCCCGTCGCGTCAGCGGGACCGCCGTTGGTGGCGGAAACGGAGAACGTCACTACGTCACCCTTTGTCGGTGCGGGATCACTGACCGACTTGGCGATGCTCAGATCGGCAGGCTGGTTTGCGTTGATCGTCGCGCTGTCCTGGTCGTTCTCGGTCGGATCGTTGTTGTTCGGCGTCGAGTTCGGATCCGGCTCGTTGGCAGCGATGATCTCGGCGACGTTCGTGATCGGACCGCCAGCCGTGACCTGAGCGATGACCGTCAGGACTGCGCTCTGGCCGACGCCGAGCGTGCCCAGCGTCCAGATGCCCGTCATCGCGTCGTAGCTGCCCTGACTTTCGGACGCCATGCCGAAGCTGACGCCTGCGGGAAGCTGATCGCCGACCGAGATGCCGCTACCAGTCGAGGCCGTCGGCCCCGCGTTAGTGACGACGACGGTGTAGACGACATTATCGCCGACGTTCGCCATCGTCACGTTGACGAGTTTGCCCAGGCTCAGATCGGCCTGCAAGCCCTTGACGACGGCGTTGTCCTGGTCGTCCTCGCCAGCGTCGCCGTTGCCGGGCGTCGAGTCCTTGTCGGGCTGATCGGCTGCCGTCACTTCGGCGACGTTGTTGAACGGCCCGAGACCTGTCACCGTGGCGACGATTTCGAGCGTTTTGGTCTGGCCGATGGCGACGCTTCCGATCGTCCACACGCCCGTCACCGAGTTGTAGTCGGCGGCGGGGTTGGCGCTGACGAACGTCAGTCCGGCGGGCAACTGGTCGGTCACTTCGACGCCGGTTGCGTTGGCCGTTCCGCTGTTCGTGATCGTGAGCGTGAACGTGGTGGTGCTTCCCACGCCGACCGCATCGGGATGCGCCGACTTGCTCAGCATCAGGTCGATCTGTGTGCCGTTGACGTTGACGCTGGCCTGGTCGTCCTCGTTCGGATCGCCGTTGGCGGGCGACGAGTCAGGATCGGGATGATCGCTCGCCGTTACCTGGGCCGTATTGGTCAGCGTGTGGATCTGCGTGACGCGCGTCGTGAGTTGCAACGTCGCCGAGGCGCCCGAGGCGAGCGCTCCGACGGTCCAGACGCCGGTCGACGAGACGAATCCGCCCTGGCTGGGCGTGTCGCTGACGTAGTCGAGTCCGATGACGACCGGGTCGGTGATTTCAACGCCGGTCGCGTCGCTCGGTCCGTCGTTGCGGACGGTGATCGTGAACGTGACGTTGTCGCCAACGACGGGCATTGAGTCATCGACGGTCTTGGTGACGCTCAGGTCGGCCAGCGGCGTGACCGTGAGTAGCGCGCTGTCCTGATCGTCTTCGTTGGGATCGTTGTTGGCAGGCGTCGAGTCGAGGTCCGGCTCATTGGCTGCGGCTACCTGAGCGGTGTTGGCAAAGCTGCCGTCAGTCGTGGCCGTCACTTCGACGACGAGCGTGCGGCTGGTGCCGATGGGCACGTCGCCGACGGCCCAGTTGCTTCCGGCCATGTTGTAGGCGCCGGCCGGGTTGTCGCTCACGAACGTCAGGCCCGCAGGCAGCACGTCCGAGATCACGACGCCGGTTGCGTTGAGCGATCCGTCGTTGCGGACGGTCACGGTGTAGGTCGCGTTCTCACCTGCGCGGATCGTGTGGGGCATGACCGTCTTGGTCACGCTCAGGTCGATGCTGGTGCCGCCGACGGTCGCGCTGCCCTGATCGTCTTCGCTCGGATCGTTGTTGGCAGGCGACGAATCCGGATCGGACTGGTCGCTCGCCGTTACCTGGGCGACGTTGGTATACGGACCAGCGCCGCCGACCGTGGCGACGATTTCGAGCATCTTCGTGCCGCCGTTGGCGACGGCGCCGACGTTCCACACGCCCGTTGCCGGGTTGTAGTCGGCTGCGGGGTTGGCGCTGACGAACGTGAGTCCGGCAGGCAACTGATCGGTCACCTGGACACCCGTCGCGGCGTCGGGGCCGCTGTTGGAGAGCATGAGCGTAAACGTCACGTTCTGGCCTACCGGCGTGGTCGCGTTGCTGGCCGTTTTGGTCAGGCTCAGATCGGCCTGAGCGCCTGTCACCGTCGCTGCGGCTTCGTCGTCTTCGGCCTGGTTGCCGCCGTCGTTGTTGGGCGCCGAGTCAGGATCGGGCTGATCCGACGAGGCGACCTGGGCGACGTTGGTGATCGGCCCTGCTTGGTCGACGCGCGCCGTAATCGTGAGGCTCCGTGCGCCGCCGCTGGAGACGGTGCCGACCGTCCAGATGCCGGACATTTCGTCGTAGGCGGCAGCAGGGCTGGCGCTGACGAACGTCAGCCCGGCAGGTAGCTGGTCGCGGACGGTGACACCCGTTGCGTCGTTGGGACCGTCGTTGGCGAGCGTGAGCACGAACGACACGTTGCTGCCCACGTTGATCGTCGAAGAGGACACGGCCTTGCTCAGTCGCAGGTCAGCCAGTCCGCGCACACGGGTCGGCTCCTCGGCCGCGTTGTTCGACGCGTTCACGTCGATGGTCGAGGTGGAGATGCGCGCCGTGTTGACCAGCCGCGAGCCGTCGACGAGGTTCGTCTTGGCGCGTACCGTAACGCGGAACGTAGCCGCCTCGCCGATGGCGAACGTGCCCGCTTTGGAGAACATCACCAGTCCACCGCTGCCGCCAACTGCGGGTGACGCCGTGGTCCAGCCCGCGCCGCTCTGGACGCTCGCCGAGACGAACTCGACGCCCGTCGGCAGTTGATCGGTGACGGCAACGTTGGCAGCCACTTCGGGGCCGTCGTTACGCGCCGTAATCGTGTAGAAGAAGGTCTCGCCCGCGTTGACCGGATCGGCACTGTCGACCTTGCTGATCGTCAGGTCGGTGCCTCTGCCTACGACGCTCGTCGCCACGCCGGACGTGAGGATGTCGACCGGACCGCCCAGCGTTGCCTTTTTGTAGGCGAGCAGGGCTTGGTTAAAGATGCCCGTGCCGTCGGGCGTACCCGCGTTGATCGTCACGCGGAAGCGGACGGCCGTCGGGACATTGGGATTGAGCGTACCACCCGCGGTGCTCGTCGAGCCGGACCCGACGCGTGCTACGATGCGCTTGTTGGTGGCGTCGTACTCGGCGCGGTCGTCTCCCGACACGTCAGACTGAGGCCCCATATTGGGACCATAGACGATCGAAATCGAACCGGGCACGTAGGTCGTGTTGGGCGGAATGTTGTCGGTGATGACCGAACTGGTGGCCGCGTCCTGTCCCGTGTTTTCGAGCGCGATGGTGTATTCGAGCACATCGCCGCTTTGGGGCTGCCCGCCGTTGAGGTCACGCAGCGTTTTGACCATCTGCACCTCGGGCACGTAGATCTCAGAGGCAAAGGTCAGCACCTGAATCGAGATGCCTTCTCCATTACCGCCTGCAACCCTGACACTCGCGCTGGTGTCGCCGTTGCCGAGCAGGTTGGCGCCGGTTGAGGGGTTTTCGGCGTAGAGCACGTCGACGTCCGTTGAGAAGTTGTTTTCGTACTGCGGCACGTTGCCCATCGCCTGCTGACCAAAGAACGAAATGGTCGCGTTGCCAAAGTCGTTGACCGGGTTGAGCGCGTTGCTCAGCTTGGTGCCGTTGACCTCGAAGAAGTCGCCCTGCCCGGCTCCGGGCTTGCCCCGGTCGCCGTCGTAGAGCACCACGCCCACGACAGGACGGAAGCTGCCCGACAACGGCGTCGTGAAGCCGGTCGGCGTCACGGTGATGTTGGGATTCGCGTTGCCCGGCGACGCGTTGACCGTTCCGCTGCCGTCGAAGACCGACAAGTTGCGCAGGGGTTGGCTGGGGTCCTGGTAGGCCACGATGAGGGTCCACGCACCCCATCCGTTGTTCTGCTGCCTGGACGCGACGTTGCCGACGGTGTAGAGACCTGCTCCGCCCTGCTGCACCAGTGCCGTCACTTCGGCGAAGTAGCCTCTATTGTACGTGTCGTTATCTTCCTGCTGCGCCGTTATCGTGGTGTACTGGTATCCGGCCGTCGAGGGCAGGTCGAACTGGACTTTGTTCAGGTCCACCCCACCGTTCGGATACTGGTTGAGCGTCTCCGTCTTGGTGCCCCAATACAGCCCTGCCCACAACACCGTAGCTCCGGCAGGCAGCGCGATCGGGGAAGAGGACGAGTTGTACGTCGCCGCGATGTTGTCTACGTCGAGGTTGCGTAGAAAAAAGTTGTTGTTGCGCGGCTCAGTGTTGCGAATCGGTGTCGGGTTGGCACCAGCGAGTACCCGCTCGCACTCCCGCTGCTCCTGGGTGTTGGTGGCGGCGCTGAGCGATCCGTTGGTCGGGTCCGCGTCGTTGTCGCACGTGAGCGACGTGTTGGCCGCGTAGGCGAAATTGCCCGTCACGTTGGCCGAGAAGCGCGGCGTGAACTGACGCGCGATCTGCGCCTGAGCGGGCAACGCGAGCACGCCGACAGCTAAAAAGGCGAGACAGGCGGCAGTGATCGGGTGAAGACGCGACAGTAGCAAAGACACAGGCGATGGGGGGGGTTTGGGGCGAGAGATCGTCGTCTTGTAGGAGAGTCGATCCGTCCAGGCGCGCTGCATTTCGCGCAGGAGAAAGGGCAACGTAGTGCTTTCGGTGCAGTTATCCACATTAAATCTCGGCCATGCGAGGCAGAGACAAGAAGCTGTCAGCAGTAACCGCATCGCACGCGCAGCTTCGCCCTCGCTGCCTAAATCACTCGTAGAGTTAAGGTCTGTCGATGCGCCGCCGATAGGTCTTGTGCAGCAGGGTTCTACCTGCCGCGCAAGTTTCAGCCTCACGGCTGCCACCTTAGCCGCCCGCGCATTCATAGGGGTTTGCTCGGAATCGGCGGCAGCCCACAGAGGTCTGATGGGGGGAGCGGGCGATGCATAGCGTCGCCCGCTTTTTTGCGTTCGGCCGCCTGTGCTCACCCGTCGAATGCGGACCGGATCGGACGGATAGTCGTTACGACAAGCTCATCCAATCGACCCACCTCTAATGTCCTCCTCTCTCCACCTCGTCGGCATCGCCGGAAGCCTCCGCAGCGGCTCGCTCAACCGTGCCTTACTCGAAACCATTCAGGCCGACCTATTGCCCGATGGTGTTACACTCGACTTGGTCGACATCGGCGACTTGCCGCTCTACAACTCGGACCTCGAAACGGGACAAGCCGCTCCCGACGCCGTTACTCACCTGCGCACCCAGATCGCTCAGGCCGACGGTGTGTTGTTCGCGATGCCCGAGTACAACCACAGCGTCCCCGGCCTGCTCCAGAACGCCATCGACTGGGCGAGCCGTCCGTCGTTCAAATCGTGCCTCGTCGGTAAGCCGGTCGGGTTGATGGGTGTCTCGCCATCGCCGGTCGGGACGGGGCGTGGGCAGCAGGTGATGAAGCTCGTCCTCGCCGCCGTCATGGCTCGCCTGATGCCGCATCCGGGCGTACTCGTCGGCAGCGCGATGGACAAGTTCGCAGACGGTCGCCTGACCGATGAGAAGACGCGCGACTTCGTCTCGACCTACCTCGATAGCCTCGCCTCGTTCGTCCGCAGCACGCAGCCAACCGACGCGTAGCGTTTCGTACGTTGATAGGCATCGTCCGCCGTTCGCCATGTCCGCTCTTCTCCAACGCCGCGTCACCGCCGCCGACTACCTCGCGTTTGAAGCCGAAGCCGAGACGCGCCACGAATTCTACGACGGGCGCATCGTCGGCATGGCGGGCGGTACAGGAGACCACGGACGTTTGTGCCTGGACGTTGCGTCGGCGTTGGCTCGTGCGTCGGATCCGCGTGGATGTGAAGCGTTTCCTTCCGACGTGCGCGTCCGCGTGCCGGACGGGGCGTACTTCTACCCGGATGCCAGCGTAGCCTGCGATCCTACGTTCGACGACAACAATACGACGCTGAACAATCCCGTTCTGCTGGTCGAGGTGCTCTCTCCGTCGAGCATCGGACACGACAAAGGGCGCAAGCTGACGGCGTACCTACAGATTCCGTCGCTGCGGGCGTACTGGATTTTCGAGCAGGACGAGCCGCGCGTGATGATCGTCGAGCGCAAGGGCGACCTGTGGGCGCTGCGCCACGTCAGCGGCCTGGACGGCGCAATCGAAAGCGACCTGTTCGACACCCCGCTCCGCATGACCGATCTCTACCGCCGCGTGGAGTTTCCAGCCTCAGACGCCGACAGCACGCAGCCGGTCCAGGCATAGGGGCTTCGCACGTTAGGAGACGCTTGCCCTTCACCTGCCATGATCACCCACGTCTTACCCGGCCGGCTCGACCTGCCGGACGACGCGTTCGACTCAGTTAGCGACGACGAAGACTGAGCGCACAATTGCCACGCGGTAAACATGAGCGCGGAGTTCGGGTAAATTAGGAACACCCCACTCAGCATCTCCCCTTCTCGTGAGCGATACCAAGATCATTTTCTCCATGCGGAACGTCAGCAAGACGCACCGCAACGGCAAGCAGGTCCTCAAAGACATCTACCTGTCGTTTTACCATGGCGCCAAGATCGGCGTGCTCGGGCTGAACGGGTCGGGTAAGTCGACGCTGCTCAAAATCATTGCGGGAGAGGACGAAGATTACCAGGGCGGCATCGACCGGCAGAAGGGTATCTCGTTCGGGATGTTGCACCAGGAGCCGCAACTCGATCCTGACGCGACGGTCCGCCAGATCGTCGAGGAAGGCGCCGCCGACACGGTCAAACTCGTGCGCGATTTCGAGGCCATCAGTGCCCAGTTCGCCGAGCCCGACGCCGACTTCGACGCGCTGATCGAGAAGCAGGCCAAGCTCCAGGACCGCATCGACGCACTGGGAGCGTGGGACATCGACGCCCAACTCGAGTTGGCGATGGACGCGCTGCGGTGTCCACCGCCGGATCAGAAGACGGGCGAGCTTTCGGGAGGCGAGAAGCGCCGCGTCGCACTCGTCCGCCTGCTCCTCCAGAAGCCCGACGTGCTCCTGCTCGACGAGCCGACGAACCACCTGGACGCCGAGAGCGTGGCGTGGCTTGAGCAGCACCTGGCGCGCTACGCTGGGACGGTCATCGCCGTCACGCACGACCGCTACTTCCTGGACAACGTCGCCGGGTGGATCTTGGAGTTGGACCGTGGAAGCGGCATCCCGTTCGAGGGCAACTACACTAGTTGGCTGGAGCAGAAGCAGGCGCGGCTCGCCAAAGAGGAGAAAGTCGAGAGCAAGCGTCAGAAGGCGCTCAAAGAGGAGTTGGAGTGGGTGCGGCAGTCGCCCAAGGGCCGCCACGCCAAGAGCAAGGCGCGCATCACGCAGTACGAGAAAATGGTGGCCGATCAGCAAGAAGCGCGCGACGAATCGGTCGAGATTCCCATCCCGCCCGGACCGCGCCTGGGCAACAAAGTCATCATCGCCGACCACGTCACCAAGGCGTATGGCGACAAGTTGCTGTTTGAGGACCTGTCGTTCAGCCTGCCACCGGGCGGCATCGTCGGCATCATCGGGCCAAACGGCGCAGGCAAGACGACGCTGTTTCGCATGATCACCGAGCAGGTCACGCCGGATGCAGGCAGCTTCGAGGTCGGCGAGACGGTCGAACTGGGCTACGTCGACCAGAACCGTCCGCTCAATGGCGACAAAACGGTCTGGCAAGAGATTGCCGATGGGTTGGACATGATCCAGGTCGGCAATCGGGAGATGAACAGCCGCGCCTACGTCGGCCGCTTCAATTTTGCCGGGCAAGATCAGCAGAAGAAAACGAGCGAGCTGTCGGGCGGAGAGCGCAACCGCGTCCACCTGGCCAAGACGCTGCGCGAGGCCGCCAACGTGCTGCTGCTCGACGAGCCGACGAACGACCTCGACGTAAACACGCTGCGCGCGCTGGAGGAGGCGCTGATGAACTTCGCCGGATGCGCCGTCGTGATCTCGCACGACCGCTGGTTCCTGGACCGCATCTGCACGCACATCCTGGCGTTCGAGGGCAACAGCGAGGTCGTCTGGTACGACGGCAACTACTCGCAGTACGCCGAGAGCTACCGCGAGCGCAAGGGCATCGACGCCGAGCGCCCCAGCCCGATCACCTACCGCAAGCTCACGCGCGGCTGATGGCTCGCGGCGCGTGAGGTCGTTTGAAGACAGCGGTTTAGCCGGTCCGTCCATGTTGCATGCGGCGGGCCGACTCCGTATCGTTACGTTTCCACCACGCTCGCTCATCTTACGCCATGCCGTATTCGCTCACGTCCGAACTCGTCGACCAGCTCCAGCCGAGCCAGGTCGAACAGTTGGCGCTCCTCGAACGCGAAATCGTCGAGACGCTCCACCACGAGCGCACGCTGATCGCCGAGGAGTTGCACGACGGGCTGTGCCAGCGGCTGACGACGCTCTCGATGCTCGTCGCCACACTCCAGACGCACGCCGAAGGCATCGCCGATGCGACGTGCGAGGGGCTGCTGGCGCGCATCCAAATGCTGACCACTCAGGCGATCAAGGAAACGCGCTCGCTCGCGCACAGCCTCCACCCCAGTTCACTGGGTGACGAGGGCTTGTCGCAGGCGCTGGGCAACATGGCCGAAAACCTGGATGCGGCGCACCACATCGCGTGCACGTTCGAGCAGAGCGATCAGGTGGTCATTCCGGATGGCGAGCGAGCGCAGCATCTGTACCGCATCGCGCAGGAAGCTACGTCGAACGCGCTGCGCCACGGCCAGCCGACCCACATCGCGCTCACACTCGGACTCGTCGGCAACGACGTGCTGCTCACCATCGAAAACGACGGTGTGACGCCATCGCCTAGCACGTTCGGCCGAGGCGGTCTGGGACTTCGCTCCATGCGGCGGCGCGCGGCCCGGTTGGGTGGTTCGTTCGCCATCGAGGCACGTGCTGCAGGCGGCACAGTCGTAGAGGTTACCGTTCCTCGCCTCGGCTAGAACAGATAGACGGCAGACTTGCAACCGGCCCGGAGGCTCGTCCGACAGGGCGTCGATCCTCGCGGTTGCAGCGTACGATTCAGGAGCCGCCGGACTGATACAGGCAACCTTCTCGGCGTAGGCATAGCCTGCCCAGAACCTACGAGGTTTCACGCGCTGCGCGGCCCGAGGGCGGTATCTTGGAGGCTTTCTCCGACGCATCCCTCCGCACCGATGACTCTCTTGCTGACGCTCCTTTTCGCTGCCCCGCAGGCCGCCGACGCGCCGAACCCGCTGTTCACGTTCGCGCCGCTGGTGCTGATCTTCATCGTGTTCTACTTCCTGATGATTCGTCCGCAGCAGAAGCGCGAGAAGCAGCGCAAGCAGATGATCTCGGACATCAAGAAAGGCGACAAGGTGGTCACCATCGGTGGCGTCCACGCGACTGTCCATCAGATCGACGAAACGTCCGTTCTCGTGCAGGCGGATACCAATGTCAAACTGCGCATCGAGAAGTCGGCAATCGGATCGGTCGTCGAGTGAGGCAAGGCTTCACCCCGTCTTCCAAACCGGACGGCGTGTGATCCGTAAATTAAAAGGCTGACCCTTTTACACACTAACCCCACCGACGCCTTGGCAATCGGCATCAAAGTCCGGGACAACGAGTCCATCGATCGCGCCCTGCGCCGCTTCAAGCGCCAGGTCAACCGCAGCCGTGTGCTGCGCCAGTTCCGCGAGAACATGGCCTTCACCAAGCCCAGCGAGAAGAAGCGCCTGGCCGACGAAGAAGCGTACCGCAACTCGCGTCGCTACTCGCGCCCCCGCTAGACGCGTTCGCGTTTCGACCCTTTCTAGGGCTGTGCCTATTCGGTGCAGCCCTTTCCGCGCTTTGCCTGCTACGAACCGCTTCGGTGCGTTCAAGTAAAACCGGATCGCTCGTTCCGCACCCACGCTGTTATGTCCCGCCCCAAAGCATTCGATCCCGATGTCGCGCTCGACCGCGCCATCGATCTGTTTCGGCGCAAGGGGTATGCCGCAACCTCGGTCGGCGATTTAGTCGAGCACACCGGACTGAGCCGCAGCAGCCTTTACGACACGTTCGGCGATAAACATGCGCTCTTCATCGCTGCACTTGACCGCTACCGCGTCCGTGGATCGGGCTTTTTGACCGAACTGCTGGAGGCCTCCGACTCTCCGATGGCTGGTCTGCGCGCCTATTTCGACGCTCTCGCTGCCGACTGTGCGTGTCCCGACCGAGGACGCTACGGATGTCTCGCCGTCAACGCCGCCGCCGAGCGCGCGGCGACCGACTCGGAAACCGCCGAGCGCTCGGCTCAAAACCTGGCGGGCATGAGCGGGGCGATGTCGGCTCTCGTACGACGTGCGCAGCAGAGTGGCGAAGTTGCGGCTAGCCGCGATGCCGACGCGCTGGGTCACTTCCTTACGAACGCCGTTTATGGTTTGCGCGGATTGCAGACGGCTGGAGCGCCCGCGTCCGCCATTCGCAGCGTAATCGACACAACGCTGGACGTGCTGACGGCTCAGGTTTGAGTGAGAGCAAATTGATGCTGCCAGGCGTATGCCCGGCGCTGCAATTAAACGTCGCGCATCCACCATTCGACCTCTCATGCGTCTTTCTCCTCTTCTCGCGCTTCTGTTTCTAACAGGCTGCGCAGCCACAGGTACACTCGTCACGACAGACAGTGAGCCTGCCGCGCAGTCCGAATTACCGCTCGATATCCGGTGGGTGCGGCGGTCGGCCGAACATGGCGCGATCTACGCGCAAACCTATAGAGCCGCATCCGAGCGCCTGCGCGCCCTTGCTGGCGCGATCACTACCGACCAGTGGGCCGTCGTCTTGGACGCGGATGAGACGCTGCTCGACAACTCACTCTACCAGCAGGAACGCGCCGAGCAAGGGTTGGGCTTCTCGCCCGAGAGTTGGAACGCGTGGACGCTGCGCGAGGAGGCGACGGCGCTTTCAGGAGCCGCCAAATTCACGCGACTGGTAACCGAGCTAGGAGGCCGCGTCGTTGTAGTGACAAACCGGGAGAATGCTGTGTGCGAGGCGACGCGGCGCAACCTGCGGGCTGTCTCCATCGAAACGGCCGCCGTCTTGTGCCAAACGGATACCGGAGATAAAAATCCGCGCTTCGCGCTCATAGAGCAAGGTTTCAATGATCTGCCGCCGCTGCGGATCGTGATGTGGGTGGGCGACAACATTCAGGACTTCCCAGCGATGGGTCAGCAGCTGCGGTTGGAGGGCGACGCTGCACTGTCCGATTTCGGAGATCGGTTCTGGCTACTGCCTAACCCGATGTACGGCTCGTGGACGCGCAATGCGAATTAGGAGAACACCTTTGGGGATTGCTTGGGGAAATAGGTTGACTGGTTGATGGGCGCTCGTAGGCGTCTGATGGATTCAGACTCACCAGACACCCGGACCGTCTTCGACGATCGGACGATAGCGCGACGACTGGATCGGCGCATCTGCCGGCGCGACAGTGGCCAGCGCAGCAGCTGGATAACGCGGCGTGCCGCCCATAGCCGTGCGGAGCAAGTAGCCGCGCCCCGGCCCCGTGCGGCGCACCTCGCCGATCTGATCAGCGTCCTGCATTGCTCTCGTCGTAACGGTTTTCCCCACACGGATGCGAGCCCACGAAGTACGCCGGTGCAGTCGCGTGGATGCTGGCTCCGAGTGCAGGTCTCAGCGCGGCGATCGCGCTGCCGCCGCAGATGGCCGTCTCGCCCGAGATGAGCGCGCCGGTCGCCGGGTCGATGCGCATTACGCGAGTCAGGGCCAGCGCGAAGGCGATTCCGGCTACCGTCACCAGCACGCCCGATGGCGAGAATGGCAGGCAGCGACGGGTCAAATCCCAACCCGACCACGCAGGCTTCGAGCAGCCACCTGGAGGCGCGCTCTGTTCCTTGAACGGATTACCGATGGTCACCCCGGCACCGCGCCGACGCCCAGCGCCACGGAGGGCGTGGCCCTCAGCGCCATCGCCGCCAGCATGACGAGCAGCACCCGCCGCGCCAGGCTTGGCTTGGATTTGGGATCCACAGTCATATCGAAGGACAGTGGAGAGGTCGGACACGGCTCAGCCTTCCCAGATGAGCCGCACGCCGAGTGCATCGGGCAGATCGGGTGCGTCACGCACGAGCCAGCACGACACGTCCGAGGCCGTCGCGTCGGCGATTACGACGACGGCTTCGGTCTGCGGATCGTACGAGCGCACCAGATCACTCAGCCATTCGAGATCGCTGGACGGCTCGCCTGTTTGCTCGGCCAGATCGCCCGGCGTGCGGTAGAGCGCGAACTGAACGCGGTGCCCCGACACGACGGCGACCAGTCCGCCGCGTCCGCTCCGGTCGAAGTGCGTGCGTGCCAGCGCGACGATTTTGGACGCGTTGGCGAGCAGCGCTGTCTGCCGCTCGCCAGGCGAGAGACCGGGAAGCGGGAAGCTGATAGGCGGCAGCGCAGAGCGGCGAGGTGACGACGCGCACGTACGATACCGGGCTGGGCGCCAAGCGGTGCGACGCCGAGGGCCTGGGCTACGACGCGGCGGCGGGCCGCCTGCTGATCGCGTGCAAGAAAGAGGGCAAAGGCGATATGAAAGATCGCAACCCCGTCTACGCCTTCGATCTGGCTATGAACGCGCTGATGGACGACCCCGTCCTGGGGCTCGACCCGGACGAGGTGCCGGGCAACAAGCGGCTGCGCCCGTCGGCTCTGGCGGTTCATCCCCTATCGGGCCAGACAATCGTGCTCTCGTCGCGCCGCGAGTCGCTGGTCGTGCTGGACGCGGACGGTTCGGTCGCTGGCGCGTGGAGCATGGAGGAGGCATCGTTCGCGCAGCCCGAGGGATTGGCGTTTCTGCCGAACGGCGACGTGCTGATATCGAGCGAGGCGGGTAAAAGCCCGGCCGTCGTGGCGCGGTTCGCCTATGCGCCAGAGCGATGAAAGCATCCGTCTCCACCTTTGCCGCCCAAGCCGTAGCGTGGCTGCGAGGCACCGCCCGGGCGCTGAGGTCGCGCAAGGACGCCGCGCTGCTGTTGGCCGTCGCCGTGCTGTGTCTGGGCGGGTTCGCGTTTGCGGGCATCGCCGAGATCGTGGTCGAGGGCGAGGCGCAGCGGATCGAAGAGTCGATCTTGCTGGCGTTTCGCGTGCCCGGTGACCTGGCTGACCCCATCGGCGGAGCGGGCGTCGAGGAGGCAGTCCGCGACCTGACCTCGCTGGGCGGCGTGCTGGTGACCGCTCTAGTGTCGTGCTTCGGCGTCGGCTTTCTGCTGATCGACCGCCGTCCGCGCAGCGCGCTGTTTCTGGCAGGCGCGATAGCGAGCGGCATCGCGGTGACGTTCGCGCTCAAAATGGGCTTCGACCGGCCCCGCCCCGACCCGGTGGTGCACGGCATGCGGGCGCTCTCGGCGAGCTTTCCGAGCGGCCATGCGGCCACGTCTGCCGTCGTGTACCTGACGCTGGCCGCGTTGGTGGCGAGAGGGCTGCGCCGAGTGGGACTGCGCGTCTACGTCGTGGCGCTAGCCCTCGTGCTCACGCTGGGCATCGGGGTGAGCCGGTTGTACCTGGGCGTGCACTGGCCGACCGACGTGCTGGCGGGCTGGACCATAGGCGCGGTGTGGGCGCTGGGCGTCTGGCTGGTCGAGCGGTACGCGCGCACGCGGGGCTGGGTAGAACCGGTCGAAGGCGCAGAGGAAGTGAGGAGCATCAAGGAGTCTGATCCGAAAGGCATCCAGCGCCAGAAGATATAATATCAAGCCTGGCCGCACTGTTGACGTTTGGCTCGACTGATTCGGCCTGATCTCGGTCCGGCGATAAGGAAGCGAGCGAGTTTGCAGGTGGCACACGATCGTGTGTCCAGCGAGCGAACGCAGCGTCAGCCGGAGTGTCCACTGACACGCAGCGAGTCCAGCCTTGATAATTGCCTCGGCGTCTGCCCTGAGCGCAGCCGAAGGGCACCAAGGCAAAGAAGACCCCGCGCGGCGAAAAGCGTCAACGCAGCGGCTGCCGCAGAGAGCATCAAACGCCTTTGCACCGAGACGACCCAGTCCGAAACCCGAGGAGGCTTTCGCGAGCGGTCCTGGCTGCTCCGATGCGCGACCTCTTCGGCGACTGCCGACCATCGCTCACCGGCTACTTGTCAGCTCAGCGCTTGGGCCAAATACGGCGCCGTCTTGCTACCGGTCGCCTGCGCCACATGCTGCGGCGTGCCCTGCGCTACGATGCTTCCTCCCTCCTCGCCCGCACCCGGACCCACATCGATCACCCAGTCGCTGCGTGCTACGAGTTGCATGTCGTGCTCGACGGCGACGATGGTGTGCCCAGCGTCGGCGAGGCGGTCGAGGTGCGTGAGCAGGCGTTCCACATCGGCGGGATGGAGGCCGGTCGTGGGCTCGTCGAGCAGGTAGAGCGTCCGGGTGCGACCGGCGCGCTGCAACTCGGTGGCGAGTTTGACGCGCTGCGCCTCTCCGCCCGAGAGTTCGGTCGCGGGCTGGCCGAGCCGTAGGTAACCCAGGCCCACCTCGGCCAATGCGTCCAGGCTGCGCAAGACGGCCGGTTCGCCTTCGAAGAACCCAAGCGCGTCGTCGACGGTCATGCCTAGCACGTCGGCAATGCTCCGGTCTCGGTATCGGACCTGGAGCGTGGCGGCGTTGTAACGCGCGCCCTTGCAAGTCGGGCATGGCGCGTAGACGCTCGGGAGAAACAGCAACTCGACCATCACCCAGCCCTCGCCCTGACACGCCTCGCAGCGACCGCCCTTGACGTTGAACGAGAAGCGGCCCGGCTTGTAGCGGCGCTCATGGGCCAGATCCGTCGCGGCGAACAGCTTGCGGACGTGGTCGAACAGGCCCGTGTAGGTGGCGATGTTGCTGCGCGGCGTGCGCCCGATCGGCTTCTGATCGACGACGACCAGGCGCGAGATCGCCTCCACGTCTCCGCCTATCTGCGCGCGGACGTGTGGCGCGGTTTCGTGCTCGTCATCGTCCTCTCCCCCATCATCCGACGCCTGCGATTCAGCGCTTTTGTCCAGGCGCGCCGCCAGCGTCTCGGCCAGCACCTGGCTCACCAACGTCGACTTGCCCGACCCCGATACGCCCGTCACGCAGGTCAGCACGCCCAGCGGAAACCGGACGGTGAGATCGTGCAGGTTGTGGCGCGTCACACCGCTCAGCTCGATCCATCCCGACGGCGTTCGGAGCGAGCGCGAGGCTAGCGGCGTCGTCCGAAACAGATGCTCGGCCGTCTTGGAGCCAGCACTACCACGCAGCCCGTCGGGCGGACCGCTGTAGACGATCTTGCCACCCCGCTCGCCCGCTCCCGGCCCCACGTCGACCAGCCAGTCGGCGCGGCGCATCACGCTCGGCTCGTGCTCGACGACGAAGAGCGAGTTGCCCGCCGCCTTGAGTCCGTCCAGCGCCCGGATCAGCGACTCGGTGTCGGCAGGATGGAGCCCGGCCGATGGCTCGTCGAGCACGTAGACGACGCCGAACAGGTTGGAGTAGAGCTGCGTCGCCAATCGGAGCCGCTGCAACTCGCCGGGCGAGAGCGTCGGCGCCTGCCGCTCGAGCGACAGGTAGCCCAGCCCCAGATCCAACAGCACGCTCAGCCGGGCGACGAGGTCGCCGGCCAACCGCTGACGCGCCACATCTTCGGCAGACGGCTCGCCCGTTCCCGTACCGTCGGC
Source organism: Rhodothermales bacterium (assembly GCA_963841855.1). Lineage (GTDB taxonomy): Bacteria > Bacteroidota > Rhodothermia > Rhodothermales > BA12 > CAXBBB01. The sequence goes on along the minus strand of CAWJEJ010000003.1, from coordinate 804,358 downwards.
GAAGGGCTGCAGCACGTCCGCCACCTGGACGAGGGGCAGGCGCGAGAACTCGGTAATGTCTCGGCCCCCGAACGTGACGGCGAGGGCCTGGGGCTTGAGCCGCTTGCCGCCGCACGCCGGGCACGTGTTCGAGACCATGTACCGCTGCACGCGCCGCCGCATCGCCGCGCTCTTGGAGTTGGACAGGGTGTGGAGCACGTGGCGCCGCGCGCTCGTAAACGTGCCACTGTAGTTGGGCGAGTCGCCGCGCGCGATGGCTTGGCGCGTCTGCTCGGGCGTCAGAGCGCGGTAGACCGGCTCGACGGGCTGCTCGTCGGTGAACAGGATCCAGTTGCGCGTGGTCTGCGGCAGATCGCGCCACGGCACGTCCACGTCGACACCGCGCGTGACGAGGATGTCGCGCTGGTTGTGGCCCGCCCACGCCTGGGGCCACGCGGCAACGGCGCGCTCGCGGATCGTGAGCGACGGATCGGGCACCATCGACGCCTCGGTCGCCTCGTAGATGCGGCCCTGTCCGTGGCAGGTGGGACAGGCGCCTTGGGGCGTGTTGGGCGAAAACCCTTCGGCATAGACGATGCCTTGCCCCGGCGGATACGTTCCGGCGCGCGAATAGAGCATCCGTACCAGAGGCGAAAGCGTCGTCACGCTGCCGACCGACGAGCGAACCGTCGGTGCCCCGCGCTGCTGCTGGAGCGCGACGGCGGGCGGCAGGCCTTCGATGGCGTCCACGTCGGGCGCGCCGAGTTGGTGAAACAGCCGGCGCGCGTAGGGCGATACGGATTCGAGGTAGCGCCGCTGCGCCTCGGCATAGAGCGTCCCAAACGCGAGCGACGACTTGCCCGAACCCGACACGCCGGTGAACACGACGAGCGCGCCGCGCGGCACCCGGACCGAGAGGTCTTTGAGATTGTTTTCGCGCGCGCCGCGCACCTGCACGAAGCCTGAAAACTCGGTCGAAGCGGGCATCTGATCGGTCTGGGCGGGGGATGCGCCGAGGAACGCGCAGGACAGGCAAGCGCTCCACTCTCTGCCGCCCAACGCCATGCCGTTGCGGCGCAAGCACGCATCCCATTCGAGGGCAGTCGACGCTCCGCCTCTAGCCGATCCGAGGGGCAGTACGCTCGACCGCACGCCGCCCCCTCAGCATCAGCGCAACGAGCACTCGTCGAATGTCAACGTGGCCGAGTGCTGCGACTGCGTCGGAGTGACGGATTGACTCGCTGCTTTGCTCAATCCTCGCGAGCAGAGCGCGACGCACTCGGCCTCTCGACCGGTGAGGATCGCCACGCCTCGCTCGCAATGACCAGGTGGAGACGTTGGGCAGCCTGTCAGAGTCAGCAGGTCGCGTTGCCAGGTAAAGTAGCGCGCCGAGCACGCGGCGGGTGGAACGTTCGGATTTGCGTCAGCCTGCGAAGAGCGGAGTGGTGACGTGTCACCGAGCGTTCGTCAAATCGTACGGGCGGCGTCGCAAGCGCATCGGTCCGAGCATTTAAGTGAGTCTGAATCCATCAGAGGTCTAGGAGCCCTCACCGGGTCAATCCAACCCTGTTTCGCCAAACAGTCCCTCAAAAGAAGAGGATCCATTTGGAACCATCGTTCCGACAAGCCATAGGGAAGACTCTATTCGGAACGATCGTTCCTTCATTCAACTCCCTCACCTATGTCTCTCTCAGGAAAAGTCGCTCTTGTCACGGGCGGATCGCGCGGAATCGGTGCCGCGACCGCTCAGCGTCTCGCTCACGATGGCGCGACGGTCGCCATCAGCTACAATTCGTCGCCTGACCGCGCGCAGCAAGTCGTCGACGCCATCAAAGCAGCGGGCGGAACGGCTCAATCATATCAGGCGGACGCTGCCTCATCCGAAGCCAGCGCCCAACTCGTCCGCGATGTCGTAGCGGATCACGGCAGGCTCGACATATTGGTCAACAACGCAGGCGTCTACAAGACCGGACCTATCGCCGAGTTCACCGACGCCGACTACGACGCCAACGTGGACATCAACTTGCGAGGCTCGTTCGCGACGATCCGCGAGGCGTCCAAGCATCTCAGCGACGGTGGCCGCATCGTCAACCTGGGCAGCGTCGTCGGCAAAGTCGGCTTTCCGCAGAACGCTGTTTACGGTGCTGCCAAAGCCGCCGTCACGATTCTCGCCCGATCGGTCGCCAAAGAACTGGGTGGGCGCGGCATCACGGTCAACACGGTCCACCCCGGCCCCATCAACACCGAGATGAACCCCGGTTCGCCCGAGCAAAACCCGATGGCCGAGACGATGGCGGGCATGACGACGCTGGGACGCTACGGAACGGCCGAGGAAGTCTCCAACGTGATCGCGTTTCTCGTCAGCGATCAGGCGTCGTACGTCAGCGGAGCCGAAATCACCATCGACGGCGGCATGATCGCCTAACCATCTGCGATAGCTCCGTTGTCTGCGGCGGTGACACATTCGGGAGATTGGCTCAGGCTGGTCTCCCGCTCTGCATTCGGCCCTCTGTACCGACGGGGCATGCCCCGTCGCTAGCAGCCCGCCACCGCTGCTCCGCTGTCCACACCATCGCCCCGTACCGCCGTTATATATAACGGCGCTTCGGCACGTCGCAGCGCATTGGTCATTCGTCCAGCCTGCACCCGGCAACCCGATCCGCCCCATCTCGTTGACGACGTAAACCACTACGACCTATGCGCTTCCGCTATACCGACTTCGACCCCGAGCGCCACGGACCGCAGGGCGATTCGCCGTTCGAAAACCTGCTTGACATCTTTCAGCAGCTACTCAACATCGCCGCGGGCGATGCCAACGACGCACTCGACTGGATGAACGAACTCGACCGCCGCTACGACTTGACATCGGGCGACTATGGCATGGGCGACTTCATTGAGGACCTCCGCAAAAAGGGATACCTCGAGGATGACGCCAACAAGCTGGGCGAAGTACGCATCACGTCCAAAACCGAGCGCGGCCTGCGCCAAAAAGCGCTTGAAGACATTTTTGGCAAGCTCAAGCGCGGAGGACGCGGGCGCCACAAAACACCCTTCGCCGGACAGGGCGACGAAAAACTCCCCGAAACGCGTGGCTGGCAGTTCGGCGATGACCTGCACTCGCTCGACGTAACGAGCACGCTCTCAAACGCCTACCGACGCGGCGATCTGGACCGGCTCGACCTGCGCGAAGACGATTTCGAAGTCTACGAAACCGATCATCACACGTCGATGGCGACGGTCATGATGATCGACCTCAGCCACTCGATGATTCTCTACGGCGAAGACCGCATCACTCCGGCCCGCAAGACCGCGCTGGCCCTCAGCGAACTCATCCTCACCCGCTACCCCGGCGATACCCTCGACATCGTCGCCTTTGGGACCGACGCGTGGCAGGTCGACATCAAGGATCTGCCCTACCTCAACGTCGGCCCGTTTTACACCAACACGCGCGCCGGACTCCAACGCTCGCGTGATCTGCTGCGCCGCCGCAAGAACAAGAACAAGCAGATCTTCATGCTCACCGATGGCAAGCCGTCGTGCCACTACGAGGGCGCCAAACTGTACCGCAACGCGTTCGGGCTGGACAAGAAGATCGTCAACAAGGTGCTCGACGAAGCCGTCGCCTGCCGCCGCGAGGGGGTCACGATCACGACGTTCATGATCGCCCGCGATCCGCTGCTCCAGCAGTTCGTGCACCAGCTCACCGAAGCCAACCAGGGCCGCGCGTACTATTCGGGGCTAGACGATTTGGGATCGTTCGTCTTCGAGGACTTCGAAAGCAACCGCCGCAAAAACATCCGCTGACGCATCGCGTCTTCCTTTCGCGGCCGGAAATCGGAGGTGAGTCGAGGGTGGAGGCCGCGTGCCGACTCGGTCTTCTCTTCCGTCCAGGGCTTTTCATCCGCACTATGGCAGATCGACCCTCGCCCTCGTCGCCGGATTTTGAGATTTGGCCGCCGCTTCCCACACAAGACAGCCCGATCACGTTTGCGGATCTGCTAGCGAGCTACGAGGACTTTCGGGTCGAGTTGGTCGATGGATGGGTGATCCGAGAATCGGCGACGCGTAGGCAAGCGGAGCTGACCGGCTTTCTGCTGTGCGCGTTGGGCCTGCACGCTGACTTGCGCGGCATCGACGCCATCGTGCTGCAAGCCGGAATGCCGATTTACGTCGATGACCGAACGGCTTTCACACCGGATGTGACGTACGTCGGTCCGGAGCGCCGAGGTACGTCCAAGAGAACTACCTCAGCGAAGGCCCGGACCTGGCCGTCGAGATTATCGAGCCGTGGACTCGGCAGCGCGACCTCGAGCAGAAGCGCGATGTCTATGCCAAAGTCGGGGTGCGCGAATACTGGATCGTCGATGGGGAGCGCGGCGACGTGCGGTTTTTACGGTCGGATGGAGCAGGTGACTTCGCCGACGTCACCCCATCTGTCGGAACTGCGTTCGAAAGCCACGTCGTGCCTGGTTTTCGGATCGGCGCTGACGTTTTGCTGGCAGCTGAGTTGCCGAGGGTTTCGGACTTCCTCGGCGTGCGGCTGAGCTAACCCAGCGCGCTACCTTACAGCATGATGCAACCCAAAAAGTCGCTCGGGCAGAACTGGCTGCGCGACCCCAACACGATCCGCAAGATCGCCGCGTCGCTGGACGCTAAGCCGGGCGACGCCGTCGTCGAGATTGGTCCGGGAACGGGCGCGATGACGAGCGAACTGCTGGCGGTGCATCCACGCATGGTCGCGCTCGAAGTCGATCAGCGGGCCGTCGCCGTTTTGAACGAGGAGTTGCCGGCGCTGGACGTGCGGCATCAGGACGTGCTGACGGCGGACTGGTACGCGCTGAGCCGTGAGCTGGGCGGACCGCTGCATGTGATCGGCAACTTGCCCTACTACATCACTTCGCCGATCCTGTTTTCGCTAGTCGACGCGCGCGACGTGGTGGCCGAAGTCGTCGTGATGATGCAGTTGGAAGTAGCGCAGCGCATCGTTGCTCAGCCGCGGACCAAGGCGTATGGGATCCTGAGTGTGGTTTTTCAGCGGTACTGCGACGTGAAACTGCTCTTCAAGGTGTCGCCGCACGTGTTCTTTCCGCAGCCCGACGTGACGAGCGCCATCGTTCGCCTGCGATTCAAAGCCGATGCGCCGCCGCCGTCGCCGGGCGAGGATCTGTTTCGGCAGGTCGTGCGCGGAGCTTTCGGGCAGCGGCGGAAGACGCTTCGCAACAGTCTGCGAGCCGCGTTTCCATCTCTCGACGAACTGCCGGAAGAATGGACGAAGCGCCGCGCCGAGGAGCTGACGCCGGACGAGTTCGCCGACCTCTCGCATTACCTTGGCGACGTGCTGGAACGGTAGGCGATCTCTCGTTTCGCCCGACTACTCCGCTCCTCCCCAATCGGACCGCCGCTCGTGACGCCTCCACCCGACCTGATCGAACCGGACGCTCCGGACTACGACACGTCGGGAGATCACGAGCCGCTGCTGCCGGACGAGCCGCACCCGATCAACGAAGAGGACGACGACGAAATAGGCCGGTACGAAGCGCCCGAGATCGACGACGACTTGGTCGAGCACGTCGAGGCGTTGCTGCATGCTGGAGACGAGCACCGACTGAAAGCCGTGCTGGCCGACTTGGCACCCTACGACTTGGCCGTCATCCTGGGCAACGTCTCGCCCGACGACGCCAAAGCGCTGTTCGACCGGTTCCGCGTCGACCGCGCCGCCGACGTTCTGGTCGAGGCCGAAGAAAGCTTCCGCGAGCGCCTGCTCGAAGACGTGTCGCACAGCCGATTGGCCGAGATCGTCGATCAACTCGACACCGACGACGCCGCCGATGTGCTCGGCGAGTTGGACGACGACAGGATGCGCTCGGTCTTGCCGCATCTCGAAGACGCCGACGAGTTGCGCAGCCTGCTCCGCTACGCCTACGACACGGCGGGCGGGCGCATGGCGACCGAAGTCATCTCGGTCCCCGACTATGTGACCGTCGGCGAGGCAACCGAAATCGTGCGCGCCCTGTCGGACGAAGTTGAGGACTTGTACGTCCTGTTCGTCGTCGATAAGGACGGCAAACTGGTCGGTATCGTGCCGCTCAAACTGCTGCTGCTCTCGCACGCGACGACGTTCATCGCCGACATCGTCACGCGCGACGTGATCGCAGTCACGGTCGAGGAGGACCAGGAAGATGTGGCGCGCATCATGGAGCGCTACGACTTGGTGTCGCTTCCCGTCGTCGACCTGCAAGATCGGCTTGTGGGTAGGATCACGATCGACGACATCGTGGACGTGCTGCGCGAGGAGGCCGAGGAAGACTTGCAGGTCATCTCGGGTACCAGCGGCGACGAGGAGCTTTCGGATTCGGTCTGGCGGATCGCGCGCGGACGGTTGCCGTGGCTGACGGTCGGGTTGTTCGGGACGCTGTGCTCGGCGTTCATCGTCAAATCGTTCGAAGGCACGCTCGAACAGGTGGCCGTCCTGGCGATGTTCATCCCGGTCATGACGGCGATGGCGGGCAACGCGGCTATCCAAAGCGCCGCGATCACGGTTCAGGGCCTGGCGTCGGGCCGCTTGGTGATCGGCGAGGCGTTTGGGCGCGTCGGCAAAGAGCTAGGCGTCGCCCTGTTCAACGGAACGCTGCTCGCCGCCATCTTCTGCGCCATCATCTTCGTGCTCGACCCCTCGGGCGGCGACTCGGCGCGGCTGGCGGGCGTAGCGTCGCTGGCCCTGCTCATCGTCATCGTCCTAGCGACGGTCAACGGTGCGTTGATCCCGGTCGTCCTCAAACGCGCCGGTCTAGACCCTGCGCTGTCGATGGGCCCCTTCGTCACAACCGCCAACGACATCCTAGGCCTGAGCGTCTACTTCGGCATCACGACGCTGCTGTACGTGTAACGCTACGTAGCGCCAGAAATTAACTGTACCACTGCATGTCTCACCTCTGCGAAGGCGATCAGTTTGAGCTCACCGACTGTCCGACCAATCAGCCAATCACTGGCCGTAAAGAGTTTTCCCGGACGCGCATAACTGACCCGGTTCAGTCCGCCGGAGAAGAAGCTTGATCGTCTAGCTTGATCGCCGTACTATCTGCATACGCCTTGCTCGTCACTTGCAAGAGTACGTAGTCACCACGCCCCACCTTGGCCAGCACGACCGCCGGACGCCACTTGGATGCTGACAAGTCCGAGAAGGGAAATCGGACGAGGACAACGGATCCGCGCGTCACGACTGGAACTCGCTCCACGCGTCGTCTTCTTCCTCACGCTCCCAATCAGACAGCGCAGCCTGACTCAGCAAAGCCGTTTCATTCGCGTCCGACTCGCCAAGCAAGGTGACGAGGGCACGTGCTCCTGGATGGAGGACGATGGGTTCGAGCAGGCGAAGGGCTCCACTTTCTTCGACAACGGCTTCGATTGTTCGCAGCATGACATCAAGGATGAGAGAAGGCTAACGTCGTCAGCACGCCACCTGTTCGCGTTTCACACCTCGCCCATCTCGCGCGCTTCTTCGAGCACGTCGTCCAGTGCCTTGTAAAACTTGGCGACGCGGCGCTTGTTGACGCCCAGGTCGCTGTGACCCGTTCGCGAGGCGCTGCGGACGTAGAGGGCCGAGCCGTCGCCGTGCGGGACGACGCGGATGGCCAGATCGTCGGTGAACAGCAGGACGCGGAAGGTGGCGTCGATGTGCAAACGCTCCTCATCGGTGACGACGCTGTGCGGACTGACTCTGCTCAGCGCGTGTTCGGCAATCAGCCAGAGCGTTCGGGGTGCAACGTCGAACGCCTTGCCATCGGCTGCGCAGTTGGGCGAGCCGGGGCACGGCGGAAGCGGAGTCGCGGGGAGGGTGTCGGCGGGCGCGCTCACGTGGTCGCCTCGGACTGGAGGGCTTGAATTGCGCGCTCCTCGTTGTACTTCGACGGGCACTTTACCAGGATGTGCTCGGCCACGAACGCCTCACCGTCGACGCGCCCTTCGACGACGACTTGATCGGCATCTTCGAAGTTGGGCGGCTTGGGGTTGTGGTAGACGACTGGACGGCGCGCGCCACCTTCGTCGAGCATGACGAAGGAGAAGACGTTGGTGTCGGGGTCGTACGCGAAGCCGGCATCTCGATCCCACGTGCCGACGACGTGCGCGTTGGCGGACGAGCGCTCGGCCTCGGCGAAGTCCATGTAGCCGCCGACGCTGGCGCCGAAACTGTTGATGAGCAGAACGCTGAAGACGGCCAGCAGGACGAGGCCTCCGATGGTTTTGGGCTTCATAGAATGGTCGAGATTAGAGAGAATCGGTACGAGGAGCCGCAGTGAGAGATTCCGCTGCGCGGTCAAAAGCGTCGCGCTCGTCAGCCAGCTTTTCGAGCCTAGCGATGCGGCGATCCGTGCGCCAGATGAACAGCGCAATGCCGATCCAGATCACCGTCAGGACGGCAGCGACGACGTAGAGTTTGTCTTGCTGCAAGAGGTACACTTCGAGTCCGTAGGGTGGCGCTTCCGGCACCACTTGCGCGGGCACTAGTGCAGCAGCGGGCGCTATCGAAAGCAGCGAGTCGGCAGCGGTCGACAAGGAGTCTTGTATCGCGGAAAAGGTCATAGCGCGGACGGCGGGTCAAGGCGGCGCTCGGCAAACGCGAGGCGGACACGCTGCGTATAGAGGATCCAGAACAGCGCGATGAACAACATGAACGACGGATAGAGCACCAAGCGCATCAGCGGGTGCGTGATCTCGCTGAAGGCCGGATTGCCCTCGGCGCCGGGATGCAGGCTAGCCATCTGGCGCGGCAGGACGTAGAGCAGAAAGGGGACAGTCGCGAACGCGAACAGGTTGTACGCCGCTCCGATGCGCGCGCGCAGCCGCTCGCCGTCGAACGCCGTCCGCAGGATGAAGTAGGCCGCGTAGATCAGCATGACGATGGCCGCCATCGCCTGCTTGGGATCGTTGTTCCACCACTTGCCGGTCCCCTGATACCACGTGAAGCGCGCCCAGATCATGCCTGTGATTAGCCCCAGTGTGCCAAAGAGCAGCAGCAACCGAGCCGCCTCGCGCGAGCGCACGTCACGCGCGATTTCGCCCGTCCGCAGGTATTGGAACGCGTGCCACGCCGACACGCCGCTGGCCGCCATCAGCGTGAACCACATCGGGACGTGGAAGAACAGGTTGCGCGCCGTCTGCGCCAGGATGTCGTCGACGCGCGGGAAGTCGATCAGGAAGCCGCCGAGCACGACCAGCGTCAGTCCGACGAACACGATGGCGCGGACGACGCGGTAGCGGCGGAGGTTGACTTGGGCGACGGGCATGGCAATCGGCGGTGGACGTATGCTAACGACGCAACCGCATCCGCTTTCCCAATGCGCAGTGAATACAGCCAAAACGCACGCGCGTCACATCCGGTAGACTGAATAGAACAGGTCGGCGGAAAGCGCAGTCCGCTCGCCGTCCAACGCTAGTTCTCGCCTCAGCGAGTCAAACGGATGGTCCGCGCCCAACACGTCGGCGAAGCACGTGAACCGATGTGCGTCGGACAGCAGCACGTGCGCCAGTTGGTCCACCGTCACGCCCAGCGCGACGCGATCGGCCTGCGCCGCGTCGTTCGCGAAGCTCGGAAGACCGGCGAGGTTAACGGCGTGGTCGTAGTCCGAACCGTCGTCGCCTTTCGCGATCTGCCAGCGCGCCAGCACCTGACCCAATCGCACGTGGAAGTCGTAGCACACGACCGTCGCCCCGGCCCGGCACACGCGGTGCAGTTCGGAAGCGGTAGCCCCGAGGTCGACGTAGGCCAGCGATCCGGCGAACGTGGCGAGGTCGACGGAGGCGTCCGGCAGCGGCAACCGCTCGGCTGATCCTTTTTGATACGACACGCGTGGATGCGGCGTCGCGCGGTCCAGCATCGCCTGGCCCGGGTCGATGGCGTGGACTTGGTCGCACCACTCGGTGAGCGCGAGTGCCGAGTAGCCAGTCCCGCAGCCCGCGTCCAGACCGGTGGCGAAGCGCGCGCCGGTCGGCAGGGCGCGTTCGAGGATGCGCGCGTGCAGTTCGGGGCGATAGGCGGCGTAGTGCGCGGCGATGGCGTCTGCGTAGAGGTCGTTCATCGTTCGGCGGCGTTGGCGTTTGGGAACGTCCAGATCAGCGGCAGACTTCTACGGGCCGTCGCAGACCGAATGCCTCGGCTTCGCGCTCGAACCAGTTGTCGTACTTGCAGGGGAAGTCGATCGCGCCTCCCTCGATCGCGAGAGAGGCGAGCCGCGAGAGCGCCGGGCTGTCCAGGTAGATCCAACCCGCGAGACCTCGGTAGACCGACGAGCGCCGGAGCGGATCGTCCAGCGGCGCGCGCAAGATCGACTCGATCCGCGCCATCTCGTTGTACTGCAGGATGTGGACGAACTCGTGCGCCGCGATGCCATAGTTGAACCCGTCGCGCTGCCGCTTGATCACGACCGAGCCGTAGACGGCGTATCCGTCGAACTGATTGCCTCCGAAGATGGTGTCGATCTCGTCGGCGACGAAGAGCGGACTTCCGAACGCGAGCGAGCGCCCAACGTCGAGGGTGAGATCGCTGTCGAACAGGAAGAGCCCGAACACGATGGTCGTCACGGGAAGCAGCCGCGCCCGAACCGACTTCTCCCGCGGCCGCACGTCCACCCGAATCAGGCCGAGATGCGTCGCGAACCGATCGAGCGGAGGGCGATCGTGCGCCGCGCTTTCGACGATCGAGAGGCCCGCATCGTGCAGCAGGCGGGCAGGAATTGCGTAGGCGATGCGCCCGTTCTCGGCGATGTTGCCTGCATGCCACTTGCCCATGTACGCCAGCGAGCCACCAGCAGCGCCCCACCCGGCGCCGCGGAGAAACCGGCGCAGCGGCGGCCCCTCGTTTCCGTTGATCAGTGCGCCGACGCCGCCCGAGACTGCTCCGAGTGCCACGTTGTAGGCGGCCAGCTTAAGATCCTGATCGGGCGGCACGTAGGTCCCATCGCGCGGCGGAAACGTGTTGGACGTGGTCGCGCAGCCTGACAGAACGAGCGCGAGCGTCACGAAGAAAGCTCGAGCGGCGACCCCTTTGCCCAACGCCGAACGCCGGATGGAGTGAGCGAGAGCGCAGGGGCGAACAGGCATGGTGTGATGGTGATGCTGCGTAGTCAAGATAGGCGCTGTCTCCGAGCCGTCACGTTCCGCGGCTAATCCGTCCACACATACTCGAACAGCAGCGCCGACGCCGTGATGACCGTCGCTGCGAAGAGTGCCAGCGTCGTCAGATCGCCTTGGGCCGTCGACCACATAAAAGCGCCCGACAGTGCGCCGCGTGTCAGCCGGACGCCGGGCAGCAGGACGGGTACCAAGAGCGGAAACAGCAGGACGGGGAGCAGCGCGGCTCCGCGCTGATCGGCTCTGGCCAGCATCGACGCCAGCAGCGTGGCGGCTCCGGCCAGCCCGACGGCGCCCAGCGCCAGACTGCTCGCCAACAGGCCGACGTTGGCGACGCCCTGTCCCAGCACCAGGAGAAACGCAGGCGTCGTCGACGCGCTCAGCAGGCTGACCAGCACCAAATTGAACAGTAGCTTTCCGGCGTAGAGCGCTCCGGGCGGCGCGTGCAAGCGCAGGAACAGCAGCGTCCCGCCCTCGGCTTCGTGGACGAACGCCCGCCCCAGCCCGACCGACGCGCCGAACAGCAGCACTATCCACAGCATCGCGGCCAGGACAGTCGGCGTGGCGCCCTCACGTCCCAGCGCGAACCACACCAGGACGGTCGTGCCGCCTGCAAAAGCCAGCGTCAGGTTGAGCGCGAAGCGGCTGCGCAGCTCCAACCGCGCGTCTTTATCAAAGACCGCCCACGCGCTGCGCATCCAGGCTCGGGCGCGGCGCGTTGCGTGGGGTGTCGCGGATGGCTCGGTCATGCTGCGGCGGATTCTCTCTCAACGATACTCCACGCTCGCCCATGTCGACGCTTACGCTCCGCCCATCTTTGCCGAAATCCGACCGGACGCGCGGCGCCCTGCTCGGTCTGGCCGTCGGCGAAGCGCTAGGTCGCCCCGTCGACAAGATGAGCCATCAGAACGTGCGAACCTACTTCAAAGGCATCAAAGGCTACGTCGACCACGAGCGGACAAACGTCAAAGCGGGCGCCATCGGACCTCTCGCGCGCAGCATGAAGAGGCACATCGCAGGAACGCGCGGCGCATCGACCAGCCTCGCTACCGAGATCTCCGGCGACGCGTTGCCCGGCGGTGCACACGCCGTCGCCAATGGCACAGCCGCCGTCCTCTACGACGCCGACCTGCCCGAGAGCGAGTTGGCAACGCTCCACGCCGCCGCCCTCCGCTATGCCATCGAGTCTATTCCCGATGCCTTCGACGCCGACCTGTTTTGGATGCGGCTCGAAGAAACGGCTCAGAGCACCGGCATGGCGCAGCCGCTCGCCGATGTCCGCGACGCACTCGGCTTCTTCCCTCTCGACCTAGCCGATGCATGCGGCGGCACGGACACGGCGCAGGCGGCGTGGCTGTTCGGCGCGGCGATGTTCGCGCGCAACCCCAGACTCGTCGAGGCGACGCTGCTCTCGAGCGTCAACGTCGGCGGATGGGCGAGCATCGTCGGCGCGTCGGCGGGCAGCCTGCTCGGAGCGCTCAACGGATGGAGCGCATTTCCCGGCGAGTGGCGTGACGGACTGAGCGGGGCCGATGAACTGCGCGCGCTAGTCGGATAGCCCTCTCACGCCGCCGTTACGCACTGCTTGAAACGGAGCAGCGGCACCGGGCTTCTACCGGGCTCACTCAGAACCGCCGACATGCCCGCTACTCCACACGTCCAGAACGCCGCAAAACCTACACGCGCCGAAGCCATCGAAAGGCTCGCCGGCATCCTGACCGACTACCGCGTCTGCATGCTCGTCACGCGCGACGCATCCGAGGACGTGCTGCGTGGCCGACCGATGGCGCTCCGCAACGACCGCTTCGACGGTACGCTCTGGTTTCTCACCGACACCCGCTCGCACAAAGTCGACGAGGTGGAAGACGAACGCGACGTCTGCATCGTCGTCAGTGATCCGAGCCAGGAACGATCCGTTTCCGTTTCGGGAAGAGCGTTTCTGTCGCGCGACCGGGCCAAGATCCACGAGGTCTGGACCGAGGCCGACAAGTCGTGGTTTCCCGAAGGTCCGGACGGTGAGCACGTCGGATTGCTGCGCGTCGAAGTGACGGCGGCCGAGTATTGGGATGCGCCCGACGCCAAACTCGTCCAGCTGTTCGGTTTGGCCAAGGCCTACGTCACTGGCGAGCCCTACGAGGGCGAAGGGTCAGAAAACGCCAAGTTGGAGATGTGATCCAGATCGTCCGAGCGGATCGGCCGCACCGCCGACTTGGGCATTTCAAAGCTGTCAGGTTTTCGAAACCTGACAGCTTTCTTGTTTGCATGTTTCGCCTGTGACCTCGACATGCTCGTGCCGGTCATCCTACGACGGTCGGCGCGCTGAACTCGCCGATGAAGCCGATTTCGGTCTGGAGCGCATACCCTGTCTCCTTCTCGACCGTCGCCTGAATGTGGTCGATCAGGCCGCGCACGTCTGCCGCTTTGGCGTTATCGGCGTTGATCAGGATGTTGGCGTGGCGCTGCGTCACCATCGCTCCGCCGACGCGCAGTCCTTTCATGCCGCACCCGTCGATCAGCCGTCCCGCGCCGACACCCTCGATCTTCTTGAAAATGGACCCGGCCGAAGGTTCGCTGTGCAGCGGTGGGTGACGCTCACGCCGCCACTCGATGTTGGCTTCCATCACGCCGTGCATCCGTCCCCGATCTCCGGGTGTGAGTTGAAACGTAGCTGAGAGCACGATGTCATCGGTGATGTGGAGCGTCGAATAGTCGTACCCGAAGTCGAACCACTCGTGATCGACGACGCGGCGCGTGTTGTCCTCGCCGAGCAGTTCGGCCGAGAGCGTGACCTCCTCGACGAACATCGTCCGCTCGCGCTCGGGCGGCGGCGACAGAAAGTGTAGGTTTTGCCACAGCGCCCCACCCACCGTCGATGGAATGCCGACGTAATGCTCCAGCCCGGACAGCCCAGCATCGACGGCCTCTGTTATAACGTCGGGATAGAGAACGGCTCCACTTTCGGCCCACAACTGCGCCTTGTCCCGGTCGATGCGAACGTGCCGAGCAGCGTTACGGATGACCAACCCGCGATACCCGCCATCGCCGACAAGGATGTTCGCGCCCAAACCGAGGAGGAAGAACGGGACACCCAGTTCGCGTGCCGCCGTGACGGCTTCGGCGAGTTCGTCGGCAGTGTGGGCCTCGAAGAACAGGTCCGCTGGCCCGCCTATTCGAAACGTGGTATAGGGAGCCAGTGCGACGTCGTGCTGGAGGCGATCGCCCAGTCTGCCAGAGAGAGCAGAGGCGAGGTGAGGAGACAGAGCAGACACAGAGTAACGGCGACGAAGATTAGAAAAAGCAGTGTACGACGCACTACAGGCCTCGTGCCTTGGGCAACCCACCTGTTACGATAGCCCACTAGCTGAAGCACTACGACGGTTCATCGGCAACGCGCGACCGTCTGCGGATTCGGCACACGGCTGAGCGCCGATACACTTTCATAACACTCTTGGCACACTATATTCTCTGTCCAACGCGCTCCCCCACACAAGAGCGCACCCATTGCCATCCGGCAACACCCCCACACACCATACTTATAGCTACTATGAGAAGCACGCTCCTCAGCGCGCTCCTCGGCCTGCTCCTCATCCCGACTGCGTTCGCGCAGGTTGGGACGATCAGAGGAACGGTCGTGGACCAAACGGGACAAGCGATCCCCGGAGTTAACGTCGTCTTGGACGGCACGACCCTGGGCACCGCCTCAGATCTCGACGGCGAATACTCCTTCCAGGCTCCGGCTGGAACGTACACGCTCATCGCCAGAGCCATCGGATATCAGACCGTTCGACTACCCGACGTAGTCGTGACGCGCGATCAGACGACGACGCAAAACATCACGATCCGCGAAGACATCCTCGGCCTCGAAGATGTCATCGTCACGGGATACTCGGTCATCCCTCGCCGCGAGGCTACGGGTGCCCAGTCGAGCATTTCGGCCCGCGACATCCAGGATCTTCCCGTCACCAACGCCGAAGCGATCCTCCAGGGCCGCGCCGCCGGCGTCCAGGTCATCTCGAACAGCGGTGCACCCGGCGCCTCGATGAGCGTCCGCATCCGCGGTACAGGATCGATCGACGCAGGCGTAGAGCCGCTCTACATCGTTGACGGCGTTCAGATCAACAACGATAGCCAGTCGAACTTGTCCTCGACCGGACCGCTCTCGTCGATCAACCCCAACGACATCGAGTCGATCGAAGTGCTCAAGGACGTAGCCTCGACCTCGATCTACGGATCGCAGGCCGCCAACGGCGTCGTCCTGATCACGACCAAGAGTGGTCGCTCGGGCCGCACGAACGTCACGTTCTCCGCCAGCACCGGTACGACCGAGCGCATCAAGGACTACGACGTTCTCAACGCCGAGCAGTACATCACGCTCAAGAACGAGGCGTTCACCAACCGCTACGTCCTCGAGGAGCGCCGCTTCACGCAGGAGTTCATCGACGGCTTCGTGGCCGCCAACTACGGCGTCATCAGCGACTCGCTTCAGAGCACGGACTGGCAGGATGCCGTCTTCCGGACGGGCACCAACCAGACCTACGAAGTAGCTGTCGACGGTGGCTCCAACAGCACGCAGTTCTACATCTCGGGTAGCTACCAGTCGGTAGAAGGCCAGGTGTTGGCATCTGAGTTCGAGCGCTTCGGCGGCACGATGAGTGTCACGCAGCGTGTGAGCCCCCTGCTTCAGGTCGAAGCACGCGCGGTTCTGGCCAGCATCCAGCAGCGCGGCACGATCTCGAACGGTGCGTTCATCAACAGCCCGCACTTCTCGGCGCAGTTCATCAACCCGCAGCAGCCGGTCTACAACCGTGACGGCACGTTCAACTACAGCTTCACCGGTGACACGTTCGGGTACAACCCGGTCGCCACGGAGACGCTGAACGATCGCCAGAGCGACACGAACCAGCTGATCGGTAACGTGGGCCTGAACTGGAACTTCGGCAAAGGATTCAGAGGCCGCTCGTATGCAGGTGTTCAGTACCTCGACCTGGGCGAGTACAGCTACAATGACCCGCGCATCCCGCAGTTTGCGGGTACGAACGGTTCGGCGTTTACCAACGCAGAGCGCCAAACGAGCTACAACCTCAGCCAGACGCTCAACTTTTCGGGCGTGGCAGCAGACGTACACTCGATCAACAGCCTCGTCGGTATCGAGTACAAGTTCGAGAACCTCGACGGCAGTTCGGCCAACGCGCAGCAGTTCCCCAACGAACTCTTCCGCACGATCGCAGCCGCTTCGGACTTCACCAACGTCAACTCGTTCGGCACTCAGTTTAGCCGTCTTTCGTTCTTCACGCAGGGTAACTACTCGTTCGACGACCGCTACATCTTCACCGGCACGCTTCGCTACGACGGTTCGTCGCGATTCGGCTCCGAAAACCGCTTCGGTATCTTCGGTTCGGTTTCGGCTGCATGGCGTCTGTCATCGGAAGCGTTCCTCTCGAACGTCGACTGGCTCGACGACCTCAAGCTTCGCGCTTCGTACGGTGTCGTAGGTAACGACAACATCGGTAACTTCACGTCGCGCCAGCTCTTCGGAGTCGGCGGCGAGTACCTCGGCCGCACGGGCATCGCGCCTTCGCAGTTGGGTAACCCGTTCCTGACGTGGGAAGAGTCTGAGCAGGCCAACATCGGTCTCGACTTCCTCATCGCCAACGGCCGCCTGTCCGGATCGGTCGACGTATTCCGCAACAACAGCAACCAGTTGCTGCTCGATCGTCCGCTCGCGGGTGACAGCGGCTTCGGAAGCCAGACCGAGAACGTCGGAACGCTCCGCAACGAGGGCATCGAACTCGAAGGAACGGCAACGATCCTTGATCGCCGCAACTTCTCGTGGTCGGTCAACAGCAACATCACGTTCCTGCGCAACGAAGTCGTCGACCTCTTCGGAGACACCGAAAACATCGGCGTGACGATCCGCAAGGGTGAAGCCCTCTCGGCTCTGTACTACCCCGAGTATGCCGGTGTCAACCCCGCTGACGGTCGCCCTTTCTGGTACGACATCAACGGAGAACTCACCTACAGCCCGACGGCCGAGGACAGCAAAGTGATCGGCGACACGTCGCCCGACTACTATGGTGGTTTCGGCACGCAGGTCAGCGCTAGTGGCTTCACGCTTGACGTGCTGTTCCAGTACGACTTCGGACGTGACGTCTTCAACAACGACAACCTGTTCCTGCTTCGTTCGGGAAGCTCCGACTGGAACCAGTCCGAGCGAGGATTCACCGACCGTTGGCAGCGCCCAGGCGATGTCACCGACATGCCGCGCCCCTACCAGGGTGGCACCGAGCCTGGCTCGACGGGTGAGAGCCTCGCATCTTCGCGTCACATCGAAGATGCCTCGTACATGCGTCTCAAGCAGGTTCGCCTGAGCTACCAGCTGCCCCGCTCGCTCATGCGCAGCATCTCGCTGGCTAGCTCGTCGGTCTACGTGCAGGGCGGTAACCTGCTTACATGGACGAACTACACCGGACTCGATCCGGAGCAGGCCGCAACCTTCTCGGTTGGCCGCTACCCTGTAGGCCGCACGTTCACCGCTGGCGTCCGCGTAGGACTGTAATCGACGACGACTTCAAGCAGAGCCGCGCCCCTCAAGCAAAGCGCGCGGCTCTGCCGTCGTCTCTTAACTCATTTCTCTCTATGAAACGACTTCTTTTTTCGGCGCTCCTGTGCGTCTTCACGGTTACGGCTTGCGACAGCGTGCTCGACCGGGAGCCTCAGCAGTCCGTATCGGCGGAAATCGCCTTAACCAACCAGACCGGCTACGAAGCCGTCCTCAACTCGATCTATGACGATCTTCAGGACGAGTCGCACTACGGCCAGGATTTCATTCTGTATCCCGAAGTGCTTTCGGACAACGCGCTCAACACGGCTGCCAACTCGAACCGATATCCCAACGTCGAGGACAACCAGCGCGGCTCGCAGCTGAACCGCTGGGGCGGTCACTATAGTGCCATCAACAAGGCGAACAACATCATCGCCAACGTAGGTAACCTCGCCGCGGAGCAGGGCATTCGTAACCGCTTCTTGGGCGAGGCGTACTTCTTGCGCGCGCTCAACTATTTCGATCTGGCGCGCACCAAAGGCTACGAGCCGGGCCGCGAGGTCAACGGGTTCAATCTGAGCGCCGTCATCCGCACGGAGCCGACGCGTACGCTGGAGCAGGCGGATTTCATTCCGCGCGCGACCAACACGGAAGTCTATGCGCTCATCAAGAGCGACTTCCAAGAGGCCGCTCGCCTGCTAGTGAACGAGACGAACCCACGTCGGGCCAACTCGGCTGCTGCTCTCGCGCTGCTAGCTCGCGTACACTTGTATGCTAGCGAGTGGGCCGAAGCGCAGCAACGTGCTACCGAAGCGCTCGCCGCTGCTGGTTCAGTTGGTGCAGGACTTGTGGCGCGCGACGGATACGTTGCGGGATTCACCGACAGCACCCATCCCGAAGCTCTGTTCAAGGTTGACATGGAGCCCAACCGCGATGGTGGCGTCACCGGCTTCAACGAGTCGCTCTCGTCGCTGACCTACCCGACGACTCCGCCCGACGATAACCTCGCGCGCTGGGGCGATATCTATGTGTCGGATGATCTTTACAACATGTACGAAGCAGATGACATCCGCGGTCTCACGGCTACCGTGACTGGCGGAGCGTTAACGTCCAACGGACTCTGGCTGATAGCCACGAAGAGCGGTCAGCAGTACCGGTATTCGCGTAAATGGGTGGGAGCGCGTACGCCTTATGCGCACGACATTCCCGTCATTCGCGTATCGGAGCTGTATCTCATCCGCGCCGAAGCCGCTGCTCGTCAGGGCAACTCCTCGCAGGCACTCACGGATCTCAACGTAATCCGTAGCCGCGCGGGAATCGACGACGAAGATTCCAGCCTCTCAGGAGATGGACTCATCTCCTCCATCATGAAGGAGCGCCGTCTGGAGTTTGCGTTTGAAGGACACCGCTTCTTCGACCTCAAGCGCACAGCCAACCCGATCAGCAAGGCTCTCGGCCGCCCCAGCAT
This sequence comes from Rhodothermales bacterium, assembly GCA_963841855.1. Taxonomy (GTDB): domain Bacteria; phylum Bacteroidota; class Rhodothermia; order Rhodothermales; family BA12; genus CAXBBB01. Next base: position 785,243 of record CAWJEJ010000003.1, on the reverse strand, counting down.
CGCGTATAGTGACTTCCGCGTCTTGGCGCAGATCCCGCAGACCCAGGTCGAGTCGGCCCCGCTGACCGATCCGGACAACGTCGAGGGTCCTCGCGTACTCATCCAGAACCCCGGCTATTAAGCCCTCTCACCTGATTCTCACTTCCAATGAATAAAATCTCACATCGCCTCGCGCTGATTCTCCTAGCTGGAGTGCTCGTCGTAGGGTGTGACTTCGCCGACAATCGCATCGTATACGATGGACCTGACCAGGTCGAATTCAAAGATGCTACTTCGCCTTTCACCAGCAGAAATGTTACGAACCCTAAGGGTGCATCCGTAGTCATTGATGTAGGTGTTCAGATGATCGGCCGCATCCGCTCTAGTCCGGTCACGATCCCCGTCACGGTGGTAGACTCACTCACGACCGCCATCGCCGGTACGCACTACAACCTGCTCACCAACTCGGTGACGATTGCGCCTGGCGACAGCCTCGCTGGAAACGTGCAGGTCGAAGTGCTTGCCGCCGCCACGAGCACGTTCCCTGGACCTAATGCTGTCGTTACGTTCCGATTGGGAGACAACGACGCCGAAAACGTTCGCGCTGCTCGCAGAGTTCGTGATTACCGTCTGACCATCGTTCGCTGATCTCAGAAGTAATCGCCAGACCAAACGGTCGTCTCACTTCGGTGGGGCGACCGTTTTTGTGTGATGCCGGATGGACCCACGAATTGGATATCGCTGATTTAGTCCCGTCTTTGCACAACATATCGAGACATGCGAGCCATTCGGAGCTATCTGGATAGAAGGCACACCTTTTGTGGAAGCATCTGACACCCCCCTCCCCCCACCAGTATGGCAGAGACGACCCCACCGCCCGCAGAGGCGCCCGAATCGGCGCGGACGGCAACGCCGATCAACGTTGGACCAAAAGCGATGCTGCCCGCTCGTCGCCGTACGGGGACGGAAGTCGAGCGTGTCGCGTTTGAACCGATTCACAACGAAGGTCATCAGGACGAAGACCCTTCAGACGGGGGACGGCTTTACGTTCGTCGCGCTGTTCTTTTTGGCTCCATCTCGATCATTCTCATGGCGATCATTTGGATCGCCATGAAGAACCCGTTTCCCGGTACATGGCTGTCGGTGCTAGCCGTCGACGACCGGCTGAGCTGGCAAGGCCTGTTCGTGTACTCGTCGGTCGTGGCGCTCATCCTGTTCCTGATGCTGCTCTTGATGCGATATTTCGGGCTGATGGTGATGTCCTATCTCAACGTGGCGAGCTACACGCATCACGAGACGGACGAGACAGAGATCGGAACGCCAATGATTTCGATCATTGTGCCCGTCTATAACGAAGGTGTCTTGCTTCGCGCTACGGTTCAATCGCTGCTCCAGCAGAACTACCCCAACTATGAGATTGTGATCGTCGACGATGGTTCGACAGATGAGACCGGCGACATCGCCCGTGAACTCGTTGGAGAGTATGGGCACGTGACGGTCAAACTCGTCGAGAAGCCCAACGGTGGCAAGTCGACGGCGCTCAATGCGGGGATTCAAGTTGCCGAGAGCGACTTCGTACTCAACGTCGACGGCGACTCTCAGCTGTCGCCCAACACGCTGCGGCGCTGCATCCGCCACTTCTCGGACCCCAAACTGGGCGCCGTGGCGGGTAACGTCAAAGTGACCAACCGCACTAACATGATCACGCGCTTGCAGGCGCTTGAGTACGTTGAGGGGCTAAACATGGCCCGCTCAGCGCAGAGCTTGATCAAGCTGGTCAACATCATCCCCGGCCCGCTCGGCCTGTTTCGCAAGCAGGCGATCATCGATGCGGGGTGGTACGCCAGCGATACGTTCGCCGAGGACTGCGACGTGACGCTCAAGATGATCCGTGAGGGCTGGAAGGTCGACTACGAACCCGAGGCGCTGAGCTATACCGAGGCACCCGACAAGTGGATCGACCTGCTCAAACAGCGCTACCGCTGGACGCGCGGCATCGTCCAGGCCATTCGCAAGCACCGCGACTTGTTCTTTAATCCCACCATTAACTTCGGCGGAACGCTGGTGATGTGGTCGATGGCGTTCGAGAGCCTGATTTGGCCAATCATGAACGTGTTCGCCAACGTCTACTTTGTCATCGTCGCCGTGACGACGGGCGCTAGCTACTACCTGATTTTCTGGTGGCTCATCCTGACGATCCTCGACATGATCGCTGCGATGTACTGCGTCGCTGTCGAGAAGGAGGAAGCCAACCTCATTCTCTACTCGGTCTTCTACCGCATCTTCTTCATCCTCTTCGTCGACGTGTGCAAGACGTTCGCGCTGATCGAAGAGGGACTGGGCCTGGGCATGACCTGGGGCAAGCTCAAGCGCATCGGTACTGGTGAGGAGTCCTCAGCTCCCGCAACGATGTGACCCTTCCCGCTTTGCGACCCATAGTGAGACGTTTGCCAGGCTCGCTTTCCTCTCATTTCAACTCTTCTGTGTGAATCAAGCGCTTTTACCGCCCGACCACTGTTCGGGCACGGTGCTTGTCTTCCCTCTACGTTCTCCCCCCTCGGTAGCTCAAACTGCCTTCATCGCGCCCCCTTGGATCTATGGAACTCATTCCCATTCTCTCGACGATCGTCCTCGTGATGACGATTGCCACGTGCATCCTCGCGGTTGCCGCCTATTTCCTTTACAAAGCCCGCGAGCGCAAAGCTCGCAAGGCCCGCGACAACGGCACGGCTCCGGCCATCGTCGGCGCGCAGCAGGAAGAGCCCCACATGCTCGTAGCGCCCCAGGGCAGCATCCCGTACGCCGCTCTTCCTCAAGCGCAGGCCGCGTACGGAGGAGAGCAGCGCTACCTCAGCGCCGCTCCCCAGCAGCCTGCCGACTCGTACTACGCAAATCAGCAGCGGTATGACGAGCAGCCTTACGCCTACGCTCAGCAGTCCAACGGCAACGCGCAGCAGCAGTCGAGCGCGGCTCCAGGAGGGTTTGACTACGACGACCGCTCGCAGCGCCCGCAAGCCGAGCGCACCTGGTCGCAGACCGACGAGCAGCCGGAAGAGCGCCAGCAGCAGCCTCAGCAGTCCGGGTCGATGTTCTACGAATACACCAACGACGGTTTCATTCCGGTTGACGCTCAGCAGCAGCAGCGTCGCCAAGCGCTTCCGCCTGCGCCGCCGCCCGTTCCGGTCAGCAGTGGAGCCGAGGCAGCCCAGCATTACGCCGATCGCCAGCAGGCTGAGGCCGACGGAGCGCAGACGTTTGCCTACGAGCAGCGCGCAGAAGCCGAACAAGCTCAGCGCCAGGCCGCTCGGGTGCAGCAGCAGGCCGCGCGTCAGGAAGACAACAGGCAGCAGGAAGAAGGCTTCGCGTGGCTGTAAGCAGCACCGGACCCACTTCTCCCTCTGACGCCCTATCGTCATGATGAACTTCCTCTCTCGCTTCTTCGACTACCGCATCAACAGCGTGTGGCTCTTCGTGCTCGGCACGGGGCTGATCGCGGCTGCGCTGCTGACGTACATCTACTTGCTCGAAGGCGTGATGGGTACGTTCTCTATCCAGCAGGCCAACCCGACCAGGTTAGTGCAGACGACAGCCAACGAACGGCCACGCGTCGCGCTGCTCAACTCGAACTATACGCGGCGCGCTTATGCCGTCAACAACCCGCAAGACACGACGGCGGCGTGGGTGAACCGCGCGCTCAACTCGTGGAACGACTTGCTCCTGGGGCAGGACTTCGCCTTGTATGCCCAGATCGATGACGAGCAGCTCGAGCGCGGCGACCTGGCCGGATACGACTTGCTGATTCTTCCTTCGTCGCTCGCCCTGTCCGACCGGCAGATCGAGATGGTCAAGGAGTTCATGGAGCGCGGCGGCAGCATCTGGGCGTCGTGGCAACCTGGTATTTACGACGAGACCGGCGCGTGGCGCGGATGGACGTTCGCCGAAGACGTGTTCGACGTGACGTATATCGGAGAGGTAGGCCGCTCCAACAGCAATTTCCAAGTCTACACCGACACCTTCCCCGGCTACACACCGCCCGGTATGTACTTCCCCGAGCGCGTAATGTCGAATGGCGCGCGCGTGACTACGGAAGAAGCGGCTGCCGACTCGCTCTCAGAAATCGAGCGAAGCACCGACTTGTCCTCGTCCCTGCGGCAGAGTCGTAGACGAGAAGCTCAGGTGGCAGGCTTCACGCCGCTGCGCGATTACGTCTGGATGGACACATCGACGACCCGTTTGCCCCGCGCCGACTTCGCTATCGCCGACACGATGCGCGCCTCCCTTCGCGGACTGGACGGCGAAACGCGCATGCGCGACGCCGTCGCAGTGACCTATTACACGTGGAACGGCCTGGCCTCCGAAACCCCGCGCGTCCCCTATCCGAGCACCAGTTCGGGCATACGCCGGATGACACTGCGCGCAGGAACGCCGGTGACGGGCAACATCTCGTCCGGCTACCGCGCCAAGGTGCAGATCTTCACGCCAGCCGTCGCACTCGAAACCAACGGCGAGCGCGGACGACCCTTCGCCTTCTGGTACGATTTCGCCACCGAAGACCTCAACGTCACAGAAGCGCTGCGCACGTCTACGGCGGCCGTCTACGGTACGTACGGATCCAAAGGAGGGCGCTTCATCTATATGGGTTTCCAGCGCAACGCGCTCTACATCGACCGCAACGACGTGGAAGATCAGGAGGCATTCGCGCAGCTCTTTAGCAACCTGCTCCGCTACCTGCTCCGCGAGCCCGTAATCTGGACGCACGACTGGCCCGCGCCCTACGATGCAGCGGCCATGATCGCTGTCGTCGACGATGCGGATCGGCCATCCGGTTTGGAGAGCGTTTCGGGTCTGCTCAGCCGCGAGGGCATCGGGGGCACCTACTTCGTCCGTCCCAACTCGAGTGCGGGAGACGGCGTGCTCCGACAGCTCTACGCGCAAGGCGACTTGGGCATCTACGGCGATCTCCGCAAGAACGCCGACGGATCGTCGCAGGCGCAGACGCGGACGCTAGAAGAGATGCGAGCCCAACTCGAACGGCGCGTCGGCGCGCGCGTCGGTGGGTACCGTCCCTCGACGGCAGGCATCGTTGACACGACGACGCTCAGGTCCCTGTCGCGGTCAGGATACAGCTACTTCCTTCCCGACTCAATCGGCAGGCGTATGTCGCCCAAGATCATGGGCGTGCCCAACGAGCGGCTGGTCCGCTTCGGCTACACGTCGCGCTCGGATCGCGACATCGACGTGCGCAGCCTGACAGCTTCGGACATGCTCCAGGACGTGACACGCGCTGCCTACGAGAAGAGCATGTACCGCATGATCATACATACCGACGGCATGGCGACGCCCGAAGGTCTTCCCATCTTGAGCCAAGTCATCCGCTCGCTCAAGGACCAAAACTTCTGGATCGCGCCGGGTGACGAACTCGCACACTGGTGGCGGCTCAGGCGCAACGTCGAGGTGGCGACCAGCCAGCCCGGGCCGAACCGCATCAACCTCGAAATCTCCAACCTCAACGCCGAATCGGTGGAAAACCTCGCTATCAGCTTGGTGCCGGGATACGCTGTCATCGACGCGTCGAGCGTGTCGGTGCGATCTGAGATCGTCGAGTTAGCCGAAGAGATCGGAGTGCGAGACCGCACGTCGGTACGCGCTCTCGTTTCAGCGGACGGCACGACGATCACCCTTCTGCTCGATCGCATGCGTCCCCAGCAGACGGCCGTCTTGCAGGTCAACCTGTGCGTAGACGAAGCCGACTGCCTGTCTCGCCTCGCCGTTGCTGACTCGAAATAAATCTGCCGCGCTCGGCTTGCCCCTTTAGTCGGCTGCCGACCGACCCTACCGCCATCCTCCCCCCCATGCGCGTCCCCTTTTTCCTGTTCCTGCTGACTGCTTTGCTGGCGCCGCACACCGCGTCCGCGCAGGCCATTCCGCCTGGAGTCACCGCTGCTCAGCCGCTGGCGAGTGTCGGCACGGGCCTGGGTGAACTACGGATGACGTCCGTCGAAAGGCCGTTCGTGTTCGTCCACCGGCCCGACGCTGCGCCTTCCGATTGGAAGCGTCCCGTTGAGCAGTTGCGCGATGTCGTGCGGTCGTGGGAAGTGTTCTTGCTGGGCTTAGGCATCCCCTACCAACTGGTCGATGACAATGATTTGGAGCGTGGACTTCCCAGACACGCCCGCGTGCTGGTCCTACCCGGATCTGAGCTGATCACGCGCCGCCAAGAGCAGCAAGTCGAGCGGTTTGTCTCGCGTGGCGGCGGGCTGGTGGCACAAGGCCGCATCGGACTGATGGACGACGACGGCAGAGGCGGCGATCGCAACGAGGAGTTTTTTCGCAACCTGTTCGGAGCCGAGTACGTCGCCGCACTTCCGCCGCAGGAAGGCGGCATTTTCCAGTCGCTCGATGGATCGCATCCCGTCACGGCGGGCATCGAGCCGGGCTTCCTGATGAACCTCGTCGCGCAGGTCCCGACGACAGCCGCACTGCCGATCACGGCTCAGCCGCTGGGAACGCTCGTCACGTACAACGCACCCGACCAGGCGGCGTTTGACGGGCTTTCGATGCTGCTGAGCGGACAGCATGACCGGGGACGCTTTGTATGGACGCGGTTTCGCCCGTCGGACGTATCGCGCGAGCCGACTCAGCAGCGCGTCTACATCACCCTCTTGATCAATGCACTGGCCTACGTCACCGACGCACCGGTGGCGAGCATTCGGCCGTGGCCACGCGGCCGTTCGTCCGCTGTTGCGCCGGTCGTGATCCCGCTCGTGGGCGACCTGAACCTGTTTCGCCCGTCGATGACGCGGCTGATGGACGCGCTCGAACGCGAGCAGTCTCCCGCGACGTTCTTCCTCACGTCTGAAAAGTCGGCCCTCTTCACCGATATCATGGAGCGCGGCGCTCAGATCGGCGAGCTCGCCCTCTCGTCATCCGACGACCGCGTGCTGCGCGGACGCACGCTCGACGAGCAGATCCAGCGCATGACGGACGGCGTCGAGTTGCTCTCGCGCTACGGCTCCAACATCTCGGGCGTGCATCCTCCCGCCGGTTTCTACGACGAAAATACGATCCGAGCTATGGAAGAGGCTGGACTTCGCTACCTGCTGCGCTTTCCTCCTCACCCCAGCGCCGGAATCGACCCGCTGGGCTTGACCGAGCGCGCCGACTACCGCGAAACGCGCTTCGGATACCTGATCGACCCGGACACGCTGCGCGTCATCGGCGAGGTCGGCATTTCGGACGTGAACGCGCCCGGCATCGTGTCGACCGAGGCTATTCCTGGTCAGATCACGTTCGACGACAGCATCGGGCGTCCGGTCAGCGAGCGCGACCGATTGGGCACGAGTCCCGAAGCCGTGACCGGCCGCGCTACGCCTCGCAACGTACCGCTCGACCCGCGCGTCCGTCAGGATGAGGAGCCGGGTTACGCGGACGAGACGGTTGTCGAGAACGATCCTCTAGCGGCGTTCCGCACACGTGAGCGTACGCGCACGCGCCGACGTGCTGGCAGCCGGACGAGCACGGCCATCACCGAATCCAACCGCCCTTCCACCTCCACGCGCACTGCGCCTGCGGAGCAGCGGCCCACCCAAACCGCGACTGACGCTGCGTACAGAGATTCCCAGGCTCCCAACCGCGCGCTGCTGAACGGTCTGCCCGTCAACGAATCGGACCCGCGCTTCAACAACCGCCCGCTGCGTCCCGGCGGCACGTCCGTGATAATGCCCGGCGGAGAGACGGCGACCGGCTACACAGACGGTGCGATGTCCGACGGTTCGCTTCCATCGCCTGAGCCGGAAGACGTGTTTTCACCCGGGACTCAAGGCGTAGCCCGTCCGCTGCCTCAATCGCGCCGCTTGGTCGCGATGCCGATTCTGGGTCGCACGACGTACAGCATCACCGCGAACCCGGCCATCGGCGAGTTGCCCGCGCTACAGTTTGCCGCTTACCGCGACGACTTCCTGAACATCCACGACGCACGCGGTCTGTACGTCATGCCCATCCAGGCCGAACTCCAAGCCAAGACGACCGAACAGGCCGACGTAGTCGCGCAGGTCGTGCGCTACGCCCGCGCCGAGGGAGCCTGGGTAGCCACTCTGAGCCAGGTCCGCGAGTGGTGGCTCCAGCGCGACCGCGTGCGCGTCTCGCTCAGCGAACTGAGCGAAGATGGCGTGACAGTCACGCTCGAAAACGGCAACAGACTGCCCGTCAATGGGCTGAGCATCGACCTGTTCGTCGACGTGCCCGAGCGCCGGACGAGCCGGCTCGCCAGCAGATCAGCGGACCTCGTTCCCTCCGAAGAGAACGACCGCCTGGTACTCGTCGTCGCCAGCCTCTCACCGGGTAAGTCGACGTACCGCATCGCGTTCGAGCGCAATTGATCTCAAGAGCAACTGATCTCAGGAGACTGTTTGGTCAAGGTGGCGCAAGGCGAAGGCGGGCGAAGCAGGCGTAGCGTCAGATATGGCGATGCAGCGCAATACCGCAGACGGTTTCCGAGCCCTTCGCAGCCCCGCAGCCATTCGCCAAACAGTCTCTGGGAGGCGGAAGGCGTCTGCGCTGCTGACAGAGCGGGCGGAGCAGAATCGCCAGACCGGTGACTATCGGGAGGGACAGCGTGAAAATGGCTTAACGATAGACTGCGCGCCGGAGCGGAACAGGCGACCGGTTGGCACGCGTCCAACTGGTCTACCCATTCCGACTCTACCGACTCCAAATATGTCCGCATTTGCAGGCCAGACCATTCTCATCACTGGCGCGTCGAGCGGCATTGGCGAGGCATTCGTCCGCCACCTCGTCCCTCTGGGCTCTAAGTTGATTCTGACGGCGAGGTCCGAGGACAAACTGAACGCCCTCGCCGAAACTGCCCGCGCTTCGGGAAGCGAGGCTCACGTCTACCCGCTCGACTTGGGCAAGCCCGGAGCGGCTCAAACCCTCTTCGACCAGACGACGGACGACGGCCACCAGGTCGACATCCTGCTCAACAACGCGGGTTTTGGGCTGACCGGTAGAATGGAGAAGTTGGAAGCCGACTCTGTGTCAGGCATGACCCAGCTCAACGTCACCGCCGTCACCGACCTTGCGCGGCTTTATGGCGAAGCGATGCTGGTGCGCGGTCGCGGCGGCATCCTCAACGTCGCATCGACGGCGGCGTTCATGCCGATCCCCTACTTCGCGGTCTATGCGGCGACGAAGCATTACGTCAAAGCATTTTCGGAAGCCCTACACGAAGAGTGGAAGGACCGAGGCGTCACCGTGACGTGCCTGTGCCCCGGTGCAACCAAAACCGGTTTTGGCGACCGGGCCGACATGAAAGACAGCTTCTTCGAAAACGGCGAGACGCCCGAAAAAGTCGCCCGAGTCGGACTCGAAGCCTTGGCACGAGGAGAGCGGACCGTCATCAGCGGGGCGGCCAATGCGGCGATGGCAAACGTAGCGCGGCTGCTCCCGACTGGTGTCTCGGCGCGTATGGCTGGGCAGATGTTTGCGCCCAAGGATGTGTCGTCGTAACCTTTGCGTCGCACGTTTCGGCTTCCCTCGGACACGTGCGCTGGGCGCGATGTAAGCGCTTACCACGCGGCGAAGTATCTTCGTCGTTCTTCATTGCACTATCCATCCTTTATCCGATCCGCATGACCACGCGTCAGAAACTCGAAGCCGTCTCCCAGAACCTCTGGTGGAGCTGGAATCCCAACGCCCGCGACCTCTTCCGCGACATCGCACCCGACGTGTACGAGTCGAGCATGCACGCCCCCCTCGCCGCTCTCAAAGCCGCCTCGGACAGCACGCTCAACGACGCCAAAACGGCCGACCGCATCGACGCCGTCTATGCCGATTTCCGCTCCTACATGGAGACGCCCGGATCCAAGGCCAAAGCGCCGACGACGGCCTACTTCTGCATGGAATACGGCCTGCACGAAAGCATGGCGCTCTACTCGGGCGGCCTGGGCATTCTGGCGGGCGACCATTGCAAAGCCGCGTCGGATCTGAGCGTCCCGTTCACGGCCGTCGGCCTGCTGCTGCGCGACGGCTACTTCAAGCAGAAATTCGACGCCAAAGGCTGGCAGGTCGAAGAGTACCCAGTCCTCGATCCCGCCGAGCATCCGATGACGCTGCTGACGGGCCGCGACGGTAAACCGCGCCGCGTCACAGTCCACCTGGGCGACGAACCGCTGCGCCTGCAAGCGTGGGAGTTGCACGTCGGCCGCACGCGCCTGCTGCTGCTCGACTCAGACCACGACGAGAACCCGGCCCACCTGCGCCCGCTCACGCGCAAGCTTTACCAGGGCGACCGCCGCATCCGGTTGCAGCAAGAGGTCGTGCTGGGTATCGGCGGACTGCGGATGCTGCGCGCGCTCAACGTCGCCACCGAGGTCTACCACTTGAACGAAGGCCACTGCGCCTTCCTCCTGTTTGAACTGATGCGCGAGCGCATGGCGACCGGAGAGACGCGCGAGGCCGCCGAGCAGTGGGTCCACGACCACTGCGTGTTCACGACGCATACGCCCGTCCTGGCAGGCCACGACCGCTTCGAGCCGGACCTCCTGCTGGGCCAGTTGTGGAAGATGCGCGACGCCCTCCACCTGAGCAACGAAGAAATCCTCGCCTACGGCCGCGTCAAGCCCGACGACCACCAGGAGTGGTTCACGATGACGGTTCTGGGCCTCAACATCTCGCGCGCGTCTAACGGCGTCAGCAAGCTCAACGGCGAAGTCGCTAGGGAGCAGTGGAGTCAGATGTTTCCCGACCTGCCAACGAGCGAAGTGCCCATCGGCCACGTCACCAACGGCATCCACTTGCCGACCTGGACAGCCCAGCCCGCACGCGAGTTCGCCAGCAAACACCTGGGCGATTGGGAAGCCGACAGGGTCGCGCCGACGTTCTGGCAGAAGATCGACAAGGTCGCCGACGCCGACGTGTGGGCGCTCCGCAACGCCCTCCGCAAGCGCCTGGTCGACTTCGCCCAAAGCCATGTCGCCGAGCAGACGATGAAGCAGACGTTCGGTCTCAGCCCCGACACGCTGACCATCGGCTTCGCCCGTAGGTTCGCCACGTACAAGCGCGCGCCGCTGTTCTTCTACGACGTCGAGCGCGCAGGCAAAATCCTGTCCAACGCCGACCGCCCCGTCCAGCTGCTCTACGCCGGAAAAGCCCACCCCGCCGACGAGGGCGGCAAGCGCTTCATCCAGCAGATCTACGAGATGACGCACCAGTCGCCGTTCGAAGGCCGTGTGCTGTTCTTGGAGAACTACAACATGGAAATCGGCCGTATGCTGGTGTCCGGCTGCGACGTGTGGCTCAACAACCCGCGCCGCCCGATGGAAGCATCAGGCACGAGCGGCCAGAAAGTCAGCGCCCACGGCGGCCTCAACCTGTCGATCCTCGACGGCTGGTGGCCCGAAGGCTACGACGGCAGCAACGGCTGGTCTATCGGCAACGACGAGTCGGCCCAGATCGCCAACGACCCTGGCAAGCAGGACCGCGACGACGCCGAGTTCTTGTACTCGACCCTCGAAAACTCAGTCGTCCCCGAGTTCTACGACCGCACCGACGGCGTGCCGACCAAGTGGGTTGAGCGGATGAAGAACGCCATGCGCCATCTTCCCGCCCAGTTCAGCGCCGAACGCATGGTCGCCGACTACGTCGAGCAGCGCTACGACGCATAATGCTTCCTAAGCAAACCGAAGCGCCCGTCCCCGGCCTGTATCGCAGGCTCTGGTGGACGGGCGCTCTGCATTTGACGGCTGGTGTTGTGCTGAGCCTGTCGGTGATCGGCCTGCTGGTCGGGATGCCACTCCTCTGGCTGGGCTGGCGCTGTTGCGCTTGTCGAAAGGAGAGCCAGTCGAGCATAGCTCCGGGATGACGCGCGCGCTCATCGCTTCGGGCTGGGTATCGCTCGGCGTGGTGGTGATGTTTGCCATAGTCATCGCGTTCCAGCATACGCTCCGGATCTGGCTGATCTACTGGTTTCTGCCCATTCCCAACAGCTTCTAAGCCCCCAATCCTAGCAACGCTCTCACGTCGGCGTGCGAGTGGGCAACGGCGTCGGCTCCTGCTTCACGCAGCGCGTCGGCGTCGAATGTGCCGACGAGTCCAATCGTCCGCGCTCCGGCTCCGTTTGCGGATTGGATGCCGGTGACGGCGTCTTCGATGGCGACGCAGTCCGACGCGTCCAGGCCGAGCAGCCGGGCGCCCGTTGCGTAGGGCATTGGGTCGGGTTTGTAGCGCGTCACGTCGTCGGCCGTCACGATGGCGTCGAAGTAGTCGCCCAAACCGAACCGCTCGAACGCGCTCTCTTGGCTCACGCGCGCGGACGAGGTGACGAGCGCTGCCGCAATGCCTGCCTCTCGAACTGCGCTCAGGGTGTCGAGGACGCCGTCGACGAGTCGCAACTCGCCGTGGAGCGACGCCATGTGGCGGATCTTGCCCAATCGCAACTCCTCGGCCGTCGCCTTGCCGCCTGCATAGTCGCGCGCGACGAGTTCGTAGATCTCGAAGCCGGATCGCCCCTTGAACGTCGCCCAGATCTCGTCGGGAACGTGGAGATCGTACTCGGCGAAGAGCAGGTCTTTGGAGCGGTCGTGCAGCGCTTCGCTGTCGAGCACGACGCCGTCCATGTCGAACAGGATGCCACGGAAAGAACTCACTAGGCTTCTCGGCTAAACGCGCGCGATTGGCCTTGCTCGAACCGACCAGCATCCGGGTCGAAGTCCCACTCGTCGATGGTGAACTCGGAATCGGTCACGCGGATGATGTTGAAGTAGTTGCGGCCTGCGTTGGTGCCTCTGCCGCGCGAAGAAGTCGCCGTGCCTGCGCTCGCCACGACGACGCGGTGTCCTTGCGCTTGGGTCGAGAGCCGACCGTTGGGCAAGACATAAGCCGCCTCGACGTGCGAGATGTGGAGGTGACCGCACAGCACCAGATCGACGCGCGCCGACGCAGCGAGAGCCAGTGTCTTCTGCGCGTTTCGAGCGATCTCGTGCTCGCCTATCGCACGCAGCCGCAGCAAATGGTGGTGGAGCATCAACACGCGAAACTCGTCTGGGTCGCCGTCGCTGAAGAAGGGGCGAATCGCCCCACGCGCCGCCAGCCCCAACCGTCCGTTAGCGATCGTCCGACCGTGCGCGCTGTTGATGCCCAGAATCGACAGCCTATCCGCCTCATACGTCGGCGCCATATCCCGCGAAATCATACGCCGATACCGCGCCAGTGGCCGCAAAAGCCGACCGACCGGATTCCACCACTGCGTCGTGTCGTGGTTACCGGGGACGACGAGGGTGGGCACGTCAAACCGTTCGATCAACGCACGCGCCTGACGAAACTGGCCAGGAAGCGCCCGCTGCGTCAAATCCCCAGACAGACACACGACATCTACCCTCTGAGCCTGCATCGTGTCCACCATCGCGTCTACGATGCCCGGATGCCCGATTTTCCCAAAGTGGATGTCCGAAGCGTGCGCAATCGTGTGCGTCATACCAAGACCGCGTACGCGCGATTCACGAATTGCCCAGACCAGACGATCACAGCAGCATCGTCATCGGCGCTTCGAGCAGCCCCTTGACCGTACCCAAGAACGCAGCCCCAGACGCTCCATCCAGCACGCGGTGATCGCACGAGAGCGTGACCTTCATTCGCTTACCTGGGACGACCGCGCCGTCTTTGACGACCGCTTCGTCGCGGATGCCGCCGATGGCGAGGATCGCCGCGTTGGGCGGGTTGATGATGGCCGTGAACTCTTCGATGCCGAACATGCCCAGGTTCGAAGTCGTGAACGTCGATCCGCTAAACTCCTCGGGCGCCAGCTTTTTGTCTTTGGCGCGTCCGGCGAGTTCGCGCGTTTCGGCTCCGATCTGCGCCAGCCCTTTGCGATCAGCGTCGCGGATGACGGGTGTGAGCAGCCCATCTTCGATGGCGACAGCGACGGCGACGTGCGCGTTTTTATGGTAACGGATCACGCTGCCCTCGTCGTCCCAACTAGCGTTGACAGCCGGATGCTGATTGAGCGCGACGGCGCACGCCTTGGTGACCAGGTCGTTGAACGACACCTTGCCCCGCTCCTGCTCCTGAGCAACCTTGTTGATCTGCGAGCGAAACGCCATTGCCGCCCCCATGTCGATGTCGACCGTGAGGTAGAAGTGCGGCGCCGTGAACTTGCTCTGCGCCAACCGACGGCCGATCGACTTGCGCATCTGCGAGATGGGCGTCGTGGTGAACTCGCCATCGGACGCAAGCGCGGGTGCCTGCGGCTTAGCCGGAGCAGATTTGGCAGGCTGCTTCGCTGCCGGAGCGGCTTGTTTCTGCGCCGGAGCCTGGTAGCCTTCGATGTCGCGCCGAACGATGCGGCCATCCGTCCCCGTCCCGCTCACGCCGCCGAGGTCGATGCCACGCTCTTTGGCCATCGCCCGCGCCAACGGCGACGCCTTGATGCGTCCGCCTTCGGTCGTGCTGGCCGATGCCTGCGGTGCGGATCCTTGCTGCGGCTGCTTGGCAGGCTCGGCGCCGTCGGCTGCTGCCGACGGCGCGTCGAGCGTGTCGCCCGCGTGCGTGCGGTTGGTCGGGACGAGTTCGCCTTCGTTGTGATCGCCTTCGGCTGCCGATGCCGGCGCTTCCGTCTCGGTAGCTTCCGCCTTCTGCCCCGTCGCGCCGCCGCCGTACTTGGCGAGGATGTCCGAGATGTCTTCGCCCTCTTTGCCCAAGACTGCGATCAGCCCGCCGATGGGGATGCCTGCGCCTTCGTCGACCAGCTTTTTGAGCAGGACGCCATCGTCGTACACCTCCAGGTCCATCGTCGCCTTGTCGGTCTCGACTTGCGCGATCACGTCGCCGGACGAAACGGCGTCTCCTTCTTCTGCGAGCCACGCGGAGAGGACACCCTCTTCCATCGTGTCGCTCATTTTGGGCATTTCGACGGGGATAGCCATGTCGGTCGGGGTCGGGTGTGGGGCGAGGTGGGGGAGGCAAGGCGCGAACCCTGCGGCTTGTCATCGCGAGGAGCGGAGCGACGCGGCGATCTCCATGCTATGCAGCAGGCTCAGGAGATCGTCACGCTCCGCTCGCGATGACAAAGGGGAGAGTGTAGAGCGTTGGGCTGCTTAGACGTACATCACCGCTTTCACGGCGTCGATCACGTCCTGCGTCTGCGGCATGTAGTGCGCGATCAGGTTCTTGGCATAGGGCGCCGGGATGTCCTTGGCCGTCACGCGCATGATCGGCGCGTCGAGGTGGTCGAAGCAGCGCTCTTGCACCTGATACGTGATCTCGCTAGCGATCGACGCGAACGGGTTGCTCTCGTCGACAATGACGAGCCGGTTCGTCTTGCGCACGCTGTCGGCGACGGTCTCGATGTCGAACGGGCGGATCGTGCGCGGGTCGATGACGGTCGCTTCGATTCCGTCCTTGGCGAGTTCATCGGCGGCTTCGACGGCGCGCCAGTAGCTCTTGTTGTGCGCGACGATGGTCACGTCCTTGCCTTCACGCGCGACCCTAGCCTTGCCGATGGGAATCAGATAGTCTTCGGCGTCCGACACTTCGCCCTTGAGGCCGAACATCAGCTCGGATTCGAGGAAGACGATCGGGTCGTCGTCGCGGATCGCGGATTTGAGCAGGCCCTTGGCGTCGTCGGGGTTCGAGACCGAGATGACTTTGAGGCCGGGGAAGGTCGCGTAGATGCTTTCGACTGACGTGTTGTGCGTCGCCGCGAGTTGTCCGGCGGCTCCGTTGGCGCCCCTAAAGACGATCGGCATCCCAAACTGGCCGTCGCTCATGTAGCGGATCTTGGCGGCGTTGTTGATGATCTGGTCGATGGCGACGAACGCGAAGTTCCACGTCATGAACTCGATGATCGGCCGCAGCCCGTTCATCGCCGCGCCGACGGCCAAGCCGCTGAATCCGTTCTCCGAAATCGGCGTGTCGATGATGCGCTTGGGACCGAACTGGTCGAGCATCCCCTCGGACACCTTGTACGCGCCGTTATACTCGGCGACTTCCTCGCCCATCAGGAAGACGGTTTCGTCGCGCACCATCTCTTCGGTCATCGCGTCGCGCAGAGCTTCGCGGAATTGCAGCATTGCCATCGGTCGGGGTCTTGGAGAGCAGGCTGGGCCTGCTGAGCGGTTCGTTCTTTCTACGGCGTCATCCTCGCGAACGCGGGGATCCAGAGAGGTCGGCTTCGCCGCTGATCTGCGGGCTGGATTCCCGCCTGCGCGGGAATGACGGAGTGTGGAATTACGAGATAAACGGGTAGTCCTTCTGCGAGTAGACGTGCTCGTAAGCCGTCTCAATGCCGGGCAGCGGGCTGTTCTCGGCGAACTCGACGGCTTTGAGGACGACTTCTTTGGTCTCGTCGTCGATCGCGTCGAGTTCGTCGGCCGTCGCGAGTTTGTGGCCGACCATGTAGGCTTTCAAGCGCAGGATCGGGTCCTCGTCTTTCTTGGCGTCCATCTCCTCCTTGGTGCGGTACTTCTGCGGGTCCGACATGGAGTGGCCGCGGTACCGGTACGTTTTCATCTCGATCAGCGACGGCTGTCCGTCGCGGGCCATCTGCACGTGGTCGCGCAGCGCCTTGGTGACCGTCAGCACGTCCATGCCGTCGACGACCGACGAGGGGATGTCGTAGCCGACGCCCAGGCGACTAAACTCGGGCTGCCCGAACGCGCGCTCGGTCGACGTGCCCATCGCGTAGTTGTTGTTCTCGATCACCACGACGACCGGCAGCTTGTAGAGCGATGCCAGGTTGAGCGCTTCGTGGACCGCGCCCTGACCGACGGCTCCGTCGCCCAAGAACACGACGCAGACGCCGCCGTCCTCTTTGTACTTGTGCGCGAACGCAATGCCGACGCCGACCGGCACGTGCGCGCCGACGATGCCGTGCCCGCCGAACATGCCGACTTCCTTCTTGAAGTAGTGCATCGACCCGCCCTTGCCGCGCGAGCTTCCGCCGACTTTTCCGAAGAGTTCGGCCATGCACTCGTCCGGCGTCATCCCGAGCGCCAGACCGATGCCGTGGTCGCGATAGGCCGTGATCACGCTGTCGTCGCCGACGTTGAGCGCGTTGACGGTTCCGGTCGAGACGGCTTCCTGACCGATGTAGAGGTGCAAGAAACCGGCGATTTTCTGCTTGCCGTACATCTGTGCCGCACGCTCCTCGAATCTACGCTGGAGCGTCATCGAGCGGTACGACTCGCGCAGGTCGTCAGCCGACAGGTTCAATTCTTCGTGGCCGAACGCGCCGCCTTTGTAGTGGTTGAACGTGAACTCGACGGTCTCAGCCACCACTCCGCTCGTGACGCTGTTGGAGGCACTCTTCTTGGGCGCGCGAGAACGAGCGGCGCGGGGTTTCGATGCAGTTTCGGCCATGGAGGGAGAGAAGAGGCTTCGCGGACGGGAAAGAGGTGGAGCGCGCGACTTGGGGATGGTGTTCCACTGCCAAAGATACCCGCTCGGTACGGCCGCTGGGGCCGACTTGTCCCCGGGAGAATCGGCTTCACGTGCGCTTCTATGGAAAGCGCTTCCGAACGAACCGCCCTCCAACCGTCGTTATCTTCGCCGGTCACCGCCACCGTCCCAACTGCCCACGTCTGTGTCGCTCCCGCCCGTAATGGATTCGTCCGGCTTCGTACCGTCGGACCTGCTCGCGCCGACCGCCCCCGCCCACCGAGCCAAAGGCCGCGCCGTCGTCATCGTGCCGACGTACAACGAGGCGCAGAACGTCGAAACCGTCATCGACCGAGTCTTGGAGCAGCCGGGCCCCTTCGACATCCTCATCGTCGACGACGGCTCGCCCGACGGCACAGCTGACTTGGTGCGCAGTGCGATGAGCGACCACTCAGACCGCGTGCATCTGATTGAGCGCGCGGGCAAACTGGGACTGGGTACGGCGTACCTCGCCGGTTTCGCATGGGCGTTGGCGCGCGACTACACCTATGTGCTCGAGATGGACGCTGACCTGTCGCACAACCCAGCCGATTTACCGGCGCTCCTGGCACCGGTCGCAGCCGACGATGCCGACCTCGCCATCGGTTCGCGCTACCTCGGAGGCGTAAGGGTGATGAACTGGCCGCTGACGCGCCTGATGCTGAGCTACGGCGCAGGCATGTACACGCGCGCCATCACCAACCTGCCGGTCCAAGACGTGACGGCGGGCTTCAAGTGCTTCCACCGTAGGGTGCTCGACGCCATCGACCTGGGCAGCGTCCGGTCGAATGGCTACTCGTTCCAGGTCGAGATGAACTACCGCGCGTGGCGCAAGGGGTTCAAGCTCACCGAAGTGCCGATCGTGTTCACCGAACGCACCGAAGGCACCAGCAAAATGAACAAGGGCATCGTCCGCGAAGCCGCGCTCAAAGTGTGGGAGTTGCGGCTCAGAGCGCTGACAGGGCGGCTGTGAGCCTCACCAGGACACCGCAGTGACGTAGTTGCCCTCGCTGTCATACACGGCAATTGTTTCTATGCCAGTGACGACCAAGTTGGAGCCGACAGGTATATGAGGATGCGTTGCTATGAGAAAGCAAACGCCTGATCGAAAGAAGCTCAACCTCTGAATTTCTCTCTCAGGAGGAGCATTCAATCGCATCTAATCGCACAAGGTTTGAGTTGCGGAAGGCGAAGATGGAGACAGCGGAATAGCTTCCGGGAGTGCCGCGAAGTTGAAAATATCGGCGTAGATATTGGATCCTACGATTGACTCTACTATAGCCACTCACCTTTCGGTGGGTTGCGAGCAGCCCGAATAGGTTTGGGCTGCGACCGATGGAGCAGAAAGTAGGAGGAGGAACAGGAGCAAGCGCATGGTCGAATCTAACTCCGCGTCTCGTCGGATCGCACGTCCGGCGTGGGGCGTAGAACGCACTTTCTCACTTTTCTCCCCGACGCATATGTCCACGCAGGGCACTCCGATCACGTTTTCCGACGGCGCACTTCGCGTCCCCGACCACCCGCTGATTCCGTTCATCGAAGGCGACGGCATCGGGCCGGACATCTGGGCGGCGGCAAGCCGAGTGCTGGATGCGGCCGTCGAGAAGGCATACGGCGGTGAGAAGTCGATCGTGTGGACCGAAGTGCTGGCCGGAGAAAAGGCGCACGATCAGACGGGCGAGTGGCTGCCTCAGGCGACGCTAGACGCTATCGAAGAGCACCTGGTCGCCATCAAGGGGCCGCTCACTACGCCGGTCGGTGGGGGCATCCGGAGCCTCAACGTGGCGCTGCGTCAGAAGCTGGACCTGTACGCGTGCGTGCGGCCGGTCCGCTGGTTTGAGGGCGTGCCGTCGCCGGTCAAGGAGCCCGAGAAGACCGACATGGTCATCTTCCGCGAGAACACCGAGGACATCTACGCAGGCATCGAGTTCGAGAACGGATCGGACGACGCCGAGCGGTTCAAGGCGCTGCTCAAGGAGCACTTCCCCGGCCGCTACGCCAAGATCCGCTTCCCGGATACGTCGGGGCTGGGCATCAAGCCGACGAGTCAGGAAGGAACGGAGCGCATCGTCAAGGCGGCCATCGAGTACGCCATCGCCGAGGGCCGCGACAGCGTGACGCTCGTCCACAAGGGCAACATTATGAAGTTCACCGAGGGCGGATTTCGCGACTGGGGTTATCAAACGGCCGTCGACCACTATGGCGCTCAGCCGCTCGACGGCGGTCCGTGGCACGTCATCAAGCGGGACGGGAAGGAGATCGTCATCAAAGACGTGATCGCCGACGCGTTCTTGCAGCAGATCCTGCTTCGCCCGGCCGAGTACGGCGTCATCGCCACGCTCAACCTCAACGGCGACTACGTCAGCGACGCGCTGGCGGCGCAGGTCGGAGGCATCGGCATCGCGCCCGGCGCCAACATCAACTACGACACCGGCACGGCCATCTTCGAAGCCACGCACGGAACGGCGCCCAAGTATGCCGGTCAGGACAAGGTCAACCCATCAAGCGTCATCCTCTCGGGCGAGATGATGCTGCGCTACCTGGGCTGGAATAAGGCAGCCGACGCCGTCATCGCGTCGATGGAGAAGACGATCGGGCAGAAGCGCGTCACCTACGATTTCGAACGGCAAATGGACGGCGCGACGCTGCTCTCGTGTTCGGGATTCGGCGACGCGCTGATCGAGAACCTCTCCTAACGAGCGCCGAGGTCAACCCCAGCCATACGCGTGGGCCTGCACTTTCGCGGCCCTCGAAATCGTCCTGCCGGTTCGTTGGCGGGACGATTTTTGCATTGGCCCGGTCGCCGCCACAACGCACCGCCATGAACCTCCGCTACTGCATCGACCCCGAACAGCGCATCGGCGTCGTGACGTGCTTCGATGTGCTCACCATCGCGCTCTTCCAGGAAGGCATGAGGCGGCTGACTACGGACCCCTTGTGGCGGCCGGGTTTCGGCGAGTTGTGGGACTGCTCGCAGGCCACCGATCTGCGCGTCGGTCCGGACGCGCTGAAAGGCATGGCCGAGATTGATCAGTCGTACACGAACGTGGTGGGCGCCTCGGCCATGGTATTTTCGTCGTTCTCCGCGCGGTCGATAGCGCAGTCGTACTTCAGCCTGTTTCCGATGGGTCGCCCGACGCGCGTGTTTTCAAGCATTGAGGAAGCGCGCGCGTGGCTCGTCCACACCGTTGCCGAGTCGGATGCAGATGGGCTGGACCGTCCGACGAACCCGTAACGCCTTGACGGATCGGGAGCCGACGGACAAGTCTACGCCGTTGCACTGTTCTCCCACTCACGCCCTCTCTTCCATGCGCCTGCTCGCCCTGCTGCTCCTCTTCACCTTGACTGCCTGCACCGAGAACGAGGAGGTGGCGGAAAACCTCGCCGCCGAGGAGATCACGACGGCCGAAGTGCCCTCGATGCCCAATGCAGCCCAGCAACTCGTCGGCACGTGGCGCTCGACCGACGACCGCGTGGTCACCTTCAGCGCCGATGGAACGATGATCTCGCCTCTGCTGGGCGACGGGCAGATCGCCTTCCGGCTGGCCGTAGATTCGCTCTACGTATCGGACTCAGATGTGTACGGCGCCGAAGGTATCACGATGGATCGTCGCTACGCGATCGAGTCGCTGACCGACGACGCGCTCACACTCGGACCGGCTGGTCTATCACTCGCAGGCACCTATTCGCGCGCTGACTGAAGTCGCACGCTTTCGGACGCCGACGGAGATTGCTTCTTCGTCGGCGTTTTTGTATCCGCTCACCTCGCTTCACCTTCATGCCCCGCCTCACCGACGACGGACAGACTGTGACTCTCGATCTGCACGGCGCCCGCGTGGACGAAGCGCTGACGATGGCACGGCGAGCGCTCGGACTGTGCGCCAAGCGGGGACGCAAGCGCCTGGACTTGGTGCATGGCGGTTCGACTACGGATGGCGCGGCGCACACCATCAAGTCGGCTCTGTATCAGTGGCTGGACGGGCGAGAGGCGCCGACGACTGTGCGGAGCGAGCAGCGAGCGTACGGTGTTCTTTCGCTCCATCTGGACTTGTCCGCGCGCGCGTTACCTGGTCGCCTGAACCTGGGCGATGTCATCCAATAGCTGAGCCCATCGCAGCGGAGTTACCAACCGTCCGCATTTGCAGACGAACGGGGGCGGGCAGGTCGCGTTCAGATGGAGATTGCGTTACGAACCCTCATGCACCTTCCTCTCATCGGCATCACCACCTCGTTTGGCGACGGCGAGCAGCGACTGCGCCACGAGTACGTGACGGCCGTGCGAGCAGGCGGAGGCGCCCCGATCGTGCTCCCGACGGCGACCGATAAGGCGACCGTCGACGCCATCTCGGATCGTTTGGATGCGCTCGTGGTGACGGGTGGCCCGTGCGTAACGATGGGTATGGAAGGCGAACGTCCCAGCGATCTATCGGTATGCGACCCCGAACGTGATGCAGCCGACCACGCATGGCTCGACGCAGCCGACGCGCGCGCGCTGCCTCTGCTCGGCATCTGTTACGGGATGCAACTGATCAACGCCCGCGCGGGCGGCACGCTGTACGCCGACGTGGAGCGCCAACGCCCCCAAGCGCTCGTCCACAGCGAAGGGCGTGGCGGCCAGCCGCACGCCTTGCGCGTCGTGCCCGGCACCCATTTGGCGCGCATCTTGAACCACGCCGACGACACGGCACCCCATCCGGCTCGCAGCATCGCCGAAGAGGCTCAGGCGACTGGAGCCGGGGCGCCCGAACTGGTGCAGATCGACCTGAGCATGTTCGGTTCAGCCGAGGAAGCGAACGGTTTGGGGCCGCTGACCGTCAACACGGTTCACGTGCAGGCTTTGCGAACGGTAGGACGCGGACTGCGCCCTTCGGCGACGGCGCCCGATGGAGTGGTCGAAGCCATCGAATCGCTCGACGGCCGCATCATCGGCACTCAGTTTCACCCCGAACGTCTGGGCGACACATGGCATCCGCTCTTTTTCGATCTAGCGCAGCGTGCCTTCGCGTACCGAACTTCCAATGCCGCGCTCGCCTCTTCCCATTCTCTCACGTAACGACTCTTCACTATGCAGTACGACGACCTCAACCGCCCGCCCTCCGATCCCGACGACGACCTTCGCGGCGGCTATTCTGCCGAAGAATCGGCCCAGATATCGGCAGAGCGTACTCCGGGTGATCAGCATGCGGAGTCGTTCACGCCCGATCCCGAGAAGAAGAAGCGCAAGATGGCTCTTCGCGCCGGTGCTATCACGTCGCTCGTGGTGCTGCTGATGTTGGCCGTCACGGGCCGCCTGGAAGCGCTCGTCGAGAGTTTTCGCAGCGCCGTATCGCCGGTCGAAGAGATCGCCGTCGCCGAACCTACTGAGGCGGCCGCACCCGCTATCCTGAAGTTCACGGCGCTCGACTCGCACCCCGACAACATGTTTTCGCCCTACACCGCGGGCGAGATCATTGGCGACGTAGCGAACGAGCCCCGCTTGCAACTGATCGGCCCGTTCCGCGAGCTGCTCGACACCTACGAGCAGCGGCAGGGCATCGATGACAACTTCACTGTCCGCGTGCTCGACAAGCGGTCGAACGAGACGCTCGAGATCTACGTGATTGACGATCTCAAGACGCGCTATCAGGAGACCGGCAACGCCAACTGGGACCAGATCGATGGGCAGCGGCGCGTAGAGACGAGGCGACTCGTCGCCAAGTGGACGGCTCAGGGCGTTCCCAAGCCCGACATCAGCGTCAAGTGGGGACGGGCCAACCAGGTGCTCGAAGCAAGGGAGCGCGACGCACCCTACATCGCCTACGAGATCCAGTTGACACGCTTTCTGGGACTGAGCCTGCTCGCTACCGAAATCGGGACCGTCGAGACGTTCAACAACGACAAGCTGGTGTCGAGCGTCGACGCGCGGTCGCGCTACCAGATGATGCCCTACATCCTCAATCAGAGAGGAATCGAGCGCTACACGCTTTCGACCGGAGCGGGCGGCAACGTGACGGTCAACGAGGAGTGGCATCCGCTGCTGACGATGCTGCCGTCGTTTCTGACCGTGAGGGGCTACACCAACGCCGCCGGTCACGAGATTCCGGGCATTTCGAGCTACCACACGGGCCTGGGCAACATGTTCAACCTGTACCGCCTCTTCCTCAACAACGGTCAGAAGTATCTGGGTCCGAACACGACGGTCGTCGACGCCTACATGTGGGCCGTCACCGAAGGATACCCGACCGTTTCTCGCCAGACGAGCTTCAAGACCTACTCGCGCGGATACATCCCATCGAACTACGGCGCCCTGCGCGCCACGGATGATTTGGAGATCGACCCCGAGCGCACGTTCCGGGGCGACCGAGTCCAACTCGCCAGCGGTCAGACGCTCTTTCTCAGCCAACTCGTGGCCGGTCTGAACGACAAGAGCACTATCGCGTGGCCCGCTGCCAGCAGCGACTCGCTGACGAGCTACCAGCGCCTGCGCGAGATGAACCCTCACATCCTGCTGCCCTCAGGCGACGGCGTCGACGGGGTGCCGATTACGGGCGACGTCAAACTGACTGCTCAGTCGGCGGGCAATCCGGTGCGCTTCTTTCTGCCTCTGGGCGCAGTAGCCGCGCTCGAAGCAGGACGCGCGACACCGCTCTTCGACGCATCGGCCACGTTCCGCTACGACGAGAACACGTACAGCATGGACGAACGCGACGTGACCGAGTGGGACGTAGCCTACGACGAGATGATCGAAGTGGGTGCCCAGTTCGGGTTTACCTATGCCAACCGGACGCGCCTGGGCCAGCTGAAGGAGCAGTTCGACCGCCTCTACGACGAAAACCCGACGTTCTACCGCATGGTGCAGCGCGACGCCATCCGTACGCACTATGGCATGTGGCGCTCGAACGTGTGGGAGAAACTGGCGGACGCGAACGAAGCCGTCAGAGGCCGCGTGACCATGCCTGCGGCTCCGCTCTCGCCTCTGCCCCGCGCCACGGCCCCAGCCGCACCGACGACGTCCGACTAAGAGACTGTTTGGTGAAGGTAGCGAAAGGCGAGAGCGAGTTCGGGAAGCGGCTCGCAAGGCGCGCGAAGCAGGCATTACTGCGTGACCTACGGTTGCGCCAGCTATGGCGATGCAGCGTAACCCCAAAGGGGACCGCACAGCGAACGCCGCGAGGCGCTCTCCGAGCCGTTCACTACGTGGTCCCTTCGGGTTCGCGGCCACGCAGCCTTTCGCCAAACAGTCTCTAAGAAGCCGCCTTTAGTTGACTGCTCCCGCGCGTTTGCCCGCGTGGGGGCGGTTTTGTTTTTGGGCTACCCGGCAGGTACTGGCTCGCTATCTTCGGCGACGCCCCCGCTCGCATGACTCTTCTCGAAATCGCGGCCAACGGCTTCGTCCTCGCCTCGGTCTATGCGGCGCGGCGCAACAGTGTCCACACGTGGTGGTGCGGCATAATTGGCGTGTCGCTCTACGCAGCGATGTTTTGGGAGGCGAAACTCTACGCCGACGTAGTGCTGCAAGGCTTTTTCGTCGCCACGGGCATCGCCGGATGGTGGCAGTGGACGCGCGGAGGAGCGGGGGGTACGGCTCTTGCCATTACCAGCCTGTCGAACACAGGTCGCGCGCTCGCTGTTGCTCTGGCCGTCGCCGCATCGGTCGCGATGGGCTACCTGTTCAGCCGCTTCACCGATGCCGCGCTGCCCTACGCCGATTCGTACATCCTGGGCGCCAGCGTAGTCGCTCAGCTGCTGATGATGCGGCGCAAGATCGGACACTGGGCGCTGTGGATCACCGTCGACGTCGTCGCGGTCGTTGTCTACTCGATGAAGGCACTGTATCTGACGGCGGCGGTCTACGCGCTGCTGCTCGTGCTCTGCGTGCAGGGATTGGCTGAGTGGCAGCGGATTCGCCAGCGCCAGCCACTAGTCGATCAACCTCTGGCCGTGGGGGCGACGTGAAGCAGTTTGCGACCGGACTCGTCGTCGGCAAGTTCGCGCCGCTGCATCGCGGGCACCAGCGGCTGATCGACGCGGCAGTTGCGGCGTGCGATCGCGTCGTCGTGATGACGTGGTCGAATCCCGAGATCGTTGGGATGCCGGTCGACGTGCGCGTCGGTTGGCTGCGGACGCTCTATCCCGATGCCCACGTGATCGGCTTCGAGGCAGTCGAGGCTCCCTCCAACGATGCCCCTGCTGCGGATCATCACGCGTTCGTCCGGGCGCGCTTGCCGTTTCCGGTCGACGCCGTCTTCAGCGCCGAGAACTACGGCCCACCCTTCGCTCGGAGCTTGGCTGCCGAACACGTCGCTCTCGACCGATCAGACGACGTCGTATCGGGCACGCTGTTGCGCGGTGACGTGCACCAAAATCGGCACATGCTCGCCCCCCACGTCTACGCGCACTTCGTCCGTAAGGTCGTGCTGATGGGCGCCGAGTCGTCGGGGAAGAGCACGTTGGGCAAAGCGCTCGCCCGGCACTTCGACACGGTTTACGTCGAGGAGTATGGGCGAACGCTTTGGGAGGAGCGCGGCGGCGACGTGTCGCTGGCCGAGTACGTCGACATCGCTCAAGGGCATCTGGAACTAGAAGAGCAGGCAATGCTCCGCGCCAACCGTTTCGTCTTCGTAGACACCAATGCGATTACGACGCAGCAGTACGCCTTCTTCTTTCACGGCGACTGCCCGCCGCGCGTCCGCCAACTTGCCGATGCCTGCGCACGCCGCTACGATCACGTGTTCGTCTGCGCCCCCGACTTCGCGTTCGACCAGGACGGCACGCGCGTCCACCCCCAGGTGCAGCAGTACATGGACGGCGCCATCCGCAACGACCTGACGATCCGCGGCATCCCGTACACCGTCGTCGGAGGGAGCGTGGAGGCGCGGGTCGAACAGATCGCGGCGCATCTCTTGAGCGCGTAAAAGGGCGCATATCCCTAGATCCGGCGATGCGACGCCCAGGAAGATCGGGTTAGGCTAGGGAGGTCACGTCACCTCAGCCCTGCCATGCGCCACGCCCTCGCTACCCTCTTCGTCTTCATTCTCGCGTTTCCCGCAGCAGCCCAGCAGGTGCGCTACGTCGTCGACGAGGACGACCCCGACTTGATGACGCGCCAGTGGATCGGCATCGAACCGCTGTACATCGACTCTGCCACGGACAACATCGACGGCACACAGTTCGGCGCAGGCATCTCCGGGCTGTGGGAGTTCGGCCGGATCGCCGCCGAGGGCGCTGTTCGCGTGGCATACTACACGTTTGAAAAGCAGGGGTCGGCTCATCAGTACGAAGGCGGCGGGCGCTTCACACTCCTTCGCCAAGATCGCGAATCCGACATCAAGGTTCTCCTCGACTATAGCGAGTCGACGTCCATCAACACGCGAACCGTACGCACGCGGACCGTCGAGATCCCCGGCATCCAGCGGCGCAATTTCTTCGTGCGTGGTGGTATCTACGGTCGCCGATCCGCGTATTCGACAGACGGTATCACCGTGGCGAGCGCCGAGTCCGCGCTTTCGCATTCGGGACTGTACGCAGGCATCGGAGGCGATCAAGGCCACTATATGCAGCTTCGCCTCAATGACAACGACGGGCAAGGCGTCTATCCGTTTCCGACGGCGAGTCTGATGGGGCTTTACGCCGACGTCCTACTTCTCGAAGGCAGTCTCGAAAACGACGTGCTCTCCGGCCTCGAAGACGACGGGTTGAGTTGGCGCGCGGGGCTGTACTGGCACTTGACGCCCGTGCCGTCGAGCCGAGTTCGAGCTAGCCGAGGGTTCTTCGCGACGGCAATCAGCAACATGAACGCCAAAATGGAGGTCGGTGACCGCCCGTTCGAGGGTATCTACTTCATGGCGACGATCGCCTTTCCAGTCTTCGAACGATAGCCACACAGTAGCTAAAACTGTATGACACATCGGCGTCACACGCGCTACCGATCTTGGATTCTACTCACCAGATTGACCGCATGATCGTCGCCGACACCCTTCGCTCCGCCCGCTTCTACGCCGACCGACTGGGCTTCGAGATCGCCGTCGCCGGACCGCCCGTCTCGGCGGCAGACCGCCAACCGCAATGGCTGCTGCTGCGTCGCGGAGCGGTCGACGTAATGCTCCACGCGCGCGCTTCGTGGCCTTCGCACGTGATCCAGCTTCATCCCTGCGCGCCTGTCACCCTTTCGATAGCAGGCGAGACGAGCCAGCTACTCGTCGACCCCGACGGTGTCCGCATCGCGGTGGAGCCGCTTCAGAGTGACTTCGCCTTGCGCCGCGCCGCCTAGCCGGATCAGTCGCCGAAGAGCGCTCGCACGCCCGCCAGATCTCCCTGCCGGAAGAGTTCGACCAGCCGGGCCGGGCGAACGGACGTGAGAGAAGGCGTTACGTTTTCGGTCTCCATCAACCGTCCCAAAACGGCCAGCATCATGCCCAATGTGGCATTGGGAGCCGCCTTGGCGAGCGCGTCGCAGAAGGCAGGAGAATGCACGCTGTCCGCCTGCTCGGCCTCGGCGAGGGCTGCGTAGAAATCACTATCGGCGTGGCCATCCATTCGCGAGCGGCGGATGACGATCATCTCGGCCAAGGCCGTCAGCGCGTAGTAGAACGTCGACGCCAGTTCGTCCGAGCGCAGGCGCTCTCCCAGCACCATCTGAAACTGCAGCGCCAGTTGGTCGGGCGTCGGGCGCCGAACGAATGTGCCTCTGCCCACCTGGCTTTCTACCAACCCCTTAGCAGCTAGCGAACGAAGCGCTTCGCGGACCGCCGTGCGGCTGATGCCGAACTGCTGAACGAGTTGACGCTCGGGAGGTAGGCGGTCGCCTGGGCGCAGTTCTCCGGAGAAAATCTGCTGCTGGACGAAGTCCACTACCTCTTGATACAAGCGAGAGCCAGACAAAAAGGTTGTGGGCATATTGAAAGAGGTACTACTGTCTCAGTTGAAAGGCGGGTCAACTCGTGTCATGTAGAATATACATCCTGTGTCATTAAAATGTCTCTCCCTATGTCCTAAATTCTCAACGAACTAGGCCCTTATAGGTCGGACCTTTAGAGGCAGACGCACAGGTCCTTAGAGGGCCTAAATCAGGGAAATTATTCAGGATCGGCGGAGCGGAAGTGATCGAACGTTTCGGCTTCCAACGGCACCAATTCGCCCTCGGCCGTCTGAACGTTCACCCCATCCTCCAAGGCGCCGACGCGCCCAATCGGCGTGAAGAGTCCCCTCTTAGGCAGCCGCTGTAAATCGGCCTCGGACATGGTGAACACCAACTCGTAGTCCTCTCCGCCGAACAGAGCATATACATCTACGTCCTGCGCAAATCGGTCGGCGACTCTGCGCGTCTCGGGGTCGATGGGCAGCGCGGCTTCGTAGATCGTCGCTCCGCAGACGCTGGCCTGCATGATGCCCCTCACGCTGGCAGCCAATCCGTCGGACGCGTCCATGCAGGCCGTCGGGCGGACGCGTGCGGTCTTCCACGCTTCGACCATCTCCATTCGCGCGGTCGGGGCGAGTTGGCGCGCGAGCACGTACTGGAAGTTCTCGAAGTCGGGCACAAACGACGGATTGCGTGAGAGCGCGCTCTTGCTCTGGAGCAGCAGCTTGAGACCCGCGAACGCCGCGCCGACGTCGCCCGTCACGCAGATGATGTCGTCTTTCTGAGCACCGTAGCGGTAGGCCACCTCCCCATCCGCCGCGTGGCCGATGACGGTAATTGAGAGCGTGAGCGCGTGCGCTGCCGTCGTATCGCCGCCGATGATGTGCACGCCGTAGTGGCCGCATGCGCGCTTGAGCCCACGGTACAACGCCTCGACCTCCTCGACCGGAAAGTTGGACGGCAAACCGAGCGCGACTGTTGCCCACAGCGGACGTGCGTTCATCGCCGCGATGTCGCTCACGTTGACGGACATCGCCTTGAAGCCCAGCCGCTCCATCGGCGCAAAGCTGCGGTCGAAGTGGATGCCTTCGATCAGCGCGTCGGTCGTGACGACGTGGACGCGCCCGTCGGCCACGCGGTAGACGGCGGCGTCGTCGTCGATGCTCTGAATCAAGTCGGGCGCGTTGACGGGGCCGAGCAGGTCGCGCAGGCGGTCGATCAGGCCGAACTCGCCGATTTCGGATAGCTGCATAATGTCGCTGGGGATGAGTGCCGCATGGCAACGCACAGCGGCGGACGATGCTTCGAGCTTGGTGTCGGACGGATGCAGCTTCGCGGAAAATCGAACGACGGCGACAGTGTCTTAGCAGGCAGGCGAGATAAATATCGCCCTTACAGCAGCGGTGCGGGCAGACTGATAGCGGAGCGACGTGGCAATCGCCTCTCCATCGTTTCAGCTTTGCCGCCTGGCAGAGCATTGCGCTTCGCGTCAGTAGCTGATGCTGCCCTGGATCGTCGGGTGCGAGGCGCCGGTTGCTCCAGGCATCGACGTGGGGTGGGCGCTGACGGCTTCGCTAGCGAGAAGCGCGAAGCAGATGGCCTCTTTCATGTCGCCGTCGACACCATAGTCATCTGTCGTCCGGACGCTCACGCTGGCGAAAAGCGCGTCTAGCGTGTGCATCAGGGCACGGTTGAGCCGGCCGCCGCCCGACGCGATCAGTACGCCGAGCGGATGGCGGTCGCGGACGAAGCGGGCATAGGCGTCGTGGATGCTGTGCGCCGTAAAGGCCGTCAGCGTGGCGACGAGCGCGCGCGCCGGTTGAGATCTGGAGCCGTCACCGTCGCCGTCCGACAACTCGGCGTCCTCAATCAGGCGCGCGACGTAGCGGTCGTCGAAGAGTTCGCGCCCGGTCGATTTGGGCGGTGAGCGGTGCAGGTAATCGAGGCGGAGCAGGCGTTCGAGCAGGCCCGAGTCCGGTTCGGCCGAGAGCGCGACGGCTCCCCCTCGGTCGTAGGGCTGACCGAACAGGCGCTGCATCAGCCGATCGACGACCATGTTGGCCGGGCCAGTGTCGAAGGCGTAGACGTCGGACGTGTCGCAGTCCGCTGGCAGGACAGTCAGGTTGGCGATTCCGCCCAGGTTGAGCAGACCGCGCGTCTGGTCCGGATCGGCGAAGCGGACCCAGTCGAAGTAGGGAACGAGCGGTGCGCCCTGCCCGCCCAGCGCCATGTCGGCCGCTCTGAAATCCGACACGACCGGGACGCCAACGAGCCTGGCCAGCGTCGGGCCGCTGCCGATCTGGAGCGTGCCTCGCGCCTGCACACCTGCGATAGCCTCGGCGTCGGGCACGTGGAAAACGGTTTGCCCGTGCATGCCGACCAGGTCTAAATCGCCCCGTGCCAAACCGGCATCGGCGAGGGCTCGGTCGACGGCGCGGGCGTAGACGTGCGGCAGGTGGGCGTGCAGCAGCGTGACCATCCGCACGTCCGACGTGCTGGCCTGGGCGCAGGCGAGCACGCTGGCTGTGAGCGCGTCCGACATCTCGACGCTGGCGCTGCCCAGCAGTTCGGTCTGCGCCCCTCTCCCACTCCCCGTCACGCGCACGCACGCCGCGTCGACGCCGTCCAGCGACGTGCCACTCATCAGCCCAACGACGACGCGCTCGTCTTTGCGCAGCACGCGGACCAGCGGATGATCCAGGTGCGCGTCACTCATAGCCCATCGCGCGGAGCCGGGCCGACTGAGCGCGAAACGCGTCGGCAGCTTCGGGCTGCTCGGCGGCTTGGCGGTCGAACAGGCGGGCCGCCTCTCCTCGGATGGCGGCGGCGCGGTCGGGCTGCTGCTCGGCTAGGCGCTCGAACACGCGCGCGGCCTCTTCGGCGTTGCCCTGGGCGGCGAAGATGCGGCCCATCGTGGGCGAGACCATGTCGTCGATGTCATCGTCGAGGCGAGGCGGCGGGATCGAGTCGAGATCGGGACGCGGACGCATGCGGCCTGCCGAGTTGAGATCGGCGATCAAGTCGTCCAAGTCGAGATCGGTAGGAATGCTGGGCTCGCGCGCAGGCGGTGGCGGGGCTGGCTCATCATCGCCTGCAAGTCGGCCCCATCCACTCGGCGGCGTCGGCGCAGGAGGCGGCAAGTCGGTCGGCAAGCTGGGCGCGGTCGGCTCGGCATGGTTATCGGTTTCGAACGACTGCGTCCGAAATGCATCGGCCAGGCGCGAGGCGAACGGTTTGGACGCCTCACCGAGTTCGGGCGGCGGAGGCGGGAGATCGTCCGTATCGGGCGCGGCAGGCTGCGACGCTGGCGAAGGCGGCGTTTGGGAAGTGAGCGGCTCGTCGGGCAACGATGCGTAGTCGCCCAGTCGAATCGGACGCAGCGGAGCGATGGGCGCGGATGCGGCCGATGCAGCCTGCGCAGGCGCGGGAGGTGGGATTGCGGAAGGCGCGGACTGCTCGGGCGTCGCTGGGCGGCTGGTGAACGGCTCCGAGCGCATCGTGGGTTTGGCCGGAGCAGGAGCCGGTTCGGGCGAAGCGGGCGTCATCGACCGCAGCATCGCGATCACGCGCGTCGAGCGCAGCACGCCCGCGCGCGCCATGTCGAGGTCGGGCATCAAAAGCGAGACCGTCTGCCACGCCGAGAGCGCGTCGGGCCAGCGGTGCAGCGCTTCGCAGGCCTGGGCGTAGAGGACGTGGCCGGGGGCGTAGGCCGGAGCGTCGCGCAGCAGCCGGGCCAGCACGTTGGCGGCCTGGGCGGCGTCGCCGCGCGTCATCAGCGCAAACGCGTGTTCGATCTGAGGAGCGGCCATGTCGGAGGCAGGTGGGCGTAAGGACAAAGGTACGCACTGCCTCACGTGAGCATCCAACCGTTACCACCCGCGCACCTGATCCAGAACAGATCAGAGCTGCCCAAACGGACTCACAGCACGAACAGAATCTTCACCTTCTCTTTTCCATACGATATGCCAAGCGACGATGTTTTGCTATACGTCAGATCTATATAATACTTGTTTCCCTCTCTCTGGCTTTCGCACGTCACGTCTCCACCATCAGAGGTAGTCCCGTCATACTTAGATCTATACAAAAAGGACTTATTTATAGTGAAGGTTTTGCATTATCCTAATTCTATTTAGCTTCCGATCAAAACTACTTGGTATCCATTTTCCAGGTTCAAAAGTATCTCATTTGGAGGAGCATACTCGGGTCTGCTGTTGTCTACAAACGTGGCATCGCCCACAATCCGATCGCCGGATACCTCGACGACGGGAGGAGGGAAGTGGTGCCAGCTGGACCTGAGACTTACGAACAAGCGCCCTCGTGTTAGCCTCTATCAACAGCACGTGCAAGGGGTTCCCTTCACCCACCCACGGCGACAAGCGGCGGGCGCTTGAGATTCCACCACGTCAGCGTCACGAATCCGGCGGCGAAGAGGGCTTGAAACGGAACTGCCACCCACGCGCCCGCCCCGACCACGACGACCAGCCCCGCAAGCGCGTAGAGGGCGACGAGCGCTTCGACCCAGACGACGAGCCCGTGCGTGCGGCGCACGTAACTCGGGCGTGTCCTACTCGGAGGCGTGTAGTCCGCCATTCCATCGCCCTGCGACAGCGACACGTTGGCCGCTGCGCCATCGCCGGACGAGGGAGCGACGGTCGGGAGGCTGTCGCCCGCAAACGCCAGATCGTCGCTCGATCCGATGCGGTATTTGGGCGTGCGGACGAAGCCGGTCTTGCGCCCGCGCCACGCGTCGAACAGCGCCAGCGTGTTGCTCAGCGCCAGCCCGGACGTGCTGGCCATGTAGAGCGGCAGCCACAGCAGGCGCCGCGGCCAGTCGGGATACAGATGCCGCTGCGCGACGATCTGGGCCAGACCGAACCCGGCAAAGCCGACCAGCCCCAGGCTCATCAGCCCGAAGTAGACCGGTCCCGGCCCCATTCCGGCCGAGCGCGCCCACGTCACGACCGGATGCAGCAGCAGCGCCCCAAGCACGAACGGAAAGACGATGTGCGCCGTCAAGTGGAGCAGCCCGTACGTTTTGCGCCGCAGGTCGACGTCGCTGCGCAGGAGCGGGCCGACGAGTTTGCGCGCGGTCTCGGCGGCGCCTTTGGTCCACCGGAACTGCTGCTGGCGGAGCGCCGACATGTCGATGGGAAGCTCGGCGGGCACCTCGATCGGGTCGAGGTAGCGCAGGCGCCAGCCGGACAGCTGGGCGCGGTAGCTCAGATCGAGGTCTTCGGTCAGCGTGTCGTGGCTCCAGCCGCCCGCCGCGTCGATGCATGCCCGCCGCCACACGCCCGCCGTGCCGTTGAAGTTGAGCATCAGACCCGTCTGGTCGCGGACGCGCTGCTCCAAGGCGAAGTGCGCGTCCAGCCCCATCGCCTGGACGCGTGTCAGCAGCGAATAGTTGGGGTTGAGGTGTCCCCATCGCGCCTGGACGAGCCCCACATCGGGCGCGTCGAACCCGGCGACGGCGCGCGTCAGGAAGTCGCATTGGGGTACGAAATCGGCGTCGAAGATGGCCACTAGGTCGGCGTCGCTCTGCTCCAGTCCATGCTGCAACGCTCCGGCCTTGTAGCCCTGGCGGCTGGCGCGCCGGACGTGGACGATCCGCACGCCCAGCGCCTGCCACCGCGCCACGCTCTGAGCCACGACGGCGGACGTGTCGTCGGTCGAGTCGTCGAGTACCTGCACGTCGAACAGGTGACGCGGATAGTCGAGCCGAGCGACGGCGTCGATCAGGCGGTCAGCGACGAAAGCTTCGTTGTAGAGCGGAAGCTGGACCGTGACGCGCGGCAAACTGGAGGGCGCGCGCGCGGTCAAGGGAGGAACGCCGGGCTGCTGCCGCTCCATCCCCACCGCCTTGACCGACAGGACGAGCAGGTGGACGCCGAAGACCAACAACACGAACATGCAGATGGCGTAGAGGGCGGCGGCGGCGGTGACGAGGTAGGGCAGCAAGGCCGTCATGCGAACGGGGTGACGAACAGGCTACGCTACGGCTCCACGCGCGTCTGGACAAGCGACGCGCGGGGCTTTCGCACAGCGCGCAGCCGGTGCGCAGGAGGTCGGCGAGACGCGCCTCGGAGACGAAGTGCGGGAAACAGCCGGGTTTTGGAAACCTGACAGCTTTGAAACTCGGAGAGCGCCGGCTTACTCACCGACCGCGCGCACGTTCGTCAGGGCATCGGAGCGGTCGCGGCAGCGAACAAGCGGTACCACTCGTCGGCATCCAGCGTCACGTCTCGGACTTGGGCGGCGGCGCGCAGCCGCTCGGGCGTGGTCGTGCCGACGACGGGCGTGATGCCCGCGCGCACCAGCCACGCCAGCGCGATCGCTTCGCGCGGTGCGTTTCGGCGCTCAGACAAATCAGCGACGATGCGGGCGACATCGCGGGCCTTCTCGTCTGGTTCGTCCGAGGGCCAGGCGGCGCGTCCTTTGGCCAGCGGCGACCACGCCTGCACCTCGACGCCCGACGATTGCGCGTCCGCTCGCACGTCGGACGCGCCGGTCCACGGCTGAGGTGCGTCGGCCCGGTTGAACCACGTCGCTTCGGAGAGCGCGCCCGCGTGCAGCAGGCTCACTTCGATCTGGTGCGCCCGCCACGGCACGTCGGCGACGCCTCGCAGCACCTGAAAATGGGGCGCCGGATAGTTGCTCACGCCGAACGCCGCCACCTTGCCCGAGGCGTGCAGCGATTCGAGCGCCTGAGCCGTTTGGGCCGGATGCGCCAGCGGATCGGGACGATGGAGCAGCAGCACATCGATCCGCTCGACCTGCAACCGCTGCAAACTAGCCTCGACGGCAGCCACCACGTAGTCCGCCGATAGATTGTAGCGCACGCCGCCGTCGCCCTGTGGCAGCACGATTCCGCATTTGGTTTGGATCTCGACTTGGCCTCGCAGGCTGGGCCGCTCGGCCAGGATTCGGCCGAACACTTCCTCCGACTTTCCGCGCGTGTAGATGTCGGCATGGTCGAAGCGGGTAATGCCGCAGTCGAGAGCAGTGTCGACGAGCGTGTGGGCGCGGCGGACGATGTCATCGGTGAGCGGCTCGGCGTCCCAAGAGCCGCCCAGGTTCATGCAGCCGTAGATCAGCGGGAGGTCGGGCATCGCGGTGGGTCTGTCGGGTGGGTGGCCAAGCTACCGACTCGGCGCGCTGAGCGCGTGGCTCGGCGGCAAATGCACCGAGTTGATGCAGCGCTCTTTCGATCCGCCCGCACGCTCCCGTTTGGGGCGGCTCTGCTCGCTCCCGTTTGGGGCGGCTCTGCTCGCGACGGCGCTCGGTCTCCTCCTGACCGTGGGTGGATCAGCGACGAGGGCAACCCGCTTGGGGAGACAGTATCCTGAGTTAGCTCCCAACCTGGTAGTCGTCGGAGACCCGTCAGGTGTTCTCTGCGACGCTCGAAGGTAGGACGCGGTGCATCACCGAGTACGTCGGCGCGTAGCCCTGACGGACGTACCAGTCCAGCGCGGCATCGTTGCCCGCGCGGACGACAAGCGTCACGATCTGGGCGCCGCGCGTGCGCATCCACGTGTGCGCTCGTTCGAGCAAGGAGGCGCCCACTCCGCTCCCTCGGTGCGGGCGGGCGACGAACAGGTAGCCGACGGCGCCTTCGTTAGCTTTGACGGACGCGGTGCAGAACCCCACTGCCTCTCCACCTGCTCGGGCGACCTCGATCTGGAACGGCCCGCGCTCGCGTTCGGCGGCGAACCGCCCGTTCCACACGGCGGCCAGATGCGCACGTTCGGCGTCGGGCAGCGCGACGACGCTCGCCTGCTGATCGGCAAATGCCTGCCACAGCGCCGCCACATCGGGCGGCAGAGCGTCGGGGTGAGGTGTGTCGAACGCCGTCACGGGGCGAGGCGGTCGCACTTCCACGAGTCGCCGTCGCGGGTGTAGAGTAGACGGTCGTGCAGGCGGTTGGGGCGGCCTTGCCAAAACTCGATCCGCAGCGGCACGACGCGGTAACCGCCCCATCCGTCGGGGCGTGGCACGTCCGAGCCTTCGGGATAGTCGGCCTGCGCGCGAGCTAGGCGGGATTCGAGGCCGGCGCGCGTGACGACGGTGCTCTGCGGAGAGACGATCGCGCCGACGCGGCTGCCGTGCGGGCGGCTCGCGAAGTACGCGTCGCTCTCGGACGGGGAGACGCGCGCCACATCGCCCTGGATGCGGACCTGGCGTTCGAGGGGGGGCCACCAAAACACGAGCGCGGCCTTGCCCGACGCGTCCAGCGCGCGGCCTTTGCTACTGGCATAGTTGGTGTAGAACACGAATCCGCGCGCGTCGGCGCCCTTGAGCAGCACGATCCGGGCAGACGGTATGCCGCCCGCGTCGACCGTGGCGAGCGTCATCGCGTTGGCCTCGGCTACGCCGTCGTGCGCGTTGGCATCGGCGAACCACAGGTCGAACTGATCGAACGGGTCGGCCGACGCCGATGCTTCGTCCAGCGCGCCCTTTTCGTACGACTGGCGGAGGTCGGAGGCGTCGATGGACATGGCGATGGCGGTGGGTCGGCGTGAGAGACCGGCAGAACGCGAGTCGCTGGTCTCTTGCTCCTAAGCCATGCGCTGACGCCCGTCCGCCTCGTCCGCGGCATCGCGCAGAGCCTCCGGAAGGCTGGTGCAGTCCAGAGCGTCCAGCACCTCGGCCATCGTCTTGCACACGCGGGCGCGCTTGCCTCTGCGCCGTTCGAGCGTCGCGAACAGTTTGGCAATCACGTACACGTCGTCTTGGCTGCCGTAGAAGAGGTCCATTCCCTCCGGTTCGTCCAACAGCGCCTCCAACACTTCCTCCAAGCCGGTAGGGTCGATGACGACCTCGGATACGCCGCTGCAATCCCAGATGACGTCCGTATTCTCGTGCCAGAGCGGATCGCCCCGAAGCATCGAAAGAGCGGCCAGCTGCGTTTCGCGGTCGACGGATCCCACTATCCAAAGCCGAGCGAGCGACGCTTCGGGGACGATGCAGTAGCGGCAACCGACGGATTTGGACATGGAGAAAGATTGGCAGATATCTCTTATCTACATCGGATGTTGGATGTAGACCCATCTCGGCTTTTGGTATGACACTCGCCGCGCGCAAAAGTACGATTAGGCCTGGGCGCCGGGCGGCCTCGCCCCTCCGCTGGCTACCCGCCTCGGCTGCCTCCAAAGGCGGAGGCGAGAAGCCAATCTAGGCAACGCTGGCAATTGCGCTTGGCTCGCTTCTGCGGCGCGCTTGAACGCTCTGCCGTGTCGCTCTGCATCGCCTCGGCTAATGTCGACGCTGCCTAGGCGGCGACCAATCGCAGCAGCCGATCGGCCGAGTCCGGTGAATCGTCGCCGTGTGAGGGTTGGCGCAGAAAGTCGTTCAGGCCCTCGCGCGCGGCAACAGCGCGGTCTACGCGGGCGTCGCTGCCCTTGACGTAGGCGCCGATGCGGATGAGGTCTTCGGCCTCGCGGTAGTCGGCCAGCAGGCGGCGCGCGGACTGGGCGGCTCCCACGTGAGCCTCTGTGGCGACGCGTCCCATGGTGCGGCTCACGCTCTGCAGCACGTCGATGGCTGGATAGTGCCCCTCGTGCGCCAGTTTGCGCGAGAGCACGACGTGGCCGTCCAGAATACCCCTGACGGCGTCGGCGACGGGCTCGTTCATGTCGTCCCCGTCGACGAGGACGGTGAACAGGCCTGTGATCGTGCCCGTCTCGCCCGGCCCGGCGCGCTCGAGCAGGCGCGGAAGCAGGGCGAACACGGACGGCGTGTAGCCTCGCGTCGTCGGCGGCTCCCCGACGGCCAGGCCGACTTCGCGCTGCGCCATGGCCGTGCGCGTCACGCTGTCCATCATCAGCAGCACGTCCTTGCCCTGATCGCGGAAGTATTCGGCGACGGCCATTGCGGTAAAGCCGCCCTTGACCCGGCTCATCGCCGCCTGATCGCTCGTGACGGCAACGACGACGCTCTTTGCTAGTCCCTCAGGCCCCAGGCTGTCCACGACGAACTCGCGGACCTCGCGTCCACGCTCGCCGATCAGCGCGATCACGTTCACGTCGGCCGTCGTCTGCCGTGCCATCGTGCCCATCAGCGTGCTCTTACCCACGCCCGACCCGGCAAAAATGCCGATGCGCTGCCCCTTGCCCAGCGTCAGGAATCCGTCGACGGCGCGGATGCCGGTGTGCAGCGGCTCGTCGATCAAGCGGCGCGAAAGTGCGGCGGGCGGATCGCGGTGCAGCGGAGCGGGCGTGCCTTTGGGAAGCGGTCCCTTGCCGTCGATGGGGCGACCGCGCGCGTCTAGCACGCGCCCCAACAGCGCGTCGCTGACTTCGACGGCCAGCGGTAACCCGGCGCGCTCGACCAGACTGCCTGCGCGCAATCCGTGCGTCTCCTCGAGCGGCATCAGGATCGTCGTCCGCCCCTTGACACCGACGACCTCGGCAGACAGTGGACGCTCGCTCGGCACGTCGCCCTCGTGGACGTAGCACAGCTCGCCGACCGACGCGCCCACGTCCGACGCCTCGACGAGCAGCCCGACCGCACTTTGAACCCGTCCAAAGCGGCGAGCCGTAGCAGGCGCGATCTGCCCGAGACAGTGGGTGAGGAAGGGGAAGTCGGACATGCCGGGTGTCGGTGCCAACATCGCGCCAGCACGAAACCAGCGTGCCAGAACAGCATTTCGGTGCGTAGCGGGCAGAGTTTTCCGCGCGGCGCATCTCCTGCGTCTTCGATTTTCACTCTTCCGCTCGCCCCTGCCATGCGCATCTCCTCGCTTCTGATCGCCGCCACCTTGCTGCTCGCCGCGTGCGACAGCAGTTCGCCGGACGCCGACGTTCCACTCGTCGAGGCCACAGCCAACACGTTTGAGGCGCGCGCCGTTACCGCGTCGTCCGAGCGCGCGCTCGAAGGCTCGGCCTCGCCCGACCTGGGCGATCGCTCAGGCCTGTTCGGCAGCTTCGCCATCGGCCGCGGCGGCGACACGACGGCCATCTTGACCACGATCGAACTCACGACCAACGACGAAGCCGAAACGCTGGTCTTCATCGGTATCACCGACGCCATACCCGTC
The DNA here is from genome assembly GCA_963841855.1 of Rhodothermales bacterium. GTDB lineage: Bacteria > Bacteroidota > Rhodothermia > Rhodothermales > BA12 > CAXBBB01. The sequence continues at coordinate 745,983 of CAWJEJ010000003.1, read as the reverse complement.
GTAGGTCAGAAGTATGCCATCGGATTCACGCGCGGCGGCGACCAAGCAGCGGACGAATCCACGCTCGGTTTCAGCGGCGCAAACACCTTCATCTCCGTCTATGTCACGCAGTCGCAGGCTCAGTCGCTGCTCGCGCTGGGCGGCGACGGGTCGATCACGTTCACCGAAGCCACCGACGACGTGCGGGTGGGCAGCTTTCGTTTCCAAGCGCGGACGCTCGTCATAAGCGCCGACGGTGCGCGTTCGGCCGAGCCGACGACGTTCGAGGGCACGTTTCGCACCGATCGCCGCGTGACTCCGGACCGCGACGGAAGCCGCTGATCTCTACTCGCTCTGGCACGCGGCGCGCTTTCGACGGGAGGCGCGCCGCGTGGCCTTTGGGATCGACACACAACCGCCACACTTTGGGGAACGTGCTGACGCAGAAAGGCGCCTATGCTACTGCCGTTCACTTCCACCCCACCCATTCTCGACATGCGACGCCTCTCTCTCCTGCTGCCTCTAGCGGCACTTTTCTTTATCGCCTGCGACAGCACCGACGCGATCGACACGCCGATCGAAGTCGCCCAGACGTTCCAAGCCACCGTCACCTCGCCCGACGGCACCTCACAGTCGTTCTCCGGCTCGACCGACGCGCTCGCAGCGGACGGCGTACTTGGGGGCGGCTTCGTCAGCTTCACGCGCGACGACACCACGCGGACCGGCACCGCCCTGGGCCTGCGCCTGACCTCGGACGACCGCACCCAATCGTTTCGGCTGGCTGGTTTCCTCTCGGACGGCGTCACGCTCGGAACCGCCTACCCTATCGGCCTGCCGACCGAGCGCATCCGCCGCCGCCGCGCCGCCCCGATCGACCACTTCAAGGCAGCCTACCACTTTAGGGGCGACGACGACCGGACGCACGCGCTAGGAACGGACGGTACGATCACGTTTACCAACATGACCGACGACGCGCTCGAAGGCACGTTCGCGTTCGACGCCGTCGTGCTCGGCCGCCGCACCGCGTCTGACTCGACCGCCACGCGCCAAACGGTCAGCGTCGAGGGCACGTTCTCGGTCGAGCGCGCCGAGCGCAAGGAGAGGCGGCGCGACTGAGTCTGCGCCGCGACTTCGGCTCGCACAAGCCTGCCCTGTCTGAGAGATGGGGCAGGCTTTCTCGCATCAGCCGCTCAGCCCATATACCTTGCCCGGCAGCGCTCGCCCCAGAAACTCCGCGACCTCGCGCGTCACCTGCGACACGGCCTCCACGTCGATGCCCGTCTGCACGCTCAGCGCGCCCAGCAGAGCCGCCGTATCCTCGGTCGCGATGTTGCCGGTCGCGCCGGGGATGAAGGGGCAGCCTCCCAATCCGCCCAGCGACGTGTCGAACCAGTCGACGCCCGACTCCAGCGCCGCGACGACGTTGGCGAGTCCGGCGCCGCGCGTGTCGTGGAGGTGGAGGACGAGCCGGGCATGGGGCGCCACTTTGCGCACAGCGGCGATCCTGAAGCGGATCGACAGCGGGTGGGCGCGCCCGGTCGAATCTGCCAGCGAGAACGTGTCGACTCGGTCGGCGAAGCGCTCGGCTAACCGGGTGATGGTCGCGAGCGGCACGTCCTCGGCCTGCGCGTAGCCCCACACGGTTTGCAAGTTCAGTTGCACCTCGGCTCCGCCCTCGCGCGCCATGCGGATCATCGCCGCGGCCCGTTCGGCGCCCTCCTCGACCGTCATGTTGACGTTGTCGCGCGCGTGCTGCGGGTGCGTGGCGATGGACAGGTCGATGGCACCAACGCCTGCGGCCAGTGCCCGCTCGACGCCCTTTTCGTTGAGCGCCAGCGCCGAGTAGACGCAGCCCGGGACGGCGGGAAGCTGGGCGATCACGTCCGACGCATCGGCCATTTGCGGTACCCACTTGGGGTGGACGAAACTCGTCGCCTGGATGCGAGGCAACCCGGCCCTAGCCAGTCGCGTGACCCAGTCGACTTTGCGGTCGGTTGGAATCGGCGTGTCTTCGAACTGGAAGCCGTCGCGCGGTCCTACTTCGCAGAGCGTGACGTGTGAGGGGAAATCGAGAATAGCAGGCATGCGGAAAGGTAACGCGTTCGTATGCTTGTGTGCATGATCGCTCGCCAATCACCGTCTGGGCGCGTCGCGGCTCTGCTCGTGCTTGCCGCCCTGGCCGCATCCTCTATTTCGGCGCAGCCTCAGTCGCGCCACACCGCCTACACGCTCACGACCGACGACGGCCTGCCCCAGGGCATCAGCGCTCTGGCTCGCGACCAGCAGGGTTTTGTCTGGATCGGCACGATAGACGGACTGGCTCGGTGGGACGGCTCGCGGATCGTCGTCTACCGCACCCAGTCCGTCAAGGGCGATCAGCCTAGTGGCCTGCCCGACAACGCAATCCTAGCCCTCGCCGTTGGCCGGGAGGGAACGCTGTGGGTGGGTACTTCCAAAGGACTGGCACGGCTCGACCGCGCGACCGAGACGTTCCATACCGTTGAGGCGGGCCCCGAGTGCGTGCTGGCTCAGTCGATCGCCACGTTTCGCGGATCGGTGTGGACCGGCGGCGTCGATGCGTGTGTGCTGGAGGGCGACCACCTGGTTCCGCTCGGCTTAGCGACCGATGTGGGCAGCGGCGCAAACGTGAGCGTGTGGAGCGACGACGTGCACGGCGCCCTGGCGACGATGCGGAAGGTGCGCCCTCGACGTGCGTGCCACCTCGAAGGACGCACCTGCGCGCGCAAGATCGAGGGAACCGCAGGATTGGGCTATGCCCACGTCGACGGAGGGCGCTACACGGTCGTCTCCGACTCGCTGCTCGGCCCGACCGGATACGTGATCCCGCTGGGCAGTAGATCGGTCAACTTCTCGCTCGCTTCGGGCGACGGCGGCCTGTGGGTGGGTACTACAGAAGGGCTACTCCACGTCACGCCCGGACGCCACGAACCCCTGTGGGCGTGGCGAGGACCGCTGGTACACAGGGTCGTACCCGACGAGCAGGGACGCGTGTGGATTGGCCACGCGGGCGGTCTGACGCTGTTTGCGCCTGCCGCGCTCTTGGCCGACCAGACGCAGCCGCTGCCAACCGTGCGCACCAACGGAATGCTCGTCGATCGAGACGGCCGCCGGTTTGTCGCCACCCAAACTGGCCTGTACGAACGCGGCCCCAATGGAGACCGCAAACACGTGCTGCTGCCTTCGGACCCCAACGCCGCCGTGTGGTGGGTCGGCGAGGGCGAGGGCGGAGCGCTCTTCGCAGGCACCAAGCGCGATGGCCTGTTCGTACGCCGTCCCAACTCCGACCGCTGGGAGCGCGACCGGCGCATCGGCACGACCTTTCCGACGCGATTCGTCGGCGAGGTCGGCGGCACCACCTACGTGATGGGATCGAGCGTGGCGTACAGACTCGACTCAGACCGAGCAGTTGCGCTGACGGGCGGCGCGACCAACTTCGCGTTTGCCTCGCGCGACGGGCAGACGTGGCTGGGGACCGACCGAGGCATCCACCGGCTCGAGGGCGATTCGCTCGGCGCGCCCTTGGTGGTGGGCCGAGCGTGGAGCATCGACCAGACGCCCGACGGAGCGCTGTGGGTTGCCATGGTAGGACAGGGTCTGTGCCGCATCGCGCCCGACTCGCTCGACCCGGCCGTCGCAACCGTCGAATCGCGCTGCCTGACGGTTGCCGATGGACTGCTGGCCAACGCCGTCTACGGCGTCCGCGTGGTGGGCGATGTGGTCTGGGCGTCGTCCGCGCGTGGGCTGATCCGGATCGACTCCAAGACGATGGCGCTCGACGTGTTCACAACGGCGGACGGCTTGCCCCAGGACAACTTCGACCTGATGTCGCACGCCTACGGACGCGGCGATACGCTGCTGTTCGGCGGAGCGTGGGGCTACGTCGCCATCGACGGCAGGCAGAAGCGAGCGGCGTCGCCCGGTTCGCGCGTAGTCGTGTCGCAGGCGCGCGTCGAGGAACGCAGCGTGCGCGGCCTGCTCTCGGGCGGCGACACGCTGCGCCTGGACCACGACGCCGCCACGTTCGCGCTCGACCTCGCCACGCCCGACGCTGCGGCTGCCCAGCGCGTGCGCTACCGGCTGATGGGCTACGACGATGCCGAACGCACGACCTCGCTTCCGGCTTCGATCTCGTACGCCCGCCTGCCTCCCGGAGATTATGAGCTGGAGGCGAGCGCCGACGGCCCTGCGCTCCGATTCAGCCATTCACGTCATCCCGGCGTGGTGGCAATTAGGGTGGGTGCGCGTCCTCGCCGGACTGTCGCTCGCTGCGCTCGTCGGAGGCGTCGTGTTCGGCCGCGTACATTCCGAGCGGCGGCGCGTGCGCGATCAGCTGCGTGTGCAGCGCGCACCTGGCCGAAGCAGGAGAGCGCGAACGCCTGCGCATCGCCCGCGACCTGCACGACGGGCCGATGCAGGCGCTCTATCAGATCGGCCACGCCATCGACGGGCTGGCGCGCGACAGTCCCGAACTGCACACCGGACACCGAGCGCGTCCGGATCCTGGCGACCGGAGTTGCAGGCGAACTGCGAGGCGTCGTGAGAGCGCTGCGGCCCGATCCGCTGGGCGTGCTCGGACTGGCTGGCAGCCTGCGCGCGCTGGGCCGCAAAGTCGACGACGGCGCGTCGGGCATGCGCGTCGACGTGACGACGTGAGTCGGTGCCGATGCTGGAAGAGTCGGCGCGATCTGGCGCTCTACCGCGCCGCTCAGGAAGGCGCTCGCCAACGTAGTCCGACACTCGGGTGCTCGGCACGCGCGCCTGCGGCTGACGGCTCGGGACGAGCCGCGTGTCGGTCATGGTCGAGGACGACGGACGCGGCTTCTGCCCTCCGGCTCGGCTGCTCGATCTGGCGCGCGACGATCACTTCGGCTTGGTCGGCGTATCCGAGCGGCTCGAGGCGTGCGGCGGTGGCCTGAGCGTGAGCCGCCTGCTGCCCAGCGGGACGGGCATGACGGCGTGGGCGCCGGTCGACTCCGCGCCGGACGCGTCCAAGTAGCCCAAAGGCCCGTACAAAGTAGAACGAAAGCCCACCACCTGAGCGGGGCGCGCGCCCTATCGTACCTCTACGTCCTCATCTCCGCTCGCCATGCCTGCGCTCCGCATCCTCCTCGCCGACGATCATCCCGGCTTCCGCGCAGGTCTCGAAACCCACCTGCGCGCCGACGACGCGCTCGAGATCGTCGGCATCGCGATGGACGGGCAGCAGGCGCTCGACCTAGCGCTCGACCTGCGTCCCGACGTGGTCGTGCTCGACATGGAGATGCCGCGCCTGAGCGGGCTCGACACGACGCAGCGACTGACTGAGCAGGCGCCCGAGATCGCGATCCTCATGCTCTCGGCCTACGACGACGACGACTACGTGGTCGGCGCGCTCGACGCCGGAGCCGCGGGCTACCTCGCCAAAGACGAAACGCTCGGCGCCATCGCCGAAGCCATTCACGCCGTCGGGACGGGACAGACCGGATGGCTGAGCAGGCGCATCGCCGCGCGCTTCGCCGGGCGGAGGGCCGTTCCCTACCGCGCGCAGTACGACGTGCTCAGCGACCGGGAGCAGGAAGTCGCGCAGCAGGCGGCGCAGGGGTTGACCAACGACGAGATCGCGTCCGAGCTGTACGTCTCGGTCTCGACGGTCAAGAAGCACCTCAACGCCTGCTTCGCCAAACTCAGCCTGTCGTCGCGCGCCCAGCTGCTCGTGTGGATGTGGCGCAACGGGCTGGTCGAGGAGCAGAACGCGCCGCCCGAAGAGTAGCCAAAAGGTCTAGCGACAAGTGACCGGACGGCCCATGCAGACGGGTGGATAGAGCGGGTAGTGTGGAGGATGCGGCATGCTGCCGCCCTCTCCGCTCCACCACTCGCCTGCCTTCATGCACCGACTTCTCCTGCTGCTCGCTCTCGCCTGGATCCTGCCCGCCGCGGCTCAGCCCACCCTCGTTGCCGACCTGAACACGTCTGTCAACAGCGGCAACCCATCCGATCTCGTCTCCTACGACGGTAAGCTCTACTTCGCCGCCGACCGCCCCAACGCAGGACGCACACTGAGCGTCTACGACCCGGCGACGGGCGCGACGACGACGGTGCGCGACGCATCGGGCGAACTGGTCGGCTTGAACCCCAGTGGCATGGCCGTGATCGACGGCAACCTGTTTTTCTCCGGCGCCTCGCCGGACGGACTGGGACGAACCAACTTCGGCGCCCACCTCTACGACAGCGCGACCGGCACTGTGACGCTGCTGAGCAATACGAACGCCCTCCGCATCGGACGCGGCACCGACTACCCACAGCCTGTCGCGCTACGACGGCAAACTGTACTTCCTCTCGGCGACCACGGAGGCTCCTCAGTCGGGCCTCGAACTGTTCGTCTACGACCCGGCGACGGGACTGGCGACGCTCGCCGCCGACGTAGAACCCGGACCGGGTAACAGCACGCCCACCTACCTGACCGTCGCCGACGGCAAGATATTTTTCCTCGCCACCACGGCAGCGACGGGCCGCGAACTGTTCGTCTACGACCCGGCGACGGGAGTGGCTACGGCTGTCGAAGGCGTTCCCGGAACGTCGGGATCGGCCGACATGATGACCAACGTCGGCAACACCATCTACGTCGGCGCCGCTACGCCCACGTCGGACCGCAGACGCCGCGTGCAGCGCTACGACCCGGCGACCGGAACGATCGGCCTCGTCGCAGGCGCACCGACGGCCATCGTTGAGATGTTCGGATACGACGGCACGCTTTATCTCAACGCGCAGCCCACCGGCGTCGCAACGGGGACCGAGTTGTACAGCTACGATCCCGCTACCGACGCCACGACGTTGGTCGTAGACGTGCTCGCTGGGTCTCGTTCCGGCTCGCCGAGCAGAATGTTTGGGTACGGCGGCAAGCTCGCCTTTCAGGCCAACGCCCCCTTTGGCGCCAGCAGCACACAACCCCGCGTGTTCGTCTACGACATAGCCGCGGGCACGCTGACCGACATCTTTGGCGGCGCGCTTTCCGACCGCGCAATCTCGCGCGTCTCGCCGTTCGCCGAGCACGACGGAACGCTCTACTTTCCCGCCCGCACGCCCGGCGTTTTCGACATCGAACTGATGAGCTACGACGGGACCGGAACGGCCACGCTTGCCAGCGACATCTATCCCGGCACAGCCGACAGCCGGCCTACCGGCCTCCACGCATTCGACGGGCAACTCTTCGCGCGCATCACCAACAATAACCAGATAGCAGTCGTCGACCTGTCGGGTGGGACGGTTCGCCGCGACGAAGACGTGTTCACGTTCGAGGACGAAGGCGAACCCGAGACCAGCTTCTCGTCGAGCGCCGCCGAGTTCACGCCGATCGGAAACGAACTCTACATGAGCGCCTCTGTCGACAACGGCATCGGAAGCGAACTCTACGTCTACGAGGCAGCCACCGACACCGCCCGCCTCGTCGTCGACCTTTTCGCGGGCAGCGCGGGCAGCAATCCGGGCAATCTGATCGAACTGGGCGGCGCCCTGTACTTCACGGCCAGGGCGACGGGCAGCAGGACGAATACGTTGCACCGCTTGACGCCCGCATCGGGTGCGGCGCAGGAGCTATCGCCGCTGACGGTCCAGTCGAGCCTGATCGTGAGCGGAACGGACCGCATCTACTTCGAGGCTCCTGACGGCAACAGGAAGCTGCTCTACGTCTACGACGTGACGAGCGGAGCAACGAGCGTAGCCGTCACGCAGCAGCGGTTCTCCGACACCAGCGTTTTCGGATCGGTCACGCTCGGCGACACGCTGTATTACGTTCGAGGCAACAGATTCAATAGCAATGACGCCCAACTCTTCGCCATCGACGACGCCGCGCAGACGGCGGCCGCCAAAACGCAGCGCGCGACGGCTTCTCGCATCGCAGGTCTCGTGGCGTACGACGGCATGCTCTACTTCGCGGCCAACCAGCCCAACCTGACGGAAACGGACGGCATGGAGCTGTACCGCTACGACCCGGCGACGGGATCGGTCACCCTCGCCGCCGACATCAGTGCGGGGACCGAGGGCAGCGAGCCGCAGTCGCTGACGGTCGTAGGCACCAGCCTCTACTTCACCGCCACGACCCCAGCGACGGGCCGCGAACTCTACCGCTACGACGCCGCCACCGGTACCGTGACGCGCCTCTCGGACCTGACCAGCGGCAGCGGAGACAGCATCCTCGGCGCCCTCTACGCCGACGGCACGACGCTCTACTTCTCGGCCAGAGGCGATGACGGCCTGGGCTACGAACTGTGGCAGTACGACACGACGCAACTCGTCAGCTCCATCCGCCCTGCCGGAACGCTCGACGCCGCGCTGCGCCTCTTCCCCAATCCCACCCGCGAATCGGCCACGCTGACGATCGAGCAGGCGATGGGCGAGCACGTCACCATCGACCTGCACGACGCGCTGGGCCGCAGAGTCGCCCGCATCCACGACGGCGAGATCGCCTCGCCCGACGCCCGCTTCGACGTGCCGACGGATGGACTCAGCGCCGGACTCTACTTCGTCGTCGCGCGCGGTCCGAGCGGCACGAGGACGCAATCGCTCACCGTCGTCCGCTGACGCATTCGTCCACTCAGTATCCAGAGAAGCCCTCGCAGTCCGCCGCTGTGAGGGCTTCTGCATTCCACCGACTCTGCCGATAGTAGCCAAAAGGCCCATAGACAAGTGACCGAGTGGCCCATGCGTCCCGCTGATCAAATCGGGTAGTGTAGAGGTCAGTGGGCGACGCGTGCGCCCTCCCCTCTTTCCACCACACCGCTCCACCTCCATGTCGCGACCGTTTCTGCTCCTCGCCGCCCTTCTGCTCGCCCTCCCCGCGACGGCACAGCCCATCCTCCGCCACACGTTCTCAGGGCCCGAGCTATCCGGCGACCCGTACGAACTCCGCGAGGAAGGCGGCCTGCTCTACTTCATCGGCCGGACCGGCAACCGCGCCGCCCTCCAGTCCTACGACCCGGCCACGAGCCAGCTGCGCACGCTGGGTCCCGACTCGCTCTTCGTGCTGAGCGGCGGAGGCTCGCGGTTTCTCGCGCCACTGATCCAAGACGGCAGCATCTACTTCTTGGCAGGCTTCCAGACCGGCGGACTCTACCGCTACGACATTGCGACGGATCAGACGACGAATGTGGGCACCAACGTGTGCCTGCCCCGAGACTTCAATGCAGGCCTCGTCCCCTACGACGACCGCATCTTCTTCCCGGCCACGCGCTGCACCGAGGGCGGCACGTTCCTGCACGTATACGATCCCGCGACGAACACGCTCGGACTCGCCCCCGAGCCGGCGGGCGGCATCCCGAGCAACGGCACGCGCCCCATCGACCTGATCGTCCACGACGGACGCCTCTTCTTCAGCGCGCAAACCGTCGCGACCGGCAGCGAACTGTTCGCCTACGACGCGGCAACGGACGAAACGGCGCTCGCCCATGAGTTCGTGGCAGGCGCTGCGGGCGGCGGCGGGCGGCCGCTGGCCTCGCTCGGCGGCCTGCTCTACGTCGTCGACCAAGCGCGCGCCAACAACCCCGTCGTGGCCTACAACGACACGACCGGTACGGTCGCACGGACAAGCATCACCGTGGGCACGAACTACGCCCTCGTACCCTTCCAGGACAAACTCATCCTGGCGCGCGAAGGGTTTCGCAACAACGAACTGTCGGCCTACGACCCGGCTTCCGATTTCATCAGCATTCTGGCAGAAGTACGCCCCGGAAGCGAGGGAAGCGCACCCGCCGGCATGACGGTCGTCGGCGACTCGGTCTTCTACTTCGCCAGCCCTGTCGACGGCGAGCAGGCACTGTTCGTCTACGACGGAGCCAATGGCACCACAACCAAGCTCTACGACGTGTTCACGCGCCTCTCCCGCGCCGACCGCAACGGCATCGCCCGCGTGGGCAACACGGTCTATTTCGGTGGAAGCCCGACGACTGACCGCTCCGCTACCGAGATGCATCAGTACGACTTGGCGACGAATACGGGCAGCTTTGCCTTCGAGGTCAATCCGGCCACGGGGCGCGCCGATATCCGAGATCTATACGACATCGGAGGGCGCGTCTACTTCGGAGCCACGGCGCCCACCCCCGATTTGGCCTCGTTCGACCCGGCGTCCGGCACCACTTCGGTGGGATTGACCGGATTGAGCACAACGGGTCGTCACGTGGTTTCTCTCGGTGACTTGATTTACTTCACCGGCACGTCAGACTCTACGGGCGCCGAACTATCGACCTACGACCCGGCGACGGGGCAGGTCCGCCAGGTGAGTGACATACGGCCTGGCCCGACCGGAGGCGTCAGCGACTTCTTCGTCGGTCTGTTCGGAGACGAAGTGATTTTCAACGCGAGCGACGGCACGTTCGACGGGTCCGGCACGTACGGATACGACCCCGCCACCGAGCAGATACGCTTCCTCGACCGCAACATCGGCAGCGATGCAGTCGAGCTGCGCGACACGCTCTACTTCACCCTGCGCGAAACGTCGCAGAGCTTTGGCGTGGGCGCGTACGATGCCGCTTCGGACAGTTCGTACATCGCGGCCACCATCGGCACGACGCAGCAGGGCTTGTTCGTAGATCTGACGCTCGTCGGTGACACGCTCTACTTCCTGGGACGTGGCGATCCGGCAAACTCGTACAACCTCTACGCCCTCGGAGGCGCCGGGCAACCGGTCCAGCCCAAGTTGGCCGACGCGCTGCTCACGGACCGCAATCTCAATAACTTGCGCGTCTACGACGGCAAACTGTACTTCCAAGCGAACACGTCAGCCGGTGCGTCGATTCGACAGTACGATCCCGCCACTGGCGCCATTATGGTGATCTACCAAGCCGATCTCAGCGACCGCTTACGCTTCGGTGCGGGAGCGGGCGGCAAAATCTACTTCGTCACCGCCGACGCATTCAATGGCGACAAGAACGTGCTGCGTTCTTACACGCTATCGACCGGCGACCTCGAAGTCGTCGAGCGCTATGCAGGCTTCGAAGGCCCCTTCCCAATGATCGGAGTCGGCAACACGCTCGTAGCCATCGTCAACACCGACGCCGGACCGACGCAGCTCTACACCGTCGACGCTACCATCACGGTCTCGAACGACGATGCCAGCGAAACGGCAGGACTCACCGCCCGTGTCATGCCCAACCCCACATCGGGAGCGGCGCGTGTCGTCATCGGCGGTGCTGCGGGCGAGACGAGCGTTCGCCTCTACGACACGCTCGGACGCGAAGTCGCGCGCATCCACGACGGCCTGATGATCGACGGCGCGACGCTGACGCTGCCGATCGAACGGCTCTCGGCAGGCGTGTACTTCGTCGTCGTGCGCGGCCCGAGCGGCACGAGGACGCAGTCGCTGACGGTCGTGCGCTGACGCATTCGTCGACTCAGTATCCAGAAAAGCCCTCGCAGTTCGCCGCCGCGAGGGTTTTTGCATTCCACCGACTCTGCCGATAGTAGCCAAAAGGTCTAGCGACAAGTGACCGAGTGGCCCATGCAGACGGGTGGATAGCACGGGTAGTGTAGAAGTCTGCGGTGGCACTAGCGCCGCGCCCTCCACTCCACCACTCGTTCTCACCGATGACTCGAACTCTACTGCTCCTGCTCGCGCTCGCCTGCGCGCTTCCTGCCGCCGCTCAGCCGCACCTCGCCGCCGACGTGAACCAGGACCCCAACCAGTCCTTCCCCCTCTACCCGACCCTTCACGACGGCAAGCTGTTCATGAGCGCCGACATGTCCGGATTCGGCCGCGAGCTGTTCGCCTACGACGCCGCTGCCGATGCGTTTGGAATCGCGCTCGACCGCTCGCCCGGTTTCTTCGGTACCGATCCGTACGGCCTGCTCACACTCGGTGACCAACTGTATTTCTTTGGCAGCAATGGCTTGTTTCGCTACGACGCCGCCGCACCGGGCTTCCCCGCCGTGGGACGGCCACTTGCACCCACCATACGCAGAGTAGGCACGCGCGGAAATCCAGGAATCGCGTTTGACGGCAACGTGTTTTATTCAGGGCGGGGAGCGGACGGCTTCGAACTGTACCGCCTGATCCAGAGCAGCGGCGTCGTGCTGCTCGTCTCCGACATCGAGGCCGGATCGGGCAGCAGCACACCGTCCGACTTCACCATTCTGGACGAAAAACTCTACTTCATCGCCCAGCGCGCCGACGTGGGGCGCGAACTGTTCGTCTACGACCCGGCGACCCAGGCCGTCACGCTGGCCCGCCGACATCTTACCCGGAACCGTGTCCAGCATTGCGAGCAGCCTGGAAGCGTATGACGGCAAACTCTACTTTACGGGCCGCATCGTCGACGGTAACGTCTACCAGATGAGGAGCTACGACCCGGCGACGGGTATGGTCAGCGACGTGAACGGAGCCCTGGGCTTCGCCACCGAGACCACGGCGGTTGACGGCAAACTCTATTTCAGCACCTCAGTTGACCCCACCATCGGTGTCGAACTGTACGCGTACGACAGCGCGACCGACACCACGACGCTCGTGGCCGACGTCAATCCCGCTCAGGGACGCAGCAGCCAGCCCTACGACCTCGTCGCCTACGACGGCGACCTCTACTTCTACGCCACGACCACCCAGCCCGACGGCACGCAAGTCACCGGCGGCCTGTACCGGACGCAGACCGACGCGCGGGGAGGTCCCCAGACGGCTCGCGTGCTCGAACTGGACCTTGGCGGACGGCGGCCGGGCGAGCCTTACAAAGTGATATACGACGACCGCCTCTTCCTCACCAGCGAGGGCGGATTCGGCGAACTGATGGCCTACGATGCCGCGACACGCACTGTCGAAACGTATGACATCGCTCCCGACACGCAGAGCAGTCGCCCCATCTCGTTCGCGAACGCCGGTGGCAAACTCTACTTCTCATCCGGCGTGGATAACCTTGGCAACGTGGCAGGCGTGCTGACCCGGTACGACCCCGCGACCGGAGCCGTCGACTCGTTGCAGATGCCTCGCTCGACCCGCTTCGGTGGCGCCTCCTCTGTCACAGCATTGGAAGGAAAGGTCTACTTCTTCGACTTCATCGACAACGCCGTCGGGACAGCGCTCTACGTCTACGATCCGTCCGACGAGTTGATTGAGCTGGCCTATGACTTCGCGCCGAACAGTCAAAACAGTTCGTTTTCCGACCTGACGGCCTACGACGGTAGCCTGTACCTGCGCACCAACGACGCCGACGGCAACGCGGGCCTCTACCGCTTCGACCCCGACACCGGCCAGGCCACGCTGACGCTGGCGCGCGCGCCCAGCGTGCTCACGGTTCACGGCGGCGCGCTCCACTTCGCCGCCCCGACCGACACGGCAGGCACGCAGCTCTACGCGCTCGACTCGGCGGCAGGCACGCCCAGCGTCGTGACGAGCATTCGGCCCGGCGTGGGAGGCACGAACCCCACCGGACGATCCGCCAGCGTGGGCGACACGCTCTACTTCTTCGCGCGAGGCCCAAGCGACAGGGGCGACCGGTACACGCTCTACGCGCTCGGCGATACGCTCGACGTGTTTCCCAAAGTCTCCAACCTCCTGCTCGTCGACGGCCGGTTCCGCCAGCGCGCAGTGGGGCACGACGGCGTGCTCTACTATGTCGCTCGCACGAGCGGATCGGGTAACAACGGCGAGATCTACCGGTACGCCCAGGCCGACGGGCGTCGCCGAGCGTGCGTTTGAACTGCCAGGCCAGGACAACGCGCCCGGCGACCTCACCGGCGTCGGTAGCCGCCTCTTCTTCACCGCCGTCGAAGGGGCGACCGGACGCGAACTCTACGCCTTCGACACGACCAACGACACGTTTGAGCGCCTGTCGGACATCGCCGCCTGAGCGCCTGTCGGACATCGCCGCCGGAGCCGCTGACAGCTTCACGCCCGCTCTCCCACTAGGAGGGAGCGCGCTGCACGTGCTCGGCTCGAACCTCTACTTCGGCGCCCCAACTGCCCAAGACGGGGTTGAACTGTGGACGTTCGACACGTCGGCGTTCGTTTCCGCGCCCGCTCCGACGCTCATCGGTGATGAGTCCGGCGCCCTACGCATCTTCCCCAACCCAGCCACGGATCGCTCTCGACCGTCACGTTTGACCTCGGCGCTGCTGGTCCGATGAAAGTCGCGCTCTACGACCTGCTCGGGCGCCAGGTGGCGCAGCTGCACGACGGTCCGCTTGCCGCTGGTCCGCCGTCTTTCGAGGTCGATGCGGCTCGGCTGAGCGCAGGCGTCTACTTCGTAGTGGCGCGAGGGCAGCGCGAAGTCCGAACCCAGTCGCTGACGATCGTCCGCTGACGAGCGCCGAAGCAACCGCCGCGTCTCCATAGGTGATGCAGCGGCTCAGAGGGGTGCGCCTGTGGTGGGACGCACCCCTCTTTTGTATCTAGCCCGCGCGCGCGTCGTATGCTACCGGCTCCGCTCCGCTCTGCCCATGATGCACCGTCTCGCGCCGCTCGCGCTCCTGCTGCTCGCCGCCTGCGCGTCTTACCCGGACGCTCCCCCACCCGGCCCCCCGCCCGACAGCCCGACCACGTCGATCGTGCCGCTGAGCGACCGCCGCGTCGCCTACACGATCGACGTGACGCTCGACCCCGACGCCCGCACCGTCAGCGGCACGATGCGGGTGCGGTGGACGAACACCGATGCCGTCCCGGTCGACACGCTGATGTGGCACCTTTACCTCAACGCCTTTCGCGAGCAATCGACGTGGATGGCCGAGAGCGGCGGATCGCACCGAGGTAACACCGTCGAGGGCGACGACCGATGGGGCAGCGTCACGATTGAGCGCATCACCAGAGGCGGTATCGACCTGACCGACCGTCTGTCCATCGCACCGACCGCGACGGCGATTGCGACCGACTCGACCGTCGCTTCGCTCGCGCTGGGTCGCGCCGTCGCGCCGGGCGACAGCGTCGTGCTCGACGTAGCGTTCACCTCCAAACTGCCGCGCATCTTCGCCCGAACGGGATACGCCGAGACTGCGGGTGGTGAGCCGTTTTTCATGGTCGCGCAGTGGTTTCCCAAGCTCGCCGTCTACGAAACACCCGGCACCCGCTACGTCCCGGCCGATGCGCCCCGAGGCCGGTGGAGCGCGCACGCCTTCCACAACCACAGCGAGTTTTATGCCGACTTCGGCACGTACCGCGTCGATCTCACCGTCCCCTCTGACTACGTCGTCGGCGCAACCGGTTTGCAGACAGATGAACAGACCGCCGACGAGGTCAAAACGCTGACGTTCGCCGCCGACGACGTGCACGATTTCGCGTGGACGGCGTCGCCCGCTTACCGCGTGTTTGAGTCGCAGTGGAAGCATGTCCGCCTGCGCCTGCTGACACAACCCGAGCACGCCGGGCAAGCCGACCGCTACTTCGAAGCCGCGCGCGTCGGGCTCGAGGGCTACTCGGACTTGGCGGGCGATTACCCGTGGACGACACTCACTCTGGTTGACGGCGTCGGCGACTCGAACGGCATGGAATACCCGACCCTCATCACGTTGGGGACGGGCTACGGTCTGCCCTCTTGGGTGAGGCTGGCCGAGGTGGTGACGGTCCACGAGATCGGTCATCAGTGGTTTCAAGGGATGCTGGCGTCGAACGAAGCCGAGGAAGCGTGGCTCGACGAAGGCATCAACTCGTACGCCGAAATGCGGATTGTCGATAGGGCGTGGAACGGGCCGGACGGCGACGGAGCCGTAGTCGACCTGCCCGGCCTGGGCGTCAGCGATTTCGAGATGCAGCAGGTAGGAGCGGCTGGCCTGAGTTCGGGCAACGGCGCCATCGCCGCACCGACGTGGGAGCAGGAAAACGCGTACGGCGCTCGCGTCTACTCCAAACCGGCGATGCTGATGGCGAGCCTCGAAACGCTCGTCGGCGCGGACGCCATGCTCGGGCTGATGCGCGACTACTCCGCCACCTGGCGCTTCCGCCATCCGACCACGCGCGACTTCATCGCTTCGGCCGAGCAGTCGACTGGCCAAAACCTAGGCTGGTTCTTCGACGCCTACCTCTACGGCGACGCCGTCCTGAACGATAGCCTCAGCCTCGCCGCCGACTCGACCGGCGGCGGCGCTCGCCTCCAGGTCCACCGACTGGGAACGGCGCCTTTCTCTCGCCAAGTCGAAGTCGTCTACCCGGCTCGCACGCAAACCCTAACCGTCGAGCGCAACGCACCGCTCGACGTGCGCCTCGCCGAAGCGCCCACCAGTGCCCGCCTGCTGCCCGTCGCGCTCGACCAAAATACCGCCGACGATGCCGCTACGCTCGAACCCGATGCTGCGTTTGCGCGCAAGCTGCACCTGAAAGCCGCGCAGGCCGTCCACCTTTTCCTCTCCGCCCTCACGAGCCTGTGACCGACTTCGCCCCACAGGACAATCCGCTCGACTTGGCGCCCGAGCCGTTTCCCACACCCGACGCGCCGCCGGTCCGCACGTATAGGGAGTTGATCCGCGCCGGATCGAAGTTCGCCTTTCAGCGCATCGGAGTAAGCGCGCTGCTCCACGTGATCCAGACCGCACTTGCCCTGCTCGGCACGTTTTCGGTCTACTGGTGGACCGGCCGCGCGACGAACCGACTGGCCCTCCCGCTCGACTACGACGACATGTCCCTGCTCACGTGGACTGGCATTCTGGGCGAGCTGGGCAATGGGTTCGCGCTCGCGTTTCTCAATCTGCTCTGGATCGTGCCACTCGTCTGGGGAGCATCGGCGGCCCTTCGGATGGGCGTCGCCTTTGCCGCATCGCACGGCGGACGCGGGATCCGCACGGGACTTGGGCATTATGGCTGGCATGGTGCCGGTCTAGCCGCGCTGTTCGGATTGATGGTGCTCGGTTGGGCACTGGTCGCGTTCTTGGCCGCTTCCACTCTCGCGGCTGTCTGGATCGGCGCCGCTAGCACATTGTGGAGTTATTTCGTCGTGCTCCCTGTCTTGCTCTTCGGTGGTTGGGTGATGCTGGCCTTCGCCCACGACCATGCCCGAGCCGCCGTTGCACTGGGATCGCGCATCACCGACGCCGTCCGCCTGGGCCTGTCCGCCATCGGCAGAGACGGGCCGAGCGTGCGCGTCGGCGTCGGAATGGTGCTTGTCAGTTGGCTGCTGTGGATCGCTCCGATGCTCGCTGACGCGGCGATGAACGGCGCCTCCCCCGCCGGATTCTGGACCGCATTTCTCATCGGACAACTGCTCTTGTTCGTACGCACCTTCGTCGATGTCGGCTGGATAACAGGCGTCGCTGCTCGTCACGTCACCTTGCGCGAGGACGAAATGTCTTGGCTGAGCCTGCGACTTCCGCGTGAGCCAGTCGTGTTCGTGGACGACGGCTATGAGGACATCTCCCCGATCGCAATTCTAGAAGACGATAAGGCGTCATCCGATGAGATGGACCGGCCTGATCTCAATCCGGCGCCCAGACGCGAAGAGGAGGAGAGTGGCCGAAATAGTCCTGGGCGCCTGCCCTGAGCGTAGCCGAAGGGAGCGACAGCAAGTTTGGACGATTTCAGCGAAACGCAGCGTAGCGTCAGCCGGATTGAGTCCAGCCTTGACTTGTTGCTTCTTTTGCGTCAAGGCAAAAGAAGGCCCGCGCAGCGAACGGCAAATCAACTCAGGCCGCAGCCTGCTCTGCTTCATCGCTATCGACCGATTCGGCTGCGTGGTACTCCGTCTCCGTCCGCACCTCGTCGATCACTCCGTGTTCGGCCAACCAGCGCTCGGCGTCGATGGCCGCCATGCACCCTGTTCCCGCCGCTGTGATCGCCTGCCGGTAGACGTGGTCCTGAACGTCGCCGCACGCGAACACGCCGTCGACGCTCGTGTACGTACTCGTGGGCTTGGTCAGGATGTAGCCATTCTCGTCCATGTTGAGCTTGCCCTTAAACACGTCGGTGTTGGGCGTGTGGCCGATAGCGACGAAGAATCCGCCGACGGCTAGATCGCGCGTCTCGCCCTTTTCGGTATCGGTGATGCGAATGCCCTCGACCCCGTTTTCGCCCAGCACGTCATCGACGACGGTATTCCACAGAAACTCGATCTTCTCGTGGGCGAACGCGCGCTCCTGCATCACCTTGCTCGCGCGCAGTTCGTCGCGCCGGTGAATGACGTAGACTTTCTTGGCGAAGCGCGTCAAGAACAGCGCTTCTTCGAACGCCGTGTCGCCGCCTCCGACGATGGCTAGATCTTCGCCGCGAAAAAAGGCCCCATCGCACGTCGCGCACGCGCTGACGCCACGTCCTAGAAGCCGCTTCTCGTTTTCAAGTCCTAAGTACCGCGCCGACGCTCCGGTCGAGATGATGACGGTCTGCGCCAAAACCGGTTTCTCTTCGTCGACGACCAACTTAAACGGCCGCTCACCCAGGTCGACATGCGTCACCATGCCATAGCGCATGTCCGCGCCGAAGCGTTCGACCTGCTGCTCCATCTGCTGCATCAGGTCCGGCCCCATAATGCCCTGCGGGAAGCCGGGAAAGTTCTCGACGTCGGTCGTCGTGACGAGTTGTCCGCCGGGCTGCGGCCCCTGATAGACGACAGGCGCGAGATTGGCGCGCGACGCGTACAGCGCTGCCGTCAGGCCAGCCGGACCCGTACCGACGATGACGACGTCGTGGCGCTCGGCGTCCGAAAAGTCGAGCGTGGCGAGGGGCGAAGAGTTGAGTTCCATGATCGCAGACGATAGAGACAGAAACGCCCGAGACCGACGCAGAGTCAACCTCGGGCGAAAAGAGGCATCAGGGCCGAGCCGTTACGCGGGCTGAGCCGACAGCGCTTCGAGCTTCTCGGCAAGCACCTTCTTGGGCACGGCACCGATCAGTTGATCGACGACCTGTCCATCCTTGAAGAAGAGCAGCGTCGGTATCGAACGGACGCCGTACTGCATCGCCACGTCCGGGTTTTCGTCGACGTCGACCTTTCCGACCAGAGCGCGACCGTCGAACTCGTTAGCGACTTGCTCAATCGTTGGGGCAATAGCGCGGCACGGACCGCACCATGTCGCCCAGAAATCGACGAGAACAGGCTTATCGCTGTTCACGACGTTGTCGTTGAAATTGGCGTCAGTGAGCGTGAGATACTTGGCGTCTGCCATGGTTGGAGTGGGTTTGTCGGTTGAGGAATTAGAAACGGCACGTAGAAGCAATGTTTCTGGAATGATCGATCCAGATCTAACGAGACGATCCGTTTAGTTGTGCCGCGCGTCCGGTTCTTCGAGCGCGCGGCGCAGGCTGTTGTAGTATCGGTCGGCGAGGTCGTCTCCTGAAATGCGAACCGTGCCCCGATCGCCGACGCGAATGCTCAGATCGCCATCGTCGGTCACTACGCCCAGCCGCGTCACCTTGACGCCGTGTCCTTCGACGCGGTCTTCCAGATCGTCCGCACGCTCGGCCGACACCGTCAGCACGATCCGGCTCTGCGCCTCGCCGAACAGCGCCGCGTCCGTCCGTAAGTAGTCGTGCATCTCAAACCCAGCGTCGATGCCCAATCCGTCCGAAAACAAGGCGACTTCGGCCAAGCACGCTGCCAGTCCCCCGTCCGACAAGTCGTGCGCCGACTGCACCCAGCCCTCGCGGATCAGGTTCTGCATCATCGTCTGAACGTAGCGCTCTTCGTACAGATTGAAGTGCGGCGCGTCGCCCGCCGTCTGCTCATGCACGAACGCCAGATACTCGGTCCCGCCGATGTCGTTGCGGTGCATCCAAGCGATCGGCGACAGCAAGAACACGACATCGCCAGCCGACTGTGCACCGGCCGGAGTGACGTGCGCCAGGTCGTCGACGACGCCCAGCATCCCGATCGTCGGCGTCGGAAAGACCGCGCCGTCCGGGTTCTCGTTGTAGAACGACACGTTGCCGCCCGTCACCGGCGTGCCCAACTCGGCGCACGCATCGCCCATTCCGCCGACGGCTTCGGTAAACACCCAGTAGACCTCGGGCTTGTACGGATTGCCGAAGTTGAGGCAGTTGGTCACCGCAACGGGCCGCCCGCCTGCACACACCACGTTGCGAGCCGCCTCGGCGACAGCGATGCGCCCGCCCTTGCGCGGATTGAGATAGACGTAGCGCCCATTGCAGTCGGTCGCCATCGCCAGCGCTTTGTCCGTCCCTTTGACGCGCACGACGGCGGCGTCACTCGCCCCCGGCCCGACGAGCGTGTTCGTCCGCACCTGCGTGTCGTACTGCTCGAACACCCACCGCTTCGAAGCGATGTTGGGCGCCCCCATCAGGTCGAGCAAGTAGTCCGCCGCCGTGTCGATGTCCGGATCGTCGATGGAATCGTGATCGAATGCGTGGGCCACCTCCAGATAGTCCGGCTTGCGCGTCTCGCGATGATAGACCGGCGCACCACCGCCCAACACCAGGTGATCGGCAGGCACGCGAGCGACCTCATCGCCATGCCACAGCACGACGACTTCGCCGCCGTCCGTCACCTCGCCGATGTCGGCATACTTCAAATCCCACTTGGCGAAGATGGCCTCGAGATCCGACTCCCGCCCCGGCTCGGCGACGATCAGCATCCGCTCCTGACTTTCGGACAGCATGATCTCGTACGGCGTCATCCCCGTCTCGCTCGTGGGTACGCGCTCGAGATACAGCGTCATGCCGCACTCCCCTTTGGCGCTCATCTCGCACGACGAGCACGTGATGCCCGCAGCCCCCATGTCCTGAATCCCCGAGACGACACCTGCGTCAATCGCTTCGAGTGTCGCTTCGAGCAGCAGCTTTTCGGTAAACGGATCGCCCACCTGCACGCTCGGACGTTTGGCCTCACTCGCATCGCTGATCTCCTCGCTAGCGAACGTCGCCCCATGAATCCCATCCCGCCCCGTAGCACTCCCGACGATATACACGCGCTTACCCGCCCCCTGCGCAATAGCCGACGCCGTCTTGCCCACCTCGACGATCCCCACACTCATCGCATTGACGAGCGGGTTGCCTTCGTAGGCTGGATCGAATACCACTTCGCCTCCAACCGTTGGCACGCCAAACGCATTGCCATAATCACCGATACCCCTGACGACACCGTCGAGCAGGTAGCGAACA